>PHCB01000009.1:9467-265206 GCA_002842095.1 candidate division BRC1 bacterium HGW-BRC1-1
GAAACTGGCGCAGTTGGTGAGGATCTGGTCGGCATGGTGCTGGCGGGCGATGCGCACAGCCAGTTCGAATTCACCCGCCATGACGGGGTCCACGGCAGAGAGATCGGCGGTGGTGAAACGGGCGCGACCATCGGGTCCCGCGGGCAGGCCGAGGCGCGAGGCGAGGTCCCAGATGTGGGCGTCGTAGCGCACATGGGGGTCGGGGGAAACCTGATTGAGGCCATCGCGAACCACGCGGATGAGGTCGTCGATCCCCTCGCCCTTGAGGGCATTGGTGCAAACCACCGGCACGCCGAGGCGGTGGGAGAGGTCGACCGTGTCGATCTGCACACCGAGGCGGTGGGCCTCGTCCATCATGTTGAGCACCAGCACCACGCGGCGGCGCAGTTCCAGCAGTTCGAGGGTCATGGGCAGCATGCGGCGCAGGTTTTTCGCGTCGACCACGTGCACGACGATGTCGTCGGGCGAGTCGAGCAGCATGTCGCGGGCGACGCGCTCCTCCTCGGTGATGGGCATGAGGGAGTACGTGCCGGGGGTGTCGAGAATCTCGATGCCCGGCAGGCGCGGGGAGGTGCCATGGGAGACAGTGACGGTGGTGCCCGGGTAATTGCTGACGGCGGCATAGCGACCCGTGAGCAGGTTGAAGATGAGGCTCTTGCCAACGTTCGGCTGGCCGCACAGCACAAGGCGCTGCAAACCGGTGGTGGGTGCGACAGATGCCTCAGCACCTGATTGTGTGGGAGTAGCGTTCACATCCATGGGCTTTTTCGAAGAATCCCGTGGGTCTTCTTCGTAGTCGAAGTCTTTGAAAAAAGCGTTATGGGCCATCGGTTAGTTTGCGACGATCGTGCCCGCCATGGAATGCGCAGAGGGGATGCCTGAAGGAGCAGGGCGTCTTGGGGGATAACACAACGACAACCGCCTTGTGATTCGCGGGGATTGTGGAAAATCGAAGAAATTTATATCGGGAGATGGGGCCCATGACGAGTGATAAGATGAAGCGGCGAGGCGCAACAAATTGGCTCATTTGAGCCGGTCCGGCGGCGGATTTCAGCCGGTGGGCGGCACACAGGTATTTTGATTTGCGAGCGACGTGGCAATGGGTGTTGGATTAAATCAGGTGGATCAGCTCTTTGACGCAGGGAAGGAATTACGCGATGGTATCAGGACCATTTTTCGACCGGATGAATCCGAAAACACTCGGGTTGCTGCTGCAAGAAGGCGGCATCATAACCGCAGCGCAGTGTGAGACAGGTTTGGAGCACGCACGTCAACATGGGGTGAAGCTGGGCGAGGCTCTGGTTGCGCTGGGTTATGCACGCCCGGAAGAAATTACTCATGTGCTGGGCAACCAGTTTGGTTTGAAGCCGCTGGACCTGACCGTGGAAATGGTTGATGAGGAGTTGGTGAAGCGCTTCCCCGCAGAACTGCTTCAAGCGCATTGTATGATGCCGCTGGTGAGCCACGGTCAATGGCTGGTGGTGGCCGTGCGCGATCCGAACGACTCGGAGGGTCTGGAACAACTGGCGCGGCTGACACCGGGGTTGCGTCTGGCACCCCAGATTGCCGATGCCCGACAGATCCGGCGATGTCTGGCGCAGGCCTGGGGCATGGCGGGGTCGGGCAGCGGCGCGGGCGACAACGACGGGGAGTGGCATGAGGAAGGTGTGGGTGGGGCTGTTGGTGTAGCTCCCGCGCTGAAGAACCTCCCCACGGAGGAGTCCACCGAGGCCGAGCATGAAGAAAGATCTGACGTGGGGGGCAAACCCGCACGGCTGACGCCGGGGCGCGACATGAACGCACTGCTTCTCGCCGCACGCGACATGAAAGCTTCCGATCTCCATCTGGCGGTGGGAAGCCCGCCCTGCTACCGGGTCAACGGGACCTTGCGACGGCTGGCAGGTCCACCGGTTACGAACGACGAGGCTTCGCGACTGCTGACCGGTCTGCTGAACGATGAGCAGCGGGCGCATCTGGAGCAGCAATGGGAACTGGACTTCGCGCTGGAAATGGCCGACGGCCTGCGTTTCCGCATAAATGTTTACAAGGGACGCAATGGCATGGGCGGTGTGTTCCGGTTGATTCCCGCGCTGGTGCGCTCCCTCGACGAACTGAACATGCCCGAGGTGCTGAAACGTCTGTGTCGCCTGCCGCGCGGGCTGGTGCTGGTAACGGGTCCCACCGGCAGCGGCAAGAGCACCACCCTGGCGGCAATGATCGATTACATCAACACGAACGTGGCGGGGCACATCCTCACCATCGAGGATCCCATCGAGTTCGTGCATGGGCACAAGCGATGTCTGGTGAACCAGCGCGAGGTGGGGGTGCACACGAAGGGCTTCGCGGAGGCTCTGCGCAGCGCGTTGCGCGAGGACCCCGACGTGATTCTGGTGGGCGAAATGCGCGATCTGGAAACAATAGCGCTGGCAGTAACGGCGGCCGAAACGGGGCATCTCGTGTTGGGCACGCTTCACACAAGCAGCGCACCAAAAACCGTGGACCGTCTGATTGACGTGTTCCCGCCGGAGCAGCAGGAGCAAATTCGCATCATGCTGAGTGAGTCGCTGCAAGGGGTGGTGTGTCAGGCGCTGGTGCCCCGGGCGAAGGACGAAGGACGCGTGTGCGCCATGGAAATCATGATCGCCACCACGGCGGTGCGGGCACTCATCCGGGAAGGGAAAACATTCCAGCTGCCGTCGATGATTCAGGTGGGATCAAAATTTGGAATGCAGAGTCTGGACCAGACACTGAAGGAGATGGTGTTCGCCGGAACCATCACCCGGTTGGCGGCGGCGGAACGGGCCAACAACAAATATCTGTTTGAAGGGCAGGGCGAGACGGCTCCCCCCCCGGTGGAACCGTCTGCACGGAAGGAGTCGGCGGCGGGAGCGCAGCCGAACAGCCCGGCGCCGGTCAAGACCAAGACAGAAGAAGGCGGCGAAGATAGCTGGATGCAGGTATATGGGCGCAAAAAATGAAGTGCTTCACCCCACGGATGCATCGAATTCCCGGCCCGTGGCGCTGTTCGATTATTTTAACAAGCCCCGACGTCTGAGAAGGAGAATCATCCCGTGTCACTTCTGAAAATCATCAATTACGGCCATCCCCTGCTGCGTGAACGCGCCGCGGAAGTGACAGAGATGAACGACGCCATGCTGGATATCATCGAGGGGATGGCGGTGACGATGTACGAAAACGGTGGCGTGGGGCTGGCAGCTAATCAGGTCGGTCTGCTCAAGCGGGTTTTCGTGGTGGATGGAGCAATCATCGACGACGAAGATTTTGCGGATGAGGACGAGGATGAGGATGGGGTCGATGGGGATCAGGAGTCGGACGACGAAGAGGGTGAAGAAGCCGACGAAGATGACGCGGACTATTTCGATGATCTGCTGGTTTTCATCAACCCGGAAATAATCGAAGAGTCAGCCGAAGACGGCCCCTATGACGAGGGCTGCCTGAGCATCCCCGACGTGAGGGGCGAAGTGTACCGCCCACTGCGCGTGAAGGTGCGCGCGATGGATGAGCACCTCGAGCCGTTCGAAGTGGAAGCCGAGGGTCTGCTGGCGCGGGTGATCCAGCACGAGTTGGACCACCTGAACGGCGTGCTGTTTGTGGATCACCTGCCGCTGATGAAACGCACCCTGCTGGCGGGCGATTTGAACCGCCTGAAGAAGGCATCGCTGGAAGAACTGCCCTCGCTGGAAGGCGTGGAGTATCCGATAGTACTGGCCCAGGACGTGGACGCAGAAGCAGAAGTATAGGTGGAGGAAGGTCCCTCCACCCCCTATTCCCCGTCGTCGCCGGAGGCGTTTATGTCGCCTTCCCAGAGGAACTTTTTGGTTTCGGCTACCACCACGCCGCTCAGGGCCAGGAGCGCTATCAGGTTCGGGAGGGCCATGAGACCGTTGGCCAGATCGGCAAAACTCCACACGCTGCTGGGCACGATGGCTCCCACATATACCGCCCCCACCCACATCCAGCGGTAGGGCTTCACCACGCGGCGACCGAACAAATATTCGGCTGCCTTCTCACCGTAATAACTCCATCCAAGAATCGTGGAAAATACGAACGTAAACAGGCCCAGGGTCAGCACCGTGGTGCCAATGTAAGGAATATCCTGAAACGCATGACGCGTGAGTACCCGTGCTTCTTCGCCTGCGGTCCATGCGCCGGAGTTAACGATGACCAAGCCCGTAATGAGGCAGATGACCACGGTGTCCCAAAAGGTGCCGGTGGCAGAGACGAGCCCCTGCCGCACGGGGTTGCGGGTGCGTGCCGCCGCCGCCACGATGGGTGCGCTGCCAAGGCCCGATTCGTTTGAGAACAACCCGCGCGACACACCCATGCGTATCGCCTCGCGGATGGTTGTGCCCACAAAGCCACCAATGGCGGCATGGCCGGTAAAGGCGCTTTTGAAAATCAACTCAAGGGAGCCGGGAATGCGGTCGGCGTGCATGACGAGCAACACAATACACCCCGTGACATAGAAGACCGCCATGAAGGGGATCAGGCCCTCGCACACGCGGGCGATGTTGCGAATGCCTCCGAGGATGACCATGGCCGTGAGGACCATCAAGATGAGTCCCGTCCATTGGGCTTTGATGCCAAATTCCTCGCCCACAAGCTCGGCAATTGAATGCGACTGCACCATGTTGCCGATGCCGAAGGCCGCCACGGCCGTGAGGGCCGCAAAAATGGTTCCCAGCCAGGGCATCTTCAATCCCCGGGCGAGCACATACATGGGGCCGCCGGCCTGTTCGCCCTTTTCATTGGTCACGCGATACTTAACCGCCAGCACCGCCTCGCTGTATTTCGTGGCGATGCCAAACACGCCCGTGAGCCACATCCAGAAGACAGCACCGGGACCGCCCAGGGCGATGGCCGATCCCACGCCCATGATGTTTCCAGTGCCGATGGTGGCCGCCAGCGATGTGGTCAACGCGCCGAACTGGCTCACGTCGCCGCGACTACCCTTGTCGGGGGTCACGCTGAGTTTGATGGCCTTGCCGATATAGCGTTGGATAAAACGAAGCCGAAAGGTGAGGAAAATGTGAGTGCCGAAAAGAAGGATTACCAGTGGGTAGCCCCACAAAAAATTGCTGGTGGTGTTGATAGCCTTTTCGAGGCCATGCAGTAATTCCATTAACATGGGGCGTGTGCTCCGATGAGCATGGGAATGAGTGAATCTGGTGCGAAAGAGGCGCAAAAGTGCTGGGGGGCTGCGGAAAAGTCACCAGAAAAATGGTGTCGGTGGTATCTGAGTTCGTGATGACTTCTCAGACCCCCTCAACGCCGCGGGCAACACGGCTCATTGTTGCCGACATCGACGGATGCCTTTCGCGCGGCAGCCGCTCGCATTTTTCGCGCAAACTGATCGACAAGCTGGTGGCCACCAACCACGCATCGCGCATCGATCCACTGGTGCCAGCCGTGACCCTCTGCACGGGCCGCCCTCAGCCTTACGTCGAGTGCCTGTTGCAGGTGATCCACTCCGACACCCCCGCGCTGTGCGAGGGAGGCACGGTAATGTTTCACCCGAAAAAACATCTGGTGGAATTCCACAAAGACTTTGGTGTACGGGAGAACGAACTGCTCGACCGCCTGCGCGTGCGGGTGGACGAAGTGTTACTGCGCCCCGGCGTGGTGCATGAGCCGGGCAAGGCCACGCACGTGACGCTGCTGGTGACGGACCCGTGGAAGCCAACCGATCTGATGGAGCAGGCCGAAGCGGTGCGCGCGGAATTCGGCGGCACCTTCACGCTGGATTATAGCCGCATCGCGATGCACTTCCTCTTTCGCCATCTGAACAAGGGCAGCGGCATCACGTGGCTGGCGCAACGCACCGGGGTGGCGCTGGACGAAATGGCTGCCATCGGCGATGCGACGCCGGACCTGCATTTCATGCGACGCACGGGACTGTCGTGCGCACCCGCCAATGCGTTCGATCCGGTGAAAGAAATCGCCACCCATGTGAGCAAGCTTGAAGACGCCGAGGCTGTGATGGAATTTATCGACATGGTACTTCAGCGAAACCGCGATCTGGCCACAGCCGCGGCGACAACGAGCGGGGTCAAGGCGCGATGACACAATCGGTGGACGGACGCACGCGCGTGGTGGGTATCATCGGCTGGCCCGTAGAGCACAGCCTAAGCCCGCTGATGCACAACGCAGAATTTGAGCGGCTTGGGTTGAACTGGATTTACACGCCATGGGCCGTGTCGCCGGATAACCTGCCGCAGGCCGTGGCCGGACTGGTGGCGCTGGGCGTGGCGGGGTTCAACGTGACCGTGCCCCACAAGGAAACCCTGACGGCACTGATGGATACGCTGACCGACGAAGCACGTATGATCGGCGCGGTGAACACGGTGCGCATCGACAACGGACTTCTGACGGGAACCAACACCGACGCCGCCGGTTGGAGCGCGGACATCGCGCAAGGCATGAACGCGCTGGCCGGCACTGCGCTGGAGGCGAAAGACGCACCACACCCGCTGGCGGGCAAGGCGGTGTTTGTCATCGGTGCGGGTGGCGCGGCGCGCGCAGTGGTTGCCGGGGCGTGTCTGGCCGGAGCGGCCCGCGTGGTGGTGGCGGCCCGACGGTTCGAGCAAGCCGGCGCGCTGGTGGGCGACATGCAAGAGCATCTGCCCGGCGCGCATTTGTTGCCCGCGCAACTCGCCGACTCCGCCACGCAAACCATTATCGCCGGATGCGACGTGGTGGTGAACACGACCCCCGTGGGCATGTCATCGCACCCCGGCTGCCCCGTGCCCGATGAGTGGCTGCTCCCCCATCATTTTGTTTACGACACGATTTACGCCCCCGCCGAAACACCGCTGCTGGCGGCGGCGGCGGCCCGGGGCGCGCAAACCCGCAACGGCCTTGGCATGCTGGCGCGTCAGGGGGCGGCGGCATTTGAATTCTGGACCGGCAAAAAGCCCGACGCCGACCGCATGGAACAATTGCTTCTCGCGCGTCAAAATGCTCCAACACCCACGAAGAAATAGTCTCAGGAGGAAACCAAAATTATGTGCCGCATGTTAGCTTTTATCGCCCGCGAACCGCAGGCCCTCGCACCGTACATTCAATCGCTGGTCATGCAATCACGCGAAGGCAACCGCCCGCCGGGTTGCGAGCGTTTCCATGAAGACGGCTATGGCGTGACCGTGTGGCAGGGCGACCACTGGCTGACGTGGCACGAGCAATGCGCCGTGTGGGAGGGTGCGATCACGGCGCTCGACGGAATCAAGTCCACCATTGCAATCCTCCACTCGCGCCTCGCCACGGACGAGGGCACCATCAACATCACCAAGTTGCACCCGTTCCTCGCGACCGCAAAAGACGGCAACACGCTGGCCTTATGTCACAACGGCAGCATCATTGGGCACGAACAGTTGTTCGACGCCGCGGACATGAACTGGGCTAACGAGTTGAGCAAAGACCAACAGCCCATCGACACCGAAGTGTACTTCCGCATGGTTACCAACGCGTACAACGCCCACCACGACATGACCCGCGCCATCAAGGATGCGACCGAAACCATATACGACACCGTGGGCAAGGATAGCGCCCGCAGCCTGAATGCGCTGTTCAGCGACGGCCACAGTTTGCTCGCCTTAAAGGGCAGTGTCCTGCCGCGCTACATCGATTACCACACCCTCCACACCACCAGCGGCGACGGCATCGCAGTGGTGTCCACGCAAACCTGCGACGTACCCTTCGCCAAAACCGAAGAGTGGCGGCGGGTCAATGGCGTGGAGATTTTGAAAGTCTGAACGATGCTTTAGCTTTTCTTTGTGTCTTCGTGACTTTGTGTCGAAGCATTTGGCTTCTCTCCCAGCCTTAGTTTCAGCACGCTTTCCACGTGCCAGGTGTGGGGGAACATGTCGACGGGTTGCACGGCCTCCACATTGTAGCCGGCCTCGGCCAGTTGCACCAGATCGCGCGCCAGGGTGGCGGGGTTGCAGCTCACGTACACCATGAGCGGCGCCTTCAGGTCGATCAGTTGCCGCAGGGCGCGCTTCTCCATGCCGCCGCGCGGAGGGTCGACAATCACGCGGTCGAACCGCACGCCCATGGTTTTTGGGATGGACGGCATCACCTCGCGCATGTCTCCGGCGAAGAACGTGCAGTTGTCCGCGCCGTTCTCGCGGGCGTTGTAGCGTGCGTCCCACACAGCGTCGCGCACCAGTTCGATGCCCACCACGCGCTCGGCCTGCGAGGCCACATAGATGCCGATGGTCCCCGTGCCGCAATACGCATCCAGCACCGTTTCGCGTCCGGTCAGTTCGCAGAAGTCCCGCACGACATCGTACAGCAATTCCGCGCCGGCGGTGTTGGTCTGGAAAAATGAGAACGTCGACACACGAAAAGTTTTGTCGCCGAGACGCTCCTCAATGAAGCCATCGCCGAGTTGCAGACGCTGGTGCTCCATGCGGGCCACGTCGCTGAGGCTGTCGTTCGTCCCCCAGATAAATCCGCGGCACATGGGGAAACGCTTCATCACCGCGAGGGCGAAGTCCTCCGCCCCGGGCCACGGGTTGCCGGCCGTGAGCAACGCCGCCAGCCAGTGGCCGGTCGTGTGGCTGTAGCGAAAAATCAGGTGGCGCAGAAAACCCTCATGGCTTTTGGGGTGATACGGCAGGAACCGCTGGGGCGCGCGGGCGGCCTCGTGGTTAATCATTTCACGAAAACCATCGAGGGCGTCGCTCACCGCCTGGGGCGCGATCAGGCAGCCGGGCACGTCTATGATCTGCTCGAAACGACCCGCCGCGTGCAGGCCGATGTCGACGCGTCCACCCGGCGCGGGACCGAAGGAGAATTCCATCTTGTTGCGATAGTGCCACTGACTGGGCGACGCAATGATGGGGCGCACCTCCACCTGCTGGCGGCGTGCGATGTGAGTCAGCGCCTCGCCCACGTGACGCTGCTTCGCTTCAAGCTGGCGGGCATATTCGAAGTTCTGCCACTTGCATCCGCCGCAAATCCCGAACACCGGACAGGGCGCTTCCAGTCGGTGGGGCGAGGGCGTCACCACCTCCGTGGCGCGGGCCTCGGCGTACTGCGGCTTGCGCTTGGTGATGCGCGCGCGCACCACGTCGCCCTCCAGCGCGCCCTCCACAAAAATAACCATACCTGCGTGGCGCGCCACACCGCGCCCACCGAACGCGAGCGAGTCGATGGATAGCTCGACCTCGTCGCCCTTGCGAATTTCGTTTGCCGTCATGATGAGGACAAACATATCTTGAGGATGGTTTGCTCAAGGCAAACCTGAATTCGATTAACCTTTTCATAGTGGGAGACTGCGCGCACATGGCAAAATTGGTGCTGGGAATCGATCTGGGCGGCACGGATTGCAAGTTCGGGTTGATGGACGAGACCGGTCATATCGTGCGCAAGGCGAAGTACCCCACGCGCGGCGAACTGGGCCCTCAGGGCGTGCTGGAGAACATGGCCGAAAACGCCCGCAAGCTGATGGGCGACGACGTTATGCGCGCCGTGGGGCTGGGCGTGCCCGGCGTGATGAGTTCGGCGCGGGGCTTCGTGTATGAAGCGCCCAACCTTCCCGGATGGGTGAACGTGCCCGTGGGGGCGATGCTGTCGCAGGCGCTGGGTTTGTCGGTGGCCGTGAACAACGACGCCAACGCCGCGGCCTACGGCGAGTTCTGGGCCGGCGCGGGTCGGGCCGTGGAAACGATGATCATGTTTACGCTGGGCACGGGTGTGGGCGGCGGCATTATTCTGGATGGCAAGCTTTACACCGGCCCCGACGACACCGCCGCCGAGTTGGGGCACATGTGCGTGAAGTACGACGGACCGCGCTGCGGCTGCGGCGCGTTCGGTTGTCTGGAAGCGCTGGCCAGCGCCACCGCCGTGCGTCGCATGGTGATGGAAGCCCTCGCGGCCGGGCGCAGCACACGGATCGAAATTCCTGACAACGAACTGGAACTGGGAGCGAAAGCTGTGGCCGATGCTGCCATGGCGGGCGACCTGCTGGCGCGCGAAATTTTCGACACGGTGGGTCAGGCGCTGGGCGCGGCGGTGGGCACGGTTATCAACATCTTCAACCCCGACATGATCGTCTTTGGCGGGGCCATGGCCAACGCCGGCGAGTTAATCTTCGACCCCGTGCGCCGCGAAGCGCGCGCCCATTCCTTCGCCAAACCGTTCTCCCGCGTGCAAATTGTCCGCGCAGACCTGGGCGAAGACGCCGGAATCGTGGGAGCCGCAGGCCTGGCGCTAAAAGCCGAACGCGGGTAACTCACCACCACCGCTCCAAGCCCGATTGCACACGCTCTTCCTTCAGCACCCGTCCATTTCGTCCATAGTGTCCATATCGTCCATATAGTCCATCCCCCGCGCCCCCCTGCCCCTACTGCACCAGCCGCCGCAGTTGCGCCAGCAGGTTCAGCGCTTCCAGTGGCGTCAGTTTTTCCACGTTCACCTCGCGCAGGCGCTCCACCACCGGATGACCCATCACGTCGAACAGCGTCAACTGCACCATCCCGCCGCCGCTGCCCGCACCACTGTCGCCGCCGTCGCCGGGATGCACCACTTCCACGGCGTTGCCCATTTCCAGACTGCCCAAAATTTCCTTCGCCCGCGACACCACCGCCTTCGGCAGGCCCGCCACCTGGGCGGCATAAATGCCGTAGCTGTGGTCGGTGCTGCCGCGCACAATTTTGTACAGGAACGCCACGCGCTCGGCTTCCTCCAGCACGGCCACGTTGTAGTTTTTCAACCGCGCCAGCGGGCCTTCCAACTCCACCAGTTCGTGGTAGTGGGTGGCGAACAACGTGAGGGGTCGCCTGCCGGGCGTGTTGTGAAGATACTCGATCACCGACCACGCGATGCTCAGTCCGTCGTAGGTGCTCGTGCCGCGTCCTATTTCATCGAGAATCACCAGACTCTCATCGGTGGCGTTGTTGAGGATGTTCGCCGTTTCGCTCATCTCCACGAGGAACGTGCTCTGGCCCTTGGCCAGTTGATCCATGGCCCCCACCCGCGTGAAAATGCGGTCGACCAGCGGCACCACCGCCGACGACGCGGGCACGAAGCCACCCATGTGGGCCATGAGCGTAATGAGCGCCACCTGCCGGATATACGTGCTCTTGCCAGCCATGTTGGGTCCGGTGATAAGCAGAATCTGGTGGTCCTCGGGATCGAGCAGCGTGTCGTTGGGTACGAAGGGTTGATCGAAATTCAGGGCCTCCAACACGGGGTGGCGGCCATCGGTTACGTTGAACGCAACGCCCTCACCCACCACGGGCCGCGCGTAGCGCCCGGCCACGGCGGCCTGCGCCAGCGACACGATGACATCCAGCGCCGCCACGGCCCGCGCGGTGCGTTGAATCTCGCGGGTGCGCGCGCACACCTCGTCGCGCAGGGCCTCGAACATTTCAAACTCGAGCTCCTGAATGCGCTCCTCGGCGTGGAGAATGATCTCCTCTTTTTCCTTCAACTCGGGCGTCACATAGCGTTCGCCGTTTGCCAGCGTCTGCTTGCGGATGTAGTGCGGCGGCACGCGATCGACCTGCGCTTTGGTCACCTCGATGTAGTAACCGAAAACGCGGTTGTAGCCAATTTTGAGGTTCGAGATACCCGTGGCTGCGATTTCGTCGGCGCGCATCTGGGCGATCCAGGATTTCGAGTCGGTGCTGATGGCGCGCAATTCATCCAGCCGCGCGTTGCATCCTTCGCGGATCATCCCACCTTCGCGCACCGTCAGCGGCGGCGTGTCGATGAGGCTCAGTTCCAAGCGTGTGGTGAGTTCTTCGAGGGGGTCCATCTCGTCGCGCAGGCGGTCGAGGAGCGGACGGGGTGCGGGCTTCGAAATTTTGGGTTCTGCTCCAGGCGTTTCCGAACAGGTGGCCGGATCCGCTACAGTTGCTGGATCATCGGTCAGGTTTGGAAACAATCCGTCGTCGGGTTTTTTCGCGCCGGGTTCGGTGAGCGCGCGCAGGCGCGGGACCTGGCGCAGGCTCGCACGCAGCGCCACGAGATCGCGTGCATTGGCAGTTTTGCATGCGGCCCGCGACACGATGCGTTCGAGATCGTTCACACCGCGCAGACACTCCACCCCGCGGCGTCGACGCTCGTGGTCATCCACAAACGCCTGCACCGCATCCAACCGAGCATTGATTTCTGCGCGGGTGCGCAGCGGTTGCAAAATCCACGACCGCAGTGCCCGCCCGCCCATGGCCGTGCCGGTGTGGTCCAGCACCTCCAGCAGCGTGTGGCGGCGCGTGGCATCGCTCAGGTTGCTCACCAGTTCCAGGCTGCGCTGGGTCACCGCGTCGAGCATCATAAACTCGCCGGGGTGCGTCACACGCAACTCGTTCACGTGTAACATGGCGGTGCGCTGGGTCTCGCGCAGATACTCGAGGATTGCCCCGGCGGCGCGCACTGCGGTGGGCGATTCCTCCGCCCCGAAGCCGTGCAGATCACGCACGCCAAACTGCCGCAACAGCGCCGTGCGTGCCGCGTGGGAAGTAACGGCGCTTGCCTCAACCACGGCCATGCGTCCGCCCCCCGCGCCCGCGCCGGAAGCGGCACCCAGCGCGTTTTCTACCAACGGCAACAGGGCGTCGTGCTGGTCGCGGGCCGTCACTACTTCCGATGGCGAGAGGCGGGTCAACTCGTGGCCGCAACGCTCCTCGGCCCGCGCGCCGATAAATTCTGTAATGGAGAAATGTCCCGTGCTGAAATCGAGTGATGCCAGCCCCAGCGCATCTTTTTCGCGCACCACCGCCGCCAGATAGTTGTTCGCCTTGCCGTCGAGCAGGTTCTCTTCCAGCAGCGTGCCGGGCGTGACGACGCGCACCACCTCGCGACGCACCACGCCCTTGGCCTGCTTGGGGTTTTCCATCTGCTCGCAAATGGCCACGCGATGGCCGGCGCGAATCATGCGCGCCAGATAGGGCTCCAAGGCGTGGTACGGAATGCCCGCCAGCGGGATCGACTCGCCCTGGGAATTTCGTCCGCGAGCCGTGAGCGTGATGCCCAACACCGCCGCACCGAGTTTGGCGTCGTCGTGAAACATCTCGTAAAAATCGCCGCAGCGAAAAAATATCACATGGTCGGGATGCTGCGCCTTGATCTGCGCATACTGACGCAGCAACGGCGTGGTGCCATCTCCGGCGGATGATTTGGATGAGCGGGTCGTCATGGGAAACACCACTCTTGCGAGTCCACCAAGGAAACCAACGAAATTTTTACGTGGGACAAACTCCACCCTCGTGTTTCGCTCCCGGAGGGGGCGCGGCCAGTAGCTTGCCCCATCAATCTTATGCTTCCCCTTTCTCCCATCCATTTTTTACTTCGTTCTCATCAACCGTCATGTTCTACTGATCTGTAAAATCAACTATCTCGACTTTCGGGAGAACCCCATTCATGACACGCCCCGTTACGCTCTTCACCGGCCAGTGGGCCGATTTGCCGCTTGAGACCATGTGCGCCAAGGCGGCGGGGTTTGGTTATGCGGGTTTGGAACTGGCCTGCTCCGGCGACCACTTTGATGTCCAACGCGCCGTCAACGATCCCGATTATTGCAACATGCGCCGCGAGCTTCTGGCGCGCCACGGGCTGAAGGTGTTTGCGATTTCCAACCACCTCACCGGTCAGGCCGTGTGCGACCGCATCGACTCGCGCCACCGCTCCATTCTGCCCGAGCGCATCTGGGGCGACGGCGAACCCGAGGGGGTGCGCCAGCGCGCCGCCGAGGAAATGATGGCCACCGCCACCGCTGCAAAAAATCTTGGCATCAACGTCGTCACGGGTTTCACGGGCAGTCCCATCTGGCACATGATTTACGGTTTCCCACCGCCCGCGCCCGATGCCATCGACGAAGGGTTCGACGAATTTGCGCGCCGCTGGACGCCCATCCTCGACGAGTTCCAGCGCCTCGGCATTCGCTTCGCCCTTGAGGTGCACCCCACCGAGATCGCCTTCGACATCGCCAGCGCCGAGCGCGCCCTGCAGGCTGTCAATCACCATCCCGCCTTCGGTTTCAATTATGACCCCAGCCACCTCGGCTATCAGGGCGTCGATTACGTGCTGTTCATCCAGCGCTTCGCCGACCGCATTTTCCACGTCCACATGAAGGACGTGGCCTGGAGCCTGACCCCCACCGAGGCCGGCGTATTCGGCGGCCATACCGACTTTGGCGACCCGCGCCGTTTCTGGGATTTCCGTTCGCTTGGTCGTGGCAACATCAACTTCGAAGCCATCATCCGCGCGCTCAACCACGCCCGCTACACCGGCCCCCTCTCAGTTGAATGGGAGGACAGCGGCATGGACCGCGAACACGGAGCCACCGAGGCGGCGGTCTTTGTGAAGCGTCTCGATTTTCCTCCATCCGATTTGAAATTCGACGCAGCCTTTTCCGAGCACTGACGATGGCTGAAAACAAAATCGGCGGGGTCCCTGACAACGAGATGCAGGATCGCACATTTTTCCTGCCTGCTCCCCGCGCGTCCGCGCAGGTGGTGTCCGCACAGTCGCAACTCGTCGGCTCTCAAACGCTTCTGGCAATGCTGCTCGACAACATTCCCGACCTGCTGGTCATCCTCAATTCTGAGCGGCAAATCGTGTTCGCAAACCAGAGCCTTACAAAATTTCTGGGCCTTGGCGATCTTTCGTCGATTCTCGGGCGTCGCCCCGGCGAAACTCTGGATTGCATCCACGCCTGCGAAATGGAGGGCGGATGTGGCACCAGCCCCTCGTGCACCACGTGCGGTGCGGCGCTGGCATTAAACAGCGCGACTGCGGGTCAAAGCGACGTGCAGGAGTGCCGCATTCTACGCCGAAACAATAACGAAGCCCTCGACTTCCGCGTGTTTACTAAACCGTTCAAAATTGGCGAGGAAAAGTTCATTCTGTTCACTCTGGCGGATGTGAGCCACGAAAACCGCCGCCGCGCCCTTGAGCGCATTTTCTTTCACGACGTGCTGAACACCGCCGGCGGCGTGCATGGTGTGGCTCAGCTTATGGCCATTGTGGAGGACGATGAACAACCCGAATTGCGCGGCATGATGGAGCGCCTTTCAAAGCGCCTTATCGACGAAATCATCGCCCAACGCGCACTGGCCGCGGCAGAAATTGACGAATTGGTGCCCGAAAAAACACCCGTCAACCTTGCCGACCTAATGCACGAAACCGCCGAACTGTATCGCAATCACTCCGTGGCCACCGAGCGCCACATTGCCGAGACAGCACCCACTGGTTCCTGTGCAGAAAAACCCCTCATCATTTCGGACCCCAATCTGCTGTCGCGGGTGTTGGGCAATCTGCTGAAAAATGCGCTCGAAGCAACCCCATCCGGTGGAACCGTGACCCTGTCTCTCGAATGCAATTCTGACTATGCTCAGTTGAGTGTGCACAATACGGGGGTGATCCCCAAGGATGTGCAGATGCAATTGTTCCAGCGCTCTTTCAGCACGAAAGGGAAGGGCCGGGGCTTGGGGAGTTACAGCGTCAAACTGCTCACGGAAAAATATCTCGGCGGGACGATCCAGTTTGAAAGCTCGCCCAAAGAGGGAACAACTTTCCACGCCCGCTACCCGGTGGATTCAGACGACTGAGGTGTCCCGCGCCGGGCGAGTAACTACTCGGCTGCGGATGTTTTCTTGATGGCATCCAGCCAGCGACGTACTTCCGCCGCGCGACTGCCACGCAGGTCAAGATAACGCTCATAGTACTTTGCGGCCTGCTCGTCGTCGGACAAATTGTCGTCGTAAATAATGCCCAGGTTCAGCACGGCCTTGTCGTAGGCCGGGTCAATTTCCACCACCCGCTTGAACGATTTGACCGCGTTGGCGTAGTCGCCCTTCTCCATGTAAACCACACCCAGGTTGTTATGGACGAACTTGTCGTTGGGATCGAGATCGATGGCACGGCGATATGCGCCGATGGCCTGATCCTGTTGCTTCTGATCGCGATAGACGTTGCCCATGCGATAGTACACTTTGGGATCATTCGGCGCGAAGGATTCGGCCTTGGCCATTTGGGCCTCCGCCAATGCAGGCTCGCCGGAGCGCGCCAGAGCCTCGGCGTACACGGCCCGCAGCCCGCTTTCGTTGGGGCGCAGTTTCAACGCTTCGTAATATTCCATGGCAGCATCGCCCCAGCGGTTGGCCGCGCCGTAGCGGTCGCCCTTGTCCTTGTGAAAGGCGTACGTACCCAGCACCACTTCCGTGGGCGACTCATAGGACAGCGAAGTTTTCTCGGGCTTGCTATCGGCCGTGGGACCAAAGGCGGCGGCGTTCACCTCATCGGGCGACGGGGCAGCGATGGTCTTTGAGGCAGGCATACCTCCCTGCGCCGTGGGGGCTGCACCGCCCTGCGAGGCGGGCGGTACCACAGCGGGGGCTTCATCGCTCGAACGCTGGGCAGCCTTGGGAGCAGGCTCCACCGGAATCGCTCGCGACGTTTTCTCGCCCATGGAATTGTCATTCACCAGCGGTGCGGTCTCGTTGACCACTTTCACGGGTTGCTGCGGATGAAGCGCGTCCCGGCCTGCGGGTGGCGCCACGACTTGGGGTACAGCGGGTACCGCCGGCGCATCGCCCGCGCCGTAGCGCTGAGGCGCGGCGGGAAGGGCCGCCTGGGCCAGTTGCGGATCAGCCGCTTCCTCTGCAACCATGACAGGATTAACCAGGCTGGTCATGGTCTGATGCTCGCGCTGAATCGTATCAACATTCGTGGGCGATGCCTGTGCGTCGCTCTCCGCGCCGTCACCCAACCGAGCCAGTTCGGCCTTGGCCAGTTGGTAATCAGGGTTAAGCTCCAGAGCCTTGCGAAGGTAATCTTTCGCGGCGGCCTTGTCGCCCTGAACCGCGGCCATCCGGCCGAGATTGTAATAGGCAGCGGGGCTGGGAGCCAGTTGCGCGCTTTGTTCATACGCGGTAAATGCGGCGGTTTTGTTGCCCTCGGCCTCCAGCGATTGTCCCTGCGCCAGCAGATCAATCGCCTGTCCACGCCCTTCGGCGGGCTTGGCTTTGCGAGCGCCCGGCGCACCGGAAGCCACCACACACACGGCCAACGCCATCAACAATGTCTTCTTCACAGGTTCCTCAATTCATCTCTCATCGCGAGTTGAAACTACTTACCATTCCCTGCCTCGGGGGCGGGGGGATGTTACATGCCTTCCTGCTGCTGACGAACGATTAACTTACCATTTGCAAAACTGAACAACATCTCATGACCGCTGAGGAATGTGGGGCGATATATCCACGTTTCACGTCGAATGTTCGGTTCCAGAATGACCAGCTGCACTTCCTTCGGTTCGCCGTAGGTGATCATGGTGCGGTCCTGGTCGGTCAACGGGCCCTCATACACCATTTTACGGTCCACAAACTGGAATAAGCGGTTCAGTGGATGATACGCCCACTCCACCACGTGCTCGCCACGGTCGCTTTTGTATGGCCCGCGCAGATAATCAGGCTGGCCCCACTCGCGCAAAATGGAGCGCTGCTCCTCGCTCAGGACTTCCTCCGGCTTGCGCTGGAGTTTCTCGCAGGGGTCCACGTGAAAGATGCCGCCCTTGTTCTCCACGAATTTGTAGCGGATATAGTTGGGGAAGGTCTGCCCCTGAAAAAACGGGTGGCGCTTGAGCATGATCGCCTGACCGTCGTCCGTGTACTCGAACTTCGGCACAGGGTGGTTGATCTGGCTCGGCTTGTAGCTGACCGGGTCGGCGTTGCTGTTGGAGGATATCGTAAGCGAGCGACCGCGCCCCTGCCCCTGAGCGGGAAGCACACCGGCCAACAACACCGCTGCCACCGCAAGGAACAACCAGGCGCGCCCGCCGTGCATGACTGCCATGGCGCGTTTGTCCTTCACTGAATTGATCTGCGTCCTCATTGAGCAAAAGCCGCGCCAAGTCAAGGCGATTGAAAAGGGGGTGCTCACGCACGCCAAAACCTTTTCATTTGCACCCTGCGGGGCATTTTGACTGTCTCATCACGCTATTATGTTCAACAACATGTCCGACATGAAGCTCACCTATCTCCTGTTTTTTGTACTATCTGCCACCCGACTGGTATTGGCAGTGGTGATCGCAGCCATTTCCTCGCTGGTGGCTGTGCGATGGTCCATGGATGCGGCCCGGCGCAACAAGGTGCTGGCGCTGCCGGGGCGTCGCATGTCGCACACCACCCCGACACCGCGCCTCGGAGGTCTGGGCATCGCGGTGGGTTTGCTAATGGTCATCGTGATAGCTCCGGCGTGGATCACCATGCGGCCCTCGCTTTGGCTGGCGGCGCTTTTTCTGGGCGGCGGACTGGCCTTCGGCGGCGGACTTCTCGATGACATTCTCGATCTTCCCGCACGATTTAAGGCGCTGTTTCAAGTGGGAGCCGCCGCCAGTGTGGCCGTGGCCGGGGTCTGGCCCCCAGAAATTTCGCTCCCCCCCGATATCATCGCCCAACTTGGACCGGTATGGGGACCAGCGATAAACACCGCGTTGGGCGCCATCTTCGCCTTCGCCTTCGTCATGTTCGTGATGAACGCCGTCAACTTCATGGACGGCATGGATGGGCACGCCGGCCAGTACGCAATGTTCGTGACCTTCACGATGCTCTTCCTGTGGCTGCTGGATACCATCGTTTACATAACGCCCGAGCACCTGTTGCTGGCCGGCCTGCTGGGCGGGTTAATCGGGCTTAACCACTACAACCACCCCGGTCGCAAAGGGCCGCAGAAAACCTTCATGGGCGACTGCGGCAGCCAGTTCATCGGCTTCGTGCTGGCCGTGCTCATGCTGCGGGCGCGGCAGGTGCAGATGGATGACAAGCTGCCGATGGCCGTGCTTTTCATCCTGCTGCTGCCCTTCGCGTGGGATGTCGTGTACACGATTATCCGCCGTGCGGCGCGCCGCGAAAATCTTTTTCAGGCCCACCGCAGCCATCTGTACCAACGGCTCTTGGTGTGCGGTTACAGCCACTCGGAATCGCTGGGAGCAAGCAAGGCAACATGGGTGATTTTGTTCGTGCTGGCGATTATGTTCCCCATTGCACAGCAGAAGTTCGGCACGGCCGGCGCTCAACTATCAGTGCTGGGAGCATTGCTGACCATGAGCCTGTACACCCTGCACGTCCTCGCCGTGGAACGCCGCCGCAACGCATCGAGTGAAACGGATACACCGACCGGCTAAGGTGTTGTGTGGAGCATCATCATACATTACAGTCCATTTCGTCCATCCCCTCGCCCCCCATGTTCCCCGTCCATCACGCTCCCTCAAGCGTCCTCCTCCGACTCCGGCGCGTCGCGGTCAACGCCCCCAGCGCGGGAATCAACAGCGCCACAACGAGACACGACCACGCGGCCACGCGCATGATGAACCGCTGACGCGCGACCTCCAACCCCGCCACCAGCGTGAACCGGTACACCGCGCCATCGGTCACGGCATCAACGTGATCCACGCGATCCAACGGTTTCGCACCACGGAAGAAACCGACCGTGCGTGACATAACCCCCTCATCGCGCGGATCGAACAATCCGATCTCTCGCACGTTCTCGCGCTTCACGGGCCTCACCAGTTTGAAATCCAGTCCGCCCCCCACCACCTTGCCGCGTATCGTTTCACTACCCACGTCGCCCGCGGGTGTTGCCACCACCACGGTCATGTCGCGCGCTTCACCCAGCAGGCTTGTCACCGTGATGTCGGGCATTTTCAGGCCGGGTTGCTGCTCCACACGCACGGCAGCAATAGGTGCTGTTTCGCCCACCCACCAAGCGCCCCCGCCCAACCCCACGGCTGCAATCGCGAACAACACTGCCATTACCCACGCAAAACCTGTAGGCATCGCCACGACGCCGTTCACAGAAGTTTGCTCCGAAGCATCCTCTGCCATGTGTGCCACCTCGTCGTTCGATCTGGGTTGCTTGGTCCGCACCACATAATGGGCCGCGACCATCGATAACAATATCGCCACGCAAAATAGCACAATGCCGTATCTTGGTTCCGCCTTCAGCAAATCACGCATCTGGATAAGCGTAACCACGACGGCCAACACAAACACATCCAACAGCGACAAAGGGCCCAGCTTGTAGACCCAACCATGCAGGGTATTGTCCCATCCACCCCTCTGCGCAGCCACTGCCGTAATGATCAGTTTCAAATATGGGAACACAACGGAGAACAGAAGCAAGACTACGGCAATGAACCATTGCCGGGTTTTAAACAGCAACCAGATGCCGCCGAACAACGAGTAATTGGTCTCCACGCCAATGGCATTGTAGGTAATAATAGGCGACACCATCGCCACCGTCAGCAACCCCGCAGCCGCACAGACCAGCCCCAGGGCCAGCGCGTTGTTACCTCTCACCCCCCGGCTCCGCTCAGACCAACCGGCCGACCATGTTCAGGCAGGCGAAGGAGGTGTTGCGGATTTTGCTCAGCTTTTCGAGGTCGTTGATCTCGGGGTGGATATACGGGTTGCGGTAGTGTTGCAGGCTGATGAGGTGGTCGGCAAAACCGAGCACTTCTTCCTCGCCGTCGAGGCCCTTCACGCCCAGCGGGTTGCGCACTTCCATGGGCACGCTCTGCTTGGTCCACGTGTACACGCGTCCGAAGCAAAGGATCATGATGCCCAGCGCTTTCAGGCCGTCGGGCTTGTAGCGGCCCTGATGTTCCAGAATGCGCCGGAAGGTCTGGCGCACGTTGTCGATGGTGAAATCCATCTCGTGGCCCCGGGTCAGCATGAGCAGGTATTGGTGATAGAAGAGCGACAGGTGCTGATTGTTCTGCTCCATCATGTCGCTCACCAGCAGATATGTGTTGGTGTTCGCGAGGAAGCGCTGCAACCGCTTGGCCATGGCCTGCTTGGCTTCGTTCTCCACGGCGAAGCAGAACGAAAACCCGATATTGCGCGAGAAATCGATGGCGCCGGGCTCGCCCTGTTGCTGGTGGCTGTACAGGTACTCGGCGATGCGCAGGCTTTCCTTCGAGTCGTCCGAAAAATTGTCGTAGGTCGGGATCTCGCGTCGCAGGATGGCGTCGATCTGGTCAAGCTTTTGCGGCGCCACGGTGGATGCCTGCTCGGCCTGGCGGCGCGCCTCTTCCTGGAGGCGGTGGTTGTTCATGCGCGTGTAAAGGTTGTACGCCTCGCCGCGCAAATACGGGTGCGTGGCGGGGTCTGCCAGCAGCGCGGCCAGTGATTCCGCAGCCTGCGCGGCGACCTGGGGATCGACAGGCGCGTCATCGGCGGCGGCGTCATCGGTGCCCGCAGCCTTGCGCGCGCGGGCGATGGTTTCCTCCTGCGCCCGGGCCCGGGCAACTTCCTCGCGGGCCCGACCGACAGCCTCGTACAAGCGGTCTATTTCTTCCTCGATGCGGCTTTTCGCAATGACGCTGGACGCGCCATACTTCTGCGCCAGCGCGCCTTCCTCGAAGGTGCCCACGGCGCTGATCATGATGATGGGCAGCAGCGGCCAGGTGCTCTTCACCTGACGAATCAGATCGAGCCCCTCGGTTTCCGTGCGCATTTGCAGGTCGGTGATGACGACGTCAGGCATGGACTGGTGGATGGAAGCGAGAGCAGATTCGGCGTCCTCGGCCTCGGCCACCGAAAACTTCTGGAGCATGAGGTTGCGGCGGAAGGCTTCGCGATAAATTTTGTTATCGTCGACGATGAGCACGGCGGGGGCTGCGGAAGCCGTGGTCTGCTGCGGGGATGTTTGGGGGGGTGTCTGGCCCAAGGTTTGCGATCTCCTTCGAGGGGGGGATAGTGGCGGGTGAATCCGTCCTGCGTCCCCTGGGGGGAAAGTAGCGAACGCAGGCGGCTAAATTCTTTAGTTGGTGATGCGCGCTTCGCTGGCCTCCATGCTGCGGATGAGAAGTGTGATGCGGGCACCGCCCCCGGCGAGGTTCTCCGCGCTGACGCGTCCCGCATGAAAATCCTGCACAATGGTGCGAACCCAGTTGAGCCCCAGCCCCTCGCCCTGGTCGGCCTTGGTGCTGATGCCGTACTGGAAAATCGAATCGATGCGGGCCCGATCGAGCAACTCGCCGGCCGCGTCGCGGATGCCCGGCCCATTGTCCGTTATCTGAATGAGATACGCCTGCGCAGCCACATCCAGTCGCGTGGAAACCGTAAGGCAAGGTTTGGCGTCGGCGTCGTTCATCCGCTTGAAGGCATCGAGGGCGTTGGTCAGCACGTTGAACAGCGCCAGCTTCAGCAGGCGCGGTTCGAGAATCAGCGAAGGGATGTTCTCCTGCAAATCTCGACGGATTTCGAGGCGCTTGGACACTGTGGGCTCGAACACCGTGAGGAATTTTGCGACGAGGTCGTTCAGGTCATGGCGCTCGTAGGCGGGGCGTTTCACGTAACTGAAACTGCGGTAGATGTTAACGATTTCCTGCAGGAAGCGCATGGTTTCCAGCAGCCCCTGCACGCTTTGTTGAAGAAGTTCGGCATGGGACGCGTCGACTTCGCCACCCGCGGCGGGACCGGCCAGAATCTGCCGCACGGCCAGCAGGTCAAGACGACCCGTGGCAATGATATTTGTGAGATCGTGTCCCAGGTTGCGGGCCAGCGTGATGTTGGCCTCGCTGCGCTGGCGGAACATATCCTGCCGGTAGGCGCGCAGCCCGAGAAAGGCGACGCGCACGGCGTCGCAGGCGCGGCGGGCGATGGTCAGACGAAATGCCGTGTCAAGCGTGCCGGGCGCAAGGCGACCCCACGCCAGCAGAGTTTGCCCCGCCGATTGGTCGATGTACTCGAAGCTGCCATCGGCGGATGCGACGAAACCATTCAGATGGGAGTTGGTCGCATGAGACGCAGCCTCGGAGTTCGGTTCCGCGCCATGGGCAGCGAGACGCGAAGCGGCGAGCAGTTGCGAGGCCGCAACGGACATCTCTGCGGGTGTGCGCGTGGTGGTGCCTTGGGGTGCGGTGATGGCTTCC
This sequence comes from candidate division BRC1 bacterium HGW-BRC1-1, assembly GCA_002842095.1. GTDB lineage: Bacteria > Sumerlaeota > Sumerlaeia > Sumerlaeales > Sumerlaeaceae > HGW-BRC1-1. Next base: position 32,371 of record PHCB01000009.1, read on the forward strand.
GCCACGAGGAAAGCGTGGGCTCCATCGTCCGCACCATCATCGGAGCCAGCAGGGGTCAGTTCCGCCACCGCGAAATGCACAAGCCCGAAATCCTGCGCGGCGCGGCTGAGTGTTTCCAACAAAAGCGCCGAACGCGCATCGCCATCTGCGGCACGGGGCAGTTCATCCAAACGCGATTGCAGCGCCTGCAACAGCGCCTGACCGGCGATGTCGTTGTACGACCGCTCAAGCCATCCGCTGGGGGAGGGAATCAACTCGGGACTTTTCAGGCGCGACCGTTCGAGGTAGTGTGTGATGCGTTGCAGCGGGCGCAGGAGGTATTTATAGAGGAAGAAGTAAACCACGAGCCAAAGACCCGCCATGGCCGCACCAATGAACCGGTAGCGCACCGTGAGGGCGCGGATGGCCGGGTTGTCGGGCGGCGAAGCGTAGTGCCCCACGATGCGGCCCGACCCTTTGATCAGCAAATCGGTGGTGCGGTCGAAACTGCGGATGAAGAGGTTGTTATCCCACGTGTTCATGCGCGTCGGTTTGTCAGTGTTGGTGACCATCATCAGCGGCACGCCGGCGCGGTCGCGCACTTCCATGGAGTACATGCTGGTGGGCCCGGCCACGACCTCATTCAGCTTTTCGCGCAGGCGATCGGCGGCGGCTTCGCGCACGGTGGGGGTGGTGGCGTCGAGGGCCGGGCGGGCAAGCTCCTCAAGGTTCTCGGGCAGGGCAAAAATATCGCGGAAGCCGTTGCGGATAATCTCCGCCTTGCGCTCGGTGTAATGCTGGCGGTCGAGCTCATACAGCGCCAGGCCCAATGTGAGCATGTAAAACGCCGTGCCCACGGCGATGAGCACCGCGGGTCTCGCACCACGTCGCGGCGAAGCCGACGCTATGGGTGCGGGCGTCAGGTGCCCGGCGGCGGGTGCGTCGCCGGGCGAAAGAGAATCGCGCGGGGTGCTCTGAGTAATGTTGTCGCTTGCGTCGGTCATGATGTCTTTGTGTAGTTTTGAAAAGCATCACGACGCGACAGGCCAGATATTTCGTATGGTACCCCCCGGGCCGGTCGAGCCCGAAGAAAAGGATTGCGCCCCATGGAAGAGACTTTTTTTGAGACCCTCGAGCGAACGCGCTTCGTGGACACGCTGCTATTGTGGGCCGCGCTGTTGGGTCCGTTGGTGATTTTGGGGGTCGCATGGGCGCTGCGCAAACATGAGTCAGTTACGGCATACCGCCGCCGCTGGGCGCTGGCCGCCATGGCCGCGCCAGTCGTGTGGCTGCTATGGCTTATCTTCAACGCGATCATGAATCACTACGGGCTGGACAGCGTGTTCGGGTTCGCGGTCTCCGCCGTGATATTTCTGGTAGCCGCGCTCTTCATGGTAGCCGCCGCCGATCTTCTGGAAGGTTTGCTGGCTGGCCCGACCATCGAGAGCAAGGTAGCCGAACAAAAACCAGCCCCCGCCAACCCCGACGAAACACCCCCGGCCGGAACGATCCCGCCGCTCTGAAAAGCTTGGACGCAAATGGTCGCAGAAGACTTTTCATCTGCGCAACTCTGCGCCATCTGCGGATCCTAAACCCCACGAAAAAAGGCGCCCGTCTTTCGACGGACGCCTGTCAGTTCATTTGTTATCGGTTTGGCTTACTTCTCGTCCTTCTCGTCGACGATTTCCGCGTCCACGATTTCCGGATCCTCGGGGCTTCCGCCACCGGGTCCGTTCGCCGCACCGCCGGCTTCGGGGCCACCGCCGGGCTGTTGCGCTCCGGCGTACATCGCCTCGCCGATCTTCTGGGAGAGCGTTTGCAGATTTTCCATGGCCGCCTTGATGGCGTCCTTGTCGTCCTTTTCCATGGCGCTTTTCAGGTCCGCCAGTGCGCCTTCAATCTGTCCGCGCACATCGGTGGGCACCTTGTCGCCGGCGTCCTTCAGCGCACGCTCGGTCTGATACACGACCTGGTCGGCGCTGTTGCGCAGCGTCACCATCTCGCGTTTCGCGGCGTCTTCCTTGGCGTGCTCTTCAGCGTCGCGCATCATCTTCTTGATCTCCGCCTCGTCCAGGCCGCTGGAGTTCGTGATGGTGATATGCTGTTGCTTGCCGGTGCCGAGGTCCTTGGCGCTCACCTGCACGATGCCGTTGGCGTCGATGTCAAACGTGACCTCGATCTGCGGCGTACCGCGCGGGGCGGGGGGAATGCCGTCCAGGTTGAACTCGCCCAATATCCGGTTGTGAGCCGCGAACTCGCGCTCGCCCTGGAAGACCTTGATCGTCACCGCCGGCTGGCTGTCGCTGGCCGTGCTGAAGATCTCGCTCTTCTTGGTGGGCACCGTGGTGTTGCGCTCGATGAGCTTGGTCATCACGCCGCCCAGTGTCTCGATGCCGAGGCTCAGGGGCGTCACGTCCAGCAGCAGCACGTCAGTCACTTCGCCACCAAGCACTCCGCCCTGAATGGCCGCACCCACGGCAACCACTTCGTCGGGGTTGACGCTCTTGTTGGGTTCCTTGCCGAAGAATTCCTTCACCTTCTGCTGCACCAGCGGAATACGCGTGGAGCCACCCACGAGGATAACCTCATCAATGTCGCCCACCTTCACGCCGGCGTCGGCCACGGCCTTGCGGCACGGTTCGATGCTGCGCTCCACCAGATCCATCACGAGGCTTTCAAACTTCGACCTCGAAATGTCTTCGGTGAGATGCTTGGGCCCGTTGGCGTCGGCGGTGATAAAGGGCAGATTCACGCTTGTGCTCATGGAGCTTGAAAGCTCGACCTTGGCCTTCTCCGCTGCTTCCTTCAGCCGCTGGAGTGCCATGGGGTCGTTGCGCAGATCCACACCGTTTTCCGCCTTGAAGCGGTCGGCCAGATAGTCGATCAGAACCTGGTCGAAGTCGTCGCCACCCAGGTGGGTGTCGCCGTTGGTGCTCTTCACCTCGAAAACACCATCGCCCAACTCCAGAATGGAGATGTCAAACGTACCGCCACCAAGATCGTACACGGCGATGCGCTCGTCGTGCTTCTTGTCCAAGCCGTAAGACAGCGCGGCTGCCGTCGGCTCGTTGATGATCCGTAGCACTTCGAGGCCCGCAATGCGTCCGGCGTCTTTGGTGGCCTGACGCTGCGAATCGTTGAAGTATGCCGGCACCGTAACGACGGCCTGCGTGACCTTTTCGCCCAGGTAATCCTCGGCGGTCTGGCGCATCTTCTGCAGAATTTTCGCCGAAATTTCCGGCGGCGAAAGCGTTTGATCGTGCACCTGCACGGCAGCGTCGCCGTTGTCGCGGGCGATTACCTTATAGGGCACCTTTTTGATTTCTTCACTGACTTCATTGAACTTGCGTCCCATGAAGCGCTTGATACTGAACACCGTGTTCTGGGGGTTGGTGATGGCCTGGCGCTTGGCCACGGCTCCCACCAGCAACTCGCCCTGCTTCGTGTAGGCGACCACGCTGGGGGTTGTGCGGCTGCCTTCCGCGTTGGTAATAACAACGGGTTCGCCACCCTCCACCACAGACACGCAACTGTTCGTTGTGCCCAGATCGATTCCGATTACTTTACCCATCGTTGATCCTCGATTTTCCGTTTAATGCCCGACGCACCCGGAGTTGGCTGTCAGGCCATTTAACGTGGCCAAAGCAGCGGCGTCGAGGGTGCCCCGAACGACTCAATTTTAGCTCTATATAGTGCAAGAGTAGTGCCGGAGTGAGGGGAGGCCGAGAGTCGTTGGTTAAGTCGAACAATAACAATAATCGGAACGATAAATAGTGAGGTCGAAATAACGAAGTTTTGTCAACAGTGTGTCATTATGCTGCACACCGTCGATTTTCATCTTGTCACAATGTCCCCACCGATGGAACGGGGTGGGATCAGCGGCCGGGCAGCCAACTTTTTCGGGCCGGTTTCTCGGCGGGGTCGCCGGCAGACGGTGCCGCACCGCCCGAGAGAAGCGCGCGAATCTGAGCGCTGTCGACAAACAGTCCCTGATTGTCGCCGAGCTTCTGGGGCTGGACGGTGGCGGAAGCACCACTGCCAAGGTTGAAGGTGACAAACGAGGTGGCGCCCTGGGGCGTGACTCCGCCCAGCAGCACGTCGTCGGTCGCCTCGCTGTAGTCGAGCACCTTGAGGCCGGCGGGCAGGCCGCCCAGCGCGATGGGTGCCTGTTCCTGAATGCGGCCCTCCACCACCTCGAGGGGACGCGCTTCCATCTGGCCGGTGGCGGGGTTGGAGCCGACCAGCACAAGCGCCCGCTTGCGCACAAAAATGCGCTGGGCATCAAAATCGAGGCTTTTTAAAACGCGATAGGCTTCGTTGACGGCGGTGATGGTGCTGGTGGTGCCGTGGCTGGTGACCATATACTGGCCGCTGCGCTCCACATCGAAACGGCGGCCGCGCATTTCCACTTCGCGACCCACGAGGATCAGGTCGCCCTCGCTCTTGCGAACCTTCTGGGCCGATGGATTGCCGGAGTCGTCGCGCCAGATGTCGTAAACGTCATCGTCGAGCTTGTTGCACGTGCCCGGCTGGGTGCCGTAGAGCACCGCCTCGCGGTGATTGACCACGAAATAAACCATCGTGCCGGCGGAATTGCGGTGGGCCGGGCCAACCTTGCCGGCTTCAGGCGTAACGGCACACATGCCCGTGGCCACGCGGGCCAGATCGCCCTCGGAAAATGTAACCACAGCAGGCCTTGCCCACGCCCCTGCACACAGCCAACCCGCAAACGCCAAACCCATCGTAATGCGCTTCATCAATTAAATCCCCATCCGCTTAGCGGAATCAAAATGTCTTACATCCACGGGACAAGCCGCGACTGCAAATCTTCAAGGGAGACGGCGGGCGGTGGCCTCGAAGTGCATGGGGTCGGGGCGTGTGAAGCGTCCACCCCAGGCCCACCCTTCGGCCTCGAACAGGGCGACCACGGGCGGCGGCATAGCGGCAGCGGAAGCCGGGCAGCCCATGGGGTTGTGGTCGGGATCGAGGTCGATGGCGGCACCATAGGCGTGGAGGCTGAGGGACGTATGCGAGCCGCGAACGACGGCGAATGGCGGCGAGAATCCGGGCGAGAGACGGAGCGACAAAGCGGTGACATCGGATGACGCGCAGGGGCTGGTCGGGCTGCCAGGCAAGCACCATGGGAAAGGGCGGGGTGAGGAAAACGAGATGATCGGATTCCCAGCGAGCAAGGGCGGAGGGTGACGGGGTACCGTAATATGTGTTGAGGGAGGAAGCCGAAGGCTGCGGCCATGGAGGCCCGGGGGCGGGGTCTGGAGTGAAGCCAAGTGTTTTCATGCGGACGCAGATAGCCCGCGCGCCGCGCCAACGACAATGGCCTTGGGTCACCTGAAAGGGCAGTGGGCCCGAAGAACGATGGGAAGAATGGGAAGGATGAGAAGAATGAAAATTTTGGAATTGTGAGAAAACCGCAGACGCATGCTGCCTGCGGCTACTTTTCGAAAATCTGGTTCAGCTTCTGTTCGATGAAGCTTACGTTGTCGATGCGGCGGTCGGTGGTTTGTTCTTCGGTGAGGCTGTTGCGGGCGGCGTTGGCCAGTTCGCGCAGGGCCAGGCGCACTTCTTCCTCGGCGCCTTCATCGGCGTAATAGGCCAGAAGAAACAGCCGCTTGTCCACGTCGCAGAATTGGAGGTTGGAATTATTTTCGGGGATCCGCACGATGAACTCGGCGGCGCGACTGGCGCGGATCATGGTGGACATGCTCTGGATGGTTCCCGCCGCAACGGCTCCCAATTCATCGGGATGCAGGGGCGGGTCGCCCGCCGAGGCCAGCACAAGGCCCGAGCGATCGATAAGCAAAATGGCCGACGCCCGGGTTTGGGCGAGGAGTAAACCAAGTTTGTTTTCCACCCGCTCGAGAATTGCCGGGTCTACATAAAGAATGCTGGTTCGCGACATATTGGTTAGGTCCCCCTGACCTTCAGGCTTTCACCGGGATGTCCGTTGTGAGACGCCCGACGACTTGTCCGCAAATGGCTTTAAAGGTCTCGACGACACCAATGGAATCGATGGCGACGGATTCAAAATGAGGGACGCCTTTGTCGTTGAGGGCGGCTAGCATCTCGTTCACGGACAGGGTGGACGGAAGATCACGTTTGTTGAGCTGGATCACGAGAGGCATGCTCTGGTAATCGTAACCATGTTCGATAAGGAGCGCCTTCAGATCGGCCAGGCTGGCGATGTTTTCGTCCATGCGGCTGGCGTCGCTGTCGGCGACGAACACGATACCGTCAACGCCCTGCAGAACCATCTTGCGCGTGGCTTTATAATAGTCCTGACCAGGCACCGCATAAACCAGAAATCGAGCGCGCATGCCGCAAATCTGGGCGAGGTCGAGTGAAAAATAATCGAAGAAGAGCGTTCGGTCATCGTTGGTGTCGATGATCTGAAGCTCGCTCTTATGGGGAGACGGCAGGGCCGAGTAAATGGCCTTGATGTTAGTAGTCTTGCCGCCAAGGCTTGGTCCGCAATAAACAATTTTGCAGTTCACTTCCCGCGCCCGGTAATTAATAATCGGCATTTTGGATTAGTGTCTCCCCAGAACTCAATAAAGCTAATCAGATGAAATGTGCGGTGGTTGTTTGGTGATGTCAAAATGAAATCTTTACGCAACGCGGAGACAGTTTGCCTTGAGAAGTGATGGAAACGGCGAGGGTTTGAACGGCGCTGACGTGGCAGCGGTGATGGAACGGCTGCGACTTGCGCTGGCAGAGGTGCGCACTCCCGCCCGCGAAGAATTGGGACGTATCCACACGGCGGCGCTGGACCTGCAAGTCGCTCGATTAACCGAAATGGTGAACGCGCAAACCGCGGCCAACGAGACGTTGTCGGATCTGGTGGCCTGGCAGGCGTCCGACATTGAAGCCCTGGCGATGTTGGCCGAGCCACCGGGAAACCGCCGCCCATGGTGGAGCCCCAAGCGCTGGTGGACGACGTTATACAAGGCGGGATGGGGTAGGCAAACAGCGTTCAACGAAGCTCTGCTGGCTCGTCTGGAAAATGATCGCGTTCGCACGGATCGCGTAATGACGCTGGCAACCCAACTGCTGGGCAGCACAAACGCGCTGGTAACAGAGTCGGCCGCCCGGGCCGGAGCGGGGGATCTTGAAACAGCGCAGGTGATGGCGCGGTTGGAAGTGCTGGCCGAACGCATGGCCGCTGCCGCGCGGGCCTCAGCGTGGAATGACGCGCAAGGATTGAAACAGTCTCATCCATCCGACGCTGTCGAAGAAGCGACGCTGGCGGTGCGCGAGGAACTTGAAGCGCAGTTGGAAAAATTGCGCGGTGTGGTTGAACTTCAAATCACCGCCTTGATGGACCGCGTGCGCGCTGCCGAGACCGACCACCAGTGGGTGGCGCAATGGTTACGCACGGCCCCGCAAGCGGCACCTGTCACCCCTGAGCGGCCCGACGGAGTGGAACCTCAGGAGTTCGATTTCCTCGCCTTCGAAGGCTTGACGCGCGGCAGCGAAGCGAACATCGCCGCCGAGCAAAAGCGTTATGTGGAACTGTTCCGCGAGGCACCCGGCGAGGTGCTGGATGGCGGCTGTGGGCGGGGTGAGTTTCTGGAGCTTCTGCGCGATGCGAACGTGACGGCGCGCGGCCTCGACACCGACACCCAGATGGTGGCACATTGCCGCGCCAAGGGGCTGGCGGTTGAGGAGGGCGAAGTGTTTTCGCATCTGGCTTCGCTCGACAATGGTTCGCTGGGCGGAGTTTTCCTCGGACAGGTGGTGGAGCATCTGCCACCCGATGTGCTGGCTGCCCTGTGCCCGCTGGTGTTTCGCAAGCTTGCGCCCGGGGGAATTTTCGTCGCCGAGACGGTGAACCCCATGTGCCTGACCACGTTCTCGGGGGCGTTTTACGCCGACCCAACCCACGTGAAACCGATCCATCCGAAGGCGCTGGAATACTATCTTTGCGCGGCAGGTTTCACGACGCCTGAGTTGATCCTTGGTGCTGCTGTGGCCGAGCAGGACAAGCTGGCTCTGCTGAAGGAATCTGAACCCATTGATCCGGTCCTGAAGGAACTGGTGCTGGCGGCCAACGCCAACTTTACGCGTCTGAACGTGCTGCTCTATTCCCACGGCAACTACGCGCTGGCGGCCCGCAAACCATGACGAAAACCATCGCCCTGGTGACGCCCTGGTTCGGCAACACAAACGGCGGCGCGGAGGTTTTTTGCGGCGGTCTGGCGCGGGCACTGTCCGCCGCCGGGTTCAACGTGGAAGTGTGGACCACCTGCTGCCGCGATCCGTTTCACGACTGGGGCACCAACCATCTGCCCGAGGGAGAGAGCGAGGCAAACGGGGTGCGCGTGCGGCGGTTTCCAGTCGGCCCGCGCAACGCTGATTTGTACGCCCATTTGTACGGCGTCGTGGCCAACGGTGGCGGCCTCGCGGCGGCACAGGAAGACGAACTGCTGACCAACAGCATCAACAGTCCGGCGCTGGTAGCGTACATCCGCTCGCAACGCGATTCGGCGCGGTGCTTCTTTCTGCCTTACATGTACGGCACCACGGTGAACGGCCTGCGGGCCGCCGACCCGGCCAATCGCTTCCTCATCCCCTGCCTGCACAACGAGCCGTTCGCTTATCTGGAGATCATGCAGCGCACCTTCGAGCGTGCCACGGGTTGTCTTTTTCTCAGCACCCCGGAGCGCGATTTCGCATCGGCACTTTACGACCTTTCCCACAAACCGACCGCACTGCTGGGGGGCGGACTGTCACCTGATGTGTTGGGCGACGCCGCGCGTTTTCGCCAGCGCACGGGCATCACCGGAAAGTTTGTGCTGAGCGTGGGCCGCAAAGTGCCGGGCAAGGGCGCCGATATTTTGCTCAACCATTTCGGCGATTACCTCGCCCTGAACCCACGCGAGGAAGTGAATCTGGTGATGGTGGGCAGCGGCGATTTGGACGTGCCCGCCGACCTGCGCGAACGGGTATTGAGCGTGAACCCGCAGAGCAGTCAGGATGTGTACGACGCCATGGCGGCATGCGAATTTCTCATCCACCCGAGCCTTTACGAGAGCTTCTCGCTGGTGATGATGGAAGCCTGGATGAACGGCAGGGCCGTGCTGGTGAACGGCGAGTGCGAGGTGACTCAGTCGCACGTAGTGCGGTCCAACGGTGGCCTTTATTTCTCCAGCCTGGGCGAATTCTGCGAGGCGATGCACCTGCTGCGCACGCGCCCGACGATGCGCGGTGCCATGGCGCGCGCCGGCAGGGCCTATGTGGAAGCCAACTGGTTGTGGCCCCACACGGTGGGACGCTTCGCGCGGTTCATCGCCGAGATGGACCGCAAGTCAGAGGCCGCCGCGACCGCTAAAAGCTGACCCGCCGCGCAAAAAGCGTGCGCTCGATAAGCGGTTCCGTGGTTCCTTTTTCCGCCGTTAAAAGCTGGCCGATGTGCACACCGCTGGCGTTGTTGCTGTGCATGACCCGGTCGCCTCCCAGCGAAATTCCGACATGGCTGATCTTGCCGCGCTCGTTGAGGAAGAAAATGAGATCGCCGGGTTGCGCCAGCCGGGCCACGTCCTCGCCCTCGGCCACGAGGTTGCCCACGATGGACTGTTGCTCGGCGTCGCGCGGCAGGAAAATTCCGCGCGACTTGAAGATGAACTGTGTGAAGCCAGAGCAATCAATGCCATGCTCGGTGGTGCCGCCCCACTCGTAGCCGGTCTGCATCAACGGCGATGCCATGGCGATGATGTCGGCGGGCTCCAGCGTGGCTGCCCGGGCGCGCGCCACGGTGGCATCGGCGGGGATGGCGATGGACTTGCCCTGGAAGTTGACGCTCCAGCCGTCACCCGCACGACGCAACCACGCGCCCAGAGGCACCGTGAGGCCGACGTCGGAATCCGCCAGCGCCACATGGATGGGTTTCATCAACATGGCGTCGGCTTCGAAGGTGTTCCCGATGGGGTGCAGGTCGTCGGAGGAAACGAAACCCACGTAGCCTTCCGGCGACTGGCCCAGAAACCATCCCTGCTCGAGGGGCGCGGTGCTGGCAGGGTTGCGCCGGGTGGAGCGGGCCGCGAGGCCGTCAAGATCAGACGGACGGGCCGCGCGCAGGAGGCGCACCCAACCGCCGAGGGGGACGCTGTTCATCTGCTCGGAAGCATGGCGCGGGAAGCGGCGCAGCGATGCGGCGGAAGTCGTGGCTTCGCCGTAAGGCATGGTGTCGGATGGAAGTTGCGGCAGCACGACGATGGCATTGCGTGCCACGTTGAAGCCGAGACCGGTCATCGTCGATTCGATCCCCGAGCTGTAACGGGGCACAAGAACATCGCCCGTGAGCATGACGGTGCCCGTGGTGCCCGGCTGATGCTCGGCGCGCACGTCGCACACCGTGTAGCGCGGGTCGTATACGTTCGCCTCGATGTAACGAGCAATGTAATCGGAGAGGCGTTCGACCGAAGGCTTGCCGGTCGGCTCGATACGCGACAGATATCCCGCCGAGGCCCGACGCATACGCTCTGCCGGCGGGAGACGGTGAAAGCCCGCGTCGAACAATTCCACACTAACCGTGCTCTCGGCATCCGCTGGGGTGGCGTCTGCGGCCTGCGCAGCGAAAGAATTTGAATTGAACAATCCCAAAAAGATGACAGCAAATCCAGCCACAACAACTTGCTTGTTAGATAACAATATAGTTTCCCTTAACTTAAACCAGTAATGGCACTATTTGCATAGACGCCATTTCTTTGGCAATTCTTTGCGCCGTCGCGTCTTTGCGTCAGGCTTTAGCCTCTTCGTTTTCCGGGTCGGTTCCCTCTGCCTCGATCGTCACCGCGAACCGGTTGTAGAGGAAGCCCGCCACCATCAGGAAAGCACCGGTGCCGAGGAACGATACGATTCGGTAGGCGGTTTCAAGGCGCGCGGTATCGACCAGCAATACTTTTGCGATTGTCACGCCGAACAGCGCAAACCCCAGCCAGCGACGCAGGGGGCTGCGAGTCACGATGCCCGCCCAGATGAGTCCGGCGGCATAGATTGCCCACACAGCCGACACCACTCCCACGCCCAGCCGCCATCCACCGCCGCCCCCGACCCAGACATCCGACCATCGGATTAACTCGGCAGCGAGGAGCAGCACCAGAGCGATGTGCCCGACCGACTCGACCGTCTGGCGCAGATTGCGGGGCGTGCCCGAGCCCTTCATCAACCACGAGAGGAAGAACAACGCCGCGGGAAAAGCCAAACGGGGAAGGCTGATCCAGTTGAGTATGAAGCGCTGTGTGGCCCAATGCTGCTCGGAGTAACCAAAAGCTATAATGAAGTTGAAAAAGAGTGCCACCACGCCCGCCGCCAAAGGCAACAAAACCAGATTCCCACCCAACCGGCTGTTTCTGCGCAACGCCACGGCCGATATCATTACAATGAGACTCCACATCAGTATTACCGAACTGAACATGGGTGTCTGAACATGCGCCACTTCGATGCGCAGAATCTTCCAATAGGCCATAATTTCGGCCGTGAAAGCGTGACCCAGAATGGCAAACGCCAAAGCCGCTGTGAGTTCGATCAGACCGCTTTCATCTTTATGCAGGAGCTGGCGTTTCCGTTGCAACACGGTGGCGCCGGCGACCGCCGATAGACCCACCACCATCCACGAAGTGAAGGCGATGTTTATCACCGGGCGGAACGCTTTAACGTGCATGGGCAGGCGATAGACCAGACCACCCCCCGCCAGACACAGCGCAAGCAAGCCCATGACACGCATCGTTCTGCTTGTAAAGATCAGCCCCACAGACAACAACAGCAAACCCTCCAGCGCCCAGACAATGGGGATCGCGTAAAGGTCCAGATGCAGCGGCACAGAATACGTGGCCAGTGCTATGGCGATAACAAGCAGTGCCTTCGCCGTGTTGGTTTCCATGCCCCGCCGCGCCACCCACACGCCAAACATCACCGCCACCAAACCAGCCTGCGCCAGAGCGATCCAGCCCAGCCAATGGGGGTGCCACATATAAAGCGTGTAATGCGCCATGCTGATGAAAAAAATACAGCTGGCCACAACGATTTGAATGCTCAGACGGCTCTCGCCCTCGCGCCGCACCAGTTGATTGAGCAGGGGAATGACCAGATACAACCCGCAGAGGAGCGACAGGTATCCGAGAGTGTGAAGCAGACGATCGTTCTCGAGGGGTGGCTTCCCAAAATGCGAATACCACGTGAGATAAACCACCACGGTGCCGACAAACGACAGCACCTCCAGCGGCGGCCACGATCTCTTCCACGAGGCGGCCAGCGCCGTGAGATTGATTATCGTGAGATAAAGAAAAAACGCATGGGGCCGATACTCGGGTTCCATCAAAAGAACGGGACTGAGGAAGCCGCCCACGACCGCGAGGATGGCGATGGGCTGGGCATTGCGCGCCACGGCTGAAACCACGGCCATCACCACCACGCCCAACGCCAGCACCAGACCGATCGAGGACGGAATGAAATTGTGCACCTGCGTGGCGAAATAAATGCAGGTAAACAGGATGGCATAACCAACGCCCGCCGTCGCCTGAAAAACCACGGTCAGTCCGCGGCGCAATGATCTCTCGGAAAAGAGGAGGGCCGCCACGCCGGCGATGATGCCTCCCACCAGTCGCTGCTTGGGGCCGATGATACTGTTGTCATACGCAAATTTCATAAGCAACGCCATGCCGATGATCAGCATCACAGCGCCCGCCCAATTGAGCCAGCGCGTGCCGACCATCATCTCGGTGGTCATCGAGGACAACGAAGGCCGGGAAGAAGGGACGGGCGGATTGATGCCTATCTTGGTTTTCAACGAATCCAGGGGCGAGGAAAGTGCGGGCAACTGCCATTCGCCCTGGGGAGCGGCGGGCGCAGCGGTGGGTTCCGATGGTGATTCAGAAGATGTGACCGATGGAGTGATCGGCGGGGGCGACGTGATGGTTTCACCGACAGAGGCCTCGTCCAGTTGCGGTGGTTGCGCAGTGACCGTCATCTCGCGCGGAGCGTCCACAAATACAGACTTGGGTGCGCCATTTGGAGTTTCTGCTGAACCCTGCCACACCTGATTCTGCAACAATTGAACCCGGGATTCGAGACTCTTAATCTGGTCGCGCAGACTATGGGACCGGATGAAAGCAACCAGCGCCAGAATGGGTGTGGTAATGAGGATCAACACCGCCACCAAGATTAAAAGTTCCATGGATCACCTGCTCCGATTTTGACTGGAGGTGTCGCGAACCACCGCGATGATTCACCGGAGTGCATCATCGCAAAAAAAGACAATCAATAAAGGATTACGCCCGCCGCCCCCGCAGGCAGGATGAAGCAACCCGCCAAAGAATTTCCCCCGCACAACGAAGTAAACACCGTGTGCGGCACCCCCACACGCCGCGCATTGATGGGGCGGTAGCTCAGCTGGGAGAGCATCGGCTTTGCAAGCCGAGGGTCAGGGGTTCGATCCCCCTCCGCTCCACCATTTTTTTCCTCTCAACAAAGGTTTCTACTTAAGAAACGGGTTGGTGTCTGGCAATTCACTCCGTGTCAGGATCGTTTGACTATCCCTATATCAACCAGCTTTCCAGATTTGTTGGGCCTGTTGAACTTTAATGTTTCCGCAACGGGATGCGTTCTGTTGACGGTTTTTTTATGCGCAAGTCGGGGGTAACGGGCTGCAGTTGGAGGTGAAGGGATACATGCAAGGCGTCCAATGTTGACAACCAATAATCCATGCAAACATCCTGCCCGAAGCTGCGGTGGATTCTTCAGCAGTCCCTTTTCCTCTCCAGGTCGGCACCTCGCCCCACTTTTTCGTCGAATTGCAACTGGAGTGCGACCGGTGTGCAACCGGTGTGCAAGCCCCCAAAACACCCGCCCTGATATTGCATTCCTCCGTGTCTTTGCGGGAAACCTTTCCTGCTCTGCGGGATGAAAATGAAAGGCAATTAGCGCCCGCACTCAAAAAAGACTCGCTTCCCTATCCGAAAATAATTAATCGCAAGGTTGAAATCATAAGGGAGAAGAGGCGTTCTTTCGAAGAGACCTTTTGGTTTCAGTGAACGCATTGTGGTGACGGGCGGGGACTCCCGTCCTCCTTTAAACACATCGGCGGCGTCTATAGTGTCCATGCCGTCCATAATGTCCATCTCGTCCATTACCGCCACCCGCCCCCTTACCCCTTGCCGTTTTTGTCGTTTAGTTCCTGCAGGGAGTCGGCGTAGCGGTAGGCGTAGAGTTGCGACACCCACGGCAGGGCGAAGCCCATGGCGGCGCCGTAGGCTACGGCGTCGGCGGGGTTGGAAGAGGTTTTCACCAAGGCCGGGGGTGCTTGAGTGCCGTGGTTGTCGTAGGTCATGGCGGCGGTTATTTCCTCAGTCAGCGACGGATAGCGCTCGACCATATCTCCACCCAGCACCACACGGTCGGGGTCGATCAGCATGGCGGCGTTTTGAATTTGTTGCGCGATGGTTTTAACCATGCGCGCGTGCAGATCGCAGGCGGCGGCATCGCCCTGGCGCATGAGGTCGATGATGGCGGGCCATTTGAGCAGGGCGAATTTCTCGCGCACGGCGGGCGTGGCTTGCACCAGCCAGGCCTGCTGGACGGCGTTTGCACCGGGCATTTCTCCGGCGGCACCGCTGCTGCCGGCCCACATGTTGCCCGAGAACATAAATCCGGCACCGAGGCCGAAGTTCGGGTTCAACACGCAGAACATCAGGCTCATGGCCTCGCCCTCGCTATGCAGCCACTCCGCGAAGGCCGCCGCGTGGGCATCGTGGTGGAGACACACGCCCACTCCCGGGAATTCCGCTTCGAGCTTTTCGGCGAGGGGGAAATCGCGCAGACCGAGAGAGTACGAAAGACGCACCTGGCGGTTGTTGCGCCCGATGACGCCGGCCATGCCGATGCCGATGCGCAGCGGGAGACTTTCCTCGGCAGAGAGGCCCAGCTTCTCGTGGATTTTTTCCTGCTGCAACCAGCGGCGGATGCGGCCGGCGATGACGCGCGCAACGACGCCCGGTTTGGGCTTCGTGTCCCAATCGCCGAGGTCGGCCGTGGCCAGAACTTCACCGCACGTGTTGACGCAAATTCCGCGCAGGCGGTTGGGCTGAATGGAAACGCCCACCACCAGACCGCGCTTCGGGTTGATGCGCCATTCGGACGGCGGACGTCCGCGGCCGCTGGCCGGGGCAGGGTCGTGCTCCACCACCCAGCCGTCTTTTTCGAGGGTGCGCAAAATGCTAATGGCGGTGGAACGGGGCACGCCGATGCGCGTGGCAAGAATGGGAGCCGTGACAACGCCAAGGGCGTAGATCAAACCAAGAGCCAGGCGCGTGTTCACCACCCGACTGGTGTGCGTAGCCAGTTTGGCACTGATTTTCTTGCGAGGTTTCACAGCTTTGCGAGGCGTCATCAGTTTTCCCAATCAGAGGCGCATGAAAAATAGTGGAACCGAATGGTTCGCGATTTGTTGTTTTGACTACAAAAGCGGATTCATGCGATGAAAGCAAAGGGGGAGTGTCAAACAGAAAGGCATGGCATGCAGAGCACCGCCTGACATAGTTTCACGCAGGCACCGCAACACGGTGCTTGAATGTGGGTGACGGGGGCGTCAGACCTTGGCGGGTGAGTGCAAAACGTGTAATAGTTCTCGGGTCCACGGGCTCCATAGGCGTGAAGGCGCTGCAGGTGATGGAAGATTTTCCGTCACGGTTTGATGTCGTGGCGATCAGCACCAACGAGCGCGTGGATTTACTGCTGCGGCAGGCGTCGCAATTTAAGCCCGAGGGGGTTTGTGTCTGCTCGCCCACGGCGCGCGACACGGGTGCAGAAATAGCCTCGGCAGTGGGCGCACAATTCCACGAAGGCGAAGCGGGCCTGACCGAGATGGTGGCGCGCTATGATGCCGACATCGTGGTGGTGGCCACGGTTGGGTTTGTCGGATTAATGCCGACGCTGAAAGCCATCGAGCGGGGCATCACCGTGGCGCTGGCCAACAAGGAAGTTTTGGTAACGGCGGGCGACCTGGTGATGGCGGCGGCGCGCGAACGCGGAGTGAAACTGCTGCCCATCGACAGCGAGCACAACGCGCTGTTTCAATGTCTGAACGGCTGCGGAGAGCAGAGTGTGCGGCGACTAATTCTCACGGCCAGCGGTGGCCCTTTCCGAGGGCGACAGCCGGAAACGCTGGCAGCGGTGACGCCCGACGAGGCGCTGGCACACCCGACGTGGAACATGGGGCGCAAGATATCCATCGACAGCGCAACCATGATGAACAAGGGCTTCGAGATGATCGAAGCGGCGCACCTTTTCGGCGTGCCACCGGAGCGCATCGAGGTGGTCATCCACCCCCAGAGCACAATCCACTCCATGGTGGAATATGTGGACGGGTCGATCCTGGCGCAGCTCGGTCGCACCGATATGTATCTGCCCATCCAGAACGTGCTGATGTGGCCCGACCGCGTGGAGAATGGTTTCGAGCCGCTGGATTTTGCGCAACTCGGGCAGCTGACATTTGAGAAACCGGACCCCGAGGGATTCCCGTGTCTGGCGTATGCCTACGAAGCGGCGGCCCGGGGCGGGACATGTCCTGCGGTGCTAAACGGCGCTAACGAAGTGGCGGTGGCGCGGTTTCTCGCGGGAGAAATCGGGTTCCTCGGGATCGCGCGCAGCATCCGTAACGCACTGGACGCCCACACACTGGTGAGCGACCCGACGCTGGAGCAGATTCATGAGGCGGATAAAGAAGGCCGCGATGCAGCGCAGGCCGTGGCGGCGGGAACGCTGGGGTAGGGCGACCGCGCGGGGCTGTGGCGGCGGGGGATGGACGAAATGGACTGTATGGACGAGATGGACGCTATGGACACACTGGCCGAGTTTTTAAAGTGTGGGAGTGGTGCCCTCGCCTCTCGTGGACTGGCCGGGTGTGGATTCCTCGTCATCGTGGAGCGTTATGATGCGGTCGATATAACGCGGGTCGATGGTCGTCACCCGGGAAGTGATGGTGTCATCCGTGTCCGCATCGGTGGAGGCGCTCAGTTCCTTGGGCTCAGAGCGCTGCTCCGCAGGCGGGACTGGCAGCGTGCTTACGTCGACGTCCTTCTTCACCTGATACAATGTGGTGCCGGCGATGCGCAGCACCTCGTCGGCGATCAGGGTAAACTTCACCTCATCAAGCTCAGTGTATTGCCGCCGCTCCTGCGCACCCACCACGACCAGCTCAATCTTTTCCGCGCGCAACGCCAGCAGCGCTTCCCCCGCCGATCGCGTTTCGTAAATTCGCCGCGCCAGTTCGGTGCGCCGCTCGCGCTCTTTCAGGAAACTCGCGCCACGCCACGCCCACGAGTGATACAGCCACCCGCCCAGCGCGGGCCGTCCCGTGTTGGTGCCCATGCGCCCGCTGTATTGGTACTGCGTGCCGACGGCCTCCAGCAGGCGCGTCTCGGGAGGTGTCTTAAGCAGGATGTATTGCATCGCCGCGTAGTCGCCCGCGTGCTCGGTGAGGAGGTAACGCATGCCGTCGAGGGCATCAAAGCCCCTGGCAATTTCCGACGAAGCGGGGCGCCCGGTTTGGGCCAGACGTGCCAGCGGTGCCGCCACGGGATACGCCGCGCCGAGAACCACCAACGGTGCCAGCAAACACAACGCGCGCCGGCGACGGCGTCTCTCTCCCGCCCAACGGATAGCCCGGCGCGAAGCCAGCACCATCGCCGCCGCGGCCACGGGCCACAGTCCGTAATAAATTTTGAACACCGTGTTGATACGTTCGATGGAGCGGTCGTCGCCATCGCCGAAGATATCGTCGAGATGCCACCATTCGCAAAAGAGCGCCAGCGTGGTGAAGACCAGCATCAAGCCCAGCATGAAAGCCACCGCAGGCGGCATGGCAGCCAGAAGAAGCGTCACGACCAAGGCCACCGTTGCCGTGGCCAGCAGCGCGGCGGTGAGCCCCGCACCCGCCGCCCACATGACGGCAACCGTGGCGACTGCCAGCGCCGTCAGCCCCCAGAAAACTTCGCCGGGGATGCGGCGGCGGCCGACCGTGGGGCTGGGGCGTCCGCGCCCTGCGCGCCAGGCCAGAGCCAGCGCCACGGCCACGGGCAACGCCATGAGCAACAACCAATGCGCCACAAATTCCACGGGGGCGGTGTGGTTGCTCTCGGCGGTTTGCTTGATGGGCAGAACCAGACCCTCCCACGTGCGGGGGAAACCTTCCGGCAAGTGAAACGGCAGGGGCGATTGGAAGACGCGTGAAAAAGGCCGAAACAAAACCTGCGATCCGATAAGCGTGAGCACGCCCGACAGTAACAGCGCCTCGGCAGCCTGCGCCAGACGCCACGCCACGCGCCGGATGGGTGATTCGGGTGGTGCCCATGGGCCGTTGGTCGCGGCCGCCGCAGGGGCGCGACGCCCCGCCCAGAAGGCCACCGCCATCACGGCGGCGAAGGTGATGGCATCCCATGAGTTCGCCGCGTACATCGCCCCCGAAAGCAGCGCCGCGAGAAACAGCTCGCCGGGGTTTCGCAGTTCGTAATGCAGCAACGAACCGCGCCCGCGCAGCCCCCGCGCTATCTGCAAGACAAGCAGCAATCCCGCACCGAAAATGACCAGCGACGAGAGATGCGCATGAAGATCGCCCAGCACAAGACTGAACGCGGGAAACTCCGTGATGGTATTCTCAACGGCCCGCGAGGCACGCCAATAGTCGTAGCGACCCCACCACAGGGCAAAGTGCGTGCCGTGCTCCGCCGCTCTGCCGATGAGTTGAAGGGCACCATCAAGATTGCCCGCAAGCACGGTGAAGAACAACGCGAGGAACCCGTAGCCCACGCGTCGCGTGAGGTTGTAACCCAGCGAAAACGCCTGCACGCATGCCAGCGCAAATATGCTCGCGAGCCCGAGATTGAACCCGACCCCGGCGGACACACCCGACAGCTTGATGAGCGTCGCCCACAGCAGGTGGCCGAAGTAATAATAATTGAGAGGCGCGCCGGAAACCCACGCATCGTGGGGCGGAAACATGGGCGACGCCAGCAGGCTGTTCAGCACCGCGAAGTCGGTGAACTTCTCCGCCGCGCCGTCGCCGATTACATAAGTGATCTGCGGAATGACCGACCGGAAAAGCACCATGGCGAGGAAGGCCCCGAGGAACAACGTCTCCTGCACCAGCACCAGTCGCCAGCGCGCAGAGAGGAACTCCAGCAGATCGCGCCAACTGTACCACAACGCCGCCACGGACAACATCGCCAGCATCCCCATGGCCGCGAGCACCGCCGGTCGGTCGAACGCCAGCAACCCATGGGCGGCAAGCCACGTGAAATAGGTGACGAGGATCAGCCCGATGGATTTCGTCAGGCCGTAACCGCGATCATGCAGTCGCGTGCAAACCCCGAACACCAGAGGCAACGCCAACAGGGCCACGAGTTGCAGATGCAAATACCAGGGAAGCGCGGCGATGGATATTTCCAGCCACTTCATGAACGACAACTAAAGAGAGAGATGAGCACGGTAGGGAGTGGTTTGGTGGCAAGGACCCCCGGAGTCCAGCAAAAACCCAATTCGAAATTTAAAACTAATATGACGCAAAGACGCAAAGAGCGCAAAGAAAAATCCGAAATTCAAAACATGAAGATCACCTAAATAAGGAGGATCCCTTTCCTTTTTTCTCTTCTTTGCCTCTCTTTGTAAGTTAGTTCCTTTGTGTCAAAGCTTTGGCTTTTGCTTTTCTTTGCGCTCTTCGCGTCTTTGCGTCCAAGCTTTTCACCCGATCAGCATCGCGTCCCCGTAGCTGAAGAAGCGGTACTTCTCTGTAACCGCCTCATGGTATGCGGCCAGCACATTTCCTCTTCCGGCGAAGGCCGACACCAGCATAAGCAACGTGCTTTTCGGCAGATGGAAATTCGTGAGGAGCGCATCGACCGCTTTGAAGCTGTAGCCGGGGGTGATCATGAGACGGGTTTCGTACTCACCGGGAATTACGATACCCTGATCATCGGCCGCGCTTTCGAGGCTGCGCACGGCGGTGGTTCCCACGGCCACCACGCGTCGGCCAGCGCCGCGGGCGGTGTTCACCGCAGCGGCGGTTTCGGGAGAGATGACGAACCGCTCGCTGTGCATCACGTGGTCGCTCACCTCTTCGGTTTCCACGGGCTTGAACGTGCCCGCTCCCACGTGAAGTGTGACGGCAGCACGCTGCACGCCCATGGCTTCCAGTTTGGTCAGGAGATCGTTGGAAAAATGCAGCCCCGCAGTGGGGGCGGCCACGCTGCCGGGGGCGGCCGCGTATACGGTCTGATACCGCTCGCGGTCCTCGGGGGTGTCGAAACGCACAGCGTGCTCCTCGTTGTTCTCCGTTTCGCGGCGTCGCTGCACAATGTACGGAGGCAGCGGAATCTCGCCCAGCTTTTCGAGCCAGGGCAGAATGTCCGCTGTGGCAAAAGCGATGTCGCGTTCCGACGCAGTGGGCTCGCCCAACACGCGCCCCCGGGGGCCACCGCCGGGCAGTTCGATATCCTCGCCGACTTTCAACTTTCGCGCCGGACGCGCCATCACGCGCCATGTATCGGTGTCAGCCCCGGCAACGGTGTCGGTCGGCCGCAACCGCTCCAGCAGCAGCAGTTCCACCAGAGCGCCGGTGGCCACGCGACGCACGTGAAGCCGCGCCGGCACGACGCGGCTGTCGTTCACCACCAGTAGGTCGGTCGGGCGCAGAAGCGTGGTGAGGTCAGTAATGGCACGGTGGCTCAAGCCTCCCGTGGCACGATCGAGGACGAGCAGACGCGCATCCTCGCGCCGTGCGGGGGGATGTGCCGCGATAAGTTCGCGAGGAAGTTCGTAATCGAAGAGGTCGGTTTTCATGGGGGGGAAAGCCAAAAGCAAATCTTTGACGCAAAGACGCAAAGGCGCAAAGAAAAGCTAAAGAAGAATAGGGAAAAGCTAAAAACTTACAACGCGCCGGTTGCGCTGATTAGCGGCGCAACCGACGCGCTAATGGACTTGCTATTTAATCAGGCGCCCGCGACCAGCAGGCCGTCGCGGATTACGGCGGTGGGTTGGCCGGTGGTGTCGAGCACGCAGAAATCGGCACGTTTGCCGGGTTCAATGCTGCCGATGAGTTTGTCGCGGTGGATGCTGACGGCGGGCGTGAGGGTTGCCATCTCGAGGGCGTCCTCCCAGGGGATGCCGCCCAACTCGTGGGCGCGTTGCACGGCGTCGGCCATGAAGATGTTGCTGCCCGTGAGCGTGCCGTCGGCCAGAAAGATGCCTTCATTTTTCACGATGCGCGCACCGGCGGGACCATCCACGCTGGCACCCAGGGGCAGTCCGGTGGCGGCGCAGGAATCCGTAACGAGGATCAACCGCTTGGAACCCTTCAGGCGATGCAGCAGTGTAAGAGTCGGCGGCGCAAGGTGTTGCCCGTCGGGGATCATTTCACACGTCACATCGTCATTCAACAACGCCGCGCCTATCAGGCCCGGCTCGCGGTGGTGAAAGCTGTGCATGGCGTTAAAGGCATGAGTGACCTGCCGCACGCGCGGGTGGGCGAAATGCTTTTGAGCAAATTCATACGTAGCGGTGGAGTGACCCAACGAAACTTCAACTTCTGTGCCGGGGTTGCTCGTAAACAATTCGATCAACTCGTCGGCATTTTTCAACTCGGGCGCCATGGTGATTTTCAGCAGCAGATCGCCGCAGATTTCCAACATGTGACGCGCACGGTCGATGTCGATGGTGGCCAGATAATTTTCGCGGAACGCTCCGCGGCGTTCTGGATTAAGAAACGGCCCCTCGAGGTGAATGCCGATGAGCCGCGCCCCGGCGGGACGAAACTCGCGCAGCTTTTTCGTGAACGCAGCCAGACCTTCCAGTTGCGGGTCGTCGTTGGCAAACGTGATCGTGGGAACAATCGTTGTGGTTCCGCCGGCGGCGGCTCTCATGCTGATGGTCTGCAGGTCTTCGGTGCTGGCGTCGAGAAAATCGACACCACCGCACCCGTGATTATGCACGTCCACCATGCCCGGCACCACATGAACCCCAGCGCCGCGAGCGTCAAAATATCCGGGAGGCGCGGACCCGGCGAAATCGCCCATCACGCCAATATCGGTGCCATCAAATTCGATGAGGACGTTGTCGAGAATCATGCGGGGAGTATGCAACCTACGGATAGCGATGCCTTTGAAGCTTTGAGGTGTTGTGTGCGATTGAATCATGATGAAACAAAAATACCTCCGGAGAGATTTGTGATTTGAAAATTGGTGGTCACGGGCGCGGCTTCTTCGCCTCCGTGTAACTTTGGCGCAGGTACTCGGGCTCCAGCGCGGCCAGATTGTCGGTGTCGCCGAGAGCGAGCCGCTGCATGGCAAGAATGCCGACCTCCTCCGCCGATAGCATGAGGCGCACGGGCGGCGCCAGGAGAAACCGCGAGCCCAGCCGGTCGCGCAAAAGTTCTGAGAGGTGCACCGCGCCGTCGCCCGCAAAAAGCGTGGGCGCATCGATCCAACCGCAGACTTCCTCGACGGACCCGGCAAATTCGTCGTGCAGTACTTCGAGGGTGGGCGACGCAAGGTGCAGCGATGGTTGCTCCGTTGCGATGTCCACCGGCAGAAGCGCCCGCGCCAACAGCGCATACACCTGACCCTGTCGCGCATCCAGCAGGGCACACACGGGCATCCCCGCAGGCGCGGCTCCGGCCACGCGCAACGCCAGCGCATGAAGCGTGGAGATGCCCAGAATGGTCGCCCCCGCCGCATAGGCCACCGCCTTCGCCACACTCATCCCGATGCGCAACCCGGTGAACGACCCCGGCCCCCGCGCCACGGCCACGGCGTCGAGATCGCCGGGCGCCAGACCGGTGCGCTCGAAGAGCCAGTCGATGGACGGCATCAGCCGCTGCGAATGCAGCGTGGCACTCGTAAAGGTGAGGCTCGCGGGCATCTGGTGGGGGGTGAGCAACGCAACGCTGCCCGTGGTGCCAGACGATTCGATGGCCAGAAGCAATGGATGAGTGATGGAGGTCACGTCATTGAATGAGGGCTGACGCCGGCAGGGGGTCAAGCATTGTGTTCGGTTAACGGTCTGTCGAAACCCATCGCCCTCATCCCTCCCATAAAACCCGCCGCGCGCCCACTGTTCCGCTGGTTTCGGGCACTGCCAGACAATGTTTAGCCGCCATTACGTTACTTGATATTGAAAAACGCACGAAAACGCTGTCGCCGGAGGATCAGTCAGCCCCTGTCGGCACGTCAATTTCCCATCACGGAGATGCCTCAATGAAAACAGGAATTGTCGACACGCTGGCCGCCGCTGCGGCCGCATTAGTTTTATCCGTATCCGCCCTCCCGGCCCACGCCGTGGAAGCCCCCGTCGCCGCCGCCGCCACGCCCGCTGCACTGGAGCAAATGAACTTCACCGGAGTTGTGGGCGATGTTCACGGCCTCACCGAAAAGGCCGCAGCCTTCGCCCGCAATGTCATGCCCACTATCAACGGCGACCAGATTCGCGCCATGCTTGGCAACTTCGTGGGCGACCCCAGCCTCGAAGGCATGAAGCCCGGCGCCGGTGCCGCACTGCTGCTGCCCCCGCGCGGCGGCATGGTGCTCTTCCTCGAAGTCTTGCCTGACAAAATCGATGCCTACGAAAAGGTTTTCAAAGGCCCGGCCATGAACGTGGAAAAGACCGAGGGCATGTTGATGATCTCGGAGCGCACAGTGAAGTTGCCCGATGCCAAGGCGCTGGCATCCACGGTGAAGAAGTCTCTTCTGGGTACCGCTCGCAAAGCCGATCTCGACATCGACATTCGCCTCGCGCGTCTGCTGACCGAATACGATGCGAAAATCACATCGGGCGTCGAGATGATGACAGAGGCCATGAACCAGGCCGAACCGGAAGTAACCGGACAGGACCCCAAAGCGGTTGCCCGCCTGTTGAAGGCAGAAGCGCTGATTGGCGTGAAGCTGGGCAAGCGCGTTGAGCATCTGCGCGTGAACATCGCCCCCTCCGCCGACGCTCTCGACCTGACCTATAATATCTCTGGCCCGACCCTCAAACCTGTTGGCTCTCCAGCCACCACCGCCACAGCCATCACCGCCGCACGCATGCTGCCCATGACCGGGGCCATCCGCATGAGCGGCGACATTAACATGAAGGCCATGTACGCCGACGCGGCCACGTGGGTTCCCGAACTTATCACAGGTATGGGCGGCACCCCGGCTCAGGCCGAAGCCACCCGCAAGATGACCCAGGACTGGAGCAAGTTCGCCGGACGTCTCGTTGCCGCCGATTACCTGACCCCCGACACCAGCCCCACCGCCAGTTCCATTCTTGTGGAAGTGACCGATGAGGCTGCGGCCATGGCCTTTTTGGAATCAATGCCCGAGCTAATCAAAGCCACGGGATGGATGGAGCTAACGGTGCCCGGCATGACTCTCGAGGAATTTTCCTTCACGAAAAACGTCCGCACCGTCGCCGACACACCCATTCATAAACTGGTCATGAAATACGACAGCACGAACAAAGACCAACAGCAGATGATTAACGCCATGTACGGCCCTGATGGCATGACCATGGAAATAGCCATCGTGAACAACATGATCATCTATACCATGGGTGATGCGAAGATCGCAGACCTCATCGCCGCCGTGAAGGCCGGCAAGGCCCCTGCTTCGAAACCCCTCGAGGCCGAGAAGCTCGGCGAGGGTGCCATGGCTCTCATGGACATCAACGTGGCCGACATCATGAAGGTCGTATTCCAGATGGTTTCGCCCGCGCTGGACGCAAAAGATCGCGGCGCTGTCGAGTCGATTTTCAAAGGCATGAAGGCGGCGCCCCCCATCACCGGCGCGGTATACCGCGAGGCTGAAGGATACCGCATCCACTGGCAGATACCGGGCAAGCTGGTTTCCTCGCTGGTGGAAAGCGCCCAAAGCGCCATGATGCAACAACCCGGCGTGGCTCCCACCAAAGACGCCCCCGCCATACCCGACGCAGACAACAACTGATTCCGCTTTTCGCACGCTAAACTAAAGCGCACGCTCCGATTGGATTAATTTCCCGGGGCGTGCGCATTTTATTTTTTGGGGACACACTTGACTTCCCCTTTACCTGCAACGATACTCGTTCACCAAAGCTGTAGAATTCCCGGGCCGGAGACATGCATTCTGTGTCCGGAACATGCACCTTCAACACAGGGGCTGGGACGACTGATGCAACAGGAAGCCACACGACATTATAACGTTTATGTCATCGAGGCAGATGCCGAAATTGCGCATAGCATAAAGGAATTGGTGACCCGAGTGGCGGGCACACCGCCCACGGTTTTTACCAATGGGCGAGAAGGGCTTGCGGCCTGCCTGGAAACCCCGCCCCACTTGCTCATTACGGCTCCCCATCTACCGGGTGTGCTGGGCAATCAGATTTGTCGACTGCTGCGGTCCAGCCCGGGACATCGCCACATCCCCATTATCCACTGCTCCACCATCCCCGATGAAATGCGCCACGAATTGGACATGCTGGACATAGGTGCCAACGCATACATCGCCAAACCCATCGACATGGAACTCCTCGGATCGACCATACAGCAATTGCTGCCGAGTGTGACCGCCCCACGGCCGACTCCAGTGGAGTGCCCACCGCAGGAATTCGCGGGATTTCGCCTGGAGAGCGTCCTCGGTTCCGGTGGAATCGGAACAACATACAAGGCCACCCAGTTAGTGCTCAACCGATCCGTGGTGCTCAAGGTGCTGCTCCGCACATCGGCCGAAGAAGAACCAGAGATAACCCGCTTCTTCAGCGAAGCCCAGGTCATCGCGAAACTCAATCATCGAAACATTGTAAAGGTATTCGATGTGGGCAAAACGAAGGCTGTGTATTACATCGCGCGCGAATTCATCGAGGGGGTGCCGCTGACGACGCTCTACGGCAGAGACAGCAAAGAGCCGGCCTGGGTCGACACGCTTGCCATTATTCGACAAATGATCGACGCGCTCGCTTACCTACACGACATGAACATTGTCCATCGCGATGTGCGGCCGGGTAATTTTTTGATGGCGGATATCGGCGTCTTAAAGTTGACGGATTTTGGTATCAGCCGCGCCAGCGGCCTGCACGATGTGGGCTATACCCCCCGAGGGTTGTCCCTGAATACTCCCATCTTCACGGCCCCCGAGCAGTTAGAGGGCGAACGGCCCACCGGCCGGAGCGACCAATACTCGCTGGCCCGCACCATCCTGCACCTGTTCGAGCGCGGCGCAACCGTCACCCCCGTGCGCAACCTGTGGCAGTTCCGCCCCGACCTGCCCGCAGACCTAAGCGCGGCCCTGGAACGCTGCATGCAATCCGATCCCGACCAACGCTACGCCACCATGCGCGAAGCCGGCAAAGCCATTCTATCCGCCTGCGCCCTTCACAACCCCGAACCGCTAATGCCCAGCGCGCATTAAAAAACAGGAGGGGGGCATTCTTGGCCCCCCTGGCTTTTCATGGCTCTTGGGGGGCAGGAATGCCCCCCCTCCTGTAAAAAACACACGCCCCGCGCAGGGGCTGTATTGTTATTGTTCCGTCTGCTATTCCGGCGAGACGCCGCTTATGCCGAACAGCAGCAGGCCCGAGGCCTGGTTGTTTGATTGGAACGTGATCGACTTAACCTTTTTGGCGGGTTGGGGGTTGCGCCAAACGAATTGGTGCACCACCTCGGCCATCGCTCCCTCGGGGGTATTCTTCCATGCCACGGGCGAGGTTGCGCTGGCGCGCGGGTCATCCACGGCGAATGCGGTTTGGCCCAGGTTCCACGTAATCCCCTCGGTGGTGCCGTCGTCATAGGTGAATGTCGAGTCGGCTATGGCCGGTGATGCCGGACCCGGCAGCGTGGCCGCCACCGCAAACCCGATGGCCGCCGCCGTCTTGTCCACAGGAACCGAGAGGCGGTCCAGCCACTTGCCGTCGGGATTCATCTGGCCAGACATCAGCACCGCCTTTGGTGCCCCCTTCTTGCCGGGAATGTTGAACACGAACCTTCCCAGCCGTGCCTCGCCCACGGGCAGATTTACCATGCCCGCCGCGCCGGCGTGGCCCAGCCAATCCGCTTTGCCCTTGGCCGTGGCATCGAAATTCGCCACTGCGCTCAGGTCCACCGTCCACCCCGCGCGCTTGCCGCGGGGCAAATCCGAGCCCGTCCACATGCGCGAAAATTCCGCGCGGTAATCGAGGTCCATCTCGTCGAACGGTTTGGGCGCACCGGTCCACGCCGCCTCTGCCGCGAGGAAGTATGCCGCGTACTGCTCCTGGTTTGCCTCGAACGATTCCTGACCAAACGAATAGCCCGCCCAGGTCGTATCCAGAACTCCAAGCGTCTTGCCGCCGGTGCTTTTTGCCGTGGCGTCGTATTGCAGCTTGGCGGCCCGCGTGAAGTTGACCACGTTTACCGGTTCATACCACGGGCTGGCCACGGTATCGAAGCCAGCGTCGTTGAGCAGTTTCAAGCTCGTGAACTTCTCCACCGGAACCGTATCGTAGTGCCAGTCGGTGATGAACACGTCCTTGGGTAAACGCTCACGGCGCTCCCTGGCTGCTTCCTTGGTGTCCGCATGCGTCGCGTCGGTCGCTTCGCCCGGCCCCAGGAACATATCGCCCCACAGCATGGTGCGCACGCCGCGCGCTTTGAGGAAGTTGTAGTGGTGCATGATGTCGTTCATGATCAGGTTCGTCGACCCGACCTTCTTGTTTGCTTCCTTGAAGGGGAAGCCAGAAATGGTGATCTCGTCGTGGCCGATGTGGAGCATCCGTGGCTTGAAGAACGCCAGAACCTCCTCGTGAATCTTGTCCGTCAGCGCATAGACCTCCGGGTTGGAGGGGTCGTAGGCGAACGGCGTTTTCGGGCTGTCCGACAGGTGCCCGTAGACTTTGTTATCGAGGAGCCACTCGCTGTGGCCGAAGGTGTTGATGAGCGGCGTGATCTCGATGCCCTGCCGCTCGCACTCTTCCACCACGGCGCGCGCGTCGTCCTTCGTCATGGCGAACTTGGGGTGATGCACCAGGCGCGTCGCGTCCCACATGATGTACTCGCACTGGTAGACAATCTGGTTGATCTTCAGCGCACCCAGGATGTCGCGCACCATCTTCAGTTGCAGCTCGCGGGCATCCTTGCCCGAGAAGAAGTGGATGCCGCGATACGGCATGGCCGGATAATCATCCACGCTGCACCCGCGCAGAGAAACCTTGTCGCCCTCCGCACGCACGAGCTGCTGCAGGGTCTTGATGCTGTTCATCAGACCCGCCGTGGTGTTCGCGGTGCACTCTGCGGTTTTGCCCACGCGCACCTGATACTGCTCATCGTTGTCGGGGGCAACGTCCACGCTACCCGGCTTGCACGTGAGCACAATCTGGTTCGCGGATTTTGCGTCCGTCTGGCGCAGGGTCAGCGCACATTCGCGCTTCACGAAATTCGTCAGGCCGGCCACGGCGGGCTTCAGTTGCGCCGCGGCGGCGGTGTCTGCGTCCACACGAATCGTGGTCTCCGCGTTGATCGCGAAGTTAGTCTCGCTCCACGTCGCCTTCTTGGGCGTGGGGAAAATGCGGTCCTCGACCTTCACGGGCATCAGCATGGTCTGCGCGTCTGCGGGCGCGGCGGACACTTCCGCCGTGGTGGATCTCATCTCGCGCTTCGGAGGGAATCGGAACTCGACGCTGTACGACAGCACCTTGTTGGGGGTGAGCATCTTTCCCAAGACGCCCAGCCAGTAGTGGGGCGTTAGTGCGGAATATTTATTTTTTCGATAGTCGAGAAGCGAGGCCTTCACATCGCCCTTGGAGATAAGCTCCACCGGGCCCATGCGCGTGTCGATGGTCACCTTTTCAAAAAGAGGGGCCAGCCGCGTTTCGCCCTCTTTCGCCACCGACGGCGCCAGCATCGTGGGCGTTTTGGCCTCACCACCGGTTATGGTTAATTGCCGACCAGCGATCCAGGCAGGGTTGATTCCGCCCATCTGGTGCTCCAGCATACCGAAGGAATTCGTGGTGAGCAGCGCGTCGGTCGACAGGCGCACCACGCGCCCGGGAAGCAGCTCCAGCGTGTGGGTGGCCTCGAAGGTGTTGTCTACAGACTTTAGACCGACTGTGAAAACGTCGCCCCCATCGGCGGACTTAGCGTGTGTTGCGCGGCTCATGGCGCGCGGGTCGTTGTCGTAACCAAACCAGCGCCCGTTCCAGTCTTTCTTAACGGCGTAAAGCGTGCTCTGGTTCGTGAAGGGGATACCGTCCACGCTGATATAAAGCCCGGCCAGCCCGCCCATGATAACTTGCACGCCGTCGCGCTCAGCCTTGATCTCATTTACACTCATCGCGTTCA
Organism: candidate division BRC1 bacterium HGW-BRC1-1; assembly: GCA_002842095.1. Classification (GTDB taxonomy): domain Bacteria; phylum Sumerlaeota; class Sumerlaeia; order Sumerlaeales; family Sumerlaeaceae; genus HGW-BRC1-1. The sequence continues at coordinate 61,679 of PHCB01000009.1, forward strand.
GGGAAACACTCCCTGCAAACAGGGTCAGGGCGGCAGCGAAGCCAATAATACGATTTTGCACGATTCGATCCTCCGGTATTTTAAACGTAACGTCCGCGCCCCAAATACAAACCCGGGCGCGACGCAGTGGCAGCAACAGGATACCAACCCCAACGTTTAAAAGCGAAGGAAGCGTGACAAGCGAATTCGGTTAAAGCTGCCTATCACAGCCAACCATCAGTCGCGGCAACCGCCTAACCCCAACCCAAAGTCCATGCTGTCCATACCGTCCATAGTGTCCATAAAGTCCATAACGCCATCACTCACGTCAGGTCGCCGCCCGGACACCACCGCCGGTCACAACCCCGCCGTGCTCACGACTCTTCCTCGTCCTCCGCCTCGTCCGGGTCGATCGGTTCAGCAGGCTGCCTGCCCTTGTCGCTCAGTCGGCCTATTGTGCTCTCGATCTTTCGGGTCAGCTTGCCCGCAGCGCCGTCGACGGCCTCGTCCACCGTTGCAGCCTGCTGGGTGACCGCGATGGGCTGGAGACCTTCGAGGCGGGCTTCCATCACGCAACGCATATCGTCCTGGCCGCCCTTCTTGTTGCTGTTCTCATCGCTCAGATGCACCACCACCCGCGTGATGCGGTCGCTCAGCCGGCCCAGCGCATTCTCCACCACGCCGCGAATCTCGACGAACAGAGCCTCGGTGCCATCTATGTTGTTGTCGGTGGTAATTTGGATCTGCATACTATTCTCCTTTGATGTCGTGATGTCATATCAGTGTTGGTCGAGCAAGTCATCAACTTTCGGGATGCCGCCGATGGGTCGGCTGGTAAAGCGACAGGCGCGGCGACTGGGGATTCGACACCAACTTCGCCTGCGATTCGTTTGTCAGGGCATTGTTCTTCGGTGTCATTGTTGCCTATAGTTTTATGAGTGGATATCGGCGGGAATGTTCCGGTGCACACTGTAAGATTTCGGAAATCGCCTCGCGACCTGGGGCCCCTTAACGTTCAGTAAGCCCGCATTTGGCGACTCGCCAGGGAGCAACGCCCCCCGTAAAACGTATCAGATGCCAGACCCGTGCCACAACTCCTTACGCGGTGCCCTGCGACACTATAGCGTTTTCGATTCAAATGATTACATACTCGTGGTGCGCTTGGATGTCGCATTGTGACCGCCCATCCCTGACGTCGGTGGCAACCACGGCCCCGCCCGGGCGCCCGATGCGACCGCCCTCCCATTTACCCACTTGCTGGCGGATGGCAACCTCGGTGCAACCGGCGTGCAACCGGCGTGCAACCGGCGTGCAAGCAGTGTAACTGGCGCGCAATCAACAAGTCGTTATCCACCCATCGGTCTGTCTCAGCCCTCCACGCGGCCTGCAATTGCATTCGTTGGACGAACAACCAGAACAACTACCGTGCCGATCTGCCGGAAGGGGCGCACTACCTGAATAGCCGTAACAAATCCGCACTTCTATATCTCCAAGCCGGAGACGTTTAATCAAACTACTGAAGGGGGCTATTGCCACGGCATTATCCTCATGGAGCAGGCTTTCGTAACGGAGCCCAATCTCGCTGAGTTCCGCTCGACAATATATTAAAGAACACTTCCGGCATCTCTGAAACTATTTTCAATCGGTTACCAACCCATTCCATCGCGTAGTCACCATTTGAATCTTTCGACCAAACAGTCGTTCCCATATCACTGGATTGAAACCAAAGACGATTTGTCTTCGCTTCCCAATAAAGCGTCCAACGATGAAGCGCGCTGGCTCCTTCGGCGGACTTAAGTTCGGTCACCCCTTGGGCATCGACCAACTTAAACTCAATAATCTTATTGGGTACAATATAGGCCTCGATGCACCCGCCCGATGAAAGCCGGTAACGGCCCGTACGAGTGATCAAGGTATCATCATGTGTTGACGCATTCAAGTCAGGCCTGCGCGAACAACCACCCGTCATCATTCCAGCATAGACAATGAGGATAATAAGAGCAGTAAGGATTGTTCTCATCACTTCTCCCAGATACTTCGTTATTATTCTTGAAACGGCCAGCCCGTGGCTTTGATAATTCTGTTCCTGCAAATATATACTTCGCTGGCTGGCGACAGGAACGCTACTTCCCAGGAACCCCAACCACGGATTCCGGCTCGCCAAAGGATTCGCGCAGTTGGTCCTCCGCGATGGGGAACAGAACCGGCTGGCGGCCCGGTACGGAGAGCATGAACGGGCAGACAGCACGTTTGTGCGAATAATGATGTGCATAGAACCCGCAAAGCCGTCCGTTCTTGAGATAAAACTCCATGCCAGAGTGAGGAAATCTGTCTTGTTTGTTCATGAATGCCTCGGTAATTCCGTTCCCAAGATCCTCAGTGCTTGCCCCCATCTCAGCCAACTCAGCCAATCCAATCTCGCGAACGAGATACACTCGTCCGTTCCAATGGAACTGAAGGTCACAGTCGGCAGGAATTGCCTCCGCATCACGATCGCCGCATTGCACGCTGGAATACTCGATGCGCCCTTTCTTGACCCACGCCCCAACAAACTCCATATTCTGTTCGTAGTTTGCGTAATACCACTGGTTCCATTCACCCGTGGCGTGGTTCTCGGCGATATGTTCGCAAGCCGTTAGGAGCATGGCCGCAAGCGGCACCCACAAAAGCCAACCCGCAACCCGCGCGACTCGATTATTGTTCATTCTGCTTTCTCTCATTCCCAGCGACTATGGCCGGAATCTGCAGGTTGTCATCGTGCTGCTCTTCGCCCACTCTTGGCAATCAATGCCTTTGCCTAATACTCTTTCGAGACTAACGAAGCCCCGGTATTACTGTCGATTCACTAAACAGAATACGCTCGCTGGCCACGACAGTAGTTCCTTCCGCATCAAAGCTGATCTCTATAGCCTTTGGCCCTCCATCACTATAATATAGACTCGCAGATGTCTGATTTGAATCAACCACTCGCAGGCCGTACTCTTTAGCATAACTTCTTATCCGACGTTCTATATGGTCGACAGTATGGTCCGAATGCTGTTCGAGTTTGATGTCTATCCATTCTGAGCATTGGTCTGCTATGTATTTTGACGATGGATCGCAAGTAAGAATCGGAAAATATTTGACATAATCAATAACAATATCGTCATCATATTTCACGATCTGAAACGGCGAAGGGCGGTTAAAAAACACTATTCCCAGTGCCCCAATGAGAATAAGCGTGATAGCAACTATCCACAAACATAATCTCCTACGCATGAGTGCCTCCTTGGCTCCGCATGTAATCCGAAGTAAAAAATCAATTATACGGACGAGAAAAGCTTATTAATAATAAGGTTGAATTTGCCATGAATCCCGATCATTGAAAACTTCCGTCGCTCTCGGCTTTCCACTGACGCCAACGCCTCGATTCACGAATATATGTGAATGGCCATTTGGGAGTGTCAGTGCAAGAACATGTCTTATGAAAAACTGGCGTAAAGTTGTGATTCGTACCCAAGCCACCATCTCTGCGCCAAATATCCTTTGATTCATCTGGATCAACCACTTTACATAATTCCCTCACCACTGTTTCGTCCAATATACGGGTAATCATGCTACCATGATTCGATGCCGCAATATAGTAACTAATGATATCCGAAGGAAGATCCTCTTCCGAAAAACTGGAGCTTTGTGAGGGCAGAAAGCGGGCTTGATACTTCTCAAATATCATAGCATAGTCTTTAAATATTCCCAGTCCAACACCTATCCCTTCGTCCGGCCTAAGCCCCAAAGGCACGTAATAATTATCACCGGCTGCCAAGCCAAAATATTTCCCAAATATTGTTCTTCCCATTGTCATCTCGCCCCGTATATAAAAACCCATACCAGTCTTGGATCGCTTTCCATCTTTGTTTATAATTCTATTGATGAGGGAGGATGCGTTATCGGGTTTGGCGTGTCCCCAATCTATCCAACCACAGTTGCACGAATATTCCAACTTTTTAGGAATATCCTCGAATACACTCAAACCCAAATAATCAAAAACTTGATTGACCATATTATGACTTACTGCATACAAATTAACGCCCCCCAACTCCCCGATGGGATCCCGGCTCAGCCAGCGTCCCGTGTCGGGGTTGTAGTAGCGGTATCCGTAGTAGTAGCACCCGCTGGCGGTGTCGAGCAGTTCGCTGCTGAAGCGCACGGGGTTGGCCTTGGCCAGGGGGCCGGTGGCGCGCAGGGGTTCACCGAAGGGGCCGTACTCGTACTCGGCACTCATCTCGCGGGCGTGCGTGGTCATCGAGACCAGCCGCTTCTCGCCGTCCCAGGTGTACGCCCAGCGCCCGTCCGACAGCAGGTTGCCGTCGTCGTCATGCACAAACGCCCCGGGCGTCTGCGGCACGAATACTTGACCGCCCGCCTCCGAAACGCCGCTCTGGCTCTTTGTCGCACACACAGTGATGTCGGGGTACCGCGGCCCGGAGGCGTTGTCCACGGAATTGCGCTGTTGAAATAGTCTCGCATGCGCGCGGCGGTCAAGGTTCCGAAAAAAAGAACGTCCCCGTATCCCAATCATGGCATTATCTGGAGGCCGCGCATGGATTGGAACAGTAGCCAGACGAGCCACGTATAAACGATCCCATAGGTCAGCACCCCAGCGAAGACAGAAAAGGCAACTGCGGCGGACCTACCCCGAGACGCCTCTGGACCAACGTAGGACAACGACAACGCCACGGAGATGAATGCGCAGAACAGAAAGATCAAGTTTTCCAGAACGATAACAGGAGGGGCGACCCGCGCCCCCCACGGAAGGTGATTGTAAGCCGCATAAGAAAACCTCCAGTAGATCCACGAAAACACGCCCACCAACAGCGCCAATCGGAAAGCGAATTGTCGGCTACTCTGAGGTTTTGCCATTCATCAACCTCCCGAAAGATTAAGGTTAGGTCCAACAACCGTCCGAGGCCGGGTTGCTGCATTTGTTTGTTTCCGGTAGCCCCGATCAGCGTGGTTCCGATAACTTTTCAAGTATCTCGTGTGCCATTGTATTCGGCCTTGTTGGTTTTTTGTCAATCTACTAAATTCGCTCGTTTGCATAAATCGGTCGAGGTGATCATATAAAGCAGCGGCATCACCGTTGATAAGCTCATAAAAGATCTGGGATGTCACAGCGTTCTTAGCCATCTCACAGGTCGCAATAATAGTCTGAAAAAATACCAACCGGTCTGATAAGCTACACTGCACCAATACCGGCTCCTGCTCGTCGAGGCTATAATACCAAAGATTGTCTGAGAGAAGGCTCCTGTAATAGGCAACCAACACCGGCCTCACCATGGAGCTTGCTTTAGAGCTCATCTCGATATGGGCCACCGGGCTGAGGTTATAAAGAAAAAGAACTCCCAACACAGCAAACGCTGCCACGCCCGATATCCAGTATCTCGCCTTAAGAAAACGCTTTTCATTCATATCATCACCTGACCCGTAGATAACCATACAAATCCCACGTGTAAGCCCACCGCCCGCCGGAAAGCAGGTTTAATTGTACCTGAAATAATGCTCTGGCCGATCGTCGCACGCACTGTAACATCCGGATACCGCGCCGCACCCATGTGTTTGGAGATATCAGTCACGCCAGTAGACCATACCTCCACCAGGCCAAAGCCCCTCTGAACTAAGTGTCACAACTGGATAGACACGGTCGCGCTCCGTGTCGAACACCGAAAAGCACACGTCCAGGTTCGCCCCCACGTCGGTTGAGTTCGGCATCTGGGACGTCGATTTCAGAACAACCCATCGACCCGATGGCGAGAAGCCCCCAAATGCTGTATCCACCACCGCTTCATAGCGAACAACCAATCGATTCCACAGTCCCTCACCACAAATCCTCATCTTCCGCAATTCCGGAAATGGATTATCAATGATGACTCTTCTTCCCTTCGAATCGCGACCAAGCCCGATGGCCGCCTTCCTCGTCAGTCGGTCTAGCGCAAAATCATAATGCCACAGTTGTTCCCCAGTGTTTTCGAAACCGTACACCTGGGGCTCGCTCATGAGAAACAACGCATCAGAACTTCGCGCATCCACCACGAGGTGGACGGGACGGACCGCTTCAGAGCCGTGGCAGGCAGCGAATGGTCTTGTCGTCGAGGTTTGCCCGTCAAGCGAGTAAAGCACGTAGGCGTCCCCGGCGGTGTTTATGCCGATCACATGGTTCTCCGTGATGCGTGGCCACGGACTCGTGGTGAGTCCATCGGCCCGCCAAAGGTATTGCACCCCGCTGGATTGAAGGTCTTTGACCACAACCTCCCATGGTCGGGTCCCGTCCAAGCGCTGCCAACCCAACATATAACGCCCGGAGGGCGAAACCGAGTCCGCAATACCCTGCCACTCGCCTGCATAGGTCACTGTCCGTGAGCTCACATCCAAATACGCTGCCTGGGATCTGCACGCCCCCCAATCTCTAACCCCAGACTCGGGAACCGTTATGAGCAACTGTTTAATCACCAACTTGCCAGTCACGAAGTCGGGGTAGTTGTGAATCACCCCGCGCAGCGGTCCTGCCGTGAAGGGAATACCCGCACTGCTCGAGGAATCGTGGGGCCGAGAAACCCAATGCAAGATGAATCCGACACCTAACGACATGACGGCAGCGAACAAGAGAATAAAATAAAGTCGTTTACGACTCATCACCATTAAAGTCCTCCTGACTTAACAGACCAGTCTAAAAAGAGAGCATTTTGCCTGAAAGAAGGCGAGAACGGAAACATGAAACACACGCGAGAAAGAAGTACAGATCAGACAATATACATCTGGAAGCTGTGTTAGGGGAGATAACGTGATAAAAGCCCGCCGACCCAATACAAAACCAAGGCGCAACACAATTCACCCGAGAGCAAGAAAAAGTCGCGCCATACCCACCGGTGATGAGAGTAAACGTCACGCAGGAAAACCAAAAGCGCACCCCCCCATGCCAGCGCGCCGAGCAGGTTTAGAAAATAGAATATCCACATCTCGCCGAAACCGTATAGACCAATAACGGCATCACGTAATATATAGGCATCACCACCAGATGCCTCGATAAGACCTCGCATCACAAGGATCTCTATCACCATTGTTGGAAACACGATACATATCGGCAACCAGTAGATATCGACACGAAATCTAAAGGGCGGTTTGCCAACTATGGCGGGCTGTACCGGTTCGTCCTGATTCTCTTCCACAAAGCCTCCTTGTGAAGCAGTCTCGTTCATGCCCAGATACGACACAAGCCCGGCGTTGCCAGGGCGTCATTCTCACGGGTTCTTCGTCAGCGAGGTCAAGGAAAACAAACTACGCAAGAATGGGTTCTCACAGAGGACGGGTCATTGCCCACGACAGGCGAAAAACCCGAATCTATTTGGGATTGGGTTCTTTATAAAACACGATATCTTCGGGAGTATCCAAAAGGACCAAGACCTTTTGTGAATACCTGAAAGCATGTTTGAAACGTGCTCCGCCACTGGTGGGGAGATCGGCTCCCGCCAGGACAAATGGAAAGATCATGTCTGAGGCGATACTCCAAGAGCCCACTATATCCTGTCGCTCTTTTAGCTCCAGACCCGAATGCGGGTAAAAGAAGAAATTCGGCACATCCCGACCGACAAACCGCCCATTGTCAGAGAATTCGAAAATGATTACGCCTGACTGATCTGAAGCCGAAGGCTTCGTGCGATACACACCCACGACATCCTCGTGCCGCAGATTACTTCGCACACAACCCGTTGTGGACATAAAAATGCAAGCGATCAAGATTAACAGCATTGGCTTCATTGGCGAGTTCCCGTCTGACCAGCAGGTCAACTATTAGCCTTACTTCATATAGTGAAACAATATGACGAAGTAGAATGGGGCATGAGCCAACCATCCGACTTTAACCGCTGTGTATTGTGAAAGCCAGAACGATAGCCCATACATCGCAAAAACGACCATCCAGCAGACTGGCGTGGGATATGCCGGGTCCTTGTAGAGCATGGGAGCGATAAGATAATAATACGCGAGGACGAATATGCTTAACAACGTGCAAACGACAATCATAGGCACAGCCCATTTTTGTAGGGACAATAACTTCATGTCAGCATTTGCTCCGCATTTTTTATAACATGGAAGAGATGAGTAATATTGCAATTGGTATCTGAGCGCCTGCAAGTCGAAGAGCCGTCTGTCCACAAACAATAGAAGCCACAATGGTCATCAGGTAGGAAATCGAGACCGGAATAATATATATCAATAAAAACTCCAAAGCATCTTCCTCGTAAGCATCCTTCTGAAGACGGCCCATTTCTATAGCCCACCAAATATTAAACAGCAGGAAGAACCAATACCCAATGGCCAAAAATCTTTTGATATTCACTTGAGAAAAATCCAGTCCATGTGGTGTGCAAAAAGCTCATACAGGAATTGTCAGCCATTGAAGCGGCGTCTCCGTCATTGTTTTAAATCGCTCCAATTACATTGGATACTCCGATGATCTCATCAAATACGGCAAGGCGACCGCGAGGTTATGGAACAATATGACGAAGACAAAGAAAGCGTTAGCCACCCAACACATTATGCGGGGAGCGAATCGACACAGGTAAAGGGACAGAGCGTAAAGTATAAATACAACGCCCCATACCACCACAAAAGGGTTGGGAAGATTCATCATAAAGTCCGGATATACGAATCGATACAAGTATAGCGTAAAGATGTTGATCGCCGCAAAGACGCCAATGGATATCGAGGCTCGGAATGGTGTCATTAATGTTCGCATGGTTCCTTCATTCTGTTCATATGTAAGATTCATTGGGTGAGGAAAATAACGGCCAATGGTAACTGGGCCAGAAGAAGATAGAGTAGGGCCGGTTTCATCCAAAACGCTCCCAAAACCGTGAAAAGATAACAAACAATTACAGGAATTCCATACATGATCCCAAAATCCATGGGTTCTTCCTTGGATTGGTAAGTCACAAGGCGCACAAATTCCAAAGATGCCCAAATGTTGAAGCCCAGGACGAACCTGTAGGCGCAGTTGAAAATTTGCATCTTAGTGGGTGGGGGGCTGTTTAGTGCATGGTGAATGCGTGAAGAGATATTCGAGCCGGCGAGGGGAACGGTTGCTTCGCCCGGGTTTCCAGCGGGCGTTGGGGCACCAGCTTCGGTCGGCGGGTCGGGATCGTTTTCTTTTGAATTGGGGAATGGTTTTGAATTCATCTTGGGGACCTTAGGAGATTCATCATCTGCTTTACTGCGAAATGAGCTGTTTCTTAATGGAATCGGTCATGCCGCCGACCCTTCCGCGCCTAATCGCATCCTCCATATCCACGCTGTTTTGCGTGGAGATGATGGCCCTGCGAGGTCCCTGCCCGGGGTCCCACTTGACCGGCAGTAGCCAAGTCACGCGTTCTACATCGGACTGGTGGTACGCGTATATCACATACGTATCCTCTGCGATTTGCTGAAACTCAAAGTCCCCCTCGGCATCGACCACTGTTTCATCAACAGTGCATGAGTCGATCATGGCGACAATGTCGCGTGTGCCGCGGAAGACAATCTCGCCCTCGGAGTGGTTGCCGTCCAGGGCAATCTCAAGGGCTCCCGCGCGTTCCGTGGGTGCGGAGCATTTCAATTTCGGGTTCATGGTCGCGAGTTCCCGCATTTTGGCATCGAGTCGGGTCTCCAATTGCATGTCGAGTGCATCAAACCGGGGCAGCATTTGTCGAACCGCCTCTATGCGGTCCTTCATGTGCGCTTTGGTCTTTTCGTTCACTTCTATGACGTTGCCCTTCCCTGTTATCGGATCGATGTAGTTGCAGGTCGACCAACCAACCTTGTTGCAATGGGAGAGTTCGCTTTCCTTTGCTGCCAACGCGGCAACCCAGAGTTGTTTGGTTTCTTGGTTGGAGTTCTTTTGTTTAGCGATCTGAAAGGCGTCGTAGGCCACGAACCTCGTCTGCATTTGGTGCATCGTGGCCTCCCACTTAGGCCACAGGGTTTTTGCTGCCACGAGCTGAACCTTCATGCCCGACAGCGTATCTTGTCCTCGAGCCAGTTTCAGGAATGCCTGTCCGGACAACGAAAAACGGCGAGCTTCGGGCGAACCGCCATTCCCCACTTTTGCCGACACGGGTGAGGCGGACGCAGTTCCCTCCGGTTGATGTTGAACGGATGATTCCTGTGGTTGCGCGACGTTAGCGCCTGTGCCTTTATTGTCGCCTGCGCACCCTGCAACGAAAAGAGCGGCTGAGATAGAAGCGCATAGAACCCATGATGGTGTAAGGAATCTTGTACCGGACATATCTTTTTCCCCCCTGCAATCTCGGAAATTCCAAGCGAGTCGAACATTGATTCCCACGTGAAATCATTGATGTCAACTCAGAGATTGCGTGCGTGATTGTTTCGTGGAAACAAGCTCTCGTGGCCCTGTACCCTTCTATCTTTCCCGCGCTGGTTTTTTTTATTGCGCGCGCGGATCATTTCCTGTCAGATTAAACTGTTAACTAAACACCGGAACGTAGTTGAGGCGCAGGCGGGCGGGCCGGGGTTGTTGATATGTTCCTGCTACTGTTAGTATCATGTTGCCAGCGTAAGGAGTGCAGACTTCCCCATGAGCGCGATTGAACAGGTGCAAATTCCGGAAAAGCTTTTTTATCGTATCAACGAGGTGGCCACCATCACGCAGGTGAAGCCCTACGTGCTGCGCTATTGGGAGACGGAATTCCCAACGCTGGCGCCCGAGAAGGACGACAACGATCAGCGGCGCTACCGCAAGGGTGACATCGAGGTGGTGTTGCAGATCAAGCGGTTGCTGTATGAGGAGAAGTTCACCATCGCGGGCGCGCGCAAGCAGTTGAAAGAGATGGGCTCGAACCATGGCGCGGCGACTGCCGCGGCGCGGTCGGCCAGTGGCCCGGCTCCGGTGAAGGTGGACCTCGACCGCTTCCAGCGCATCAGCACTTCGTTGGGCGATCTGCGGCGCGACCTGACGGAGCTATACCGCCTGATTTCGCAGTAACGCCCGCCCCCGACCGCAGCGCGCCGCCGCATCAGCGCCCGATGCTGTAGTAGCGGAACCCGAACTTGCGTGCCTTCTCGGGGTGGTAAATGTTGCGCCCGTCGAACATCACGCGCTCCTTCATGCCCTCGCCCAGTTTCTCGAGGTTGAGCAACTTGAATTCGTTCCAGTCGGTCACCACGATCACGGCGTCGGCGCCCTCGGCCGCCTCGTAGGCGGTGCGGGCAAAGGTCACGCCGGTGAGCATGGTCCTGGCCACATCCATGGAGACCGGATCGTATGCCTTCACGCTGGCACCGGCCTCCTGCAGGGCGGCGATGATCTCCACGCTTTTTGCCTCGCGCATGTCGTCGGTGTTGGCCTTGAACGCCAGGCCGAGGATGCCGATGGTTTTGCCCTTCAGTTCATCGCCCATCTCCTGGCGGATGCGGCGCACGAAGCGCGGCACGCGGTCTTCGTTGGTCGCAATCACGGCGTCAAAAATCGCGGTGTCTTCGCCAAACTCGCGCGTTACATGGCGCAGGCTGAGCGTGTCCTTGGGGAAGCACGAGCCACCGAAACCGAGCCCGGCCTGCAGAAATTCTTTGCCGATGCGCGAGTCGTAACCCATGCCCTTGGCCACGGCGGTCACGTCGGCGCCGGCGCGCTCGCAGATATTGGCGATGGTGTTGATGAAGGAAATCTTCGTGGCGAGGAATGCATTGCTGGCGTACTTGATCATCTCGGCGCTTTCCACGTCGGTGATGAGCATGGGCACTTCCAGCGGCGCGTAAAGCTCGAGCAGGGCCATGGCCACGTGGTTGTTGGGCGCGCCGATGACGATGCGCTCGGGGTTGAGCGAGTCGGCGATGGCCGACCCCTCCTTGAGAAACTCGGGATTGCTGACCACGTCGAAATCGATGGTGCGACGGCGGTGGTGTTCCACGGTCTTGCGCACAAAATCGCCGGTGCCGACGGGCACGGTGCTCTTGTTTACGATGATCGTGTACTTCTCCATGTGCCCGGCGATTTCTTTCGCCACTTCCTCGATGTAGCACAGGTCCGTTTCGCCGGTGTCCTTGGGGGGCGTGCCAACGGCAATGAAAACAACCAGTGAATTCTTGACGGCCGTGGCGAGATCGGTGGTGAAACTGATGCGGTTTTCCTCGCGGTTGCGTCGCACCATTTCTTCCAGGCCGGGCTCGTAGATCGGCATGATGTTGTTGTTGAGCATCTCAACTTTGGACGCGTCTTTGTCGACGCAGATAACCTCGTTGCCGAGGTCGGCAAAGCAAACGCCCGTCACCAGGCCCACATAACCGGTTCCAACCACACATACGTTCATCGCGCACGAAATCCTTTCAGGCAAAACCCTGTACCGCTTCACGGTTTTAGGCCGTGAGGGGCAAGCTAAATCTTTGTCGGGGGCGCGGATGGGAGGAAGGGGAGGGATGGGAGGGATGGCGGCAATCAGGGGCGGATACCGGCGGGACGCCAGCTATGGGCGATGCGGTGGTGCTCCAAGGCTGCGACCCCTTCCGGGGTCGAAACTGTTTCGAACTGTTTCCGGTGGTGTCGCTGCGCTCAACCACCGGCTAATAGCTCATATCCCTCCGGGATATGGTTTCACTGTGGGACATTTATCGTCTGGCAGGCCATACCGAACCTGAAGCGTTCATCGCCCATTGGAGGAACATCTCATCCTTGAACCCGGAGGAGTTCATAGCTCATTAGCCGGTGGTTGAGCGCAGCGACACCACCGGACCTCGCATCATTACCGTCCGCATCCCGGCGGGATGCCAGCCTTGTGAAGGTGATTTCTCTCCTTATGAAGAGCGTTTCCGGCTTTCGGTAGCTTTATGCCATGTTCCGACGTCTGCGCGCATTTTTCCGCAACCTCTTCGGCGGCGAAGGGGAGATTCTCTGCGACACCTGCAAATATGATTTCGGCAGCGCCTGCACGCGGCCCGAACGGCCTAACGCCACGCGTTGCCCGGATTATCGCCGGGCGGGCAGAGGCTGAAGCCGCCGCCTCTCCCGCCCGACGCACTGACTTAGTTCTGGTGGGTGATCACGGGTGCGAACGGTGCGCCCTGGAAGACGTGAACGCGGCCGGAGTCGCGGGCGCCTCCATCATCCAATGCTCCGGCGATGGCGATTAAGTTTCCGCCCGAGACGACGGTGCTGCCGAGCATGTCGCGGTAGCCCGGTTGCGGGTTGGGCAACACGGCGGCAGGCCTGATGCCCGAGGCGGGGGTGTAGACATACGCAAGACCGGCATCACGCGTGCCCTCATCGCTGCCCGGGGTGCCCACGCACGCAATACCACCAGTAAACGCCACGGCGGAACCGAAGCGGTCCCACCGCGCGGGGGCGGGGAATTCGAGTGTTGCCAGGTGCGCGCCCGTGTTGGCATCGAACCCATACGCACGTCCGGCGTTGTAAGTGGGCCGGTTGTCTCCCGGCGCGCCCACGACCAACAGGTCGCCGTCGAGAGCCACCGCCTGGCCGAAAGAATTGTAGACGCTCGGTTCGGGCGACACACAGGTGGTCAGCCACTGACCATCGGCGGCGTTGAACAGATGCACCGCGCCCGCGCGATTAGCCGCACGACTGTCGCCCGGTGCGCCCACGGCGAGCTTGCCGCCATTGAGAGACACCGACGCACCGAAGCGCGCATCGCGCGCCGACGCCGGGTTGCCAATGCGCGTTACCAGCGCGCCGGTGCGCATGTTAAACACCCACACAGCGCCGGAGCTGCGCTGGCCGTCGTAGTCGAGTTGCACGCCCACCGCCAGCAGATCGCCCTCGGCAGAAAGCACGGCACCGAAAGATTCGCCGGTGTAGGGTTGGGGGTTGTCGATGCGATGGAGAAGCGTGCCGTCGCCGCTATAGATAAAGACGGCCCCTGCGCCGCGAGCACGGCCCACGTTGGCTCCGGATGCACCCACGGCCAGCAGCGGATCATCCGCTATGCCGCCCAACGCCACGCCCCGGCCAAACGCCATGCGGTTCTGCATGACCGGCGGCGGGGTGAGCCGCAGGGGTGTGGTCGTGTCGACGCTCTCATAAAGATAAGCAGCGCCGGCAGCTGTGCGTCCGGTGTACTCACCCGGTGCGCCCACCAAAATGCGCGGGCCGCGAATGGCGATGGACGCACCAAACTGCGCACTGCGCGATGGAGTCGGAGCGGTGAGAACGCGCAGCGGTGTGCCGACCCAGGGTGAGGGCGGGTAGGTGACCGTCACCAAGCCCGAGGTTATGCCCGGAGTGTTGCCAAAGTAAGGCGTAATACGGTAGCTGAAGACTCCGCTCAGAGGCGCAGAGGCATCCAGCGCAGAACCGGCGGGATCAAGCTCGGTCACCGAGACGGTATTCCAGAAGAGGTCAAAGACGCGACGCTCGACGAGATAACCGCTGGGCAGCATCTGCGGAGGAATCCACGAGAGGCGAACACCCATCGGGGTGACCGCAGCGGTGAACTCGGACACACCGGGGTAATCCACGGGAAGAGCCATGGTTTGCGTTTCGATGGGTGACGACTGCGTGGCACCGCCCTCGTTGTACGCCTCCACCTTGAGATCGATGCGTGTGTCGGGGGGCAGGTCCGTGATGCGCAGACTGGTTTGATTTGGTGTGTTGCCGTCGATGCGCGTCCACGGCCCGAGGGCGATGGACACCCAAACGTTGAACCCGTCTTCGTTATTGCTGTTGTCGGTCCAGTTGAGGATGAGGCTCGACGTAGTGATGTCGGTGGCCGCCAGACCCGTCGGGGCCGCAGGCGGCGGCGCGAGGGTGGAGGTAAAGACGACATCGCTGGCAGCAGCGCCAACGGAGTTGAACGCCTCGATGTAGAGAGCAATGCTGAGGCCCGGCGTGAGACCGTTAACCACGGTGGACGTGGTGTTCGGGGGCAATACGTCGTACTCCAGAAAGCCTCCGCCTTCGATGCTCAGCATCACGCGGAAGCCGTTCTCGTTGGGGCTGGTGTCGGTCCACGAGATGGCCACGCCGTCCGACAGCCGCTGCTCCACAACCGGTGTACCGGGAATATTGGGCGGCGGGGGCAGAATGAGCGGCAGCGTGCGCGTGGTGGTTTGAAGCGAATAGGACGTCCCGTAAGGGTTGGTCGCCGCCATGCGGAAACGATATTCCGTGTCGGGCGTGAGTCCGGTGACGGTGGCGCTGGTGGTGTTGGGAGGCAACTGCAACACCGATTCCCACAGCACGGCCCCCGCGATCTGCACATCGAACCGGGTTTCATCGGCGCTGTTATCCTGCCACGTCAGCGTCACCGCGTTGTGGGTCACGTTCACCGCGTCGAGGAAGCTGGGCGGCGGCGGGGGCGGCGGGTTGGGATCGTAATGCGTCAGGGGAGACGTAGCCTCGCCCCACGGGTTCACGGCCACCACACGGTATTCGTAATAAAGCCCGGGAAAGATGCTCATATCGAGGAACGTGGTGGTGTTGGCGGGAAGCTCGGCGAGAGTCTGGAAGGCGTAAATGGTGGTCGAGCGCTCAAGGCGATAGGTCGTCTCGCGGTCCACATCGTTCCAGTTTACGTTCACCCACACGCCGGTGGCCGGCGTAATGACCGGCGCGGATGGGGCATCTGGTGGGAGTCCGTTGGTGGACACGTTCAGAACGTTTGAAAAGATTGCCAGGTCAGTAAGAGATAATGTCCTCACACGGAACCGGTAGGCGGTATCAGCGGTAAGGCCGCCGGCCACCGCGCTGGTGGATCCGGCGGGTAGTGTTGCAATCGTCGTGAAAGCACCCGCTCCCTCAGCCTGCTGAAGTTCGAAACCGGACTCGTTCGTCGCCAGGTCGTCCCACGCTAACGAAACGGAAATGGTTTGTACGCTTGTGGCCCGAAGGTTATCGGCTTTGCCTTCCGTGCAGATGGTGTAGTCCGAAAAATTGCTTTCGCCGAAATCTGCGGGAATTCCAGCGCCCCTCGACAGACCCACGATGCCGCCGAGGGTTCCCATGCTTAAATGGGTCAGGCGGATTCTTCCGTCATAAAAAAGCTCCACCATGAACGAGCTTAGGGCAGTGGTATTGCCCCATTCCGGTACTACTGTGTAGCCGATGGCAACGCCCCCGGCGAAGGGCAGCGTGCGACACTGGCCTGCGGCAACCACAAAGTCTTCATGCAAAGCAGCGATGCGGGGACGCGAAAAATATACAGCCAGACTGGAACCGTAGTTATCCGTTGAGGACCCGGCGGTACTACCAAAAGCCAGGAAACCATTGCTGGAAACATGAACGTTCGGATAAGAGACGCCGAAGAACGGGAAGGTGTTACCGGAGGGAAAAGTGACGGTTTGGATAACATCGTCGCCCGTGGCAATTGCAGTTCCACCGCTCACATTGACCGGAAAAGCGGACCCGGGCGCCAGGACCTTGCGGCAGACCTGATACCCACCGGCCGCAGTGGCGTCGGGGTAGAAGGTCCACTGTTGGTTGGAGGTGTCGACGTTATCAGTCGAAAACGATTCGAAGTATTCGGTGAAGTAATCGGCGGACTGTACCGGGGTACGGAAGGTCCAGACGGGACCTGTAACAGTGCCGGTAATGTTAGTGGCACTCACCTGCCAGTACATCTGTGTGTCGGGGGGTAACAAATGGTTCTTTAAGAAGCTGCCCAAACTAAAGGGCATAGCTGCCGGGCTCATTCCAGAAGAACTATAAGTCGTAACCCCGTCGTTAATCGCAATGCCGAACGTGTCTGCGTTCGTCATCGACCAGGTTCCTGCAACGTTGACGGGCACGCTGGTAGCTCCATCGGCCGGGAAAGGCGCCGAGGGAACTGCGGGCGGGTTGCGCACAATAAGACGAGCGGTGCGATCAATGGTACTTCCCGTGGCCAGATTGCCAAATTGAACATAACTGAAATAGCTCGCCTCGCCAAAAGCCTCTGCGTTTGCGTTGTAGCACGCACCCACCTCGAACTGTTCGCCGGGGGCGAGCGTGCCAGAGGAAGCGGAAAGGGTTACGAAAGAAGCCACGCCGGTGGCTGTCCAGGAGAGCGGAGCACTGCCTCCATTGGTGAGTGTGTAAGTGGTGCAGGCGGGCGTAAAGGGACCGCCGACGGGACCCATGGCCGTCACTTCGCCAACGGGAGTGACAGTGAGGTCATCCGCCAGTTCACCCGTAACGGAAACGTCATCGATGAAGATGCCGTCGGAAGGATAGCTGTAATTGTCGTACTGGTTGAAGCGGATATAAATGACGTTGTCCAACGCCAGACCATGCTGTTGCGCGGTCGTTTCGAGGAAAACGCTATATTGGGTCCAGGCGGAAAGAGACGCACCCGCAGACGTGCGCAGTGGCTGCACTTCATACCACAGCGATCCGTCGGTGCTGATGGCGACGCCGTCGAAATTTGACGATCCGGTAAAGGGATTGGTGGCCGGGGCCTCGGATTCGTCGCCCGCGATATATGCCCAGAAGGTGAGTAGTTCATTGCGCGATTGCGAAACATCCAGAAGCAACGTGGCCTCGTTTCGCGAGTAGGTTCCGTCCACAGACGAGTCCATCTTCATGGACGACGCGCCGTTTTTCTTCACATCGGAGGAAGGAACAATACGCCCCGCGGCGGTGCTGGTCAGCACCCACGGGAAGCCGATGGAGGCGTTCTCGAAACCGTCAAAGAAGGGCAGCCCGGGATTGCTCGACGTGCGGAACGCGTAGCAGGCGCCAGCGTTGTTGTCGGTCGCCTCGTTCCCGGCCACGTCGGTGACGGTAACCGTGAGAGTGTACGTGGTGTTGGGGGTCAGGTTGTCGAGCAGAATGCTTGTCAGCGCCGACGGTGTGGCGGATGACGCCTGCCGCGTGGGGCTGCCGCACGTGAGTCCGAAATTCACCAGACCGGTGACCGGCTCATTGGTCTGGATATTAACGGTGGCCGCGGTGCCGGAAATGCCGACCACGGTTACGCCCTGAACCACCGGCAGCTCGGCATCGTAACGCGCCGAGTCGATGCTTTGCGCGGTGTTGCTGGTACCATCGTCGGCATCCTCATAGGTAACGATCATTGTGTCTGTCGCTGCCACCGTCAGCACCGGGTCGGCGGGGCCGGCCGGCGAGGCGGTCTCGCTGACCAACGCCATGCCCGAGAAGCTACCGCTGGCGGGCGAGGTCTCTGTGAGTATAAGCTCCGGTCCGGAAGCTTCGACGCTGGAAGGCGTCGTAGGCATCGCGATCAAAGCTCACCACGCCGCGACTGTTGCGCAGGACCAGCGTTATGTCGGTGGCACGCCCGGGGATCACCGTCACGTTGGCAACGGTTGCTTCGCCCACACCCGCCTTCGATGCGTGAAGCTGGGCCGGGTGCGTCGTTTCCACGTCCAGAACGGCAAAGAAACCGTCGTGAGCCGACAGATAATTGCGGGCGTCGCCGGTCAGGTTTATCTTCGCGTCCACCACGGGGTTGCCCTGAATGTCCACCACATAGCCCACCACCGCGCCCAGAGTCGGGGCGCTCTTCCACGGCATATCCGGCACCGTGGTTGGTTGGTCGTAGCGCTGGGTTTTGAATGAGGTCCAATAATTATCCATGCTGCTGACGCTGAAAATGCAGTGGCCCATGGCCGACTGCAGTCGGGTCTGAGCATTCTCGGCCAGCAGCGCACTCACACTTTTCGCTGCGCCGTTGGTGGTGCTTCCGGCCACCACGCCGCGCCCGAAACTGCGCGCCTGCCAGTCGGCCAGAAGCAGCTCGAAGGGGTGCGAACTGCCCACCTCCCAGTAAATTTGTGGCACCATAAAATCGACCACGTGGTTCTCCATCCACGCCCAGCTATCCTGATACCATTCCTTCTGGCTCTGGGTGCCCGTGCCCTGGTAGAGCGTGGTGGAGTCTTTGTAAACGATGCCGAAGGGCGCCGCGCTGACTTCCACCCACGGCTTGTTCAGCATGATTTCGCCGTAGATGTTGCGCAGGTCATTGGTGATCTGGCGGCGCATGAAATCGCCCCATGTAAGAGAGTCGGGGTTGCCGTCGCCCGTGAAGCGCGCCTCGGTGATGGCATCGTGGGAATAGCCGGGACCGGGCGTGCGAATGCGGTCGAAGTGCACGCCATCCACATCGTAATTTTTCACGATGTGCATGATTTCGCGGCGGGTCCACCAGCTTGCCTCGGGGATGCCGGGGCTTATCCAGCGGTAACTATCGGAAGTGTTGGTGATGCCCTGGTCATCGCGAATGAGCCAGCTTTGCGCCAGCGGCACGTTGGGCCCGTGGAGGTTGTACTGGTGCTGCGGCACCGTGTTGGACGGGGGGATGGGCCCTGAGAGCGTATGCGTGTTGATGTATGCATGAAACTTGAGGCCCCGCGAATGAGCCGCATTGATGGCGTAGGCCAGCGGATCCCAACCGGGGTTGGTCCAGTTGTAGGTGTCGCTCCACGGCTCGTAGGGCGAGGGGTAATGCACATCGCACTGGCCGCGCACCTGAAAGAGCACCGTGTTGAAGTTGTTGTCCTTCAGCTTCTGCATGATGTTGTCGATGTTAGCCTTGGCCGTGGCCTGATTGGAACTGGGCCACTCGAACCGCGACACCCACATGGCGCGAACCTCGGGGGCGGGAGACTGCGCCAGAGCCGGCGCTGCGGCAAGACCGAGCCCCGCCACCACAAGCGCAACGAGCGTTGTCGTAAAATTAAAGAGATGCGAAATTAAGCCGGTTTGTTTCATGAGAAAAAATCTCCGCGCAAAGGTGGATTTTATAAATGGATATGCCATCCGAGCACGAATAACGACAAACCAGCCCACTTGTCGGATAAGCAGATGTAGCAAAATCAGCACCGGACAGAAAAGCAAAGGAAGAAAAGGAGCGAGGGAGGTCCAGCGAGCTGCATCCCCTAAAATTCCACCAGCGCTCCAAAGGCCGAGAAGCCCGCGCCGAAGGTCAGCAGCATCCCGCGCTCGCCGTGGCGAGGAGGGGCGCTGCTGTCGAGCATGGCGCGCAGCACGAACAGCACGCTGGGCGATGACATGTTGCCGTAATTTTCGAACACGTCGTAAGAGAAGCGCAACGCCTCGCGCGATAGCCCGAGGTGGCGCCCGACCTGATCGAGCACCTGGGTTCCGCCGGGGTGTACGGCCCACCATTTTATGTCGCTCTGCTGCAAGCCGTTGCGGGCGAGCAGCCGCTGCGCGATCTCCTTGGCGGAAGTCGCTCCCAGCACCGGCACGCGCCGGGTGAGGTGATTGCGCAGCAAACCGCCCACGGTGTGATAGCGCAATTCTTCGCGATGCTCGGGGTGCAACGCGGTGGCAAAATCCACCATGCGCATCAACGGCGCGCCGCGCGCATTCCTCGGCGCTGCGTTGACGTTGCATCCCAGCAAGGCCGCCGCGGCTCCATCGCTGAAAATGCAGTTGCTGACCACCAAACCTGGTTCGTGGCTGGGGAAGATGGTGGCCGTGCAAATTTCCACCGCCACGCTGAGCACCAGCCCGCCCCTCAGCGCCAGCATCCCTGTGCCCGCAGCGAGGTTGGGCACCGCCGCGCCACATCCCATACCCATCATGTCCAGAAAGTCCACGGTCGGAGACAGGTTCAAGTCCTGTGCTATATAAGACGACAATCCCGGGCAGAGGTAGCCGGTGCAGGTGTTGACGACCAACCCGGTCACATCGGCCGCGCTCGCGCCGGCGTCGGCCAGCGCGGCTCGGGCGGCCTGGGTGGCCGTGGAGCGCGCGTACTTCTCGTAGCGCGCCAGCAGCCGATCCGGATTTGTTTCCAGCACGTCGGCCTTGGCGTCCATCCCGAGGTGGCGTCCCTTTATCTGCCCATCGAGCAGGATGCGCTTGTAGAGCGAACGCTCCGATTCGGTGAGCGTGAAGTGGGCGTCGAAAAACTCGAACGCCTCGGCCTGGGTGGCGTACAATGGCGGGACGGCAGTCCCCAGCCCGCGCATTATGATGTCAGTCATGGGTTGGTCTCCGGGGCTTCAAACTTGATGACGGCGACCACACGAAAAAACGGCGCGGTTGTCACGGTTGCGCTGGCATGAGGAAGGCGCGACAGCAGTGCCGACAATTCGTCGGGGCGAAATCCACGACGGATGGACAGCAGAGCATCGTGGCGCACGCCCGCCGGGGCACCCACCACCGCCAGCAGGGCGCGCGTAACCAGCGCAGACCATCGCGAGCGCAACAGATCGTTTATCAGCACGGGGCCTCGCACCTGCGACCTCATACGCTCAAGCAGGCGCAGAATCTCTTCATCGCCCAGGTGATGAAAACACATCGACGACACCGCGCAATCGTACGGTTCCACCGGCGCGTGTTCAAACGCATCCTCCTGCAACAGGCCCACGGCCGGATCACCGGCAGCGGCCAGCCGCTCGCGCGCGATTGCCGCCGCGCCGGCCGCCGGTTCGAGGCAGGTGAAGCGAACCGCCCGCCCGCGCCTGCGCGCCCATCGGCTCACCGCCAGCGGGATGTCGCAACTGCCTGATCCGATGTCCAAAACCCGCAGCGGTGCGTTGCTCTGTTGCGAAATAAACCGCCGCACCACCGCCACGCCGCCAAATCGCGCGTTCACCATTTCCATGAAACGGTAGCTGGCCGCCGCAAGTTCGGGGCTGCAATCGGGTTCGTCGAGAAGTTCCTTTTCGGTGGCGCGGGCCTCAAACATCCCAGAGTTCGCCCGACGCCATGGCCTCGTCCACGGCGCGGTGGCCGGCCAACACCTTCTCGCGGAATTCCGGTTGGATGGAAACCGCCGCCCGGGCCACCTTGCCGCACCAGTCGCATGTGTCGCAATCGAGGGACGAACAGTCGCGCTTGCGGAACCCCTCGAGGAAATCCGGTGGAATATCCGCCGTGCGGATTTCAATGGGCGGCGCGCCCGCCGTGGGCGAGATCATCCCCTGCATCTGCGCGAGGTCCAACAGCGGACGCAGCTTCAGCGGGTTCGCCTGTCGCGGTTTAAAAAAATGACGCAGCGCCCACAAACGCTCACGCCGCACCGGCTCCTTGAAGCCGTAAGACAGCAGCAGATCGGCGAGATTGCCGTCGAACCGTCGCTCGCTGTAGGCCTTCACGCGGCGCAGCAGTTCCGACGACGGGATGCCCCGCTCCAGCAGCTTAAACGTCGTGTAGCCCATGGCCTCGTAGAAGCCGATGTCCTCGGGCCGAATCCACGCCGCCTTGATGAACTGCGATTCGTCGGCGATGCGCGTGCGCGTGCAACGCAGAAAACAGTAATCGATGAACAGCTTGTTCTCCGAGTCGGAAGCGTGGGCGAATCCATTCTGATGGTACGACTGCAACGGGCAATTGGGCAGGCAGACATGGTTTGCGATCAGTTGCAAATCACACGACACGGCCTGACGAATGGCGGCCAGGCGGCGAAAATCGCGGTTGATGGAAAAGCTCTCCAGCGTGATGGCGTCGGCGCCGAGGTCCTGCCAGAACCGCGCGCGGCGGGGCGTGTCGACCTGCGCATAAATGCCCACGCGAACCCGGAACGACGGGAAGCGCCGCTTGACCATCTCCAACAAAAACGGCGTGGAAACCGTGAGCCGCGTGACACCCAGCTTTTCGACTTTCTCCAGCAGGGCCGTGACCCGCCGCTGCCAGGGGCGCGTCCATTCCTCGTTGCCAAAACACACACCATTGAGCAGATAGTTGAACGCAATGCCGTGACGGTTGAGCACCTCCACGTAATCGCGCAAACCCGCGGTGCTGAGCGGTGTGGCCAGATAGCGGGGTCGCCCGCCGTTGATGCCATCGCCGGGCAGCTTCCCGTAAACTTCGTCCACCGGATAAGGCGCCAGGTCCGCCACCAGCGCCGGATCGTAATTCGCCGCCAGGGAAAATTTGACGGCAGACGCGGGTTGTTCAGGCGCGTTCGGCAAACTCGCAGCGCGTGCTTCAGAATCGGAGTGCATGGACGGACATCTCCTCGGGGAAATAATCGCCGCTGCCGGTGGAGTGAAAGGACAATCAAACATCATCCATGCGAGAAAATAGGCGCGGCGTCAAGCCCAAGGCGGAGACGGGAAAGGCAGAGAAGGAAAAGCGGAGTGCGGAGGCGGCGAACAATTGCTTTTCCCGGGAACGCCAATTTCCCGATTCGCGCTTTTAACGGCCCAGGCAGAATCATTGGCTAAACGAGTACAAGAAACCAGTAGAGGTCACGGAATCGAGCACGAAAACGACGCCCGGACCAAGATCGACGACTTGGACTCCCTCCGGTGTGCAACCGGTGTGCAACCGGTGTGCAAGCCCCCAAAAACCCACCAACGAACCCGTCTTTGATACTGAATTGCCCGACCATTCTCCCTCAAACAATGAGATGCAAATCCCGACACAACGTCTCCCTCCCCCTTCCCTTCCCCCGCGCGTCCCGGTTTCTGCGTTTTCTGCACCTGCGTTATTGACTCCCTCCTCATCCCCTGCCCCAATCCCAAATCAAACACCGCCGCAATCGCACAAAAGGGGGAACACGCACACTATGCCACCGCGCTACACGGGTAAGATGGATCGCATCACCATTGACACCCCAAATGCCTCCGTCATCGTGCGCTGCATACCAACCGCGCACACAGCGGCGAATTCTACACCCTGCCCGAGATTGACATCCTCATGTCCCGTTTAACCGATCTGATTGCAAAGGCCAAGGCCAAAGACCCGCAGTTTGGTGCCGACCTTGAGCGCGAGTTCCGAGCGCTGTCGTCGCGGCTGTCCTTTGGCCTGAACTTCGAGCGGCACAGGCCCGAAGCCGTGGAGTTGCCGCAGCGCACGGTGCGGCGGGGCGACAAGGTGCGCGTGCTGCCGCCGCGCGGCTCAACAGCCAAAGGCGACGCGCGGCTGTGGCTGGTGAAGGCCATCCACAAGGCCAAGAAGACAGCCGATCTGGATTTGCTGGACGCGACCGAAGCCGAGCCGCAGACTGTAGCGATGGACGACCTTATCGTCATCGCGGAGTTCCGCGACACCATCTATCCCGGCCTTGTTTCCACGGGAAAAGTCACGCGCGGCGGCGACAAGCCCTGGCACACGGTCATCAACGGCGAGAACTACCATGTTCTGAAAGCCCTGACATGGACGCACCGGGGCAAGGTGGACGCCATCTACATTGACCCGCCGTACAACACGGGAGCCAAGGACTGGAAATACAACAACGATTACGTCGAAGGCGACGATCTCTATCGTCACAGCAAGTGGCTGGCGATGATGGAGCGGCGTTTGCTCGTCGCGAAGGAATTGCTAAATCCGGCGGATTCGGTACTGATCGTCACGATCGACGAAAAGGAATATCTGCGGCTGGGGTCGCTGCTGGAACAGACGTGCCCGGAAGCACGAATTCAGATGGTGAGCAGTATCGTTAATCCGAATGGAACCGGCCGGCCTGACGCGCTAAACAGGACAGATGAATATCTGTACTTTGTGCGATTTGGTACTGCTCGTATTACGCCTCAGCCAAATACTAATGGCAAAGCGAAGGTGGCGCGTTGGGATACGTTTCGTCGCCACAACCCGGTCAACATCAGAAGCAGTCGTCCGAATCAGTTCTATCCAATTTATGTGAATGAAAAGACGCGCCGCATTGAGTCAGTCGGTGAGCCCATAACGCCAGAAACCGACCGCCACTCCGTTCCTGATATATTGGGTTGTGTCGCCGTCTTTCCGATTCGGGAAGACGGCACAGAGATGTTGTGGTCGACGTTGGCTCGCGTAGCGAGAAAGCGCGCGGAGGATGGTTTTCTACGGGTTGGGAAAAAGGAACCGGACTCACCACAAGTGTATCCAATTATGGGCGTGTACAGCGGAACTATCAAAGACGTTCATGAAGGACGTGCCAGGGTTGTCAAGCGACGGGAAGACGGTTCGGCAGACATCGAATACAGCGAGTCTATGTTGGTTCTACCGACGACGAATTGGTCTTACCCATCTCATAATGCACGAGCCCACGGCACGGATCTGGTTCCAAAGATAGTCGGGAGGCGGTTTCCGTTTCCGAAGTCGCTCTATGCAGTCGAGGATGCGCTTCGTTTCTTTGTCGCGCAAAACCTGGACGCAACCATCCTTGACTTCTTCTCCGGCTCCGGCACAACCGCGCACGCGGTGATGCGTCTCAACAAGCAGGACGGAGGCAATCGCCAGTGCATCAGCGTGACCAACAACGAAGTCAGCGCGGACGAGCAAAAGGCGCTGCGTGAACAAGGCTTGCGCCCCGGCGACCCTGAATGGGAGAAGCTGGGCATTTGCGACTACATCACCAAGCCGCGGGTGCAGGCCGCGATCACCGGTAAGACGCCGGACGGCGAACCGATCAGGGGCGACTACAAGTTCACCGACGAATTTCCAATGGCCGACGGCTTTGAGGAGAACGCGGAGTTCTTCACCCTCACCTATGAAACGCCGATCGCTGTGAGCTACCAGACTGCCTTCGCGCGCATTGCGCCGTTGCTGTGGCTGCGTGCGGGTAGCGTGGGGGGCCGCATCGAAAAGGTGCCTGCCGCAGGCTGGGAGGTGGTGGATAGTTACGGCCTGCTGGTCGAGTTGGACAAGGCCACGGATTTCCTTAAAGCCACGCGCAAGGCCAAGGCTCTGCGGATCGCCTACATCGTCACGGACGATGAGCGGCGCTTTCAGGCGCTGGCGCGTCGCCTGCCCGAAGGAGTGGAGGCGATCCGACTGTATGAGTCCTACCTGACCAACTTCGCATTCGCCAACGGAGAAGACGCATGAAGTTTACCCTGAAGGATTACCAGGACGAAGCCGTTATCGACGTGCTGAACGGACTAAAGAAAGCGCGCAAGCGCTGGCGCGATGACGGAGACCGTCACGCCTTTTCACTAACCGCCGCCACCGGCGCAGGCAAGACGGTGATGGCGGCTGCGGTGTTCGAGGCGCTGTTTCACGGCGACGACCGCTACGAATTCGACCGCGATCCCGGCGCGGTCGTGATCTGGTTCAGCGACAATCCTTCACTTAATGAGCAGACGCGCTTCCGGCTGATTGAGTCATCCGACCGATTGCGGCATACGGATTTGGTGGTGGTGGAACCCCCCTTCAGCTGCGCGAAGTTCGAGGCGGGGAAGATTTATTTCCTCAATTCGCAAAAACTTGGGAGCGGGAACCTTCTGGTGCGCGGCTTTGATGACGACGGGGACGGGACATTTCCAGAAATGCGGCCTGACTTGCAAAGCTACACGATTTGGGACACGGTACTTAACACCATCGAAGACCCGGCGCTGACGCTGTATCTGGTGCTGGACGAGGCACACCGCGGCATGCGCAACGAGAATCGCGAAAAGTCCACCATCGTCAAACGGCTCATCAATGGCGAAAAGGGTGTGCCGGGAATACCCGTGGTGTTGGGAATTTCGGCCACGGTGGAGCGCTTCAACAAGGCGATGGATGGGGCGCAAGGGCGTAGCACCCTGCCGCCTGTGACCGTGGATGCTACCCGCGTGCAGGATTCCGGCTTGTTGAAGGACACCATTGTGCTGGATATTCCCGACGAAGTGGGCAATTTTGACACTGTGCTGGTGCGCCGCGCCACCGACAAACTGCGCGAATCCACGGAGGAATGGGCGGCTTATGCAACGCAACAGGAAAGCGGTGAAACCGTGTTGCCGTTGATGGTGTTGCAGGTCCCAAACACACCCAACCCCAACGACATTGGCCGCACGTTAGACACGATTTTTCAGCAATGGCCGGTCTTGTCGGAAACATCCGTGGCGCATGTGTTGGGCGACCATAAGACACAGACCTTCGGCCCGTATTCCGTGCCTTACATCGAACCGCAGCGCGTACAGAACGATACCTGGGTGCGTGTGCTGATCGCGAAGGACGCCATCAGCACCGGCTGGGATTGCCCGCGTGCCGAGGTGATGGTGTCATTCCGCCCGGCAAACGACCAGACCTACATCGCGCAGTTGCTGGGCCGTATGGTGCGAACGCCGCTGGCGCGGCGCATCCCCGGTAACGACAAGCTCAACGCCGTGGACTGCCTGCTGCCGAAGTTTGACAAGGAGACAGTCGAAAAAGTTGTCAGGGCGCTACGTGAAGGCGGCGGCGACATGCCGCCGACGGGTCGTATTCTCGTCAACCCGAAAGAGATGAAGCCCAACCCGGATGCACCGGAAACTGTGTGGGAGAAATTCGTTTCGCTCCCCTCTCAAACCCGGCCGCAGCGCGCCGCAAAACCAGCGATCCGCCTGACCGCGCTTGCGCATGAACTGGCGTCGGATGGGCTTCTGCCCGGTGCGGGCGGCAAGGCACACGCCGCGATGCACAAGATGCTGGACGATTTTATTGCCGAGCGGGCACAGGCGTTTGCCGCGAAACGTGCGTCGGTGATGACTGTCGAGGGCCGCACCATCATTGCCAACCTCAAAACCGGCGAGATGAATGACGGTCAGTTCCAGGCCGACGCAGATTATGCCGTGGTCGACGATGCCTTCCGCCGCACGGCAAGAATCATCAGCCCGGACATTGCGCGCACTTACACGGAAAAACGGGCGAAACTTAACCCGGAAGCCGAGGACGATTTTGACGACGCGCTGATCGAAGCCCGCGAGGATGTGGCGGCGCTGCACCTGATGGAAAACCTTCAAACCCTCTTCGATGCCGAGGCCAAGAAACTGTCAGATGCATGGTTTGTCGAATACCGCGACCGCATCAAGCAACTGCCGCATGACCGGCAGGATGCTTACAGGCAAATCGTCGCACTCAGCACGGAGCCGCAGGATGTGGATTTGGCTCAGCCCATGTCGCGCTTCGAGCCGACAAAGGCGCGCGAGAACGATGGTGCAGAACTGGATATACCGGCCTACAAGCAGCATCTGCTGTGTGACCAACAGGGATTATATCCCACCGAATTGGGAGCTTGGGAGAAGGCGATTCTGACGGCTGAAATGGAACGCGACGGCTTCAAGTTCTGGTATCGCAATCCCGACCGCCCAAACCAGGATTCGCTCGGCATTTCCTATGCCGATGGCGACGACACGAGAATCGTCAGGCCGGACTTCATTTTCTTCGCGGAGAAGGATGGCGAGATTGTGGCGGACATCATTGACCCGCATGGCTTCCACTTGGCCGATGCTTTACCTAAATTGCAAGGCTTGGCGCGCTATGCCGAAACCCATTCGCAGATTTATCGCCGCATCGAAGCCGTTGCGGAGGCGGGCGGCAAACTGCGCGTATTGGATTTGACCCGCGCCGATGTTCGTCAAGCGGTAATGGGGGCGACGAATGCCGAAGCTCTCTACAAGGGCGCGCTCGCGGGTGATTACTTATAGCTATAGGCGGGATCAGTGGTCAGAGGTCTCCCGCCTTACGGTTGCGCCGCCACCGCTCCCGCGCCGCGCAGGACTTTGCCGGGCAGCCTGCCGGTCATCGTGTCGTTGTCCAGCACGGCAACGCCGTTGACGAGCACGAGGTCGAACCCTTTCGACCAGGCGTGGGGTTTTTCGAAGGTTGATTCGTCGCTGACCTTGGCCAGATCGAACACGACGACATCAGCGGCCATGCCGGGGCGAAGAATGCCGCGGTTGGTGAAGCCGAAGCGCTGGGCGGGGAGCGATGTCATTTTGCGCACGGCGTCTTCCAGCCGCAGCAGGCCCTTCTCGCGCACATAGCGCGACAGCACCCGGGCGTTGTTGCCATAGCCGCGGGGGTGGGGCACGCCGGCGCCGAACTCGCGGATGCCGCTGTCGGACGCCACCATGTTATACGGATACGAGAGAATGCGCTGCACGTCGCCTTCGTCGATGGAGTGGAACACCATGGACGCGCCGCCGCTGGTGATGAGGTCCAGCGCTGTCTCGATCTGCGCATCCCAGCTTTCATCGCCGGGGCGCATCATGCGTGTGATCTCCAGCAGGTTCTTGCCGTTCATCGACGGGTCGGCGCGGAAGTTGGCCACGTGGGCGTAGCTCATGTCTTTGCGTCCGGCCTTGTCGCGGCGCTCGGACACCAGTTCATCCACCACGCGCTTGCGGGTTGCCGGGTCGCGCAGGCGGGCGTACAGTTCCTCGCGGGACACATCGGCCACCCAATCAGGCAGGATGGAGTTCAGCCCCGTGCTCGACGCCGTGTAAACGTATTGATCGATGGTTACGTCCTGCCCGGCCGCGCGGGCGTTTTCCACCATCCCAAGGGTGCGAGTGCTCTGGCCGTGGAGCAGTGGCGCGATAATTTTGAAATGCGAAATTTCCACCGGCACGCCGGCCTCACGGCCCACGGTCAGCGCTTCCTCGATGGCCTCAAGCACCTCACTTCCCTCGTTGCGCATGTGCGAAGCGTAAAGGCCCTTGTACTTCGCCACCACGCGGGCGAGTTCCACAATTTCGCCGGTCTTCGAGTAACTGCCGGGGATGTAAATGAGACCCGTGGAGAGGCCCACAGCGCCGTCGCGCATGGCGCGTTCCACCAGCCCCTGCATGGCCTGAATTTCGGTGGTGGTGGGGTCTTGGGAGGAGTTGCCCATCACCTTGCTGCGCACGGAATTGTGCCCCACCAGCGAGGCCACGTTGACGCCAATGCCGGTGGTGGTCATGGAGGTAAACGCCTCGTCGAGGTTAAGATAGCTTCCGCCGCAGTTGCCGGTGACAACCGACGTCACGCCCATGCGCACGAAGTTCTCGGCCTCGGGGCGCTTCTCGATGTCGCCCTCGCAGTGCGTGTGCACGTCGATGAAACCCGGCGCAATGTAACGGTCCGCCGCATCAACCTCGCGTTCCGCCGTGGCCGATGTGGACAGCGTGCCCACGGCGGCAATGGCTCCGTCGCGCACCGCAACATCGCCACGATACCAGGCATTGCCCGCTCCGTCGATAATGCGACCATTGCGAATGATCATGTCATAACGCGGCGCTGCGTCCTGGGCAACCGCAGGCAAAGAAATGGCTGCAAGGCATGAAGCGAGAATGAAGAGGGCTGATGGTTTCATGGAAAAATATCTCGTTGGTTGAAGTGGGTTGAAGGATAACTAATGCTGATCTACTGGAGAAGCAGAGACAAGCAACCATACGAAATCCGGAACCGCAAAGAAAGAATCTCGATCATTACCGATGTTTCAAACCATCTGCGTAAATCTGCGTCATCTATGGTTTGCACATCCGCAGATATCGCAGATTTACGCAGATGGAAAAACCACCCTTGCACGGGCTGCTTTCGGTTGCGGTTATTTATCCTTGAAGACTGCTTGAACCACTTCATTTTTTGCGGAGGGCCAACCATGAAACTTGCCGTGGCCATGGATGAAAACGGAGCCATTGCCGAGAACTTTGCATTGTCGGTGGAGTTCCTCGTTTTCGAGGTGGAATCCAACGTCGTGGTTGGCGAGGAAAACCGCGCCATCGAGCCGCCCAGCCAGCCTGCCGATGCCGCCGCGCCCCTCGAACGCGTGCGTGTGGGACGCGGAGTTTGCCGCGCACCGGAGATGGACGCCGACGACCTGGCCGACCCGCACGATTACGAGCGCCTCATCGAACCGATCCTCGATTGCGAGATGGTTTTCGTGCGCGGGCTGGGCCGCCTTGCCGCGCGGGCGCTGGTCATGCAGGCCGTGCAGCCCTTCGTCCTCGCCTTCGAGGGCACCCCGCGCCAGGTAGCCGAGCTTCTGGCCGCCGGCCATCTGCGCCAGTCCCACGACCCCGGGTGCAAATGTTGATTCGTACGATTACGATTTAAAGAACAAAAATCTAATTCCTCTGGAGACCGTCCATCATGAAACGTTTCGTAACCGCCTTAGCGGTGTCCCTTTTCTTCAGCACCACGCTTCAACCCGTTGCCGCGTCTTCAACCACGGACACTGCCTCCGCGCTGATTGGGACAGCTTACGACGGCAACGTCTCCGCCGCCACGCAGACGGCTGCCGCGCAGGGGGTCATTGGCCGCCTGCTGCCGCCCGGGGCTGCATCGCAGTTCCATGTGGAAGTCGTTCCTGCCCCCGACAAGGCCGACTACTTCGAAGTCGACCCCGGCGGCGATGGTCCCATCGTGTTGCGCGGCTCCTCCGGCGTGTCCGCATGCCGCGGGCTCAAGTGGTATCTGAACGAGAAGTGCGCCAGCAGCATCACATGGAGCGCCGACAACCTGACCCTCCCCTCACCGCTGCCGCGCGATTTCTCGCCCCACCGCGAGGCCACACCTTTTCCCATCCGCTACATCTTCAACAACTGCATTTTCGGTTATAGCATGGCTTTCTGGCAGTGGCCGCAATGGGAGCGCATGATGGATGTGCTCGCCTTCAACGGCATCAATATGCCGGCGATGCTGCTGGGTCAGGAAAAAATCTGGCAAATGGCCTATGCCGAGATGGGCATCCCGCCGCGCGAACTGGACAACTTCTTCGCGGGCCCGGCTTGGTACCCCTGGCAATGGATGGGCAACCTCGACGGTTGGGGCGGCCCCGTGCCGCAGAGCGTGGTGGATGGCCAGTGCGAGTTGCAAAAGCAGATTCTCGCCCGTGCCCGTTCGCTGGGAATGAAGGCCGTGCTGCCCGGTTTCTCCGGCCACATCCCCAAGGCGCTGGTGGACCGCAACCCCGACCTTAAATATCAGAAAATGGAATGGTGGGGTTTCTCCACCTACGTGCTCGATTGGCAGGACCCCGCGTTCAAGAAGATCAGCGCCCTTTTCATGCGTCACCAACGCGAAACGTATGGCACGGACCACTACTACAACATCGACCCGTTCAACGAAATGACACCGCCCAGCGTGGAGCTGAGCTATCTGACCAACATGGCCCGCACGATTTTCTCGTGCATCGACGAGTCTGACCCCAAGGGCATCTGGGTGTTGATGACATGGTTTGCCAAAAAACCCGAGGAGATGTGGAACCCCGAGCGGACCCGCGAGTTCTTCGAGGCCGTGCCCGATGATCGCGTGCTGGCTCTGGAACTCTGGGGGGAGAACTGGGAGGGCACCGGATGGCACCACCACGAGGGTTGGTTTGGCAAGCCGTGGGTCTGGTCCATTCTGCAAAACTTCGGCAACCGCGTGGATATTTACGGCGGGCTGCCACAAATTCTGGAAAACTTTAACCGGATGAAAAGCTCCCCCGAACACGGCAATCTGCAGGGCATGGGCATTATGACCGAGGGGCTGGGCTATAACCCGGTCGTGTACGAGCTGGTGCTGGACATGATGTGGGGCGACGGGGTGAAAGACCTCGATGCGTGGAAAGCAGAGTATCTGCACAAGCGCTATGGCAAGGTGCCCGAACCGGTGCGCAAGGCGTGGGACATTCTTTACGAATCGCGATACAATCAGACTAATCTGATCGATAATGCGCGATTGAGCTTTGCGCCGCAGCTTATGGATAGCTTCGAAATGGACCCCGCCGTGGCCGAGGCGTGGGGCTTGATGATCGACGGCGCACCGGAGTTGAAGGATAACCCCGCGTACCAGTTTGATCTGGTGAACCTGGGCCGCGAAACGCTGGGCAACTTCGCGCCGTATTATGTCCTCGCCGTGAAAAAAGCCGTGGAAGCCAAAGACGCGGACGCCCTGCACCAGGCCGCCGCAGATCTGCTGGAGTTCATGCGCGACAGCGACCGCCTGCTGGCGTCGAACGAGCACATGCTGCTGGGTACCTGGCTGGCCGACGCCCGCGCTTGGGGCACCACGCCCGCCGAAAAAACTCTGCTGGAGTGGAACGCCAAACGCCAAATTACCGATTGGGGCGGCAAGATCGGCTCGTACGCCATCAAGGAATGGGCGGGGATGCTGACCGACCGCGCACTGCCCGTGTGGGCCGACTATTTAAAAAAGATGGAGACGTCGCTGCGCGAGGGCAAGGCCATCGATTCCAAAGCTCTCGCGAAAGAAAACGCTCTCGCCCTGGCGGCCTGGGCCGATCGCTCGTCCACACTGCCCGTGACCGCCACCGGCGACCCGGTGGAGATTTCGCGCGAACTGTGGGCAAAGTACAAGCCGGCCTTTGCGAACTATGCGAAGGTCTCCGGCATGGAAGAAATCTTTAAAGCCGAGCGAGTGCCGGGCCTGGCCGTGGGCAAAACTGTTACGGCCACAGGCCAGGAGGAAGGCGCAAACCCCGCCTTTGCCGTGGACGGCAAGCTGCGCGGAAAACACTGGGGAGCCGTGGCGCCCGCGTCGATCACCGTTGATCTGGAGAAGCCCGTCAAAGTGGCGGCGTTTCAGGTTTATCCGTTTGCCGGAGACGAACGCTCATACCAGTACACCATCGAGGTGTCAGCCGACAACAAAAGCTGGGAGAAGGTCGTGGATATGTCGGACAATGAAAAACTCGCAACTCGAATGGGTATCAACCACCCCATCAAAAGCGACAAGCCCGTGCGCTACGCCCGACTCAACATGCTCCACAACACAGCCAACAGCTCTGTGCACGTGGTAGAATTCAAAATCCTCTCCGCAGAAGATGTGAAAGCGCTGGCGAAGGAGTAGGAAGCACAGGGTTTCAAATGCTTTTTTCGTGAGTTTAAATCACCCGATTGGGGTTGCACCTGCTCTTTCGCGGGGTTGGCTTGATCACCATCATGTCTGCCCTGCGGAGGAATTCTTTATGCGCCTCACACTTTTGTCCGCCGCTATTATAGGAGCTCTTATGACCCCCTTCACGCCCCACGCTGCCATGTCTAAATCGGCCGCGAACACCTCTGAACCGCTGACCGCTGCGCCAAGCACGTTTCTGTTCACGGCGCGTAGCACCCAGTGGAATTATCCCACCGATGTTACCGCGGCGCAGGCCGATGATATGGCGACTTCTCTGGCCGCCGCTGGCATCAATCTGTTGCTGACCGAGGCGAACCGCAGTCTGGTGAACGACTGGCCCAGCAAGCCCGAGGCCATCGACGAGATTGCCCAGCGGGGCGGTGCGGCGGTGAGCGAGCGGGCCACGAAGATTGTGGCCGAGGCGTGCCATCGCCATGGCATACGACTGGTGCACCATATCACCTCAACCTTCTGCACGAAGCGCTATCTGGATGCGCACCCCGAGTGGGCGCAGGTGGACGCCCGCACCGGCGAGCCGGTCTTTTTCGAGATGTACGGCGGCTTGTGGATGCTCTGCCCGAACAACCCCGAGTGGCGCGCGTTCTACATCGACCAGATCGGCGACTTCACGCGTCGCACCGGTGTGGACGGCTGGATGGTGGACGAGGTCGAGTTCCTGCCCGACTGGTATTCCTGCGGCTGCAAGCACTGCCGCGCGAAGTTCAAGGCCGAGACTGGCTACGACCTGCCCACGGGCAAGCGGTCGGACGTGTGGGAGAACTTCGACAGTCCCGTGTGGCGGGCGTGGCGATTTCTTTGTCGACATCAAAGCCCGCCTGGACGAGGTGGCTCCCAACCAGATTCTGGCCGGTTGCGTGGCCGGTGCGAGTGAGACCTTCCTGCCGCAGTACTGGGGCATGGACGCCGCCGAGCTGGCCCGCGGTGGCAATTTTCCGTTTTACGAATGCTACCTCGGCCCGGGCCTGCCGTTGCTCAGTTGGCGGCGCGCCATCGCCGAGATGCGCCTGTATGACGCCCTCGCCCGCCCCCACGGGACGCCCGCGTTGACGCTGTTTTATCCCTCCGCCCGCGACGAAGTGCCCGCCTGCTGGGCGATGTGTAATGTGGCCGGCAACCGCTTCTGGGCGTTGATGCCGGGTACCCCTGGATTTTCTCCGCATCAGGTCTTCCGCCCCGAGGACGGTTTTTTCTCGTGGGAGGAACTGCACGGCGATGCCTTCGGGCCGCAGGTGTCTCTGGCCGAAACGGCCCTGCTATTCCCCGGCCAGACCCGCGACGGACAGCCCACGAACGACGGCGCGCCTCTGTCGAAGTTTGCCACCACGCCCCGCATCGAGCTGGGCGGGCGCGACCTGACCGCCGCCGTGAACGAATGGGCCGGATGGGCCGAGGCGTTGACCGAGGCGAACATCCCCCACGACATCCTGCGCGAGAGCGACCTGACAAGCACGAGCGGTCTGGCGAAATACCGCGTGCTGGCCATGCCCGCCGCACTGGCGCTGAGCAACGCGCAGGCATCCGCCGTGCTGGCGTTTGTCGCACGGGGCGGAAAGCTGCTGACCGCCGGACAAACCGGCGTGATGGACGAAACCGGCGCGCCACGGACGGAGAAGGATCTCGTGTCGGCGCTGCGCAAGGCGGCCACAACGCGGTTCGACGATAACCCCGGCAGCGCAACGGTGCGCGGGTTTGCGGGCAGCAAGCAATTGTGGGAGGCCGAGCGCGCACCCGAGGCCCGACGCCGCATTCTGGATGCAGTGACCAGCGCTACAAGCGGTCAGGCAATGTGGAGCATCGAAGGCGCACCGGCCGGTGCAGTGGTGGCCGGAGCTTTTCAACAGCTCGACACCAAGGCCGCTGTGGTGCATCTTCTCAACACCAGCGCGGCCCACTGCGAGGTGGGCACGACGGCCCCCGAACAGGGCAAATTCCATCCGGAATTCCCGCCCGTGGAAGGCCTTCGCGTTCATCTGAGGGCCGATGTGGCCAAGGCCGCTGCGGCACCCGGAAAACCGCCCGTGGTGCATTGGATGCCATACCCCGGCACCGAACGGGTGGCTCTGAAACCCACCATGGCCGAGGACGGATCGATGAGCGTGGAACTTCCCGCGCTGACCCAATACGGAATCCTGCGCGTGGGACAATAGTATCGAACGAAAGCCGGGCGGGGTGCAAAACGCTTGCGTTCACCCCGCCCCACGGCTTCCAACTAACCGTCGCTGTTCTTTAACTCCAACCCGGGATGACCCTCATGCCTTTGATTAACGGTTCCGTTTCCTATCGTAAGTTCGCGCTGGCCGACGATCTGCCCAAGGATTTCAGCGAGAACCTGCAAAACAACCTGGCCAAATGGGCGTTTCGGGAGATTGACCCGCAGAAAAATCCCGAGATGTCGGTGGGTTGGGTGAACGCGCTGAACCCCACGGATACGAAGCTGGGCGTGGAAAAGGTGATGCGCGGCAAGTATATCATCCTCGGCATGCGGATTGATAAAAAGAGCCTCAGTGGGGCGATGTTGAAAGCGCAATTAAACGAAGCAATCCGGGCAGCCCTGCGCGAGCGACGCGCCCGCAAAATGAACCGCGAAGAAGTGGCCGGACTTAAAGAGACAGTTAAAGCACAGATGCTGTCTCATGTCAGCGCAACCACCAGCCTGTTTGAAGTAGTCTGGAATTA
Organism: candidate division BRC1 bacterium HGW-BRC1-1; assembly: GCA_002842095.1. Taxonomy (GTDB): domain Bacteria; phylum Sumerlaeota; class Sumerlaeia; order Sumerlaeales; family Sumerlaeaceae; genus HGW-BRC1-1. Next base: position 97,800 of record PHCB01000009.1, read on the forward strand.
TGAGACCGGAGATATCTTCTTTAGTTCTCAAACAGAAAAGACATGTATCGAGTTCATGGACTTGTTTGAAGAGACATTCAAGACATCACTGATGGACATCAACCTGGCCGCACGGGCAGATGCCTACATCGAGCGCACAGGCGTGGATGTTGACTTGGAGACGCTGGAGACGGCGCAGTTCGGTTTGTGAAAATGCTCTGACGCAAAGACGCAAAGGGCGCAAAGACAATATTTAAAAGCATTAGAGCAGTTTTGATGTAAGTGTTAACATATCCTGCAATCTCTAAATAGTTGGAGCATTCGGTTCGGGGCGAATGTGCGTGCAGGGTAAACTGGAGGCCGGGTGGAGGCCTGAGGCAGACCCCTGCATGGATAATGGCCTGCCGATTGCGAGCCGGCTGAACCGCTTGCACACCGCTTGCACACCGGTTGCACGCCGGTCACACCGGGGTTGCCATCGCCATCAAGTGGGCAAGTGGGAGGCGGTAGAATCGGGCGCCCCGGCGAGGCCGTGGTAGCCACCTATCACAGGGATGGGCGGTCACAATTCGACATCCCAACGCACCACGAGTCTGTAATCATTTGAGTCGAAAACGCTCTAGCATAAAGAGAAGCAAAAGAAGAGAGTTTAAAACACACATTATTATTCAGTCGTGGACTTGATACCTAAGTTCGTCCATGGCTTCTCTTTGCGAACTTTGCGTCTTTGCGTCAAAAGTATTTAAAGCTTCTTAACTCCCAGATCAAACGGCAGGCTACTGTTGCCGCAGATGAGGAATCTCAGGCAGACTGTCTTTACCTCACCCGGTTTCAGTTCCAGCGGGGACGAAAGTAGCGAGGCCTCGGTGGTGGCTTGTTTCGGGCCGGCCCATTTGGTTTGCACGGGCTTGCCGTCGTACAGGGCGGCTGTTTCGGATTTAACGGACATGCCATCCGCCACAACCACCTGCCATGCCAGACCAATGTCTGCGCCAGTTTTGCCGAACACCACGTCGCTGCGCAGCGTTTCGGTGGTTGAGCTGTTCATCACCGTCAGGCGCACGTCGTACGGAATCATGTAGTTGCCCACGGTATCGGTGCGCGTGTAGCCGGGGCGCAGCACGAGGTCGGTCGTCTGGCGGGCGTCGGAGCAGCCACGGGTCTGCACTTCGGGCAGAGCCATGGAGAAGCTCGTGCCGCCGGTGTCCAGTGCCACCGCGTCCAGCACGAAGGGCGTGTCGTTCTTCCAGATGAAGTTCGGGTAAACCCCCACGGCGCGGCCCAGCGCGCACCCCTGTGGTTCTTCGTTCATGGAAACTTCGTCGCTGGTGGGCGCGCCGGTTAGCATCAGCGCGGCGGCCTGTGCGTTCAGGTCGGTTTTGGGGCCGGGAGGCACGGCGATCACATCCACCTGCAGTGATGCGGGGGCGTCGCCATCCACCGTGGCGCGCACGTAACCGAAACAGTTCACGTTGTGGCTGGCATCGGGGCCGTTGGTGACGTTGCCAAACTGCCGCCCGTAGGCGACGACGCGGCCCTCGCCGGCGGGGATCTCGACACGGGGCAGGGGGCGGTCCCATTCCTCGGCCAGCACGCGCCGGGCCAGGGTGCTCTCGAATTCATGCACCTTACCGATGAGCCCCTCGCTCTTGATGACCTGGCGGGGGAGCAGCGTTACGGGCTTGTCACCGAGGTTGGTCACATAAACCACCATGCGCGCGGCCAGTTGCGGATTCTTGCTGATGAGATGGAAAAGAAAGACATCGAACCCGCCGTCGATGCCCGTGAAACCGTGGGCGCTGCGCTGGTTGCGCAACTCCTCAGCCCCGCCATTATCGGGCAGCATGGTGCGGGTGCTGTAAAGCACGCCGTGGCTGGTGAAGCTCTCGGGGAGGTCGCTGATCATGGCCCAGCGGGCCGCGGGGTTTTGGGTGGTGCGCCCCTTGAGGAGAGTCCCCTCGCAGCGGTCGCACGCCACCTTGGGCGCGAGGGTCACCAATTCGCTGGGTTGCGGTGCGGCCCACGTAAATGACGCTGCCAGCGACATCAGAACCAAAACGTTTCCCATCAACCATGCTGATTTCATAAGCTCGTTAAAACCTTTTTCGTGTGTGAGTTATTGGATGCGACAATCCGGTTATGTCCGGTGAGCGATGCAATTTCGTCAATGATGAAACAGAGGGCAACGGGTTGGAAAACCGGTTCTCCTGTGTGGTTGGGGTTGACCCTGCCTTCTCTGATCATTACAGAATGAACCCATGGACAACAAACCGATTTCCACGCCGAACCGGGTTTCAAGCGGGGTGCAGGGGTTGGACGCCGTTCTTGAAGGCGGGTTTTATGATGCTTCATCCGTGCTGTTGCGCGGCATTCCCGGCGCAGGCAAGACCACGCTGGGCACACAATTTGTTGCCGCCGGGGTGCGTGACCACGGCGAACCGGGCGTAATCGTTTCCTTTGAAACTTTCCCCGACCACTACTATCGCGACGCCGCATCGCTGGGTTGGAACCTGCGCGAGATGGAATTGCGCGGACTTCTGCGCGTGCTCTTCCTCCGCCGCGACGATCTCTACAGCAGCTTCCCCGAGCGCGAAAGCATGGCCGTGTCGCGCCTCACCGACGCCGCGCTGGAGATAGGCGCGAAGCGACTTTTCATCGACGGCGCATCGCGCTTCTGGCGCCTCCCCCTGCCGCACGAACAGCAACTGGCGGTGTATCAGGATTTTGTGTTGAAGGCCAAGGGGCTTGGGGCGGTGACCATGCTTGCGCTGAACACGATGCCAGGCGCGGCACCGGGGTCTCACCCCGCCGAGCAGGGAGCCGATTTCATTCTTTGCCTCGACCGCGATGAAAATGTGGACCACCCCGACCTGCGGGTGCTTACCGTCACGCGCGCTCGGGGTCAGAACGTGCAACTGGGCCGCCATCCCTTCGCCATCACTCCCGAGGGGGTGCAGCTCTGGCCGCGCATTCTGCCGGCGGAGATCGCCGCGCCCCACGTGAGCGAGCAACGCTTTCCCTGCGGAACGGACGAACTCAACGATCTTCTGGGGGGAGGCTTCCGTGCCGGTTCGTCAGCGCTGTTGGCGGGGCCGGGCGGATCGGGCAAAACCATTCTTGCGGCTGCTTTCGCCCGCCACGCCGCCCGCACTTCGGGGAGCGCTTTGTTGATTCATGCCGCCCCCCTGCCGGGCGCCAAACAGGAGTGTCCCGGACTCGTCACATGCCAGATCCATTCGTCGCGTGTGGCGCACCCTCTGGAGTACCTGTATCGCGTGCGCTGCCTTACGGCCCAATGCAAACCCTCAGTGGTGGTGCTGGACGGCGTGCCTCTGCTGACCCAACCAGCGGCCGCTGCCCGGACCTGGCATCATGACGTGGTGCAACCTCTGGCCGCCTGGGCGGCAGAAAACGAGGCGGTACTTCTCGTTTCCACGCACCTCGGCGCTCCGAATCCCATCACGGCGCTTGCGGCCGAAGCCGCCTTGCAGGACTTTGAAACCATCCTGCTGACGGGCTTCGCAGACGCCGACAACCCCGAGTCAAAACAGGTGCGCGTGGTGAAGGCCCGCGGCGGATGCAAAGACCACAATCCGCGTCCGCTGAAATCCAGCGAGGCATAATCCACCCGGGGGCAGATTCTGGTGCTTGACGGCTGCTTGCTACCGGGTCCGCAATAAACGCTTACAACATCGCGCGAGGCTGTGGCTTTTCCCATGAAAGAATTCTGGCTGTGTTTTGTTCCGCTGTTTGTGGCCGTCGACGCCATCGGCACCATGCCCCTGTTTCTGGGGATGGTGGACGGCATCGACCGGGCCCGTGTGCGGCGTGTACTGGCGCAAAGCGTGGTCACTGCCACCGTGGTGGCGATGTTGTTCCTGATTCTTGGGACGGGATTTCTCGAACTTTTGGGGATCACCATGGCCGACTTCATGGTGGCGGGCGGCGTGTTGCTGTTCGTTATCGCCATGGCCGACCTGTTGGGCAACTCGGCGGCGGCAGGGGCCGATTCAACCGAAATTGAAACGGTGGGTGCGGTGCCTCTGGGGGTGCCGCTGATCGCCGGACCGGCGCTGTTAACAACTTCGCTGTTGCTGCTGAAACAGCATGGGGTGGTGCCCACGGCACTGGCGGTGCTGGCGAACATTCTTGTGGCAGGCACCATTTTTCTTTTCGCAGAGCAAATCCGAAAAGTGCTCGGGCGGGCGGGTTCGAAGACGTTCGCGAAAATCGCCAACCTACTGCTGGCTTCCATCGCAGTGATGATCATCCGGAAAGGTTTCGTCCTGATCATAACGCAAAGCCTGCTGGGTGGCAAGGCCGGCTGATTGTAGCCGGGCGGTGGGTGGGATTGCATAAGGTGTTTTTTCGGGGGCCGTTGCCAGATTCTGCCGCCCCTTGCGGGGCTGAAAATTGTTGGGAATTGTTCTTGGGGTTCCGGTCGCTGCGCGACCTTCACCCCAAGCTACTTACCGCCGCCCCTTCGGGGCGAGATGGGCCACATCCAAACTCTCCATCAAACCGCAATGTGTAGCATTGCAGCAAGTCTCTGTAACCAGAACCCCCGGAACAGTCCACCCTGGAATTCCGTTCCGGAGGAGCGGCAGAATAAACTCGCGGCCATGGCCATGCCCACGAGGCGGGCATGCGAGAGGGGGGAGGTGGTGGGCCCACAAGGATTCGAACCTTGGACCAGCCGGTTATGAGCCGGCCGCTCTAACCAACTGAGCTATAGGCCCTCCCGACACGGCAAGAAACATTACCCGCCCGATGGTAACGACATTCGGGCCCGCAAACGGTTTTCACAGAAAACCCATCTGTCGAATGTCCACGGCAAAACGTCAGAATTATTTATTTCCTATCGGCGCCGTTGAATTCTCATCGCGAAAACCCACGGCCGGGAAAACAATGGCGCGTTGCAATTCTCCACCATTCAAGGGCGGAGGGAAGGATTCGAACCAGGGAGCAAGTTGCTCCTGACGTTTGGAAAGGGGCTTTCGCTTTTCCGCGCCTACATGCATAATCACCGCGTTTTCGCCCCGGTGGGCAGGCAGAAGATGATCCTGGCTCACGCCGTGCTTTTGCAACAGGGCGGTTAGCCCGTATTCTTCCGCCGATTCGTGATTGAGGGTGAAAACGGGATGATTCCCTTCTCCATAAAACCAATAGGCGAATGCGCCGGAGTAACGGCTGGCCAGCAAAAAAGCGGGTTTGTCTGCGGGGAGTCGGGCGAACTCCTCGTCAGCGCGATGGGTAATTTCACGCCAGCCCTGGATGCTTCGAAACAACGGGCGGCGACCAATGGTTGTGGTGATGACACCGGTAAAAAGCTCCACCGTGCCGAGAGCCATTATGCTAAATCCCACCACGGGAATGGCCGCCAAAAAACGAAGCCTACGACGGCGTGACTGCTCGCTGCGCGCGGCTAACAGTAAGTCGTTGGCCAGCAGCGCAACCGCTATCATGGCGGCGACATAGACCGGAGCATCCCACTGTTCACGATCCAACCGACGCTCGGTAATGGCGGAGATCAGCGCAAAGAAAACCCACATAAAAACCGCGAACCACCCGACGAAAACCAATGCGCGACGATCGCGTCGGATCCCCCGCACCAATGCCGCAAACATCGCAACCACCATGGCCGGATAAAGCAACGGGGAGTACATGCCGAAGTGAGCGCCATGGTAAACGAGGAGGTTTTCCAGGGAGGGAGAAATGCCACTCTGGCGCTCCACGAGATGATAGCGCAACGTGGGCCAGCCCTGGGCCGCTTCGGTATAAACAGCCAGCGGCGCGAAAATAAGCGCGGCCATAAACACGCACAACCAGGGCCCCGCCGTGCGCCATTGTTTGCGCCAATCCGGCACAGTGAGAAGGCAAAGGGCCAGGGACGGGAAGTACAAGATCATCATGTATTTCACATGGAGTCCGAGTCCCACCACCACACCCGCCGCAATCCATGCCAGGGTAGCGTTGCGTCCGCGTCCTTCCAAAGCAAGCCACGTGAAAAACATGGCTGTGGCCCAGAAGAAGAGCTGGGTTCCATCGGGCGTAAGGATGGCGCCGAAGGCAAAAGTCATGGGTGTGGCGAGGAACAACAGTGCAGCCCAGCAAGCCACCTTGCGGCCGCCCAGCGACCGCGCCAAGGCATACATCATAAAAGGGGTGAAGCAGCCAACCACAATCGAGAGAAGCCGCACACCCAACCCTGTGCGACCCGCCATGGCCATGCCCAGACCGGCCAACAACGGCGTGCCCGACGGGTGCGGACAGAAGTTCAAGGGCTCGTGGGACCAGAGCCACGCATATAAAATTTCATCGGGAAAAAGATCGGACCACGCGGCAAACAGAGCGCGTATGACGAGCAACCCAAGGCCCAGCAAAACCAGCCACCATTCACTGTGCCGCCCCAGGGGGAGGGGCAATCCTCCATCAGCCCCCGACCTTGTCGTCTCAAATGAACCGCTTTGCGTCAGCTCTGAATTGACCATTCATCCAGCCATCTTCAGATCATTGCCCTATGCAATGACTAAAACCTTCCACGCGAAAAAACGCGAAATTATCTCGAACCTGTTGACAGCGCGGGCCGTCTGGCGACAATTTACTCTTTCGCGTTTCCCGCGTTTTGGAGTTGTTTCCACGGGGGAGGCCTCACTGGACTGAAAAGGATTTTCTCACGTCATGGCAATTCTCGTCGATCGCAACACACGACTCATCATTCAGGGCATCACGGGAAACGAAGGACGCTTTCATGGGTCCCAGATGATTGAGTACGGCACGAACGTGGTGGGCGGGTGCGTGCCCGGTAAGGGCGGAATGACGGAGTTGGATCGCCCCGTGTTCGACACCATGAAGCAGGCCGTGGAAGCCACGCAGGCCAATGCATCCATCGTGTATGTGCCGGCGTCTTTCGCAGCAGACGCTGCGCTGGAAGCCATCGACAGCGGCGTGGACCTGGTGGTGGTGATCACCGAGGGTATCCCGACGCTGGACATGGTGAAGGTATACTGGGCCGCGCGGCAAAAGGGTGTGCGGCTATTGGGGCCGAACTGCCCGGGCGTCATTTCTCCGGGCAAGGCCAAGGTGGGAATCATGCCGGGCCACATCCACAAAGAGGGGCGCATCGGCGTCATCTCGCGGTCGGGCACGCTGACCTACGAAATCGTGAAAGAGTTGACGACCCACGGCATGGGCCAGAGTACGTGCATCGGTATCGGCGGTGATCCGGTCATCGGGACCAGCTTCACGGATGCGCTGGAACTGTTTGAAGCGGACAACGAAACCGACGCGGTGGTGTTGATCGGCGAGATCGGCGGCACCGACGAAGAAACTGCGGCGCAGTTCGTGAAGGACAAAATGAGCAAGCCGGTGGTGGGATTCATCGCAGGACTGACCGCGCCACCGGGCAAACGCATGGGTCACGCGGGCGCCATCATCAGCGGCGGCAAAGGCACCGCGAAGGAAAAGATCGCAGCCCTGAACGCAGCCGGAATCCCCGTGGCAGAGCGACCGGATCAGATAGCCGATCTGGTGCGAGACGCCATTTAACGCTTTCAGCCCCGAGACACTGCCGCGCTCATCTGTGCAGTTTGGAGCGTTCCTCTTCAGCCCCTTTTTTGTGTAGGGGTTTGGACGTGAGTTTTCCTCTGGCGCCGTCGCGCACGACGTGTCCGCGCGCGTGGTAACCGGTATCCTTGATTAGTTTGAAAACCATTTCCGAATCGTCGATGTCACGCATCAGCACCGGCTCGTCATTCTCTGCAAAAACTTCGATGTTGCCGAGTCTCAACATACGAGCCGCCAGGGAGGGCTCGCTGCGGCGGCAATCCAGATAATTGCGCAGGTCAAGCTGGTCGTCGGTTCGCGTCAGAAGGCCGACCCGCGTGTAGATGCACTGCGTGGTTACCTCGTAGTGCTCGCGCATTTGCCTCACCAACGTACTGCCCACAAACAGGGGCACAGCTAATGCATACGCCATGTAAACCAGCAGGCGGCTCCAGTGGGCGGAAAATCCGTAAACCACCAGCAACACAATTTCGATGCAGAGGATGGTCATAAGCACCACGGCCAGGCGTAGCCAAACGACCTTTAACGACGGACGTCCCGCCCAAACGGCCTCCTCTTCCTCTTGTCCCTGGTAGGCGGACCCTTCGTCGGTTCCATCAAGCTCATCAACCACGTTGTCGGGATCTCCTTGTTCAAGTCGGTCCGGGAGCGGCGCCACCTTCACCCGGCGCGCGCAGGCGTGCGCGTTGGACAATTCGAAGCGGGCGTGCCGGAGCAAAGTCAACGGACTTTCCACCCGACGCGAGTTGCCGAGGGCAGGGACACCGGAAAAAAACTTGCGACAAAGTCGTTGGTATTGGATCAAACACCAACTGAAGTCCGATCGAGATACCGGGGTGGCAGCGAAAGGAAGAGTTCATGGGACGAGTTGGCATCCGTGGTTTCGGCGGCATATGGTCCGCAACGTGGGCTTGTGCACTATGGGTTTGCGCCTGTTTGACTCTGGCCGGATGCAACCCTGGTCAGCGCGAAGAAGCGCGCGAGCAGGTGCGCCAGTCGCGCGAGTGGACCCCCGAGAACATCAAAAAGTATCCCAAAGAATTCGCCCTGTTTGTCGTGCGCGAATCCGAGGCGGCAGTCGGCCAGTATGAAGCAGAGAGACTGCGCATTGTGCAGGAGACCGCTCGGGTGAAGCAAATGGGCGATGAATCGCGTGCAAAGGCGGAGGCTGGCCGTTCTGCGCTGACCGAATTAAAGAACCTCTACCGCACGGCAGACGCCAATAGCTCCTGGCCGGTGGTTTGGCGCGACGTTCCACGCGATGCGGATTGGATGAGACGTAACATCGTGAAGCTGAACGCTGAAACCAAGCGCGCGGAGGAGGCGACTTCCCGCACCGAGGCCGTGTTGAAGAAGCGGGCCATCCAATTGGAAGAAAACCGCGTGGCAACCGACAAAGCCTACGATGTGGTGGAGCAAATGAAGCTCGCCCAAACCGAGATTGAGACCAAAGGTCTCACCGCCCAACTTGAAAAGCGTCTGGCGGAAATAGGCGCCGTGGTGAAGGAGCTGGGAGGCGGCACGCAGGCCAGCGATTTGGACAATCTTGACGACCTTGTGGTAGAGAAACGCGCCGCGAGCGATGACGCGTCCTTCGAATCTTTGATGGCGCAGCCATAGGGGACCGGGGGATCATGGTCAGGAACCTGGCGGGAAGCATCATGGGTGCGGTGATTTTTGCCGCGGTGGGGTTAGTCTTAATAGGCGGAGGGATCGCATAATGATGTGGTTGCTGATAGCGTTTGTGTTGATCCTGGTCGTGTCGGTGATCCTGACCGCTCTGTTTGGCGGAGGCGACTTCGACATCACGCACTTCCTGATGTGGTGCGGGGCACTGCTGATTATCTCGGTGTTGGGATTTTTTATCGTGAAGCAATTCACCGGGCCGCCCCAGCCCAAACTGTCGCGCGATGCGGCGAAGAGCGCGGCTGTTTTGCGAACGAAGTTAACCGAGGCGCAAGCCCAGCGTCAGTCGATGGAGACCCGGTTGAATGTGCAAATTCCCGAGTTCCGCCAGATGCTGGGGGGGCAGGTGGCGCAGGTGCGTGGTCAGGCAGCCGACGCCACATCCGCCGACGCGGAACTAAAGGAAATTGCCCAGATGATGGTGGGGCTGGATAAACACGAGAAAGAACTGAGAGCGGGCATTCCACGGTGGCAGGCCATCGAAAGACGCATTGAGCGAAAAATTGCCGCCACGGAGACTTTCGACAAGGCAGAAGAAAAACAGCTACTCGACGACATCCAAAAGGAAGAAGTGGAAACCGAGAAAAAGCTGAAGGTGGAACTTAGCTCCCACATCGGGTGGGGTGTGCTGGCCGACACCGAGGTAGAGCAGAAGCTTGAACAACTGAAGGGGCAGTGAGGACAAATCCGATAAGATTTACCGGCTGGTACTGGATGGAGCGTATTAGGCAGGGGCCCGATCGTCCGACGGTTTTGTCAGGTTCCAGATGGATCGCATGGAGTCCATATAGTCCATCGTGTCCATACCGTCCATTTCGTCCATCCCCTGCCGCTACTACTACTCCAACTTCTCCGCAGCCGCCGCACACGCTTCGATGCGGCGCGCCACTTCCTCTGCTCCGAGAAACCACAGCCCGTGAAACAGCGGCGGGGAAGCTGTGCGACCTGTGACCGCCAAGCGCACCGGTTGGGCTATCGCACCAAACTTCACGGCCGCGCTCTCGCTGAAGGCACGTAGCGGTTCCTCCATGGTGTGGCACCACGCCTCAAGTCGTTCCGCTGATTCCGGTTGCCCAGCAATGCCTGACTTGGCTACCGCGCCTTCCCACGTTGCCGCGATGATGCGTCCGGTCTCGCGAAGCCGTTCCACCGCTTCGGGGGCGGCCAGCAACTTGCGCATGGCTTTGTCATCCCACGCGGTTGGCGCCGCGAAAAAGAAATCCAGCGCGTCGCCAAATTCGATCAGCGTGCGGCAGCGTTCCTTCGCCAGATCGATAACGCCTCGCAGCATTGCGTCGCCCTGAACCAGCGCATTACCCGACACGTGCTCGCCGGGGAAGCGCTCCGCCAGCACCGGCAATACGCGTGCGACCAGTTCTTCGGCGCTCAGTCGACGAATATGCATGCCGTTCATCCACATGAGTTTCTCGTGGTCGAACACCGCCGGGCTTTTGTTCACGCGGTCCAGCGAGAAACGTTTCGTCAGTTCCTCCATGGTCATCACTTCGTCGAACTCGGCCTCGGACGGCGCCCAACCCAGCAGCGCGAGGAAGTTCAACAGTGCCTCGGGCAGGATGCCCAGCGAGGCGAACTGGTCCACGCCGGTGGCTCCGTGGCGTTTGCTCAGCTTCTGTTTGTCGGTGCCGAGGATGAGCGGCAGGTGGGCGAAGCGCGGCGGTTGCACGCCGAAAGCCTGATACAGCAACACCTGCTTCGGCGTGTTAGAGACGTGATCCTCGCCACGGCAAACAAGCGTGATACCCATGTCCACATCGTCGACCACGTTGGTGAAATTATACAGGGGCGAGCCGTCGCCGCGGGCGATGACGAAATCGCCAATGGCATCGTTGGCCGTTTCGATGCGTCCGTACACGAGATCATTGAAGGCGGTTACCTCGCCCGGAGGTGTGCGAAATCGGATGACGAAGGGCGCGCCGGCTTCCTGCGCAGCGAGGGCTTCCTCGGCGGGAAACATGGTTTCGCGATAGGAAAAAATGGTTCCGGCGGCGCGGGCTTCGTCGCGCAGTTGGTCCAGCCGGTCCTTGGGGCAATAGTCGCGATAGGCCTTGCCCGCCGCCAGCAATTCTTCGAGGCGTCGCGCGTGGAGATCGACCCGCTTGGTTTGGTATACCGCCGGTTCATCCGCCTCCAGACCCATCCACTTCATGCTTTCGAGAATCTGCCGCACGGCATCGTCGGTGGAGCGTTCGAGATCGGTATCTTCGATGCGCAGCAGGAACTTGCCCCCTGTGTGGCGCGCGTGCAGGAAGTTGAACAGAGCCGCGCGAGCGCTGCCCACGTGAAGGTAACCGGTGGGGCTGGGGGCAAACCGCACGCGCTCGGGGCGCGGCGAAGTGGAATCAGTCATGGCAAGAAATCGTCTCTCTTAAAGTGGTGGCGCCGCCGCAAACCTGCGGCGAGCGCGTGGTCAGTATTCCAAAATGGTGGTGGCATCATCGGTTGCGGTGATGCTCGTGGTGGCATTGTCCGCAGATGGCGCACCATACAACGCCCAGCCTGTCACCGCTTCGGGATGTCCACCCGCAGCGGAAAGCCGCCGGGCGTAATCAGCCGCCTCGGCCTCGTTGTCCGCCTGGCGGGCCACAAGCATCAGGTCGGCCAGAGCCTCGTTATCGTTGGGGGTCAGAACCAGAATGCGGCGCAGTTCACGCACGAAATCATCCATGCGATTCTGCGAATAGTAAACCCGTGCGATTTGCTTGCGCAGCGACACATCCAGCGGGCTGGCGTGGATGGCATCGAGCAGGAACTCGATTTTTTTCTCGGGTTGACCACTGCGATCATACAGCCCCAGCAGCGTATCCAACGCCGCGGTCTGGCTTGGGTCATCCATGTACATTTTTTGCAGCAGTTGAATGGAATCGGACGTGTTCTCGCCCATGGCCGCCAGAGTCACAATCTTCGCCTGAGCCTGGGGGAGATACTTTTTGCGATCCTGCTGCAGGGGTTGCAGCTTGGGTTCGTATTCCATGATGATCCGATAGTAGCCTAAAATTTCAGTATGCAGCTCGCTCACGCGGGTCTCCAACGCAGCGCGTTTGTCTTCACTCAGCGTCCTGTCGGACAGCTCCACCTGGGTCATCTGCAACAACTGGGTCCCCAGCGCCGCCGCCACCCACTGGATATTCGGCTTCCACGCCTGACGCGCCGCCTCACGAATTTCTTCGTACGCCTTTCCCATCAGTTGAAGTTTCTTGGCGGGGTCTTGCTCGCGACTCACCTTCAGCGAGTACATGATGCCGAGGTTCAGGTGAACCTCGGAGTAGTGCGGATTGATGCGGTTGAGCGTCTCGTAGGTCTCGATGGCCTTGTCGAAAAGCTCGGGGCCTTCCTCATAGCCAGCCAGGGTGTTATACACATGGCCCAATTTGTAATACGAAGTACCAAAACTGGGGTTGAGCTTGATGGCCTTCTCGAAGCTGTCGCGGGCCAGTTCATAATAAGGCAGCCCGTCGAGATCCTTCCGCTCGCGATCCTCGGCATATTCCATATAGATTAACCCGGTGCCGTTCGCGCGGGCCGCCTCGAAATATTTCTTCGATTGGGGAATGCTGCGCAGGCAAAACAACCCCGCGACAACCAGCAAACCATAGCGCGCCACCAGACGGAACCGCTGGGTGCTGAGAGGGACCGGCATCGCGGCCACCTCGGGACTGTCCGGTTCGTCGTCCAGGCGCTTCACGCCCATGCTCAACCCGAACAACGCCCAGTAAATGACACCACACACAGCCCAGCGGTTGTTGGGGCTGAAGAAATTCTGGAACGCAATGGAGACCAGCCCCGTGAAAATTGCGATCTGATAGAGCATGTGAGCGCGGTTGGCGGTGGAGTGAATCTGACGCCAGGAGTCGACCATCACTCGGATGTGAAACGCCATGAACGCCAGCAGGCCGAAGGCGCCGAACTCGAGCAGAACGTCGAGGTACCAGTTGTGGCCGAAGGTGGTGACGTTGTTAATCTGCGTGTCGAAGTAAATGGGTGAGCGGAAGACAGGGAAATAGAATCGGTATCCGCCCGGCCCGGTGCCGAAGAGGATGGACGAGAAATCGAGGCGCGCGGCGGTGTGATCCATGCCGTAGAGCCATGGCCAGAACCCGCCCCCCCACAGCACCTGACGACCTGCGTAGGCTTCGGTTTTGAAATCCCAACCACGGTCGAGGGTGGGAATCATGAGGATGATTAATGTTACGCCCAGCACCACCGCTCCCACGAGGAATGTGATGAGCAGCTTGCGCGACATCCACTCGCGAATGTGACGCCAGGTGAGCAACACGAAGGTGCCCGTGCCCAGCACGCCGAAGGCGAAATAGGAGTCGTTGGAATTGGTGAAGGCGAGGCAGACAAGCATGAGCAGGAAGGTGGCCAGCGCCAGAACCTTGTAACCGGCGTGCTCCTCCACGAAGAACATGCACAGCGGCAGCCAGATGGTCATGACGAGGAAGGCCGCGAAAAAGTCGGAATTGAGAATGGAGGAATACATCTCCCGCGACCTCGACAGGGTCTCCATCAGGTTCAGGGCCTGGGGCGACCAGAAGGGGTCATTGCGCGGATAGCTCTGGTTCATTTTCTGCATCAGGTCGCCCATCCAGCCGGTGAAATCGTGCCCGGCGTAGAACAGCAGGCCCAGCACGGCGGAGAAGAAACAGAGGATAACGAAGAACGCCATCACGCGGCGCATCTCCATTTCGGATGTCATAAACCACGCGAAAACGACCGTGAAGGTGGCGCAGGCGAGTTGGAACCAGACAACGCGCTCGCCCACCAGCCAGAATTGCATGTTAACGAAAAACGAGACGAAGGTGAGCAGGGTGAAAATGCCCAGCAGAATCGTGGCGCCATCGCGCCGCAATTTGAACCGGGAGAAATCCACCTTCCAGGCCGCCGCCGCCAGCAACACGGGGGGCAGGCTCATGAGGAGGAGATTTTTGATCTCATCGAGTTGGTGCGTGTAGGGCGTGAACAGGAAGAAAATGAGCGCCACGGTGACGAACGTCGCCGTCATGAGACCAAACGCCCAGATGATGCCCACCAGCGCGGCCGGCGCAACTATGGTGGCGAGCGCCGTCTGGAAAGATTTGGTGTAGGTATCCAGCGTGAAGCTCATGAGCAGCAGCGTCATGACAAAGAACAACGCGCCGAGGATGAGCCACTGTTTGTATGAAGTGTCACCAACGGTAAACGGACCGCTGGTGGCTGCGATGGCCTCCGCCTGCGAGTTTCGCCTCGGGCGATCAGGACGCCGGCGGGGTGTTGGTGCGGGATTTTCGTTCTTCATGGAATGGTTCCTTCGGGTTTGTCGCGCTCGACCCATTCGCCATCAATGGTGGTGGCGGAAGGCTCGAACGGCGGTGACACATGGATGCGAATCTCCTGCCCGAGGGCAGCGAGGAAATCTTCAAAATCGGCGCGCTGGCCCGGCGACACCCAGAACTCCACGAGCCCCAGTTTCGGGTCCTTGGTGCGCAGCACGGCCAGACCATCGTACCCCTCGCACAGGGCGCCCACCCAGCCTATCTGGTGGGGCTCCACACGGGCGCGGTAAACCAGGCCGGGGGATGGTTGTTCGGGTCGGTGGGCGCGCACGCGTTCAGCGGCTCCGGGCTATCAGGTCGGCCAGCAAGCCGAGAATCATCACCTGAACCGCCCCGATGAAAGCTATGGAAACCGTTCCGTCGAGCACATTGCCGTGGCTGTCGCGCACGAAGAACAGCACAATGAACCCCGCCACAGCCAATGCCACAGCCACCGGACCGCACACGCGCAGGGGGTTGAAAAACATGACGCTGCGCACCACGGTGAGAAAGAGGTTCTTGGTATCGCGCAACGGGCGTAGTTTCGACCGTCCCACCCGGGCGTGGTAATCGATGGGCGTGTAATGGATGCGCAGGTCGTTGCTCAGATACGCCAACGTGATGGTGGTGGTGAAGCTGAACCCGCTGGGATACAAATTGAGAAAGCGCAGTGCGTCGCGACGGCGAAAAACCCGCAGGCCGGAATTGAGATCGGGGATCGGCTTGCCCGCCAGGAACACCGCAAAATGACGCAGGACCCATTTGGCGGGGCGGCGCACGAGGGGAATGTTGACGTGCTCGCCGCTTCGGGCACCCACGGCCATGTCGGCCCGGGCCAGCGATGCGATCAGCTCTGCAATGGCCGAGGAGGGATAGGTGCCGTCGCCGTCGGTTAGCACAATGAGATCGTTGGCCGCGAAGCGCAGCGCAGTTTTGATGGCCGCGCCATAGCCGAGGTTCGTTTCGTGCTGCTCCACGCGGGCGCCTGCATCCCGGGCGTTTTGAGCCGTGGCGTCCGTGGAGCCGTCGTCGACCACAAGAATCTCGACGGGAAACGTGGACGCCTCGCTTGCCAGGGCGGCGCGGACCTCACGCACAACAGCGCCAATGCCCGCCTCTTCGTTGAAGACGGGAATGATGACCGTAACCCCCTCGGCGCGTGAAGGCGCGGGGGCGGGCGAAGCAGCAGAGGATGCTTCAGTGGATGTCAGCGAGTTTTCCATGGCGTGGGAATTCATTAAACCGACGGATGTTCCCTGCCCGCGATAGGCGTTGTCAAATACGCGCTTTGATGGACGTTCATGGACAGTATGGACGAAATGGACGAGATTCGTGGGGAATGATTTGCGCCGATCTGCGCCAGATGGAGACCCGGGTCATATCTGCGATGAATCCCGCCACCACCCAAAGGCTAACATAGATCAAAGCATGTCCGGTTTAAAGCCGTAGCGGAGGTTCCCTCCCGTGACTGAGCCTTAATTTGTTCAAAATCTAACAAAAGGAAATGCACAACAACATGACAGAAGCAACCACACCCCAGGTACGCGTCCCCCTGATTGGTGAGCCTGCACCCGAGTTTACCGCCGAGACCACCAACGGTATCATGAACTTCCCCTCCGATTACAAGGGCAAGTGGGTCATCCTGTTCAGCCACCCGGCCGACTTCACCCCCGTTTGCACGACAGAGTTCATGACCTTCGCGAATCTGCAGCCCGAGTTTGCCAAGCTCAATTGCGAGCTGGTGGGCCTCAGCATCGACAGCACCTTCAGCCACATCGCGTGGCTGCTGGCCATCGAGGAGAAGTGTGCCTTCCGCGATATGAAAAATCTGAAGGTCACGTTCCCCGTGATCGCCGACCTGAAAATGGATGTCTCGCGCAAGTACGGCATGCTGCAGCCGTCGGCCAGCGACACCAAGGCGGTGCGCGCGGTTTTCTTCATCGATCCCAAGGGCATCATCCGCTCGCTGCTTTATTACCCCATGAGCGCCGGCCGCAACTTCGTTGAGATCAAACGACTGCTGGTCGCTATGCAAACCGCCGACAAGTACGGCGTAGCCACGCCGGCCGATTGGGTGCCGGGCGAGGACGTCATCGTGCCGCCCCCCACCTCCACCAAGGCCGCCCGCGATCGCATGAAGACCGCCGCGGACAAGGACACCAAAGTCATCGACTGGTTCCTTTCCTTCAAGAAACTGCCCGCCGACAAGCC
Source organism: candidate division BRC1 bacterium HGW-BRC1-1 (assembly GCA_002842095.1). Lineage (GTDB taxonomy): Bacteria > Sumerlaeota > Sumerlaeia > Sumerlaeales > Sumerlaeaceae > HGW-BRC1-1. Next base: position 114,554 of record PHCB01000009.1, read on the forward strand.
CAAGAAATAACGCTCAACCGAGTAACATCCGGTCCCCCTGTGGGGGTAGCCCGTCGGCAACGGTGCTGCTTTTGCGGGGGGACCTTTTTATCTTCCGGTGCATTCACGCCGCGCGCCGGGGTAACATTTTTCTGACTCTCTTTTTTTAACCGACCCCATGCGCAATCTCATCGCATCTCTGCGTCCCTACATCATGCAGCATCGCGGCCGCTTCATCGGCGGACTCATTGCGCTGCTCATCACCAATTATCTGGCCGTGCTCGTGGCCCGGTTCGCTGGCCAGGCGGCAGACTCCATTGGCAAGCCCGAGGCAACCAGCCACGTCTTCTTCCTCCACGCCGTGTGGATTCTCACGGCCGCGCTATTTGCCGGGTTGTTCCGCTACATCATGCGCTATTGGATTGTGGGCGCCAGCCGCGACATCGAGTTCGAATTCCGCAACACCATCTTCGATAAACTGCAACGCCTCGAACCGTCGTTCTTCGACCGACAGCGCACCGGCGACCTGATGAGCAAGGCCACCAACGACGTGGATGCTGTGCGTGCGGTGTTGGGGCCGGGCATTTTGCAGTTCTTCAACTCGGTCTTTCTGTTCCCCATCGCACTGTGGCGCATGGCCGCCATCGACCCGACCCTCACGGTGGCCACAATGGTGCCTCTGGGTGTGCTGCCCTTCATCATGAACTATTACGGCAACCGCGTCCACCAGCGGTTCAAAATGGTGCAGGACCACTACTCGCTCATCAGCGCCATGGTGCAGGAAAACCTGGCGGGGGTTCGCGTGGTGAAGGCATTCGTGCAGGAGGAAGCGCAGGAGAACCAGTTTAACGGACTCAATCAAACCTTCATCACCCTGAACATGGACCTCGCCAAGGTGCAGGCCGCGTTTTATCCGATGCTGCGCGCGGTGGGTGGGTTGTCGGTGGTGGTGCTCCTGTGGGTGGGCGGCACGCACGTGATCCGCGGACAGGTTTCGCTGGGCGAACTGATCGAATTTTCTCTCATTCAGGTGATGCTCTTCTGGCCCATGATGGCCTTCGGGTGGACCCTGAGCCTGCTGCAACGCGGGGCCGCCAGCATGGACCGCATCAACACCGTGCTGCACCTGCGCCCCTCTTTTTCTGAACAGGACAGCGAGGTGGACACCGACGACGAACCGGCCCTGCAGGCCGCCGCCGACGTTGCGGTGCCCGAGGGACGCATCGAAATGCGCAACCTCACGTTCCGTTACCGCGAGGACCTGCCCGATGTGCTGCATGACATTAATATCACGGTGCCGGCGGGGGATCGGTTGGGCATCGTCGGGCCCACCGGCAGTGGCAAAAGCACGCTGGTTTCGCTGCTGGCGCGGTTGTATCCGGCCCCGCCGGGGACGTTGTTCATCGATGGCCGTGACATTCTGACGCTGCCCGCCGCGGCCCTGCGCGAGCGCGTGGGGCTTGTGATGCAGGAGACGTTTCTGTTCAGCGACACCATCGCGGGGAACATCGCTTTCGGTGCCGAAAACGCCACGGCGGAGGAGATTCGCGGAGCGGCCACGAAGGCCCACATCGCGGGAGAGATTGACGATTTTCCGAAGGGATACGATACCATTCTTGGCGAGCGCGGCATTAATCTGTCGGGCGGCCAGAAGCAGCGCGTGGCCATTGCGCGGGCACTCATTCGCGATCCGCGCATCATCGCCTTCGACGACGCCCTGAGCGCGGTGGACACGGAAACCGAGGAGCGCATCATCGAAAGCCTCCACCGCGAATTGCACGGGCGAACCGCGGTCATCATCGCCCATCGAATTTCCGCCGTAATGCACTGCGACGAAATCATCGTGCTGGACGACGGCCGCATTGAAGAACGCGGCACCCACGCGGAACTCCTCGCCGCTGGTGGCCTGTACGCGGATCTCTTCGAGAAACAATTGCTGACCGAAGCCGTGGAAGCCGGCTGAAGTTTTTGCAGGACGACGGGCGTCCACGCCCGTTTCAGCCAGACGCCTCATCGCCAACCATCCGGTTTTGCGGCCCCACCGGATTGAGTTACTGGTGCTACACCCCGCGCTCGTCGGGGGGCCAGATGAACTTGTGGGCCTGGAGCTGAAACCGTACTCCAAACAACTTGTCTGCCAGCATCCAATCCACCAGCGTGTGCGGCTCCAGGGCACCAAAGACGCACGAAAATAATACCGCCGCAACGCGCCCTTCCAACTCGTAGCGTCGCACCAACTCCCGCGACCATTCGTAATCTTCGCGGGTTCCCATCACAAATTTCACTTCGTCGTGGGGCGCCAGCAGCTCGAGGTTCGCTTCCAGATTGCGCGCCATTTCGCCGCTGGACGGGCACTTCATGTCGACGATCTTGTGCACCTCGCGGGGCACGCGATCGATGGGCAGCGCGCCACTGGTTTCCAGCATCACGGTGCGCCCGTCGGCCAGCAGCGATTCCAGCAGCCCGATGCAGGCCGACTGCGCCAGCGGCTCCCCGCCGGTCACTTCCACCAGCGGACACCCCAGCTCACGCACCTGCGCCATCACCGCGTCCTGCGTCATTCGCTGCCCGCCGGTGAAGGCGTACTCGGTGTCGCAATACGTGCAACGCAGCGGGCAACCGGTCAGGCGCACAAACGTGCAGGGCACGCCGGCCCACGTGGATTCGCCCTGCACCGACAGATAAATCTCGTGCACGAGGAGATCGGTTTTCACGCGCGGTTTTTCATCGGCTGTCGTCATGTTGCCACCTTCAAACCGACGCCGGTTCCCCGGCCTTCTGATTCCCAAACTGGATATTGTAGTAGCGCGCATACTGCCCGCCGCGCTTCAGCAACTCGTCGTGGGTGCCGCGCTCCACGAAGGTGCCCTCGTCGATCACGCAAATTTCGTCGCAGTTCTGAATGGTGGACAGCCGGTGCGCGATCACGAAAACCGTGCGCCCCTTCATCACCCGCGTCAGCGCCTCCTGGATGAGCGCCTCTGTTTCCGAATCGAGGGCGGAGGTCGCCTCGTCGAGAATCATCACGGGCGCATCTTTCAGGATCGCCCGGGCGATGGCGATACGCTGACGCTCGCCCCCCGACAGCCGCACGCCCCGCGCACCCACCTGCGTGTCGTAACCGTTCGCCAGGTTGCGCGTGATGAAATCGTGCGCGTTGGCCGCCCGGGCCGCCGCCACCACTTCGTCGCGCGTTACCTCGCGCGTATGACCGTACGAAATGTTTTCCGCGATGGACGTGTCGAACAGAATCACGTCCTGCGTGATGAGCGAAATCTGTTCGCGCAGGCTTTTCACCTGAAGCGTACGCAGGTCCGCTCCGTCCCACAGCACGGCCCCGTCGGTGGGATCAAAAAACCTCGGCAACAAATTGACCAGCGTGCTCTTGCCACTGCCCGTTTCGCCCACCAGCGCAACGGCGCGACCCACGGGAACGGTCAGGCTGATCCCGCGCAGCACAGGCTCCTTGCCCAGCGCATAGCCAAAATGAACGTCGCGAAACTCGATGGATCTCTGTGGCGCCACGGCCGCCACCGCACCCGGCGCATCCACCAATTTGGGCAGGGTATCGAGGGCGGCAAACACGCGGTCGCAACCGGCCAAACCACGCTGGATTTTCCCGGTGGTACGGCTCACGTTTTTCAGCGGGCGAAAAACCTGTGTCACGAGACCAATGAAGAGTACAAAATCGGACCCGCTCATGGCGTGGGGCGGACGCAGAATGAAATACCCGCCGGCCAGCACCACCGAGGCCACCGTTACCGCGCCCAACATTTGCGTGAGGCTTGTGCCCAGTTCCTCGGCGATTGTGTTTTTCAATCCGCGCTTGAAGGCGAGGCGTGTTTCCTTGCGGAAGCGCTCGCTCTCCCACGGCTCGGTGTTGAAGGCCTTCACCACGCGCACACCCGTGAAGGTTTCCTGCATCATGCCGGTGATGATGGCCCGGCTTTCCTGAATGCGACGGCTGATTTTCCGCACGCGTCGTGCGATAACGAAAATCATCGCAATGATGAAGGGCACGACAAGAAACGTGAACAGTGTAAGCGGCGGCGAAACAAAAAACATCGCCACCACGAGCGTGCCCACGGTGATGGGCGTTTTCAGAACGCTGCCGAAAAGAATATCAATGGAACTGGCCACCATCTGCACGTCCTGCATAACGGTGGACATGAGATTACCGGTGCTGTGGGAATTGAAATAATGGAGGTCGAGCCCCAGCATGTGGCTGTAGGTGTGGTTGCGCAGTCGGTTTACCGTGAGCGACGCGAGGTAGGTGCTCATAAATCCCACGCCGAAACTACACACGGTCATCATGAAAGCCGAGAAGAGCATTCCTCCGATGATGAAACCGAGCACATTAAACTTGTTCGCCTGGCTTTGCTGCGCATAACGTTCCACGGTGAGCAGATACGGCCGAAACGCCGACACGGTACTTTTTTTCAGGCGCGCAATGGGACCCGTGCTGGCCACCTTTGGAACGGGCATGGACACCTGCGCCGCCAGAGCAGTCACTTCCTGCGCAGCGGCATCCGTCGGGCGCAGCAGAGTGAAAAACTCGGAGGGCGTTTTCAGAAAATCTGGTGCTTCAAACTCTGCGGGAAGCACCACCTGCAGCGGCACCTGTCGATCTTCCGCAATGAGCCTCCCCGCCATCAGCGCACTCCATGCCTCTGCGCCGGGGGCGGTGGTTTCGCTCAGGTCCATGGCCACCAATTTGTTGCGCGGATCCACATTGGCCCGCAGCCGGTCACGCAGGCGGTCACCCGACTGTGCCGTCTCGAGACTGCCACGCCCCTTCAGAGCCGCCGTGCGGGTGTCGCCATCCACCACAGCCTCCAACGTCATCGGTTGCACGGTGTGCAAATGGGACGAGTCGACCACGCGGTTGTTGAGCAGCAACTCAATGATGGGCTTGATGCTGAAGATGGTCACGACCGTGAACAGCGCCTCAAGCACCATGCAGAATATCAGCAGCAGCACCACTTTACGGGTGCCACGCATGTATTTCAGCAGACGTTTATAAGTCTGCCAGTCGTTGAGTTTCTTGCCCTTCACCATGATCAGGTGTTTTGAATGGCCGCCTGTTCCAATTTCTGCAAGTAAACCGCAAGGCAAGCCATCAAAAACACAAGATCAAACCCACCGCTCACCATTTCGCGCACCCAACGCACCCACGGCACTTGGAAGATGGTGCTCGACGTGGCGGAGTGACGCACCCGCACGAAACCCTGCTCCAGCGCCTCGGTGTAGCTGTCGATCAGTTCGAAACCGCGCTTCTCCAGATGAGGCCGCAGGGTCTCCTGAAAGAAGGAGCCGCCGTCGAAATACGCCACGATGGTCGCCTCGCGGTCATCCAGCAGGGTCAGGAATTCTTCATCGGCCCATTGGTCCAGGCGACACTTGCCCTCGATGGCGGGCGGATCATCCTGCATGGAAACCAGTTCCATGGCCAGCGGAGTGTCGGCAGGTGCCAGCAGAGCCAGCGCCTTTTCCTCGGCCTGACGCTGAATTTCCATGGCATGGGCACCGGCGAAGGCAGACGGGATGAATACCAGCACCAACACGGCCTCGACTGGAGCCACCAACACGGTGTCGTGCTGGGCGGTCCGTTGCGCGAATGACGCGTAAATCTCGCGATAAAGGGCGTGAACCTCGATCCCCTGATGGCGCTCGGCCAATTGCGCAGCGTGAGCCTCGAGATATTCGCGCATCTCGTCGGCGGAGTAAGTAGTCAAATGTTCGGTCATAATCTGTTGGAGAAGTAACGCTCGGCATCGGGAGGAATTCGCAATTTTGGCGAGGGAGTGGGAAGGCGCCTTCCCGCCAACCAACCGTTTCTCCCCACCCACCGGAGGTCGGATCGATTGCTCGGCGCAGCTTATTCCAATCGCAAAAAAACGGTTTTACTGTCCTCTCACCGCCTTCAAGCCGTTGATCCTCAATAGCCACCTCACACACCCCCGCACCCAACCCCAGTCGCCCAGCCTGTGGATATCTCACAACCCTGGTCGGCACCCGCTTTCCCCCCGGACTTTTCAATAGATTAATAGAAATTAAAAACATCATCGCCGGAAACCCGCCGCTTGAATCCCATGTCCAACCCTACAGAGGCCACTGTCCGCGCAACATCCCACCACGCGCGACGGGCCCGAACATCTTTTGCGGAGGTTGCCGATCATGAACAAAGCAAGTTTGTCCTCCCGCCCCACCCGGTTGCTCGTGGTGGATAGCGCCGATTTTTATCGGCAGAACCTCGCCCACCATCTGGCCTCGCCACGCTGTCTGGTTTCCCTCGCAGAAACTTCGGAACAGGCTCGAACCCTTCTGAACAAAGAGATTTTCGACCTCGCGCTCATCGACATGGATGCGCCCAATGTGAATGCCGTCTCGCTCACGCAACGCATCCATCTGGAGCGCCCCTTGACGAAAGTGATCGTCGTGACCAGTTGCGGCGACGACGATCTCTGGGTGGATTTCCTCACCGCCGGGGCCAGCGATCTGCTGGAGACACCCCTGCGCAAGCTGGATCTTGACCGCTATCTGTCATAATATCAGACATGCAGCCTCGCTGCGCGCGCTGACTCGTCGGGCGTCTCCCCGCTTAAATGCGGATGCCGCTGCGACCACGCCTGTTGTGCAATTCACACTATTTTTGCCCACCCCCTTGACAATCCTTTCATTGCGGGCAGGATGATCTGGGTTTGTAATGAAGCAAACCGTCCTTTAACCGGCACCGAAAGGAAACGAGACAAGCGTGAGGCACATGGAAAAAAAACAGAAGGTGATCATCCTCTTTCTCGACACCGGCGATAACTGCCGCTGCCCGATGGTGAAGGGTTATCTGCAGAAGTTGCTCGATGATCGTGGAATCAAGCACATTGAAATCCGCACGGCGGGCGTGATGACGCCCAGCGATTTGAAACCCCAGGACGAGGCGAAGCAGATTCTCGCCGAGGAAGGCGTGAGCATCGAACGCCACCGTTCGCGGCCGGTCAGCTCAGCCATGATCCGCGAGGCCGACCTCATCCTCGGCATGACCCCATTCCACGTGCAGAAGGCCCTGCGCGAAAGCGACGAGGCCCGCCAGAAGACTTTCCTGCTGAAAGAATACGTGGGTTACGAAGGAAAGCACACGCTGATCGTCGACCCCATGGGAGGCACCCTCGAGGTTTTCAAAAAAGTGTTCACGGAAATCCGCGTGAGCCTGCTTAAACTGATCAACATGCCCATCATCCAGAACACCCGTCCGGCCGCGCCGCCCCCGGCCCCGCCCGCGCCCCGCGCCGCCGAGAAGCCCCAGGCAGACGAAGTGACAGCCCCCGCGAAAACGTCTGTGGCAGCCGCCACGAAAAAGTCAGCACCAGCCAAGCCAGCCAAACCGGCCGCCGCCAAAAAGGCTGAACCCAAGAAAGCAGCTCCTGCAAAGAAGTCAGTCAAACCCGCAGTGAAAAAGTCAGCCCCCAAAGCAAAGGCCGCTCCAAAAGCAGCACCCGCGAAAGCCAAGGCTGCACCCAAGGCAAAAGCTAAACCGGCACCCAAACCCGCTGCAAAGAAATCAGCCAAACCTGCGGTGAAAAAGGCGGCCCCCAAGGCGAAAGCTGCACCGGCCCGACCCGCTGCGAAGCCCGCTGTAAAAAAGGCGGCCCCCAAGGCCAAGCCTGCCAAGGCTGCACCCAAAGCCCCGGCAAAATCCAAACCAACTGCAAAGGCAAAACCCGCCTCCAAGGCGAAGACTGCACCCGTAAAGAAAGGTAAAAAGTGAACACAAGTAACTGCATCAAAACCCTGACCCTGATTGCCGCGATGAGTTTCGCCACAACGGCCGCGCTGGCTCAGGACGAAGAACCCACACAACCCGAAATGCCCAAAGAAGTAGTAGAACTGGCCGGACGCACCGTCACCATCGACGAAATGACGAGCTACGCCCAGTTAATCAGCAAGACCCAACCGCGCGACAAGGCCGGCAATCTGCTCGATGATTTCGTGTATCAGAACGTCCTCGACGACGCCTTCACCACGGTCACCTTCAACGATGACGACGTGAAGGATTTGCCCGGCCCCTTCCGCCGTCCCGAAGTACGCACGGTCATCCGCATGGCAGTGCAGGAAACGCTGCTTGAAGGTCTGGACGAGAAGGTCGCCGAACGGACTCCCGGTTGGTACAAAGAGAATGTGGAGAACCACCTGACCCCCGAACGGGTGAAGGCCCACCACCTCTTCATGGCCATCTCCGACGACAACCCCTCCAGCAGCACGAAAGCAGTTCGCAAACGGCTGACCGACGTTCGCTCAAAGATGGACGATCAGACGACCTTCGGCGCGCTGGTGCAACGCTACAGCGAGGCCGCCAGCGCATCCACCGGTGGCGACATCGGCTGGGTGACGCGCCGCATGCCCATCGGCCCCGAACGCAAACCGATGAACATCATCCTCGAAAACGCTCTTTTCACGCTGGACAGCGGACAGGTTTCCGACATCCTGCAAACCTCCCACGGGCTGCATCTCATGTATGCCGCCGACCACCAAACCACCCTCACGCCGACCCTCGAAGAAATGACCACGAGCGGGATTATCCCCCAGTCGGTTCGCTTCGAACTGGCTCAGGAAAAATTGGACAAGATCGTGGAAGACGTGATTGCAAAGGACGGCGGGAAGGTGCTTGTTACCGCCGCCCAGGACACCATGACCACCGACGTAGAGATGCTGGAACTGGCCGGTCGCACATACACCATGCGCGATCTGGAGCGTTTATACGGTCCGTCGCTGGTGGAGGCATATCGTTCCTCGAAGGGCGAGGAAGTTCCCAACCTTGCAAAGCGCGTTCTGGAAGACATGGCTCTCATTCGCTATGCCGAGAAGGAAGGCGTGGCCGAGCGCCCCGCCGTGGCTGCAGACATCCAAACCCTGCGCCAGCATGCACGGTTGAAAAATGCCATGCTTGAAATAATGGCGAACAATCAGGGCATTACGGAAAACGAGGCTCGTGCATACTACGAGGCCAACAAAGAAAAATATCGTCTGCCAAAAAGCGGCGGTATCGTGATCACGTTAACGCCCGATCTGAAGGCTAAGGACATGACCAAGTCCCGCGCCGACGCCCAAGAAGTGGGGCGCAAGCTGGCGGAGCGCATCCGTGGCGGCGAAGACATGTCGAAGCTGGCCCGCGAAATGTCGACAGATTCCCACGCGACCTCCGGCGGCGTGGTCGCTCTGCACAATCCCCGCGAAGCCGAGGATGAAACCGTTCAGGCCTTTGATATGGCCACGCGGTCATTGCAAAACATCGGCGACGTAAGCGATCCGCTGCCCCTGGGCGACCGGATCGTGATCGCAAAACTGACCGAGCGCGAGCTGATGCCACCTCCGCCCTTCGAAGAACTGCGCGACAACATGATGCGTACCGCGCAGATTGAGAAGGATCGCGAGTTCCAGGAGGCGCTGATGGCATCTCTGGAATCCAAGGGTCTGGTGAAGTGGCTGGCCGGCGCGCGTGCCGTGGGCAAGACACCCTCCGGCGCCAGTGCGACCATCGATGCTCCCGCGTCCCCGGTGAAAAATGAAGCAAAGACGGACGACGCGAAACCGTCGAAGGATAAGCGCAAGGGCGACAAAAAGAAGTAAGCCCAAAAAGAATCTAAACCCCAACCGGGGCGAGGGCCTGCGAGGGTCATCGCTCCGGTTTTTTTGTTGGGGGAGGAATCAGTTGCCTCCGCGAACCACGGCACCCTCCTCCTGCACTTCCTCGGGGAGTTTGTGAGTGTCGATACGATCGAACCGGCGAAGGTCGGGGAACAACCAGGCCCACAGCGCCACCACCACCAGCGTTCCGCACCCACCCACAATGACCGCCACCACCACACCGTTGGATTCCGCCGAACCACGGGAGACGATTCCGCCCGCAGCGACGAGAGGAATCATGGCGAACAGATGCGCGGTGAGACCCGATTCAAACTCGCCCAGTTCGTTGGACGCTCCAATGAAAACCTGACTCACGGCGCTCACGCGACCGCGTTTGTCATCCGGCGTGAGAAGCTGCTCAAGGGTATGGCGCACCACCACGCTGATCATGTCGAACGCGCCCAGTGCCACCAACGCCACAAGCGACAGCGCAAAGCTGGTGGAGAGACCAAACACAATGGTGGCGAAGCCGAAACCGCCCACGCAAAGGAGCATCAATGCGCCGGCTTTTTTCAGCGGCGGCAGGTGGGTAAGCACGAGGGCGGTGGTTACAGCCCCCACCGCCGGGGCGCTTCGCAGAATGCCCAGACCTTCAGGCCCCACCTTGAGAATGTCCTGCGCAAACACCGGAAGCAGCGCCACGGCTCCGCCCAGCAGCACGGCAAAAAGATCCATGCTGATGGCCCCAAGCAGCGCCTTGCGCGACCAGATGTATTTCAACCCGGCGAACACCGTATGCCAGGTGACGGGCTCCTTTTCCAGCTTTCCCCGTGGCGAGCGAATACGCGACACAAAAGCCGCTGCTGAGAAACACAGCACCGCATCGGCCATGAACACCAAGGTGGGCCCGCCCCCGTGGGAGTATGCTATACCGCCGAGCGCGGGGCCCGCAATCATGGCCGCCTGCCAGATGGAGGAATTCCACGCGATGGCATTGCTGAAATCCGCCCGGGGCACGAGCGTGGGCACCAGCGCCGCACCGGCAGGACCGGAAAAAGCGCGAGCGGTGCCGATGACAACCAACACAGCGAAGATCGCCCCGATGGTGTGAACCCCGGTGTAGGCCATGGCGGCCAGTACCAGAGCGCAGACGCCCGTGACCAGATAGGCAATCGTGATGATGAAGCTGCGCGAATAGCGATCGGCAAAATTGCCCGTAACCAGTGCCAGCAGGAACGCCGGCATAAAGTGCATGAGGCCCACAAGACCGAGATCCAATGGCCGGTTGGTGATGGAGAAAACCCACCACGCCACCACCACCGACTGCATCTGCCAACCCACGGTACCCAGAAAACGACCGATGGCAAAGCGGCGGAAAGGAATGCTGTTAAAAGCCGCCCGCCCCCGTCCGGGAGGAGGAGTCGCTTCTGGGGTGTCGGTTGAACTCATGGGAAAGTAACAGCACGGAGGGGTTGAAATGTGTCAAAGAGGAAAGCTGGGAATAGCAAGCCTGCAACAAAATGCTTTTCCCCGAGAACGCCAACTCCCTGTGGTACGGCCTCGCCAGAAAGGCTTTGCCAAAGGGCATCAGACGTTTAAGTCCGACAAGACAGATGTGGGACCGGCGCCGCCGGCAGTCGCCGCAACACGTTCTCCTCACGCCAAACCGTATTTCCGGTGGCCTCGCTTTTTGCCCGTAGATCAGGCTCAGGCTCGCAGCACACCTGCGAAGGGCCTCTTCTCAGGGCACCGGAACTGTGGCGGGGTCGTGTGCGGCTCCGGCTGCCGGGGGGTCTTCGTTATAGAAAATGTTCTTGCTGCCACGGGTCAGGTAATCGCTGGCCGTAAAAGCAATGAGAATGCTGAGCATGGCCAGGGCGATCACGATGACCGCCACGGTAAGGCGTCCGCTGTGGCGCACATGCATGAAATACAAAACCACCAGGGTGGATTTGATGACCGCAATGCCCAGCGCGATGGGCTTGTTCCACATACCGAAATCGTGAAAAGCCACCCACACCGTGATGATGGTGCCGATGACGAGGGCGACGAAAACCGCCAGGTAAACCCAAGGCGAGGTGATGTGGTGTACATCTCCGTGATGGGCGTCGTGCTTTTCGCGTTTCTGGTGGTTGGGGGTTGTATCCATTGCGCCTTCAGAAGAGCCGTATGCTTGCATGGGGGGGGCATCCATTACGTGGGGTGGCCTCCGGATTCAGTGTGCACCGGGCAGGTAGCGCCCGATCAGATAGAGAAGTGGGAAGAGGAAAATCCAGATGACATCGACGAAGTGCCAGTAGAGGCCGGTCACGTCGACGGGGTTGTTGTACTGCGCGTGAAACTTGCCCTTGATGGCCATGACGAGAATGGCCGCGATGACGCCGATCCCGATGAGGATGTGAACGCCGTGCAGGCCGGTCATGACGAAATAGATGAAGAAGAACAACTGCACCTGATCGCGCCGGGGGCTGTCGTAGGTGAACAGCGCGCCGGGAACCAGGCCATCGTGGAACTTATGCATATACTCCACGGCTTTCACGCCGAGGAAGACAAACGCCAGCACGAGGGTGAGCGAAAGAAAGAGCACGAGAAGTTTCTGTCGGCTGGTCTGCGCCGCCCACACCGCCATGGCCATGGTCAGGCTGCTGGTGATGAGGACGCCGGTGTTGATGCCGCCGAGCATCACATCGAGGTGCTGGCTGGCCTCTTTAAACGCGTCTGTGTACATGTTATAGTAAATCGTGTAGGCAAGAAACAGCCCGCCGAAGAACATGATCTCCGTGGCGAGAAAAATCCACATGCCGAGGATGGACGCCTCGCGCTGTTGGGTGGCGGTTTCAAACTGATGTGACACATAAGGATTTGCGCGTTCAGGGTGCGACAACGTGACTGCCCTCCGAAACCTCGTCACCGTGCACGCTGTAGTTGTAAGCGGGCTCGGTCACGATGGGTGTCTTCTCAAAGTTAAAAACTGGCGGCGGCGAGGTGGTCTCCCACTCGAGGCCCTTGGCCAGCCATGGGTTGTCGCCCGCGGGCTTGCCATAGAAGAAAGACCACGCGAAATAAATGGCGGGCAGCAGGAAGCCTGCCCCCAGCACCGTGGCCCCCGCCGTGCTGAGCACGTGAAGGATTTGGTAGCCGGCCTCGTCGGGGTAGGTGTGGTAGTGGCGCGGCATGCCCAGATAACCGAGGATGAATTGGGGGAAGAAGGTCAGGTGGAAACCCATAAAGACCATGAGAGCGCTCAAACGGCCCCAGCCCTCGGGGTACATGCGGCCGGTCATCTTCGGCCACCAGAAGTGCAACGCAGCCATGTAGGCCAGCAACATGCCGCCCACCATGACGTAGTGGAAGTGGGCGACGACGAAGTAGGTGTCATGCACATGCATGTCGATGCCCAGCGTGGCCAGCATCAAGCCGGTGAGGCCGCCGATGGTGAACAGACCGATGAAGCCAAACACATAAAGCATCGGCGTGGAAAAGGTCACCGAACCGCGATACAGCGTGGCGGTCCAGTTGAACACCTTGATGGCCGATGGAATGGCGACGAGGAAGCTGAGGGCCGAGAAGATCAGGCCCGCATAGGGCGACTGGCCCGTGACGAACATGTGGTGGCCCCAAACGAAGAAGCCCACAAAAGCGATGAGCAGGCTGGAGACCGCAATGAATGGGTAGCCGAAAATCTGCTTGCGGGAGAAGCAGGTGATGACTTCGCTGACCACGCCCATGCCGGGAAGAATCATGATGTAAACCGCCGGGTGCGAGTAGAACCAGAAAAGGTGCTGGAACAAGATTGGGTCGCCGCCGAGGTCCGGGTTGAACACCCCCACACCCAGGATGCGTTCAACGCCGACGAGCAGGATGGCGATGCCCACCACGGGCGTGCCGAGGATCTGAATGATGCTGGTGGCGTACATGGCCCACAGAAAAAGCGGCATTCGGAACCAGGTCATCCCTGGCGCCCGCATTCGGTGGATGGTGACGACGAAGTTCAGACCCGTGAGAATGGACGAGAACCCCATGATAAATATGCCCAGGGCCGTCATCATAACGTGGGTGTTGGCAAAGGACGTGCTGTAGGGCGTGTAGAACCGCCAGGTGGTATCGACGCCTCCGGCCACGATGGCGTACATCGTGAAGATGGCACCAATAATGTAAACGTACCAGCTCATGAGGTTCAGCCGCGGGAAGGCCATGTCGCGCGCGCCAATCATCAGGGGCACAAGGAAATTGCCCAGAACCGCCGGGATGGACGGGATGAGGAAGAAGAACACCATGACGATGCCGTGCATGGTGAAGAGCTTGTTATAGGTGCTCGACGAAACGAGGTCGCCCTCGGGGGTCATCAGTTCGAGGCGAATGAGACCCGCGAAAATGCCGCCGAGGAAAAACATGAACGTGATGCTGATGAGATACAGGAGTCCGATACGCTTGTGGTCGACAGTAAGCAACCAACTGCGCAGCGTGTGACCCGCGCGCAGGTAATTGGACATGTCGACCACGTCGGGGTTCGCCGTATAAAGCGGGTTTCCCCCCCCGTTGTGGGGCTGTACATTGGTGCTCATGGAGTCGTCTCCGCCTGCGCCGTGGTGCCTGCGTCAGTGGGGTTTGTTGAGATGGTGGGCGCTGTGGTGGTGGTGTCGCCTGCAACGGCGGACACGCTGGTTACTCCGTCGACGGGAGAAGGCGGCGGGGCGGCGGTGAAGCCCGCGGCGGCACCGGTGGTCGCCTTGGTTCCGGTGTCCGCGCCGGTGTCGTCGAGGGTTTTGATGTATGCGATAAGCGACATGACCTGATCTTCGCTCAGCAGCCCCTTGAACGTGGGCATGATCGGCTGATAGCCGTCAACCACTCGGGCCGCGGGGTTCAGGATGGAGTCTCGCAGATAGGTATCGTCGGCCACAACCACCACGCCGCCCGTGAGGATAACGTTGCGCCCGGGCACACCGGCGAGGATCGGGCCGCGAGCATCGCGTCCGCCCTCGTGGCAGGTGTTGCAGGCCCATTGCGTGAACAGACGCTCGCCCGTGGCCGCGGGGGATTCATTGCGCGTGCCACCCGCCAGCCAGACTTCGTAATCCTCGGGCTTCATCACAATGATTTTGCCCACCATACGCGAGTGGTCCTCGCCGCAATACTGGTTGCAGAAGAGGTGATACTCGCCGGTCTTCGTCGCGTGGAACCAGGTCGTGTTATACTTGCCGGGCATGACGTCCATCTTCACACGGAAGGCGGGCACGAAGAAATCGTGAATGACGTCCTCGCTGGCCATGATCAGTTTCACGGGACGCCCCTCGGGCACGTGCAACTCGTTGATCTCACGCTTGCCGTTGGGATGCTGAAACTTCCACATCCACTGTTTTCCGGTCACAAACACTTCCATGGAGTTCGCCGGCGCGTACATCTGATCGAAATAAACGTTGGCACCCCAGAAGAACATGACCGTTACCAGCCCCAGCGGTATGACCGTCCATGTAATTTCGAGCAGTGTGGAACCATGGATGGCAGGGGTCACATCGCTGTCAGACTTCTTGCGGTATTTCACCGCAAACACGATGAGCACCACGGCGATGGCCACGCTGAAGAAAACCGTGACGGCCAGCAGATAGAGCATCAGGTTGTCCACCCGCGATGCCATGGTGGACGCCTGAGTGGGGAACATTTGGAAAGCTTCGTTCATGATGGTCGGTTATCCCCCCACGCCTGCGTTGCGCTCGGCTAAACGGCGGGCGCGGAATTCGCGGAAAAGCATCAGACTCACAAACCCGCCCAGCAAAAAAACCGTCAGCAATCCGGCGATTCGCAGCAGGGTCAGAATCGTCATGCTGTATTCGCCCGTGCTGGGGTCGTAATGGTAACAGAGCAACAGGACGCTGTCGGCGATGTTGCCGATCTTCCCCTTGCTGGCGTCCACCAGACCCAGACGCAGGTCGCGGGCGGAATACTCGATGCCGTAGAAGTATTTCGACATCCGCCCCTCGGGGGTGATGATCATGATGGCGGCGGCGTGGGCGTACTGGCCCAGCTTCTCGTCCCACGTGTAGCGATAACCCACGGCGTCCATCAACGCGCGGATGTTTTTATCCTCGCCGGTGAGGAAATGCCATCCCTCCTCGGCGCCCGGGCGTCCGTAGCTGCCCAGATAGTTCTGCCGTTTGGCCGCAGCCAGCGGGGCCTTTTCGCGCGGATCAAAACTGACAGTGAGCACATTGAAATCGCGCCCGATGTCGAGGTTGATCATCTTCATGGCACCCACCAGACCGTTCGTAACCTGCGAGCAGAGCATGGGACACTCGAAGTAACCCGCGTTGAGGATGACGGGCTTGTCGCCAAAATACTTGGCCAGCGTTACGGTGGTGCCATTCTCGTCCACAAACTCGAGGTCCAGCGGCACCTGCTCGTTCAGCTTCTGATCCACTCCCACTTCTTTCAACACGGTGGCCAGCTTGGCGTCGGGCAACTCGGCCCGGGCTACCAGCGTCAGGGCCATCAAACCGAGAAAAGCAGCTATGGCGGAAAGTCGTTTCATTTGTCGCGTCGCTCCATGGTGCGGCCCGAACTCGACCGCGACGGAATCATCGTGTGTGCTTCGAGGCTCTCGGAAGTGGCCCCATCGGCGCGCACGGGAAATCCCGCGGCGAGGGCCTTGTCCATCGCCTTCTCTATAGGCATATAGTACTTATTCGTCTGAGGGTTCACGCCATAAGAGGCCAGATGGGCATTCTCCTGCAGGAGGAAGCGATCCATCGCGGCTCGTGGCGCCACCTGAAGGTTCGGCGCGGGGGGCAGTTCACGCGCCTGCCCGGCGATGGGCGAAGCCGGAACATCGGCCCGCGCCGCCATCTTGCGGAGGAACCCCGACAGGGGCCACACCGCCGCCATAACCACGACAATGATGATAACCACCACCAGCATGGCCACGAAGAACGGGTTCAGGTTTACGTCGCGCTTCTCGTAACCCACGGCGAGGCTCTCGGGGTATTGGTCCACATCATCGTATCCGAGATGGATGGAACCATCGTCCATCACGCTCTCTTTGCGCAGATCCTTGTCGTCGGCATGACGCCCCTCGGGCACCGCCTTCTGATCAGCAGGATTGTTTTCATCTTCGGGAGAACCCGGTGGAAGGGTTTTGTCAGTGTCCGGCATGGACGATGGCCTCCTCGAATTTGGGATCGCGGAACGGCAGCAGGGCCGTGGAACTCAAGTTACGCAGGAACATGGCCACCCACAAACCGCCGATGGCAATCACGGCGGCTAAATCCATCCACGAGATGGCAGCGGCCATGGAGTCGCCGCGCATCGATGGCGCAAGCGTCCAGAAAATATCCAGGAACCGCAGCACCACCACCAACGCCGCCACCCACAACAGCAGCGAGCGGGTGCGCTTGACCGTACGCGAAAGCAACACGACAAACGGCAGAAAAAAGTTGAGTGCGATGAGCCCAACACTGAGGAACTCCCACCCGCCATGACCGCGGCGGATATAGTAGGGGATTTCCTCCTTCAGGTTGGCCGAATACACGATGAGATATTGCGAGAACGACACGTAGGCCCAAAGCATCGTGAAGGCGAGCATCAGCTTGCCGAGGTCGTGCATGGCGTCGACCCGGAAAAGGGTTTTCAGAGGCTCATGCCGCGACAGCAAAATGAGCGTAAAGAGCAACAACGCCATGGCGCCGAGGCACTGGCCAATGATGAAGATGACACCGTACATGGTGCTGAACCAGTGCGCATCCAGCGACATGCCCCAGTCGAGGGCGGCGAAGGTCATGGAGAAGAAATACAAAATGCCGCCCACGGCCGCGACCCGCGCGTACGTGCGGCCCACCTTGGGGTCGCCCGTGGCATCCTGCCGGCGCGAAGCGCGCACAAGCAGCGTACCGGCGCCGATCCACAGCACGAAATAAATCACGGCGCGAATCTGAAAACCGGCCACGTTGAGCCACGGTGCCTTGTGATGAATCACATGGTCCGTGGCAGCCACCGCCGGGTCGGCCCATTCATACAGCCGGTGCACACCAAACAGCGCCAGCGGCACGAAGAGCACCGCCATCATGGGCAGCGTGCGAATGCCCGCCTCCGCCGTCCGGCGAATCGTCATGCCCCAGCGGCCACCCGTCAGGTGCTGAATCATAACCAGCGCCAGACAACCGAGGGACATGTTAATCCAGAAGAAGAATGCCATCAGGTAGGCTTGATAAAAAGTCGTTGGATTGACAAACCAGCCCACCAGAAAAAGCGCGAAAGCCACCGCGCCCACAATCAGCGCAATGCGTGAGGGAGCGGCCAGGTTGACCGGCTGCGAGGCGTCGGGGACATGAACATGGTGCGTCATGGTTTCACCGCCTCGGGCCTGGTGGCTGCCGTCGCCTGGTCGCGAACTTCCGGCGGTACTTCCGCCGGGTCGGCGTTCTGGCTGATTTGCAGCGCCTTGATATAAGCCGCGATGGCCCACCGGTCGCGGACGGTCACCTGGGGTTGCTTGAACATGCGTCCGAATCCGTTGCCAATAACGTTCACGATATATCCCGGCGGGGCAGTAGTCAGTCGATCATCATGATAAGACGGCGGCTGCACCATGCCGCGCTGCACGATCATGCCGTTGCCATCGCCCGTGCGGCCGTGGCAGGGTGAGCAGGAAATGTTGAACCGTTGCTGCCCGCGCTCGAGCACCTCGCGCGTGATGGAGAAGGGATATTCGGAAGAGTCCGATCCATCGGGCGCCTTGCCCGTGTGCAGCAGAGTGTCGGCGTAAAGCTGGCCGCGCGCCACGGTGCCCTCGATGGTCGGGCGGCCGGTGCGATGGTCTTCAAATGCCGCAAAATCGCTCTGATCCGAAGGCTGATAGCGCGGCTGATAGCGCATCTTTTGGTCGCAGCCACACAGGGCCGCCAACAGAGTGAGCGCGCAAGCCGCAGAAAGGAACGGGCGGTTAGTGAACAACTTCGCTCACCTCCAGCGCGCCGAGTCCTTGCAGAAACTTCGCCGTTTGTGTGACATCGAACTGCGGATCATCCGCCTCGATGCACAGGAAGAACGCGTCGGTTGTCACGCGGTCGAAACCCTTTACGTTGAACATGGGGTGGTAAGGCATGGGGAAACCATTGAGGGCGAACATGCCGAAGGCCGCCGTGAGGGCCGACAGCAGCACCGTGGTTTCAAACGCCACGGGCACCCACTGGGGCCAACTGACCAACGGCTTGCCTGCTATGTTCAGTGGATAGTCGACAACGCTCATCCACCATTGCATGCCGAATCCGCCCACGCAGCCCGCGATGCCGGCAGCGAGAACCAGAAACGGCAGAATGCTGCGACGGATACCCAGCGCCTCGTCCATCTCGTGGATGGGGAAGGGCGAGTAGGCGTCCATGCGCGCGTAACCTTCCAGCCGTGCAGCGCGAGCCGCGGCCGTCAGCGCCGAGGCGTCTTCGAAACGCGCCGCCATGCCGTGGATGGGAGGTCCCACTGGTTTATGTCCGTGAGCGGTCATTTCTCCACCTCCTTCACCCGTGCCTGCGGCAGCAGGGTGCGCAGTTCAAAGATGGATATCATGGGCACCGCCCGCACGAAGAGGAACATGGACGTAAGGAAGAAGCCGATGGTGCCGATGAACATCGCGATGTCCCAGAAAGTGGGGTAGTACATGCCCCAGCTCGAGGGCAGGTAATCCGCATGGAGGCTGGTGATGACAATGACGAAACGCTCCAGCCACATGCCGACGTTTATGATGATCGACAGGATGAACAGCGCGAACATGTTCGTGCGCACCCAGCGGAACCACAGCACCTGCACCGAGATCACGTTGCACAGGATGAGCATCCAGTAACTCCAGCCGTACGGCCCCAACATGCGATTGTTAAACACGAGATATTCCTCGTAGCGACTGGCGCTGTACCAGCCGAAGAAAACTTCCATGGAGTAGCCATACGCCACGCACATGCCCGTGGCCAGCAACACCTTGGCCATGTTCTCCATGTGGCGCAGCGTGACCAGACCCTCCAGGCCGAAATACCAGCGGATCGGGATGGCCAGCGTGATAACCATGGCGAAGCCCGAGAAAATAGCACCGGCCACGAAGTACGGTGGAAACAGTGTGACGTGCCAGCCGGGGATGAGACCCACGGCGAAGTCGTAGCTGACGACCGTATGCACCGACACAACCAGCGGCGTGGCGAGACCCGCCAGCAGCAGCGAGGCCATTTCGTAGCGGTGCCAGTGGCGCGCGCTACCGCGCCAACCCAGCGCCAGCATGCCCGTGAGAAACTTGACCAGCTTGTTCTTCGCGCGGTCGCGCATGGTGCCCAGGTCGGGCACCAGCCCCACATACCAAAACACGATTGAAACCGTGGCATAGGTCGACACGGCGAAAACGTCCCACACCAGCGGGCTGCGAAACTGCGGCCACATGCCCGACGTGCTCGGGTACGGAAATAGGTAATACGCCATCCACGGGCGGCCCGTGTGCAGCAGCGGGAAAAGGCCCGCGCAACTGACGGCGAAAATTGTCATGGCTTCCGCAAAGCGGTTGATGCTCATGCGCCATTGCTGACGCAACAGCAGCAGAATGGCGCTGATGAGCGTGCCGGCATGGCCGATGCCCACCCACCAGACGAAGTTGATGATGGCGAAACCCCAGCCCACCGGCGAGTTGATGCCCCAAATACCCACACCGCGATACAACAACCACACGATGCTGAGCAGCAGCAGGTTCATGCCGCCAAAGGCGATGAGGAACCCGACCGCCCAACCCATGCGAATGTTTTTAGAGAGCGGGATGCCCGCGATGGTTTCGGTTACACTTTCCATAGTGTAACCGGGTGCCATTACGGGGGCGTTTTCGCGATCGTTACCAATGGCGCGTTGTTCAGCTACTTGTTCGGGAGAGAGTGACATGACGCTCAGCCCCTCCCTGCAACGTGTGATTGAGCGCTTGTGGCAGAGGAGACGCCCGAAGTCATTTCATCGCCATGGGCCGGCGCACCGTGGGGACCTTCACCGTGACTGTTACTCGCGGGAGCTAAATTCTCTGCCAGCGACGGATGCGGGTTACGCACCGCCGCCATATATGTCGTGCGGGGACGCACGTTCAACTCGGCCAGCATGGCATAGTTCAACGGATGCGCTGCGGCCCGTGCGATCTGGCTTTTGCTGTCGTTCAGGTCCCCGAAGACGATGGCATCGGTCGGGCACGATGCCTGACACGCCACCACCACGTCGCCATCGCGAATCATGCGCCCCTCGTTTTTCGCCTGAATGCGCGCACCGCTGATGCGCTGCACGCAGTACGTGCACTTTTCCATCACGCCGCGCTGACGCACCGTAACGTCGGGGTTGCGCACCATCTTCAAGGTCTCTGTGTTCCAATCCTGATACTGCAGGAAGTTGAACCGGCGAACCTTGTACGGGCAGTTGTTCGCGCAATATCGGGTGCCCACGCAGCGGTTGTAAACCATCGCGTTGAGACCCTCGTCGTCGTGGGTCGTGGCCGCCACGGGGCAGACCATTTCGCACGGCGCGTTCTCGCAATGCATGCACGGAACCGGCTGGTTGAGAGCGCGGGGATTGTCCGGATCGCCCTCGTAATAGCGGTCGACCCGCAACCAGTGCATCTCGCGTCCGCGCAGCACCTGGTCGCGACCCACCACGGGGATGTTGTTCTCGCTCTGGCAGGCCGTCACGCAGGCGTTACAGCCGTTGCACAGACTCAGGTCCAGCGACATGCCCCATTTGTAGCCGTCGTACGCAAATTTGAAATCATGGATACTGATGTCAGCGGTGGCGCCATGCACTTCGCTGGCCGCCGCGAACTTCGGGTTGGCTTTATACTCCGCCAGCGTCGCCTCGCGCACCAGATCGCGCCCTTCCATCAGGAAGTGGCTTTGCGTGCGCGCCAACTCGTGTTTCTTGCCCGTGCCCGTGGCCTTGACTCCGGCGACCACATAAGGCGAAGCGAGGGAACGTATCGGATAAACATCCACGCCCACATCGTTGCCCACCTGACCCGCGCGCCGGCGACCGAAACCCAGTCGCACCGTCACGCTGTCGGGCGCGTGGCCCGGCGTCAGCATCGCGGGAAGCTCAACCGTGCGACCGCCCACGTCCAGACTCACCACATCGCCTTCCTTCACGCCCATACCCTCGGCCGTCTTCGGCGAAAACTCTGCTGCGTTGTCCCACGTCAGGGTCGAACCCGGACGGGGCAACTCCTGCATCCAGCCGTTGTTGGCGAAACGGCCATCGTACACGGCCGAGTCGGTGCGGAAGATCAATTCCAGCCCGCCGGCCTCGGGCACGCTTACGCGTCCCAGTGCTGCCGCATCCGCTGTCACCGCGACACCCGCCACTGCGGGCAGGGTCGTGTTTTCGGCAAAACCATTATGCAACGCGCGACGCCACCACGCCTCGAAGTCCGCGCCTACCACGCCCGCGCCAGCCGTTTTCCAATAGTCGCGCACGAGGTCGTAACCCGTTTTCGCCGGAATGCCGTTCATCAGCGCCATCACTTCCAGCGCGCTGTGGCCCCCATATAAAGGCGCGATGAGCGGCTGCATCACCGTCACCGTGCCGTCCAGCGCGCGGGCGTCGCCCCACGCTTCCAGCGTGTGCGCCTCGGGGATGTGCCAGTGGCAATACTCGCTCGTCTCGTCGTTCCAGCCCGAGAGATGCGTCTTCAGCGCCACGCGATCCATGGCCTTCACAAATTCCAATTCCGGCGGCGCGTTGTACACCGGGTTGCCGCCGAGGATCATCAGCACCTGAACCTTGCCGGCGCTCATGTCATCGGTCAGTTGGCGCAAGGCGGCAAACTGGTCCGTCGGCTCCGCTTCCAGCGGCTCGCGATATTCCACCGTCGCGCCCGCGTTGCCCAGCGCCGCATTCATGGCATGGGCCAGAGCGTGCAGTGTCGCGGGCGATTGCTCGCCGGCCACCACCACGCTGCGTCCGCGTGCGCCCTTCAAATCTTCCACCAGCGCGTTGAACCACGCCTCGGGCACCTGCGCCGGACGGCTCGCCTCGCCACCCACCGCCACGCCCAAAGCCGCCGCGGCGGCCCGTGCAAACTGTTCCAACACCGACGGCTTCAGCGCCAACCGATGCTCGGCCAGTGTGCCTGTCGTCGTCGGGTGGCTTTCCACCGCGTACATCCGGTTGGGCGTCACATCGCCGTCGCGCAGCTTGCGTCGCTTGGCGTAGGCCTTGGCGTAATTCAGATGCCCCGGACCCTCCACCATGAAATCTGCATCCAGCGAGAGAATGACATCGGCCTTTTCAAGCTGCAGCACAGCATCCACCGGTCGCCCAAACGCCGCCATGGCCCCGGCCCGCGCCGCGTGTCGGCCCGCCGGTTCCCACTGCACCCATTTCGCTGCCGGATACTTGGCGCGGAACACCTTCAACTGGTCTGCCAGCGCGGGGCTGGTCACGGTCTCCGTGAGGATGCGCACGCCCTCGCCGCCGTTGGCCGCCGACGCCGTCAGCACGTTCGCCAGGTTCTCTGCAAACTCATCGTAGGTGCGGATGGAACCCAGCCGCGACACCGTGGTCGCCCGGTCGGGATCGTACAGATCCAGCACCTGCGCCGCCAGCATGGCCGTGGCCGCGCCCTGGCTGGCCGGATGCTCCGGGTTGCCCTCGATCTTCGTCGGGCGGCCCATGTGGCTCTCCACCAACACCGGAAACGCCACGCCACTCAGCAAAACCGCCGTGGCGTAATAAAGCGCCTCGCCGGGGATGATGTTCTCGGGCTGCTGCACGTAAGGCAAAATCTTGTTGGCCGACGGACGCGTACACGCCGTGAGCCCCGCCAACCCCAAGCTGGCCGCCATCAGCACCATGAACTTGCGGCGGCTTACGGGGTCGATAAACTGCGGCAACTGGCTGGGAAATTCCCGCTCCAGATAATCCTGAAAATCCGGCGTCTCCGCCAGTTCCTCCAGGCTACGCCAATAACGCCGTCCGCCCACCGACGCCGTGCGACTGCGCGCGGCAACCGGAAGTCCCATGGAGTCTGATCCGCTCATCGGTGGCATGTTGTACAGGTCACCTTGCTCTGAATATCGTATTCTTCCACCAACTGGGCGCCCAGCGCCTTCTGGTCCACCGCCGTCCACGCCATGTTAAACACCTCGTCCTTCGGCCTCACGAAACGCTCCGGCTCGCGGTGGCACTCCAGGCACCACGACATCTGCAACGTCTCGTTCTGGAACATCAGCCTCATGTCATCCACCTGACCGTGACACGAAGCGCAGCCGACGCCCTTGTTTATGTGCGCGCTGTGATTGAAATAAGCGTAATCAGCCAGACGGTGCACCTTCTGCCACTCGATGCTCTCGCCCGTGCGGTAACTCTCGCGCACCGGCTCCAGCACCCCGGCCTCGGTCCAAACCTGACTGTGACACGTCATGCAGACGTGCGTGGGCGGGATGCCGGCATAGGCCGACGTCTCAACATTAAAATGGCAGAAGCGGCAATCGATCCCCAGCCCCGCCACGTGATGCTCGTGGGAAAACGGCACCGGCTGGCTGCGCACCACATTCTGATTGGTGTAATAAGGCGACCGATAAAACAACGCCCCCACCGCACCCGCGCCCGCCAACGTAAAGACGCCGATGATGATCGACATCCTTGCCAGTGAATTTGCGCTTTTGGAAAAAAGCTGAGTCACGAACCTCTTCCCGCCGTCTTCGAAATGAACTGCCATGCCACGCTGCCCGGGCTATGCAATAACCCGCGCAGCAAAACTCTTTAAACCGATGATTGGAACAGATGCTTAAATCAAGACCGTTTTGGTGCTCTTCCTCGATGCACACGCCCCATAGGGCTGCAAAGTGGAAGCTATTCACGAACCTTTAACACACAAACATCAAGACCGAAAAGCATGTCCCGAAAGACTTTATCACTGCAACTAACGCCCCAACGAACGCTTGAGAGTGGCAACCTTGGCGAAACAAAACCGCGTTTGTCCAGTATCAAATGCGCCACCCACCACTTTTTTCGCACCAATTGAGCCACCACCGGCGCAAACCAGCCACTTACGGCGCAAATGCACCAGCAAGGTTCGTCCACAGATGGCGCAGATGAACGCAGATAGACTGCGGAGCAGGCAAGGGAAGTAACCCGGGGTGCAGGAAGCGCAGCGACCGGAACCCTGGGTAACCCGCCAATCACGTCCCGTCCCGGAGGACCGGCGGAACCAAAAGGTGCAATATTCCACACCCCCAAACCCTTTTTTCTCGACTCACGCGACAACCCTCCCCCCACATAAGCGACGACGAAGAGGCAACGTGCTGCGTGAATTATCGCCTCCCATTGCCCGATTGATGTTCAGCAAGGAAACCGCGTAGAGTCCCATGGCAAACAATCTTAAAACGACCTTCGCCCCGCGCAATGTCTGCGTGGTGGGTTTGGGCTACATTGGCCTCCCGACAGCGGCCATTCTCGCGTCGCGTGGTCACCATGTTACCGGAGTCGATGCCAACAGCGCTGTGGTCGACACCATCAACGCCGGTGGGGTTCACATCGTGGAACCCGATCTGGACCTGCTGGTCAAAACCGGCGTTCAATCGGGTCGCCTGAAAGCCTCCATGACTCCCGTCGCTTCCGATGTTTTCATCCTTTGCGTTCCCACGCCATTCCATCCGGAATCGAACCAGCCGAACATCGACTACGTGCGTGCAGCCGCCGAGTCCATCGCACCCCACGTGCGCCCGGGCAATCTGGTCATTCTCGAATCGACATCGCCGCCAGGCACGACACTCGATGTGGTGGGGGGCGCGCTGCAAGCCGCGGGCCACAAGGCCGGACAGGATTACCACCTCGCCCACTGCCCCGAGCGTGTGCTGCCCGGTGCCATCCTTCGCGAATGCGTGGAAAACGACCGGGTGATCGGTGGCGCCACGCCTGCATGCTCGGCAGCCGCCGCGGAATTTTATGCGACATTCGTCAACGGCGACATCGTGCTGACGGATTGCAAAACCGCCGAGACCGTGAAGCTGGTCGAGAACGCCAGCCGCGACGCCCAGATCGCTTTTGCCAATGAACTGTCGCTGATTTGCGACCGCCTCAACCTGGACGTGTGGGAAGTAATCCGACTCGCGAACCGTCATCCCCGGGTGAACATCCTCCAGCCGGGGCCGGGAGTGGGCGGCCACTGCATCGCTGTCGATCCGTGGTTTCTCGTCGCCGCGGCACCCGACGCCACCGCTTTCATGCGCGCCACCCGCGAGCGCAACAATGCCATGCCCGCCGAAACGGCAACCCGCATCGCCCGCGCCGCCCACCAAACCGGGGCGAAGACCGTGGCCCTTCTCGGGATGGCGTACAAAAACGACATAGACGATTTCCGCGAAAGCCCATCCGTGGCTGTCCACAAACATGTGCTCGAGCAACTGCCCGATGTGAAGGTGTGGGCATGTGACCCCTACGTGCATGCCATGCCGGGCGTGGAACTGAAATCCTTCGAAGAGTGCCTCGCCCATGCCGATCTGCTGGCGCTGTTAGTGGCCCATCGACCCTTTCGTTTCTACGACTGGTCCCAACTGCGACCCGATCAAACGTTGATCGATTTCAAGGGCGTGCTGCAAACCGGCTAAAGCGTTTTCGATTCAAATGATTACAGACTCGTGGTGCGCTGGGATGTCGAATTGTGACCGCCCTTCCCTGATGTCGGTGGCCATCACGGCAGCGCACGGGTGCCTGATGCTACCGCCTCCCACTTGCCCACTTGCTGACGGCGTGCAACCGGTGTGCAACCGGTGTGCAAGCGGTGTGCAAGCGGTGCAAGCGGCGCGCAATTGGCAAGCCGTTATCCACACAGAGGTCTGCCTCAGGCCTCCACGCAGCCTCCAGTTTGCCCTGCACGCACAGTCGCCCCGAACCGAATGCTCCAACTATTTCGAGATTGCAGGAGATGTTAACACTTACGTCAAAATCGCTCTAAGGGCGCTCATCCGCTTTGGCGTTTTTCTTTTCCAACGCAGCATTGAGCGCATCGAGCACCGCATCCACCCGCGCCTCCCACGATGCATCGGCCACGGCCGCCTGCTGCACCTCCGGCACCGGTGGGTCCGCGAGCACCGCATCGATGGCTGATTCAAAACCATCCGCACCCAGCACCAGGGAGACATTAGCCGCGAAGGGCCGCATGGCCGGTAAGTCCGTGGAAACCACCGGCAACCCCGCCGCCAGATACTCCCGCAACTTGATGGGGTTAAGGTCGCGCGTGAGGTCGTTCACCAGAAATGGAATAAGGGCGACATCCAACCCCTTCAGATAACCGGGAAGCTCTTCGTATTTCTTCGGCCCAAGATAATGGATGTTGGGCTCGGCGACAAGACAACTGATGTCGGTTTGCGGGCGACCAAAAAGAACAATCTGAAAATCTCGCCGCGCCCGTGCCAAAGTCACAAGGAGTTGAAGATCAACCGAATCATGCGGAATGCTTCCCATAAAGCCAATGCGCGGTTTTGGAAGATGCCCCATGTCAGCAGGGACCACGGTTTCTTCGCGACGAGCCGCCGCGAAGTGTTCGATATCAACGCCGTGCGGAGAAAAAATAATGTCTTCGCGAAGGGCGGAACGATCATTCACCAAAGTCTGAGCCGTAGCAAAAACGACATCGGCCCGTTTCAATGCCTCGGCTTCCAAGTCCCTCATTGCTGACTGTTCAACATCCGCGAAAGCCGCGTAATTGTCCACAATGTAGTAGGCCGCCACACTCTCGCCCAACCTGCCTTGCAGCCGAATCCCCGTGGGCATGAAGTAAAGATAGACGGGTGACTTCATCTTTAACGCCTTGAGATGACGCCGCAGATACCAGGGCACCAGAACCTTGTTTATGGCTGCCGCCACCTTCAATTTCGGGAAGGGCAAGTAAATCGGTGCCACACAATGCAGACCAGGAAGTGGCGCTGTTCTGCCACCGGCAAACTTACGCAACACACGCCAGGCTTTGTTGAAATCTCGTGCACCCTCACTCCCGAATGACCGCATGCTGATGTTCTCAACATATAAAACACGGCTACCGCGCGAAAGTAACTGCCGGACAATATGATGCTTGGAGGTTTGGTTTCCGCTTTCCCATTTCTCCGAGGCAACGACCACAAAATCTCGTTGGTCTGTAGTGATATTAGCGCACATGGCTTCGCACCTCAATGCCACATCAGATTTCTGTCCATAAGAATTCGTTCCGTTTTTCCTCATGACCCCATTTGGGGTTGAGTTCCTGCACCTGATCGCCACTTTCGGCTCCATCATGAAGGATGGAAACCAACTGCAAACCTCCGCGCTGACCGATGTTGCCACTTTTTGGTCAACCCATCCCTGCAACTCCGCGCTGAGTTCTGAGGCTGACCGTCGGGACTACTTCCTCGACATAGAGCAACAACGCTACAAGGCCGAACCACATATTCCTTCAGTCGCCCGCTTCGACGAATTTTCGGACCGCGATGTTCTGGAGATTGGCTGCGGTGTGGCAACAGACGGACGCCGTTTCGCCGCCTGTGCTGCAAACTATGTGGGGATCAATCTCGACGAAGGGAGCACCGCCCTCGCCCGCGAAGCATTTGCCGTGTTCGGCCTCTCCGCCACGGTTGAACAAATGAACGCAGAGCAGATGAGTTTCCCCGACGAATCCTTCGACCACGTATATTCTTTCGGCGTCATCCACCACAGCCCCGACCCACCCGCCATTGTTAACCAGATGATGCGAGTACTGCGTCCGGGAGGCAGCTTTACCGTGATGCTTTATAATCGCACCTCGATAAACTACCTCTTCGAAATCATGTTCCTGCGAAAGATGTTACGCCACGCTCTTCGTCCCGACATCGCCCCGCGATTACTGGCGAAACTAACAGGTTTGGATCCTGCGATCCTTCAACGCCATCGCGAGATATTACTCGAAGGAAACATGACCCATGATCGCTGGGTTTCCATAAACACAGACGGGCCGGATTGCCCGTTAGCCCGGGTGTATAATGCGAGAGAAGCTCTGGCGCTGTTCTCTCATGCTGGTTTTGCCGACCTTCAGACCTACGTGCGATTCTTCGACGCACGCCATTACGGGCGCATGCAACGCATGTTCCCTGCATCTCTGATTCGATTCCTCGGCAACCACTGGGGCTGGCACCGTATGGTGGAAGGACGCAAACCGCTTTGACAGAGCAAGGTGCCTCTCCCCCCCACTACCGCGAGGCTTTACAGATTGCGTTGGGCGAGGTGGATCTGGCGCGGCGGTTTTATTTTTTCGAGGACATTGCTTCCACCAGTGATTTTGCGCGCGACCTTATTGCCCGCGCCGGGGGGGCGCGAGCCGCCGCCGATCTGCATGGCACCGTGGTGGTGGCGGATCATCAGTCGGCCGGACGCGGGCGCTTCAACCGCGCATGGCTGGCGCCGCCGGGGACGGCGCTGCTGTTCACGCTCATTCTCGATCGCGCCCAGGTGCCCGCGCCGCCGCTGCTGACCCTCGCCCTGCCCGTGGCCGCCGCCGAGGCCATCACCCGCGTCACCGGCCTGGCCGCGCGCATCAAGTTTCCCAACGACATCCTCATCCACGAACGCAAAACGGCGGGCATCCTTCTGGAGCAACCGCCCGGCTCGGGCGTATTGCTGGCGGGCATCGGCGTGAACGTCCACCAGACCGCCGACCAACTGCCGCCCCCCAGCCACGTGCCGCCCACATCGCTGGAGTTGGAACTGCAACACGCGGGCGCGGGATCCGTCCAGCGCCCCACGCTGCTGGCCGCGATTCTCCAGCGCCTTGGCACCCTGCTCGCCACACCCGATGCCGCCGTCGATCTGCCCCGTCGCATGAACCAACTGTGCGACACCCTCGGCCGCCACGTGGAGGTAACCACCCCCGACGGCATCCTGCGCGGCGTGGCCCTGTCCATCACCCCCGACGGCGCGCTGATGGTCCGCACCGACGCCGGCATGCAACGCCCCATCTACAGCGGCGACATAAAACAACTGACCGCCCACCACCCCGGGTGAAGCAGGCTTTTTACCTGCCTCCCCTCTTCTGCTTTTCTTTGCGCGCTTTGCGTCTTTGCATCAAAGTTTAGCTTTTTCCCAACACCCGCCGCACTACTTCCCTGTCCACCGTCAGCGCCATGCCCCCCGCGAACACCGCCGCCACGGCGCAACCCGCGCCCACCCGCAGCCAGGCGTTGTCCACCGGAACCGCCAACATGGCCCCCGAAACCAGCGCCACGAACAGCACAAACTCGCCGACCAGCCGCACCTGCAGATGCACACCGCGCCGCGCCAGCAGCACCGTGTCGATCACCGTGGCCGACGCCTCACCCGCCACCAGCGCCACCGCCGCGCCCAGCGCACCCCAGCGCGGAACCAGCACCAGGTTCAGCACCAGGTTCACCACGAAACAGAACACAAACCGCTGCACCACCCGCCACTCCGCGTTCATGCAGATGAGCAAATTAGCCAGCACATATTGCATGGCGGAAAGAAACACATACGCCCCGAACCACCGCAGCACGGGCGCCGCCACCAGATACTCGGGTTTGAACATAAGCCGGATGAACCACTCTGTTTCCCACACGAAGATCGCCGCCGCCGTCAGTGCAATGAAGCCCAGATAGCGAACGAGAAGTGAACCGTAGCGACGCAGCAGCGCGGAGTCGGAATGGTGACGCGACAGATAAGGCACGAGCGCGTTAACCGCAGCGAGAGGTATGAACGACAGCGCCTCGGGGAACTTGGCCGCCGTGTTGTAGTAGCCCACCGCCTCCTCGCCCGCCATTTTCGACAGCACGAACGTGCCCATGCGCAGATACATCATCCCCACCACGCCCAACGCCGCCAGCGGGGCCGCCACCCGAAGCGTGGCAGTTATCCCCCGCACATCGAAACGATTAAACAAATGAACAGGTGCACATTTTGACAAAACAACATATTGACCGACCACCTCCACCAGCGCCCCCGCGATGTGCGCCAGCGCGATGTTTACGATGGTCAGGTGCCCCGTGCGTTGCAGCGCAATCACCAGCGCCAGAATCCCCACGCGCCCCGCCGTGCTCCACACCGCCTCGGTGCCCATGCGTTCGCGGGCGCGTAGCCCCGCCTTGCAGATGAACGACACGGAATCGATGAGCCCGTACACCATGAACAACGCCACGAAGGCCGTGGCCTGCGCATCGTAACCGCTGGCCCGCATGGCCGGCAGCGCCAGCACCAGTGCGCCCGCCCCCGCCAAAAGGCGCGCGTTCAGCGCATGACCAAACGCCGTCCGCGTGGCCGCTTCATCGTCGCGCTTGCGCGACAACTCGCGCACAAGCCAGCCGCGCAGCCCGAAATCTGTGAGCAACATAAACGTCGTGCCGAAAATATACGACTGCTGCAGCAGGCCATTGGCGGGAACCGTGAGCGCTTTGATAATGACAAGGTTCGCCACCAGAAAGAGCCCCTTGCCCACCACCGCCGCCAGCAACAAGGCGACGGTGTTACGCGCATGGCGCCGCGCGTTACTCATGCTCGCGCGAACTCGCCCGTCGGGCGCGCTGCTGGGTCGGGCGTTTCGTGGGACTTGCTTTCCATGGAAAAACATCCCTTGCCCGCAACCCCCAAGGAGGCAAGCGCGATGTTGCGGTGGAGGCGGGAACGGGGCGAATGACCGAATGGACGAGATGGACTTTATGGACGATCATGGACGCTATGGACAACAGCCAACCGCCCACCCCCTAATGCTTTTCCAAACAAGCTTAAACTTTTCTTTGCGCTCTTTGCGTCTCTGCGTCAAAGTTTTGGCTTCTGCTTTTCTTTGTGACTTCGTGACTTTGTGTCAAAGCATCAGCTTCTTTTACTATTGCCCCCGCGCCCCGCCTGTGCCTTTTCTGTCCCACGCAAACTCATGCTGCTCGCCATCGACATCGGAAACACGAACATCACCCTCGGGCTCTTCCGCGAGGAACAATGCGTCTTTTTTGGCCGTCTCGCGTCGCACACGCGCCGCACCGCCGACGAATATGCCATCCTCTCGCGCCAGCTGCTCGAACTGCGCGGCGTGCCCTACTCACACATCACCGCCGTGGTGATGGGCAGCGTGGTGCCCGCCCTCACCGGCGTGCTCGACGACGCCATGCACCTCGCCTTCGGCCTGCGCGCCTTCAACGTCACCCACACCGCGCGCCTGCCCGTGCGCAACCTCTACGCCAAACCCGGCGAGGTGGGCATCGACCGCATCGCCAACGCCGCCGGCGGCATCGCCCGCCACGGCGCGCCCCTGCTCGTGGTCGACCTCGGCACCGCCGTCACCATCGACGTCCTCTCGCGCGACCGCGAATACCTCGGCGGCGCCATCCTGCCCGGCATTGCCATGAGCAGCGAGGCCCTCTCGCGCGGCACCGCCCGCTTGCCCCTGGCCAAGCCCCGCATGCCCGACCAGGCCATCGGCCGCACCAGCGTCGAAAGCATCCGCTCGGGCATCATGCACGGCCTCGTCGGCGCCATCGACCACCTCATCGACCTCATCTGGGCCGAACTCGGCTACACCACCGCCATCGTCGCCACCGGCGGCCAGGCCCCCGCTATCATCGCCGCCTCGCGCCACGTGAAAGTCGACGACCCAGAAATTACCCTCTTCGGCCTCGCCGCCATCTGGCGTCTGAACCACGACGCCCAAGGCCACCGCCTGCCCCCCGAAACACCCCCCGCGCAAGACGATCCGCCCAAAACCAAAGGCGACGCGGAATAGCGTGCCCCCCAAACCGCTAACATAAGCATCACCCCCCGAGTGCGGGCGTGGCGAAATGGCATACGCACCAGACTTAGGATCTGGCGGGGCAACCCATGGAGGTTCAAGTCCTCTCGCCCGCACCAACAGCGCAGACCCCTTGCCACCCAAATTTCAAATTAGTGCAGTTTTTTTCGGGGCGATTACCCTTCCTCCGTTATTTTGAGCGTCCCTTTTTTATGCAGCGATACAGACAAAGCCTGAAGGGTTTTTGAAAACAAATAACTAATCGCCCAAAAGAGCGTCCGCGCAAATCGATATAACAAAATTACTTGCCTCCACGTCCCGTTTTAAGACACCGGTACTCTCAACCGCTTTTCGTCCGGTTTTCGGTCATCACAATCTCAACCACCCATTAACATGTCATGCACTTTTCCCTTGACGAATGACTACATCTATAGCGAAGACACTTCACCAAGCGACATATATGGCTACCAAGGAGCTGGAAAACGTCGCCCGAGAGTGTTCTTTGACAACCCCAAGTTTGGCACCCGGGGCGGTACTCAAGCTATCGAAACGAAGAGCGAGCGGTTCGAGTGTTTGAGCTTTTATGACCCATTCAGGGCTGCACCATACCGCCCCTTTTTTCTTTGTGGATTTGACAATTCGTCCGCAATTCATCTTCTCTGACCACTCTCTCTCCTTCCGCTGCGGCGCCGGTTTTTTCTCCTTGTTTTCCGGCGTTGCGGCGTTTTTTTTTGCGCCAACCCTTTCGCGTCGATCGGACCCATTTTTTGCGTTTGCCCTCGCCCCGCCGCCGGGTGTAGGCCTCTGAACCCACAACTCCATGACTCTCCCTCTCGACGCATACTACCTCGCCGCCGCGGCCGCCGCATTTTTCATCACCTTTGCGCTCACGCCCCTTGTGCGAAGCGCGGGGCGCCGGCTGGGTTTTATGGACGCCGTGAACCCCGCGAAAATCCACACGGCACCCATGGTGCGTTGCGGTGGCGCGGCGATATTTTTGTCGTTCATGGTCACCATCGCGCTGGCCCTCGCGGCGCTTTTTTCCGCCCCCGCACATTTCGCCCCGCCGGGCACCGCGGCGCATCTGGCAAACATTCCGGCCATGGCGCCGCGCATCGCCGCGCTGCTCGGCGGTGCCACGCTGCTCTTTCTCACGGGCCTGGCCGACGACCGTTTCAACTTGCGCCCCCTCACGAAACTCACGCTGCAAATTGTCTCAGCGCTGCCGCTGGTGGCCGCGGGCATCACCATCAAATGCTTCATCCCGGGCGTGTTGCCGTCGGCCCTGCTCACCATCGCGTGGGTGGTGCTGCTGACCAACGCCTTCAATTTTCTCGATAACATGAACGGCCTCACCTCGGGCGTGGCGGTGGTTTGCGCGCTCAACTTTTTTCTCGTGTCGCGCCTCGGCGGCGAGTTTTTCATGATGGCGATGTTCGCCGTGTTGCTCGGTTCCATCGCAGGGTTCATCCCGTGGAACTTCCCGCGCGCGCGCCTGTTCATGGGCGACAGCGGCTCGCTCTTCATCGGTTACATGCTGGCGGCCCTCAGCATCCTCGTCACGTATTACCGCGAGGGCGTGCCCACGCAACTGCCCGTGGTGGCGCCGCTGGTTATTCTCGGCGTGCCTATTTTCGATTCCGCCTCCGTCATGTTCATCCGCTGGCGGCGCGGGCTGCCGCTCATGAAGGGCGACCAGAACCACTTCTCGCACCGCCTGGTGGCGCTCGGATTTTCGCGCCCGGGCGCCGTGCTTTTCATCCACCTGGTCACGCTCACCGTGGGGTTGTCGGCGGTAAACCTGCCGCGCCTGGGGTGGGCCGGTGCAGCCATCGCGCTGGTTCAGGTGATGTTGTTTTTCCTTCTGATTTTCGTGCTGGAAAGCGTCGGTAAACGACGCATGGAAAACGCCGCAAGAGAGGCCCGATGATGACGAACCAAACGCTTACCCCCGCCGACCACGAACTGCTGGCCGAGGCCCGCGCCGCCCGCGAGATGGCGTACGCGCCGTACTCGAATTTCCACGTGGGCGCGGCGATCCGCACCGGCGACGGGCGCATCTTCCGCGGCTGCAATGTGGAGAACGCCAGCTATGGCCTGAGCATTTGCGCCGAGCGTGTGGCCATCGGGAGCGCCGTGGCGGCGGGCAGTCGCGACGTGGAAGCTTGCGCCGTGGTGCTGCCCGATGGCCTGCGCGCCACCCCCTGCGGCGCGTGCCGCCAGTGGCTGACGCAATTCAATCCGCAGATGCGCGTGCTGCTGGTGGGATCCGATGGCACCGTGGAAGTGACGACCGCCGCAGCGCTGCTGCCCGGAGGATTCGAGTTGTGAGCCGGGGCGCGGACCTGCCCTTTGCGTCGTCGCCGGAGTACCTGCACATCGCGCCCGCAGTGGACGCGGCCCTCGCCGCCGAGGAACCGGTGGTGGCTTTGGAAACAACCATCCTCGCCTTCGGTCTGCCACACCCGCTGAACCGCGACGTTGCCCGCGACTGCGAAGCCACCGCCGCCGAGCAGGGCGTGGTGCCCGCCACCATCGCCATTCTGGATGGCCGACTGCGCGTAGGTTTGTCGCCCGGGGAAATCGAATTTTTCTGCGCACCCAACCCCGACATAGTGAAGGTGAACCTGCAAAATTTCGCCGCCGTGCTGGCGTCGGGCCGACCCGGCGCGCTGACCGTGGCCGCGTGTCTGCAGGCGTGTTCGCTGGCGGGCATCCGGGTGTTTGCAACCGGCGGCATCGGCGGCGTGCATCGCGGATCAGCCACGCTACCCGACGTATCCGGCGACCTTCCCGCACTGGCGCGCTTCCCCGTGGCCACGGTGTGCGCGGGGGCGAAGTCGATTCTCGACGTGGCGGCCACGCTCGAGTGGCTCGAAACCCTCGGCGTGCCCGTGGCAGGTTTCAACACCGGGAGCTTCCCCCTGTTTCACGCGCGCGAAAGCGGACACCCGCTGGACGTAACCTTCACAGAGATCGCAGCCCTCGGCAATTTTGCGAAAACGCACTTCGCGCTGGGTGCGCGTGCCGGCGGGATTCTGGTGGTAACGCCCGTGCCCGTCGATGCCGCCATCGCTCCGGAAGAATTGAACGTATGGATCGACGAAGCGCTTGCGCGCGCCGACCAAAAAAACGTGCGCGGCAAAGCCGTCACACCGTTTCTGCTCCACGAACTTGAGGCGCTCTCCGACGGACGCACCCTCGTCGCCAACCGCGCCCTGGTAGTAAACAACGTAACCCTCGCCGCACGCCTCGCCACAACCCTCGCAAACCCACCAGACCCATCCGAGCGTAACCCACTTCTTTAAATCAGCATTTGTCTGTTGCACACCTGCGCCGGGTCGGTCTTGTTTCTGGGGTTATCATGACCGAACCGACACCCCCAACCCCTGATAACGCTGCGCGCCCGCAGGATTTCGTCCGCAAAATCGTGGCCGAAGAC
The DNA here is from genome assembly GCA_002842095.1 of candidate division BRC1 bacterium HGW-BRC1-1. GTDB lineage: Bacteria > Sumerlaeota > Sumerlaeia > Sumerlaeales > Sumerlaeaceae > HGW-BRC1-1. The sequence goes on from PHCB01000009.1 coordinate 150,313, forward strand.
CTCGCCTCGAACAAATGGAACGGTGCCGTGGTCACCCGCTTCCCCCCGGAACCCAACGGCTACCTCCACATCGGCCACGCCAAGAGCATCTGCCTCAACTTCGGCATCGCCGCCGAAAACAACGGCCGCTGCCACCTGCGCTTCGACGACACCAACCCCACCAAAGAGGAAATGGAATACGTCGAATCCATCCAGGAAGACGTGCGCTGGCTGGGCTGGGACTGGGGCACCGACAAATTTTTTGCGTCCGATTATTTCCAGCAACTTTACGATTACGCCGTCCAGCTTATCCGCGACGGCAAGGCCTTCGTGTGCGATCTCACCGCCGAGGAAATCCGCCAGCGCCGCGGCACCCTCACCGAGCCCGGCACCGAAAGCCCCTTCCGCAACCGCTCCGCCGAGGAGAGCCTCGACCTCTTCGCCCGCATGCGCGCCGGCGAATTCGACGAGGGCACCCACACGCTGCGCGCCCGCATCGACATGACATCGCCCAACCTCAACATGCGCGACCCGGTCATCTACCGCATCCTCAAGGCCACCCACCACCGCACCGGCGACGCGTGGTGCATCTACCCGATGTACGATTTCGCGCACCCCATCAGCGACTCCATCGAGGGCATCACCCATTCCATCTGCACGCTCGAGTTCGAGGATCACCGCCCGCTTTACGACTGGGTACTGCGCGAGCTGGGCATCCACCATTCGCAACAAATCGAGTTTGCCCGCCTGAACCTGACCAACACCGTGATGAGCAAGCGCAAGCTTCTGATGCTTGTGCGTGACGGCCACGTGAGCGGCTGGGACGACCCCCGCATGCCGACGATCTCCGGCATCCGCCGGCGCGGCTACACGCCCGAGTCGATGCGCGACTTCTGCAGCCGCATCGGCGTGGCGAAAAGCGACAGCGTGGTGGATTTCGCCATGCTGGAGCATTGCGTGCGCGAAGACCTCAATCGCCGCTCGCCCCGCATGATGGGCGTGTTGCGCCCGCTGCGCGTCGTCATCACCAATTACCCCGAAGGCCAGACCGAGATGTGCGAGGCCGTCAACAACCCCGAAGACCCGGCCGACGGCACGCGCCAGGTGCCCTTCGGGCGCGAGCTTTTCATCGAGCAGGACGACTTCCGCGAAGTTCCGCCGCCCAAATATTTCCGCCTCACCCCCGGCCGCGAAGTGCGGCTGCGCTACGGCTACTTCATCACCTGCAACGAAGTGGTGAAAGACGCCGACGGCAACGTCGTGGAGGTCCGCTGCACCTACGACCCCGCCACGCGCGGCGGCGATTCCCCCGACGGACGCAAGGTGAAGGCGACCATCCACTGGGTGAGCGCCGCCCACGCCGTGGACGCCGAGGTGCGGCTGTACGACCACCTGTTCGCCGCGGAGTTCCCCGACAACGTGCCCGAGGGCGGCGACTTCACCGACAACCTGAACCCCGCCAGTCTCGAAGTGCTGACCGGCTGCAAATTGGAACCGGCCCTGGGCGAAGTGAAACCCGGCGGCATCCCCGTGCAGTTCGAGCGGCTGGGCTATTTCCACCTGGACCCGATAGACAGCGCCCCCGGAAAACCTGTCTTCAACCGCACCGCCACCCTGAAAGACGCCTGGCAAAGAGCGCAAAAAAAAGCATGAAGCCAATGCTTTGACACAAAGACACAAAGAAGAGCAAAAGAGGGAAAAGAACCACCGGTAGTTGAATCGGCTTTTGTAAGGGTGATTCACGAATCGCCCTTCTAGCGCAGAGCAGGAACACCATTCCGCTCCCGAAATGCCAGATACCTCACTGCAACCAGCGAGGGTGCCGGTCCCATATCAAGCGTCCTCATCCACCTCTACACTCAGGAGGTTTTCCACCGCGCCGCGAGGTGGGGCTGGGCTGTTTATTTGCCAGCCGGTGCGGTGGGCATGCCACATCACCAACGGCAGCAACACGACCCCCATATAAACAGCCAGCATCGCCGCCAGGTACCCCGCTTGTTTCGCAAACTTTGCAGGATCATCAACCGCAACAAGGACGGCCACGCCCCCAAGCATCGCCAGCACCAACACCGTCATTAATGCTGTCAGGCCCGCCACACGTCTCAAGTCCTTCTCATGCAGGCTCAACCATTGGATGCCATTATAGATAAAATACGTCTCGGCATACAATGCGACCATGACAAAGAACAACCACCACGGCCCCGCCCCGGCGGCGGTGGTAGCGAGGGCAACCGCTACGTTTACCCCCACAAGTTGCCGTCCACTCTTACGAAATTGCTGACGCACCAAAACAGGCCATCGGCCCGGCAGACAGTGCGCCTCAAAACCCGGCGCCTGAACCAGACCCACGGGAATGAAAATCCACAGCAAACCGAAGCTGCGCACCAGTATTAAAAATCTGTCCCAGGTGAGGTATCCCTCAAAATACATCCCGATCAGAACTCCACAAAAGACCACCAGCATGACAGTTAGCCAGTGCTTCGCCACAACCGGGCTATCGTTTTCCAACACCGCTTCGGGGGTGGCCCCCTCCATGTAAGACTCATCCCCCTGCTTCAGTTGTTCAAAGGTGGGCGCTTCGTCGTTTTCCTTCCCGTCGTCTGCGCCCTCGACATCGTCTCTCCGTGCCTGGTCCACCGCACCTATTCGACCGAGATAAGTCGAAGACGGGCGGTCCGCTTGAAACGCATCGAACTCCGCGGTTTCCAATTCACGGATGGGTGCACGCAGAGTGCGCCACACCGACACCGCAGCGGCCACCGCCCCGGCAACCAAAACTCCCTGCAGCGCCAGAGGCATCCACGGTGGAGCATCGCCCAATTGCAACCGCCAGATGGAGCCAATGGGGCTGATGAAGAAGTAAGCAACTTCAGCCAGAGGATTACTGCCGAGGGGGCGCTCGATGAAAGTTTTCAGCCAGGCACCCGGATAAAACAGCATAACGAGAGCCACGCCGATCAAAAACAAACCGAGACAACCAGTACGTTTCACAATCCATAACCATGCATGCCCCATTGCACGCAGAGCGAAAAGGGGAGCATCCCATGGCGCGGGATTGACTTGGTGGTTGATCCCAAGCAGCACCGCGGTCGCACACGCAATGAAGACCACGATGGCTTGCTCCACCGTCACATTGCCAAAATAAAAGAATCCCCAGGCCAGCGCCGAAGGCAAAACAAGCGCATAGAGGGCCCACAAGGCCAAGTTAACGGGACTGAGCCAAATCTGTCGCCGCGGAATAACAGGCAGAACAAGCCAAGTCTGACTGACGAGATCCGTATTGTTACCACCCAATACACCCACCGCTACCATAAGAACGTACGGCAACAACAACGCGGGGCCATGGGTTAGTGTAAGAACCTTCATTAACGGAATTGATAATCCGAAGGTCAAAAGACCGCACAGTAAGGCAACCAGGCAATAGATGATAAAGACACCAACCCAGCGCAGTATCATCACTCGCACAGGTAGCCAGCCCAACTTCTGCGGCTTGCGGCGAGGCTCGACGCGCGGGGCGCTCACTGCGGTGCGTCCAGTCGGACGAGTTTCGTGCAGGCGCGCATGTCCCCGCACTTGTGCGAAGTCTTCATCGCCTCAAGAATCATTTCCGCACCAAGCATGAACCTCCCCTTCCTTGAATCAGAGGGTTAACTGCCAGAGAAACAGCCTCGACCAATTTCCATCTTTGGCTTTTCTTTGTGTCTTTGTGTCAAAGTTTTGGCTTTGGCTTTAGCCTACGAGATAAGGGGTTCCTGCGCCTTGTTTGTGCTGCCCGGTTTAAGCGCGGGAGCGTTCATTTGCCAGCCCGTGAGGCGGCCTTGTCTGAGGCATAGCGGCAGCAAGACTGCGGCGATGTAAACGCCCACCAGAAGCACAATACCCATCAAGATTGCCTCAAAAGAGCCGAGTCTTTTATTTTCATTAAGTAAGATCAACACAGCCTCAGCACCCAGAATGCCAATCACCCCCGACGAAACCGCGAAGTACCCCTCGGGTCTGTTCAACTTGCTTTCGTGCAGCATCAACCACTTAAACCCCAATGCGATGAGACTCGCTTCTAACAATAAAGCAAAGTACACAAAGAAAACCCACCACGACGGGCGAAACACAACCGTAGCCGCCGCCGCAATCGCGATGTGCGCGCCCATCAATTCCCAGCCGGACACTCGCAGTTGTTCTCGCAACAGGGTCGTCCAGCGGCCTGGTAGACAGTGTGCAAAAGGCATCGGTCGTAAAAATATTAAACATGAGAAACAGCCCCAAATCACATAAGTCTGGAGCATCACCTGTGCAGCTGACTTCCAGTTAAATCCTTTATCCTGATATTCAAACCAGCCCATAACCCCAGCCATGGCAAGTATCATCAAAATCAACATGCGCGTTCGCAGCGGAAACGCGCGAGCCATCACCGCCTCGGGCGAGGCATTCTCCATGTAAGACGTCTTGGTCTTCTTTTCCAGCGCATCCAGTGTCGAGTCACCCCCGCCGGTGGTTGCGCTCTGCCTGGCATCATCGCCTGAGCCATCTCTCGCAGTGTCCATCCCACCGAGGTGGCCAAGGTAAGTTGCGGCGGGAAGACCCTTCTGAAACGCTTCGTATTCCGATCGCTCCAGAATCTCCATCGGTTGCCGCAGGGTATGAACGATGGAAAAATAAGCTGCCACTGCTGCTGCCAAAAGCACACCCGTGAGACCCAGCGCGACCCAGGGGAAATGCCCCGATTCTATCCGCCAAATGGACCCGATGGGGTTGATAAAAAAATACACAACTTCGCCAAAGGGATGGGTACCCGCTGCGGAGTTGAAAAAGCCCAACTCTACCCGGTTCATGTTAAAAATTAGTACGAACAACCACATAAACGGCACCAAAAGCCTCATGGGCTTCTTATTGACCGCCCACTTGAATAGCGGGTAAGCGCCTGAACGCAGACAGAAAAAAGGGATGTCCCATGGGGCGGGTTTCAACATGTGGCTGAGTGTTAAAAGTGCAGAAGTGACACAGCCCAAACAAACGAAGATAGCTTGCAATAGAGTTAACTGGGCGAAATTATAAAGCGTTAATGAGATTGCAACAAAAGGAAAACCGATTGCATACGTACCAAGCAAGACCCGGTCATAAGTCCGCGATAATATAAATCTGCGGGGAGAAACAGGAAGAGCCAGCCCTGTTTCCTCAAGGCGCTGGCGGACCCTGTTAAGATGCCAGATCACAATCAGCGCTGAAAAATACGGAAACATCCCTATAACCTGATCAACCGGCATCAGTTTTCCCAGCGGTAGAAATAAGACTAATCCCGCATAGAAGAATATTATGCTCCACCCGATCTGGGCGAAGAATTCGCGCAGAACATAGCGTTGCCGGGCCCACTCTTCGACCCGGTCGAGGAGAAGCAAGTTAGCCCGCTTATCCGACGGAACTGTTCTCACTCCGGCGCGTCCTGCCCGGCGAGTTTCATGAAGGCGCGGGTGAAGGCGCGCGGTTCGCCGGGGGAGATTCCCGCCTCGGCGATCAGCGAGTCGGGTTTGTCGCAGAAGCGCACACCGCCTTTGTCGAGGAGCAGCACGCGGTCGGCGGCTGTTTCGGCCTGGTCGAGCACCTGCGTGGAAAATACCGTGGCAGACCCGTGGCGCTCGGACGCCTCGGCGATCCAGCGGTAGAGCACCTCCATGCCGGCAGGGTCGATGCCCCACGCGAACGGCTCGTCGAGGATGCGCAGTTCCACCTCGGGCAGAAACGCGGCGATCAGCCCCGCCTTGCGCACCTGACCCAGCGACAGTTTCTCCCACACGCGCCCGAGCTGCCCCATGTAGTCGAGCTGCGGGCAGAGTTCCTCCAGCCGCGCGTGGAACGTGGCCTTGGGCAGGCCGTAGATCTGCGCGATAAACCGCAGGTATTCGTAGGGCGTGGCCTGTCCGCCATAGGGAAACGTGACCGGCAGAAAAAACGACCGGCACCGGATGGCAAAATTGTCACGCCAGCGATGGAGGCCGAACACATGGATGTCGCCCGTGGTGGGGTAGAGCGCGCCCGCCATCATGGTGAGCAGCGTCGTCTTGCCCGCACCGTTCAAGCCGGTCACGGTAAGCACCTCGCCGGCCCGCAGGTCCAGGTCCATCGGCAACACCGCCTGCGTGCGCCAGAACTTGCGCGAGATACCCTTCGCCTCAAGAATCACTTCCGAAGAAACCATGAACCGCCCCTTCCGTGGGAGAACAAAAAAGCAGAAGCCAAATTTTGACGCAAAGATGCAAAGGACGCAAAGAAAAGCAGAAACATGAGTGCCCTGATTGGAGGGCAATTAAGTTTACCCATTCTCTGAAAAGATTTATGTCAAGACATTGGCATGTCCTTTTCACGTTTCCTCGAGGAGGGAGTGGTTGCGCATACATAGAGAGGCAAAAAAAACGAAAACCTAATCTCACTGCAGAGGCACGGGGTCCAGACGGGAATACAATCTCAGGGCGGGCGTTTTGGAGGCTTGCACACCGGTTGCACACCGGTTGCACACCGGTCGCACACCGGTCGCGATTCGACGAAAAAGTGGGGCACGATGCCGACTTGGAGAGGAGGCGGGATTACTGAAGAATCCACGGCCGCTCCGGGCGTGATGTTTGCATGGATCCCATCACCTCCAATTGCAACGCGTTACCCCGACTTGCAGTTGAAAAAACCGTCAAAAGGACTCATCCTGTTGCGGAAACAGAAAAATCAGCAATTCCTTTGTGGAAAAGTTTTTACGGCTTTTCGGCTTTGTTTTCCTTCACGGCTTCCAGCGCTCCGGCCATGGCGGGGCGGACGTTTAACAGGGTATCCGTCACGCGTTCCATGGGGGATTGTTTCTCGTCGGACCCCGCCACGCTTCGGGCGCGCAGGTCGTCTTGCATGCGGCGGGCGGCTTCTTCCGAGGGTTGCGTGCGCGGGACCACGGCCAGCGCCGCCATGGGTGCCGTCATGGTTTCTTCGCGCGACTCCACCATGCCCAACTGTTTCACGGCGTACTCGCGCAACTGGTCGGGGCCGCACAGTTTTTCGTTTTCCAGTTCCAGCGTCGTGAGGCGCTGGAACAAATCGCGGGTCTGGGTTTGCAACTGGCGGTGCGCCAGCTTCTGGTCGTTGACGGCAAAGCGCAGCGACACGTGGCCCACGCCCAGCCCGGCCGCGAGAACGGCCACCACCACGCCATAGATCACGCGGTTTGGCGTCAGCGAGACCGACGGCATGACCGGCGTTGAGCACAGCGTAATGCGGGGAGACCCGCGCCTCCCACCCTGTTCCGTAAACATTTTCAGTAAGATGCCTAAGGCGTGCATCTCATCCCGCTCCGAGAACATGATAGCGCACACAAATCCACGAAACCGAAAAAGTGGCACGGGCGAGGAAAGGAGAGGAGCAGGAACTTGAAACCTCGCTGCGCGGGAGAGGGGACCCGTGCCACACCGGTGTCGCGGATTACCACCCCCGCCCAAAAAAGCGGGGGCAGCCGCGAAACTATTTAGTCATGCAAACTCGTGAGAGGGTGCGATGTCCAACCTGAAAGTGAGCCGCAAATGCCCACGCGGAAGGAGGCGCCATTCACAACCCGCCGCGGGTGAAGAACCCCCGCAGGGCTCTGCGCCCTCGGCCCCATGATGCCTCGACCTCCGCACAGCCCGGCAGAGGGGGAAGCATCAACGGGTCGACGGCGCGCGTACACGCCATGCCGCTTCCACGGGGGTCGCCTGACGACTCCCGGATCAACCCGCCCTGCGTGCCGCCCCGCGGTGCGGGGGGACCAGAACCGGCCTGCTGCTTTACAACGTCAAACTTGCATCAACCGCACTTGCTGAAACCGCAGGAACGGCACGTCATGCAGCCTTCTGCCATCTCCAGGTTGCTGCCGCACTCGGGGCACGCCGGGGTGGAACGCCCGCTGCTGATGGTCGGGCCCGTTGCCTTACCCTCGATTACCAGCTTCACGCCCGACGAGGCCATGCCGGACGATGCCGTGAGATGCAGCGGCACGTGGGCGCCGTTGTCGGCGACCAGCGTAAGGCGTCCGCTGGCGGCCAGGCCAGCCAGACTGGCGGCGTCGCCTTCCACGCGGTAACGTTTCACCAGCGGGTCGTTGGTGGCGCTACCCACGGCCACGCCACCGGCGCTGATACCCACCGAGGCTCCGCCCACCGTGAGGCGCAAACCCGTGGGGGTAAGCTCGGCCGCCGAAACGCTGTGGCCACCGTTGCCGTTACCATTGGCGGCCTTGCTGTTGCCGTTGCCATTGCCGTTACCGTTCGATTTAACCACAGCCGATGCCTCAACCTTGGACTCTTCCTTCTTGCCCGAGCCAAGGTTCAGCACCTGGATGTCGCGCGATCCGTCGCGGTAAATCGTGGTGCCTTTGCAGCCCTTCTTGTAGGCGAGGATGTAGACCTCGGCCACGTCGTCGCGGGTGGCGCTGTTGTTGAAGTTAACCGTCTTGCTGACCGCATTCTCGCAATGGCGCTGGAAGCCAGCCTGATGCTCAAGATGCCACAGGGGCGAAATGTCGTGGGAGGTGACGAAGACCTGGCGCACGTCCTCGGGCACATCGGCGATGGACTCGACGCCGCCGTGCATCGCCACTTCCTGCATGAGAGTCTCGCTGAAGAACCCGCGGGCCCGGGCGACCTCCTCGAAGAAGGGGTGCGCCTCCACCAGCGTGGCGCCGTCGAGCACCTTGCGGTGGAAACAGAGCGCGAAGAGCGGTTCGATGCCACTGCTGCAGCCGGCGATAATCGAAATCGTACCCGTGGGGGCGATCGTCGTCACGGTGGCGTTGCGGCGGGGGACGCCGTTGTTGTACCAGGCGTGGTCCGCATCGCAGAACGCCGATTGCGCATGGTTGCCGAAGGCACCGCGCTCGCGCGCCAGCTCCTCGGAAGCCCGCGCCGCGTGCTCGTTGATGAAACGCATCATGCGCTCGCCCAGCGCCACGGCCTCGTGGCTGCTGTAGGGGATGCCCAGCATGTAGAGCAGATCGGCAAAGCCCATCACGCCCAGACCAATCTTGCGGTTGCCGTGCTTCACGATGTTCGTGATGGCCGGCAGCGGGAAATCCGACATCTCGATGACGTTATCGAGGAAGCGAATCGACAGCTCCACGCGGGCCGCCAGCTTCTCCCAGTCGATGACCCAGCAGGTGCCGTCGTGCATGGGGTTGCGCGAGGTGTAGCCGTCGGCGGTCAGTTCCACCGGGCCGGGGGTCTCACTCACCACTTCGCGGCGGGTCATCAGGGCCAGGTTCAGGCTGCCCAGGTTGCACGCCTCGTAGGGGAGCAGGGGTTGCTCGCCGCAGGGGTTCGTGCTTTCCATGGGGCCGACCTGGGGGGTCGGGTTGTCGCGGTTGATGCGGTCGATGAAAACGATGCCGGGATCCCCGTTGCGCCAGGCGTTGTCGACCATCTTGTCGAACACCTCGCGGGCGTTGAGCGTGCCAACCACCAGACCATTCTTCGGGTTCACGAGGTCGTAATCGCTTTCCGCAAGCACGGCCTCCATGAACTTCTCGGTCAGGGCGACGGAAATATTGAAGTTGGTGACCGACGTCATGTCGGCCTTGCACTCGATAAACTCAAGAATATCAGGGTGATCCACGCGCAGGATGCCCATGTTGGCTCCGCGACGGGTGCCGCCCTGCTTCACAGCCTCGGTGGCGGCGTTGAAAACTTTCATGAAGGAGACGGGGCCGCTGCTGATGCCCTTGGTGCTGCGCACGCGGTCGTTCTTGGGGCGCAGGCGCGAGAAGGCAAAACCAGTACCGCCGCCGGTCTTATGGATAATCGCGGCATGCTTCACCGCGTCAAAAATAGAGTCGATGGCATCCTCAACAGGAATAACAAAACAGGCGCTTAACTGCTGGGGACGGCCTTTACCAGCATTCATCAGGGTCGGGGAATTCGGCATGAACTCGCAGGACGCCATCAACTCGTAATACTGCTGTCGCACTTCTTCGAAACGAGCACGGTCAGCATTGAAATTCAACTCGCCCTCGGCGATGTTCGACGCGACACGCCACACCAACTCGGTGGGCGTCTCTATCGGTTCCCCGGAATCATTTTTGATCAGGTAGCGTTTCTCGAGAACGGTAACGGCATTCGGACTGAAAGAGGGCTCGGGAATGGACGACACGTCTGGACGCGTCGAATTGTGGATGGTCTGCACCGACATCTGGGTTTACTCCGGATATAATCGTTAAAGGGCTGTGAATAAGCTGTGTACAAGCTGTGAGCTATTTATGCAACGAATAGCCATATCTGGTACACAACAGGGGCAAGGTAATGCTATATGTTGTAGGGGGGGTCAACAAGAATCTTCATCCCCACCCCCCGCAGGTAAGTTCAAGTAAGCCAAATCTTCACCCCCACGGCACCACCTTTTTACGGCGAAAGGCCAAAAAAAATCGTAAAATCGGGGCAAAAAGATGGGGGGAGGGATGGACGAAATGGACACTATGGACACTATGGACGCGATGGACAAGGCCTGACCGAGGCAACGACAACCGCAATTCCCCCGAAAGTTTTTATTTTTTTCCCTGCCTTTGCTTTTCTTTGCGCCTTTGCGTCTTTGCGTCTTTGCGTCTTTGCGTCAAAGTTTTGGCTTTTGTGTTTTGTTATGCCGATGGTCTTCCCATGAAACGCAATCTCACCCGCTTCTTCCCCCTGCTGCTGCTGGCTGTGGCGCTCGTCGTGCCGCTGATGGAGTTGTGGTACTCGGGTGCCCACGGCTCGCCGGGGATCGCGCGGTCGGATTACGAATTCTACTTTTCCCCGCAGCGTGTTTTTCTCACGCGATGGTTTCACCGGGGCGTGTTTCCCTTCTGGAACCCCCATCTCTTTTGCGGTTATCCCGTGGTGGAAAGCCTGCAGACAGCCTTGTTTTATCCGCTGAACTCGCTTTTTCTTATGACGCTGCCGCCCGCCCCCGGGTTGCTGGTGTTTCTTTCGCTGCACATTGTGGCCGCCGCCGCCGCGACCTGGTTTGCGCTGCGTCGTGCGTTGCGGTTCATGCCAACGGCCGCCGCCGCAGGCGCGCTGGTGCATGTGCTGGGGGCCGTGTTCGCATCGCGTTTCCTTGCGGGACACCTGATCTCCACCTGCGCGCTCACATGGATGCCCCTCGCCGTGGCGTCGCTCATGCGCCACCTTGAAGACCGGCGACGAGACGGACCCACCGCCGAGGATCGCAGCTATCTGTTTCTCTCGGTAGCCGCCACCGCGCTTATCATCCTCTCGGGCGCGCCGCAATACGCCCTGTACACGCTCTGGATGCAGGCCACGGTGGCGGCCTTCGCGCCGGGTACACCGCGTCGCACGCGACTCGCTTCGTGCCTCACCATCTGGTTCTGGGCCGCGCTCATTGCCGCGCCGCAACTCGCCCCGGTCATCCTTTACACGCCTTATGCGAACCGTGGGTCGGGGTCGTATTCCGCCGTCACCTCGATTCTCTCGCTGGTCTCCGCGGCCTTCGAATTCGTTTTCCGCTATCCCGCCGGCGACGGCATCACACGGGTTCACCTGAATCGCCGCGGCATTTGGGATCACGCCGGATACTGCGGCACGGCGGCGCTGTTGCTGGCCGCTGCGGGGGCGGCGGCGACGCTCGCCCACCTGCGCACGCGCCGGGGGGTGCAGGCGCTGCAGGCATGCGCAATCCTTGCGCTGGGCGTCATTCACATCACACTGGGATGGCTGCCCGGCTTCGAGTTTTTCCGCGAACCCATGCGCGCGCTGGGTTTCATGATCGTCGCCGTCGCCATGCTGTCAGCCCTCGCCCTCACGCTGCTGGCCGAGGGCGGTGATGGGGCCCGGCGAGTGCACCGCGCACTGGTGGCCTTTACCGCCCTGTTTGCCGCGGGCACAGCCACCGCCGCTCTGTGGGCGACTCTCGCCCCGGCCGCTGTCGCACAGATGCTTCTCACGCTGGGCGAGGTGCGGTCCGCCCTACACCCCAGCGTGTTCGCGCTGATCGAATCCATCGGGCGCGACCCACGCATCGTGGCGGGGCCATTCGCTGCGGCAATGTTGCAGGGAACGGGCCTGGCCGCTGCCACGCTGATTATCACACTCTTCGCACGCCGACGTTCCCGCGCCGCAGTGGCCGCTTTTGCACTGCTCATAGCCGCCGACGTCACCACCGCCAACCATCTCTTCTTCCGCAGCTGGCTGCGAGGCGACCAAACCGGCTGGTCTACCGGGGCGCGCACCGCAGCCGAGGCGATGGTCGCCCCCGCCCGCGCCGGGGAGGCAATGCCCGCACGCACGAGCCTGCCGGGCGAAATGTCCAACGCGTCGCAACTTATCGAGGGCCTCTCGGAGCCCTTCGGTTACGACCCCCTCCAGCCGCGCCTCTCCGGAGCCCGCGGCCCCACATGGATCAGCGACGGTCAGCCCATTAACGAACGCCCCGCCAGACCTGCCGGCCGACAACAGCGTCAGCAGGCTCTGGGCATCCGCTACGAAATCGCCGCCATTCCCGGCACCGAGAACCTGCCCGAGGAAACCCTGCAGACCGATCGTCGCTACCAAGTGACGGACAACGACCCCGCTGCGGGCATCGCCACACTGGCCGCCGCCGCCGCCGAGCGACCCGTGGATGAACCGGCGTTCGGTCCCCTCAATGGCACACTGGATATTGTGCCCCCCGGCACGCTGCCCGCCGACCTCGTCACCACGGCACCCCCCGCAGCCGCACTCGCCGGCGCCATGGGCCACGTGCGCCATGTGCCCGTGGACACCCCCAATGCGCTGCGCTTCGACACCGTCACCACCGGCCCCGCACTTCTGATGGTGCGCATAACCTGGCTGCCCGGCTGGAGCCTGACCCTCAACAACCAACCCGCCCCGCCGCCCGTGCGCGCCAACGGCTGGATGATGGCCATCCCCCTGCCCACCGGCCTCACCCACGTGCAACTAACCTACCGCCCACCCCACTTCGCGCTATGGCTGATCATATCCCTCACCACCACCCTCCTCCTCGCAGCGGCAACGGTAACGCGAAATAAAATCATGACGCAAAGGCGCAAAGAACGCAAAGAAAAGACTCTTTATAATTAAAAGATTTATTAAGAAATTCTCTTTATTACATTTCTTTGTGTCTTTGTGCCAATGCTTATGCTTTATGCTTTTCTTTGCGCCCTTTGCGTCTTTGCGTCTTTGCGTCATTGTTTTTAACCTCCCCCCGAATTGCTCCGTTGCCCTATTTGTAGCTTATGAAACCTTGAAGACAGAAACCCTTACCCGGCCGCGGAAGGCTATCGTGACGGACGTGCCGAAGATGCAGAAGATCATCAACCACTTCGCCGACCGCAACGAGATGCTCCATAAAAGCCTTAACGAGCTTTATGAGCATATCCGCGATTTTACCGTGATGGAGGAGGACGGCGAAATTCTCGGCTGTGCCGCCATCCATGTGGTGTGGGACGATCTCGCAGAACTCAAATCGGTGGCTGTGGCTTCCACTGCCCAGGGGCGCGGCGTGGGCAAAACACTTGTCGACCACGTTCTGGGAGAAGCCCGCGAACTGGGCCTGAAGCGCGTGTTTGCCCTTACCTATGTGCCCGACTTTTTCGCGGCCCGGGGCTTCCGTCTCATCGATCGCAACATGCTGCCCCACAAAGTCTGGGGCGAGTGCATCAAGTGCCACAAGTTCCCCAACTGTAACGAAATCGCCATGATGGTGCACCTCGACGCCCCCCACGTCGAAACGAACTGAGCGAAACGCTCACACCAACGGGAACCATCTTCGCGCACAAGTTTCCAACTCCACAACCCACCGGCAGAAAATCCCTCCGCCGGCGGCAACCGACAGGAGCACCCATGAACCAGCGCCTTTGCACGTTGATCACCGCATCTCTGCTTGCCTTCGGCAGCATCCTTCCCGTGGCCGCAGCTGAGTCCGCCACCAAAGAAAAATCCAAATCCGCCACCAGCGACCCCGTCGCGAAAGAAATTAACAAGGTCGACTCCAAAGCCGGCGGCGATTCCAAATCCAAGCTGATCGTGGTGCCCATCCACGGGACGCTGCCCGAGCGCGGCGTCACCCTCACCCTGTTCGGTAACCGTTCCGACAGCCTGAAAGATTATCTGGACCTGCTGCGCCGCGCCCGCGCCGACAAGAACGTGGAGGGCGTGGTGCTGCGTTTCACCGACCTCACCATCGGTCTGGCCGCCGTTCAGGAACTGCGCCAGGCGGTGGACGACCTCCGCGCCCACGGCAAAAAAACCACTGCGCTGCTCGAAACCGACTCGCAAGCCGCCTACATCATCGCCTCGGCCTGCGAGGAAATCGTGATGCCCCCCAGCGGCTACCTCATGCTTCACGGCGTGAAGGCCGACAGCTACTTCCTCAAGGGCCTGCTGGCCAAGCTGGGCGTGCGCGCCGAGGTAATCCACATCGGCCAGTATAAGGCCGCCGGCGAGATGTTTACCGAGGACTCCTTCACCACCCCGGCCCGCGCCAACATGAACGAAATGGTGGACGACCTGTTCGACCAGATGACCACCATGGTGGCCCAGTCGCGCAAGATGACTCAGGAGCAGGCCGTGGCGGCGATCAACCACGGACCCATGAGCCCCGACGAAGCGACCTCCATGGGCCTCATCGACCGCGTGGCCTATGCCGAGGAAGTTTACGAAACAAAAGAAGACGACGGCGCGAAGATCGTGCAGATGGACGATTACGACAACGCCAACGAGTCGAAATCATCCGATCTCTCCCCCTTCTCGCTGCTGCTGGGTCTGGCGTCGCCCTCCTCCATGACGGCCTCCTCCGGCGCCGACAGCAAATACCCGCAGGTGGCTGTGGTGTACGCCACCGGTCCCATCGTGGGCGGCACCGCCGAGGGCATGCTGGGCGGCGACGAACAGATTGCCGCCGAGGATTTCATCGAAACGCTGGAGGAGATCCGCGCCGACGACAAAATCCGCGCGGTCATCCTGCGCGTGAGCAGCCCGGGCGGGTCGGCCTTTGCCAGCGACCTCATCTGGCGCAAAATGGAAGAGTTGAAAAAGGCCAAGCCAGTCGTGGTTTCCATGGGCGACGTGGCGGCCTCGGGCGGCTATTACATTGCGATGGGCGCGAACCGCGTGGTGGCCCAGGCGGGCACTCTGACGGGCTCCATCGGAGTGGTGGGCGGCAAGGCCGATCTGGCCGGTCTGTACGAAAAGGTGGGCGTGAAAAAGGAAACCATCTCGCGCGGCGACTACGCCGGGCTGCTGTCGGAGACGGGGGGTTTCTCGCCCAAGGAGCACGACGCCATCGAGCGCATGATGCGCCAGACCTACGACGAGTTCGTGGCGAAGGCCGCCGCCGGACGCAACATGACCCCCGAGCAGATGAACGAACTGGCCCAGGGTAAGGTGTGGACGGGCCAACGCGCCAAAGACGTGGGTCTGGTGGATGCGCTTGGCGGCATGGGCCTCGCCGTGGATGAAACAAAAAATCTGCTGGGTATGAAATCCGACGACAAAGTGGGCCTGGTGTCCTACCCCAAGGAAGTGGGTCTGATGGACATGCTGCGCAAGGCCATCGGCAAAGATGCCACCATGGCCATGAACCCGCTGACTGGCGGCGCATCCGTGGCCGCGCTTCTGCCCGAAGGTCTGGCCTCCGCCCTCACCACCGCCCGCTCCGCAGCGGCCCTGTTGAACAAGGAGCGGGTCATCATGATGATGCCCTTCCTCCCCGTTATCCGCTGATTTCGCAGGGTTTGTTTCTTATGAGCGCTTTTCTTTGCGCCTTTGCGCCTTTGCGTCAGAGTTTTTACTCTTTGCTTTGAATCCGAAATTGTTCAGATCGAAATCCGTTTTGCGCCAGTTCTTGCGCACCTTTACCCATAGCTCCAGATACGCTCCGCGGCCCGTCAGTTGCTCGATATCCACGCGCGCTTCCTGCCCGATGCGTTTGAGCATCGCGCCGCCGTCGCCGATCACGATGCCCTTCTGGCTTTCGCGCTCCACGTAAATTGTCACGCGGATGAAGTCCTTGTTGGGCCTCTCCGTGAACTCCTCCGTCTCGGTGAAAATCGCGTACGGCACCTCATCGCCGAGGTTTGTGAACACCTTCTCGCGCACAATTTCCGCCACGAGAAACCGCTCGTCGCGGTCGCTCAGTTGCTCGGGATCGTAATAGCGCGGCCCCGGATTGAGGCGCGCAACGGTGGCTTCCATCAGCGCCGGCACGCCGTCGCCGGTCAGCGCGCTGATGGCGAACATCTGCGTGTAGCGTTCCGGGTCCAACCCCAGCCTCAAGGCCGTTTCCCTCACCACGTCCACCCCCTCGATCTGGCGCAACTGGTCGGTTTTGTTCATCACCAGAAAACGCGAGGGGACCCGCACCCCGGCCAGCAATTCCTCCAGCCGCTCGTTGGCCGGTTCGCGGTCGGTGGCGTCCACCAGATGGATCAACACGTCCAGCGACTCCAGCGCCTCGCGCACGCGAAACATCAGCGCCTCGTTGAAACGGTCCGTCGGCACGATCACGCCGGGGGTGTCGACAAACACCACCTGATAGTCGTCCGTTGACACAATTCCCGTGATGCGGTCCCGCGTGGTTTGCGGTTTATCGCTCACGATGGCAATCTTTTCACCCACCAGCGCGTTGAGCAAAGTGCTCTTGCCCGCGTTGGGTTTGCCCAATATGGCCGCAAAACCCGAACGGTGCCCCGGGCCGACCTCACCAATTTTATGTAATGATTCTTCCATTTGTTATGTCTAATGCAGACACAGTGCCTGAAAATTAACTCACGAGGATGAACATCATGAAACAAATCTTCAGCGTTTGCGTGGCCCTTTTGCTGGCCACCGGCGCGTTTGCCGAAACAACCGCCGATGTAACCGTGGCGCGAAGTGGTGACTCCGTCAACCTGGCGGGCAACGTCATCAGCTTCAACGCCTCCCGCAGTGCCACCGCCCCCAATTCGTTTATGCTGCGCGACGCCGCCGGCCAGACCCGCGTGGCCGTGTGGCCCGATGTGTTTGCCGGTGTGGTGGGCCGCGAAGGCCTTGTGGCCGGAGCTCAGGTTTCCGTTAAAGGCGAAATTGCAGAATTCAAAGGTCGCGCCGAAGTGCACGTAAAAGACCCTGCCGGATTAAAAATCGGCGCTGCCCCCGCCGCTGCTGCGGCTGTGGCGAAGGCCGCCGCCCCCGTGGCCGCCGTGGTGGATAAAGCCGCCACCGCCCTCACTTCCGCGCCGCTGGCCGCGGGTGGTGCCATCGTGACCGCGACCACCGTCACCGCCAACGTGGCCGCAGCGGCCATTCAGGCTGTGGCCGGTGCCCCCGCAGCCGCGGGTATCACGCCCCTCGGCGCCATCACCGCCGCCCAGAAGGGTCAGACCGTCACCGTTCGCGGCACCGTGTTGAGCGCCCGCAAACCCCGCACCGACACCGCGCCTTACGTCATCAAGTTGCAGGGCACCGACGGCGGCACCCTCGACATGGTCTTCTGGAAAGACACCGCCGACCAATTGAAACCAGCCCAACAGGTCAACGTGGGCGATCAGGTGCAGGCCACCGGCGAGGTGAATGAGTACCGCGAATCGCTTCAGTTGAAACTGGCCAGCCCCGAAAGCCTGAAAACCCAGAAGAGCGACCCGGCCATCTTCACAGCCCCCGCTGCGGCACCCGGCGCACCGGCTGCACCCGCTGTTGGCGCACCCCAGGCCAGCGCCGCCAGCCTCACCGGCACCAGCGCATTCGCTCAGGCCGCCGTTAATTCCCGCACGGTGGTGGAGGGACTTGTGATGAAGGTTGAACCCATCCACCTGGGCCGCAAAGTGCAGGTACGCGAGCGCAACGGCGCCACCGTGGACCTGCTCATGTGGGATACCGCCGACGCCGGCAACCCCACCGTGCGCAACCTCGTGCCGGCCGCCAGCCAAATGAAAGTCGCGGGCGTCGTCCTTCCCGTCCAAGGCACCAACACCCTCGTAGTCTCCCAACCCGAAGAGATTATTTCCGTAGTTCAGTAACACGCAGGAACGGATAGTGCAACGCGCGTGGGTCGGATGAAAATGTTTCTCCGACCCACGCGCTTTTTTTGCAGGTGGGAAGATTAGTTTTTCAGCCGCAATGATGCAAAAAACACATCATATTGTGTCCCGATAAAGATCTTGGTACAATATATGGCATTTTGCTGTGTACTTGTTGCAGTGCATGCGTTTCCTGCATAGCAACTTTTACTGGATAGGAGTTCTACACAAATGGCAAAAGGCAAAAACCAGCATGTCACGCCCCATCCAGGAGGCGGTTGGCAAGTGATTGGTGGCGGAAACAGTAGGGCCACCAGCCGTCATCCGACTCAGAGTGAGGCGATCGACGCTGGTCGTGACATCGCACGGAACCAAAGTTCTGAACTGGTTATTCATCGGCCTAACGGGCAAATCCGTGACTCTGACAGTCACGGTCATGATCCATGCCCACCAGAGGGTTGATCCTCAACCGTAATCCCGAACACGGCGCGTGCATTGGACGCGCCGTGTTTTCCTTTCCCATTGCAACTGGTTAGAGAATCAAACTGCGGTTGCTCTCGTGACTTGCGTATCCGCTGCGCCGCGTTTAGTTTTCCGTTTATCCAGATCGCCAACACTTGCGCGATCCGGCAAAACGATTGGGGGAGCACGTCTCACCATGGCGAAGCAACAGCGCAACGGAGCCGACATAAAGGCCAACGCCAACACCGGCGCAATGGAAGGTAAAATGCCACGCCAAGGGAGCCCCCATGCACCCCGTTGAACAGTATCTGAAGAACCTCTCCGAGATTCACTGCACCGGGGGCGCGACGGCGGAGACCTCCTATTACGCCCGACTCGAAACGCTGCTCAACGAAGTCGGCGCAAAACTCAAGCCCAAGGTCCGCGCCGTCGCCCAACTCGCCAACATGGGCGCGGGTTCGCCCGACTTCGGACTCTTCACCGCCAATCAATTCCAGAAAGCCAAAGACGACAAGCCCCTCAAAGGCGTGCCACCCGAGCGCGGCGTTGTCGAAGTCAAGGGCTGGACCGACGATTCATTCGTCACCGCCAAGACGGAACAAGTCTCTAAATACTGGAAACACTATGGGCTGGTGCTCGTCACCAATTACCGCGATTTCGTGCTCATCGGCCGCGACGAAGCCGGCCAGCCGCTCCGCCTTGAAACCTACCGCATGGCCGATTCCGAAAAAGAGTTCCGCGTCCTGCTGGCCCATCCGCGTAAGGCCGCCGACACGCAGGGTGAACGGTTGCTCGAATTCCTGCGCCGCGTCCTGCTCTACGAGGCCGCCCTCACCAACCCCGAAGACCTCGCCTGGTTCCTCGCCTCCTACGCTCGCGAAGCCCGCCACCGCGTCGAATTCTTCGCCACGCTACCAGCCCTCGACGGTCTGCGCAAGGCGCTCGAAGAGGCCCTCGGCATGACCTTCGAGGGCGACAAGGGCGAGCACTTCTTTCAGGCGACGTTTGTCCAGACCCTCTTCTATGGCATCTTCTCCTCGTGGGTTCTCTGGTGCCGCGAACACCAGGGCCAGCCCAACACCCCCTTCGACTGGCAGAAGGCTGCATGGACTCTCCACGTGCCCATGGTAAAAAGCCTCTTCGACCAGATAGCCACCCCCACCAAGCTGAAACCGCTGGACATCGAAGAGGTGCTCGACTGGGCCGGGGCCGCGCTCAACCGGGTGGACCGCACCGCCTTCTTCGCCAAGTTCGAGGAAGAGCACGCCGTCCAGTATTTCTACGAGCCTTTCCTCAATGCCTACGATCCCGAATTGCGCAAGGAACTCGGCGTCTGGTACACCCCGCCGGAAATCGTCCGCTATCAGGTCGAGCGAGTCGACCGTGTCCTGCGTGAGGAATTGAACCTACCCGACGGCCTGGCCGACGACAACGTCGTCGTGCTCGATCCCTGTTGCGGCACCGGCGCCTATCTGGTCGAGACGCTCAAGCGCATCCACAAGACGCTCAAAGAGAAAGGCGGCAGCGCGCTGACGGCGCAGAAACTCAAGACCGCCGCCATGAAACGCGTCTTCGGCTTCGAGATACTTCCCGCGCCATTCGTCGTCGCGCACCTACAGCTCGGCCTGATGTTGCGCCAACTCGGCGCGCCCCTCGATCACGACACCGACCAGCGCGCGGGTGTGTACCTGACCAACGCCCTGACCGGCTGGGAACCACTCAAAAAGCCCAAGGACGAAATACCCGGCCTCTATCCCGAACTGAGGGAGGAGCGCGACGCCGCCAATAAGGTGAAGCAGGAAGCCCCGATCCTCGTCATCCTCGGCAACCCTCCCTACAACGGCTATGCGGGCTTTGCGATGGAAGAGGAGCGCGACCTCGTGACCGCCTACCGCACGACCAAGCGCGCGCCCAAACCCGAGGGTCAGGGGCTTAACGATCTCTACATTCGCTTCTTCCGCATGGCCGAGCGCCGCATCGTCGAAAAGTCAGGCAAAGGCGTGGTCTGCTATATCTCCAATTACTCCTGGCTCGAAGGCCTCAGCCATACCGGCATGAGGGAGCGGTATCTGGAAGTATTCGACCGCGTGTGGATTGACTGTCTCAATGGCGACAAATACAAGACGGGCAAGCTAACTCCCTGGGGCGAATCCGACCCGAGCATCTTCTCCACCGATTCAAACCGCGAAGGCATTCAGGTTGGGACGGCGATCAGCCTGCTCGTTCGTAAAGAGAAAGGCGCCATGAAAGACGGCCTGCGTTGTGGCGCTCCCCGGTTTCGCCATCTCTGGGGCAAGGCCAAGCACGCCGAGATTCTCCGCAACGCGACCGGACAGGAGAAGGCAAAATACGAATTGCTCTCGCCCTCAGTAGAGATTGGCTATCCCCTGATGCCTGCCCAAGTGGATGCAGGGTATTTGACATGGCCGCAACTGCCCAAGCTCTTCCCTGTTTCCTTTCCCGGAGTGAAGACCAGCCGCGACGAGTTTCTCGTGGACATCGACCGCGCGGCTCTTGAAGAGCGCATCGGCGCTTACTTTGATCCATCCCTGTCCCATGAAGAGATCGCCCGCCGTTGGCCATCGGTCATGGAGGAACGTGAACAATACAAGGCCCGCAAGATTCGAGACTACCTCGTACGGCGCGGCCGCACAAAAGGCCATATCGTCCGCTATGCCTATCGCCCTTTCGACGTGCGCTGGCTCTATTGGGAACCGGAAACAGATTTACTCGATCGAGAGCGCAGCGAGTATTTCCCGCAGGTATTCGAGGGGAATTATTGTTTGGTTTCCCAACAGAAACCACGAAGGGATTGGTCACGCCCGCAATGTGTTATGCCCATTGGCTGCCTTGATCTTTTTGATCGAGGCGCAACCTGCTTTCCTTTGCTTGTTCGACAAGGCCACTCCGCCAATGATCTATTCAGTATGGAGGCAGAGGAAAATCCGCCAAATGCTTCTCCTCTTCTTCAAGAATACTCAAAGCAATTTCCTGCTTCGCCTGATCTGGTGTTTCACCATGCAATAGCGATAATGCACGCGGCAATCTACAACCAAAACAATGCTGGTGGGCTTCGCCAGGACTGGCCGCGTATCCCGCTCCCCGCGAAGAAGAAGGCTTTGCTCGATTCCGCCGCGCTGGGCCGCCGCGTCGCTGCGCTGCTCGACACCGAGAAACCAGTCGATGGCGTGACCTGCGGCAAGATCGACGCACGGCTGAAGCCGCTGGGCGTGATCCGCAAGGCAGGTGGCGGTGCACTCGACCCCGGCGCGGGCGCGCTGGAGCTGACGGCGGGCTGGGGACATGGCGGCAAGGGGGGTGTCTGCATGCCCGGACGGGGCAAAGCCGAAGAGCGAGAGACAAAAGACGAAGGGCAGACAAAAGCCTTTGGCGACGCGACGCTCGACATCTATCTCAACGGCGAGGCGTATTGGGAGAACGTGCCTCTGGCCGTGTGGGACTACACCATCGGCGGGTATCAGGTGATCAAGAAGTGGCTGAGCTACCGCGAGAAAACGATGCTGGGGCGCGGCCTGACGATGGAAGAAACCGAATACGTAACTGAAATGGTCCGCCGCATCGCCGCGCTGATCCTGCTCCAGCCCGAGCTTGACGCAAACTACCAAACCGTCAAAGCCGAGACCTAGGATTGGCCGAAGGGGTGAGTGCGGATAGTTTTTTGCAAGTCTGATTACCCCCCGCACCACCGTTGACAACGGCGCTTTGCCGGTGCGTTTGTGGCGGGTACACACCGCTGCGGGGTTTGTCGGGCGGGTCTCGGTGGCGAAAGGCTTGGGTTCTTGAGAACAGTTCTGAAATTTGTGCTGATCGTTGCGGTGGTGGCGGGGGCGTTCTATATTTACCAGCGCGTGAAACCTGCGCGCGAGACTGCGGTCACCACCCCCGAGCTGCGTGAGGTGGTGGAGGTGGTTGTGGCCAGCGGCAAGTTGCGGGCGCGGCGGCGCAGCGAACTGGGGGCCGAGGTGGCCGGGGTGGTGGAATCGGTGTCGGTGGAAGAGGGCGCGCAGGTGACCACGGGTCAGGTGGTCGTGCGCCTGCGCGACGAGGAAGCGCGGTTGCGACTGGCGCAGTCCGCCTCCGCTCTCGACACCGCCCGGGCAAATCTCGCCAAGGTGGAGGCGGGCCCACAGCCCGAGGAGATCAAGCGGGCCGAGGCCGACGTGGTGCGCGAAGAGGCGATGCTCCTCCAGCGCGAACAGGATTTGGATCGGCTGCAGAAGTTGTTCGAGAAGAACATCGTGAACACGGCCGACTACCAGAAGGCGCGCAACGAGCGCGATGTGGCGCACGCGGCCGTGGACGCCGCCCAGCGCGGCGTGGATTTGCTGAAGGCTCAGCCGCGCGCCGTGGATCTGGAACTGGCCCGCGCCCGCGTGGCCGAAAGCCAGGCCGCCCTGGCCGCCGAGCGCGAGCAGCTCGACAAGCGCACCGTGCGCAGCGCGCTGGCCGGAGTGGTGACCACGCGCAACGCCGAGCCGGGCCAGGCCGTGAGCGTCGGCACCAGGCTGCTGGCCATCGACGACATGAGCGACCCCGAGGTGCTGGTGGAAACCGACGAAAATAATCTGGCCAAGCTGCGCGTGGATCAGCCCGCCACCATGGTGGCGCCGGCATTTCGCGACCAGCCCATCACGGGCACGCTGCGCCAGATTGGCCCCGAGGTGGATTACGAGCGCGGCGTGGTGGCGCTGCGCCTGACACCGGGCCCGCTGCCCGAGTTTGCGCGACCCAACATGACGCTCGACACGAGCATCGAGGTTGGGCGCTTCGCCGACGCGGTCTCCGTGCCGGTGTCGGCGGTGGTGCGCCGCGACAACGGCGAGTTTGTGGTGGTGGTGGAAAACGAACGCGCGAGGCTGCGCAAGGTGACGGTGCTCGGGCGCAGCCCGGAGTACGCCGCGTTGGAGAACCTCGACGCGCCCGCCGTGGTGCTGCGTGCTGCATCCGTGGAAGAGGGCGAGCGCGTGAAGGCGGTCAGCGGCGAGCAAGCCGCCGAGGCCGAAGCATCCGCCCGCGCCGCCGCCACCCCCGTGGAACCATCCAGCGCCGCGGACCGCCGCCCGTGATCGACCGCTTCTCGCGCTCGGTGGCGTTGCGCAATCTCGGGTTCAATCTTGGCCAGAGCGCGCTCACGGTGGGCGTCGTTGCCATCAGCGTGACGCTGGTTATTTTCCTCGGTGCGCTCATCGGTGGGTTACAGCGGCGGCTCATCAGCAGCGTCACGGGCAGTGTGCCCCACGTGGTGGTGCGCCAGGCCGAGCGCGACCCCGTGGCCGCGTGGGACCTGCCCCGCACCGGCCCCGACGCGCCCATCGTGGTGGGCGAAGAGGTGAAGCTGCAACAGCGCAAAATGAAGATCGAAGATTGGGCCGTGTGGACCAGCCGCCTGCGCGATTTCGACCCGGACATTCTGGCGGTGTCGCCCGTGGTGGAGGGTCAGGCGATCCTCGCGCGGGGCGAAAAGCGCCAGTCCATTTCGGTGACGGGAGTCACGCCCGAGTTGCACAACAAGGTGGTGGAGATCGAGGACAAGCTGGTGAGCGGGCGGTTCTTCGGGCTCAACGGCGGCGAGGCGGCCATCGGGTTCAAGCTGGCCGAAGAGTTCGCCGTGCGGCTGGGCGACAAAGTGCGCATCACCAGCTCGGAGGGGACGGTGGGCGATTACACCGTGGCGGGGATTTTCGACACGGGCTTCGCCGCCGTGGATGGCCGCACGGTGTTCGTGACGCTGCGCGATGCGCAGTCGCTGTTCCAGCTGGGCGGCGCGGTGACCAGCATCGGGCTGAAGCTGCGCACGATTTTCGAGGCGGACACGCTGGCCGCGCGCCTGATGACGCAGATGCCGTACGAGGCCGAGTCGTGGATGGAGCAGAACCAGACGCTGCTCAGCGGCCTGCGGGCGCAGTCGCAGTCGAGCAATTTGATCATCGGGTTCACGGTGGTGGCGTCGGGGTTTGGCATCGCCGCCATTCTCATCATGGCGGTGGTCAGCAAGCTGCGCGAGATCGGGATTTACAAAGCCATCGGCGCCACGCGTCGGCAGATTCTCGCCACGTTCACGTTTCAGGGCACGCTGCTGGCGCTGGTGGGCAGCCTGGTGGGCACGGCGCTGGGGGTGGGGCTCACGCTGGGGCTCATGCAGGTGCGCATGGCGGCCAGTTCCACGGGGCGCACGGTGGAGGTGTTCCCCATGATGCTGACCGGCGGGCTGATCGCCACGGCCATCGGCATGGCCACGGGGGTTGGGTTTCTGGCGTCGCTGTATCCGGCGTGGCGGGCCGCGCGGGTGGATCCCATCGAGGTGATTCGGGGGGCATGAGCGGGGGGATGGACGGTATGGACACTATGGACGAAATGGACGCGCGGGCGGCGGTTGCGGGCGACGATGATGCCGCGACGCAGGTGTTTGATATCGACAAGATTTTCACCGATGGGATCACCACGCAGGTGTTGTTCGATGTGAACCTGACGGTGCGGAAGGGCGAGTTTCTGGCGATCATCGGGGCGTCGGGCAGCGGCAAAACCACGCTGCTGAACATCATCGGCCTGCTGGACAAACCGACCCGGGGGCGGGTGATGCTGAGCGGACGCGATGCCGCGGCGTTGAGCGAGGACGAGCGCGCGCGGATGCGGCGCGATTATCTCGGGTTCATCTTTCAGTTCCATTATTTGTCGCCCGAGTTCAACGTGCTGGAAAACGCGCTCATGCCCTGCCGCCTGCGCGGTCGCGCCGCCGAGCGCGAAAACACCGACCGCGTGCAGGGCCTGCTGGAGCGCGTGGGTCTGGGCGACCGACTGCGCAACCGCCCGTCGCAGCTATCCGGCGGTCAGCAGCAGCGCGTAGCCATCGTGCGCGCCCTGGCCAACGACCCAATGCTGGTCCTGGCCGACGAACCCACCGGCAACCTCGACAGCAAATCCGGCCGGGGCGTCTTCGACCTGATGCGCGAGTTGAACCAGGCAACAGGCAAAGCCTTCGTCATCGTCACCCACGACGAAATGTTCGCCAAAGAAGCCGACCGGGTGGTGCACATCGTGGACGGAAGGATCGAGTAACCGAGCTTAGGCCACCGGCTCCGCTTCAACCGTCCATCGTGTCCATATCGTCCATTTCGTCCATCCCCCCCGCCACCCTTCACAAACCCGTCTTGGCCTTGTTTTTCCAGGGGCCGGTGCTCAGGGCGTTGCGTTGTTCCGGGGTCAGGGCGTTTTCGCTGAAGAGGGCTTGTCCGACGGTGCCGGCGGCTCGCGAGGCTTCGATCTGTTCGATCAGGCGGTCGGCGCTGAAGCCCAGGAACGGGCCCAGGCCCACCATGATCGGGGGCTTCTGGCCGATGATTTCCAGCGCTTCCCGCGTCACGTTTTCCACGCCCTTGGCGTCGGGGCGGTAGGCCATCGTGCAGACCAGATCCAGCCAGCCCTTTTGCGACCACCTGAGCCAGTTCTGGTGTTTGCCCGTCACCGATTCCTCGGGGTCGGGCACCACGGCGGCGGATACCACAATGCCCGGGCGCGCGGCGTGCAGACGCGAATGGGCGGCTTGCACGAAGCTCGTCACGCGATCCTCGCGCCAGGTATTCCAGCGCGCCCACAGTTCCTTGTCGCGTTTCGGGTCCAGCTTGCGCGGGTCGGCGCCGGCCTCCGCCTTGAAGGTTTTTCGGCAATAGTCGCAGTAGCAGAAACCGTCGTCGGGGGTGACCGCGCCGGGATAGCGGATGTAGTCGAGTTGCACGCCGTCGAGTTCATACGCCTTCGCCAGCCCTTCCAGTTGGCGCAGCAGGAACTCGTGCACCTCGGGCCGCGCGGGGCAGACGTAAAAGAAGTTCTCCTCGGTGTTGGCGTTGCGCCGCCCCAGACGGTCCAGCGCCAGCCACTCGGGGTGCATGGTCAGCAGGCTGGGTTCCCCGTCCTGAATTTTCGGCGGGCCTATGAAGAAGATTTCGCACCACGCGTGAATCTCGATGCCGTGGGCGTGGCCCTCGTCGATCATCGTGCGCAGGGGGTCGGTGCCGCGGTGGCCTTTGTGCTGGGGCATTGAGTCGGCCTCAACAGGCGGGTTGATGGTTCGGCTCCAATAGATGGTCTCGGGGAAAAGCATGTTGGCGTTCAGCGCGCGGGCGCTCTCAACGGCCTGATGGGCCGACTTCGGGTTGTCGCGGTCGAGGCGCAGCCACAGCGCGCGCCCTTCCGTGGTGGGCGACGCCACGGCGGCGTAGCTGACGGCCCGGGCCAAAACCACAGCCTCATCGAGCATCGGGCGCGCATCGGCTTCCTTCGTGCCGGCTGCCAGAGCGGCGCTGGCTTTGGATACCAGCTCCCGCGCCAGCGCGGCGGAGGTGGCCGCGTCACCCTCGGGCTTGGGCGATTTCGCCAGAAGCTGCTCCGCCTGATAAACGAGGGACTGGGGCGTGATACGCGCCAACACCCGCTTGCCCTTCACAGATACCTCGGCCCCCACGGGCATGCAATCCAGCACCCATTCGGCGCCCTCGCCATGGCCAGACACCACAAAACCGTCGGCGGGGATGGGCGAATCGTTGCCATCGATCGACACAACCACTCCGGCGCGCACCACGGATTCGGCCCCGTAGGGGTTCGTGCCGGTGGACGTGCTACCGGAATCGGGGGTGTACAACACCAGGTCGTTCTCGCCGCGACCACCCGGGTAGGTGCGATCGGTGGGATTGGTCTTCGTAATGATGGTTGAAGTTGTGGCGCCGCTTGAAACTGCGGTCGCTGGAGGGGCCGCAAACGTGAGTGCCGCCGTGAGAAGAAACACCGTACCCGCCGCCAGTAAACGAAAACGCACCATGGAAAAACCCGCCTTGTGGAAATTGGAATGTTAGCAAAGCCATCGCCGTGCGAGGCGAGGCTTGCAAGCAAAACGGGGAGGGGGCGGGTGAGGGTGAAGATGGACGAAATGGACCAACTGCAACGGCAGGAGAGGGGGGCGGAAAGAGAACGACAACCAAATACTTTTGCCCCGGTTCAAATGATCATTGAATCCATCGCCTGCTCGCGCATTATTTGCATCATGGGTCGGACTAACGGAAAGCGGTGTGAATCCGCTGCGAGTCCGTCGCCGTAACCGGAGACAAACGCCACACCAATGCCACTGGGCTTCACGCCCGGGAAGGCGCGGCGCGAGGTTGACCCGGAAGCCGGAAGACGAGTTCGAAACCCACAACATTATTCCTTCGAGACCAAGGAGAATTGAGCCATGCGCACTCCGGCGGATGTCGGATTCACGCTCATTGAACTGCTGGTGGTGGTGGCGATCATCGCCATTCTGGCGCTCATCGCGACGTTCAACATGCGCCACGCAGTGGAGCGTTCGCTGCGCGCAGCCGACGCCGCGAACCTTCACACCATCGCCACGGCGCTGCAAACGTACATGGTGGACCACAACACGCTGCCCCCGGGCGACCGCGAGGCGGGGCCGTTCACGTCGCACGATTTCAGCAACACGTCCATCGGCAACGGCCCTGCGGCGGGCGGCTCATGGGACGGCCTGCCTTGGTTGCTGGTCGAACAGCGCTATATCAGCGACTGGAAAACCATGTTCTGCCCCAAGTACCTGCGCCTGTATAAAGGCGGCAAAACCATGAAGAACGACAACCCCCGGTATCACAATTTTCGGTACGCCTACAACAGCTCGGCGCTGTCGAGCGGCGGCCACGCGGGAGGGTCCGGCATCATGACTGGCACCCAATGGCTGGTGCGCGATCTGTATCTGCCCCCCCGCAGCGGGTGGTACGGCCAGAGTTATCCGAACTTCCCGGCGGATTACACGTACCCGTGGGGCGAAGGGGAATGGGAAAATAAGCTGGAGCTGGCCATATACGCAGACTTCGGCGTAAAGCTGATGGTGGGCGGCACGGATAAACCGGCGCCGTGACGCGGCAACAGCGGTTCATAAAATAATGCCAAGTGTTTGTTCCCCCCAGTAAAACAGGTGTGGGACCGGCGGGCACAAACCAATCACCCCGGCACATTCTCGCCAGCGTTTACCTCGTGGAGATTGCGGGGCCGAAGCCGGGGGGCGGGGGGGCAGGGGTGGACTGGGGTGCGGAGAAAGCATCATCGCTCTTAGGGTTGCTTCTGCCTTCGCGGGAACTACGGGCCATAACGGGTTGCCCGACCTTCACGGCGCCGGGATCGGCGCGCCGCACGCTGGCACGACCGTTCTGGTTGGCGCCGGCATCGCCCCGGCGGACCGACGCGCCGGAGCCTCCCGAGGGGGACTTGTCATCGCCGGGCTTAATCACCTCTCCGTCGATAATGACTTTCCCGTTTAGCTGTGCTGTGTCGAAAGCCGATTTCCTCAACACCAGACGCACCCCGTTTTCCACATTGGGTCGAGCGCCTTCATAACCCGGCGCCGGTTCGTCTATCTCTACGAGTTTGATAATGCGCCACCCTTTGGCGGTCTTGATGGGCTCACTCACCATCCCCGGTTTCATGTTCACGAGGGCTTCGGCCATCTCGGCGGTGATGGGCGAATGGGCGTCGATCCATCCGATATCGCCCCCCCGTTCCTTGCTGGGTGCCTCGCTCAGTTGGGAGGCAAGCTGCGAGAAGTCCTCGCCTTTTCCGGCCTTTTTCGCCACGTCGCTCAGTTCATCCTTGGCGCCGTCGCCCGCCTTATAAATCTCCTGCACGTGCAATCGGCGGCTGGCTGCGAAGTGGTCGGGATTCGCCTGATACACTTCGCGCAGTTTCTTTTCGTCGAAGTTTTTCTGATACGCGATTTCGATAAACTTTTCTGCCAGGGCAGAGTCGCCCATTTCCGCCATCATTTCAGCCTCGGTCATACCGGCGTTTTTAAACGTTTCTTCAAACTTGGGGCCGATACGTTTCTTCAGTTTGTCGCGGTAGGCCGCTATTTCGGCATCGGTCAGCGTCACGCCCTGACGGCGCGCTTCCGAGGCGATGGCGGTCTTTTCCGCCCAGTCTTGCTTGATGAAGCCGGCCATTTCCACGCGCGTGGCTTCGTCGGCGTTGGCGCGTCCGCGCAGCGCGAGGGCTGCTTGCACACGCTTGTTGATGTCTTCTGCGGTGAGGGAACGGTCATCAACCTGTGCGCCCTGCTGGGCCACGGCGGCGGCCAGGGCAGCCGTGGCACTGAGGCGTTTGGCCACCTCGGGCGGGAGCGCCGCTACCTGCTCGGGCGTAAGGGCCGCGGCTGGATCGCCGGGCTTGGCGCCACCGAGGGCCGTGGCGAGTTGGTCGCCATCGGGGTTGAAATTGGGCGTGGGAGAAGGTTGGGCGGTGTTCGCCATCACCGGAGCGCCGGGGGCGGCCGGAATGCCGGTAGTGGCAGGACCAGCCGGGACAACCGGCGCAGGCGGCGGCGGCTCCCCTGCGTGAATTGCCGCCCGGATTTCAGGCGGAAGCTGGGGCAGGGGCGACGCAACGCTGGAGCTGGTGCCGCCATCGGGTGCCTCGTCGAGGGTGCGCAGCCCTCCGCGGGCGTTGGAAATGGTGACCTGCGCACCGGACCGCTCGATGGTGAGGGCCGTGGTGCGGGTGGCGGCCGGATCGGATGGGGCGGTCGCGCCGGATATTGCGCCGGTGGCCGCTTCCGGGTCATCCACCACGACACGGGGTTTGGTGGCTCCCGGGGGGGTGGGGGCGGAATAGTTCGACATGGCCGCCGCCAACTCAGCGGAGGCAGGGGTGTTGCGTCCCGGTGGGGTGACGGCGGCATTGCCGTCCAGCGGTGGCAGTTCCATTTGCGCATCCATTAGTCCGCCGGCAGCGGGCGTGGAGACGGGCAGAGGTTTGCCCAGTTGAGGCTGCGACACGCGCACATCCGGGCTGGTGCCGGGAGCGGGGGGAACGGCGGACCACGGAGTGGCCGTAACAGGAGGCACGGTGGCGGGCATTTCGATGGGCAACTCGGCCGGTGCCAAGGCATCGGGCGTGGGGCCGGGGGTGCCCATCATGGGCGGGAGGATGGGCCGGTTGGGGTTCCCCTCCACGGACGGCCCCTGAGGCGCGCCGGGGTCATGATCCACGGGGTTTTGCGGCGAGCCCCAGCGGGGCAGTGATCCGGGAGGAAGGGCGGCATCGGGCAACGTGGCGGGCATATCGGAGGAGTTGCCACCCATGTTGGTTTGGATGGGCAGGGGCCCGGGTCTGGGGGTGGGCTCGCTCATTCTGCTCGGGCCGGTCATGCTCACCGCCCCGGCGGATGGCGCATTGCTCGCAGTGGAGGGATCGAGCACCCCCCGGGGCACCGCAAAACCGGGGACAACACCGGTTACTGAAGCTGGTGTGGCGAGAGGTGGTGTGGCAACAATTTCAGGCTCGGAAGTCTGCGTGAGGGCCGCAGCGGAACGGGCCTGATAGGCACTGAGCGCCTGATCGAAGGCATCGCCGCTGGCTGCGGGAGTCGAGGCTGCGCCCGGGTCGGAGGATTGCAGGGTCGTGGGGGCCACCGAGGATGCGACCGTTCCCGGTTCCACGTCGGCTTCCACGGCGAGAATCTGTGTGGGCGCGCTTGCCTGGGTCATGGGTGTGGCGGCCACCACGGGCACAGCGCGGGCGGCCAGTTCGGGGGGTGGCATGGGCGATGAGGAGGGAGACGCGGTGGCGCGGGAGGTAACCGGTCTCGCTGTGGGCGCCGGTGTGACAGCGCCGGCGGGAACACGCGCACCCATCGGGGAGCGGCCATCGGCGGCTCCGCCTTGCAGCGACATGATGGCCCGTTGATCCGCCGCAGCCATGGCGGGGTCCGCCGCCACGGACGGACCGGACGAGCGCGACCGTCCCTGCATCAGCAGCATTGCGGTGATGATGCAAATCAGGATTCCGCCGCCCAGCAGCGCCAGATTAAAATTGCGATTCTTGCTCTTCATAACAAACCCCAGCCTCTGCCCGACAGCGGTTCACTGCATGCCGCCGGTGGCTTAACTATAATATACGGTTGCGGGGAAAAACTCATGGGTGCTTGGGATCAAAGATCCGTGGTTTCGTGGAGGCCGTCAGCGATGGTGGGGGTTTGGGCCAGCGCTTCCTCTTCGGGTGAAACCACGCGGATGTTGCGCCAGGCTCCGGACCTGTAACGCAGATAAAACATGCCCGACGCCCCGAGAATGATAAAGACCACGGTGGTCCAGGCGGTCTCGACGCTGGTGTGGAAATAGTGCAGCAGCAAAATTGCCGCACCCACGAGGATATAGTGGAAACCCACGGATAATCCCATGGCCCACAGCGTGTCGCCTGCAGCGCGCAGCGCTCCGCTGAAGACCAGCGAGGTCGCATCGGCCAGCACGTAAATGCTCACGAGGCGCAGCATCACCACCGCCAGCGGGGCCACCCGATCGAACAACTCCGCATGCTCCGCCGGTCGGAACACCATCACGAGGGGGTGCGCAAAGAGCGAAAAGATGAGCAGCATGATGAAGGAATAGCTCCAGCCGAGTTTCAGCCCCGACATGGTGGCGCGGTGGGCGGTGTCGGGTCGGCCCGCGCCCATGTAGCGACCCACGAGACTGGTCACGCCGATGTTCACGCCCAGCAGGGGAATGAACGACACCATGTCCCAATTGAAAACCACCGTGGTGGCGGCGGCGGCTTCCAGCCCCCGGGCGTGAAAAGCAAGGATGAGCATGTTGAAAGCCAGCAGGTTGAGGAACAACTCCAGCCCGGCCGGATAGCCGAAGTGGATGAGCTTGCCCATGGCCGACCGGCTGAACCGCCAGGCCTTCATCACGGCGAACTCGCGGCGGTTGGCGGGCCAGAAGTATCCGCCCATCAAAATGAGAAGCCCCACGGCGCTGCCGAAGATGGTGCCATAGGCCGCGCCCGCGATGCCCAGTGGGGGGAAACCGCCCTTGCCGAAGATGAGCAGATAGTTTGCCACAATGTTGGCAATCATGGCGCCGAGGGCCGACATCATCACGATGCGTGTGCGCCCCAGACCGGAGAAAAACGCCGCGAAACATTGCCGCAGAAGCCCCACAATGGCGCCCCACACGAGGATATCGAAATAGATGCGCTGGGGGATGGCCTGCGTGGGGTCGAGATTAGAGTGGTCGAAGAGGTAATAGCCCAGCGGACGCATGAGCAGAATGATGGGGTACGCGAACAGGCAGATGATGAGCGCCTGCGTGAGGGCCAGCGCGCATTTATCCGGGCGGCGCGCGCCGAGATATTGCGCCACGATGGCTGTGGTGTAACCGGTCAGGCCCACGAAGAACGTCATGAGCATGAACGCCGTGAGGCCGCCGGCCATGGCCGCGCTCATAAACGGTGTGCCGAGACGACTGAGAAACAGGCGGTCGGTGAAGGTCATCACCGTGTCGCAGGCCGCCGACGCGATCATCGGCAGCGCAACGCTGAGCATCTCGCGCACCCCCCCCGGGACGTAGGAAGGGCGCGAGCGCAATGAGAAGTCGGTGGAGGGAGTCATAAGAAAACGCGGGAGGAAATACCTCCTGCATGGCAAAAACTATGGCAGAACCTCGCAAAGAGAAGAAGTAAAGCCACCAAAAACCGCGCATCAGGGGGGCGGGTTAAGCCCGGAAAATAAAAATGTGGGACCAGCACGTTCGCCGGTCCCACATTAAAAGCAGCAACACAAGCCCCTACTTCAGGTCGTACTTTATATCGGTCACATCCACCATGAGCTTAGGATATCCATCGTCGGTGAAAATATTGAACTGGATGGCCGTGGGAAGAGGCAGCCCTTTTACCATGGTGGTGCCGGTGAAGGTTGTTTCCTGGTACGACTTGTTACCCTCTATTATTATACGGTCGCTTAACAACTGGCCGGTCGATGCATCCACGACACGCTCACGGACCGGTTTGCCTTTATAAATTTCCGTCAATGTAACCTTACCGCCAGACTCTTCCATTTCGACCTGTCCGAAATGCGACCCCGCCAAGACCACCGGGATAAGGGGGGCGGGAACCGCAGCGAACATAAGAGGAATCACCACCCTCAGACCGCTTTGTGCATCCAAACCACCTGCTGCGGTTTTCGGGAGATCAAATTGTTTGCTGATTATTCTCTCCCCACCATAATCCGCCCTCATCGCGGCTTCGCCCGGCTTAAGGATCAACTCACCCTTGCCTTTCAGCACGACGACGGCACTGGTTTCCGCGCTTTCTTGTAAGACCTCAGTTAAAGCACCCGGTATGCTTGCGAGCTTTACCTTTTTGCGGCCGCCTCCAAGGTCTTCCACAATCTCACCGGCAGGATAGTATGACATTTGATTCGTTTCATACGTCACCGTGCCCACCAGGCCCACCACGGCTTCGTACTGGTGTTCTGCCCTCTCGCGATATTCCGCCGACACCCCGCCAGCCTGGACCACCGCAACACCCTGCATCAAAAATCCGATAACGGTCAGCACTACGACGGTACGCTTCATGGCTCTATATCCCCTTCGGTTAATGTTGGCACTTGGATCTGTTGCAAAAAAAAAACCGATCTGTCATTCTCTTTGTCCTTGGATTTACTGTGAGTCAAGCGAAGTTCGTTGGCGAGAGAGGTTGAACATTCGAAGGACGGCAACGCCCCCGTGATGAAACCCCCTCGCTGGTGGTTTGGTTTCTTATGCGCTTACCACACCTGTTGTTGCTGTTTGCCCTGTTGTTTGCTTGTGCTGAATCTCGCTGCCATGCGGCCAAGGCGGGTTCAACCAATCCACCGGCAACCTCGAAACGCGCCGACGCCACCTCGTCCGTGGTGTTTCTTCTCCACGGGTTGGGGAAGGGGCCGCTGGATATGACGCCCATGGAGATGACGCTTCGTCATCACGGTTGGGAGGTGGTGAACTGGCGGTATAACTCGACGCAGAAAACCATCGACGAACTGGCCACCGATCTGGCCTCGGCGCTGGTACCGTACGCGGACCGCCTCGTGGATTTCGTGGGGCATTCGATGGGCGGCATTGTGGTGCGCACGTACCTGCAGCGCTACCACCCGACCAACGCGGGGCGGCTGGTGATGATCGGGTCGCCCAATCACGGCGCCACCATCGCCGGGATGTTGGGTGATTTGATGGCGTATCGTCTGATGCTGGGTCCGGCAGGGCAGCAGCTTCGGCGCGACAGCCGTTTCCTGTCGGAGTTGGGGCCGCCCACGTGCGAATTTGGCATTATCGCCGGGGGCAGGGGCGACGGTGTGGGCATCCTGAAACTACTGCCGGGCGATAACGACGGCATTGTGGAGGTGGAAAGCACGCGTCTGCCCGGGGCGGCGGATTTTGTGCTAGTGCCGTTCATGCATGCGGCGCTGCCCATGATGCCCCTCGTGGTGCGCGAGACGGAGTATTTCCTGCGCACGGGCGAATTTGCCCACGACGCCCGCCGCGCCGCCGAAGCCGCGCGAGTGCCCAAGGTAAGGCGAGCGCTGCCACTGGAGCCGTGAGGTGGGAGAGGATGGGAGGAATGGGACTTATGAAAAACCATTTCAGCCATTTCACCCATAATTCTCATTACTCCCATCCTTCCCATTCCTCCCATTCTTCCCATCCTCTTTTTTCGCTCGATTTCACCGCCTTGCGCTGAAACCTTTTCCCCATGACTATTCGCAGCATGACGGGCTTCGGCTCGGCACTGGCTTCATCTCCGGCGGGCGAGTTTGCCGTCGAGATCAAGGCCGTGAACAACCGGTTTCTCGACCAGAACGTGCGCCTGCCGCGCGAGCTTAACTTCCTCGAACCCGCGATTCGCGACGAGGTGAAGGCGCGGGTGCGGCGTGGCAAGCTGGACCTCTTCGTGCGCTGGTCGCCCGCCGCCGGCGCGGCTCCGCTGGCCGAGGTGAACGGTCCGCTGCTGCGATATTACGCGACCCAGATTCGCCAGGCGCTGGATTTGCCAACCTCCGCGCCGGTGGACATTGCGGCATTGTTGCAATTGCCCGGCACGGTGATTTCCACATCCGCCGCCGGCGACGACGAGGCGCTGGTGGAGGCCGCGCTGCAACCGGTGCGCGCCGCCCTGGAGGCGCTGGACGAAACCCGCCGCCGCGAGGGCGCCAAGCTGGCCGCCGCGATCCTCGAAGTGGTAACCGAAATCGAGCGCATGGGCGCCGAGGTGGAGGCGCTGAAAGACACTCTGGTCGAAGAGACCCGCGTGCGGATTCGCGAACGGCTGGATCAGATCGAAAAAAACACCGGCGTGGTGCTGGACCCAGGTCGGCTGGAGGCGGAGGTGATTCTCTTCGCCGACAAAGCCGACATCACCGAGGAGGTGGTGCGTCTGGCCGCCCATGTGGGAGCCATGCGCCGTTTGTGTGGCGGGTCGCAGACCGAGGGCGTGGGCAAGACGATGGACTTCCTCGTGCAGGAACTACTGCGCGAGGTGAACACCATCGGCAACAAAGCCCGCGGGTTGGAGATAGCCCAACGCATCGTGCGCATGAAAAGCGAGATTGAGAAGATACGCGAGCAGGTACAGAACATCGAATGAGTAACGTGGAATACATCTTCACGCTGCCTCTGCTGCGCGATCTGGGCATGCAGATCATGTGGCTGTTGCTGTTCAACGCCGCCCTCGTGACGGCCATCATTTATTTCGCCTGCAAGGCCGACAGGGAAACCAAGCGCGCCGATGCCCTGCAGGAGCAGTTGAGCAAAATTTCGCGCGAAATGGATGACACCGACCCCATCATGCCCGTGCTGCCTCCGCGCGGACCGGCGATCCCGCTGTCGGACGACCACCCGATACCCTTGGTCAAGGATGCACGGGACAGCCAGCCAAGACGTTAACCGCAAGACCCATGTAACGCCTGAAACTTTTCTTAATTAAATGAAATCTGGTCTTGGGTGCATTCGTTGGGTGAGGGGCAGTTGCCCTCGGTTGCGGTTGCATGGCCGCTCCTGCAAGAAGTTGACTTTACTCTTACCGCTCTTATAGCGCAGGATGGGCAGATGAAAAGAACGATTGTTATCCTCGTGATGTTGGCTGTTGTTGCCACGGCGCTCGCCGGGGGCTTCGCTTTCATTCTCCAGCAGAACAAGCTCGGCAAGCTGAAGCGCATTGCCGCGCAGGCCGAGGAGAAGGTGGAGACGAAGGATTACGAGCCCGCGGTGGTTCTGCTGAAACAGGTGGAAGAGGCGGGTGGCACAGCACGGTCGACCTTCCTCCTGGGCAAAATTTATTTCGACATGGGCAAGCCCTCCGAGGCGATGCCGTATTTCAAACGGATCGAATCGAAGTACGGGCGCAGCACGTTTGTGCCCGACTCGATGCTCTATCAGGCCCGCTATGCGCTGGAAGTGGAGGGCAAGGCCAAGCCCGCGCGGGAGACATTCCTGCGCGTCCTCGAGCAATATCCGGACTCGGAGGCTGCCGATCATTCGCTGCTGTATCTGGCGGGGATGAGTTACGACGAGGGTGACGTGAAAATGGCACGTCGAAACCTGGAGCAGATTGTGCGCCGCCCCGATTCGCCCGCGCGCCAGGAGGCGGAGTTCATCCTCGGCGACATCAACATGAAACAATTGCGCAGCCCCGATCCCGGCCCCAACGACGAGCTGTACACGATCAAAAAGGGCGACGCGCTGTGGAACATCTCGCGCAAGTATAACGTGCCGGTGGATATGCTGGAGGGGATCAACAACATCAAGGCATCAACCCTCAGCATCGGCCAGCAGATCAAGATCCCGCGGTTGAACCTGTCCGTTGTGGTGGACAAGGCGCACCGCACGCTGACGCTGCGCAACAACAACCAGTTCCTGAAAAAATATCGCGTGTCGATCAACCGCACCGACACCAAGGTTCCTGCGGGCGATTATGCCATCCGGACGAAAAGTGGAAAGGGGATCGACTACACGGATACCGACACGGGCGTAATCACGAAGGCCGGCGACCCGGCCAACCCCATGGGCAGCCGCGCGCTGGAACTGCGCCGGGGCGTGATGATCCATGGTGGCGCAACGCCGGAGACCATGGGCCAGTATGCGGCGAATGGCACCATCGGCATGGCGAATCAAGACATTGAGGAAATGTACCCGCTCGTGAACACGGGCACGCAGGTTACCATCAAGGGCAAGAATCTGATGGAAGATAAAAAGTAGGACGCCGTATCACCCCGCAATTTTGCGACATCCCCATTCTCAGAACAATCCCACACGAAACGGAAATTACTAACATGACGAACACCAAGAGCGCCAAGGCGGAGGAGAAGTCTCCTGTGTTGAAGTTGGGACTGCCCAAGGGCAGCCTGCAGGAGGCGACGTTGTCGCTGTTTCGCAAGGCGGGGTTCAGCTTCGCCATCGGCTCGCGCAGCTACACCGCCTCGTGCGATGATCCGGAAATTTCCGCAATTCTGATTCGCGCCCAGGAAATGAGCCGCTACGTGGAAGAGGGGATTTTCGACCTCGGACTGACGGGGCTCGATTGGATCAAGGAGAATCATTCGAAGGTCCACGAAGTGGAAGACCTGGTGTATGCGAAAGCATCCATGCGTCCGGTGCGCTGGGTGCTGGCGGTGCCGGAGTCGTCGCCGTTTGAAACCGTGAAGGACCTGAAGGGCAAGCGCATCGCGACGGAAGTGGTGAACATCACGCGCGATTATCTGGCCGCGAACAAGGTGAAGGCCGACGTGGAATTCTCGTGGGGGGCCACGGAGGCGAAGGCACCGGATCTGGTGGATGCCATCGTGGAAGTGACCGAGACGGGCAATTCGCTGCGGGCGAACAAGTATCGGATCATCGACACGGTGCTGGAAAGCTGGACGAAGCTGATCGCCAACCCGAAAGCAATGCGCGACCCGTGGAAAAAGGCGAAGATCGAGAACATCGCGCTGTTACTGAAGGCCGCCATTGAAGCCGAGGGCAAGGTGGGCCTTAAAATGAACGTGGAGCGGCGCAAGCTGGAGGCTCTGCTGAAGGTGCTGCCGGCGCTGACATCGCCCACAGTGTCAAACCTGACCGACGAGAAGTTCGTGGCGCTGGAAACGGTGATTCAAGAATCGCTGGCAAAGCGTCTGATCCCCGATTTAAAGCGCGCGGGCGCAACGGGGATTATCGAGTATCCGTTGAACAAGGTGATTTATTAAAACACACTGTTCGGGCTGACCCGGTCGCAGCGCTCCCGTTTCAGGTCCATTATGTCCATCTCGTCCATAATGTCCATGGCGTCCATTTAAAAATCCGCGTCCATTCGCGGTTGGCCTTTGCGCTGCTGTCGCTTTTGTTTTGATTGGGTGGTTTGGTCGCTTTTTATTACGGGCAATAACCCTGTTGTCCCGGAGAGAGACCATGTCGTTTTTACACCGTTCG
This sequence comes from candidate division BRC1 bacterium HGW-BRC1-1, assembly GCA_002842095.1. Classification (GTDB taxonomy): domain Bacteria; phylum Sumerlaeota; class Sumerlaeia; order Sumerlaeales; family Sumerlaeaceae; genus HGW-BRC1-1. Next base: position 189,004 of record PHCB01000009.1, read on the forward strand.
TTGCGTTGCCTGTCGTTAATGTTACTGGCGGGTTCCGCGCTACTGAACCCCATGGTGTCGCGCGGTGCTGAACCTGCAGCGGTTGAGAAGATGGTCGACCCGGCCATCGACGCGACGGGCCCCTTCTGCTATCTGGCTTATCCGAACTTCAACATTGGCGTGATGGGCGTGGGCAAGGGCTCGCAGGTCACTTTCGACGGCGCCATTTTTGCCGGTGGCAACGAGGTGGCGTTCTTCACCGGTGCCGACCACCAGCCGGTGATGGCGCGCCAGAAGCTGCTGCTGGATGACTGGCTGCCGGTGATTCGCTGGGGCGTAAAAAACGCCGGAGTGGCGTATGAGTTTGAAGCCTTCGCCGCGCCCCATGACGACAATCCCCTCTCCAACACGACCAACTTCATCCGCGTGACCGCCCGCAACGAAAACGACACCCCCACGCGGGGCATGGTGACGGTGGCCAATCGATTCGCGGTGGATGATCACCGGTTCGGTTACATGCGACAGTACCCCTTTTCGCCGTCGTGGAAATATGAAATGTTAGATGACGCGATGGTGCGCGACGGCAAGATCATCCTCCTGTTTCCTGCGGGTGGAACGCGCGAGGCCGTGGCGGGCAAACCGTATGAAAGTCCATTTTCCGGGGCTGACTTTCACGTGTCGGACCGCACCGAAGTCGGGCTGATTACATACGACTCCATGCTGGAACCGGGTGAGAAAAAAACCATCGAATTCAAGATGCCGTCGTTCCCCGTGGCGGCCGACGATGCCGTGCAACTGGCGGCTATCCGCGAGAGTGACTACGAAACCAAGCGCCGCGACACGGTCGCAACCTGGCGCAATCTGGAAGACCAGGGAGCGCGCCTGTACGTACCGGAGGAGAAGGTGGCCCATGCGCACCGGGCCAGCCTGATGTACAACTGGATCGCCATCTGGACGAGCAAGGTGGGCGACTGGGCGCAGGGCGTGAACAAGACGCAGTACAACTGGTTCTGGCTGCGCGACGGGGCGTGGATCGTGCGCAATTATGACCTGTGGGGCTTTCATCAGGTGGCGGCAAAGTGCCTCGACCACCATCTCACATTTCAGAAGGACAACGGAAATTTCCAAAGCCAGGAAGGGCAGACCGACGGGTTCGGGCAAACGCTGTACGTGCTGGGCCAACACGCGCTGCTGACAGGCGACAAGGCGTTCGCCCGCGACATGATCCCCAGGTTTGAGAAGGCCATAGAGTGGCTGAAAGGCGCGCGGGCCGAGGATCCGGACCACATCATGCCGGCCACCAATATGCTGGACAACGAATACGTGCATGGGCACTTGCCGGGTCATAATTTCTGGGCACTGGCGGGGGTGCGTACTGCTGTGCGCACAGCCATGCTGGTGGGCGATAAGAAAAACACAGCTGCGTGGCGAGCCGAATTCGATGATTTTCACCGCGCCTTTATGGAGAAACTGGTGAAGGAGTGCGGGACGGATCGCCCCATTCCGCCCAGCTTCGAAACCACCGGCGGTCAGGACTGGGGAAACCTGCTGGCGTTATTTCCAAGCGAGGCGCTGGGACCCGACGATGCCCGCGTGGCGGCGACCATGAAAAAAATGCGCGCAGAAAAATACGCCGAGGGTCTGATGACCTACAAGGGTCAGCTCCACCATTACGTCACTGTGAAGGCGACACACAATTTCCTCGTGCGAAACGAGCAGGAGGAAGTGCTCCGCGATTTTTATGCGATCCTGCTGCACATGGGATCGTGCCACGAAATGTTTGAGTGGGAAACGGCCCCCTGGGGGGCGCGCGACACGGGCCGCAACCTGCCGCCCCACGGCTGGGGCTCGGCGATGTTCAACACGCTGCTGCGCAACATGCTGGTGATGGAGCGCGGCGGCGATGGCGGTCTGGACGGGCGCGAAATCTGGCTGTTCAACGCAGTTTCGCCGACATGGGCCAAGGCCGGCCAACGGGTTGCTTTCGAAAGAATGCCGACGGAGATGGGACCGGTATCGGCGGAGATGCGATTTGAAGAAGATGGCGCGTCGGTGCGCATCGAGGCGAGCTGGCGCACGTGGCCCACGCAACTGGTGTTGCCGATACCGTATTGGGCGGAGTTGGAGTCGTTTCAAAGCGACGCACGGCAGTCACGCCACGAGGGCGATTTCATCTATCTGACGCCGGATGCAAGTCGCGTTTCGCTCAAGTGGAAGCTGCGCAATGAGATTGAGCCGCTGAGTTTTGTGCGGGCGGTGGAACTGTTCAAGGATGAGTATGCGCGCAAATTTGCGGAGTACCGGGCGGCGGGACACGAGGCCTCACCGGTGGTGGCTCCGACAATGCAGACCGCAGAGGAGCGCGAGAAGCGCTGGCGTGAGGTATTCTCGCCGGCAGCAACGGGCATGGCGGTGGGCAAGACAGTGGAGGCCAGCACGGGCAAGGACACCGCCAGCCGCGCCGTGGACGGCAACGCGGTGGATCCGCAGCGTTCAAGCTGGGTGACAAAAAAGGCCGATTGGCCGGCGACGCTGAAGATTGATCTGGGCGCCGAAACCACCGTGACCCGCGTGCAGGTGGTGCCCGATTATTTATCCGAGCAGACGTTCCGTTACAAAGTGGAGACGTCGGTGGACGGCGAGAAGTGGGGCGTGATCGGTGACATGCGTGAGAACAAGGTGCGTGCCACGGACAAGGGCGACTTGTTCGAGGTGAAGGAGCCGGCGGCGGTGCGGTTTGTGCTGCTGACGCAGGAAGGTGTTGCCTGGGGCGAAAGCGCCGGGTTCACGGAAGTGCGCGTGTTTGGGAAGTAGCGGGGCAGTAGGATGATGGACGGTATGGACAAGATGGACACTATGGACGCAATGGACACCGTGGGCAGACCGACAGGCTGAGCTTTAACTGAGCCAGCGGGGCGGCTGTTCAAGGAGCAGTGACGTAGTAAGTCCACATTAAAAACAGAAACGCAAAAGTGCGTGAACGAAACTGTACCGGCGTGCAATTCGCACGCTGAGAGTTAATGCCGCATGGACAGCGGGATGTCTTTCATTTCCTCGGCCTGGGCCAGACGGTGGCGGGCCTGCGCAAGCACCGATTCGGGGGTACGGAAGAGGCAGCCAACCAGGAAGGTGATGCCGGCGCCCACGAAAGCGAACCACGTAAACGAAATAACCGGCACCCACGTCGGCATGGCGAACACGATGCGATCGGATTTTTCCACGACGTGCAGACCCGTGATGTGCACATACCAGGGAAGATCGCGATACACCGCGGCCACACCGTCGCCACCCGCAGACACCAGATGCGCTGCCAGCCATGCGGCTTTCTCTACCTCGCCGGTGGCTCCGGCCAGCGCACTGGCCACCTCGCCGTGTTGTCCGGTGATGATGAAAACTCCGAACAGGCCAAGACTGATGGCGAGCATGTTGCCCAGATCGTGACCGCGTTTACGAGTGAGCATGCCCACAAGGAACACACCCAGCATGGGACCGATGAACAACCCGGCCACACCCAGCGCGATCGGGATGAGCCGCTGGTTGGGATCGCGCACGTTCATAAACGCCGTGAAACCGGCGATAACAATCATCAGCACGGCAAAGAAAGCCGTGAAAAACCGCGCCGCACTAATGTGCTGAACCTCGCTATGCTTACCCCCGAAGTATGGCAGATACCAGTCGTTGGTGACACTGGTGGCCAGCGCATTGAGGGCCGCCGAGAGACTGCCCATGGCCGTGGCGAAAAGGCCCGCAAGAACGAACCCGCGCAGGACGAACGGCATGACGCTGAGGATGTAGACGCCGAAAACATCGTTGGGCTTCTCGGGGCGAAGCTCGGGCATTTGCGTGTAGAAGACGATGAGCAGCACGCCGATGAAACTGAAGGCGGCGGCGATGGGAATATCCATGAAGGCGCTGGCGAGCAGCGAACGCCGCGCGCGGCGGTAGTCGGTCGCGGTCAGCATGCGCTGCACCATGTCCTGATCGGTGCCGAACATGCCCATGTTGTTCACCGTGCTGGCGATAAGCGCGCTGAAGATGGTGTAGGGGCTGGCGAGGACGGCCTTGGTGTAATCCCACCACGAGCCGCCGGCCGGGGCGGCCTCGAAGCCCGAGCGCAGATAACCTTTCCACGATTTCATCTCGGGCACCTGATCGCCCAACACCTTCAGCCCCTTGAAGAGGTTCAGGTCGTTGCCGCCGATGGTGTAAAGCAACGCGCCGATAGCCACGATGGCGCTGCCGAACATGAGGGTTGCCTGAATGACGTCGGTCCAGATGACAGCCTTGATGCCGCCGAGCATGGTATAGGCGCCTGTGATAAGAACGAGGACGATGATGGCCACCACATAGGGCATCCAACTATCGCCCAGCGCCATGTCGCGCACTTCCACGCCCTGCACAAACAGCCGCCACGCCAGCACCATGACGAGGGCCGGCACGTAAACGCGCACACCCATGGCGAGGGTGCGGAAAATGAGGAAGAGAATCGAGACGTAGTTCTTCGACCGCGACCCGAACCGGATGGCGAGATAATCGTACACTGTGTAAACGCGATAGTCGTAGTAGGGTTTCAGGAAGATGATGCCCACGAGGATCCGGGCGATGATCATGCCCACGAAAATCTGCACGTAGATGATGCCGCGGAACGTGTAGCCCTCGCCGGGGACGGTGAGGAAGGTGGCCGCGCTGGTTTCGGCGGCGATGATGGACGCCATGACGGCCCACCACGGGATGGAGCGTCCGCCCAGGGCGTAGTCCTTCAGGGTTTTTTCGCGGCGCCCCATGTAAAGCCCCAGCGCGGTGATGGCCACAAAGTAAACAAGGATGATGGTGCCGTCGATGACGAGTTTGTAGGTTTCCATGGGGACGAACGCAGCCTCCTGCGGCAAACGGGCATTGAAGAAACAGCATTAAAAGCCCAACCGCCGCACGGTGGGAATTGCAAGGCGAGTTTGAGGAAGCGGGAGAAAAGCAGGAGGGTTGTTTAAAGGGAATTTCCCCGGGATAGGCCGGAGAAACCGAAATCCCGAATTCAGAGCCTCCGGTGGTGGACTCGTTTCGGGTTGCGAATCGGGGGGTGGGGAGGCGACTTTAGTTGTAACGTTTTTTCCGAGGGACATTTTATGCGACGTTTTTTCCGGGCGCTTGCTGCGCTTGCCATGCCGCTTTGCTTTATGGCGGCTCCGATATCTGCCGGGGGGCAAACGCCAGAGGTCCGCGCCATCTGGGCGTCGCGATTTGAATGGCCCAGTTCCAACCAGACCACGGCGAAGGCGAACATCGACCTGATGATGCAGCGCGCCAAGGACAACAACTTTAACACGGTCTTCTTTCAGGTGCGCGGCGAGTGCTCGACCCACTATCCTTCACCGGATGAGCCCTGGGCCTCAACTTACGGATACACCAACCCCGGTTGGGATCCACTGGCTTATGCCATCAACGCTGCCCACGCGCAGGGGTTGAAGCTTCACGCCTACATAAACACCCACGTGTTTACCTCCAGCGGAGCCACTCCTCCTGCATCCACCACGCCACAGCATCCGTATAATGTTCACGGGCCCTCTGCCACCGGAACCAACACCTGGGCATTGACAGACGATCTGGGCGACAAATCGGCCACCGATAGCTACTACTGGATTTCTCCCGGCCACCCGGGGGCCAGCGAGTGGACGCGCCGCCAGATTATGTACGTCGTGAAAAACTATGACGTCGACGGCATCCATCTCGACCGCATCCGCACGCCCGGCACCAATTACAGCTACGACGCAACCACCGTGAACCGGTTCAACGGAGCGGGGAACCCTGACAGCCTCGGATGGGCGGATTTCATGCGCAGCCAGATCACCCGTGACCTGCGCCACCTGTACGGCGAAATCCAGTACTACAAACCCAACGTGCTACTGTCGGCGGCGCCTTTTGGCATCATGTACAAAGATGCCACCACGAACTATCAGGGCACGGGGACACAAGCCTATCACAGTTGGTATCAAGACGGTTGGGGCTGGATGCAGGCGGGAGCCGTGGATTTTATGGTGCCGCAGATCTACTGGCTTGTGGGAAGCTCGCACCCGTTTGAAGATTTACTGGCCGACTGGCAGGACCATCGCTACGGGCGCTACGTTGTGCCCGGCAGCACCACAAGTGGTGGCTCGGTTTCGGTCGCCGCCATGCTGGCCATGACCGCCGAAAGCCGCAGCCAGGGCGCAAAGGGCCACACGATCTTCTCCTACGGCAGCATGACAAATTACTGGAACGCCTACAAGACCGGCCCCTACGCGCAGACGGCGGCCTTTCCTGACATGCCGTGGAAGACCACGCCAACCAAGGGCACCATCATCGGCTACGTGAAAGATGGCCTCGGCAACCCGGTGCTGGATGCGCTGGTTACGCAACCCGGCGATACGACGAAATATCTCTCGGCAAGCGACGGGCTGTTTGCCATTCTGAACGTGACGCCCGGCACAAACCTGTCGGTAACCGGCTCGAAGTCCGGAGTGGGCACGGCAACCGCCACGTCCATCAGTGTAACCGCCGGCGGCACCACGCTGGTTAACATCACCCTCGGAGTGACGAGCGCGGGTCAGGTGGAACTGGACAAGACCAGCTACGGCTTTGGAGCCCTGGTGGGCATCACAGTGAAGGACTCTGATCTGACAGCGCCGACCATAAGCGTAAACGCCAAAACCAATGCCACACCGGCCGGGGTAGCCGTAACACTTAACCAACTATCTTCGGGCGTTTACACCGGATCCGTGGGGCTGAAGAATCCGGCGGACGCGACTGCTTCGGATCCCCTGGGTGCAACGGCAGGCGACACAATCACCGTTACCTACAACGACGCAGATTCCGGAAGTGGCTCGCCCGCAGTCGTGACAAAAACAGCGACAATCACCAATCCTCCCAACATCATCCTCGAAAGTCGTAACAGCTCGGGGGGCCTCACGCCCAGCCCTGATTATGTGGAGTGGGCACCGTCGGGTTCAGACTTTGCCAACAGCACCGCCAAAAGCACAGCACCGGGCCTCTCGGGCACGGGCAGCCGTTACATTGGTGAAGGCAGCCAGGGTTGCTATGCGGAGTTCACCTTCCCGGTGGAAAACCGCGCATTTTATGACCTCCAGATAACTCTGGGCTCTGGCACCAATCACAACTCGCCCGGTGCCAGCTACCGTCTCCAGCAGGCCGGCCACGCCGACGTAACCGGCACCTTTGATCTGTCACGCTTTACCACGGGCCTGGTCAATGACTGGTACGGTCTACACTCTGGCGTTCTGCTGGACCGCGGCACGGCGGTGCTCCGCATCACCAATAACAACCCGTTATCCGCAGGGTCGGGTGAGCGCTTCAACATGGATGCGGTGCGGCTTCAATATGAGATTCACGCGCCCGTGGCCCTCAGTAGCTTCAGTGTGGAATAATCTCCTTTGCTCGCCGGGGTGAACTTTTTCGCCCCGGAGCGGCTATCTTTTTTTGAAGGCGCACGACGCCTTCCTACGAACGGATGGTTTACAACGAAGTGAGTTCACAACTGCGGGTGTTGCTCGTGGGCGACGCCGTGGGGCGGCCCGGTCGGCGCGCCCTGAAGAAGTTCCTGCCGGCATGGAAGCGCGAAGGTCGGGCAGATTTTATCATCGCCAACGGCGAGAATTCCGCCCACGGCAAGGGGATCAGCGGCGACACCGCCAGCGAGATGTTCGACGCCGGGGTGGACGTGATTACCACCGGCAACCATGTGTGGGACAACAAAGACGTTTTCCGGTTCATCGACGATGAGCCGCGGCTCATCCGCCCCAACAATTATCACCCGGCGGCGGAAGTGCCCGGACGCGGTTACGGCGTGTTCGAGTGCGAGACCACCGGCTTCACCATCGGCGTGGTGAACGTGATGGGGCGTGTGATGATGGAACCGCTCGAGTGTCCGTTTCGCACAACGCGCGCGGCGATCACGCAACTGCGCCAGCGCACCAACATCATTTTCGTGGACCTGCACGCCGAGGCCACGAGCGAAAAAATTGCGTTGGGCTGGTACCTCGACGGCACGGCGACGTGCGTCTTCGGCACCCACACCCACGTGCAAACGGCCGACGAGCGGCTGCTGAACCAGGGCACGGCGTTTATTAGCGACCTCGGCATGACGGGCGCCCACGACAGCGTCATCGGCATGAAGTATGAATCGGTCATCAACCGCTTCCTGCGCGGAATGCCCAGCCGGTTCGAAGTGGCCGAAGACAACGTGCAACTGCGCGGCGCGCTGGTGACCGTGGACCCCGACACCGGCAAAGCCATCAGCATCGAGCGCGTGGTGGAGAAACTGGGCGGGTAGTCCAGGACATTCCGGGAAAAAGATCCGCTGTTTACAAATCCTCTTCCACGCGGAGGATGAACGGCTCTTCGCGGGTGATGCCCATTTTGGCGGTGTCGGCCAGGGCGGCTTGCACGTCGTGTTCCACGGCTTTGTGGGTCACGATGATCACGTCGGCAGCAGGCGTACCGGCGCTACCGCGCTGGATCATGCTGCGGATGGAGATGTTGTGATCACCCAGCGCGCCGCTCAGCTTGGCCATCACGCCAGGCTGGTCGGCCACAGCGAAGCGCAAATAATATGCGGTCTCCAACTCGGACACCGGGCGCAGATTTTTCGCTCCGGTTTTCTTCACGCGCAGGCGATGCTCGCCGGGCGTGCGGCCCTGACCCACGGCTGCGGCAATGGCGGCCACGTCGCTCAACACGGCGCTTGCCGTCGGGTCTGCCCCCGCGCCGCGTCCGTAGAACAGCGTCTTGCCCACCAGATCACCTTCGACCATCACGGCGTTGAACACGCCGTCCACGCCCGCCAGCAGGCTTTGCTTGGGCAGCAGCGTGGGATGCACGCGCACTTCCACGCGGCCGGAATCATCCGCCTTGGCGATGCCCAGCAGCTTGATGGCGAAGCCCAACTCAGCGGCATATTCGAAATCGACCTGCTTCATGCGCGTGATGCCCTCGACGAAGACATCGGTGAAGCGGATGTCGTGGCCGAAAGCCAGCGACGCCAGCACGGCGGTTTTATGCGCGGTGTCGTAACCCTCGATGTCGTAGGTCGGGTCGGGCTCTGCGTAGCCGTGGGCCTGCGCCTCGGCCAGCATGGTGTCGAACGCCTTGTGCTGCGACGCCATGTGGGTGAGGATGTAGTTGCACGTGCCGTTCAAGATGCCCGCCACGGTGCGCACGCGGTTGGCGGTGAGGCCCAGCTCCAGCGCGCGGATGATAGGGATGCCGCCGCCCACACTGGCTTCGAAAAAGAGCGCGGCGTTGCCTTCCTCGGCGGCGGCAAAAAGCTCGGCGCCGAAGGTGGCCAGCATCGCCTTGTTCGCGGTGACGACATGCTTGCCCGACCGCAGCGCCTTTTCCACGAAGGTGCGCGCCGGCTCGAGGCCGCCCACCAGCTCGATGATGACGTGTATGTCGGGGTCGTTCAGCAGTTCGTTGGCGTCGGAGGTCAGGATGGTGGGGTCGTATTTAGCCTCGCGGGCGCGGACGATATCCACGTCGGCGATGCGCGTAATGCGCGCCTGCACGCCGGTGCGCTCGGTGAGCAATTCCGCGTTGCGGGCGAGTGCGTTCACCACGCCCGTGCCAATGTTACCGAATCCAATGAGACCGATGTTAAGCTGCTGAGTCATGACGCTTTCCTTGAAGGGCAATAAGTTTGGGTCGCGCGGGTTTGGCGGCAACCGTGGGAGTCATCCGAATGGGTGAGGGGGCGTGAGGCAAGCAAAACGTGTGCGGGCTGCGGGCTGCGGGGATGGACGTAATGGACGATATGGACACTATGGACGAGATGGACAGGAGCAGGGGAGGAACACAACGGGGCGAGGTCAGGTGCGCGGGTAGCCCAGTCGGTGCATGATGGTTTCCACGGCGAGGGATTCGTTGAGGCAGTAGAAGTGGATGCCCGCGACGCCGTGGGCGAGGAGGTCTTCACATTGCTCGGTGGCCCAGTCGACGCCCAATTCAAAGGCCGCGTCGTCATCGTTTTCCACGGCTGCGAGGCGCGCCTCCAGGGCCGCCGGGATGCGCGTGGGGCCGTGATAAGTCTGTGCAAGTTGACTGGTGAAACGGCGCAACTGCGCAACGGTCTTGAACGGCAGAATGCCCGGCACAATCGGCACCGTGATTCCGGCGGCTGTGCATCGGTCCACGAAACGGTGGAAGGAATCGTTGTCGAGGAAGAGTTGGGTCATGATTACATCGGCGCCGGCGTCGACTTTTTCTTTCAACCGGCGGATGTCGCCCTCGGGGCTCTCGGCCTGCGGGTGGGTCTCGGGGAAGCCGGCCACGGCAATGCCGAAGTCGCCCGCCTCGCGCGCCAGGCGCACCATTTCGATAGCCTGATGGAAACCCTGGGGATGCGGGGTCCAGTCGGTTTCGCCGGGGGGCGGGTCGCCGCGCAGGGCGATGAGATTGCGGATGCCGAGGGTGCGCAGCTCGTCAAGCTGGGCGCGGATTTCATCGGCAGAGTAGCCAATGCAGGTGAGGTGGGTCATCACCTCGAAGTGGAATTCGTCGCGCAGACGCGCGCTCCACTCCACGGTTTTGCAGCGCAGGTTCGTGCAGGTGACCGACACAAAGGCCGGACGCAGAGCCGCAATAATGGGGATGCGCTCGGCAAGTTTGACTTCACCGGCGGGGGTGCGCGGAGGGAAAAATTCGACCGAGAGCGCCGGGCGGGTGGCAGCATAAATTTCAGATAGCAACAAGGGTGGGTTCCTCCTCCCGACGTGAAAGACATTGCCCCAAAGAGGCGGTGCATGGCAGAATAGTTCGGCGGTGAAAGTCGTGCGATGTCAAAGAAAAGCATGGAAGCGAAAACTTTGGCGCAAAGATGCAACGGGACCGTTCTTCTGGTTTCCCATTCAACTTCCTGCTTCACTCCTGCTTGGTGACATTGTCAGGCTATGATTGTGCTGGGTCGGTTATTTAAAATTCCCTCGGGTTCGCGACGACGGTTGCCTGCGTTGGGGCTGCTGCTGATGGTGCTTTTGTTGCTGCTGCTTTTTAACGTGCCCATCTGGCGGTTACTGGGGTTGATGGAGCGGTCGCTGGAGAGCACGCTGTCGGAGCGCTTGAAATGGAGCGCGCATTGGATTCAGGACGGCCTGCTCGAGGGGGGGCGTCCGCCGGCGGTACTGGACCTGCTTCAGAACCAGCCCCGCGAGCGACAGGCGGATCTTCTGGATGTGTTTGAAGACACCTCGGCCTATGCAGCCCTGGCGCGACGCCTGACCGATCTGCAAGTTAACAACGAGTTGGATCAAGCAGTGCTGCTCACAACAAGCGGGCTCGTGGTGGCCGATGGTCGGCGTTCGCAACCGCCCGGGAGCGACTATCGTTTTGCGTCCATCGACGAACAACAACTCGCCGGAGCGGAGGCCTTGATGGGATCGGCCACGGCGCTTTATGAAATCGAGGGTCGCCCCTACAAACGCTATTACACGCCCATGATAGTGGACGGGCACACCGTGGTGGGCGTGGTGGGGGTGGCCATCAGTCCGGCGTATCTGGCCGAAATCAACCGCCTGCGCAGTCGCGTGTGGGTGCAAAGCATCGTGGGCTCGCTGCTGTTGCTGTTGGTGGCGGTTTCGGTGTGGCGGCTGTTTGGGAGTCTGGTCTCCATGGAGCAACGTGCCATGCAGAGTGCGCGGGTGGAGGCGATGGGTGCACTGGCGGGCGGCGTGGCCCACGAACTGCGCAATCCGCTGAGCATCGTGAGGGTGCTCGCGGAGGAGATACGCGGCGAGCAACCGGCGGGGTCGCGCAGCGCGGAAAATGCTGCGGACATTATTTCCGAAACGGACCGCCTGAACGAAATGGTCAGCCAGTTTCTGTCGTTGAGCAAACCGCCCGACCCGGCCGACACCGCGCTGGTGGATGTCGGCGCGGAACTGGGACGTGTTGTACAGTTGGTATCGCGGGGCGCAGCGGGTGATACTATTTCCTTCGAAACCGATTTGCCTGCGGACCCGGCCCGGGTGCGCGCCGACGAGCGCGCGTTGCGTCAGGTTTTTCTGAACCTGCTTCTCAATGCCATGGAAGCCATGGAGGGACGCACGGGGGTGGTGCGCACCACACTGCGAGAGCGGCGCGGTCATGTGGAGATTCACGTGACAGACACCGGTGCGGGCATTTCTCCGCGCGATCTGCCGCGGGTGTTTGAGCCGTTTTTCACCACGAAACGCATGGGCACGGGGCTGGGCCTGGCGTTGACGCGGGGCATCGTGGAAAACCTCGGGGGAACGATTGAGATAGAAAGTGAACAGGGCCGCGGCACTGTGGTGACCGTGGTTCTGCCCACGGCGTCACCCGACGGAAAAGGCGCGGCTTGAGACAGCGGGCCTCGTTTCGCTTGATCTTTCAGTCGTGGAGCATGGAATTGATGAGCATCACTCTATTGAAGAGGAAATTGTTTCGATGAAACTTGTCAGTTCCTGCCTGATCGGCCTGTGCGCAACGTGGCGAGCCAAAGATAATTCGCATTCCAAGCTCGTGGAACTTATGCAGTCGGGAAAAGCGATCCCCGTTTGTCCTGAACAAATGGGCGGATTGTCGACACCCCGCGCCATGGCAGAAATCGTGGGCGGCAATGGCGAAGATGTGCTTGATGGCAGAGCCCGCGTGATGACCCGCGAGGGCGAGGATGTGACGTCGGAGTATATCCGAGGCGCCGAGGAAACGCTGAAGATCGCCCGGATGGTAAAGCCCGAAGAAATCATTCTGAAAGAGAACAGTCCGTCGTGTGGTGTGCGATGGATTTACGACGGCACCTTCAAAGGCAACCTCATCGGAGGCAGCGGCGTAACCACGGCCCTGCTGCGCCGCCACGGATTTACGGTGGTCAGCGATCAGGAATTTGAAGCCGCATCCGGCGCAGAGGATCCGAACCTGTATCTGTAAAAATGCGAATCCGGCGGAGACGCCGGAAGATGGACTTAATGGACACTATGGACTAAATGGACGTTATGGACCCCGGGCGGGCTTGCCGATCAAAAATGCTTTCGTCCATCCTGTCCATAGAGTCCATATCGTCCATTTCGTCCATCTTAAAGCCTTAGCATCAATTCCTCAGCTTGGGCTTTTTCGCCTCCGCTTGCACCACGTTCATGCCCAGCACCACCAAGCTGCTCATGCCGTTTTCCGACACAAACTCCACCTTCTTGATGACCTTCTCGGCGTGGGGATTTTTCCAGATGTAACCGTGCAGATAGCGCGGCATCTTTCCTTCTTCCTTCTTCTCCCACAACAGGGGAGTGGGGCCGGCCTCGCGGGGATCATCGAAGGAAAACACATACTGCCCTAATCGCCAGGGCCACGTCACGCTTGTGCCGTCGTCGTATGTCACCACGGTTTTAGCGATGGCCGGATCGGCCGGGCCGCCGAACGTTGCCGCGGTGAGGAAGTTCAGCGCTGACGCCGTGGTTTCCACCGCGATCTCCAGCGTTTTGGGCCACTCACCCTCGGGGTTCATCCGTCCCGCCAGCAGCACGCCCCGCGCCTTCTTGGTCGGACCCTGCACCACACGCATCAACAACCGACCAAACCATTCCTCACCCACAGGAACGCCCGCCATGCTGTCGCCGCTCTGCAGACCCAGCCAGGGGTCGCCTTGCTTTGCCGGCTCCAGATCGAAATTCGCCACATCGTCCAGCAACGCCACGCGCCCCTGCGCTCCGGCTGTTGGCATGGCGTCCGCATTCCAGATGCGCTGGAATTCCTTCAGAGCATCGAAGGGCAGTGCCGTGTGGGGCAACGCTCCTCCCGTCCACGCTGCCTCGGCAGAAATGATCCACGCCGCTACTTGCTTGGAGTTTTCTTCAATCGCCTGCTGGTTAAAATCGAAACCCGCCCAGGTGGTGTCCTGCATTCCGATGATTTTCCCCGCCCCCGGCGCGCCATCTTTCTTTTGTTCGGTCACCACTTGGCGCGTGATGTTGACGATATTCTCCGGCTCAAACCACGGGCTCGCAATAACCTCCAGCCCCTCATCCATAAACAGTCGCAGACTGGTGTAAGCCTCGGGCTTTTCCGACGCATAATGCCAATCCGTCACGGTCACCTGTTTCGGGATTCCCGCGCGGCGAACCTTCGCCTCTTCCAGACTCGGGGCGTTGCGCGCGTCGGTCGCCTCGCCGCGAAACAGGAACAGGTCGCCCCAGATCATCGCCCGAAGACCCATGGCGCGCACGCGCTTGTCCCAGAATGCGACACTCTCCAACAGCGCTTCCGTCGTGGTTTCCAGTTCATCATGCGAAATCTGCACGTACTTCGCAGGCTTGAACAATTTCACAGCGTCGCGAATCACGTCCTCCACAATAGCGCGCTCTTTCGGATCGGCGGCGTTAAACGCCCGCCTGTTTCCGGCGTCGGGCAGATCGATGTCGTCCCACCGCACCCACTCCTTCAGCCCGAAAGCCGGCAGGAATGGCACTACATCCAAATGCTCGCGCTGCGCGGCCTCGGCCACCTGCGTCACATCTTCCATCGACATGGCATGCGCGCGCCGGTGCAACTGCGGGTGGCTCGGCCACTTCACCAAGGTGGCGTAGTACATCAGATGGTTGAACTTGAACGCGCCGACAATATCGTGAATCAGCCACGACTGAACCGGTCCGGCGTTGGAGCCGTTGAACATCATCATCCCGCGATATTCCAGCGAGGGATAATCCGAAATAGAACAACCGCGCACGTAAACACCCTCATCGTTATGCCGGTAAAGCTGACGCAGCGTTTTCGTGCCGTGCATCAGCCCCTCGGTGGTGGCCGCGTCGATTGCCACGCCCTGCTTGCCCACCATGATCTGATATTGTTCCGGATGCTTGAAGAGATCACGCGTCTTGTTCGTTTTCAAGAGGCGCAATTGCACGTGGGGAAAGCTTTCGTCTTCCGTGATTTCTATGCCGTGCTCTACAGCATCCTCGGCCACTTCACCCTTGAGACGCTCCACAAATGCACGCTCGGCCTTGCTGCCGGCACGCGCCTCAATGGCAATTTTCACAGGCTTCCGCACCAGCCAATTGTCCTGCTTCCACTCAAGCTTCTTCGGCGTCGGGATGATCCGGTCGGGCAGGGGGTCCGCTTTCAGAACCTGCTTCTTCTCGCCCAACCCCGCCTTTACCACACCCTTTGATTCCGCACCTTTTTCACGCGCCGGTGGGAATTGCATGGTCAGCTCGTATTTGATGTGATGGCGCACATCCAGCGGCACATCCAGCACGCCGAACCAGAACACCATCTTGCCGTAGCTAACTGTGTTCTTGCGATAGTCGAGCAACGTGAGCGGCATGTTGCCGGTCGTCTCGATATCCACCGGCCCCAGCCGCGTGTCCAGCTTCAGCGACGAAAATTTTGCCGCCAGCGTTATGTCCTTCAGTTCACCCTGCAGGGGAAGTCCGGCGATCATCGTGGTCTCGCGCGAGCCGTCGGCCGTGGTCCATTCGAGGGAACGCCCCGCCAACCATGCCGGGTTGATCTCGCAAATCATGTGTTCCATCAGCAGGGGCGTCAGGTCCGTCGTCACCTTCGCATCCACCGACATGCGCAGCTTGCGGCCCGGCAGCACCTCGATGCGCTGCTCGCCGGAAAAGTCTCCCGTGTCGATCTTCATCGGCAGATAAATCTCGCCCCCTTGCGCCGTGCGTGTCGACATGGTATCGTTGCGTTGATCCTTGTCCTCGGGGTAGCCGTAGTAGTGCTTGTTCCAATCCGGATCCACGACCCAGAAGTCGCTCCCCTGGCCAAACGGCAGCCCATCCAACACGATACTGAAGGACCCGCCGTCCCCCGCGCTCACTCGCAGACCGTCAGCCTCCACCACCTGAGTGGCTGCCTGAACAGAACCCACCAAACCCGCCACCAATGACACACCGAGAAGAATCTGAGAAGTTTTCATGCGAGCAAAAGATAGCGGAAAAACCACGCGGTCAAGGAGACACGTGCTAATGGACGAGATGGACTATATGGACGAAATGGACAAATGCCCTTTTAAGAACCAAGTCCAACCCGGTGTCCATTATGTCCATATCGTCCATTTCGTCCATCTCCCCCCACCCAGCAACAGGGCTTGACACGCCCCTCGAAACCGCATGAAGTCTCAAATGGATTATTCTGGGAGAAAACCGACCGCCGTGGCCACTAAGAAAAGCACCAGCACGAAGAGCAAAACGAAACCCGCACCGGTGGAGGAACCAACGGAACATCTCACCGTTTCGGTGATGACGGACGTGGTTCTTTTCACCTTCGACGACCAGCAGTTGAAAGTGCTTCTCGTGCGCCGCTCCACACCACCTTTCGAAGGCCTGTGGGCGTTTCCCGGTGGTTACCTGGAACAGGAAGAAGAACTTGATGGCTGCGCGGCGCGTGAACTGAAAGAAGAAACCGGCCTCACCGGCGCCCGACTGAAACAATGGGGAGCCGTGGGCACCATCGCGCGCGACCCCCGCGGTCGCTCTGTGTCGGTGGTCTACTTCGGCGCCGTATCATCGGAAGTTTCCAAACCCCAACCGGCCGATGCCATCGACGAGGCCGAGTTCCACCCCGTGAAACGACGCCCGCGTCTCGCGTTCGACCACGAGACCATCATCAAGGCGTTGCTCAACACCCTGCGCGACGAGATCATCCGTAGCGAAATCCTCTTCGATTTCTTCCGCTCGGTCATTCCGTCGTCCGACATGCTCGCCCTCATTGAGCAGGTCTGGGGAACCACTGCCGACCGTCGCAAATGGGACTCCTTCATGCACTCGCTGCCATTCCTGCAGGAGATGAGCGGTGGTTCGCGCTTCCGCCTCGACCGCACGGAAATGCGCCGCTGGCTGCGCACCCACACGCTGCCCATTGCCGACCTGTTCTCCAACTAACCACACGCCTCCAGCCCACCCACCAAGGCCACGCTGATGAGCAAAGTGACCCTCGATAATTACGCCCAGGCGGAAGCGTTTCTGAACGGCTTTCTCAACTGGGAAAAATGGCTGGGCGTGCGCCCCATTGCTTACGACACGAAAGCGGTCGATCTCGAACGCTTTGCAAACGTGCTGGCATTGTGCGGCTCCCCCCAACTCGGCTTCAGTTCCTACCACGTTGCCGGCACCAAGGGCAAAGGTTCCACCAGCGCGTTCATCGAATCGATCCTGCGCGCCCACGGCCTGCGCACCGGACTCTACACCTCGCCCCACCTGGAAAGCTACTGCGAGCGCATCGCGCTGAACGGCCAGCCCGTTGCCGAAAAGATGTTCTGCGAGTTGCTGGAAGAACTGAGCCAGTTCATGCCAGCGCCCGACACCACAGAACAGCCCGCCTCGCTGCGCACGGTGTTCGAATATCTCACCGCAGCGGCCATGCTGGCTTTTACAAACGCGCAGTGCAACGCCGCCGTGGTGGAAACCGGATTGGGCGGACGCCTCGATTGCACCAATGTTTTCAACGACCCGCCCTTTCGCGACGGCGCGTTTCATGTAGCTGTCATTACCCCGATTGGCTTCGACCATATTTCCGTGCTGGGCGACACCATCGCTGCCATCGCTTCTGAAAAGGCCGGAATTCTGCAACCCCACGGCACCTCTGTGATGGCTGCGCAACCTCAAGCGTGGGCCGCCGAAGTGGAGGCCACCGTCAACGCCACTGCCCTCCAACGCGGCGCCGAGCCACCAACCCCTTCAGCGAAACTGGTGGAAGTCGCCGGCGTGAAACACACTGGCACCAACGACGCAACACAACCCCAGACCATGACGGTGCGACTGATCGCCGGTTCGGACCTCGATCCGCAAGAGTCGACCCTTAGCCGCGCACTGGCAACCGCCGGCGGCATGACACTGACCTCGCCCCTGTTGGGGGCGCATCAGGCCACCAACCTGCAAACAGCCATCGCAGCCTTGCTGTGCGCCGAAACGCTGCCCGGGGGCGGCGAACTTTCACCAGAAGCCGTGATGCAGGGGGTGGCCAACGTGAAATGGCCGGGGCGGTTCGAACAGGTGGGTGACAATCCCCCCATCGTTATCGACGGAGCTCATTGCCCGCTCTCCGCTTCTGCCCTCACCGAAACCATGGCCACGGTTTTCCCCGGACGCAGCGTGATTCTCGTGGCGGCATTCATGCGCGACAAACAGTTTGACGCCATTGTGGAGCGTCTGGTGCAGGGTCTTCCCTTACGAGAGGTTATCGCCACCGGGCTGAACTTCCCCCGGGCGATGGAACCTCAATCGATTGCGGAATCCTTCCAACGCGCCGGCCTGCCCGGCCAGATCATTCATCTGGCAAACACACCCGCCGAAGCCGTGCAACAAGCCCGGCAGGCAGCCCGCGGCGACGACGTCATCCTCGCCACCGGCTCGCTCTTTCTGGCCGCCCCCGTGCGCCACGCAGTAGCGCATAAATAAAACCTGCCCCCTGCTTTTTCCCGTCACCCCGTTCCGTTAGAGCGTTTTCGATTCAAAGGATTACATACTCGTGGTGCGCTGGGATGTCGAATTGTAACCGCCCATCCCTGACGTAGGTGGCGACCACGGCCTCGCCCGGGCACCCGATGCTACCGCCTCCCACTTGCCCATTTGCTGGCGGATGACAACCTCGGTGCTACCGGTGTGCAACCGGTGTGCAAGCGGTGTGCAAGCGGTGTGCAAGCGGTGTGCAAGCGGTGTGCAAGCGGTGTGCAAGCGGTGTGCAAGCGGTTGCAACTGGCGCGCAATCGGCAAGCCATTATCTATCCATGGGTCTGCCTCAGGCCTCCACGCGGCCTCCAGTTTGCCGTGCACACACAGTCGCCCCTAACCCAATGCTCCAACTATTTCGAGATTGCAGGATCTGGCAACACTTGCGTCAAAACCGCTCTAACCATCGCCTTCGCGTCGGCCCCAACCCCGTCCATATCGTCCATTCAGTCCATCTCGTCCATCTCGTCCATCTCGTCCATCTCGTCCATCCCGTCCATCCCGCCGATCCTCCCCCAAAAAGAAAAACGGCGGGGAGCCTTTCGGCTCCCCGCCTGGGGGGTTTTGTTCAAGTGCGATTGATCCGAGTTACTGGATCGAACCGTCTTCCACCAACGGGCTTTCGCTGATCGCGATCGAATCGACCGTGAAGCGACCTGCTTCAGTCAGAGGCTGTGCATCGCCTGTGAATGTGAGCGAGTCAAGCAAGCCAACGGACGGACGCAGATCGCGACCGTTGAGGGCCGGGGTCGTTGCCAATTCGCTGGGCTGGTTGGTGTAGCCGCCAACGGGGTCCGTCACGCCTTGAGCGGCGAAGATGTACCACGTAGGCATGCGCTGTTGGATGGTCCCAGCCACGTCAGGACGGATGGCCAAGCTCAACGGGGTCGCGATCATAAGATCGTAGAAACCACCGGTGTTCTGGGTTCCGATACCAGGCATGGTCTGCTGGGAGATAGCACGTGAAGGCGCACCACCGGCCAACGCTCCACCCATCTCAAACTTCTGAGCGTAGGTGTTGTCACCCGTTGCAACCTGCAGACGAATCTGCGGCTGTACGTTGGTATTGACATTGCTGGAGAGGTGATAACGCAACAGGTACTGCTTGCCAGCGGCGACACGCGGACGGCTCGTCAGGACTGCTCCTGGCGAGAACGACGCGATAGCGATACCGACCTTGCTGCCACCGACGAACGTCGCATTCGGCTCGTTGTTGAAAGCTGTCGAGTCGAGCGTGACACCGAAGGTGCCTTCCGTTTTGACCGGCCCGGCGGCGAAATCATACGTGCCGGGACGACCATCCAGAACATTCTGGAGGTAGGAGAAGCGGGTCAGGTTAGCATAGCCAGGCGTTTCGTTGCCGGTGATCTTGAGGCCACCAGCATCGCTTCCCGACGGTGCAAGAGTCGTGATAGGAGTCCACGACAGTGCAGAGGTGGGAATCGTGCCAATCACGCTTTCGGTGAGACCGATGGTGCCGGCATCACTCAGCTTCGAAGCGTCCACAATAAAGTGCCGTGTAATTGCCGAACCTGCCAAGGCAGGAACGTCGACCGGATTGAGGTCCGAGCGATACATCGACGGGTTATTGGGATCAGCTGAAGGCTGAATTTCCGGACCAAGCTCATCACCACGAACGCCTACAGTGCCTGCACCGTTGCCAGAGAAGACCTCAAGGGTCGCTGCCTGGACAAAGTTGATGTGCATCTGCATGCGGGTCGCGGGTAGCGTAGCGCCGGAACCGAGCGGAGTACCATACACATACCATTTCGAGCGAACGAAGTTACTCGCGCCGACTGTGCTGTAAGGCATCGTCGAAAGCGAATAGGCATCCGTCGTCATCCATGAACCCGTGCGGGAAAGACCAATTGAACCGGTATCGGCATTGAGACGCACCGTGATCGCCTTGTTGGTGGCGTCATAAGTACGTGAAACAATACTGCCGAAGCTCGGATCGGAATTGCCCGGTGTGGCAATAAGAACCTGCCAACCCGTGGGGGCCGTATCGAACGTGTCAATCGAGACGTTGCCCAGCGCTGAACCGCCAGACGCCGTATCGCAGACGTTATCGATGGAATTGATGAGGATTTCACTCGTTGCTACACTGGTACCATCTGAGACGTAGAAGCGCATCACCTTACCCGCTGCATGCTCAGCAAGCTGAGCTGCTGTGGGGCTGAAAGGCGGCGAACCAGCCAGAGGAGACAGGACGATGTCGCGAATCGAGATGCTCGGATTAACCGAACGAAGCTCGTTCGCTCCCGGGGCCAAGGCCGCCGGGTTACCAGCCAAATCATCCGCAACGATGGCAGCTGAACCAACAAGGATCGGATCCTTGCCGTTCACTTCATACCACTGCTGAGGATTAATGCTGTCCTGATCTGCTATGTCATCTGCTTCGGCGAAGCTCCAGAGGAGATTTGCCTTGGGTGTATCCGCATCGCTCACAAAGTCGTCCAAATTCAACGCACCTGTGAAAACGAAGAAATTGGCGCCCGTGCCCACACAATTGGGGGAATCGAGGTCGCCAACGGTTACGTCCGGGATGTTAAAGATCACCGGAGCTGCACCGAAGCTGGTCGCACTAAGGGATAGCGCTCCCGCCACGAGGGCTGTAAGTAGCCCTTTTATCATAATAATTCTACCCTCCCTTCCGAGGATTGATAATGGTCGCCTGCCGCTACGTATGCGGTCAGACCTGATGCAAAATAATATGGGAAGTCATTGTGGAATGGGCTCGAGCGGCGCGCACGCGAACGCTCTGATGTATTTACACGGCCTTTATGCCACGGAAGGAACCTCGTCCGTCAACATGTTTCGGCACCGGATCGATAACACGGCACCCTGATCCATCTTTAGCAAAGACGATACCATCAACCCGATAAGCGGAGTCAACGACAAATTGAGAGAGATGCGACACATCATGTTGGACAGTATATAACCGGTGACGCTCTGAAAAAACAAAAACATGGACGGAATGGACTTTATGGACGAAATGGACCAGAGAAACCCTTCAGTCCATAGTGTCCATAGTGTCCATAGTGTCCATAGTGTCCATAGTGTCCATAGTGTCCATAAAGTCCATATCGTCCATTCAGTCCATCCCCCTCACCGCTTCCGCCCCACCGCGCACAGATGCGCGCTTACCCAGCGCTTCGGCCACAGCACCCTCACGTCCGGCAGCTTTGGCCCCGCCCACCAGCCGCCGCGATGGGCCACGCCCACCAGTTCCAGACCCGCCCCTCGCACCAGCGCCCCCAGCCGATCCTCGCCAAACAAATTGCAATGGTCCCACTTAAGCATGTGCCCCTGACCGGTCAGCTTGTGGAGCCACTGCATCCGACGGTTATAGTTGGGCGTCTCCACAAACAGCATCCCGCCGGGCTTCAGCACCCGCGCGGCCTCCGCTGCCATCCGCGCCAGCGCAGCGTTGTCGGCCACGTGCTCAATCATGTCGAACGAGACCACGGCATCAAAATAGTTATCCTCGAAGGGAAACGGATCGCCACACCCCTGCCACGCCACGCTCCCACCGGCGTCCCGCGCCGCGGCTCCCGCCACCTCTGCCGCCTCGTGCGCCACTTCCATCCCGTGCAACTCCAACCGGGGGTTCATGGCGTGAAGAAACCGCAGGAACATCCCATAGGCGCAACCCACGTCCAACAGGCGCAACTCCCCCTGTTCCAGCGCCGGCAGATGCTCGATTAAAAAGGACACCTGCCCACCGAAGAACCCCCACTTCGAGGCATAATCACCATATTCCTCGCGCCAGCCGGGCCGGTCTTCCACAAACTCCCGTCGCTCCATGGTTCATCTCCCTCCGCAAATCTCTGCCATACAATCCATCATCAACGCTATATAAGACCTGCAATGGTCCACTATTGCAAAGAATAGAAAACATGCCCCAATGCACTAAATCTCAGCATCAGCGGAGCCGGGGGCTCTTTCCTCGCCTCGCCTCCGCCAACCCCGGAAGCACTTCCCCGAAAGGGCTATCAACTGAATGAACGGACTTAAATCCGCGACTCTCTGGATTGTCATCTTCCTCGTCTTCATCCTCATGTGGGTGCAATACAGCGACAAGGAACAGCCCCAAAAGATTGATCTGACGCAGGTAACCCAACTCGCCCAATCGGGCAAAATCACGGGTAAAGTGACCGACAAGGAGGGGCGCCTTGAAGGAACCTACACCAACGACGAGGGCAAACCCCAGAGCTTCACGGCAGAATATCTGCCCGGCGAAGGCCAGGGCGGACGCGTCTACGATCTCTTTGAAGACAACTCCATCGCCTACGAGGTGAAACGCACCTCGCCCTTCTTCACCCAGATTCTCTTCTCCCTCGTGCTGCCCCTCATCATTTTCGTCGGCCTGTGGTTCCTCATCATGCGCCAGATTCAGGGCAGCGGCAACAAGGCCATGAGCTTCGGTAAAAGCCGCGCAAAGCTGATGACCGGAGACCAGACGAAAGTAACCTTCGCCGATGTGGCCGGCGTGGACGAAGCCAAACAGGAACTGTGCGAAGTGGTCGACTTCCTCCGCGACCCGCAGAAGTTCTCGCGTCTGGGCGGCAAAATCCCCAAGGGCGTGCTGCTGGTGGGCCCTCCCGGAACCGGTAAAACGCTGCTGGCGAAAGCTGTCGCCGGCGAGGCCAGCGTCCCCTTCTTCTCGATCTCCGGTTCGGACTTCGTGGAGATGTTCGTGGGCGTGGGCGCAAGCCGCGTGCGCGACCTTTTCGAGCAGGGCAAGAAACACAAACCCTGCCTCATCTTCATGGACGAAATTGACGCCGTCGGGCGTCACCGCGGCTTCGGCATCGGCGGCGGCCACGACGAACGCGAGCAGACCCTGAACCAGCTTCTCGTGGAGATGGACGGTTTCAACTCCAACGAAGGCATCATCCTCATCGCCAGCACCAACCGGCCCGACGTTCTGGACCCCGCGCTGCTGCGGCCCGGACGCTTCGACCGTCAGGTGACCGTCGACTATCCCGACCTCAACGGACGCGAGCAGATCCTCGCGGTGCACGCGCGCGGCGCAAAACTCAACCGCGACGTGAACCTGAAGGTCATCGCAAAGGGAACGCCCGGTTTCTCCGGCGCCGATCTGGCGAACCTCATCAACGAGGCCGCCCTGCTGGCCGCCCGCCGCAACCGCGACGACGTGGGAATGGCCGAGCTGGAAGAAGCGAAGGACCGCGTGATGATGGGCCCCGAACGCCGCAGTCTGGCGCTCACCGACAGCGAGAAGAAGCTGACCGCATATCACGAAGCCGGCCACGCCATCACGGCCAAGTTCGTCACCTCGGAAGAAGAGGTACACAAGGTCACCATCATCCCCCGCGGGCGCGCCCTCGGCGTGACCAGCTACCTGCCCTCCGAGGAGCGGTTCACGCTCTTCAAGAGCAAGCTAAAGGATCGCCTGGTGTACATGCTGGGCGGACGTGCCGCCGAGGAAATCATCTTCGGCGACTTCACCACCGGCGCCGGCAACGATCTGATGCGCACCACCCAGATGGCCCACCGCATGGTATGCGAGTTCGGCATGAGCGACGTGCTGGGCGCCCGCACCTATGGAGACTCCAACGCGCCGCCCGTCTTCCTGGGCCGCGACTCCGGCGGCAGCGACCGCGGCTACAGCGAAGCAACTGCTGCGGTGATCGACTCGGAAATCAAAGCCATCGTGGACGAAGCCCACCGCCGTGCATTGGAAATACTCGGCGAGAACAAGGACCTCCTCATCCGCGTGTCAGAAGCCCTCATCGAGCGCGAAACGCTCACCGGCGATGACATTGACATCCTTATGCGTGGCGAGACTCTGCCCGACCTGCCCACCCCCGACCCAACACCACCCCCGACTGCCACACCACCACCCGAGGAAAAGAAGCGCAAAGAGCCCCGCCTCTTCGGCAAGCCAATCCTCGACCGCCCCAAAGAACAACCCAGCAGCTAAACAAGAAACACCCCACAAAATCAAACCCCGGTCCTGTGACTCCCACAAGACCGGGGTTCTTTTTTTTATGTAGGGGATTGTTTGATCCATCCTGCGTGAAAGTTTTTACTCCAGCCAGTCCTCGGTCGTCACCACCTCTGCCCGCTCTTTCAAAGCTTCTAAAAATGTGCGGGCCAACCCAGCGCGTGTTTCCACCGGGATATTGAAAAATCCCGCTTTGCGGAAAAACGGCAGACGAACCTGCGAGAAGTCCGTCAGATCGGCGCCGTGGAAGAGCAGCAGGATCGGCATGCCCGGCTTCCACGCGAACGACCGGAGCAGTGTGCGGAAGTACTTCTCGCCCATCCTCATGGAAACCCCCGCCTGAAATGGCAGGTGCAACAACGGCGCCGTGGCCGCGGGAATCTCCAGCAGCGGCGAATCTGCCTTCACCATTTGCGGTCTGTCCTGATCCACGCGGTAAGGCCGCAAAGGCCCGAAAGCCTCGCCCCAGTTGGAATACTGGCTCTTGGCACCACCCCCATCGGGCTTGCCCGCCTGGCGTTGCATCCGCCGGTCGAGGGCGCGAAAAACCCAGCCCCAGGGACCCGGCATAATGCTCGAATCATACGCATAGCCCCGCTGCGCCAACACCCGCAGCAGCGCCGGCGACGCCCCGTAACCCGGAGCGCGAAACCCGCGGGGCACCACGCCCAACATTTCCTTCAAGACCCTCTCGGAGCGGCTCACATCGGCGTCCAAATCGGCCTCGCTCAGGCGGCGATAGTTCAGGTTGTGGTCCCACGAATGGTTGCCCAGCGCGTGGCCGGCGTCCAGCAGGGTCTGCAACAGCGCGGCGCGGGGGGCATCGGAAGCGTCGCGACCCACAACGAAAAATGTGGCGCGCACTCCCGCCTCTTCGAACAAGACTTTCAGGCGCGGGATGGCGTCGCGATAAACATGGGCCGCCATTTCGTGGGGCACCGACACCCCGTAACACGCAGCAATGGCCCACAGGTCATCAAGATCCACATGCACGAAGGCGACACGTTGCGCGGTCACGGCTTTGGGGGAACTCCTTGATTTCGTGCGATGCGACCCTGTCGCGGGATGGTGTTACTCCGGCTTCGCCTCGCCGTCGCTATTCTTTGTGCGATCGCGGTTCGTGCGGCCCCGGCGTGATCCGTCGGCGTTGTTGCCCTCGGGCCGGTCCGGACGCTGACGGCTCTCGCCTGCTATGGGGGGAACATCGTTGCCGCCCGGGCGACCCGGAGCGCGGTTGGGACGTTCAGCCTGGTCGCCGCGATCCGCAGTTCCGGTTCTTTCGCCCCGGGGGAAATTCGCCGCAGACACGGTGGTGGGCGCTTCCAGCTTTGCGGGTTTGGCCGTCACCGTGGTGGTGCTGGCCGATGCCGTGGCCGTGGTGGTGCGCTCCTCGCCCTTGCCCGTGCTGGCCTTCACCACGGTCTGGGTTGTGGAAACCGACTGGGTTTTCAAAGTCACGGTGGTGGGCTTGTCCTGCGCAGCCGCGCGAGCGGCGGCGGCTCCCGCCGTGGAGGGGTTATCTTGTTTCGCAGGTGCCGGCGTGGGTGCCGGCGTGGGAGTGGGCTGGGGCGTGGGAACCGGCGTTGCGACCACCGGTGTGGGCGTGGGAATGGAAGGCAGAACCGGCTGGGCCTGTTCGGCCAGCATGGCGTTCATTTCCTCCTCCACTTCATCCTGAGTTTTTTCCTGATCCGTTACAGTCCCGTCGGCATCGCTGGTGGAGGCACTCGTGGGCGTGGGGGCGGAAACAGCCTCGCTCACCCGCTGGGGGCGCGAAGCAGGGCGCACACTGAAACCCTCGCTGTCGTCGGTGGAAGCGTCCACGGAAACAGAATCGCCTTCAAGCTCCCCGTTCATGTCGGTTTCCGTGGCCGCCCAGGGCAGGCCCTGCGTCATGTCGCCATGGATGCTCGGCAGCACGGGTTGGACGGGCCCTTGTGAACCGTCGGGCAGACGAGGCAGGCTTTTCTCGGGCGACAGCAAAATGGTTCTCTCGGCGGAATTGAACGGACCGCCGATAAGGCGACCGGAGCGGTTGACCAGTTCCAGCCGCACCTTGTGAAGTCCCGGAAGCAGGCCCTTCAGATGAAAGGTGTTGGTGTCGCGGAGGATGAACCGCTTGCCATCCACGAAGGCGTTCACCTGAAACTCGCCCGTGGGGCAGAGGTCGCCGCCGGTCACGATAAAATTCAGCGCCACGTCGGCTGCATCGATGCCGCGGTACTCGCCCTGAGGAAGATTGTATGTCAGCAGGGGCAGGCCCGCCGTGGGACGGTTTTCGTCATCAGCGTGCATCACGTGAAAGGTCACCATATCGAAGTAGCCCGGTATCGCCTCGTGCAGCCGATTGGCCACGAACACGCGGATGGTGTGGGTGCCCGGAGCCACGTTGCGGAAAATGTGCGGGTGGGTGGCATCGAACTGAACCTGAAAGGGACCGTCATCAAGCACCCAATGGATGTTGCAACTCACGGGAGCGATGGTCGTGCCCGCCAGTTGGAAGTGTACGGCAACATCGGGGCCGGGCACACACTGCTCGGCAACCGGCGAGGTAATGCGCACCTGTGCCGCAGATTCGCGGCCCGCGAGTACCACCATCACGGCCATCATGGTGACGGCCCATTTCCACGCTGCTTTTACGTTCACGCTTTTATGCCTTCCCTGAGTACGGCGATATTGCTTGCTGCGTCTATGCCGCGAGCCGGAGCGGCGGTCAAAGAAATTAACCATCTCACGCCTCGCAAGTCTGCTACAAGTTTAAGAGAGGGAGCAAGCGCCATACCAACGGGATTGCGCTGCGAGAGTGTCGGTCCCACATGGGAGACCCGTCGCATCGTTTTCTGTTTCACCCGGCTTTGCGTCAGGACTTTATGCTTGTGCCTGATCCTTGGCATTGGCGGGCGTGGTTATGCCGCTCATGAGATAGTCGATTACGTTCTGCGCGGTGTAGCGCTTGCCGTGTCGACTCACCAATTCGCGGACGACATCCAGGTCATCGCCGGTGGTTACCACTGGCAGTTCGAGTCCACCGACCTTTTGCATCTGACCGTGGCCGATGTTAGCCATCAGGGCGTTGCACAAACACTTGCGCCCAACGAGGTCTTCGGCCTTGCCGCCCTTGGCCAGGTAATCCTTCGCCGGTTCGGCGGCGCATCGATATCCGATATCGCCGCTATCCTTCAGATACGCCGTGCGCAGATAGCCCAGATCGCAGATGCGGGGGCGTTGCAGATACACGTCCTGCTCACTGTTGGTGCCTTCCACGCTCACAACCTTGAAGGGGAACCCAGTGGGTGACGCCAGAGGATCGGTCTTCACGTAGGTGTCGCCTGCCAGAATGGCATCGAGAGTCTGGGTGCGCAAAGTATCATCGTAACCCGAATCCACGCACATGGCGAAGGCCGTGCCGACCTGAACGCCCTCGGCGCCCTGATCGAGGGCTTCCTGCAACTTTTCGGGACGACCATAGCCGCCGGCCAGCCAGAAGGGGCGGCCTATTTCGGCAATCTTTTTCAGGTCCACCACGTCCTTCGGACCATAAATCGGTTCGCCGCCCTCGGTGAATTGGGGCGCGCCGCGCGGGGGCGCGTTGTGCCCACCCGCCGTGGGACCTTCCACCACGAAACCATCCACCGCGCCACTGGCTTTTCTCACCAGCGCGAGGGCCAGAATGGCCGATGAAATAATGGCGATGAACATGGGGCGATTGATGGTCGGCAGGCTGACGGTTTTCAGCATTTCGCGCGGATCGAATTCCATCCAATGGTCTTCGCCGGGCTTGGCACCCGCCACATCGATGCGCAGAGCCGCACGCATGTGTTTGGCAAACTTGTCGATGACGCCGGGAATCTCCATGGGAATACCCGCGCCCATGAGCACGCAGTCGACCTTCGCCAGCATGGCCCCGTAGAGCGAGCTGAGGGTCGCGACCTGAATCTTCTCGAGAAAATTGATGCCGATTGGACCTTCGTGGCCTTCCTTCGCGAGGAAAACCTCCACGAAGTTGCCAACCATCTTAACCTCTTCGGCGCGCCGCGAGGGTTTGAGGTTGGGCATGGGCAGTCGTTTATAGGGTTGGTCGGGAGCCCGGCCACCTTCGATGAAATAATCGTTCAGAATGGCCTTCGCCAATTCCTGATCCGGGAACGCGGCCAGGGCACGGCGCATATCGCCACTCAGATCGCCATCCTGCAGGCGGCGCACCATAACGGCATCCAGAGCGGTGCCCGACACCACGCCAAGATGTCCGGCCATGGAGACTTTGCGTGCAAGCAGCCAATGGGACACCCCCGCGCCCATGCCACCTTGTATGATCTTAGGGAAGTTCATCATATACCGTTGCCGTGTTCCTATACGTAGACCATGTTATTATTTGCGCAAGCGGCCAAAAGGTCGCGCACAAATGCGGGCGCACCGAGACGCAGTTTTATTGCCATTATAAAACATTCAGGCGAAGTCGATAGCCCCAATGGGGGATGTGTCAAAGACAAACGATACCCGAGAGAATGTTTCTTTATCCAGTAAAATCAATGATTTGAGGGGGGGAGATGGACCAGATGGACTTTATGGACGCAATGGACAATATGGGCGGACAGCGATGAAAGGTGGAGGGTGCTTTTCCTCCCTTGAATAAGCCGCGTGCCACGTTCCATGAAATACCATGGAATTTTTAATCGACTTTAACGCCGCTGCGTCTTATACTGCCCGCCGAGGTTTGCGCTGGGCCTTTCTGCTGACAGCTTCACTCCTTGCAGCACCCACACCCGCTGTGGCGCAGACGACCTCATCAGCCATCATCATCGAACCCTCCTCTCCGGGTCGGCGCACTACGGCTCCGGCTCAATTGAAGCCAGTGGCTGCTCCCACCCCCACGACAACGGCAACGGTAGCGGTGGAGGCACCTGCTGTTGACACGACGACAACGGCTACCGCCGACCCTGCCACCTCGCCCACTGAAACGGCAGACAACGCCACAACCGCCCCCGTCGATGGGGCACCCGCATCTCCCGAGCAACTGGCCGCCGCGCTGAAAAAAGCCGAGGAGAGTACGACGGAAGAACCTGCCAAATCTGAACTGGTGAACCTGTACAAGGAAGCTCTGGCAGCCGCCAATGCCGCGGAGGATTGGCGCGCCAAGGCCCTCGATCAAGTGGCTCGACGCGAGAGTGGCCCCGCGCGCTCGAAAGCGCTGCAGGAAGAAATAGCACGGTTGAAATCAAGCGAACTACCTGACATTCCCACGACAGCCACGGTGGGCGATCTCGACCCCATGGCAACAGCCGCCGAAGCGGAATTATCCGCGCTGAAAAAACGTTTCGAAGAGGCACGCAAGGGGCTGGACTCGCGAACCGCCCGGCGCACGGAACTGCCGCGGCTTTTAAGTGAAGCCCGCCAACGCCTGGAAGAACAGCGCCAAAAAGCCAATGAGACACCACCAGCGGGACAATCAACCGATGCGTCCAACGCCCGGCAATCGCTCATGGCGGCCCGCACGGCTTCGCTGGAAGCGGAAGTTTCCGCTTTGGAAGCGGAGGCTGCGCGGCTGGAAAACAACGCCGACCTGCAGACGCTGGAGGTGGAGGCGGCCAATAATGCCCTCAAACACACCGAAGCTCGCGCGAAACTATATCGCGACGCACTGAACGACCGGCGCCGAAGGGAAGCCGCCGACGCGGTGGCTGCCGCCCGCAAGGCCCGCGAAGAACTGGCCACCTCGGATCCGGCGGTGCGCGCCGTGGCCGCCGAAAACGAGAATCTGGCGCAGCAGCGCACCGGTCCCGAGGGGCTGGGCGTGAAAATCGAGCAGGTGCAGAAGAAACTCATCGAGGTTGAGGCTGATCGCGAGCAGTTGAAAAACCAGAGCGATACACTGCGCAAGCGCATGGAGGCCACGGGACGCACCGACGCAATCGGGCAGTTGCTGCGCAAGCAACAGCGCACACTGCCGGATCCGCAGGTTCTAAAAAAAGAAATCTCCGCCCGGCAGGACACCATCTCCGAGGCTCGCACGCAACTGGTGGAAGCCGAGGATCGCCGCGCAAATATCGCTGACGAAGAAACAAGCGTGCGCCAGGCTCTGAAAATCGCGGGAAAATTGACGGCAGACGAGATTGATTCGACGGTGCGCGAACTGTTCACAACGCAACGTCGTCTGCTCGACAGTACCATCACCGATCTCAACTCGTGGTTCTCAACGCTGCTGGACCTGGACACAAGCCAGCGCCTGCTGGAGCGCGATACCAAACAGTACGTCGCCCACATCGAAGAACTGGTCCTGTGGACCCGCAGCACACGCCCCATAGGAACGAGCGAGATCGCGCCTTCACTCAACGCTTTACGGTGGCTCTTTGCACCAACAAACTGGATGGATCTGGGCAGAGGTCTGGCCCACGACGCGCGTAACAATCTGGCGTTGTATCTGCCGTTGTTAGTTCTGGTGCCGGCACTGATGGGCTTTCGCCGCCGCCTTAAAATGCGCCTGCGTGCAAACGGTGAACAGATTCTGAAGGGGCGTGATGAATCACTACTCCACTCCTTGAAGGCTCTTGGATTGTCGCTGTTCACCGCTTTGCTGATACCGGCCCTAATGCTCTTCTTCGCCTGGCGTCTCCAGTTGATCTCGGATCAGACCGACTCGTTCAGTTTTCACTTCGGACGCGCCCTGCAAATATCCTCCATGAGTTTTTTCTGGCTCTTGCTGACGCGACGCCTTTGCAGCCCTTACGGCGTGGCGGAAGCACACCTGCGATGGGGCAAGCAGGCGGTGCGGGGATTGTTCATCAATCTCACATGGTTCATTCCCGTCATGGTGACATCCATTTTTGTCATGGTGATGCTGTCACGACCCGATGACACGACGATGCGCGACAGTCTCGGACGGATCGTTTTCATTGTCGCGGCGCTAGCGTTTGCCTGGTTTCTCCACAAACTGCTGCAACCACAAGAGGGCGTGCTGGCACCCTACATGGAAGCCCATGGAGGTCCGTGGGGGAATCGACTTCGGAAACTCCTGTGGATAGTCATGCCGGGGATTGCCGTGTCAACCGCCGTGGCCGCCGGATTGGGCTGGTTTTATGCAGCCATACGCGTGACCTCAAGTCTGCAACAAACCTTCCTGCTGGCTGTGGCGGCCGCCGTGGTGTATTCTCTGCTGCGACGCGGATGGATGATTGCCCGGCGCGAACTCGCCATGAAGGAAGCGCGCCGCAAGGCCGCCGCCGCAGTAGCCGCCGCCGCAGAAAAAACCGATGCCGCAGAGGGAATTGTGCTACCCGACCCTAACAAACAGTCGGACAACACAGCCAGCGTGTACGAACTGAGCGCACGCGTGGAGCAACTGCTGCGCGTGTTTTTCATGGCACTGGTTATTGCCGGTCTCTGGTATATCTGGGCCGACGTTCTACCCGCCTTTAACATTATGAATCGTGTGGAGCTGTGGAATTACACGGCGCAAACCACCGAGATGCAGACACTGGCCGATGGCACCCTGAAAGCCCAGAGCATTACCAAAACCATCCCCGTAACCCCCGGCACGCTGGTGTGGGTCACGGTCATCATCGCGCTGACACTGCTGGTGGCGCGCAACATCACGGCGCTGGTAGAGTTTGCCATCGCCGACCGACTGTCCCTCGACGATGGGGCGCGGTTTGCCTACACCGCGCTAACACGCTATACGGTGCTGATTCTGGGCCTGGCTCTGGGATTTCGAAACCTGGGCATTAACTGGGGAAGCGTCCAGTGGCTGGCCGCTGCGGTATCGGTTGGTCTGGGCTTCGGCTTGCAGGAGATTTTCGGTAACTTCGTCTCCGGACTGATCCTGCTGTTCGAGCGACCGGTGCGGGTGGGCGACACCATCACGATTAACGGCACCACCGGAACCGTCACGCAGATCCGGATTCGTGCGACCACGATTCTCGACTGGGACGGCAAGGTGCTGGTGGTGCCCAACAAGTCGCTCATCACGAGCGAGGTGAGCAACTGGACACTAAACGACACGGCCACCCGCGTGAAGGTGCTGGTGGGCGTGCAATACGGCGCCGATACGGATCTGGTGCGCAAAATTCTGGTGGATGTTGCCTGCAATCATCCGCTGGTGAAAAGATCACCGGAACCATTTGCGATGTTCCATACCTTCGCGGACAGCACACTGAATTTCACCCTGTTTGCATTTACCAGCAAGCTGGCCGATCGCGGCAATGTGATCCACGAGCTGCACCGCGACGTGGCCGTGCAATTGCAAGCCGCCGGCATTTCCATTGCATTCCCGCAGCGCGACGTCCACCTGATGCCCGCCGGTCCGCTGGAAGTAATCATGCGCAAAGGCGAACAAAAACCCGCCGGAGGCGAGAAGCAAAAGTAGCAGCGGCGGGTCCGAAGCATTGTCGTCATCCCACGCAACAACCCACGACAAGCTTGACGGGTTTGCCCTTGCCATCGGCCACCATGGCCCAAGTTACGACCATCTGCTCCATTTGAACATCCGGTGGCAGAGCGGCGCTGCGACCGAGCACGATCTCGTCGACGTCCAGATCGTGGGCGGTGCGTGCGATGGCAAACCACGCGTTATTGCTGGGCACCACGATGGGCACTATGCGGGCGCCATACTTCTCCGCCAGGCTGACTACCGAGGTGAAAAGCCGTTCCTCGTCGCTGGTGAACAGATGCTGGAATGCTGCGTCGCCTTTTTCCACCTTGGCCGTCATGGCCACCACTCCAGCAGATCCGGGGGGCTGTTCCTCCATCACACGGCGCAGATGGGCCAGATTCCCGGGGTCGCGCAGAGGCACGAGCACGCGGCGCCCCTCGGCGGGCAGGCCGAGCACATCGGGTTGCAAATCCGTACAGCGGTCGAGGATGAACTTTTCCAAGTGCCCCTCGGCACTGTGCGTGGCGGCAGTGGCTTGTGCCCGGCGGCGGCTGAGCACCTCGCTGACCGTAAACACGAGAAACAGCGATGCAGTGAAGGCGATGCCCCAAACCGTGGCGACCTTCTTGGTGAAGAGGTTCATCACGGCAGCCGAGGCGAGCATGAGCGTGATGATGCCCAGCCCCAGCGGCACCTCGCGACCCAGGATGCGCGGGTTGAGGGGCACTTTCCATCCGCGTTCACCAGTGTAACTGCGACGCAGCATCAGCATGGCCAGCCCCATGAACGTGAAACTCCACACCACGCCGAACGCGTATGCCTCGCCCAGTGTGTAAACATGGCCACCACTGGCCAGAATAGTAAATATCTGCATCGCTACGATGAGATTGATGATCCGGTGGCTGGTGCCATAGCGGTGTTGCGGGTCGCGGAACCAGTCGCTGAGGATGCCATCCTCGGCCACGCGGTTCAGCACGCCGTTGGCACCGATGATGGACGTGTTCACCGCGCCGCTGAGCAGAAGTGCTCCGACCAGGACCACAACTGTCTGGAAGGCGAGCTTGAGCGCCGATGGGCCGGCGAGGCTGAGCACCAGGCCGTTGAGCAGATTATCGTGATAGTGGGCGCGAATGGCGTCGGGTACGAGCATCACCGAGGCAAACGCGACAAAGCTGGTAAAGGTGAGCGAGAAGACGAAGATGACCAAGCCCGCGCGCATCAGGTTGCGGTGCTTGGGCGCTTCGATCTCGCGGTACACCTGGGCCAGGGTCTCCTCGCCGCTCATGGCCAGAATGGAATGGCCAAATCCGACCAGAATGAGCACCGGTGTAAGCGTGGCAAGGGCGGGCACGTGGGCAAGCCAACCCAAGGTTTGCTCGCGCATGGCGGGATCGGGCACCACGGCCAGCGGGGGGAGATGGACGCCGCCGGGTCGGAGGGCCATGGTGATCAGTGACCAGAGGATGAGCACGACGGCCATTCCCGCCGTAACCTGCATGATGCGCAGCGCCTTGCCGCTGCTCTCCTCGATGCCGCGCACGTTGGCGCGCCAGAAATACAACGTAACGCCGATGGCGAAGATCACGGAAAACGCGGCGCTGGACACCGGCAGCTGGTGCCCGGCGACGTGACGAAAGATGCTGTCGGCCAGACCATGCACATACTGCCCCGCGCAAACCGAACTTATGGGTCCCGTGAGCACATAATCGAACACGAGCGCCGATACGCTGATCTTGGCCATGGTGCCACCCATGGCCTCGCGAACAATGCGGTATACTCCACCACGCGTGAACATGGAGCAGCTCTCCACATACACGGAGCGCACGGCGTAGGAGAAGATCATCACGCCGAGAATGAACCATGGTGCTGACCGCCCAACCGCCTGCTCGGCGATGCCGCCGATGTAATAGGCGGTGCTGGCCAGGTCGCTGAGAACCACGGCGGCTGCTCGCCAGAAAGAGATAAACGTGAGCATGACCGTGGTGACAATGACCACGCGCGCAGGAGTCACTACCGGCGAAGCTGCCGGCGAGGCGGGCGACGAAGGCGCCCGATTGGTGCCACTGAACGACAACATATGTTCCCTTCTCGGGAAAGACGGCAGGCGGGGTCGCACGCGTTTCACGCGCACGACGTCGTCGTCTCACTTCCCTTGGTCGCCTGCGAGGTTAGCTGACGGACTCGGAATGTGGAAGCCATCCCGTTGCGCACGATGGTGCGCAATTCGCCCCGGAAACCTGGGTCCCCCGTCCGCGGCCGAGGCCGCGGTTCGGCGTTTGCTATGTAAAATTAAAATGTGCCGTGGCGACCCGTGAGCCGCGCGGTGTGA
This sequence comes from candidate division BRC1 bacterium HGW-BRC1-1, assembly GCA_002842095.1. GTDB lineage: Bacteria > Sumerlaeota > Sumerlaeia > Sumerlaeales > Sumerlaeaceae > HGW-BRC1-1. The sequence continues at coordinate 224,106 of PHCB01000009.1, forward strand.
TGCCCGCCACCAAAGCGCAACAAATGCTTCTTGGAGCGACATGAAATACAGGGCCACCGCAGACATTCTTGTCGAAATAGTGACAACGGAAAGATCCGAACCGGGCACATGGTTTACGCTTAGCCTATTTGTGCAGTCGGAGGAATGGCATTCCAGGGAAAAGCAAAAAGCGAAACGGCCAAAAAGAGATGCTTCTCTGACCGACGCGCTTTGCGGTGACCGGCGAGGGCGCCGGTCCCACATTAACCGCAAAGGGGACGAAGACCAAGGGAGGCGCATTGGAACCGCATCCTTTGCTTTATTATAACCCTGCATTTCTTGGCGCTTTTTGCGTGTTCGCGTCAGATTTTTTTGGTCGCCGAAGGGTCGCCAAAGGCCCCCATGGGAATTTACTTTTATAGAACTTTTGTTCTACGCTCTTCCGGTGTTCGATCAAAACAAAACACTGGGAGACACCATGCAGCCGCCACAACCCATCTTCAAAACTGTTGCCGGGGAAAACGCCGGACTCGACTCCGTTAACCTCTCTCCCGCCGGTCCCTGGGCCTGGGGGAATTCCTATTGGCGCGGGATGCCCGGGGGCGCTTACGGACTGTTCCGCGAGATGGAGGAGAACGACGCGCATCTGCACGCTGTCCTGCAGACGCGCAAAAACTGTTTGCTGGCGTGTTCGTATCACCTCGCGCCGGCAGACGACTCCGCCCAGGCGGCGGCTCTGGCGCGCGACCTGGAGGTGCAGCTGCGCGCGGCGGAGGGTTTCGATGCGGCGCTGTTTGCGCTGCTTGACGCCTTCGCCCGGGGATGGGCGGTGGCCGAGATCATCTGGGAGACAACGCCCAACCGCGCGCCCCGCGTGGCGGCGCTTATCCCGGGGCGACCGGAGCGCTTCGCTTTCGACACCAGCGGCGCGCTGGTTCTTCTGGACGGAAATCCAGCGCCTCCATCAACCGCACTCACCACCGCATCCACGCCGCGGCTTGTGCCACGACCGGGTGAATTTTCGGTTCCGTATTCGCGCGGTGCCCGACCCATGCCGGCGCGGAAATTTCTCACATTTACGTTTCAGGGTTCGCCCGCCAATCCCTATGGCACGCCGCTGTGCGGGCGGGCGTGGTGGCTGTACTGGCTGAAGCGGCGCGGGGTGGCGCAGTGGGCATCATTCAACGAACGCTTTGGCGCGCCCACGGCGGTGGCGCGTTACAGCCCGGCCACATCGGCCGAGGAGATCGAGCATCTGCGCGAGGCGCTGTCATCGTTGCAGCGCGACGCCGGGTTGATCATCCCCGACGGCGTGGGTCTGGAACTGCTTGAACCACGCGCCGGTGGGGCGTCGGGCACGTATCGCGACTTCGCCGATTGGTGCAATGACGAGCTTTCGAAAATCGTGCTGGGGCAAACGCTGACCACAGGCGAGGGGCGTCGCAGTGGCAGCCTGGCGTTGGGCCAGGTGCACGAACGGGTGCGCGGCGAGTATCTGGCGGCCGACGCACGGGCGCTAGCGGCGGCCATCTCGTCGCAGCTTCTGCGCTGGATGACCGACTTCACCGCAGGCCCAGCGACACCAGCACCCCGCATGATTTTCGACACAACGGACCCTGCGGAATTTCGCGCCCAACTGGAACTGGACCGCGAGTTGGTGAAGCTGGGCGTGGCGCTTCCCGAGCGTTATTTTTACGAGACCTACCGCCGCACGCAACCGGCACCCGGCGAGCGCGGCATGCGCTACGACGACGCCAACCTGTACCAGTATCACCTGCAATACGGTGTGCTGACAGTGAACGAGGTGCGCGCCTCGCTGGGGATGGCTCCGGTGGCATGGGGGGATCGATCGACCCGCGACGACGCTTCGGCAGACAGCGACGATCCGCGCAAATCCACAACCTCGGGTGCAAACCTGAACAACAAAAGCGCGGGCGCGGATCGCGGGATGGAATTGGATGGAGACGCCGACGAGGGCGACGGGGCCGAGCTGCGCCGTGAGCGACGCAGGCGATGACGGAACACCCGTTTTTCCAAATTAAAATTTCACGAAATGAAAGGAGACGCAGCATCATGAAAGACGAAGAGGCAGTGGAAATGGAGGTGTTCCGCGCGGGCGACTACGGCGAGCGGGGCGCCTGGACGGAGGAGCAGATCGATCGGCTGGCGACGGATTACAACGCGCAGTTGCACGAGGCTCCGCTGACGCTGGACCACGCCCAATCAGGCCCGGCGTTGGGCTGGGTGCGGGCGCTGCGCCGGGTGGGCGACCGCCTGGTGGCGCAAGTGGCACTGGGGCCGGGGAGGGTGCGCGAGTTTCTGCGCGAGGGCGGTTTCAAAAAACGCAGTGTGGAAATTCAGCGCGAGCATCCCTCCACGGGCAGGCCCTACTTGCGCGCTGTGAGCCTGCTGGGTGCGGCATCGCCCGCCGTGGAGGGGCTGGGTCCGGTGGCGTTTTCTGACACCCCGCCGGCATCGGCGGACAACGCGGTGGTGATCGTCAGCGAAACGCCCAACGCCAACCAACCCGTCGAGGAAGGAGATGACGCCGAGCGTTCGCATCTGGCGGCGTTGCTGCGCGAGGAGATGCAACGCCTGCGCAGCCTGGCGGCCGAGCGCGAGACGCAGCATTTCGTGCGCGACTTGCGAGGCCGGGGCGTAACGCTGTTCGCCGAGGACGAAGCGATGGTGGCGCGACTGGCCCATCAGGCGTGGTCCGCACGGCCCGATGCGATTGGTTCGACTGCAATCAGCGTCGATGCATCGCCACTTGATGCGCTGTTCGATTGGCTGGGCGGACTGCTGGCGGGTCGCGCGTTGACTCCGCCGAAAGGCGAGGCCGCGCCGGAAACGAACAACGGTACCAACCCGCCCCTCGCGGCAGCGTTCTCCGAGCGATGCGATCCCGCATCGGCGGCCCTGCACCAGCGCGCCCTGCTGATCCAGGAAGCCAACCCCGCGCTCAGCTATTCGGAGGCGCTGATGGAGGCTGCAACGCAAGCACGCAATTCCTGACCACGAGCAGAGCACATTCCGCACCCCACCGTTCCGATGGCGAACCAACCGCGCACGACCACCGGAGCCTCAACCATTCGCATCAATTTGCGCGGCAACCCCTTTGCCGATTCAAACCCCAAAAGGAGGGGGAAGTACCTCATGGCTTATTACCTGTTCGACAAAGCTTACCGCATCGCCGAGGCGCAAACCAACGGCGTGCCCGCCAATCGCGTGGTGGTTCAGAGCACGCTGGAGGGCGACTGCCAACTGCCCGCCGACGCCAACGCCGCAGGCCTGCTTGGCATCACGATGCACAGCCAGCTCACGCCGGGCCGCCGCGTGACGGTGCGCAAAGGCGGCACCGCCGAATGCGTTTCGGCGGCAACCATCGCACCCGGCACACCGCTGATGGTGGCCGACGCGGGGGGTCGTGTGAAACCCGTCGAGGGCGCTGCCGGTGCCCACGTCAACTGCATCGGCTTCGCCGAGTCGGGAGCTTCCGCCATGGGCGACGTGGTGGAGGTGTTCCTGTGCATCCATCAGCGCATCATGTAACGCAGCGCGTCGCGACACCGCAACATCCGCAACCGGGCCTGTCGGCGCCCGAAGCCGCAACGAACCAACCAAGGAGAATGACCGACCATGCCTGACCCGACTACTGTCCACATCGACGCTGCGTTGACGAGCGTGAGCGTGGCCTTCCGCAACAACGAGTTCATCGCCGAACAGGTGGCGCCCACGGTGCCGGTGCGCAAGCAGAGCGACCGCTATTTCGTGCTGGACCCGGACAAGATGGCCCAGCGCGAGACGCTGGATCATCGCGCGCCGGGGGCAGAGGCCCGCGAAGTGGATTTCGCACTGAGCAGCGACAGCTACTACTGCGAGGACCACGCGCTGGAAACCGCCATTCCCGACGAGGAACGCGACAACGCCGATCTGGCGCTGCAACCCGAGATCGACCGGACCGAGTTTCTCACCGAGAAGATTCTGCTCAACCGCGAGATTCAGTTGGAAACAACGCTTCGCACCAACACCCACGTGGAAGAGTTGGAGGTTGAGGATTCCGGCGGCTGGGCCGGTGAAACCTCGAACCCCTTCGCGAACCTGGACGCCGCCGGCATGAGGATAATGTCCGGCATTCAACGACGCCCAAATACACTGGTGGTGGGCTACGCCGTGTTCGATATTCTGCGCAACCATCCCAGGATAATTGAGCGCGTGCAGCACTGCATGCCCGGCGTGGTGACGACGGACCTGCTGGCGCAGTTGTTCGATCTCGACCGGGTTGTGGTGGGGCGCGCCATGAAGAACAGCGCGCCTTTGGGCAGATCGCCCGACATGCACCCCGTGTGGGGTAGCGATCATGTGTACCTCATGTACGTGCCGCAACGAGCCGGCCTGAAGCAACCGGCGGCGATGTACACCTTCGCCTGGAACGGTGCGGGCGGCGGTGTGGGTCGCGACGGCACCGTGGTGGAACGCTGGCGCGAAGACCGGCGCAAGGCCGACATGATTCGCGTGCAAAAATACTACGACCACAAGGTGATCGCCTCGGGCGCCATGATTCGATTGGTCAACGTGACCTGAGCCACCCCATGACAACGGCGGGCGGAGCGGAAGCCGTGCCCCTCCCGCCATCCTGCTTTTTAACCCGATCATTTCTTTTGGAGAAACGAACGATGTACTCAACGATGGATGATTTAAAATTACGATTCGCCCCCGGGTTTGTGACCGCCGTGAGCGACGATGACGCCGACGGTGAACCGAACACGGAGGTGGTGACGCAGGCCATAGCGGATGCTGACGCCGAGATTGACGCGCGACTGTCGCCGCGGTTCAACGTGCCCTTCAGCCCGGTGCCCGCATTAGTGGCGGGGATATCGAGCACGCTGGCCGCGCGAAATCTGGCGCGGCGTTCGGCAGCTTCCGACGGGCCATCAGCCCAGGAGATCACAGCGGTGGAAAGACTGCTGACAGACCTGGCCGAGGGGCGCGCCAACCTCGGACAATTGTCAGGGGCGGCGCGAATGATTGTCTCGATACCGCTCGACACTGAGGGCGACAACGGCGACGGAGGGACCGGACAATGACAACGCAACGCAACAAAGTGCTGTGGGCTTCGACCATGGTGGAATCTGCCGCTGAACTGGCGGGGTTTCTCCGCGAGTATCACGAACGACCACGCGAGCGCGAGGCACGACGCTCGATGGTGGCGGCGTTCATGAACCTCGGACGGCGGCTTCTGCCCGACGCGGCGCAGGAGACGGTGACGGCCATCGTGGAACTCTGCGTGATGGAAACCGTGCGGGCGGCGTCGGCGGAGGGAGGTCGCGCATCGCGACCAGTCGAATGCCGCGCCGCGCCGCTTGTGGATGAAAGCGATGCGTTAACTGAAAAAACCACTTCATCACAGGACAGACAAACCAATGACGATCCGAGCCATTCTGGCAACCACCGCCGTCGCGGCGTTGATTCTCGCAGGATGTAACAAAGACGAGGCCGAGCTGGCCCGCATGGAAACGCCGAAATCAGAGGCGGCCATGGCAGGCGCGCCCGTGCAGCACGCACCCGGCGAGGGTGTGCAGGTTGAGCCCGGCATGGGAATGCCTTCGCCACCCGAGGGTGCGGTTCAACCCGCGCAGAATAATCTGGCGGGTGGGGTGGTGCCGCCACCACCCCCGGCGGGACTGACCGAGGACGGTACCAACGTGTCGCTGGCGGGCGTGAAGTTCACCATCGGTAACGATTGGAAAAAGGTGCCGACGGCATCGAAACTGCGGGCGGCGCAATACGAGTTGCCGGGCCCCGGCGGCGCGGGAGAAGCCATAGTGTTTTACTTCGGCCCCGGCCAGGGTGGCGACGCAAAGGCCAACATCGACCGTTGGGTCGGACAGTTCAAACAGAGCGACGAAACATCCCCGAGCCAGGAACTGAACGTGGCGACTCTCGATAAGGACGGCATGAAGGTGGCACTGGTAAAAACCGGGGGAACATATTCACCCGCAGCCATGGGACCCATGGTACCGGCCGGTGAACCGAAGGCCGACTACGCGCTGTTCGGCATGGTGATCGAGGGCGGACCGAAGGGCAGCATCTTCATTCGGGCCACCGGTCCCAAGGCCACCATCGACGCGCAAACAGCGGCGCTGGAAGCACTGGCGAACAGCGTGGCCAAGGCACCGGCAGAGTAACGCGGAGAAACGCACCGCACCACAAGATCACTGCAAACAAGATTAACGATGCATGGGCCCGTCCGCCGAACCAGCGCGGACGGGCTTCTTCGTGCCCATGACATGTTCGACAAGACCGGAAAGGGAGGAGCGCAAGATGGAAGAAGAAATCTGGCGGGGCGAGGTGAGCAACGAACTCAAGCACATCACCCACACAATGACCGACGTGCAGCGTCAGGTGCAGGATATGCGCTGCGAGATTTCAACGCAGATGGAAGAGCATCGCAGCTACCACGCCCGCAACGAGCATCGCTGGGGTTTCGCGCGGTGGTGTCGGCTGCACCCGTTTCGACTGTCTGCCATCGTGGCAGCGGCAACCGCGGCCACGTGGGCCAACAACGATCCGACCCTGTTGCGCGTCATCGTATCAGCGTTGGTGAGTTTGAAATAAAAGGCGTGGCGCGCCTTTGCGTCAGGATTTTTTCTTCGAGGCGCCCAGGTTTTCCGGGTTTAGTTTCTTCAATGCGGGCACGGTGAAGAGGCCATCCTTGCGGATCAGTTTGCCGTCGAAACGGATTTCTCCGCCGCCATATTCGGGGCGCTGGATGCAGACCAAATCCCAATGGACGGCGCTGCGGTTGCCGTTGCTGGCTTCATCGTAGCATTGGCCCAGCGCCATGTGGAAGCTGCCGGCGATTTTCTCATCAAACAAAATGTCGCGCATGGCATCCTGCACGTGGGGATGGAAACCGATGGCGAACTCGCCCACGTAGCGCGCGCCGGGGTCCTGATCCAGCACAGCGTTCAGGCGGCGGGTCTGGTCGTCGTCGGCCCCGCGGGCCTCCACCACACGCCCTCTTTTGAACGTGAGAGCCACGTTCTCGTAGGCCGCACCCTCCCACAAAGTGGGCGTGTTGAACTGCACGGTGCCATTGATGCTGGTGCGCACGGGCGCGGTGAAGCACTCGCCGTCAGGGATGTTCATTTCACCGCAGCAGGGGATGGCCGGAATGTTGTGAATGGAAAAATGCAGATCGGTGCCGGGGCCGGTGATGCGCACCTCGTCGGTGGCTTCCATGAGCTTCTTCAGCGGCTGGGCGGCGCGGTCCATGCGAGCGTAGTCCAGGCAGCAGACCCGGTAATAAAACTCGGCGAACCCTTCGGTGCTCATCTGCGCCATTTGCGCCATGGCCGCGTTGGGGTAGCGCAACACAACCCAGCGGGTGTGTTTCACGCGCTCCTGCAAATGCACCGGATGCACGAGAAGGCGCGAATACATGTCCATCTGCTTGCGGGGCACGTCGCTCATTTCGAAAGCGTTGGCGGGGCCGCGTATACCTATGTAGCAGTCGGCATCTTTCATCTGCTTCAGTTCGAAGCGCGCCATGCGTTTGATGGTCTGCTCGCTGGCGGCTGTGACGATGTTGCGGACAATGTGGGGCTCGGTGATGTGCAGGTACGGAGCCGCTCCAGCGCGAACAACTTCCTCGGCCACGGCCATGCCCAGAGGGAGGGTGTCGGCGCCCACGCAGTTGATGAAGACCAACTCGCCCGGTGCGGCCTTGGTGGAATGGCGCACGAGCAGACGGGCCAGCTCGCGATCGCGCGGGTCGATGGGTGAAAGCATGGGGAGGGTCTCCTTTGGAGCGGTGATGGGATTGAAGCATGGCGGGCGGGGTTGAAGGAGGCAACGTGAAATTCAGATTTCGCATTGCGGAACGTGAAACCGGGTTGGCAGAGTGCGAGCCATGATATTCGGAATCGGTGTTGATCTGGTTGAGGTGTCGCGCATTCGCGAGAGCCTGGAGAAGTTTCCCGAGCGTTTTGCGCGCAAGGTTTTCACGAAGGTGGAGCAGGAATATTGCACGCGCATGCCCGAACCGGCAATGCACTACGCGGCGAGGTTTGCAGCGAAGGAATCGTTTCTGAAAGCCCTGGGCACAGGAAAAGCACGGGGGATCGCGTGGACAGAAGTGGGAGTGGCGAACCTCGACAGCGGCCAGCCGACACTGGAACTGTCCGGACGCGCCGCCGAAGTGATGGCCGAACGAGGCGCAGCTGTGGCGCATGTGTCGCTGTCGCACTCGAAGGGGCACGCCCTTGCAGCGGTGGTGCTGGAGAAGCTGGGGGAGTAGAAGCATGGGAGGGATGGGAAGAATGTGAAGTATGAGAAGTAGGGCAGGTGGGCAGTAGGGCAGTTGGGCAGTTGGTGAATTGGTAAGTTGGTAAGTTGGGTGAAAAGTGAAAAAAGTAGTTTCAGCCACAAGACGCCCCCCAAACCATAACTCCCATAATTCCCATTCCTCCCATCCCTCCCATTTTTTTCTTGCCCTGTTAGAACAAATGTTCCCTACTTCCCCCATGCTCACCGATAAACAGCAGCAAATCCTGGATTTCATCCTCGCGGCCCACGAGGCTGGCGGCGTGTTTCCCAGCGTGCGCGAGATCATGGCGCACATGGGGTTTGCCAGCACCAACACCGTGGACTACCACCTGCGCAAACTTGACGCCGCCGGTGTGATCGAGCGGCGGGGGCGTCTGGCTCGCAGTTTTTATCTGCCCGAGGGATCGCCCGCAGCCACCCCGGCGCGGCGCTCCTCGCGGCGCGCTTCGGTTTCATCGCGGCAGACGGGCATTCCGCTGGTGGGACGCGTTGCAGCGGGCGAACCAATTCTGGCAGAGGACAATTTCGAGGGGCTGCTTGATTTTCAGGATATCTTTGCCACCGACGCAGAAACCTTCGCCCTGCGCGTGCAGGGCGAAAGCATGATCAACGCCGGGATTCACGACGGCGATATGGTCATCGTGCGGGCCGGGGCCAAGGTTGAAAACGGCGGCATCGGCGTGGCGGTGATTGGCGACGAAGCCACCGTGAAACGCATTTTCAGCGAGAAAGCCCACTGGCGTCTGCAACCGGAAAACGCAGCCATGCAACCGCGCCTGGTGGCGAAGAACGACAAAACGTTCCGCCTCGCCGGCAAGGTCATTGGCGTCGTCCGAAAAATGTAGGCGGGCGCAAGCTGCGGGTTTCCCCGGGAAAAACGTTGAGCCGGCTAAAAACTCAGCGGGCCATCCGTGGGGTCGGATCGGTCGAGAAACGTTTGGGCCCAGGCTTCCAGCATCATCAGAGTCCACAAGCGGTGGCTGTGGTCGGTGCGACGGGTTGTGTGGTCCTCCACCAGACGTTTCACCTCGGTCATGTCGAACCAGCCTCGTCCGCTGGCAGTTTGGCCCAGCAGGAAATCGCGCGTGAAACCTGCCAGGGGCCCGCGGAACCACTCGCCCACCGGCACACCGAAACCCATTTTCGGGCGATTCAAAAATTCCTCGCTGAAGTAGCGCGACGCCACCTTTTTGAGCACGGTTTTATGACGCCCGTTGGGAAACTTCACGTCGGCGGGCAGGCGCGCGGCGAACTCCATGACGTGCTGGTCGAGCAGCGGCGACCGCCCCTCCAACCCGTGGGCCATGGTGGCGCGGTCGACCTTCGGCAGCAGCGCCCCGGGCAGGTACAGCGAGATGTCGCCATACATCATACGATCCACCAAAGCCTTCGCGGTGCCGTCGGCCATGAGCGCCACGGTCAACGCCTCGGAGTCGCCACCGGGCGCGTCCATCACGGCGCGCATGGCGGGCGATAGCAGCGCGTGTTTCATGGTGTCGCGAAAGATAACCATGTTCTCCACGTACAGGCGGTTTTCTTCCATGAGAGAAGCGCGGTTGATGAACGATAGCTGGCGCGCGCGCGGCGAACCGGGCATCGAACGTTCCAGCGCACGCAGCAATGGCGCGGCGGTGCGGCGCAGCCCCTCGGGCAGGCGGCTGTAGGCGGCCATGCGGGCCAGCCCCCCATAGCGCGTGTAACCGGCGAAGCTTTCGTCGCCACCGTCGCCGCACAGGGCCACGGTCACAAACTGCTTGGTCATGCGCGCGAGGTAATACGTGGCGATGGCGGAGGAATCGGCAAACGGCTCGTCGTAGTGCCACGCCAGCGCGCCGAGGCATTCGAGGGCGTTGGGCTCCACGATAAACTCCTCGTGAGTGGTCTCCAGCTTTTCGGCCACCTGCCGCGCATAGGGCAGTTCGTTGAACTTTGCTTCGTTAAACCCGATGGAAAATGTGCGCAACGGCCCCGAAACATGGCGGCGCATGAGCGCCGTGACGAGGGACGAATCGACCCCACCGCTGAGAAAACAACCCAGCGGCACATCGCTGACCATTCGCATTTTAACCGCTTCGTCGGCCAGTTCGTGGGTCCGCTCCACGGCATCTTCGATGGAGATGGCGGTCTTGGGTTCGTACTCAAGGTGCCAGTAGCGCTCGATCCTCGGTTCGCTGCCGGGGTTCCAGCGCAGGTAATGGGCGGGCGGCAGCTTGTGCACCCCTTCGAGGATGCTGAACGGGTGGGGCACGTATTGATAGGTGAGATAATGGTTCAGCGCCATGGGGTTTAGGCGTCGTTCCAGGCGGGGCTCGGCCAGCAGACTTTTCATTTCGCTGGCGAAGATGAGCGCCTCGTCCGGTGTGCCCACGTCGAGGTGGGCGTAGTACAGCGGTTTTTTTCCGACGCGGTCGCGGGCCATGAAAAGGGTGCGTGTGGTGTGGTTGAAGATCGCGAAGGCAAACATGCCGTGGAGGCGCTCGAGCACCGCCGGGCCCCACTGGCGGTAACCATACAACACGGTTTCAGTGTCGCTGCGAGTGCGGAAGTTGTGGCCCAGCGCCTTCAGTTCGGCCCGCAGCAGAGGGAAGTTGTAAACCTCGCCATTGAACACGATGACGATTTTGCCGTCTTCGGTCTGCATGGGCTGGCTTCCGCTTTCGAGATCGATAACGGCGAGACGCTGGAAGCCGAGACCAATACTCCCCTGCAAATGGGTACCGTTTTCATCAGGCCCACGGTGAGCCATGCACGCTTTCATGCGTTCGATGAGCGCGCCGTCCACGGGGCGGGACGGGTCGCGGAAGAGCTTGCCTGTAAATCCGCACATGGGTGTTTGGGTGCGCCTATTTGGTCAAAAGATTGAGGAGGTCCTGCTTCTCGAAGCGACCCTGCACAACGCCCTTGCGTTCGCCGCCGGGGGTATAAACCGCGATGTTTGGCACGCGGAAGATGCCGAGTTCCTGAGAGAGTTTCGTGTCGCTGAGGACGTCAAAATAAATGGGGACGTAGCCGGCGAGAGCGGCGGCCACATCAGCCGACGGCAAGACGCTTTGCTCAAGGGTAGCGCAGCGGTCAGACTTTTCCGAACGCGCGTAAAGCATGATGGGCTTGTTCTCGGCCCGGGCCTTGGCGAAGCCGGCCCTCACGTCGCGCACCCAGGGGATGGCGGCCATGGCGGTCGGTGTGGCGGTGGGGGGTGGCGCCGTGACGCCCACTGCGGTGGCGGTCGTCACGGCGGCGATGGAGGTCAGGCTTTCATCGGGAGCGGAGGAGGTGTCCATGGCGGCGTCGACGGACTGGCGCGCCATCACGTGAATGCCGCAGCGGCCGTTGTTGGCGGCCGTGCTGTCGGTGATAAACATGGTCTTGCCATCGGTCAGCAGCACGGCGTCGGCGATGGAGCGCACATCCTCGGTGGTGCCGGTGATGGCGCTGGGGGTAACCGCGCCGGCAGCATTAATAGTGAGCAGCGTTTTTGTTTTCGCAAAAGGAATGACAGCGCTGCCCGTAACGGGGTCGAAGAAGATACCTTCTCCGGCGCGCGGCTCGGGCATGATGTCTTGCGACAAACGGCGAAGTTGGTAGGAGCCGGGATTATCCAGAGTGCCACCAGTCCAGACCCATGCCGCACCCTTGGCCACGCCGTAGATCATCTGCGTGGCGGGGTTCACGATAACGTCGCGGATAAGAGCTGTTTCGTTGGTACCCTGAACGGGGCCGGTCAGGCGTGCGGTGTTGCGGTCCATGACGGCCAGGCGCCCGAAAGCAAACGTGGTGATGAGTTTGTCGCCCACCACATCGAGGCCCAGCACGCGCAGGCCGGGGCGAACCTCGCCGTTGTTGCCGAAGGCGGGGTCGAGTTGGCCGTTTTGTTTGAACTTGCGAATCCACGAACTGGCGTTGTCGCCCGTGTCGGCCGAAACGTAAAAGGTGCCGTCGTTGCCCACAGCCAGACCCGAGTAGCCGCGCATGGCCGGAAAGCGGTTGCGGCAGACAACGTAAAACCCGGGGTTGGCGCTGAGGGGCTGGTGGATCAGAATAACAGGAAGATCGGTTTCGCCCTCGGCGCGGTTGTTGAACGTGGTAACCACCACATCGCCCGATGGGGTTGTGTCGGCAAAGACCGGTGCATAGGGGGGCGGGATGGAAATGGTACGCGTGTACTTCCACTCCTGAGCCTGAGCCGGTTGTGTGAAAAAGAGTGTGGCCGCGGAAAGCGCGACGAGGGACAAAAAGTTTCGTACAGACATGATGACCGTCTCAAAAAATAGGATGTGGGGATTTTGACACCGGGAACTTGATCAATGCCACAATAAAACTAAGCGCATGAAAAAAGTCCATTCATGGTTCAGGGTTGAGTTGTCGCCACACCCTGGGCGAGAGCCTCGGCAAGAGCCACGGGATTTTGAGTATCGCGCTCGAGGGCCTGCATCAGGAGACGATGTGCATTGAAGGTGTCGCGCGACAGCCGGGCGGCGCGGGCGGCCAGGGCCAGCGAGGAGGCGCTGCCCATGCTCTGCTGGATCATCCCCTCCAACTCGATCTGAAGCGCTTGTCGCTGGGTGGGGTTCTGCGCTGCGGCATCGAGCTGGGCGGGGCGAAATGGGTTCAGGAATTCAATCCGGTGAGCGGCAATGTAGTTCACGGTGCCAGTGGTCTCGCGCACGAATACCGCCTCGCCATCGTCAAAATAGACGAGCTTCATGTCGGGGCGTGCCGCCAGGCGGGGGGCGAGGTGGTTGGGAGTGTTGAACCAGTCGCGGATGTCGACCACGAACGTCGCCAGGTCGCAGCGGGCGATGATTTCATCGAGACGCTCGGGCTTTTCCTGCGCATCCAGCAGATCGCGCCAGGTCGAGTGGTCGTACACATCCAGTCGACCATCGATGAAGACTTTCGTGCGCCCGGCGAGGTGATACAGCAGGTGCCCTCCCAAACCGTAGGAGTTGAACATGTTCCCGGGCGGGGGTGCGGCGGTGAGGAACTCGGTGGTGGCACAGGGAAGCACGCGACAGTTGCGGCCGATCTCGGGCGGGGAGGCTCCCCCCCACTGCAATGCGCCGGTCATTTTCAGTGTGCAGATCAACAGCGCGGCCAGCGCGGCGGATGTGGGAATCAGGCCGCGATGGCGGGCAAGCCATGCATCGAGGGGCGCGAGATGGCAGACCAAGACGGCTGGCACAGCAATCGCAAAAAGGGCCACGTGGCGGCGCTGATAAAACATCAACGCAGCCAGCACGACGAGCGTTGCCCAACTCCACAACGGCAGCCGCGGCCCACGACGCACCGCAATCAGAGCCGCTGCGGCGAGCAGGACCAGTGCAATCAGTCCGACGTAAACCGGCGCGGGAAGGCTGTAACCGGGAACCGTCACAACAAGCGGCATCCACTCCCAGATGCTGTTGGTTACCTCGGGGATATCCGCAATCTTGCCCGCCAGAGCCAGAATGTGATAACCGTAGGGGTTCGCCATCCATGCGACGAAACAAAGCAACAGCGGGAGAACCCGCCCGCCCAGGGTGAGGGCGGGTTGTGAAGTTCCCCCCCGGAACCACTGAATCAGGCCCATGAGCAGATAAAACCCAACCGGCACAAAGCCGATGAGAAATCCTGCATGGAAATTTGGCCACGCGACAAAGATAAACGGCAGCGCCCACAAACGCCAGGCAGCGCCCGCAGTGGGCGCGGTGGCCAGCAACAACAACACGCCGGCCATAAAGGTGGGGGTGAAAACATCGGGGCGCGGGTTGAAGCGCATGTAACTGGCCAAAGCCGCGGCCAGCAGCAGTAACGCCATGGTGCCATGGGGGGCGCCCCGCCGCAGGGAGACGAAATACACCGCCGCAAAACCGGCCGCCACCGCAGCGAGAACAATCAGCACAAGGCCGCCGCCGCTGGGGCCGAAGAAAGAATCCACCCCCGAGCCGAGGGTGAAAAAGAAGTAGTACAAAGCCGAAGCAAGCCAGCCCGAGCTGATCCACTCGTTCCCGGCGGCGGTGAAGGAAAAGATGTCGGTGCGGGGCAGGCGTCCGAACTCGACCAGTTCGCGCCCCAGCGCGAGATGGAACCAGATGTCGGTATCGGACACAGCCGTGATGGTGAGGAAAACCAACACCACGAACAGGAAGATGGGGATGATGCCAAAGGCAAAGATGCTCGACGCCAGAGATTGGGGCCGAGCCGCGACGGCCAATTCAGCGAGCAGACCGGCAGCACGCTGGCGGCGGGCGGCCTGGCGTTCCGCGCGGCGCGGGTTATCGGAGGATGGCGTTGGAGTCATGGCCGTGTGGGTTTCCGCAGCAGCACTTTGTCCAAAAGCCGAAGACCAAGAACCTCGTGGGCGTTACAATGGTTCACGGCTATTTCGAGGTTACCCATGGAGCCGAAGTAAGCCAGCGCCTCGCCAGGTTTCACATCGTTATACGTGCGTTGAATGCCCGTGAAGACACGGTCGGCCACATGCACATTGATCGAATCACGGGTGTCCGGTCCGGGGAAATGTTTGCGGAAAAGTTCCTCGGGAATGTTCGTCACCGCGTTGCCAAAATGGTCGAAATAGATGATGTCACCTCCCACGGTGCCGCGGTCGTACCATGCCGTGCTGGCGGCCAGACCAAAGCAGTCAACGGAGCGGGGAGCCAGATCGTCGGGGTCGACGCCCGCCGCTAAGTGCGCCGCCGCCGGGGCGAACACGTCGCGACCGTGAAAGGTGGAACTGCTGTGGGGCAGATGAAACTTTTTCTCACACAAAATGCGGCATCGGCTGTCGGGGTCTCGCTGGGCCACGTAGCCCAGCAGGCCGTTGTTTGGACCGATAAACCACTGGCCATGGGCGCGCAAAAGCACCGGATCACGAGCCGAACCAACGCCGGGGTCGACCACGGCGAGGAAGATGGTCTCGGGCGGGAACCACGCATAGGCCGCCGAAAGCATGAGCGCACCCTCGATGACGCCCTGCGGAACCACATCATGGGAAATGTCGACGATGTCCGCGTCGGGGCAAATGCCCTTAATGACCCCCTTCATCACACCCACGTACCACCCCTCGGTGCCGAAATCGGACAGCAGCGCAATGAGGGGCCGCCGTGGCGACGACTCCGGCGTTTCGGGTTTCGCTTTGGCAGCGGGTTTCTTTGGTGCTGCTTTCGAGGCCGAGGGCTTGGATTTCGTTTCAGCGCTTTTGCGCGGGGGCGTGGGGGTCATGCCTGACTTTTCTGTGGCGGATTGGCCGGGGGCACAGCCGCGTTGGGAGATGTGGTGATTTTGTCGTCGGGGACATCAATGATCGGCGTGGTGCCGACGAACGGCGTTGGCTCGGGAGTCGGGGCTGGGGTCGGCTCCGGCGTGGGAACGGGCGTCGGCGCGACCGCCGGTGCGGGCGGTGCCTCGGCCACGGGTAAAGTCGCGGGCACCTCGGTGGCGGTGGGCGTGGTTGCCGCATCCGCCGCCGCCAACACCAGACTTTTTTCCAGCGCATCACGCTGGAAAATCAGCAGGCGATCCACGCCCTGGGCCGAGAACGTCGCGATCGGTTTCTGGGTTCCGGTGAACAGCGCACGCTCGAGGCGGCCAAAAAATCCCTGCCGCACCTGCAGAAGCGCAAAATCGAAGGGCGGCTGGGCCGGCGCGAAATCCACCCCCGCGGGCAGCTTGCCCCAGCCTTGCAAATTCTGCAAAGCGAGTTCGTTGAGAGCGAGGGCCTTCACCTTCATGCCCGGACGGGTGTTGTCGCGCAGCCATGCCAGCACCGGCTCGTTCACGGCTTCGCCCCAGTATGCCGTTTCAAACCGGTTGTTGGCCGCGCCCTTGGCACCACCGGTCAGACGGTTGTAAAAGTTCAACTCGTTGGGATGGGCCAGCATCAGATCCACGCCACCCCACACCGCAATGGAGGCCAACGCCAGCAGGGCGAAGGGTCCGCGGTTCTGGCGGTCGGCCCCGCGCACAGCGCGGGCCATGAGCCACGCAAAACCACCGCCCCCCAGCAACGCGATGAACGGAAACGCCTGAAAAAACAGCCGCTCACCATCGTATTTCGGCGCGCCGGGCAGACCCGCCACCAGCAGCGGTGTCACGGCCAGCAGCAGATAAAGCACCGGCACCGGCTTGCGCCGGGCATAACCCAGCGCCACGAAGACGCCCACGCCCGACAGCAGCAGCGCCCACTCGGGCAGCGCCACGGCAGTGATAACCCACGGATAATGCCACGGCGCGGCGGGAAAATGGTAGCCGTACATCTGACCCAGATAGAACACGGCGGTGCTCTGGTGGCCGAGATAAAACGCAGCGTATTCGAGCATCCGCATGGCGGAATCGTTCCACAGCCACGGCCACAGGGCTATGAGCATCAGCGGCGCCAGCAGCAGCAGCGCGAACATGTTCGAGGCGTAATCGCGCCGGTAATAAATCTGCGCCCACAGCACCAGCGGGATGGGCAGCACCAGCGCGGTGACCTTCGTGCCCACGGCGATGGCGAAAGCCAGCGCAAACAGCGGGGCCAGCCAGGCGTGCTTCACCCCGGCCAGAAACGCAGCCGTCGCCAGCAGCACCGTGAGTGCCAGCAGCGTCTCGGAAGCCGCAATGTGCGCATGACCGAACACGCGGGGATAGAGAATATACATGAGCGCCGCCGCCATGCCGCCGATGCGACCAAAGGCGCGGGTTCCCATCCAGCAGATGAGCGCCACCGTGAGCGCAAAAGCCAGCGCCACGGGCAGCCGCGCGGCACGCATGGGATCGCCACCGCCGGGGGTGAACATCTTCATGCCGAGGCCGGTGACCAGCTTGGGCACGGGCCCAACCTCGGGGTGCAGCGGATCGTTGCCGTCGGCGCGGTTTCCCCAGAATTCGTCGATGCGTTTTTTCGTCAGAAATTCGCTCTCGCCCGAGATGGCGCGGGTGGTCCACTCCGCCGCCCGCTCGGCACCCTGGCGGTACAGCGCTTCATCCCACGAGTGGCCGAAACCGCCGTACGTCAGAATGACCAGAAGAAAGGCGATGAGTCCCAGCATGGCGGCCACAATGGGATCGAGCCAGTGCATGCGCCGCGAAAAATAGGTGACACCGGGAGGCCGGGGCGCCGGGGCCAGCGGCGCGAAGGGATCGCGGCGCAGCGGACGCCCCGCGTGTTTGTGAGCCCCCATGTGCGGAGGGCGTTCTTGTCGGGCGGTGCGCAAGCGCGGCGGCGGCAGCTTCGCGGCCGGCACGGTCTCGCGCAAATTCAGGGGGGGCGGTGTGTCCATATCGTCGTCAAATTCGTCCCCGGAGGGTGGCACCGCAGAGGGCGTCAGGCGCAGCGACGTGGGGTCGAGGTCGGGATCATTGGCGCCCAAATCCTCATCAACCTCATTCCGCAGGCGAAACGGCGCAAAGCCGCTATCGGGCGCGGACGGACCATCCGTGCGGTCGTCCTCGCGGGGCAGGACGGGATCGTCGTCATGGGGAGGATGTGTTGTCATTGTCCGTTCCGGATTTTCAGATCGCGCAAGCGCATTTCAAGCCGCTCGCTGCCACCAAAATAGTCGTTAATGGTCGGCTCGAAAGCCACATCAATGCGGGCCCGCGCACACCGGCTCAACTCGGCGGCCAGTTCCCCCAGACCAAAACCGATGGCAGAGAACCGCCGCCCGTTGGGAGCCGCCAGCGCCAGCTTCAAATGATTGGTTCCCACCACGCGCGGCTGCTCGGTCATCGAAAAATTCTCCGCGGCAAAAACCGGTGCGGGGTTCGACTGGCCGAAGGGCTCCAGCGCAAAGGCATCCTGCGCCAGACGAATTTCCATCTCGTCGGGTTCCACGACGGTATCGATGAGCAGCGGCGCATTCATGTCCATCTCCTCCATCGCGTCGCGGGCGTAAAGATTGATCGCCGCGCGAAAGCTGTCGATGCATTTGCTCTCGATTTGCAAACCGGCGGCGCCGGGGTGGCCGCCAAAAGTGATGATATGCCGGCGGCACGCATCAAGCGCAGCGTGAATGTTGAAGCCCGGCACGCTGCGCCCCGATCCCTTGGCGCGTCCGTCATGCTCGCTGAGGACAATGGTCGGCCGCCCGAAAGCGTCAACCAGCTTCGACGCCACGATTCCAATAACGCCGATGTGCCACTGCGCCCCGCTGACCACCAGCACGCGGTCGTGTTCGAGGTCCGCCGTATCGCGCACCAAATCCATCGATTGCTCGAAGATACGCGACTCCACGCTGCGCCGGTCGCGGTTGAATTCCTCCAACTTGCCGGCAATTTCCGTCGCCCTGGCGGCGTCATTGGTGGTCAGCAGTTCCACGCACACGCTGGCGTGCTGGGTGCGTCCGGCGGCGTTCAGGCGCGGAGCCATCTGGAAGCCGATCTTTTCTGCAGTCACCGCCCCGGGACCGAAATCCAGCATATCCATCAGAGCGCGCAAACCCACATTGGTAGTGTGTCGGGCCTGCTCCAGACCGTGCTTCACCAGCGTACGGTTCTCACCCACCAACGCGGCCACGTCGGCCACGGTGCCGATGGCCGTGAGGTCCATAACAGAACGCAGGAACGCGATGGCATCACCCGAGGAAACACCCTCGTGCTTGAGCACCGCGTGGGCCAGCTTGAACGCAACACCGACCCCCGCCAGTGCCTTGTTGGGATAACCGCAATCGGCACGATTGGGGTTCACCACGGCGGAGGCGTCGGGCAGTTGGTCGTCGGGCTGGTGGTGGTCCGTAACCACCACGTCCATCCCAATGCGGCGCGCATGGGCAACCTGTTCCAGCGCGGTGATTCCATTGTCCACGGTGATCAGAAGGCGCGTGCCGGTCGCGGCGATGGAGTCCAGCGCAGCGGCCTGCATGCCGTAACCCTCGTTGAGGCGGTGGGGTATGTAATAACGCACGGCGCCGTGGCCGAGAAATTTGAACAGACGCACCAGCAGCGCCGTGCTGGTGATGCCGTCCACGTCATAATCGCCAAACACGGTTATGGCTTCGCCGGAATGGATGGCGTGGGAAATGCGCGCCGTGGCGGCATCCATGTCGCGCATGAGGAAGGGATCGTGCAAGCCCCCGAGGGACGGGTGCATGAAAGCGTCGAGGGCTGCGGCGTCGTCACCCAGACCACGGTTGGCCAGCACGCGCGCAACGGCGGCGTTCAAACCCAGCGCCGAAGCAATCTTGCGCGCGGGTCCTCCCTGCTCTTCACGGTATTCCCAGCGGTAACTTTTGCGATTCACCAAAACTTTTTTGACACCTTCCTGCGGGCGGATTCCTGCGAACAGAAACGCTGCGCGTTCACCACAGTTCTGCCATCAACACGTTTAAACCATTTAAGTTCCTCCCGGCGGACCAAGTCAAGGCTCCCGCGCCCGAGGGTTGTGGCGCGAATGAAACGACTGGACACCGGGCGCGCACTTGCTCTTCTAATCGGAATTATGACCAAAAACAATCCTCCGCTGTCAGAGGCCGACTATAACGTACTTCAGGAATTCCTCCACCTTTACAATACGCACGAGTTTTATGAAAGCCACGAGGTTCTGGAAGCCCTGTGGCTGGAGCATTTCGGCGACAACCGCCTGTTTTATCAGGGATTGATCATGTTCTCCACGTCGTTTCTGCACTTGCAGCGAAACAACCTGAGCGGGTTTGCAAAGCTGCTGACGAGCACCCGGGCGAAGCTGGAAAGCTACCCTGACGAGCATTGCGGAGTAAGCCTGGGCGATGTGCGCCGCAGCATCGACTACTGGCAGGAGCGCCTGCGCAACCACAGCCCGGAAACCCCGGTGGTGTTCGACCCCGAGCGGATTCCAAAGCTGGGTGGGTAGCAACGTATTCCAGGGCTGCGACCCCTCCGGGGTCGAAAATTTTTCGTCTTGGTCCCGGGGGTGTCGCTACGCTCAACCCCCGGCTAATTGCTCAAATCCCTTCGGGATAAGGGACAACCGTAGGACATTTCCCGCTGATGAATCAATCTTTACATTATGAACCCATCCCAAACCCGGAGGGTTCAAACCCATCGAAGGAACGACTTACCGGTGAACCCGCAGCGGTCCCCATAAAAAGATAAAGGGCCGTTTGGAGACGCAATCTCCGGACGGCCCTATCTTATTTCAGAGCGCAGCGGTCATACCCCTTGTGCAAACGTCTCGTCCCCTGAACCCGCAGGGTTCATCGCTATCAGAGGAGCTACTCGTCTCTGAACTTGGAGGATTCATAGCCATCAACCGGCGCTTGAACACAGCAACACCACCAGACCATTAGCGGCCTCCCATGAACCCGGAGGGTTCATAGCTATTAGCCGGTGGTTGAGCGCAGCGACACCACCGGACCACAGCGTCGTTACCGTCCGCATCCCGGCGGGATGCCAGATTCCAGCCATGGACCATGCGGACGGACTCCCACCCGGCATGAGTACTTGCGCAGGGCGTTGAAGATGTTCTCATGGAGGGGCGTAATCAGGGCCGTGTGATTCAATAGCACGGCGCACCACAAACCGCTTTTATTTCCCGGAGGACCGCACGTGCCCCCAGTTGAACATCATGTGATTTTGCTGACCCTCATTTGTGCAATGTGCGGGGGCGTTGGCTTGATGATTTTCGGGCGCAAGCTGGGGGTGCCGGCCATCGTGCTCCTGCTGGCGGGCGGTGTGTTTCTGGGACCGCAGGCCTTGGGGTGGGTACAACCATCCAGCTTGGGTGGCGTGCTGCCGGTGTTCGTTTCCATCTGTGTGGGCATCATCCTCTTTGAAGGGGGGATGTCGCTGGATATCAAGGGCTACCGCACAGCGGGCAAGTTTATCCGGCATCTGGTTACGTGGGGTGTGTTCATCACGTGGGCGTTATCCACGCTGGCTCTGATGTTGCTGACGGATGTATCGCTGCCGTTTGCGCTGCTGGCGGCGAGCCTCGTCACCGTGACCGGCCCCACGGTTATCATGCCGCTGATGAAACGCATTCGGGTGAAGCCTAACCTGCGCGACATCCTCAGTTGGGAGGCCGTGCTGGTGGATCCCATCGGCGCTTTCCTGGCGGTTTTGTGTTTCGAGGGAATCGTGCGACAGGGTGGCGGCGCGGCGCTGACCAATTTCGGACTGCGCATCGCGGTGGGTCTTGCCGTGGGCCTTATCGGCGGCCTGCTACTGGCGTGGATCCTGCGTCGCAATTGGATTCCCGAGGATATGCTGAGCGTGTCGGTGCTGGCCGGGGCTGTGCTGATTTTCGGCGCGGCGGAACTGGTACTGTCGGAGGCGGGGTTGCTCTCCACCGTTGCGGGCGGACTGGTGTTGGGTGCGTCGAACCTGCCGTGGTTGAAGGAGGTCAAGCGCTTCAAAGCGGAATTGTCGGAGTTGATGATCGGCATGTTGTTCATCTTGCTGGCGAGTCGGCTGAAGATCGATCAGTTCAAACAGTTTGGTTGGGAGGGACTGGCGCTGGTGGCCGTGGTGGTTTTCGTGGTGCGTCCGGTGATGATTTTCATTCTGGCGCGGGGACGCGGGTTCGACCTGCGCGACAAACTGTTCCTCAGCTGGGTGGCACCGCGCGGCATCGTGGCGGCGTCCATGGCCAGCCTCGTGCGCATCACGCTGGAACAGAGGGGCATGGCCGAAACCGGTCTGTTCGGTTCGCTGGCAGCCTTCATCGGGCTGGAGGTCAGGGGGTCGGCGGTGGCAGCGGCGGAGTTCGTGGAAACGTTTGTGTACTCGGTCATCGTGGTGACCATCGTGTTGCAGGGGCTGTCGGCGGGTTGGGTGGTGCGCCTGCTGGGGCTGAGGCTACCCGAGGCGAAAGGCTTGCTGATTGTGGGCGCCCATCGTCTGGCGCGGGAACTGGCGGTGTTTGTGCGCGACGTGGCGGGGATACCGGTTTTCGTGGCGGATACGAATGAAGCATCGGTGAAACAAGCCCAGCGCGAGGGGCTGCGAGCCGTGCTGGCCGACGCGCGGCATCCGCAGCCCATCGAGGAATTCGCCCACGACCAGATCGGTCGCGTCGCCGCATTAACAAACAACGAGGACCTGAACGCCCGGGCATGCCGGGTTTGGAGCGAAGTGGTCGGATCGTCGTCGGTGTGCCGATGGTCCACGGGCAAGGGCAACGAAAAGGCCGAACAGGATGCCCGCGGCGTGGTCATCTGGAACACTCTGGGCCGGCCCTCGCGCGTGAGCGACGAGTTGGACTGGGGCCACCGCATCATGCGCCGCGAGCCGGCTGCCGGTTTCGAACAGGCCGAGGGAGACATGGTGTTAGCTGCCGCTTCTCCGGGCTCGCTGAGTCTGGGGGCCACCACCCCCAACGGCGATGCTTCCAAGCGCAAGCTGCTGGTGGTGGGTCCGGGTCCTGCCCCCGAGGAAGAAACTTCAGGTGTGGCAGAGACTGAAGAAAAGCCCGCGCCCTAAGGCAATATCCAGCGGGGGTGTGTCGTAAACACGCTGATTTTTTTGTTGTTGAAGCGACTTTGAGCGTGTGTGTATCTCAGCTTTTGCGAGTGATCAACCCGCCTCCGGTTTTCTGCCGGAGGTTTTACCGTGTTGCACAGCCGCCTCGAAAGGAGGAACCATGGGTAGCGTAATCAAGAAGCGCCGCAAGAAGATCCGCAAGCATAAGTACAAAAAGTTGCGCAAGCGCATGCGCCATCAGCGCAAGTAGCCGATTCATTCGGTTATGAGCGTGCAAAGCGACTCGCGGAACCAAGCGGCGCCGGGCGGGATGAAGCAGTCCCGTTCCGGCGACCGGATGGGTGTGTGCGGGAAGTACTTCCCGCGCCGCCACACCTCATGAAACTCGAAGCCCGCCAGAAATGGTGGGGATTGTTTTTTGTGGGGCCGAACCTTTTTCTATTCGCAGCCTTCGTGCTGCTCCCCGTGCTGGGTGCCTTCGTTCTCGCCTTCAAAGATTACCAGGCGGGCAAGGGCGTGTTTGCCAGCCCGTGGGTGGGACTGGCTAATTTTCGCGATGTAGTAGCCGACCCGGTTTTCGCCGGGGACTTTTGGATGGCCCTGGCCAACACCGCCGTCATCACCATCGTGCTGGTGCCCGTGAACATCGGGCTGGCTCTGGTGCTGGCGGCGATGATTTTTCCACTACGCGAACGCATTCAGGCGTTCTTCAAGGCGG
Organism: candidate division BRC1 bacterium HGW-BRC1-1; assembly: GCA_002842095.1. GTDB lineage: Bacteria > Sumerlaeota > Sumerlaeia > Sumerlaeales > Sumerlaeaceae > HGW-BRC1-1. Next base: position 247,492 of record PHCB01000009.1, read on the forward strand.
CGTTCTATCTGCCCGGCATCATCAGCGCCGTCATCATAGCCATCGTGTGGCAGTGGATGTTCACCGAGCATAACGGGCTCATCAACCTGACCCTGCGGGGCATGGGATTCGCCGGCGTTCCATGGTTCAGCGAACGCTGGAGCGCGGTGTGGACGATCATCCTCAGCAGCATTCCGTATGCCCCCGGGGCGGGCATCATCCTGTATCTGGCAGCGCTGGGGCGCGTGCCGCCCGAACTGACCGAGGCCGCACAGATTGACGGGGCCGGGTTCTTCCAGCGCTGGCGCCATGTGATACTCCCGCTACTGAAACCCACCACGCTTTACATGGTGGTCATCAGCACCATCGAATCGTTCAAAATTTTCACGCCCATCTACGTCATGACCCGCGGGCGACCTGCCAACCAATCGACCTCAATCGTGTACGAGATTTATCAGAACGCTTTCGACTCCAGCGAATTCGGCATCGCCAGCGCCGAAGCGATCATCCTGTTCGCCATCGTGCTCGTCTTCGCGCTGATCCAGTTCAAATACCTTCGCAGCGACGACGAATATTAAAAGCAGACGGCATCGAGCCAAAGCATTGGCTTCGAGATTTCACCGCGTCTCCGTGTCAGAAGTTTAGCTTCATGGAGCCGTAGCCGCATCGCTGCTGTACTGGAAGGTGAGGCTGGTCCAGACGCTTTTGCCGCCGAACTCGGGCGGCAGGGGGCCGAGATTGCCGACCCGGTTCATGGCATCCAGCGCGCAGGCATCGTAGGCTGTGACGCCGGTGGACTTTGACACGCGCACATTGCGGATGGTGCCGTCGGGGAGGATCTCCCACTCAAGCACGCAGGTGATGTTGGGATCATCCACGCCGGGCGGAACTGTGAAGGCGGACTGGATGCGCATCTTGGCGCGGGTGGTGTAAAGCATGGAGAGCATCCCCTGATTGCGATCGAGGGGGAGGGGCGCTCCCTCCACGCCCTCGGGTACTCCCGGCACACCCACCTCGGTGCCCGGAATAATGTCGTCATCGATTTGCGCATTGGCCGGGGTCTGCTTGGGCAGGTCGGATCCGGCCAGGCGATTGCCACCGGTGCCGCCATCGGCAATGTCATAGGCGCTGGAAACCTTCGGAGTCTTTTTCGCTTCAGCGGCCTTCTTGCGCTCCTCATCTTCCTTCTTTTTTGCATCGGCAGCTTTTTGTTTGGCTGCATCAGACTTCTTTTTTGCCTCCGCGGCGGCCTTCTTTTTTGCGTCCGCCTCTTCCTTTTTCTTCGCTTCGGCGGCAGCCAGCTTTTTCTCCTCAGCCTCGGTGGGCGTGGGTTTGGGGGTCGGAGTCGGCTTGGGCGTTGGGGTGGGAGTCGCCGTCGGTTTCGGCGTGGGAGTGGGTGCCGGGGTTGGAGTAGGCGCGGGGGTGGGGCTTTCTCGCACCACATCCACAATGTTTTCAGATACCGGTGTGGGTGCCGCGGTGGGCACCGGGGTGGGGGTGTCGAGCTTGATGGGTGTGGGTGATGGCGCCGGCGTGGGGGAGGCCTCGGGTTCGGGTTCCGGAGTAGGCGAAGGCTCGGGGCCGGGCGTGGGAGATGGAGCCGGGGCTTTGCCATCGCCCGCCTCAATTTCCGGATTGTTCATCGCATCAACGACTTCCTGCGTAAGGGCCGCATCGAGGCTGGTGCCCTTGGGAAGAATCACGAACTGCATGATCTGCTCGGGTTTCGTCGGAGCAAAGAACGTCCATCCCAACAGCAAGCCGATGGCCAGCACGTGAAGTATGAACGAGTATTTGATTTGATGGCGCATGGTCAGCAGGCGGTGGCGCGACGTCTCGTCAGGGCGCGATGGTGGCCGGGGTTGAAGCGGCCGGGGTGGAGGCGGGTTTATCGGCGGATTCGGTAGCGGAGGGTGTGGGTTGCGTGGCCGCGGCAGCGGGCGGAGCAACGGACAGCGGCTCGACCGGGAGACCAACCGCCTGAACGCCCGAACGACGAACAGCCGCCACTACCTGGATGAACGTGTCGTATGAGACATCACGATCGGCACGAATCTCCACGGCCACCTTGCTGCCGGATTTCGCCTGCATCGTGAGGCGCGATTCGATATCGGTGAGTTCCGACGGCGTGTCATTCATGAAGAAATCCTGGCGGCCATCAACGGGCTTGGGCACCATGATGGTGTAGAGCTTGGTCTGATCCTGGGTCAGTTGAGGCGCCCCTTCACTCAGCGTGGGCAGGGCGAGGTCAATGCCATAGTGGATGGAAGGCGCCACGAGCATGAACGCGATGAGCAGCACGAACGCAACGTCGAGCAGCGACGTCAGGTTGATCTCATTGAGCGGTTTCAAGGGGCGGCGATGACGTATCATGGCAGTCTGGCTCAGTCGCGCCCGTCGCGCAGGATGCGCTTCAGGATGATATTATTAAGCTCGAGAGAGAACGCGTCCATGCGGGCTATCATGATAGATATCTTATTTGTAAACACATTAAAAAAGACACTGGCCGGAATGGCTGCGATAAGACCCGCGATGGTTGCCACGAGAGCCGTGGCCATGCCCGGGGCCAATGCCTGCAAGGCTGCGCTGCCCGCGCGACTCATGGCCTGGAAAGCACCAAGCACGCCCCACACTGTTCCGAACAGCCCGATAAACGGGGCCGCGCTGGCCGTTGTCGCCAGGAAAATGACGTAACTCTCGAGCCGACGAATCTCGGTAGTGACGGTCTTCTCGACCACCCGCTCGAGACCACTGCGGGAAGCGGAGAGGCGCTCGGCCAGCGTCAGTTCGGGGTCATTGTACCAGTCCTCCATCTTCATTTCCAGATACGCCTCGCGCAGGATGCGGGCGAGGGGGCTGTCTGGATAATTGGAGGTGTGACGATATGCCTCTTCCAGACTACCACTGACGCATTTATCAATGAAATGGTCGCTCTGGCGGGAGGCCGCACCAAACTGGAAAAACTTGTAGAAAACAATGGCCCAGGAAATGACCGAAAGAATCAGACACCCAATCAAGCACAGGATGCCGATAAAATCGCTGTCTCCGATGGCCTGGAAAATATTGACGTGAACAGCGTCAATCCCGATGAGGGACAAATTCTGAAGCATAAGCGAGAGTCCTTCCAACTAGAGCAATATCAACGGTCTGCAAAGGAATCAAGGGGGTGTTGCGGGTGAAAAAAGCTACTCCATCTCAATGCCCATGGCGGTCAGCACACGTTCAAGTTCATCGAGAGAATCATAGTATATCTCAATACGGCCCTTGGTGGGGTCAAATGCTTTTACGCTCACCCGGCAAGTCAGGTGCTCGATGAGACGCTCACGCAATTGTTGTACATGGGGGTCGAGGGCTTTGATGGTTTTAGATTTTTTCGGGCGATTGGCGATAGAAACCGCCATCTGCTCAGCCTCGCGGACGGACAATTCGCCGCGCACCACTGCATCGCGAAGTTGCTGCTTGTCGAAGTCTGTCTCAAGGCTGAGGATGGCCCGCGCATGGCCCGCGGTAATCCTTCCACCCTCGATGTCCTTTTGAAAGGGAAGCGGTAACTTCAGCAAACGCAATGCATTGGCCACAGCCGAACGACTTTTTCCAACACGGTCTGCAACGTTTTCCTGGGACAGACCGAAGGTGTCCATGAGCGCCTTAAACGCGCGCGCCTCTTCCATGGGGTTAAGGTTATCGCGTTGGAGGTTCTCCACGAGAGCGTGTTCAAGAACAGAGCGGTCGTCAAGTGTGCGAACGATGACCGGCACATCCTTGAGGCCGGCCAGACGCGAAGCACGCCAGCGGCGTTCGCCGGCAACAATCATCAGTTGATCTCCGCGCGGAGTAACGATGAGCGGCTGGATCACGCCCTGCTCACGAATACTTGCGGCCAGTTCCTCAAGGGAAGCTTCGGTAAAGATGTTGCGGGGCTGATAAGGGTTGGGCGTAATGCCATCGAGTTCAATGTGTCGCACCCGGTCGACCGATGAATTAGCCTGCTGTGCGGCAAGCTGTTCTTCCTCGGCCGGGGTTGCCGGAGGAGGGGAAACGGGCAGTAGTGCCGCAAGTCCTTTACCGAGTCCGCGTTTTTTCGACTGCATGTATGACCTCCTGAGCGAGCGAAATATAGTTTTGGGCACCGGAAGAGCGGAAATCATAGAAAATGATGGGTTTTCCGTGGCTCGGAGCCTCGGAAAGGCGCACAGATCGTTGAATCGCAGTTTTAAAAACCTTGTCGCCGAAGTGCTTCCGCACCTCCTCGGCCACCTGCTGGGCGATATTCAGGCGTCCATCGTACATCGTAAGCAGAATCCCGAGGATATCGAGCGTGGGGTTGAGCCGCATCTTCACGCGTTCGACCGTTTGGATCAGCAACGACAACCCCTCGAGGGCATAATACTCTGCCTGAACCGGGATGAGAAGCGTTTGCGAGGCAGCCAGAACGTTGAGAGTCAGCAACCCGAGTGAGGGGGGGGCGTCGATCAGGACATAATGGAACTGCTTGGCATACTCTGCCAGCATAGTCTTAAGACGCATCTCTCGAGCATCCATCTCCATCAGCTCAATTTCCGCACCATACAGAGCCGAGGATGACGGAACAAGGGTGAGGTTCTCAACGAACGTTTTCCGCGCCGCCTCCTGCATGGTGGTCGAATCAAGCAGGACTTCGTATATGGAAGGGGCCGCCTTCTCGATGCCCACGGCAGAGGTCGTGTTCGCCTGGGGATCCATATCCACCAGCAAGACCTTGCGGTTAGCGGCGGCGAGGCAGGCCGCCAGATTAACAGCGGTTGTGGTCTTACCCACCCCGCCCTTTTGGTTGATCAACCCGATTATGGGCAATGAAAACATCCTTTTTGCCACACGATTAACGTTACAACATGCTCTACGAGATCAGCACTGCACCCTCAAGGCAAAAAAAGGGCGGTTTTGGGGGCAATATTATAAAAAACGGGACTAATGGAAGCTATGCGAGCGATGAAAGGGGTGGGATCTAACAGCATTGTTTCACGTGAAACATTAGTGGCCTGTTTCACGTGAAACAAATTACTTGGAGTCTTTGGCCGGCGTCGCAGGTTTTGTATCGGATTTCGGGGTGGACTCAGCTTTTGCCGGTTTTTTGTTGTCTGTTACTCCACCCACCGGTGTTTTTCCGGTTTTCCCGCTACCTTCCGAAGATTTCTTGTAGTCAGTAATGTAAAATCCTGTTCCCTTAAAAATCAGGCCGGTTCCGCCGCTAACGAGTTTTGTCAGTTTCCCGCCACATTTCTCACACTTGGTAAGAGGATCGTCGCTGAATTTTTGAAAGTACTCGAATTCTTCGCCACATGCTTCACACTGGTATTCATACGTTGGCATTGTACACTCCGCCAAATTCTGGTTGCGTTCATCAGACAACTACACTTGCATGACCCAACATAATCCGAGGATGCTCAACACCTTGTCGTGACCCGGATATTAGCCATAGGCACAGGACCGCTTTTTGCCCCCGATGTACGCGTGTTCAACGCACAAGCGTTGCGCACATGGCAATTCACGCGCCCCCTCATTGATCACGGCCACCAGGTGGACCTTGTGGTTCTTGCGGTCGAGGGCGTCCCGCTCACCTCCGATCCAAATAAACCCGCACTAACCACCGTGGTCCGCGATAATTTCTCCTATCAGCTTTTCCAAACAACCGACCCGGTTATTATAACGGCTGAATTACAGCGTCTGCTTGATGCCAATCCTTATGATTGCGTCATTGCCATCAACAATAACGCCGCCGCCATCGCCTGCCGCCTCCACACGGTTCTTCCCATCTGGGCAGATCTCAATGGCTATATCATGGGAGAGGCCCAGTCCCGCGGGCGCGTTTATAGCTCCGACGAATACCTGCTCCATTTCTGGCAACGGGAGGCAATCGCCTTGAATCGCGCCGATCGGTTCTCGACCTGTTCATTCAAACAGATGTATGCCACGTTGGGCGAACTGGGAACCGTGGGACGCCTGAACCGATTCACCTGCGATCACCCTTTCGTAAACGTCGTGCCTGTAGCGGTATACGAAGAATTCCTGGATCCGAAATCCTTCCCAGCCCCCAATACATACCGAGGCATGCGCTTCCCCGCCGACGCTTTCGCGGTCCTCTGGAGCGGCGGATTTAACACCTGGACCGATGTTGATTCCCTCGCAGGAGCCTTGTCGCTGGCCATGGAACAAGTCCCGAGGATGCACTTCGTGGCAACCGGGGGTGCCATTCCTGGTCATGATGAACGCACCTACGACCAATTCGTCCAGACTCTGCACGAAACCGGCTTTGGAGATCGTTGCCATTTGTTGGGATGGGTCGAAGCAAGAGAGATATTCGCCCTCTATAAAGATTGCGACATCGGCATCAATGTTGACGCGCTTAATTACGAGGCTGTGTTCGGAACCCGAAACCGCCTGACGAACATGATGGGGGCCGGACTTACCACGTTATCCACTCTGGGAACTGAACTTACAGAGATTATCGAGGAAAACAAACTGGGCTACGTGGTCCCCATTGGTGATGTTCAGGCCTTTGCCGATGCCCTCGTGCGGGCTGCGCACCATCCGATAGAACGTGCCGGCATGGCCCGCCGCGCCTTGGAATTCTGCCGTAGCAATTACACCTATGAAACGACGATGAGACAGGTGTTGCGTTGGGTTGAAGCACCCCGCCTTGCCCCCGATAACGAAGAAAAATTATTCCGCTTCCCGGAAGTCACCGACCTGGCATCCGTTGCCATCAATCCTCTTCAGGAACACGGACTGCGCACGGACCCTGAACGCATAGCGGGTCTGGAGCAATCTCACGCAGACCTGACGGCCATACGCAGCAAGCCTTTCTTCCGTTTTTTCAAGAAGTTGAAAAGTTACTGGAGCTAAAAGACCGTCACAAAAAAGCAGCGCCGTTAACGAGTTGTCTCGATAACGACGCTTTGTGTTAACTTTGTTGAATGTATATTTATCGACATCAAGCCAACCGCGAATAATTATCCATTTAACGATTCGCTTTGTTCATCTAATTACGGCTTAACAAGCACATTCCACGCACGTGCTGGTTTCACGCCGTCGGCCTTGGTCCACTGCTGCAAAACCAGTACGCCACCGACTGAAACAACCTCCGCGGCTTCTCCGGACAAAGACCCCTTCACCTTGATAACAAAGGGCTTGGTGTATGCCACGACCTCGCCCGAGGCTGTTGCAACCTTGGCATCGGGTTCGGGCAACACAGGATTTTGCCATTCGAGCCCCTTGATTTTCTGCGGGAAAAAGAACGCAGGAGTCATCCCTTTGCCATCGGCCGCAACCACGGCCGCATCATCCGCAGGGCGCACAGTCAACTCCACCGTCAACTCTTTGCCCTCACGTTTTGCGACGACTTCAGTTCCCGGTGCCGCACCGGCCTCGGGAGATAGTCTCGCAAACCGATCGAACAAAGCCTCGTTCACAGGCTTGGCCGTCCCCACCGGAAGCGTCAGCGTAAGCTCTTTCTTGCCCGGGATGCACCGGTCTTTGCACATCAACCAGCGGGCCTTCACCTTGAAGGTCACTTCCTTGGCCGCCGGATCCGATAATTCAGGCGTCACGGGAATCACCAGCATCGTCTCATCGGAGTAACCATAGGAAAGCAGCGGGCCTGGCGAGATGAACTTGATGGGCGTGGGATACAGCACTTCCGTAGCCTTGCCGTTCGTGAACTCCACCAGTTCCACCTTGGTGTCCAGACCTGTCTCGCCGGGGTTTGACCAGTAGATATGCCATTCCGGGGCGATCTTGAAACGCACACCCAGCTTGAGGGGCCTTCCGGCCTCCACTGCGGTCGTGTTTGCCACCAGTTCAACCTGAACCACCTTGGCGGGGTCCACCACGTCCTCGGGGGCCTCCACAGCGTCGGACTCCTGGGCCCAACCTGCGGCCGGAATCCACGCAATAAACAGCGCGAGGGTCAGAAATCCCGCCACTATATGTGCATTTTTAAAACAGTTCATTTGTCTGTAATCCTCAAAGTGTAATAATCGCAACTATCCGCCCTTTGTCTGGGGCAATTTCCGTGCCCACCCGCACAAGCCCACCATCTTCGTCGCTACTGGCCCTTGCTTATCAGCAGGTCCACCTTCTGCGGCTTATCGAAACCCTTGTCAGCGTCGGGCGACTGCGTAACGACCGTTCCCTTGGGCTTGTCACTGGCAAATTCTGTGATATTGCCAACTTCCATTCGCGAACTCTTGATCTTGTTGATGGCGTTTTCCTGCGTTTCGCCCACAACCGACGGCACCACAAACGATGACTGGCCGCTACTCACCACCACGCGCACATCGGCCTTTTCTTTGATCCGCGTGCCGGGCAGCGGTGCCTGGTTGATAATCTCTCCGGGCGCCACCAACCCGCTCAGCTCAGCCCGCTCCAGTACCATCCCCAGCTTCACCTTGCCCAATTGTTCCAGGGCAGCGTCCACCTTCATGCCACGCACATTGGGCACCGTGGTTTCGGGCGTCTTGATATAAAACCGCATCGCGTAATAACCGATCCCGCCGGACAACGCCATCACGATCGCAGTCACCAGAATCGAGCGGAATATCAGCCCGAAGAAACCCATGATGTACCAGATGAATCCGAACCGATGCCGTGCCGAGTAATCGCGCCGCGGCATATCGGCTATGCGGTCTGCGCCCCTGGGCCTCGGACGCGGTTTGGGGCGACCCGGCTTGGACTTGGTGGTCAGATTTGGCTTCAACTGCTTGGAGATGCTGGACATCTGGATAGTGTCGCTTCCGCCCCCCGCACTCGCCGTCGTTCGCGTGCCCAGGGCCGGAGTCGCCGCTTCGTCCTCATTCAGCCTCAGGCCCGGCGTACCCAAAGGCAGCGTATCACTCCCCTCATCGTCATCCGGTGAAAGCTCTACGCGCGCTCCTGCTTCGTCGGCGTTCTGCTCATCAGATTCGCCCCCCGTGTCGCTCTCCTGCAAACCGGACATCTCCCTCTTACCCCGCCACAATTTATGTCCTTTTTGCTTTTTGCTCATGAGATTGTCTCAAACCTACCATGGCCCAAGGTGCCCGATTCGCTCCACATCCATGTGTAAATCATCATCCCTTCACCCCGCCCACGGTCAGCCCTTTCGTCAAGTGCTTCTGGAACAGGAAGAAGACCACCACCATGGGGATGCTCGCCAGCAGGGCGGCAGCCATAACCACGCCGATGTTGCGCGGCCCTGCGTTAAATTGCAGCGTCTTCAGACCCACCTCAAGCATGTACAGGTTTTGGTCGTTTGTAATAATCAGCGGCCACAAGAATGCCTTCCACGCCCCGATAAAGGTGAAGATGGCCCAGACCCCCAAGATGGGCTTCGACAGGGGAATGATCACCCGCACGAAAATTCCAATCTCGGTGCACCCGTCGATGCGCGCCGCATCCTCCAACTGACCCGGCAGACTCTGGATGTACTGTCGCATGAGAAAGATTCCGACCGGTGCGGCCAGTTGGGGCAGTACGATGGCCATGAAACTGTCGTGCCAGCCCAGGCCGCGGGTGAACAACAGAAACAACGGGATGACCGTCACCTGACCGGGAATCATGATGGTCGCAATCACGATCCAGAACAGCCATTTCTTCCCCCAGAAATTAAACTTGGCGAATCCGTACCCTGCCATGCCGTTCAGCAGCACGCTCAGGATGGTGACCAACAGCGAGATGAACAGCGTGTTCTCGAACCACAACATCAGGCGGGCCGCCTTGATCACCCTTCCCTTCTCGTCGGGTGGTGGCGTTCCCGCGGCCAATTCCCAGGCGCGAAAAAACCAGCGGTGCACGGGTGCCGCGCGGAATTCGTTTTGTGGCATGGCCGTCACATCGAACAACCCGCTGCGTCCGTCCGGATCGGCAAAGTTATCGAGCGTGAAATACGTTCGCGCCCATCCGCCCCACCGCTCCGGGCGCAGCACGGTATCGCGATCCAGCGCGGAAATAGTGCCCCGCAGTGGCACATCGCGCTGCAATTCGCTTTGTGGCGAAAAAGCGCTCAGCACCATCCATACCATCGGCACGAACAGCAGCATCGCCGCAAGCGTGAGGAGCGTATAGCCCAACACTCCCGCTGAACGTGCGAGAATTTTGGAGGCTGGGTTTTTCTCGTGACTCATCACGCTCTCGTGGCTTGCATCCTTACCCGCCATTGTAAAGTGTGGAGTATTGAATGGCAGCGCCGGTCAGCCCGAAACTTATGGCCGTGTCGCCGTGCCGTTGTTGGTTTTCAATCGGTTCAACCACGAAGCCGGTAGTAACGATGGATTTGTTGGCGGGACTGGTGGAGCGGTCACTGCAGGCGTTTCCACCTCGCCCGCGGGTGCTTTGCCCGACGACCATAATTTGGAGATGCCACTGTCGGGTGCAAAGGCCACCAACATAAAGGCACCCACCAAACCCACCGCCAGCAGCAAAACCATCATCGCCGTTGTGCGGCGCACGCGGCGATTAATGGCATCGGCAGAATCCTTCACCAGCGGAGCCACCTTCGTGCGCATTTGCGCATCCAGTTCCGTGCCCACCATGGCCTGCACGTGCTTGGGTAGACTGTTCAAGATCGCTTCGTGGGTCTGTTTTTCCACTTGCTCGGAAATCAATTCCCGGGCAATTTTCGGCACCAGTTTCTGGGCGGCATTTTCAATCACCAACACCACCTTTTCCGATGCTTCCGGCACCAGGTTCTCCGCTTCCTTCTGAACCCGACGCTGCGCCTCCTTGGGCAGAATCTGCTCCACGCTCTCGCGTACACGCTCGCGGGTCATGGCCGGCAGCAGACTCTCCGCCACGCGCCGCACGGCCTTTTCGGTCTCGTCGCGCAGGATGCCCTCCATGGCCTCCGTCACCTTGCGCTCGGCCAGTTTTTCCACCATGCTCCGAGCCACCTCATGAACGGTCATCTTCACCAGTTCCTGCTCTTTTTCCGCCGTCAGAGCCGTCACCCGACTGTCCACTTCACGCCGCGTTTTCTGGTCCACCTGACTCACAATGTTTTGCAGCGCACGCTCGATGATGATCTGCGTACGTTGCTCCACGGCTTCCTGCACATGGGTTTCCGCCAGGCGCTTCATCCAAGCCTCGGCCGCCGTGCGCAAATGTTCGCGTGCCGACGCCAGCACCTGTTTTTCTTCCAGCAGCGCTTTCACCTTGCCCACCAGCAGCCCCGGCTCAAAGGGCTTCAGCAGATAACCGTTGGCCCCGTTGAGGTTCTGGCTTTCGCGCTCCACCTCATCCTCGGGAACCAGAAGCAGCACCGGCTTCTCGCTCAGTTCCGGATCCTGACGCACGCTTCGCGTGGCCTGCACACCGTTTATCTCGTGCAGATCCGAGGCGATAATCAACAAATCCACATCCGCCATTTCCGGATACGACAGCGCCGCCACCGCGTTGGAAGCCGTGGTCACGCGCCAGCCATTGTTCGTCAGCGTGGTGCGGCACAACTCCTGCACCGCAATGCTTTCGTCCACCACCAGAATTTTTTCGCCTGCCATGACTTCTCCGCATCCTTATTCTGTGGCCTGGTTAACCGGAAATAATACGATCCAGAAAATCCTGATAATAAAACTCTTCACCCGTTGCAAGCACTGCCCGCTGGCGAAACTCCGCAAGTTGATCCCCCACGATGCGCTGACCCTCGCGGGTACCCAACCTCTGAGCAGCCACAAGATAGATCGTGCGCACCAGCCGTGTCAATGCCTCCAGCGTTTCTTCGTAAATCACGTGAAAGGGCGCGGAGTTACCCTCACGTTTTATAAACTTCTCGAAGGTCGACACGTCCAGCTTGTCCCCGGCCAGACACACCAGATCGGCACGGGGGTAAGACATCACCACGCCATTCCAGTAAAACGCCAGCAAATGCGCATCCTCCGGCCCCACCGCAAAATCCGGTGTGACCAAAAGGGACTCCATAAGGTTCTGCGCAAATCCCCCGAGAAAACCCACCACCGTTTGAAAATGCATGAGTTTCAAATTCACATTAGCAGGAGAGGTCCCCTCGACGATGGGAGCATCTTCCGCCACCTGTCCCACAGGCGCAGAAAGTTTTTTCCGAAACAGCGCCATCAACCTTGTCGAAGAAGATGTTCCAACGTCATCACCCGGCTTTTCCCCGTTACTCGCGGCGTCCGTTTTTCGAGCCTTCGGCCAGGAAGCCTTTACAGGTTCCATAACATCGGGCGCAGGTCCGGCCGCTGCCACATCCTCGCGCAGCTTAACCACCCCCGAGGCCAGCAAGGCATTCAACACGCGGAATGTTTCAAACCGACCAATCCCGCTGCGCATCGCCAGACTGCCCACGTTGTAGAAACCGTTCACCAGCGACAACACGCGCCACTCGTTCTCGTTTACGTGCAGCGCCTCACGGTCAATGCCATCATCGCCCGGCGGACACAGTGCCGGAACCACCTCATCGTTGGGGATGTTTTTCACGATGTACGACCACTCGTCCAGTCGCCGCGTCCCCTCCATGATCAGCGGCTCCACCTCCATCTCCACCAGAGCTTCGCCCAGGGTATCCTCTTTGCGATGCTCAAACTTGAACGAACCATCGGCCAGCGAGAAGAGATCCCACATCTCCTCCTCAAGCTGCAGCCGGATCGCCTGACGCAGTTGATCCGTCGTCACGACCCCGCGCTCCAGCAGCACATGACCCAGCATCTGGGGAGGATCCGTCTTGCTTTGCTGCAACAGTGCATCCTCCACCACACTGCGCTCCACCAGACCATGCGCCACCAGCAACTGACCCAGACGCCGCGGTTTGCCAAGGCTCGACGAATTCACCAACCGCCCCTGCCGCAGGGTCATCGTTACCGTGTAATCCCCCTGCACCACCGTCAAAACGCCGGTCATCCGGCCCATGCTCAGGAACATCAGCACTTCCGGCAAACTGAGCGATGGGGTCAAACGGCCTTCGAGTTCCATAAGTTCCAATTCCGATGGTTCATGCCGCGGAGAAAATCAGCAGCAAGAGGTAACGAAAAGACTGCAATTCACAACGAATGGTTAGCAACGAAAAATAAGGGACGATTATCCGAGAGTGAGAAGAGGAGGGTTTGCACCCATTCGAAATGCGATACGGTATTTAGGGCGGACCTGCGTGTCCGCCATCCGGTTGGAAAACGAAATTGCGTATCGAAGGGGGTTCCCTTCCATGCATCTCGAACCCAAATGTCACGAAATCCCCCCCCTTTCCCTCCCTTTAAAAGTCCTACTACTATTATAAATCTCTATATCTAATAGTAGTAGTACTAGTAGGGGCTGGGGAAAAGTGAATTAGACCTTAACTCAAACAATACCAATCATCCAATCCTGTGTCGAGTTTCAACCGATTATCCCCCTTTGTCCACAAAATGCCACCCCCGGATATAGCCTGTGCAGGTCCTGTTTTGCTTCACCACACCCCCCCTGCCAGCTGTGGATTACTCCTCACGGGAAACCGCATCCCGCCAACCTCGATACATCCTTCTCACCCCTGTCTTGTCTCACAACTACAACGGTTTATCCACATATCCACAGGACAATCCACAGGCTGTGCGCGACTCAATTTCGGCCCCATCCAGGGGGCCAACGATTCACTTTTCCGAATAAAGAAAGTTGTTACATTGAGGGCACTGCATTGGCTCCTCGTTAACAACTATTTGCGCTACCACCCCCGGCGGCAGCAATGATCCGCAGCCCCCGCATGCCTCGCCTTGCAGTGGCCTCACCGGCAGCAGGCGCTGTTTCTGCCTCAGCCAGTCATACACCTCGCGGTTTTTTTCATCCACCCGCGCCTCGGCCCGCGCGCGGTCCAGCTTTATACCCTCGGCCAGTTGGCGGTTATCGGCCATCAGCTTTTCCAGCCGCGCCTTTTCCGCTTTCGCTTTGTGGGTGAAACGCGTGGTGGATTCCCGCCCGTCGTGATCGCGCTTCTGAAGTTGTTCTTCTTCGTCCATCAGCGTCAGCAGTTGCTCGTCGAGATTGCCCAGAGTGGCCCGCGCTGCCTCCATCTGATGGTTGAGCGCCTCCAGTTCCCGGGCGTTCTTCACCATTTCCATGCGGCGCGTGGTCTGCTTGATTGCCTCTTCGGCGGTTTTTTCGTCCAGTTCCAGCGCGGCCCGTCGTTTGGCCAGTTCCGTGGTCTGAGTTGCCATGGCCGCCAGAATCTTTTTTCGCCGGGCGTACTCCGCCTCCAGCTTGTCCACCTCGTCCTTCAGTAATTTGTGGTCTTTATCTAACTTGTCGAGTTCCTGGTCGAGTACCTGCACGTCCAACATGCGGCGGATGCCTTCGTTCATGGCTCTTATTTCCTTCTCGAGGTCTTGGTTGCGGAACGTACGGCCACCGTTTGGGCCGGATCGCGATAGCGCGTGTGGGTGTGCAACTTGGGTCCGCCGCCGGGTGCGTCGGCAAGTTTATTGCCCAGTTGGCGGGCGAAGTGGGGAGCAAAAATTTTCTCGCTGGCCGCGTGACCCAGCAACACCACGTTCAGACCTCGGTCGCGTGCCTCGGCTGCCATGTGATAGCCCAGTTCGCCGGTCACCACGGCGTCGCAGCGCGCCGGACTGAGCCCCGCCAGCGAGCCTCCCGCGCTACCGGAGACGACCGCAATACGCCGCACCCGCGTCGATGCCCGCCCCACGATGGACGTCGCGTCGGCATCGCACGCTTTGTGCAGCGCCTGCGCCAGAGCCTCCAGTTTCATCGCCACGGGCAGACGCCCGATCAGGCCCAGCCCGTAACTCGGCTCGGCATCGAACAGCCGAATGATGTCGTAACCCATGGTTTCGTAAGGATGCACGTCGCGCACCTTTTCCAGCACGGCGCGGATGCAATGCTCCGGCACCACGGCCTCCAGCCGGTCCTCGGGGGTTTGCTCCAGCTTGCCCGGCACCCCGATCGTTGGGTCGGCCCCCTCGCCGGGGATGAACGTCCCGCTGCCCGTGGACCTGAACGTGCAATGCGAATAATTTCCGATCATCGCTCCGCCGCCCCGGTGGATCGCGTCGATCACCGACAGGCTGTTTTCCGGCGGCACAAATACTACAAATTTCAGATCGTCGTGCAGCGGCAGCGGTTCGAGAATTTCGGTATCTTGCAGATCCATGGCCGCCGCCAGTGCTCCATTGGTGCCCTCTTTCACGCGGTCGAGATTCGTGTGGGCCGCGATCAGCCCGATCTTCCCGCGCACCAGCCGCGCAATGAGCGCACCCGAAACAGAGTCCTCGCGCAGATTTTTCAGCGGACGAAAGATAAGCGGATGATGTGCCACGATGGCCTGGGCTTTCACCCGCACGGCCGCGTCGATAGCGTCGTTGTCTACCTCCAGCGCAATTAGCACGTTGGTCACGGACGCGGCGGGATCCCCAATCTGCAGCCCCACGTTGTCCCAGTCATAAGCCAACCGAAACGGCGCCAGCGCATCCACCGCCGCACTCAAATCACCCAGAGTAAACCGCACCGCCGCACCGGATTTCTTCGCCATGGCATCTCCTCAAAGCGAGAACTTTGACACAAAGCAAAAAAACTCTGACGCAAAGACGCAAAGGCGCAAAGAAAAACCAAAGCAGATTAAATAAAAATAAAAGAAGAGCTTGTTAGCAATATTTTCTTTGTGTCTTCGTGCCTTAGTGTCAAAGCTATGGCTTCTGCTTTCCTTTGCGCCCTTTGCGTCTTTGCGTCAAAGATTTTAAAACTCCAGTTCCAGAACCTGCTGGATTCCTGGCCGCGCAAATCGCCTGGGCCGGGCCTTGGGTTCGATGCCGAATTCGCCCACACGGGCGGGGTGCGCCGCCAGGCTGGCGCTGCCGGCGTAGATGCGCTGGCGGGTTACGATGAGCTGCGTTTCGGGCGATGCCTCGTTCAGCACCTCCCGCGCGCTGGCCTCGGCCAGTTCGGGGCGGTTGCAGTCGCTGCTCAGGTGCAGCGCGGCCAGAAAACGCGGCATGCGGCGCGACTGCCCCAGCACGTGGCGCAACGCCTGCGCGGCCTGCTCGTTGGACAAATGCCCGAAATTCCCCAGCACGCGGTTCACCAGCGTGCGCGGGCGCGGACTGTTGCGCTCCATCTCCAAATCGTGGTTAAACTCCAGCGCGATGATGTCGCTGTCGCGCACGTGGTCGGCCATCTCCGGCCGGAAAAATCCCAGGTCGGCCAGATAGCTGAACTTCACGCGCTGCCCCACGGGGGTGCCCTCGGCGCGGTGGCGGAAAACAAAACCGTGGGTGGCCACCGCATCGTGCGACACCGCCAGCGGTGTGGCGCGGGTGTCGCGCGTCACCGAGAAATCGTTCGTGTGGTAGGTCGACGCCAGCCCCTCGTCGGTCATCTCGCGGAAATCGCGGTTGGTGGCCAGTTCTGCCGCGTGTTCCTCGTGGACAATCACCCGCACACCGTTCTCGCGCAGCACGCGCAGCGTGCGGTCGTTCATGTGGTCGCTGTGGGTGTGGGTTACGACCACCGCCGACAGGGGTGGCGTGCACGGGTTCGCGCGGCGGCGCATCAGCACCTCGCCGCGGCGGCGCGAGTAATCGAGCACCACCCCGTGGGCCGCCAGCGTGGCAATGAAAAGCTGCGGTGTCAGCCCGAAATCGATCAGGAAGCGCTCGTCGCCCGCCTCCACCAGCGTGCAGTTGCCCCGGCTTCCGCTGGAGAGAAAATGCACCGAAAACCGCTCCGGCGAGCAGGGCGCCTGCGCACCCAAGGGCAGAGAATTTTCACACGACATGGAAACAAACCCTGAGGCCTGGGGGCGGGGCGCGTCAAGGGGAGAAACTGAGCACCTACCCCCCGCTCAGTTCCTTGCTCCGGCGGGTGGCGGCGGCCACGCAGTCGCTTATCAGTTCGCCCAGCTCGCCTTCTTCCAACACGCGCAGACCGGCTTCGGTGGTGCCGCCGGGCGTGGTTACGTTGGCGCGCAGGGTGTGCAGCGGCAGGGGCGATTCGATGGCCATGACGGCTGCGCCCAGCACGGTTTGGCGGGCGAGGATGGCGGCGTCATCGGGTGCCAGGCCGGCGTCGATGCCGGCGTCCACCAGCGCCTCGATGAACCGGAACACATAAGCCGGGCCGCTGCCGCTGAGCCCTGTCACGGCGTCGAGTTGCTCCTCGGGCACCACAACGGCTTTGCCCACGGCGCCAAACAGCCGGACCACAAGATCAATGTCGGCGGGCGAAGCGGCAGCCCCTCCGGCCACCGCAGCCGCACCGTGCCCGATGAGCGCGGGTGTGTTCGGCATAACCCGCACCACGCGGTGCGCGCTTGATTGTGCCGCAGACATTCCTGTCTGCGGAGCTGTGTTATCAACGCTCAGCGCTGCCGCAATAGTGGCCGTGCGCACGCCCGCGCAGATGGAAACAAAAAGCTGGTCGGGCCGCGTGAACGCGCGGATCTCCTCGCAAATGGCAACCACCTGATGCGGTTTTGTCGCGAAGATGATCAGGTCGCACTCGCGTGCCACCTCGGCGTTGTCGGCGGCCACACGGCACCCGGTCTCGCCGGCGATGCGGGCGGTCTGTTCCGCAGCGGGATCAGCCACCAGGGTCGTTTCCGGCGCAACAATCCCCGTGCGCACAGCCCCCCCCAGAATAGCGCGGGCCATGTTGCCGGCCCCGATGAAACCAATTTTCAAAAGAATAGGATCGCTCATAAGTGAGAAAGATGAGCAACCCGCCGCCCCCCCGTAAAGCGGAAAGGCGCACTCTACGCACCCCTCAATTTTCCCCCCCCCCCCCCCCCCC
>PHCB01000025.1 GCA_002842095.1 candidate division BRC1 bacterium HGW-BRC1-1
GCGAACCCGGTCGGCCTCACCGCCGTCGGCGAGAACCTCGACGCGCACGTCGAGCGCTATCCGGCGAATCCGGAGGTGATCCGCCCCGCGTCCGACCCGTTCGGCGTCAACCTCGGCCTCGCCGTCCTGCGCGGCAATCTGGCCCCGGACACGGCGATCACGAAGCCCGCGGCCATCGATCCGTCCATGCGCGTCTTCTCCGGGGCGGCCCGTGTGTTCGACGGCGAGGACGCGGCCGACGAAGCCATCCTCGCCGGGGAGATATCGGAGGGAACCGTCGTGGTCATCCGCTACGAGGGCCCGAAGGGAGGCCCCGGAATGCGGGAGATGTTCGCCGCCATGAAGTACCTCTACGGCATGGGGCTGGCGAAGAAGACCGCCCTCGTCACCGACGGGCGATTCTCCGGCACCAACAACGGCTGCTTTGTCGGGCACGTCTCACCCGAAGCGGCGGAGGGAGGGCCGCTCGCGATCGTCAGGGACGGCGACCGCATCACGATCGACATCCCCGCGGGCTCGCTGCGCATCGACCTGACCGACGAGGAGATCGCCGAACGCCTGCGCGCCTGGAAGCGCCCCGAGCCGACAGTGAAGCGCGGCTTTCTGGCCACGTACGCCAGACTGGCCGGCTCCGCCGCGGAGGGCGCCGTCATGAAGCTGCCCGAGTGAACCGTCGCAGGAGCCGGAGGTAGAGTGCGCTCCGGCTCCTGCGACGTACAGTTCATCTTCTCGTTCGCTTCAGTCGAACACTCGCTTTTAAAAAGAATACTCCCATGAACGTGCCGATGGAATAGAGCAGAGCGCGCTCGAAGAGGCGCAATGAAACGGATGAATCGGTCGCGTTCGTACGCTACGCTTCCTCTCCATCCTTCACCGGCCGGATCGCGCCGATTTCGAGGAGCGCTTCGAACGTGTTCGCCGCGCCTCCGTGTTCGACGATACGGCCGTCGACGACGCGGTCCATGTTGACGCCGCCGAAGACAGCGGTTTTTCCGGTGGGCTTCATCTCCAGCCATGAGCCCAGGTGCGTGCCGCTCGCGAGGATCCTCGTGGCCACCCATTCGCCTTCCGCCACCTGATCCTGCACGACGACATGGAGGTCGGGGTACGTTTCCCTCACGGCCCGGACGTGTTCGGCCATCCCCTCCACGCCGCACCTGATGCGGACCCTGCCGTCCGTGACGACGCAGTCGGGGGAGACGAACTCCGCGATGCGGCTCGTGTCCCCCGTGTTCACCACCTCCTCGATTTTGTCCGAGACTTCGCTTTCCATTTCCTGTGGTGCGGCGCCGGGCAGCGTGGTCGTTACCACCACGATGGGGAAATCGATGTCGGGGAAACGGTCCACGCCCAACTGCGTGTAACCAAACACGCCAAACACCAGCAGCACGAGAATCAGCACCGTCGCGAAGACCGGCCGGTGCACACATATTTCAGCAAGTTTTTGCATGGAGGGTCAGCGAACCTTCATTCCTTCGGAAACTTCCAGAGCGTTGGCGGCCACTTTGTCGCCCGCCTTCAAACCATTCGTTATGAACGCCTGCTCGCCGTTGGTTTCGGCCAACGTCACCACGTGTTCGCGGGCCACACCGTCGGCGTCCACCACGAACACCCGGGCGAACTCGCCATTGCGCGAGACAGCAGTGGTCGGCACGGAGACCGCCTTGCCCGAGCGCGCCTCGGGGAGGCGCGCCGTGGCGAAGTAACCCGGGCGCAGCACGCCGTCGGGGTTCTCCACCAGCGCCTCCACCGTCAGCGAGCGCGAAACCGCCTCGAGCTTCGGCGCAATGTAGCGCACCGTCGCCTCGAAGCTTCGCTCGGGGTACGGCGTTACCGTGAACGGCACTTTTGCGCCCGGTTGGGCCAGACGCACCGTCTGCTCGGGCACCGTCATCACCAGACGCACGGGGTCAAGCCGAACCAACGTAACCACCGGCGAACCGGGCGCTGCATACTCGCCGGGTGAAACCATACGCTCCTGCACCACACCATTGAACGGCGCCTTGATGGTCATGTCCGCCAGGTGCTGACGCAGCGCCGTGAGGCGCGTTTTCGCCGTGCGGTACGATGCGTATAATTGCGCCACCTGATTGCGCACCAACTGGTAACGCTGAAGTGCCTCATTATAGGTCGTCTGGCTGCGGTCGAGGTCCGCCGTGGAGACGACGTTAGTTTTGCGTAATTCGCGGTCGCGCTCAAAATTTGTCTTCGTCAGATCGAAACTCGACTTGGCGCTCAGCACTTCCGGCTGCTCGTCCACCTTAAACTCGTCGCTGCCTTCGGCCAGCCCGAGACGCGCGTGCAATTCCTGCACCCCGGCCTCACCCTCGGCCAGCGCGTTGCGCGCCGTTACGGGATCAAGCTCCACCAGCACCTGACCCTTGGTCACAGTGGTGCCGCGCTCCACCAAAACCTCCTGCACAACCCCGCCGGCCCGCGTGGCCACGGCGCTGTCTTCGTCTGCGGCGAGGGAGCCGGTCACCGTCACGAATTGCGGCAGGTCGGCTTCCACCGCCTCCACCACATTGATAGTGCCGTTGGTGGAAACAGGTCCCTTGGTAGCCGTGGCCGAGGTCTCGCCCAGTTGCAACTTCTCCTGGGTTCGTCCATTGGCAGCCAGAAACCACGCGCCGCCACCGCCCACCGTGAGGGCCAGCAGCATGAGCAAAACCACCGCGCGGGGAGTCGTCTTTGAAGTCTGTGAGGATGCTTTTGGAGGCATTGTCGTCGTCATTTTCCTGAATCGTTTGAGTTGGAAACCCACGAAGATTTCCATGTTTGTGAATGGTTATTCATTTTGGGGTTTGAAGATAAATTTATCAGCGGCGAACCGTCGCCCAAGCGCATTCTTCGCCCGCTCGGATCAGTTCGGGCGTCATTTCCACCATCCCCAGTACGTGGGATCGGAACATCCCCGTAAAAAGCCCGTCGATCATGAGCATGAGCATCTCGGGGGGAAGATTTTTTGTCACCTGTTGCTCACTGGCCTCAGCGAAAAAGGCCTCTCCACGCTCCCAATGCCTCATGATTTCGGCGCGGCTTTCATCGTCGAGATAGGTGGAGTGAAAGTGCAGATTCAAAAAAGCGTAAGCTCTGGGATGGGTAAAAGCGAAATTGGCGAGCCGCTCCCAATGCAGATGAAATCGTTCCCGCAGTGGTCGCTGGGCCCAATCTTCATCGAAAAGGTCTCTGTTAAGAACCGAATACCAATAATGAAATAGCGCGTTCACCAGCGCTTCTTTGCTTTCAAAGTACCGATAAATGGTTCCCGCGGCAACACCGGCTTGCTCGGCCACCAGCGGCATGGGCGTACCATGGAATCCTCTGTCGTTGAAAAGCTCCAACGCCGCATCCAGAATCCGTTCGCGCTTGTCTCCCCGATGACCGACAGGTTCGTCATCATCGGTGGGCACCGAAGCGGGGACGGAGTCGTCCTTGGGTTTATTGTCGGACTCAAATTTTAACATGAGATGGAAAGGGCTTTCTTTGCGTTGGTGGGGTTTTTATCTCTGGAATGAATGAATATTCATTCTGTGGCGAAAAGAGGCTTTTTGCAAAGCGATTCCGTTACCTTCCTGCTTTGCTTTCCGGCCTTTCTTTGCGCCCTTTGCATCTTTGCGTCAAAGCTTCGGCTTTGGCTTTAGGCTTTTCGTTTTTGAACAAATCCCCCATCCCCTTGCAAATCTTCCTCAGGCTCTGATTCGCATCCCACGCAGCATCCCCCAACGACAAACCAACGAAAGCCATGTCACAAAAAACGCTTCACCCCCTCATGCACGCTGCACCTTCTGCGGCGCTGTTTTGCTTCGCCGTCACATGCCCCTGCCTCGCACCGGCCCAATCGCCTGCTGCTCCCGAGACCTCAAGCCCCGCTGCCATTCTCAGTCAAACGACCCGCTACCGCGTGGGCGACACCGGCGACCTTCAGCCCGTTCGCACCCCTGCGGTGCAGTCAACGCCTTCGACCGCGCCACCCCAGGCCCCCGGCTACAGTCCGCCCCCGCAACCGGCCATTATATACGAAGTCCCCCGTTCTCCTTACGCACCCGGCACGGGAACGCAGTCCGGCAAGGCGCCCGCTGTGGAGCCCGAGCGCCCCACGCTGCTGCCCTCCAACGACGACGCCCCTGATGCACCAGTCAACGCATTCCCGCCGCCGCCCGCAGTTCCCGATGCAACCGGCATCGAGACGCCGCCCCCCATGCCGCGCACTCGCAGTCGCCTGACCCCCACTCCCGAGCCTACCAAACGCCCCGGTTTGATCCGCCGCATCACGGGCCGCATCCCCATCGTGGGACCCGCCATCGTGGGCGATCCCGACGAGAACAAGAATAGCTCGCCACCGCGCGACGCCCGCCGACCCGACATGGCCGACGACATCATGCCTCCCGTGGACACACCTCCCTTCGGCATGGAAACACCGCCCCCGGCCCCGGTTGGCGAGGTACCGGTTTTGCTGCCTCCGCCTGATGCCGACATCGTGCGCAGCAGCCCCGCGCCCGGCGCAACCCCGCCCATAGCACCCACGGCGGCGGTTCCGGCTATCGTACCGGGCCAGCCCCAACCCAATTTCTACAGCACCCCCACCCAGCCGACGCCTGTGGCTCCTTATCTGGGAAGTTCATCGCCCACGCCCCGCGTGGCCGTGGACATCAGCACGCCGGTGGCCGCCCAGACTCCGCAAATCAACATCCCGGCCACGGCAACGCCTTACGGCAACGCCCCGGCCACACCGGGCCCGACGCCCGCCGGGGGAATCTTCATCGCGCCAAACCGCGCCGTGTCACCCCCGGGCGTGTCGCAACCGGTTATCCAGTCAGAACCCGCGCCACCGGTCACGCCGTCGCCGTCGCCCGTGGTCACCGCACCCCCGGCCATGGCACCCGGCAGCACACCGGTGGGGATGCCGCCCGCAGCACCGACAGACGCCGACGCCAGCGCCGCGCCCTCCGCCGGTGTGACCGCGCCGACACCCGTCTCCACGCCGTTCATCATTCAGGCCCCTGCGCAGCCCACCCCCATGGGCGCCCCCGTGCCGCCCTTCGCGGCGACCCCGGCCGCAGTCGATCCCGCAAGCAGTGGTACCGCCGGCGCCTACCCGGCTCCGCCTCAAACCACACCGGTGGCTGAAGTGACCTCGGTCACCTTCGAGGCCAACGACCTGGCCATGCCGAACCCAACCGTGGAACCCAACGAATACGTCCGGAGCGAATACATCGCGGCCGTACACGAAGGCCGTGCGGGCAATTATCCCGCCGCCGCCGCCGGGTTTCGCACTTATGCCGTCAGCCACTCCGCCTCGGGCCTCGCACCCCGGGCTTTGTTCCTGGCCGTGGTGTTTGAAGCCGACACCGCCCGCGCGTTGGAAACCTATCGCCTGCTGCGCGAGACCCACCCCGACAGCCCCTATGTGGCCGAAGCCGACCGCCGCCAACTAGCCGTGACCCAGATGCCCGAGTATCTGCCCGCCGATGTGGAACGCTACCGCGCCGAACTGGCCCAGTCCGCCGGCGATGCGGGTCGTGCGCTGGAAGCCCGGCGCAAACTGGCCACCGCACTGGTGGCGCGCAAAGACTACGCCGCCGCCGAGAACGAAATCCAACTGGGCCTGACCGACGCCCAGGGCCGCCCCGTGGAGGCAGACTTTCTGGACCTGCTGTCCGAAACCGAGATGGCCCGTCGCGATACCCGCGCCTCCATGGAGACACTGACCGATCTCCTGCAGCGCTTCCCCTATTACCGCAACCGCCCCAAGGTGCGCATGAACATGGGTCTGGTCTGCGAGGAAGCGGGCTTCTATCCCAACGCGCTGGCAAATTACCGCTACCTGATAGAAGAAACCCCCAACGCCCCCGAAGCCACCTTCGCCCGCGACCGAATCAAGGAACTGGAACGCACAGGGCAGTAACGGTGGTTGACCCTCGGGTCTGGTTCCAAACTGTCCATTGTGTCCATACCGTCCATTTCGTCCATCACCGCCTCAAGCCGCCCCCCTCCATTCTCGCCTTGACCTTTCGCTGCGGGGCGACCGATTCTACCCATCCCTTTGCAGCATATTATCTTTCGGGAGCATGGCACGAGCATGAAACTTGTCCATCGGTTGGCCTTGGGCGCATGGTGCGCCGGACTTTGCGCGGGAGTTTCGGCGCAGTTTGATTACACCGAAGCCACGGCCGTTAACTCGCTTGCTCCCGTGCCGTGCACGCAGGCTTGCGCCGGCGGATCCGCCAATGCTTACACCATGGGCGTGGATGCCGGAAGTGCCGCGGGCAATGTGGTTGCCGGAGGCGTGATCTATTATGCCGGAGCAAAAGCCACCGCTTCTATTAGCGTACCTGTCGTCGGCGCACCGCCGCCGTGGTTGACCGCCGCCGTGGCCGTGGACACCTACATGCTGCCGAAATACTACCCCATGGGTTGCACACCCCGGGCCGTTTTCACGCAGACTGATTTTAACTCGGCCCCGCGTTTGCTGCATTATAAAAACTATCTGGCGCCCATGCCCTACACGCATCCACCCGTCGCGGCACCGGCGGACATGCCTTTCGCCATTGCGGCAACGGACAACGAAACCCTTTCGCAACTGCGCGTTGGCGAGCTAAATCTCGAATACTGATTTCTTTTCGCCCATCCCCCGGGCATCATCATCGCTGGCCCCCTCTGCATTTATAAGGTCGCGTTGCGCCGTCCTCTTACAACCCGCGAAACCCGTGAAGCTTATCACCTGACGCAAAGAATGGTCGACCCTTTGTGAGCGAACAAATACCAGATTCTCCCCGCCACCTGCTGTGGATGGTCGACGCCGCCCGCGACGCGATCTTCCTTGTGCGCCACGAACTGGTGATTGCCGCCGGTAATACTTCCGCCTCACGCATCCTCGGGGCTGACAGGCAACGTTTGCACGGAGCATCCCTCGAAAGCTTCTGTTTCGACGATTCTGAATGTAAACGGTTGAAGGCCGCTCTCGCGGCTGGACGGCCCGGCGAAACGCAACCCCCGTTCCAGCTGAAAATGCGCCGCGCAGACGGGAAGGAATTTCCAGCCGAACTGCGCGTCACCTCGCCACCGGCCTCTCCCGAAGATGCCGACCTGCGGATTCTAACACTACGCGACATCACCCGCCGGCTTGAAGCCGAAGCACAGGCCCAAGAGCATACACACTTCCTTCAGCAGATTCTCGACGCGATACCGGTGGCTGTTTATTTCCGCAACACCGAGGGCGAGTTCCGCTTGTGCAACCGCGTCTTTGCCGAGGATATCATGGGGTGCTCCACGGCTGAATTATTGCGCCTATCCTTTGAACAGTCCATCGAGCGGTGCGGTTACAGCGCCGACAACGTCGACCAGCTTCTGGGCGATGATCTGGATGTGATTGCGACGGGTCAACTCATCGACCGGGAGGCGGATCTGCGCCAGAAGGCAGGTGAGACCCGCACCATTCGCCTGATAAAAGCCGCTTACATCGACCGCGACAAACATATCCGGGGCGTGGTGGGTGTGGGCATCGACATGACCGAGCACCACAAAATCCTCGTGGAAATGCAACAGGCACGCGCCGCCGCAGAAATGGCCAATCTGGCGAAGGGCGATTTCATCGCTCACATGAGCCACGAAATCCGCACACCCATGAACGCCGTGATCGGCCTGACGGGGATGCTGCTCGACACCCGGCTGGACACCGACCAACGCGATACCGTGGAAACCATCCGAGCCGGGGGCGACGCGCTGCTGAGCGTGATCAACGACATCCTGGATCTGACGAAAATCGAAACGGGAAATATCCTCCCCGACCACGCTCCGTTCAATCTACGCCAGCTTTGCGAAGTCGTGACCGACCTGCTGGCGAACCGGGCATTTGGGCGCGAGATTGAGTTGACCTGTTTCGTTCACCCGGGCCTGACGGATCATGTGCTGGGCGACGCCGAGCATTTGCGTCAGATGATCGTCAACCTGCTGTCCAACGCCATCAAGTTTACGGACGAGGGTAGTGTGGATTTCCGCGTAGAGCCCGCCGACGAACCGACTGCGGAGCGCCAGCGCGTACGCTTTACCGTGGCCGACACGGGTCGCGGCATTCCAGCTGAATACAGCCACCTCGTCTTCCAGCGCTTCCATCAGGGTGACCCCGACGCCACCCACAGCCGCGGCGGATCGGGCCTCGGCCTGGCCATCACAAAACGTCTCGCCGAGCTGAATCAGGGGGAAATTGCTTTCGAAAGCACGCCGGGAGAAGGCTCCACTTTCACCCTGGTGCTTCCCTTCGACATCGATCCGAACCCCCCGACGCCGACCTCGCCTCCCGTGGATAAATGCCCCCTCGCCGTAGCCCGTATTCTGGTGGTAGACGACAACGCCGCAGTGTGCAACATCGTCTGCCAGACCCTCAACGCTGTCGGCTGCCATTGCGCCCAGGCCTCCGACACTACCGAAGCATTGCGCCTGCTCAACGAGCGCGTCGCCGAAAGCTCGCCGTTTCACGCCGCATTTATCGACTTACATCTCAAGGACAGCTCCACCAACGAGAACCTTGTTACCAGAATTGCCAGCGACCCCGCGCTGGCGGCCATTCCCTTGGTATGCATGGCCTCGCCGGGCACCGGACCCAGGTGCGCCTTGTCACCCGCCAATGTGGTGGTGACGCTCACCAAACCGCTCCACATGAACGACCTCATCGATGCCACCCTCACCGCGCTGCGGCCGCAGCCTCCCCGAGCCACAACCACCAAACAGGCGCCGCCTCCCGCCGATGAAAGCGCCATGCGCGCACCGCACCTGAAATTGCTGCTGGTGGAAGACAACCCCATCAACCGCAAGGTGGCTGTGCGCATGCTGCAAAACGCCGGTTGCGCCATCGACACCGCCTATGACGGGCGGCAGGCCCTGGAGGCCCTCGATAAAAAAAATTACGATCTCGTGTTGATGGACGTTCAGATGCCCGTTATGGACGGCCTCACGGCGACCCGCGAAATCCGTCACCGCGAACAGGGAACAGGCCGCCACACGCCCATCATCGCCATGACCGCCCATGCCCTGAAGGGCGATCGCGAGCGATGTATCGAGGCGGGCATGGACGACTACCTCTCCAAACCGTTCGACCCCAAGGCATTCCTCCAGTGTGTGCGCCGGTGGACTTCCACACCGCCCCCACCCATGCGACAGAACCTATACACGCCACTGCCGACTCCCATTATTTTCGATCTTCAAAGGCTGGTACTGGTGGCGGGCGACGATGTGGAATTTGCCCGCGAGTTGCTAACGGTTTTTATCACCGATACACGCGAAAACCTGCTGCAAGTCCGCTGCACGCTGGACCAGGGCGAGGGGCTGTCATCCGCCCGGATCGCCCACGCCATCAAAGGCGCCGCGGCGAACGTGGGGGCGCTGTCCATCCAGCGCAAAGCCCAGTGCCTGGAAGACGCCATCCGCCGCAATGACACCGAAGCCATAACCGGAGCCGAAGAGCTGATCGCCACGGCCATCGAGGTAACCATCGCAGAATTGAAAAAGCTTGGTTACGACATCGAGTAGCTTGGTAACCCTGCCCCTAAAGTTTTCCCCACAGTGCCGCTTCCAGCATGGTGCACCAGATGTGGATGATGGTTATGTGGACTTCCTGAATGCGCGCCGTGTTGTTGTGGGGTACTATGACACAGGCGTCGCATAACGCCGGCATCCCGCCGCCGCTGCGCCCGGTGAGGCCGATGGTCCGCGCGCCCAGCTCCCGCGCTTTTTTCAGCCCGGCCACCACATTGGGCGACGTGCCCGAAGTGGTGATGCCCACGACAACATCGCCGGGGCGGCAGTGTGCCTCAATCTGGCGGGCGAAGAGCAGTTCGAATCCGTAATCGTTCGATACGCTGGTCACCGTGGATGCGTTGTCGGACAAACAGATAGCCGGAAGTGCCGGTCTGTCAGCCAGATACCGACCCACCAACTCCGCTGTGAAATGCTGCGCGTCCGCAGCGCTGCCGCCGTTGCCAAACGCGATCAGCTTGCAGCCGGACTCATACGCGCCGATGATCAACCGCGCTGCTGCGGCAATATCTTCCGCGCATTTTTCAGCCGCGCACCGCTTGACCTCGGCGCTCTCGGTCAGCAATGCCGCAGCCTCGACTACCAGATCGGATTTCACAGGGCCACCTCCAGCAACGCGGGCCGCGTGGCCGCGAGATGCAGTATCAACTCGCCAAAAAGTGAATTAGCCCAGGCAAACCATGGGCGGGAGAATTGCGTCGCATCGTCGGGATTCACCGACTCATGCATCAGACCGTCGTCGCCCGCAAGCGCCCGCAACATCCGCAGGCACGCGAGCGTTTCGCGATCATCGCGCGACGTCATGGCGCGCATGATAATCGACATGGGCCACACGCGCCCCTCTTCCGTGTGAGGGCTGCCAACCCCCTCGGCCAGTTTTCCCCAAGCAAAATGCGGGTTCGACCGACTGAGCACAAACAGTCGCGTGGAGGCGTACAGCGGATTGTCCACCTCGCACCAGCCCAGATAGGGAAGCGATAACAGGCTGGGAACGTTGGCATCATCCATCAGGGCAGCGCTGCCGATGCCGTCCACCTCGTAGGCGAGTATCTCGCCATACACCGGATGGCGCACGCGCCCATGACTGTGCAACCCGCCCTGAATCTCGGCGGCCACACGCGCTGCGCGATACGCCAGATCGTTCTCGCCCTCCGCCGCCACCAGATGGGCCAGCTTCTGCAAAACCACCACGGCAAACGCCGACGCGGGCACGTTGTAATGAAACTCGCAGCGGTCATCGCTGGGGCGGAAACCCGACCACGGCATGCCGGTCACGGCCACCGGGGTTCCCACGCCCTCGTGCAGCGTGCTCAGTTCGCGCGCGTGCATTCGCTCGAAGCTATACGACGAATGCTCGAGATGGTTTTGCTCCACCGTCAGCGTTTCCACGATGGTGTGCATCGCCATCCACCAGTCGGGCGTGCAGATGGTCCGGTCGCCGGTGGCCGCCACGTAACCGGCCGACAACCGAATCACGTGAGCCAGCGAGTCCACCTCGAACTTGCGCTCGAACACCCCCGGCTTCATCTCCGTTGCATCAGCGACGTTGGGCGTCGTGCCCGTTTCATCGTAGCAAAACGCGTTGGCGTAGGGGTCCAGAATCACCATTCGCGCCTGCCGCGCAATCACTCCGCGCAACATGCGAGCCAGTTCCGGGTCCTTGCCCGCAAACTGCACATAAGGCCACACCTGGGCGCTGGAATCGCGCAACCACATGGCGTCGATGTCGCCGGTGATGACGTGGGTGTCCGGGTCTTTGCCGCCGGTGTAAACCAGCGTCGTTTGCAGCGTGTTCAACAAACACCGCTCAAACATCAACCGCAGGCGTTCGTCGGCCATGCGCGCCGACACCGCCGCCATGGCGGCATTCACCGCCGGACTCTCAAAGGGTTTTGGCGTTACCGTAGTCATAACACTGCCGCCTCCGCGTGATCTTCGACATCCCGCCCCGACGCTGCAGCGCCCACGCACTTCAACCAACTTCTGAGCTTAACGCTCCGCAATCAATCCGACTCCGGCGGCGGCACGGGCAGATCATTCTCGGCCGTATCGCGCCACTTCTCGCCCGTCTCCACCAGCATCTCGGGTATCCCGTCGTGAATCGGATACTTCAGTCCGGAGTCATCGCAGACCAACCAGGTGCCCTTCACCAGACGCAAACGGCCCGGGTCATCCCCCTTGTCGGTAAAATGCACCGCCACCGGGCAGCGCAGAATTTCCAACAGTTCCATATCAATCTGAGACTTGTCACTCATTGCCGGTTCGCCTTTTCCCTCGTTATTTCTGCAATTCCTGCAACTGCGCCAGCAAATCGCGTTTCACCGCCTGCAACTCGCGCGATCTTGCCGTCGCCGAAACAAACTCTTTATCCACCAACGGCTTGCCCCGTTTCATCGCCCAGAGCACCGAGCGCAACAACGCCACCGCCATTAGAGCCAGTGCGATATACAAAATCCACGATTTCGTTTGTAACCATGCCCGCAGCAGCCCGGGGATCATGTCGCCAGATTGCCACCAAAGCAGTGCTAAGCCGGCTGTCAGCCACGTGCCACCGGGAAATCCCGGTGCGTCCTCATGAGAAACCGCCGATGTCGCCCGCGAAAATTCATCCGCGAGCTGACGCTCGACATCATCCAACCGCTCTTGAATTTCTCGACGACTTGCCATCACTTCTTGCCTCGTAAGAATACCATTCAATAGATCATACACTCCGCGGCCCGCAAGAGTAAAGCAAATCTCGCCCCTCGAAGCGCGCGGCTGACCTCCTTCTCTTCTGCGTCTCTTGGTGGCTCTGTGACCTTCTGTCTAATTAAAAAAACCGTCGCAGACCCCCGGAACCCCGGACATCTGCGACGGCGTTAAATCACGTTACAAGCGAAGCAACGTCAGATCTGCTTCGGTCCGGACTCCACAACCTTCGCGGGGGTTTCCTTGAACTGTTCCATGTTCTTGATGAACAGTTCGGCCAGCTTGTTGGCTTGTGTGTCGTAGGCAGCCTTGTCAGGCCAGGTCTCGCGGGGGTTGAGCACGTCGGCCGGAACGCCCGGAACTTCCTCGGGCACTTCGAATCCGAAGCGCTCGTCCTTGCGCATCTTCGCCTTGACCAGCGAGCCGTCCAGCACCGCGTCAATCAACGCACGGGTTACCTTGATGCTCATGCGCTTGCCAACGCCGTAAGCGCCACCGCTCCAACCGGTGTTCACCAGCCAGCAGTCGGCCTTGTGCTTCTCCAGGCGGTCGGCCAGAAGCTGCGCATACACCGCCGGCACGCGCACCATGAAGGGCGCGCCGAAGCAGGTGCTGAAGGTCGCCGAAGGCTCGGTGACGCCAAGCTCCGTACCCGCCACCTTGGCCGTGTAGCCGCTGATGAAGTGATACATCGCCTGCTCGGGTGTGAGCTTCGCGATGGGGGGCAGCACGCCGAAGGCGTCGCAGGTGAGCATGATCACGTTTTTGGCGTGACCCGCCATGCCGTCGCGCGAAGCGTTGGGGATGTGGGTAAGGGGATAGGACGCACGGGTGTTTTCCGTGAAAATGGAATCGTCCAGGTCAAGGCGCCGCGTGAACGGGTCCATGGCCACGTTTTCGAGAATGGTGCCGAAGCGGCGGGTCGTCTCGTAGATGTCGGGCTCGCTCTCGGCGGAGAGGCGGATGACCTTCGCGTAGCAGCCACCCTCGAAGTTGAAGATGCCCTTGTCGCCCCACCCGTGCTCGTCGTCGCCGATGAGCGTGCGCTGCGGGTCGGCCGACAGCGTGGTCTTGCCCGTGCCGGAGAGGCCGAAGAAGATGGCCACGTCGTTCGGATCCTTCGGCGCATGGTTGGCCGAACAGTGCATGGAGAGAACCTTCTTGCCCGGAAGCAGGAAGTTCATGGCCGTGAAGATGCTCTTCTTGATCTCGCCACCGTAGGCCGAGCCACCGATGAGGATCAGCTTGCGGCTCAGGTGCAGCATCACGAAGGTGCCACTGCGGGTGCCGTCGATCTCGGGGTCGGCGTTAAAATTGGGGCATTGCAAAACAGTAAAGTCGGGGACGAAGTTTTGAGCTTCTTCCGGGCCGCCCTTTTGCTGGATGAACATGTTGCGGGCGAAGAGATTGTGCCACGCGTATTCGCTGACGACGCGCACACTCTGGCGGTAGTCGGGGTCGGCGCCGGCGTAGAGGTCCTGCACGAAAGCCGTTTTGTTGCGCAGATACGCCTGCATGCGGGCGAGGATGCGGTCGAACTTCTCCTCGGGATACTTTACGTTAACCTTGCCCCACCAGATGTCGGGACTGGTGGTCGGCTCATCAACAACATACTTGTCCTTCGCGGCGCGTCCTGTATGCTGACCCATGCGCACAACGAGGGGTCCGAGATGGGCCATCGTACCCTCGAAGCGGCGGATCGCCTGCTCGTAGAGCTGCGGGGTGGTAAGGTTATAGTTCACACGGCTCAGCTGAGTGAGACCGATGTTCTCGAGGCCGTACTTCGGGATAAAGTCGCTGTACTCCATAGGTTGTGCACATCCTCCAATGTTTTTCCCTGATTTCACCGCAGAGAAGCGCCCGTGTGAAGGACGTATTTCTGCCGTGTGCGATAAGGGTTTAGTTCTTTGACAAGACTTTACCGCCGGAGTCGCGATGAAATTCTAAACTTTGTGAAAAAAATCACAAGGAGCCTTGCTGGGTAAGGCCGGGCCGAGAGATGGTTCTTTTTGCTCGGCTTGCGACATGGTTTCTTGCGTTTAAAAAGCGCGCGGGCGCACGAAAAAAGGGGCCCGGCTTTACGCCAAGCCCCCTGGGGGAAATCAAATTTCTCGAAGCACCATGGGTTTCAGAAATCCCATGGCTTTGATTAGCTTAGTACTTGCTCCAACCATCCACGGCCGAGGGAACGGCCAGGAACGGAGTAAGCGTCACACCGGCTTCGGCTAAATCCGCTGCCGCCGGGCCAGTGGCCACACCCCACCAGTTGTTGGTGGCATCGAGCGC
This sequence comes from candidate division BRC1 bacterium HGW-BRC1-1, assembly GCA_002842095.1. Taxonomy (GTDB): domain Bacteria; phylum Sumerlaeota; class Sumerlaeia; order Sumerlaeales; family Sumerlaeaceae; genus HGW-BRC1-1. Next base: position 14,509 of record PHCB01000025.1, read on the forward strand.
CGGCGTGGTGCCACCGGGCGCGCGGTTCTTCACCTGCGGCGAGGTGTTGCCGAGGAAGTCGTTATTGTTCACGTGCACGGTGGAGGCGACAGTGCCCGTGCCGCTGCTGCGGACAGAGAAAGCACCATTGCTGCCGCTGATGGTGTTCAGCGTTACGTCAACCACCAGCGAGTTGGCATAAATGGAGATGGCCGCTTTGTCCACACCATTGGAGGTGTTGGCATTGGTGATAGTGTTCTTGGTAACGGTGACAGGTCCGGCCGAGTTGGCGACCTGGATGCCAGGCTGAGTCACGTTGGAGATGGTGTTCCCCTCGAGGGTGAGGGTCTGCCCCGAGTCGACGATGATGCCGGCATACACGGTGGTGTTGATGACGTTATTCTTGATAAGGCTGTTTTGCATCGAGATCAGAAAGAGTGCCGAACGGCTGGTGCCACCGATGTTGCTGATCTTGTTGTCTTCGATCGTCCAGTTCTGAACGCCCGTGGCGTTCACACCATGACCCGAATGGGCGTCGATGATGTTGTTCTTCATGACGATGCCATTTGCGCTGCCCTTGATGGCTCCGTTCACCGCGTCATTGGTTGCTCCGGTGAATTTAAAACCATCAATGCTGGAATCCACAGAGCCGGCTTCAAAGGCCACATTGGGCGCATTGCCCGTGAAAATCGACTCGGCGACGCGGCCCGTTCCGGGGTTGGGGCTGATGCCGAAATTGGCGCCCTTCAGGGCAACCTTCTTGGCCAACACGACCTGCTCGGTGTAAGCACCGGCGGCTACGATAACTTCGCCACCGGCGTCGACCAGCTCGACGCCCTTGGCAACGGTTTGAACGGCGGTGCCGGGGGCGACGCCGTCGTTGGTGTCGAGACCGGTGGCCCCATTAACATAAATAGGCGTGGCAGCACCGGCGACAGCAACGAGGCCTGCGGCGATTACTGCAACGCTGAAATAACGAAGTGTTTTTTGCATGATCGTTTCTCCTTGGAAAATATCAGGAATCGCCGTAAAACAAAGGCGGTTCTCTAACGGTTGATTGAGGGAGCAAATCAAACTTAAAGATTGTCAAATAGAAAATGGGAGAAATGGGAAGAATGGGAGTTATGGGACCAAGAGGAAGTCTGGGCGGGTTGGGCAATATTTTTCATTATTCCCATTACTCCCATCCTTCCCATCACCCCACCCTACAACTCGCCTATCCCCAACTCCGCCCAGCGGGCGTCTACTTTCCGCTTTACCTCGTCGCTCATGCGAATGATCTCCGGCCACTCGCGGGTGTGGCCTTCGCTGGCCCATTTGGTTGTGGCGTCGATCCCCATCTTGCCGCCGAAGCGCCACATCTGGCTGGCGTGGTCGAGGTCGTCCACAGGCCCCTTCACGATTTCCACGTCCCGCGCGTAGTCCACGCTGTTGGCCGCGCGCCACGTTAGTTGCTCGTAGTTGCGAATGTCCACGTCGTCGTCCACCACGATAATCAGCTTGGTGAACATCGCCTGGCCCAGCCCCCAGATGCCGTGGATGATCTTGCGCGCGTGACCGGGGTAGCCCTTCTTGATGGAGACAATCATCAGGTTGTGGAAAACGCCCGCCGTGGGCATGTGCATGTCCACGACTTCCGGAAACTGTTTCTTCATGAGCGGCGTGAAAAGCTGCTCGATGGCCTCGCCGATGTAGGCGTCTTCCATGGGCGGGATGCCCACGATGGTGTGCATGTAAACCGGATCGCGGCGAGTGGTCATCGCCTCGAGGTGGAACACGGGATACATATCCGCAGGTGAGTAATAGCCCGTGTGGTCGCCAAAAGGCCCTTCCAGACGCAACTCCTGCGGATCAACCCAGCCTTCCAGCACGATGTCGGCCTCGGCGGGAACCAGCAGTTCGTTGGTGCGGCACTTGACCATGCGCACGGGCGAACCGCGCAGCAGTCCGGCGAACATCATCTCGTTGATGTCGGGCGGCAGGGGCAGCGTGGCGCTAAAAACTTCCGCAGGTCCGCAGCCGATCGCAATGCTTACGGGCAGCTTCTCGCCGCGCTCGGCCATGCGCCGCAGGTGCTCTGCCCCGCCTTTGTGGATGTGCCAGTGCATGCCGCAGGTACGCGAGTCGTAAACCTGCAGGCGGTACATGCCGCAGTTGAGAGCCTGCGTGCGCGGGTCGCGGCTGAACACCATGGGCATGGTGATAAACCGGCCGCCGTCATCGGGCCAGCACTGGCACACGGGCATTAGGTCGAACGATGGCTCGGCCACCACCACCGCCTGGCAGGGCGCCTTGTCCACCACCACGGGGAAGAGGTCGTTCACCTGTTTCAGCTTGGGCAGCATCTTGATCTTGTCGAAGAAACTGAGAGAGCCCTTGGGTTCGAGCATGGCCATGAAGTTCTCGACCACCTCGGCGATTTTCTCGCTGCCGCAGACCATTTCCATGCGCCGCCGCGAGCCGAGCGCGTTGATGAGCAGCGGCATGGAGGAACCCTTCACGCGCTCGAACAACAGCGCCGGGCCGCCGCCGGGACTTTTCATCACGCGGTCGGCAATTTCCGTCAATTCCAGATGGGGGTCCACTTCGGCGCGGATGCGCCGCAACATGCCCGCAGACTCCAGGGCGGCGATGAAATCGCGTGTCGTATCAAAAGCCATGTTGTTACTCCTCCACAAGAACTCCGTCGCGCAGACGCATGCGCCGGTCGGCCTGGGCCGCAATGTCTGGCTCGTGGGTCACGATGACCAGCGCCTTGTCATTGTCGCGCACGTTCTTCCACAGCAGATCCATCACCACCTGCGCGCTTTCCGCATCGAGGTTGCCCGTGGGTTCGTCGGCGAGGATCACATCCGGATTGCCCACCATGGCCCGCGCCAGCGAGACGCGCTGCTGCTCGCCGCCGGACAGCTTGGAGGGGCGATGCGTGAGGCGCTCGCCCAGCCCGAGGCTTTCGAGCCGCTCCTTCGCCGCGGCACGCACGCCCTCCACCGGCAGGCCCTGGATCAGGCCCGGCACGATGACGTTTTCCAGCGCGGTGAACTCGGCCAGCAGATGATGGAACTGAAAAATAAATCCGACTCCGCGGTTGCGCATGTCGGCCAGTTGGTCCGCCGGTAGGCTCGAAAAATCCTGACCGTTGAGCAGCACCTGACCCGACGTGGGGCGATCCAGCGCGCCCAGCAGATGCAGCAGCGTGCTCTTGCCCGATCCACTGGCACCCACGATGGAGACGATCTCGCCTGCCCGCACTTGCAGGCTGGTGCCGCGCAGCACCTTCAACACGCGGGTGCCGTCGTGGTAGTCCTTCTCAATATTGCGCGCTTCGAGAATCACGCGGCGGTCGTCACTCATGGCGCAGCGCCTCCACAGGATCGAGCCGCGCCGCCTGCCGGGCCGGATACACCGCCGCGCCCACGCAGATGACCATCGACGAGACGACCACGAGAACCGTCGTCCACGGGTTGATGAGGATCGGGATCGAATCGCTCAGGTAGGCCTCGCTCACGATGTCGAGCTTGATGTGATATTTCAGCAGGTAGCAGACGAACAATCCGCCGATGGTGCCCAGCGCCGTGCCAACGCCGCCAATAATGAAACCCTGCGCGAGGAAGATGCGTTCGATGGCCGACTCGCGCGCGCCCATGCTTTTCAGGATGCCGATCTCGCGGGTTTTTTCGATGACGACCATGATGAGTGTGCCGATGATGTTGAATGCGGCGACCAGCACGATGAGCAGCAGGATGATGAACATGGCCCACTTCTCAAGGCGCAGCGCATCGAACAGGATCGGGTTGCGCTCGGGCCACGTGGTGACCATAAAGTCCGGCCCCATGGCCTCGCTCAGCGCGTCGCGCACCTCGTTCACACGGTGGGGATCGTTCACCACCAGGTGCAGACCGTCGATGTAATCGTCGGGCAGGAGAAACAGGCTGCGCGCTGTTTCGAGGCTGGTGTACGCCATCATGGCGTCGGTATCGGGGAAACCATTTTGAAAGACGCCGGCCAGCAGCGCGTTGCGGATGAGCGGCGAGCGCCCCGTGGGGGTGTTCTCGAACCGCGGCGCCACGACGAGCATTTTCGCACCGAGGGAAACCACCGGCGGCGGGCGGGGTGTGCCGTCTTTGCGCGACGGCATCTTGAGGGCAAGGCCCAGACCAGCGGCCGCATCCACACCCATCACAATTTCGCGGGGGCCGGGGCGGGCATTGCCGGTCACGTTCTCCATGAAGCGCGTCACCTGCGGTTCCAGGTCGAGATCGACACCCATGATAAAGAGGCCCGTCTGGCGGGTGGCGCCGGTGTCGGGGTCGGTGACCATGACCATCGACTTGGCGTTGACAACGGGCGAGGCCGCCTTCACGCCGGGCACGGCCCGCACGCGGGCCAGCGTTTCGGTGGTGTTCATCATGGGCGAGTCTTCGCGGGCCCGCGCCACCTCGATGTGGGCGTAAGCGCCGATGACCTTTTCCACGAGGTTCGACGTGAACCCCTCCATAACCGCCAGAACCACGATAAGCGCGAAAACCCCCAACCCCACGCCGGCCACAGAAATGAGCGTGATAGCCGACACAAGAGCCTTGTGACGACCGGAGAAAAGATAGCGACGCGCAATGAACGGAACGAACTTCAAACAAAGCCCCGATGCAGAGGAATGGTGTGGGTCCGGTGAGTGACTACACCCCACCAGCGAAAAACCTTGGAGACCAGAGGATTTTGCAGGGCGCGGGCGAGGTTATGGGAGGAATGGGAATTAGGGGAAGAATGAGAGGGATGGTGTGGCGCGGGACCGATTCATCGCACAAAAAAAACCGGTGCCCGACCATTTTCTGGTCGGACACCGGTGCAATACTTTGCCACGCCTTGGATTAGCCGATGAACAGCGGAGCCATGACGAGGGTCAGGGTTGAAAGGAGCTTGATCAACACGTGCAACGAGGGGCCCGCGGTGTCCTTGAAGGGATCGCCCACGGTGTCGCCAACCACGGCTGCCTTGTGGGAATCGCTTCCCTTGCCGCCGAAGGCACCCGTCTCGATGTACTTCTTCGCGTTGTCCCATGCGCCGCCACTGTTGTTCAGCGTCAACGCCATGAGAATACCGGCGATGGTGCCGACCATGAGCAGAGCCGCCACGGCCTGAGCCGCGAGGAAATGCTGGCCCGGATACGCCCAGCGGATGACGAGGCCAACCGCGAGGGGGAAGATAACCGGCAGCATACCCGGAATGATCATCGCCTTCAATGCGCCCTTGGTCACGATGTCCACGCAAGCGCCGTAGTCAGGCGTTGAGGTACCCGCCATGATGCCCGGATCTGCGCGGAACTGACGACGCACTTCTTCGATAACCGTCTGCGCGGCGCGGCCCACGGCCTTGATGGCGAACGAGCTGAAGAGGAAGATCAGCATGGCGCCAACGAAACCGCCGACGAAAATGGCCGGCTGGCCGATGTCGATGTTGTAGATCTGGTGAAGCATCGCCTTGTATTGCTCGGGGTTGGCAGACATGAGGTCCTTGGCCCACGGGCGCTCGATGATCATCATCTTCACCTCGTCGAGGTAAGCCGAGAAGAGCAGGAAGGCGGCCAGTGCAGCGCTGCCCACAGCATAACCCTTCGTGAGCGCCTTGGTGGTGTTACCCACCGAGTCGAGACGATCGGTCTTCTCGCGCACGGCTTCGGGCTGATTGCTCATCTCCACAATGCCGCCGGCGTTATCCGTAATGGGGCCGAAGGTATCCATGGCGAGAATGAAGGCCGCCGTGGAAAGCATGCCCATGGTGGCGACAGCTGTGCCATACAGGCCACCGCCGGCGTGCAGATCCTCGGCATTCAACGCACCACTGGCTACCAGATCCGCCAGCGCCTTGCCACCCATCCAGTAGCTGAGCAGAATGGCTGCGCAGATAACGAGCACGGGATAGAAAACGCTTTCGAGACCAACGGCGAAACCCTGAATGATGGTCGTGGCCGGGCCGGTCTGGCAGGAGTCTGCAATCGCCTTTACGGGGCGATATTGGTACTCGGTGTAATACTGTGTGATCCAGACGAAGAAGTAGCTGGTGATGATGCCGACGATGCCGCTGGCAAAGAACCAGAGCCACGCCTTGGGGGCTGTTGGCGCGTAGAACATCAGCCAGCAGGAGAACCCAAAGAGTCCCATCGAAAGAATCGTGGTGAGCAGGTAACCGCGATTGAGGCCCTTCATGGGGTCCTCGGTTTCGCTGACCTTGACGCTGTAAATGCCGATGACGCTGGCGATGATGCCCAACGCACGGGCCAGCAGCGGGAACAGGATGCCCTTGATGCCGAAGACCGGGAAGAGCGCGATGCCGAGAATCATGGCACCGATGTTCTCCGCAGCGGTAGACTCGAACAAGTCGGCACCACGGCCTGCGCAGTCGCCCACGTTGTCGCCCACGAGATCGGCGATGACAGCGGGGTTGCGGGGGTCATCCTCGGGGATGCCGGCCTCAACCTTGCCCACGAGGTCGGCGCCAACGTCGGCAGCCTTCGTGTAAATACCGCCGCCCAGCTGGGCGAACAGGGCCACAAAGCTGGCACCAAAACCAAAGCCCACGATCATGCCGGGCACGCGCCTCGCACCTTCTTCGTTGGCAAGACCACCGAACATCAGGAACACCAGGCCGACGCCCAACAGCGACAGCGCCACCACGAGGATGCCGCTGACCGCGCCGCCGCGCAATGCGATGCGCAGGGCCTCATTGAGGCTCGTGCGTGCAGCGCTGGCCGTGCGGATGTTCGAGCGAATCGAAACCGCCATGCCCACATAACCCGCCAACCCCGAGCAGAACGCGCCCATCAGGTAGGAAACGGTCATGGCCGTTGCCTTGGCCGGGTCGCCGCCCAGGTAGGCGTAACCCAGGTAAATAATTACCGCAAGGATGAGCGCGAGGACAAAAATCGTCGTGTTCATGCGCTTCACAAAAGCCTCGGCCCCCTGCTTAATTGCGTCCGACACCACACGCATTTCCGCTGTGCCTGTGTCGTGCTTCATCACCCAGCTTGCCAGGTGCAAGACCACTGCCAGTGATAAAAAGGCGATGATCATAGCCGTCCAAAAATATACTCCGGCGTTCTCCATATGACTCCTCTTCTTCCTCTTTCGGCATTTAAAATTAGTGGAATGCCGTATTTTGACCGAAGTCAAAACTCGGGAGCCAAGCAGGGAGGGCAAGCATTTTCTGCATGGGTGCGACAGATTGTGCCGGTAAGGGGCTCTTATCAGAACGGGTGCCGCCCCGATGAGGCAGAAAACCCCCGGGACTTTTTTATCCTTTTAACGCTTTTCTTTGCGCCCTTCGCGACTTTGCGTCAAAGTTATTGCTTTTAATTCGGCGGTGGGTACTCCCGCGCACCAACGTTGCTACTTGAGCACATCTGCGAGGAAGGCCTTCATTTCTTCCCGTGACTTGCGGTCGGCCTCGGCGTTGTACGCTGCGCCCTTTGACGGGTCGTCGCCGGCGGCGGGATTGGTGAAGCTGTGAACGGCACCCGGATAGGACACGAACTTCATCACGGCCCCAGCGTCGTGCATCTCCTTCTTTAGGGCTTTTACGTCGGCGGCGGGCACGAGGGGGTCGTCGGCACCGTGCAGCACCAACACGCGGGTCTGCACCGGGGATATGGCGACCTCTTTGCTGCGGTCCAAACCACCGTGGAAGCTGACCACGCCGCGAACGATGGAGCCGCTACGCGCGAGTTCCAGCACGGTGGTCCCCCCAAAACAAAAGCCGATGACCGCGATGCGGTCAGGATCGACGCCCGGCAGCGCACGGGCGAACTTGACACCGGCCTGGATGCGCCGACGCATCTCCGCGCGGTCGTTTTTCAGGGCACCTGCCAAACGACCCGCCTCGGCGGGTGAGGTGGTCACCTTGGCGTCACCGTACATATCCCAGGCGATGGCCCCATAGCCGAGTTCGGCCAGTTCGCGTGCCTTGGCGATGGCGAAATCGTTGCGGCCGTACCAGTCGGGCACTACGAGCACTGCGGCCAACGGCCCCCCGCGCGAGTTGATAGGGGAAAAGACCCACGGCACGAGAGAGGGACCACCTTCTAACTCCACTGTGGTGGTGGTGAGCCAGCCGGCCGCTTGCGCGGTGGTGCAGATGCTGGCCGTCGCAAGAAGCAGTATGACGACATATGCTGCTGTCAGGAAGATTTTGGTCATGGTTTTCGTCACATTCCGATGCGGGTTCAAATTGAGCCGTGCATGGTTCAGTAAGCACGCTAGTACTCCCTTGCGCTTTCAGCCGTAAGTATCCTTAAGCATTTTAGGTCCGACCTCTTTCTTTGTCCATTCAAAGGGAGCGGCGCTCTTGTTGTAGG
>PHCB01000026.1 GCA_002842095.1 candidate division BRC1 bacterium HGW-BRC1-1
CGATTATCGTGGTGGTAGTGTTGGGGGCGTTGTTCTCCATCGCGGCGGCCACCGAGCACGCCATCCGCAACGTCGCGCCCATTTATCACAAGGTGGGTCTGGTGCTGGGTGCGCGGGGGATTGTGTTCTGGAAGGACATCCTGATTTTCGCGGCCCTGCCCGAGCTGGTGGGCGGGTTGAAGCTGGGCTGGTCCTTCGCATGGCGCAGTCTCATGGCGGCGGAATTGATCCGGCAGGATGTGCTGGGCGTGGGACGGCTGTTGGAAACCGGCCGACAATTCAACGATGTGCCGATGATGGTCGCGTCGATGCTGATCATCCTCACGATCGGGTTGACGGTGGACCGCGTCGTGTTTGGTTTCGCGGAGCGCCGCATCCGCAAACGCTGGGGCCTGACCCGCTAAAGGCCGGCGCGCGCACAGCGGCTGATCAGTTTAGCTGTTGAAGTTGTCCCAAAAGCAGTTCGATCTGCCGCTGCACCACGTCGGAGTCGGTAGCGTCGGGAGCAAGCTCGAGGTAGTGCGTGAGGTCGCAAAGGGCCGCACGCATCTGGTTCATCTGCATGAGCGAGATTCCGCGCTCGCGGAACAATGCGGGGTGTGGAGAATGCTGCTGGGTCTGGATGATGCGGGTAATGACACGTGCCGTTCTTGGATGATCGCTGCTTTGCGCATAGATGACTTTTAGGTTAACGAGCATACGTTGCAATATGTGTAGGTTGCCGACCGGCTCCAGCACTTCGGGGCTCATGCGAACCTGATCATTAAAAATTTCCGCTGCAAATTCATGACAATCGAGGGCTGACAGAAGGTGCCCGTGATGGAATGGATCCGCAAAAAGCGGCGGGTCTGCGACGGTGTGTCGCACCACAAAATGTCCGGGTAATCCCACGCCGCGTACTGGAATGTTGAGACGCGCGGCGACATCGATCATGATGACCGAGAGGGTTATGGGAATCCCCAGGCGTCGGTCGAGGACATCGTTCAGGTAGCTGTTGCGGGGATCGTAATAGTTGTCCGTATTGCCCGCGAACTTGGATCGGACGAAGAGATATTGGCCCAGGGCCAGGAGGGACTTTTCGGGGTCGCTGTCGTGGACGTCGTCGGGGGCGTGGGCGGCCAGCGCTTCGAGGCGGCGCAGGTAGGCGTCAACATCCAGCCCGGGATATTCGTCGCTCGCCAGAAGCAATGCCGCGTGGGCGAGGGGAATTGCCGGGTCGGGAAGTTTGACTAATTGCGCGAAGGCGTTACTCGACGGGTTTTCAGACACGTTTGATACTCGTGGGCGAAGTGATCATAAGAATATATCGGTGGCAACTTGAAAAAGTTTGGGGGAGATGGACGAAATTGACGATATGGACACTATGGACGAAATGGACGCTATGGACGTTAGTGGGGAGGTTAAGATTTAGAATCTTCGAGGCGTTGTTTGGCGGCGGCTTGGGCCTCGTCGCGCCAGCGGAAGACTCGGGTGGTGCGGTAGGGTTTCAGTTCCACGGGCACGCCCCGGTGGATGATGATGGAGTCGGGTGTGTGGGACACGGCGATGGCGTGGAAGCGCACGCCGGCCTCGCGGGCGGCGCGGGCCGCAAGGGCGAAGGCGGGGTCGTGCACGTCGCTGGGGCGCACGCTTTTCACGAGGGGAGTTTGCACGCAGAAAATAACCTCGGCGGTGTGGCCGTCCTGAACTACCTGCACCAACTCGCGCAGGTGACCCGTGGCGCGTTCCGATATGCAGTCGGGGAAGTACGCGCGGTCATCGGGATAAATCAGGTGGCAGTTTTTCACTTCGAGGTAATGCAGACGTTTGCCGCGAGCGAGTCGGAAATCCACGCGGCTGCGCTCGCCGTAGCGCACTTCGGCGCGCACCTCGTCCCACGGCCGGCGGTGCCAAGGGAGGCGCGTTTCACGCAGCAGATGGCCGATGATGCGGTTGGGCATGGACGTGTTCACGCCAAAAACACGACCGTCGATTTCTGCCAGTTCCCATGTGTAGTGGAGCTTGCGTGCCGGGTTGTCGGCCAGCGAAAGCCACACACGTCCGCCGGGGCGGGTGAGACCCTCCATGGCGCCGGTGTTCACACAATGGGCGGTTACAATTTCGCCGGTGGCGGCAAGGCGTACGTCGGCGAGGAAGCGTTTGTATCGGGTGAGGAACGTGCCTTCCACCAGGGTGAGAGCCCGCGGAATGATTGCCAGCGGCGGCGCCTCAGATGATGCGTTCATATTCTTCCATGGCGAGTCGCCAAACGGGCACGCCGCAGTAGCGGTCGCCTTCGGGGCAGATCGGTTTGCGCGATGCGTGTTTCCGCAGGCCGCACGGGGGCAGCAGCCACGGGCCGATGAGCGGGTTGACGGCGGTGATGGCGCGGGTTTCATCCAGCGACGCGCGCCAGATTTCCTCCTGCGCATTATAGCAAAGTCGCATGGCCATTTTGTGGTGCTGGTTCAGCAGATCGGCGGCCTCGGTGAAGCGCACGGCCACGGCGTTGGGCAGCAGATACGAGACATCTTCGGGCGTTTCGCTGTCGTGCAGAAGCTGGTTGATGGTCTCGTAGGTGTCGGCCATGGCGGCGTTGTAAAGCTCCATGGCGGGTTCGCTCTCGCGCATGATTTCGGGCGTGATGAAGTCGGGCTCGCCGGTATAATGGCGCATGAGGATGGGGCGCGAACCGGGGGTCAGGCGGTGGCGCTGGTCCTGACTGTCGGCCGCGTGGCTGAGCTTTTTGCGGAAAACGTAATGGGGGTGCACCAGCGCGCGGCTCAGCTTGGACAGCGTGGTGACGTTCATCGACTCGCCCAGCAGGCGGTTGCGCGCGGGGTCGAGCACGGCGGCGATGGCATCGGCGTCGGTCATGGAGTCGCGGGTCACGCCCAGCACCTCGCGCACGGCATCGGCCAGCGAGCCCTCGTTGTTCATGCCATGGTTCACCAGAATGCTGACCGCACCGTTCAGTTCGGCGTCGAACTGCCGCGTGAACAGGCGCGCGTTGTCGGTGTCGACTTCGCACAGCCCGCGCTCGGCGAAGAAACCGTATTCGGGCGTATCCTCGATGGGGAGCGGCTCTTCGAGGACGACGGCAAATTCAGGCTCGTGGGCCAGCAGCGCGGCCACCATGGCATCGGTCACGCGGCGTTGCTCGGCGGAGGTGTCAAACTCCTGCGCCACGCGGTGATAGCGCAGCAGCGTGATAACGCTGATGGTGTGATAAAGATAAGCGTGCGTGGCCACGGGCAACACGTAGCGTGCGGCCTCCTGCGCTTTTTTGCGGATGTCGGTGTCGGCGCGCTTGCTGCCCTGGCGCCCGTTGAAGCGCGCAAAATATGCCTGCGCCACCACCGGTTGCAGCAGCTCGCACAGGGTGTGGTAATCCTTCATGCGCGCGCGCACGCAATCCAGATACCGCTGGGCGCTTGCGGGGGCGAGGGTGTCGGGCAGGTGAAAGTTTTCCTCTTTCACGGTCACGTAGCGCTGGCTCACCTGCTCGCTGTTATAGAACGGATGGGCGTGGAGGAAGCTCCAGATGAAGTGGCGCGACACGCGATCGAGGGCAAACTGTACGTGGGCGTGTTGCAGCGTGGTGTGGTGGCCGGCCTTGAACAGGCTGGTGGCCAGGGCGTGTTTTCGCTGGCGGCGTTTTTCCAACTCGCTGGGTTCGAGGTCGGGAGGCCCGACGACATCTTCCACGGCCACAATGCCGCGGCCCGAATAACAGGTGCGAGCCGTGGCGACGAAATTGTCGAAGGCATGATGGAAAATGTTAATCAGTTGAACGTGCGGCTGGGACATCGGAGGTCGGGTTCCTGTTAGCGTTGCCAAGGATTACGCAAAGAGGAGAGCGGAATTCGTTGGGAGGGGAAAGGGGGGTGTAGCGGGGGGGATGGACGAGATGGACACTATGGACGATATGGACATTGCCGATGGGGGATGGTTGTTACGGCGAGCGAAACCCGATCGGCCTATGGGCACGAAAAAGCCAAGATGCCATCGGGGCCGGGAAGTTGGGGGGGGAGTGGTGGATCCGCGGCACTGATTGCATCTTGGCTGGTTTTATGTCTGCATTTTTGGGGTGGGGGTATTCAAGCAAAAAATGCAGGCGAATGCATTATTATTTAACGCGCATAGTTCGGTATTGGAAAATCAATTCAAGGGAGACGCCTCATGGGAATATCCCTGCCATACGCCGTACTTCTTCTGTGAGTTTAGCACGCGTTCCTCATTATGGCGAGAATGGATTTTCTTATTGCTCCATGGCCGCACTTTGCGGAGGATAACTGCCTGAGATGACCGGATGGAAGGTCAGAGGCGCACTATTGGCCGCGATGTTGATCGCCGCCCTGACTCTCTTCTACGCTGCAGGCGAAGGCCCGGCGGACGAGGGTGGTGGTGCGGTTACGCGCGTGACCCGCGTTTTCAAGCGTGCCTGGAACCGCATGGCGGGTGCCGTATTGCTGGTGACCGAATCCGACGATACCACCGGCTCACGCACTGGCGGCAAGCGATCAAAGGGGAAATCGGCGTCCACCAAGGCGGGCGATCATCACACCTCTTGCGCCCTGCTGGGCACGGTGATGGACGAGGCCCGGGCCCCCATCAAGGGCGCCAAGATCACTGTGCGGGCGGTCGAGACCAATTGGGAGAAGAACGTCGAGTCGGACGAAAAGGGACGCTTTCGTGCCATCGATCTGGAACCCGGTGTTTTTAATATTCTCGCCACGCACCCCAAATATGTGGGGCTCATTCGCCCCAACCTGAACATCGAACCGAGCGAGCGTCCGCCGGAAATCGAATTCCGCATGCCGCTGGGAGCGGTGATAAAAGGTAAAATCAAGGACGAGGGCGGCAAGCCGCTGAATGGCGTGCGCGTGGCGGCACGGCGTCGGTCGCTGGAGCAGATCGGCAAGGGCGAGGTTTATCAGGACGATTCGACCTACAAGCTGAAACGTACCGACAGAGACGGCACCTTCACGCTTGAAGGCGTGGCGGTGGGCGAGAGTGTGTTCGAGTTCTTCAAGCGGGGCTATGAACTGGAGACGAAAATCGTCAACGTTCAGCCGGACAAGATCCCGTCGTTGAACGATGTGGTGTTGCGCAAAACTGGCCGCCTGGCAGGCTTGGTGATGACCGAGGAGGGCCGGCCCCTTTCCGATAGCAAAGTAACCCTCGTGCGTTACCGCGGCCCCGAGGGTGCCGACGAGACGTTGCCCAAAGATGGCTGGACCACCACCACGGGGGCCGACGGCGCTTTTGCGTTCGGCAAATTGTTTACCGAGGGGGTGTACGACATCGCGGCGGAGAACGCCAATTTCGCGCCCGGTGGCGAGCAGTCGGTGCCGGTGGGCACGGATCGCGTGGCCATCAAGCTGGAGCGCGGCGGCATTATTTATGGTACCACGGAGCTGGTGGATCGCGACACCACGCCCGTCAGCGTGCAGGTGCGGGCCGACAGCATCATCAAGGGAACCACGGTTACGCGCGAGGTGAAATCGACGGGGGCGGGCACGTTCCGGTTCGATATGCTGCCTTATGGTACGTATAAACTCGAGGTCGTTTCCGAGCAATTCGTGAGCGAGGGAAAAGCGGGTGTGGCGGTGGAGCGCGGCAAGGCTGCCGGCGATGTGGTGGTGGAGGTTTACGAGGCTGCCACAGCGCGCGGGCGCGTCCAGGAGCTTTCCAGCGAGGCGCCCATCGCCGGGGCGAAGGTGACTGTGCAGGCCAGTTACGGCATCGGACGCACGCGTAAAAAGACTTTCACGGCGGAGACCAATTCGCTGGGTCAGTTCGAGTTTCGAAGTCTGCCCGGAGGACTTCATTCGGCACAGGCCGAGGCGGCGGGTTACGCCCGCACGCCGGGTGCGTCTGCGCAGACCTTCACGCTGGACCCCGGCGAGCGTAAGACCGACATTGCGCTGCGCCTTGACCAGGGCGGCACCGTTGACGGCGTGGTGACCACCCCCAACGGCGCACCCCTCAGCGAAGCAACGGTTCAGTTGTACACGGCGTCGTCGGCCTTTGGCAGCGTGGACCCGAAGAACCTGAAGGCCACTACCGACGGTACGGGCCATTTCAAAATTCGCGGCATCGAGTTTGGCGAGCGGCTCCAGCTTTACGCCAGCGCCACCCACGACGGGTACGCCAAGAGTCGCAGTAGCATTATCGATCTGACGGCAAAAAAACGCAGCGAAACGGTTCAGATCACCATGAGCTTCGGTGGAACCATTACCGGGAAGGTGACAGACGAACGGGAACTGCCGATCTCCAACGTGGAAATCGCGTTTAACAGTTATGAGTTCCCCTCGGATCCCTCGTCGAGCAAGCTGGTGGCGCACACCAGCCCCGACGGCAGCTACTCCATCGACCACGCACCTCCCGGCGGCGCGGGGATGAAGGTCAGCAGTTCGGGTTACGTGGAGCAATCGCGCTCGATTACCGTGCCCGAGGCCAGCGTGACAGATAATGTGAACTTTCGCATGACCTCCGGTCGCGGCATCAGCGGACGCGTGACCACGCTGGCAGGGAAAGCCATTTCCAACGCCCGCGTCACGGCATCGCCGAAGACCGGAGCAACCGGACGCGATGACGCCATCACCGATAAAGAGGGGCGCTACACGCTGAAGAACCTCGGCTCGGGAAGTTTCGATTTGCGCGCTTCGTTCAAGATGAAGACGTCCCTCGGGGAACAGAGCTATGCCTTTATGCTGAAAGACGTTCCATCGGGCGAGGGCATGGCGGATTTCGACTGTGACGTGAACCCGGCCGTGGCGGGAATTGTGAAGGGCGAGGATGGCAAGGGGGTCGATAAGTTCACCCTCAGCCTGCGCTCGCTGACGGCCCAAAGCGTGGGTCAGGATTTCGTCTTCAACCTCGACCGCGGCTACGACGCCGCCCGTGGCATTTACAACGTGATGAACATTCCCCGTGGCGTTTACTCGCTCAAGGTTACGGCGCAGGGTTATGAGGTTTATGAAGATGAGTCGGTGTTTGTCGGACCCAAGATGAACACGTCCATGAAAGACATCCGACTGAAACAGGCCGGCGGAGTTTTTGGCACGCTCATCTCGGGCAAGAGCAAGCGCCCGGTGAACAACGTGCTGGTGAAGCTGACCGATCTCAGCCTGCCGGAGGACGATCCCAAGCGCGCGGCTGCTTCCGCCCGCACCGATTTCGCCGGACGATTCCACGTGAACACCGTGGGAGCGGGTAACTACTCGGTCGCGTTTCAGCATCCCAACTACGTGCCGCTGACCCTCGCGTCGGTGCGCGTGGAGAAACGCAAACCAACCGACCTGGGCGAAGTGAAACTGACCGCCGGTGGCACCGTGCAGGGCACAGTGACGGACCTGCAGGGCGAACCGGTCTCGGGAATGGAAGTCCGCGCCAGCGGCGTGGAACCGCGCAAACGCACCCGCACTGATGGTGGCGGAAATTTCATTCTTCAGGGCATCCCCGAAGGGCGCGTGCCCATCGTGCTGGAAGGCAGCTACGGCGAGCGGCGCATCTATCAGTTCCAGACGGTGATGGTGGAACCCGAGGAAAGCGAAACCGCGAACTTCCTGGTTGAGACCGAGGCAAATCTGCGAGGGACGCTGCTGGCCTCGGAGGGGCCGACGGTATCGGGGGAGGTGAACATCCATCCCTTCGATGAGAACGCCGTCGTGCTCGATCGCATCAAATACAGCGGCAACGTCAACGCATCGAACTACGCCATCGACAAGGTTCCATCGGGGCAGTATTTCCTGTGGTCCAACGGGCTTGCGGCCGGGTCGCCATACTCGTTGTGGCGGAATATTTTCCTGCGGCGCGGCAGCAATAATCAGGAACTGGCCATGTCGGGCGCGGTGTTGCGGGGCCAGGCCAAGCAACCCGAAGGCAGCGCTGTAGCGGGCGTGGGGGTGCAGTTGCTGCCCATGGTCGACGGCGTGAGGCTGCCACAATCGCTGTACGACAATCTTGTGCAGCGCACCAACACCAACAGCATGGGCAATTTCCGGTTCAAAAATCTGCAGTCGGGCAGCTACCAACTTCTTTATCAGGATGCGGCCGGCAACCCCAACGGCGGATGGATGGCGATGCCGCCCTTCTTCATCGGCGAGGGGCAAACCATCAACGACTACCCCCTGCCCGTGGGTGGACAGTAGCCCCGGCGAGGTTTTCCCCGCAAGGTTACAATAGAAGCAGCGGGGACGCGGTATACACAAACGGCAACAACTCCCCGCATCTCCCCATGTGCGCGCCCGTAGCTCAGCTGGATAGAGCGTTAGCCTCCGGAGCTAAAGGCCGTAGGTTCGAACCCTACCGGGCGCACCATTTTTTTCTGCGGGTGGCAGGTAAAAGCTAAATGCTTTGACGCAAAGGCGCGAAGACCGCAAAGAAAAGCGAAAGCAATCACCTGCCGTTTAGCGGTTCTCCGAGACCCGTTTTGGTCCGGTAAGGCTGATGTGGTAAAGGTGCCTTTGTTAAGTCGCGGGTGTTTGGCCTTTTTAGTCAGCACCTACTGACCCTTTGTTTTCGGGGAAGTCCGCGTTGCTTGCTTTTGCCCGCAGAGCTGGCGCGGCAAGTAGGCGGGGCGTGGAGGTCGCGCAGCGATCGGAACCCCCGTAACCGTCCGACCCAACATCCCGCTCCGGAGGAGCGGCGGAATCTGACACCGGTCTCGACCCATAACCCCCATGAGGAAGTGAGAAGATCAAAGCTATTTGGCATTTTTTTGCTTGAAAGTATTGAACAAATATAACCCTTGTCTAATTATAGAATTGTTCATCATGAGCCTCTCAACCACTTCCTTCAACAATTCAGCGGTTCTCCCTCATCAGCCTCTTGCCGGAGAAGGACTTCCTTCTGCTGCCGACCCGGTTGTGGCCCGCCAGCGCATTGCTGTCATCGGTGCCGGGGCTGCGGGAATTGCGGCGGCGCATCTGTTGCAGCGGCGGCATGACGTGGTGCTGTTTGAAAAGGAGAACCGCCTGGGCGGTCACGCCAACACGCACATCCTTGAGGACGGCCCCGACGCGGGTACGCCCGTTGATACGGGGTTCATCGTGTGCAACGATTGGACCTATCCGAATTTTTTGCGGTTCATGGCCGACCTGAACGTGCCGCTGCGCGACAGCGATATGTCGTTCAGCTTCCAGTGTCGTGGCAGCGGGCTGCAATATGCGGGCAGCAATCTGAACACGCTTTTCGCCCAGCGTCGCAACCTCATGCGTCCCCGCTTCTGGCGTATGCTGGCCGACATTATCCGCTTCAACCGTGCGGCCCCGGTGGCTTTGGAGAGCGGGCATCTGGCGCACCTGACCCTGGGCGCGTATGTTGTCGAGGGTGGCTGGTCGCAGCAGTTTGTGGACGATTATCTTCTGCCCATGGGCGCCGCCATTTGGTCGACGCCCTCGGCACAGATACTCGATTTTCCGGCGGAGGCATTCGTCTCGTTCTGCAAGAATCATGGGCTCCTCAACATCGAGAACCGCCCCACGTGGAAAACGGTGGAGGGCGGAAGTCATCAGTACCTCAATGTTTTCGCAGCCCGTTTTCGCGGCGAGATTCGGCTGAATGCAGCCGTGCGCCATGTGTTGCGCGAAGGTGCGTCGGTGCGTGTGGTGACGGGCTCTGTGGGCGAACCGGAATCGGACGTTTTTGATGCGGTGGTGATGGCGTCCCACGCCGACCAGACGCTGGCCATGTTGGCCGATGCATCGCCCGATGAGCAACGGGTGCTGGGCCCCTGGCGCTATCAGGACAACCCCACCGTGTTGCACAGTCACGACGGCGTGATGCCCGCAGCCCGGCGGGCATGGTCGTCGTGGAATTACGTGCGCGACCCCCGCGTGGCGGGCGCGGGCGTGTCGGTAAGCTATTACATGAATCGCTTGCAGGGGCTGACGACGAAGCGTAACTATTTCGTTACGTTGAACGGACTGGAGGCCCCACCGCAAGAGTCGGTCGTGCGCGAAATCATGTATGCTCACCCAACTTATACGTTCGATGCGCTGCGCTCGCAGGCCGAGCTTCCTGCGCTTCAGGGGGTGCGTAACACCTATTTCTGCGGCAGCTACCACGGGCATGGGTTTCATGAAGACGCGGTGGCATCAGGCTTTGCGGTGGCGGCGAGGCTGGGGGTGACATTGTGACTTCGTTCATCGGCACCGGCGAGATTATGCACGCGCGGCTGCAGCCGGTGCATCATGCGTTCAAGTTTCCGCTTCTGATGATGGCGGTTGATCTGGCCGAGTTACCTGCGTTGTCGCGCACCGTGCGGGGGTTCGGGTACAACCGGCGCGCGGCGGTTTCGTTGCGCGACCGTGATTATCTTTCGCAGGGTGAAGAACCGATTCGCGAAAAGCTGGACGGTTTTCTCCGGCGGGCGGGCCTGGACGAGGCGCTGGCACAAACGGCGCGGGTGATGCTGGTCACGTGTCCGCGAGTGCTGGGTTATGCATTCAATCCGGTGAGTTTTTATTTCTGCGAGCGCGCCGATGGCACCGCGCCCATCACCGTGGCCGAGGTTAATAACACCTTCGGCGAACGGCATCTCTATGTGCTGAACAATCCTCCCGTGGCAGAACCAAGCGCCGCGACGGACGCGATGCGCACCAGTTTTCACGCGGACAAACGCTTTCACGTTTCGCCTTTCAACGACATGGAGGGCCGCTACGAATTCGAGTTTGGCGACATGTCGCGGGGGATGGTGGATGCGGTGGTGAACCTGTGGCGCGAGGAGACGTGTGTGTTCCGATCGCGTCTTCGGGTGGCGCTGACGCCGCTCACATCGCGCAGTTTGGTGGCGAGCGTCGCGGCCCAGCCTCTGGCGGTATTTCTGACCATGCCGCGCATCTGGGGCCAAGCGGCCCGACTCTACTTTCAAAGGAAATTGCCCGTGTTTTCAAAACCACCGCCTTCTGATTCGATGACCATCCGCACGATGCCTCTTTCGCTGCGCCAAAGCGCGGCGCGGCGCGTGTTGCGTGCGGCGCTGGGCCGCTTGCGGGCGGGCACCTTGGAAGTCATTTTGCCGGGACGTGTTCATGACGTTTTTGGCGGATCGGAACCGGGTCCGTCGGCGGTGATTCAGGTTCACGATGCGGCGTTTTTCACGCGCGTGCTTGCCGGGGGCGATGTGGGGCTGGGCGAGTCCTATCAGGCGGGCGAGTGGTCATCGCCAGACCTCGTCGCTGTGCTGGAAATGTTCGCAGTGAACATGCGCTATTTCGATGATCGCTCCGTCTGGCTTTCTTGGCCGTCGCGCGTGGTGAACGCTTTGCGGCACCGCTTCCGGCCCAATTCTCTGCGCGGCAGCGAGCGCAACATCCGGGCGCACTACGACCTCGGCAACGATTTCTATGAGAAGTTTCTCGACCCGACCATGATGTATTCCTGCGGAATTTTCCCGACCGAGGTCACCACGCTGGAGGAATCCCAACACGAAAAAATCAAGGCCATGGCGGCGCTCGCGGACATCCGGCCCGAGCATCATGTGCTGGAGATCGGGACCGGCTGGGGAGGGTTCGCCATTGAAACCGCAAAGGCCACCGGGTGCCGCATAACGACGGTTACGCTGTCGCTGGAACAACATGCCATGGCCACGGCGCGGGTGCGTGAGGCTGGGCTGGAGGATCGCATCGACGTGCAACTGCGCGATTATCGCGATCTCGATGGGACGTTCGATCGGATTGTTTCCATCGAAATGCTGGAGGCCGTGGGCGAGAAATACCTGCCGGTGTTCTTCCGCACCTGCGACCGTCTGCTAAAACCCGGCGGACGGCTTGCGCTGCAGGTGATCACAATTCCCGACCAACGCTACGATGCTTACCGGCGCGGGTGCGATTGGATCCAGAAGCACATCTTTCCCGGCGGGTTCATTCCGTCGGTGGGGGCGTTGTCGCGGGTGTCGCGCGAGAACTCGCGGCTTTCCATCGATGTGCTCAATAACATCGGGCCGCATTACGCAACGACCCTTGCCGAATGGCGCCGCAGGTTCGACGCCAACTGGGCGGCCCTGCGTGACCTCGGATTCGACGACCGATTCCGTCGCACGTGGGATTATTATTTCTCGTACTGCGAGGCCGGGTTTCGAACGGGGGCCGTGGGCACCGCGCAGATGCTGATGACGCGGGGGAGCGATTGATGGGATGTGATGGGAAGAATGGGTTGGTGTTCTGGGCGGCTAACTGAGCTAGCTGTGTTGGCCATTACTTGCTTTTTGGGGGCAGCATTTTCTTCACGGCATCGCGAAGCTCTTTGACCTTTTCGTCCGTCATCTTGCCCTCAATGTGGAAGGTGACACTGCCATCGGCCCGCACCAGAAACAGGTGAATGGTTTCTTCGTTGGGAATTCCCAGCGATTCGCGGAACTCGGCCTTGTCGAGGTACAGCGTGATGGTGGCCTTGCGGGCCTCTAAGCTGGGAATCCCGGATGCCATGCCCTTGTCCAGCCAGAACCGGAAGAGCGGGTTGCCTCGGTAAATCGTGGGCAGTTCGTAGTATTTAAAACCCTCGTGTTCGGCCGTCAGTTCTTTCGCCACACCGATCCACGGGTCAACGAGGTCCTGATGCCAGCGCTGGAAAGCCACGATGGCCAGGTTTGCTTCGCCTTTGAAATCCTTTGGCAGACTGAACTTTTCGCCTTCGAGATTTTTTCCCTCAACGTTGGGGAAGCGAAGCGAACCGCTGGTTTCTGCTGACGCTGCGTGGGAGAAAAGTGCGCAGAAGGCGACTAGAAACCCGCCTGTTATGCGCCGGATGCGGTGGGCGGTGTGATCAAGGGTCATGGTATTAGTTTGTGTCATTATGATGTTCTCTTTTTTGAGGCGAATCAATGTTGTTGAAATTGGAACATATACTTGTGCGCTTTGTTCCAATAAGATAGGAACAGCAAATTTGGCCGAGGGAGACGGCAACGCCCATGATACGTTTGATTCAGTTCACCGCGGTGCTGGTTCTAACTTCCCTGCTTGTTTCGACAACTCGCGCGGGGATGGAGATTCCAATCTGGGCGGTGGCGCGCGATTATTTCGATCACCCGTGGGTGTTGCCGACCCTTATCGATGCGTATGGTGGTTTCCTGATCTTTTACCTGTGGATCTTTTACAAAGAGCCACGGGCCACCGGTCGCATTGTCTGGTTTGTGCTGATGATGGCACTGGGGAATATGGGCGCGGCGATTTATCTGCTGATTGAATCGTTCAAACTGAAACCCGGCGCTCCGTTAGAAAACTTTTTGCTGCGAAGGAAAACGTAATGTCTCAATTTTTTTCCCTGCCGCTGATCGGCCTGGTCCTTCTTGTGGTGATGATGGTGGTGCTGTGGGGGATTAGTCTGAAGATCCGCAACGCCGCCGTGGTGGATGTGGGTTGGGGTTCGGCCATGGTGGTGCTGGGGCTGCTTTATGCGGTGATGAGCGACGGCTACCTTCCCCGCCGCGTGGCCCTGGCGGCCATGACCACGGCGTGGGGATTGCGGTTGGCAGGGTATTTGTTTTTCACGCGGATCTGGGGTCAGCCCGAGGAAGGGCGCTACAAACAATTGCGTGAGGAGTGGGGGCCCAATGCGGACAAAAAACTGCTGGGCTTTTTCCTCATGCAGGCTACCGTTGCCGTTGTCATGTCGGTTGTGGTGTTGGTGCCGGCGTTGAATGGTGCGGTTCCGGCTGGCGCAACCGTGGCCGGGTTGTCGCTGCTGGAGGCAGGTGCGGTGGTGGTGTGGTTCATTGGATTTATCGGAGAGTGGGCGGCGGACAATCAGCTCAAGCGTTTTAAGAGTGCCCCCGCCAATCAGGGCAAAGTTTGCACGCGCGGGTTATGGCATTACTCGCGGCATCCGAATTACTTTTTTGAGTGGCTGATGTGGGTTGCGCTGGCGGTGTTTGCGCTGGCGTCACCGTGGGGATGGTTGGGGCTGATAAGTCCCATCATCATTACTTTCTTTCTGTTCCGCGTCACGGGGATTCCCGCCACCGAGGAGCAGGCTGTGCGGAGCAAGGGCGATGCATATCGTCGCTATCAGCGCACCACCTCCGCGTTTTTTCCGTGGTTTCCGAAAGAGGATGCGGCGTGACAATCGAGATGAAGCGCGAGAGCGCGAGGGAGGTGGGCAATGGCACTGGCGATTGATCTGTTGGAGAAGAACCTGCTACCGGATGTGGCGGTGCGATGGGGCATTCGACGGTTGCTGGCGCAGCGTCTGCGCGAGGAAAGCCGTGCCACGCCCGAGGCGCTGGAAGCGCACAAGCGCGAGCTGACCGCCCAATGGCATGCGGGTCCGGTGGCGGTGAACACACGCGAGGCCAACGAGCAGCACTACGAGGTTCCCGCGCGGTTTTTCGATCTCGTGCTAGGGCGACACATGAAGTATAGTTGCGCGCTGTTCGAACCGGGCGTGACGGACCTGGATCAGGCCGAGGAGGCGATGTTGGAGCTTACCTGTCAGCGGGCCGAGTTGGCAGACGGACAGGATATTCTCGACCTCGGTTGCGGCTGGGGCGCGTTTACGTTGTATGCTGCGCGACGGTTTCCGGGGGCGCAGGTCACCGCGCTTTCCAATTCGCATTCACAGCGCGAGAGCATCGAGGCGCGGGCGGCGGCGCAGGGGCTGATCAACGTTCGCGTGATTACCGCCGACATCGCCGATTATCAGCATGACGCGCAGGTGGATCGCATCGTGAGCGTCGAAATGCTCGAGCATGTACGCAACCACGAGGCGCTTTTCCAGCGCGTGCGCGGCTGGATGCGGCCTGACGCGCGGATGTTTGTGCACGTCTTCTCGCACCACGAGGTGCTTTATCCGTTCGAGGTGCAGGGCGATTTCGATTGGATGGCGCGGGAGTTTTTCACGGGCGGAATCATGCCCAGTCACGACCTCCTGCTGAACCGCCAGACCGCGTTGGCGCCGGTCAAAGATTGGACCGTGAATGGCACCCATTACCAGAAGACCTGCGAGGCCTGGCTGGCCCGCATGGACGCCAATCGCGAGGCGGTGGAAGCGATATTCGCCGAGACGTACGGCCCGGGGGAAGTTCGCCGATGGGTGGCTCGCTGGCGAACTTTCTTCATGGCATGCGCGGAACTCTTTGGTTATCACGGCGGGAAGGAATGGATGGTGTCGCACTATCTTTTCCGGCGCGCTGACTGACGGGGCGCGCTTCCCATCAAACTGAGGTGAACGGACCCATGGACCACACGACGGATATTTCTCGCGAGGCGAAAGTCTGCATCACGCGCAATGTGAAGGGCTCATGGAAAGAGATGCTGAGCGATGCCGGGGTGCGGGTAGTCTGCCCCGACGATGATGGCGGTGACCGCGCGTGGAGTCGTCAGGAGTTTCTCACGTGCATTCAAGGTTGCCATGGGGTCGGCTGCATGTTGAGCGAGCGGTGGGATGCCGAGGCTTTCGACGCTGCCGGCGAGCAGTTGCGCGTGGTGGCCAACTACGCTGTTGGCTATAACAACATCGATCTCGAAGAAGCCCGGAGCCGTGGTGTGTGGGTGACCAATACGCCGGATGTATTGACCGACGCCACGGCCGACGTTGCGTGGGCGTTGCTCATGGCGGCGGCGCGTTGCACGGGTTCGGCCGAACGTTCTCTGCGGGCGGGGGAGTTTCACGGGTGGGAACCCAATGGTTTTCTGGGAGTGGATTTGGTCGGGCGCACGCTGGGAATCATCGGCGCGGGGCGCATCGGTACCGCCACTGCTCGGCGTGCGCGCGGATGGGATATGCAGGTTGTGTACGCCCACCATCGCTCGAAACCGGAATTCGAGCAGGCCACCGGAGGGCGACGCGTGGACCTGGACTCGTTGCTGGCGGAGTCAGATTTTATCTCGCTGCATGTGCCGCTGACGCCCGAAACCCGTCACATGATAGGCGCCCGAGAGTTTGGGCTGATGAAACCCACCGCCGTGCTGGTGAACACAGCCCGAGGTCCGGTGGTGGACGAAGCGGCGCTGGTGGAAGCGTTGCGCAGCGGCCAGATTTTTGCAGCCGGACTGGACGTTTATGAAGATGAACCCCGGATGGCTGACGGTTTGGTTGGGCTGGAAAACGCCGTTCTCCTGCCCCACATCGGCAGCGCCACCGAGCACACCCGAGCGGTCATGGGCGAGCTGATGGCAACAAACATCCTCGCCGCTTTAAGAGGACAAGAACCCCCAAACAAGATCAGTTAATTACTGCGCGGCCCTTCGCCACCACGTCCATAAAGTCCATAGTGTCCATAACGTCCATTTCGTCCATTCTAACCGCTCCGAGCACCCTCGCCCCCTCGCCCCCCCCCGCCTACCTCCGCGTGGCGAGGGTCAGGTCGGGAAAGTCTTCGAAGGGCTTGATCAGGTTTTCGATCATGCTGGTCTCAGCGTCGGTGAACAACCCGTTTCCCTGATCGCGTCGGTCGATGTAAAGAATGGCGATCACTTCTCCGTCGGCCTGAATGGGCACGGCGGCTGCCGCATCGATGCGGTTCATGATCATGCTGCCCGTCGCCTCCTGGCCTGCGGGGCCGGATGCGTGGGTTACAATGGTGCGCCGACGCAGAGCGTCCATTACGACAGTGGTGGAGATGGGCATTCCCTCGCCGTCACCCCAGGTCAGCTTGTCGCCGGCCTGCACGTGCATGGCCAGCGAGTCGCCGCCGGGCATTTTCGTGAGAATACACACCGCAGAGGCCCGCATGACCGGGATGATTTCGTTCAGCAGAGCCTCGCTGTTTTTCAGGCAACGCGAGGCATTGGCTCCAACCAGAGCGCGGTACATGCGTGCCTTTGCCTCGGCTGCATCACGGGCCAGCAGAGCATTGGATTCTATGCCGGATGCTTTACGCGGTGCGGCGGCGGCAGGTGGTGGCGGCGGAGGAGCAACGCGGGGTGGAACATTCATACTGGGGTGAGGTGCCGTCGGTGTATCGTCGATCGATTTGGGGGGTTGCGCAGTGGGCGGCGGAGGAAACGACGAAGGCGCACTGGGGCGCGGTGCTGCCTCCACGGGAGGAATCATGCCCAGGGGCTCATCCGGATCGGCTGCCCGTGGTGCTCTCGCCGGAGCGGCTTTGCCCTTTGAACCGGATTTTCCCAACGTACCATAAAACTCTTCAAAGGCGGCTTCGAATCCCGGGCGGATAATTTCAGTGGTGAACCGGTCAACTTTGTTTTCGAGAGCTTCGACAATCTTCGGCAGCCAATGGAGCAGCCGGTTGCCCTCTTTGTTCATCTTAACGTTCGTGGTGGAGATGGTATGCTGCACACGTTCGGAGAACATGAGCGTCATGGCGCGCATGACCGCACTCAGCGTGAGGATCTTCGCGGTGAGGTTGGGGGCCAGTTCCTTGTCGCTGTCGTCGACGAGTTTGTAACCTTCGCTCTTCAGTTCGCGGGCCACGGATCGGATCATCTCTTCGGCGGGGATAATCTCAACCTCGGCCAGACCGGTGTAGGTTTTGTCGAGCTTGAGAGTGTCGACGATGAAGCCGTTGCGGTCGAAGAAACCACGGATGACATTTTCTTCCTCGGCGGCCAGCAGGTTTGTGCCGAAGGCCATCATGGTAACTTCGCCCATGTCCTGCAGTTCGGCGAAGAACAGGCCGTCCTGCACGATGAACTTACCCTCTGCCTCTGCGGTGCGAAGGTCTGTTTGAAGGTCTTTGATCTTGCGGCGAAGGCGCCAGGAGCGTTTATCGAACCAGCCCATGAGTTACTTACTTCCCTTTATGTCGTGATTAAGCCTGTTTATATTATCAAATTAGACAGGGGTGGCACGGAAAAGGGAAGAGAAATGGTAATTTTCCAGTGTTCAGTGCGCTAACCCTGTGGGTGCGGGCAGTGAATGAGACGTTTTTCCGTGAGAAGTGCGTGAACGGGGCGATCCCACGGGTCTATGGGGATCATATCCACAACCTGCCATTCGTAAGCGAGGCCGAGGATGTGCGCGTCGGGTCGGGCCTGGGAGAGTAGCCAGTCAAAATATCCGCCGCCGAAACCCACCCGATAGCCCCGCGGGTCCCAGACGATGCCGGGAACGATGAACAGGTCGATGTCGGAGAGGTCGAGGGCCGAGGTGATGTCGGGTGTGACCGAGCGGGGAGGGAGCGCACCCGACAGGGCGGGGTCGCCGCGATAGACGAAGTGGACCGCTTCGTGAATTTCGGAAGCTTGGTCAACGGGGGGGGCGATGACGCTTACGCCCTGATCGAGAAGCGCGTTGATAACCGGGCAGGTGTCCACTTCATTTTGGATGGTGATGTAAGAGAAAATCGTTCGGGCGTTTTGCAGAGCCGGAAGCAGGAGGAGTTTCCGGGTAATGGCATCGTTGGCGGGGGAAAGGTCGCTGGCAGTCAGCGCCCGTCTATGTCTTTTAAACACAGTGCGCAGAGAGGCCTTGTCGCGTTGGGCGGGCGGTGGAATTTCCAGGTGAGGACTATGGCTGGCGGCGTCTGGCATGTCGGTTTTACAGAGATAATGGCTCCGTTGATGGGCCGCGTCAACAATGGAAAAAGAGATTGCGCGCCGAACATGGTTGAGAGGGGCTGGTAAAAGAATCGTTAAACCTTCCATCACGACGTTTTTCGTCAACCTGACATATCCTTATTTTGTAAGAGGACCTTACTTTTATGTTCCGTTTATTTTCATCCGATACATTGCGCGTTGCTTTAGCCACGGGGGCTATCCTGGCGGGGGCTGTGGTCGCGCAGGCGGGGGCGCCGGTCAGTTATTACAATACGGCAAACACGGCATCGGGGGCCACGCTGCGCAGTTCGCTGAACGACATTATTTCGGCGGGCTTTTCGCGGGTGGGATACAGCAGTGCCGAGGTGGCCCTGAATGTGATCGATGAAGACCCGGCTAATGCCTCAAATAATTTACTAATGTATGGCCGCCAGTCGCGGAACAAAAACTCGGGAACCTCGCAAGATGGCAACGCTGCCACGGGCGGATGGAACAAGGAACATTCCTGGCCGCAGAGTTCCTTCAATGAGAACGAACCCATGCGCAGCGATATCCACGCGCTGTTCCCGTGTGACTCCGATGCCAATAATTATCGTTCCAATTATCCGTACAAGATTGTGACGAACCCCAGCTATACGGATGTTTTCGGAAATAAGGATGATAACAAGGATTTCGAACCGGCGAACATCGACAAGGGTCGCGCGGCGCGGGCAATTCTGTATATGGATGTGCGCTATGCGGGCGAGAGCGGCGAGAGGGATTTGGTTGTCATCAACTCTGCACCTGGCGGAACGGGCGCCGGAGAGATGGCGTACCTGAGCTACCTGCTGGCCTGGCACATTGCCTATCCGCCGGATGCATGGGAGCGCGTGCGTAATCAAAAGGGTTATAACCGCCAACGCAATGCGAATCCGTTTGTGGATCACCCCGAATGGGTGGCCACGATTTTTGGCGGCACAGCCTGGGCGATGACCGACAACGACACGCTGACCGTGACCGGGCAAAACCGAGCCCCGGTAGCGAATCAATCAGCGGGCGCGCAAGACATCCCTTTGATGACCTTGAACCTCGGGCTTGCGGCCAACCAGTTTCATGTAAACTCTGTTGCACTGGGCAAGCTGGGCACCATTGCCGACTCCGAAGTGGCGGCGGTGAAACTGTGGTGGGATGTGGACAACGACGGCTATGCAACCACGGCCGACGTGCTGCTGGATACGCGTACGTTCTCCGGCGGCAATGCCACCTTTACGCTCTCGCACCCGTTTTACGTAGCCCCGGGCAATACCAAATTGCTGGTTACGGGTTCCCTTTCCACGAGCATCGGCGGTTCGCGCACGTTTGGCGTTCGCGCCGTGGCCAATGGCATCACTCATCACGCCTCGGGTGGTACAGATGTTGCGCCCGCGTTCACCAATCTCGACAGCGGTCAGGTGACCATCGTCGGGGCCTACGCCAACGGCGACACTCTCAACCCCGTTACGTTTGTGGATCGCTCCACAACGAGCGCGGAGATTGGTGCACTGGATGTGCCGCTGGTCGGCATGACCCTCGCAGCCGCGACGAACGAATGGGACCTCGGCTCGGTTGACGTGACGCAGACCAGTTCGGCTGCGGATCTGGATATCGATGTTTTGAGTTTGATCGTGGACAATAATAATAATGGTAAAGTCGACAGCGGCGAGCCTCTGCTGGCTTCGACGGTGTTGAGTGGAGGTGCTGCCACTTTCAACCTGTCGCCGCCTTACCGCTTGCTGGCCGCATCGCCACGCAATCTGTTGATCACGGCAGACATTTCTGACACGGCGGTGCTGTACAACGGCATCAAACTGCGCGTGAATGCGAGTGGGATTCATTCCAGCCCGACGGGCGGCGCGGATGTGGACCCGGCCAATGCGGCCTTTGAGAGCGCAGGCACGCTGTTTCTTCCGATAACGCCCGGTGGCGGTGATGAAGATCCGCCGACGACCTCCACGTGGACCAAGCTCCTGATTTCCGAGGTGTTCGAGGGAACGTCGGGCAACTTGAAATTCGTGGAGATTCATAACCCCACGGGCGCCGCCATCGACTTGGATTCGCCGAACGATTACATCCTCAAGAAGTTCGGAAATGGTGGAACAACAGCGACTAACATTCCGTTGGCAGGATCGGTTCCTGCCGGTGGCTATTTCGTAATTGCCAATAACTCCGCTGATTTCACCCCCGTCTTTGGCACGGTCAGCGGCGTGGTTTATAACACCAATGTTAACCATAACGGCAACGAAGAGTATCAGTTGTTTAACAACACAACCTCCTCGGTGACCGACACTTTCGGTGGTGATCGGATTGGCAATGCCGCCGACTTTGCGAAAGATATTGTGGCCATGCGCAAGCTTGATGTGCCTGAGAACGATGGCAACTGGGGCGGCACCCAGCCGTCAGCAGACAGCGACTCTCCAAGCGGTTATTGGGCAACACGGGTCGTAACGGCGATTAACGGCAACGCAACCACGGTGGCTCTTCCGGGAGGCTTTAACGTCCCGGTCACGATGAGTGCTTTCAGCATAGATTGAAGAGCTCCGGTTGCGCCATAAGGCGGGGCCGTTAAAGCAAAAATAATTGGCGGAGGGACGATGTTGGATTCGTCTCTCCGCCGTTTTTTTGATGGGAGTAATGGGAGATATGGGAAGAATGGGGAGGCGGGTGGCCGGTTAGACTTTTCGGCTGGTTATCCCATCATGCTGGCGGGTTGGCCGGTGGACATCATTACGCTTAGCCACAGGTTGCTTTCGGGGTCGAGCTGTTTGCGCTGGCCGGCCACGAGTTGCATGGGGATGTGAGTGGGCATCCCGTGCCATTCGCCCACCACCATCTCGGTTTTTCCGGCCAGGGCGGCGTGCACGGCGTTGCGGCCCAGTTGGTCGCACAGCAGGTTGTCGGTCGTGTTGGCCGGCACGCTGCGGATGATGTAGCTGGGATCGAAGTACTTGATGTTCACGGCCATATGTTCGCCGTGAAAGTACTCGTAGATGGCGTCCTTGAGAAACAGACCGATGTCGCCGTGGCGCACGTTACCCGATGCGTCGCTGGAGGGGTCTTTGCATTCGAGCAGGTTGCGCCCGGCCCCCTCGGCGATGGCTATCACGGCATGGCCACGGTTCTCGATGCGTTTTTTCAAGGTAGCGAGAAATCCCTTCTCGCCTTTCAGGCTGAAGGGCATTTCGGGGATGAGCGTGAAGTTAACCTGCTGGCTGGCCACTGTTGCGCCGGCTGCGATGAAGCCCGAGTCGCGCCCCATGAGCTTGACGATGGAGATGCCGTTGGGCACTCCACGGGCCTCGGCGTGGGCGCAGTCGAGCACCTTGCGGGCTTCGTCGATGGCCGTTGCCAGGCCGAAGGTGCGGGTGACGTAGGCGATGTCGTTGTCGATGGTTTTTGGGATGCCGATGATGGAGATGGCCATGTTGCGCCGTTCGCATTCGCGGGCGAGAAGATAGGCACCAGTTTGGGTGCCGTCGCCGCCCACGGTGAAGAAAAGGTTGATGCGCTGGTCGCGAAGGAAATCCGCCATGACCTCGACCGACTGCTGGCCTCGGCTGGAACCGAGAATGGTGCCGCCGTCGCGGTGGGCATTGTCGAGCATGGGCATGGTAAGTTGAATGGGCTCGAACCCATTGGCGGGGGTTATTGGAAGCGCAGTTGGACGTAAATGGATCGGATGACGTCGTTCAAGCCGGGGCAGAGGCCGCCGCAGGTGACGACCGCAGCGCGGCTCTTGGCCGGGTTGAAAAAAAGCTCGGAGCGGGGTCCGGCCTTTTCGAAGGAGAGATTGCTGGCACGGGGCGGCCGGCCGGGGATGACGTCTACTTCAAAGCGGACGCGATCTTCGTCGGTTACGTAATTGGCGACAAGGTCGCCATAGATGGAACTGAGGCCCAGCGGTGAGGGGAATCTGCGAGGGCCGAGATTTTTTATGCGGGTGCCTTCAAGTGTGAGCATGATGAGGATAATTTAATGGCCCAATAATACGATGACAAGCAGAAGTGGGTGGGGCGGTTGCTGTTTGGTGCAAGGTGCCTCATCCGTCCCATGGCTCCCATGCCTCCCATTGATAATTAATTGAGAAACCCAAACGCCCGCCCCATAAGCATAACCAAACCTTCTCAGGAGCGTGAGCCATGGCTGATGTTCGACCCTACATTACCCGCAAGCCCGATTGGAAGCGCGCGCGAACGGCGTTGCTGTGCGAGGGCGAGCCGGACCTGGTGCCGTTCATCGAACTGGGGGTGCATCCGCTGTTCAAGGGGCGCATGCTGGGGCATCCGTGCGTGACGGTGGCTGACGAAATCGAATTCTCGCACATTGCG
The DNA here is from genome assembly GCA_002842095.1 of candidate division BRC1 bacterium HGW-BRC1-1. Lineage (GTDB taxonomy): Bacteria > Sumerlaeota > Sumerlaeia > Sumerlaeales > Sumerlaeaceae > HGW-BRC1-1. Next base: position 22,769 of record PHCB01000026.1, read on the forward strand.
GGCTACGACTATATTAAGGTTCAACCGGGCATCAACATGAACCCGGCAAACATCCAGCCCGGGGGCGATGCGTCGGCACGCGAAAGCGTGGTGGCCGAGGGTGGTCCCGTGCGCCGCTGGGCAAACGAGCACGACGGCGTGATTCAATCGTGGGCAGATTTCGATCGTTACCAATGGCCCACGCCCGAGAGTGTGAGCTACGCGCGGCTGGAGGAGGCGTGCCGCACCCTGCCGCCGGAGATGGGGCTTATCGGGCAATACGGCGACATTTACACTTTCATTTGGGAGAGCATGGGGTTCGAGACTTTTGCCATCGCGCTGTACGAAGAGCCCGAACTGGTGGCGGCGATGTTCGATCGTGTGGGGGCCGCGGTGACGAATTTATACGAGAACATGATCGACCTCGACCGGCTGTCGGCCATCTGGTACACGGACGATCTGGCGTACACCGGCGGGTTGATGATCGCCCCGGAGTTCTTCCGCGAATTGCTGTTTCCGTGGGTGCGCAAAATGGGTGCCCTGGCGCAGCGGCGCGGAATTCCGTTTTTGTATCACAGCGACGGCGTGCTGTGGGACGTGATGGAGGATTTCATCGATTGCGGCGTGACGGCGCTGCATCCCATTGAACCCAAAAGCATGGACGTGGCCGAGGTGAAAGAGCGCACCGGCGGGCGGCTGTGTGTGCTCGGCAGTGTGGAGGTGGATACGCTGTGCCGCGGTTCGCAGGAAGATGTGCGCGAAATGGTTCGCGACCGGGTGCGCCGTGCGGCCCCCGGTGGAGGGTTCTGTCTCGGGTCGAGCAACAGCGTGCCCGAGTATGCGAATTACGACAACTACATCGCCATGTTGGAAGAGGGCGACAGGGTGGGGCGGTATCCGCTGGGAGATTTCTAACGGAGGCGAAGGTTGCCGACAGGAATATCTGCGTCACATGTTTTGAGGTTATGCGCCCCCTTAGTCCGCACTTGATCTTACCGCGCGCACCGGCCATATCACTTTCATGACCATTGTGATAACAGGCTGTGGACCCATGCCGTGTGAGCCTCAGTTTCCGGTGATGGCTCCGGGTGCGCGGACGTGGCAGATCGTACAGACTTGTGCCCGTGCGCTGGCACGGTCGGGCACCACGCCGCGCATTATTGTGGCTGCCCTCGAGCAGCAACTGCGCACCGGCGGCAACCATGCTTTTGACGTTGTTGTTCCGCTGGATGACACGCCATCCGGTCCCGTCTGCAATGTGCGCTATCTGCCGCTCACCTTCGACGACTTTCTGGCCTTTGGCACGGGCAAAGCCACCGAGGTGCCCATGTCAGACCTTCCCGATGATGTGACCGCCGTCGTGGCCACGGCTTCTTCACAGCCTTGTGCCACAGGCGCGGCGCTGGCGCAACGCTTGGGTGTGCCCTTGTGGGTGGACTTTTTCGGCGATCCTTTTACCGAGATCCAAACCAAGGCCGCTTCGGCCCCCGACCAGCGCAGCGAAAACCAGACGCGGCTGCACCATGTGTGGAAACTTCATCTCGCGGCCATGTTGCAGGGAGATTTTTTCAGCGCCCTCAGTGAGCGCCAGCGGTTTGCGTTAATCGGGCAACTGGGCGCGGCGGGGCGTTTGAACCGTCACACCGCACCACACGATTTTGTTGCGGCGCTTCCGTTCGGATTGTTCGCCTCGGACATCCCTGCGCGGCACGGCGCCACGCGCCTGCCGGGAACAGAATTCACCGCCATGTGGAGCGGCAGCTTCAACACATGGATGGATGTTGACGCCCTCGTTGGCGGGCTGGCGCAGGCTGTTGCCACGAACCCCCGCATACGTTTGCTGGTGGTGGGCGGAGGCATTCCGAATTATCACGATGACGCCTTCACGCGCTTTTGCGCGGGGGTGAAATCGGCGGGTGTTGCCCACGCCGTGGAGATGACCGGCTGGCAACCCCTGAGCGAGTTGCGCAATCTGTATCCGCGCTGTCAGGTGGGGATGAACGTCGATCGCGCTTCCTACGAAGCCCTCCTCGGCAGCCGCACGCGAATCGTGCAGTTTCTCGCGGAAGGCAAACCGGTGATCAGCACCGTGGTAACGGAGCTATCGCAGGAGTTGGCCGGGGCGGGCTTTGTGCTGCCGTTTGAACTGGGCAACGCGACCAGCCTGGCCGAGGCTCTTGTGGCAGCGGCGGCTCGACAAACAGACCTGCGCGAGTTGGGCATGCAGGGACGCGAGTTTGTGATGAAGCGTTTCGGCGCCTGGCAGTTGGGCGAAAAGCTGGGAGCGTGGATTTGCGCGCCGCACTTCTCTCCCGATAAAATCAAGGGCGTTGCGGGTGGGGATGACAATCCGCTGACGACCTTCTGGCGCGACCGCGCCGGCGTTTGATCTTTTTGCGAACTGGATTTCCGAACGCGATGGGACCCGAATTTACGCCGCTGCAAAGTGAAATGCCGCTTCACAAGAAAACGCTTCACAACCGGCAACCCGCGTCATTAGGTAATGAACACTATACGAGATGAAGAAACTGGAGACCCGATGACGGCACAGGGGTTGAAGCAGAGCATTGAAGCACTGGTGGAAAGCCACCGCGACGAGATTATTGCGGGGCTGAGCACGCTGCTGAAATTCCGCACCGTGGGTGGCGACCCGGCACCCGAGGCCGAGGAGGCGTTCCGCGCCGAGACGCTGAGCTGTCTGGAGTTTCTCAAGGGTGAAGCGCAACGGATGGGTCTTGAATGGCGCTGCCATGACAACGAGCTGGCCGTGGCTGCCATCCCCTACAAGGGCAAGTTTGTGGCGATGCCGGTGCACACCGACGTGGTGCCGCCCGGCGAAGGCTGGACGCACGATCCCTTCGGCGGCGAAGTGGCCGACGGCGTGATCTGGGGACGTGGCTGTCAGGATGACAAGGGTCCTGTGATCCAGTGCCTGTGGGCTATCAATCTTCTTCAAAAGTTGGAGCGCCCCTATCGGCGCGGCGCGCGTTTGGTGGTGGGGACGGCTGAGGAATTCGGCCACTGGGGCGACATCAAGCGTTATGCCGAGCTCGAGCAGGAGCCCGAGTTCACCATCGTGAGCGATGCATCGTTCCCCATCGTGAATGGCGAAAAGGGGATGCTGAACCTGAAGATGATCGTGGAAGTGCCCGACGAAGGCGCGCCCGAGAGCGGCGGTTTCTATCTGGTGAGCGCCCACTCGGGAGATCGTGCGAACATCGTTCCGGCGAAGGGCGAGATACGTTTCGGCGGTGATTCTTCGGCTGAGATTTCTCTCATCGAGCGCGAGTTGGATTCCTTCCTGAAGCACAACTCCGAGGCGAAGGCCACGCTTTCACGCCCCGAAGATAATCCCCAAGATGCCATCATCACATTCCACGGTCGCAGTGCCCATGGGTCCTGCCCCCACGAGGGTCATAACGCCGCGGTGGATATGCTGCAGTTTATCACCGAGAGTGGTTTCGTGACCGATGACGAGGCCGACATGGCCGAGTTCCTGTATTCGTCAGCGTCCGACACCACCGGCGAAGGTCTGGATGTGGAAGGGTCGCACGAAATACTGGGCGACACAACCTCAAGCCTCGGCATCGTCAACTGGGAGGGCGGCAAGGTTGAAGCGGTCTTCAACATTCGCCCCACGCTGGGTTTCCCGGCAGAAGAATGCTATCATCGCGCCAAGAAACGTCTGGATGCGTTCAGCGAAGAAACCGGTTTCAGCGTTTCGAGCGACGCCATGGGCAACGTGTTGGACGCCATTCATGTCGATCCCAACGAATACCCCGATTTCATCCAAGCGCTGCAAAGCGCGTATGAAGACGTGACCGGCCGCGAAGCGAGTCTGTTGAGCATTGGCGGCAGTACCTATGCCAAGGCATTCCCGCGGGCGGTTTGTTTCGGTCCGGTGGAGCCCGCCGAGGAAGAGGATCTGATTCACAAGGCCGATGAGCGCATCTCGGAGGAGCATCTCCTTCGCAATGTAAAAATATACACGCTGGCTCTGGCGCATCTGTGTCTGGGGTGAAATGGATGCGGTGAAAATATCGCCCGTCCGTCCAACGTTCTGGCATGAGATAAAGCGTCAACGAAACGCCTATTTTTTCATTGCGCCGTTTTTCACCGTCTTTCTGCTCTTCATGGTTTTTCCCATTGGCTACTCTGCGGCCCTCAGCCTCACACGCTGGAACGGCATCGTTGAGGCGCAGTTTGTGGGATTGGACCATTATCGCCGTGCGATGGGGGATAACAACTTCCATCGGGCACTGTTGAACACGCTTGTTTTCTCCGCTCTCACGGTGACCATTTCCGTGGTGGTGGGGCTGACACTGGCGTTGTTTCTTAACTCGGTTCGCTTTTTCCAACGCTTCTTCCGCAGCGTCTTTTTCATCCCGTCGGTGGTGTCGTTGGTCGTGGTGGCGCTGCTGTGGAAGATGATCCTGAACAGCGAAGTGGGCATGTTCAACGAAGCGGTGCACGGGTTTGGTGTGTTCATGCAGTGGATCGGATTCAAGACCCCCGAGTGGACCCGCCACCAATACCGCTTCCTGGACAGCTCGCACCATTTCGTGCCGCTGATTACCATGACGTTAGTCAACGTGTGGGGCGTGGTGGGGTTCAATACTGTCATTTTTCTCGCGGGCTTGCAGGGCATCCCGTCCACCATGTACGAAGTGGCTCACATGGATGGTGCCACCTGGCGGCAGGACCTGCGTTATGTAACGCTGCCCATGTTGCGCCCCACGATGTTCTTTGTGGTGCTCATCACCACCATCGATTCGCTGCAGGTGTTTGTGCTGCCGAACGTTATGAATCGCGGCGCGGCTTCCACCATGACCGTGGTGTATTACCTGTTCCAGAATGCGTTCGAGTTTTACCGCATGGGTTACGCGTCTGCCATCGCGTACGTGCTTTTCGCGCTTACGTTAATCTTCAGCATCATCATTCGTTTGGTGATGGGTCGCCGGGGTCGGGCGGAAGATTTTCTATGACCGGCGGTTCGTGAACGGGATCCAGGTAGAAGACCAGGCTGTGGGCACCCTGACTGTAAAAGATAGTCACCATGCCCGTGACACCCGCAATGTTGAAGGGCATCTCGTAATTGTCGTTCGTGTGAAGCATGGTCAGTTGGGCGCCATCGGTTAGCTGATGCACGATGGCTTCGGTGTCGTGAAAGGTGAGGTTCGGCTCGGCGAGGGGGGGCTGGAGTTTCCGCCCGATACGGATGCAGGGCGGGTTGCCGGCGAGAAACAAAACGCTCGAGGCACCGCGCTCGGCGGCATCGCCAAGGATTTCGGCCAGGGGTGAGAGTGGAATGCTCATGGATGATTGTACATCCGGCGAGGCGGAGCCTTTGATGAGGGCTGGAAACAAAAAAGAAGCGCGGGGAAAAGTGCGTGATATTCGAGCCTTCGATTACACGGAATCCCGAATAAGTCTTCCGTATCGGAGGCTATCGCCGAGCCGAAACGGGAAAGACCGAGAAGCTATTTCTTGCTGCCCGAACCTGCGCTTTCCCCGCGCTTTCTAATTAAGATACATGCGAGAAAGGCGACCTGAACGTCAACATAAATCGGCTCGTGAGAAGTGGAAGTTTTTTAAGCGGAGATGATGCTACTTCTTACAAAATCAATCCGGCCGGGGTGAGGTCGAAGATCGTTACTTCGGCGGGGGCTTTGTACCGCAGCGGCACACCGCTGGTGCCGATCCCGTTGTTGATGTAGACCGGAAACGCCGGACCGTCGACCCATCCGCTGGCGTACTTCCCGCCGTAGAGCGACGGGATGACCGGCGTGCCCAGGCGCGGAATGCGGACCTGTCCGCCGTGGGTGTGCCCGGAAATCATGAGGTCCACGCGGTGACCCGCTGAAAGAAATGCTGCGTCTTCGGCCACGTCGGGATTGTGCGAGAGCAACAATCGCGGCATCGCATCGGGCAGTCCACCCAACGCGTCGTCGGCGGAAACGCGGTCTTCCCAGTAGTCGCCCACGCCCGCCACAGCGAGACCCAGCGGGCTATCCGCGCGCCGCGATGTGATGAGGCTGCGCTCGGGAGACACCACCACATGACGGTTATCGACCATCGGGATTCCCGCGCTTTCCAACGCTGCACGCATGCGCCCGGCGCCCTCCCACCAGTCGTGGTTACCCAGCACGGCGAACACGCCGATGCTAGGACGAAGCGTGGCGAAGGCGCGCGCCACCGGGTCGATGTAGCGCGGCGAGTTAATGACGTAATCGCCCGTGAGCAAAACCAGATCCGGTTTCGTTGCGTTCACCTGCGCCATAATTGCGGCGATGTATTCGGCCGGCAACCACGGGCCATGATGCACGTCGGTTATCTGCGCCACACGCAGTCCATCCAGTGAAGGCGGCAGGCCCGCGACGGGCAATATGATGCGCGTGAAATGCACCCGAGCCGGACCGTTCACGCGCTGGTAGGCGCGCTCCGCGGAAGGCGAATTGACCACCGCCTGCGCCATGGCACGCGACACAGCCAGCTTAAATTTGCGCGATTTTTTAACCGTCCCGGTTTCGCTGCGGAAGCGGCGCTCGGTCATGCGGTTACTGAGCCAGTCAAACATCGGGCGCAGACTTTCGAAGTCGGGCGAATCCAGCGCGGCCTGGTGGGCTTCGTGCAGTTCGTTGGCGTGCACCGTACGCTGCACGGAATGGGACGAGATTTTCAGATGTGGCATCGGTTAATGCAATTCAGACAAGAAGCGGTGTGTTAACGTTCCACATTCTCTCGAACGGCAATGCCGCGCGTGGCCAGGTGGGCCTTGGCTTCTGAAATCGAAAATTCGCCGAAGTGAAAGATGGAGGCCGCAAGCACCGCCTCGGCGTGACCCTTGAGCACACCCTCGGCGAGATGCTCCAGGTTTCCCACGCCGCCCGAGGCGATCACAGGGATTCCCACGGCATCGGCTATAGCGGCGGTCAGCTCCAGATCGTAGCCGTCGCGGGTTCCGTCGCGGTCCATGCTGGTCAGCAGAATTTCACCGGCTCCGAGTTTCTCCATGCGTTGAGCCCAGGCCACGGCGTCCAGGTCTCGGGCCGTGCGTCCGCCGTGGGTGTACACCTCGAACGGATAAGGGCGGCTGCCGTTGGTGCGTTTCGCATCGATGGCCACCACGATGCACTGTGTGCCAAACCTCGCCGCTGCCGCCTGTACGAAATCGGGGTCTTCCACGGCGGAAGTGTTGAGCGAAACCTTGTCGGCGCCGGCTCGCAGCATCGCCTTGATGTCGTCGAGGGTGCGGATTCCACCGCCCACCGTAACGGGCATAAAAACCTCGGCGGCGGTGCGACGCAGCACGTCGATGATGGGCGCGCGGCCCTCGTGGCTTGCGGTGATGTCGAGGAAAACCAGTTCATCGGCTCCCGCGCGGTCATAAGCGATGGCGCAGGCAACAGGGTCGCCGGCGTCGATGAGATTGACGAAGTTGACGCCTTTCACGACGCGACCGTCTTTCACGTCGAGGCAGGGGATAACGCGTTTGGTTAACATGAATTTATATTAACGCGCTACAGGCTGCGTGTTCATGCAGAAATGACGGGCTTTACGAGCAACAACTCATCGCGCCCCACCACCACACAGTCTTTGAAGCACGTCATTTCGGTGTAGCCGAGTCGCGCGTAAAAGCGCCGCGCCGCTGCGTTGAAATCCGATACACACAGGTAGAGGCGTTCCGACCCATCGCGGGCAGTTTCAGCCTCGGCGTATTGCAGCAACTCCAGACCAATCCCGCGCCCTTGCTGGTTACCAAACACGGCGAGGCAATTCACATAGCCACCGTCGGGATAGTCCGGGGCCTGGGTTTCGCTGACGTCGCCCAGACCTGCATTGCGCTGTGACCGCGCCCGAAGCGCCGAGACGTATTCCATGCCTCGCATCGTCCGGAAGGCAACCATGCCCAGAAGCGTGTCGTCCTCTGCGGCCACCTGCACACGCCTTATGTCTGCGTCGCGGGCAAAGGCTGTTTCCAATGACGTCGCTGTGATGCCCAGCGTCAGCCACGGTTCCATGCCTGCCAGTATCCGGCAGATCGGCGCGATTTCATCCGGGCGGGCTGGGCGCAGCAGGTAAGGGGAAGCGGACATGGGGCTCCTCATTCATCCATCGATGAAAAGAAAAAAGCCGGGAGGAACGCAGAGCAGCGCGCCCATCCCGGCAAAGGATCGTGCAGCCCGCCTGACGCGCAGGCGGCAACCCGTGTCGGGGGTCTCAGATATGTTTGTCGATGTGCTGCTTGAGGATGTTCTTGGGATATGCGCCGGTGATGCGCTCGACGATTTCGCCGTTCTTGAAAATCAGCAGCGTCGGAATGGACTGAATTCCGTAACTGGCGGCGACCCTTTGGTTGGTGTCGACGTCAACCTTGCCGACCTTCAGCTTGCCTGCGTATTCCGTGGCCAGCTCGTCAACGATGGGACCGACAGCCTTGCACGGTCCGCACCAGGTGGCCCAGAAATCGACCAGCACGGGGGTTTCGGATTTCAGGACTTCCTCATCGAACTTGTCATCGGTGATTTCGAGTGCGTTTTCGCTCATCTTGTTGTGTGTCCTTTCGGTGTGGAATTTATCGGAGCTTGAAATTCTTTTCCTGCCTGCAGCAGGCTGGTAATTATGATTTCGACGCGGCGCGGAGCGCGTCCTGCAACTCCACCCTGCCATCGTATAATGCCTTGCCCACAATTACGCCAACCAAATTGGACCTATTCAGGTCCCTAAGGGCGGCCACGTCGCCGGCGGTGCCCACGCCCCCCGATGCAATCACGTTCAACCCTTTTATATCAAGCACTTCGCAAAGTGCCGTGTGGTTGGGCGAGGTAAACATTCCGTCGCGGGCGATGTCGGTGAAAATCACGGTTTGCACGCCGGTTTCGTCGCGCAGGCGCGTGAGAAAGGGCACGGTTTCCAGCTCGGTGGCGGTGGTCCAGCCGCGCGTGGAGAGGAAGCCGTCGCGGGCGTCGGCTCCCACGATGATCGCTCCGCTGTGGGCGGCCGTCATGGTGGCCAGGAAGGCCGGGTCTTCGAGAGCGCGGGTTCCGATGACGGCGTAATTGATGCCGGCGTCTAACAGCGTGGCCACGGTTTCAGCAGAGCGGATGCCACCGCCCACTTCGATCTCGCACGAGACCGCCGCGCGGATGGCGCGGATGGCGTCGAGATTGCGCGGCGAGCCGCCGAAGGCGCCGTCGAGGTCCACCACGTGGATGCGTTGGGCACCGGCCTCCTCATACTGGCGGGCGATGTTGGCGGGTGCCACGGGGTACACGGTCTTGCGGGTGGCGTCGCCCTGCTGCAGGCGCACCACGGCGCCGTCCATCAGGTCAATGGCGGGAATGAACTGGAACACGTTTCAAAAATCCTTCGCTGGTTATTGGGGAGTGCCGCGATGGTTGCGGGAAACCTGATCTGACATTGGGCGCTCGCCGCAACGGGCGCAAGAAAAACGGGAGTGTGGAAATGGAAAGCCGCGGACACGCCGTCAGATGCCGCTGGCGATGTCGTTGGCGGGCTTGGTGGGCATCAGTTCCGGAGTCCAGTCGGGGTCCAATTCACGCGCGGCCACCTTGTCCACTTCCTCTTTTATCTGCACGTGCAGCGCGGCGGTGAACGTGCCGAGGTCGGCGCTCGACTTGGCCCGGGGGTGCGCGAAGGGCACGCGCACCAGTCGCTTCACGCTGCCCGGGGCGGCCGTCATGATCAACACGCGATCGGCCAAAAACACCGCCTCGCTGATGTTGTGCGTCACCAGCACGATTGTGGTTTTCGTCTCCTGCCAGATGCGCTGCACTTCGTCGTGCAGCACGTCGCGGGTCTGGGCGTCCAGCGCGCTGAAGGGTTCGTCCATCAGCAACACCTTCGGCTCCAGCGCCAGAGCCCGGGCGATGGAAACCCGCTGGCGCATGCCGCCGGACAACTCATGGGGCATGGCGTTGGCATACTTGGAAAGGTGCACCATTTTCAGAAAATGCTCGGCCCGTTCGCGGCGGTCGGCGGCCTTCATGCCGCGCAGCTTCAAGCCATATTCGATGTTGCGGCTCACCGTCATCCACGGCATCAGCCCGGCTTCCTGGAACACCACCACGCGGTCGGAACCCGCACCGCGCACAGGAACGCCGTCCACCAGCACCTCGCCCTCGTCGGGCGTGTCCAGCCCCGCAAGGATGTTCAGCAGCGTACTTTTGCCGCAACCCGACGGCCCGATGATGGCGAAGAACTCGCCCTTCGGAATGGTCAGGTTCACCGGCATCAACGCCTGCACACGGCGGCGCGATCCGTTGCCCTGCTGTGCGAAGGTTTTGGAGACGTTGCGAAACTCTATCTTCATTGCTTGTCCGGGGTGGTGATGCGGATCTTCGTGCCCGTGCCGGCCGCGTAATCAATGATGGTTTGTGAGGAGTCGCGGCCCAGTATCCACGATGCCGTGTTCACGTTGGCCGACTGGCTTATCTGCGACCAGCCGTTTTTCTTGAACCAATCCGCATAGCGCTCGCCGAGGGTGTTTGAGTTATCGCTCATGGAAATCAGTTGCACGCGGTTTGTGCCCACCGTGCTCACCATTCCCACCTCAGGCTCACCTTCGCTCAGTACGGGCAGCGGCTTATCCAGCAGATCCACGCTCACGGTTTTGGTGCAGCCCGCCAGCGCGAGGATTGCGATGGCGCACAGCATGAGGGTGGCCAGTCGGCTGGCCCCAAGGAGGCGGCTGATTGTTATGTGGTTCATGATGATTTCTCTCCTTATGGACGACTGAGTTGCTGCTTCGATTTTCGGGCGGCGAGATTCAGACCTCGTCGCTCTCCATGCTGATGTCTTCAAACAACCATGTGCTCAGGTAACGCTCGGCGGGGGAGGGGACGATGACAACGATGGTCTTGCCCGCGACGTCAGGACGCGCCGCCAGGCGGCAGGCCGCTGCAATGGCGGCACCGCTGGAAATGCCCACGGCGATACCCTCCTCCATGGCGCAGCGCTTGGCGTAACGCGCGGACTCTTCCTCGGTGACCAGAATCACCTCGTCGATAATGTCGGTGTTCAGCACCTCGGGGATGAACCCCGCGCCGAGACCCTGCAAACGATGCGGGCCCGCTTCGCCGCCGCTCAACACGGGGCTGGTGTCAGGTTCCACGGCAATCGCCTTGAAGTTCGGGTTGCGCTTTTTGAGCACCTCGGACACACCCGTGATGGTGCCGCCCGTGCCCACGCCCGACACCAGAAAATCCACCTGACCATCGGTGTCTTTCCAGATTTCTTCGGCTGTGGTCTTGCGGTGAATTTCGGAATTTGCGGGGTTGGAAAATTGCTGCGGAATGACCGCGTTGGGAATCGTGGCGGCCAGTTCCTCGGCCCGTGCGATGGCTCCGCGCATTCCCTTGGAGGCTTCTGTCAGCACGATCTTCGCGCCATAAACCTTCAGCAGCTTGCGCCGCTCCATGCTCATGGATTCTGGCATGGTTAGGATTAGGCGGTAACCCTTGGCAGCGGCCGCAAAGGCCAGCGCGATTCCCGTGTTACCGCTCGTCGGCTCGATGAGTGTTGTCACGCCGGGCTTGATTCCCTGCTCGCGTTCCAGATAAGCGATCATCGCCGCCCCGATCCGATCCTTTACGCTGGATGCCGGGTTGAAAAATTCGAGCTTGGCCAGCACCGTCGCGGCGGCGCCGTCGGTTACTTTGTTCAGCCGCACCAGCGGGGTGCCGCCGATGGTTTCCAGAATGTTATTGAACACGCGTGCCATGAGATTCAGTCGCACCTCGGATCGTCTAAATATACCACATTAACGCTTCCACATGTTCCTCGGGCAAGTCTTTAGAGGCGATGTCTGCCAGAGAAATACCATCAAGTTTTTGCCGCACGTACGCGCGAATGTCGTCCAGCGTGTCGCTCAGGCGCAGAGCCGAATCCGCCCCCGCGGGAGCCTGTTCACCAGCCGCCGTTCGCGCGCCCTTGGGCATGGAAATGGGTTCCTCCACTGCCTCAAGAATGCGTCGGACAGAAATGCCCTCGGGAGAGGCCAGCAGATCGTAACCACCCCGGGGGCCGGCCTTGCTGTGAACCAACCCGGCGGCTTTGAGAGCCAGCAAAATCTGCTCGAGAAACTTTTTGGGAATGTCCTGCGCGGTGGCAATCTGCTGGATGGTCAACGACCCGCCAGCCGCGTGAGCGAGCGCAATCATCGCCCGCAACGCGTATTCGCCTTTTTTGGAGAGTTTGATAGCCATGTTTAATATCTACCCATACCGTAGAGGTTGCAGAAGGATTCGAGGAAAACCGCTATGTATGCGGGAAAAACCGCGATATGCGAAAAAAAACGCTTCGATTGCTTTTGCCCGCAGCGCGGGCGCGGCAAGTAGGCGGGCGGTGAAGGGAGCGCAGCGACCGGAACCCCCGTAACAGTCCAACAAATCATATCGCTCCGGAGGAGCGGCGGAATCTGACCACGTAATATTTCCAGAAAGACCCAACTGAGGAATCACGGGCTGGGAGGGTGTTTCCGAAATGCCCGGAGTCACAGCCTTCCTCCACCTCCACGTTTTGCGGCGACCGGCGAGGGCGCCGGTCGCACATTTAAAGCACCGAACACGAACCGCCTTCACCGGTGCCTCACGCATGGCGGGTTTCGTCTGCGTTTCTACGCCCCCGGTTCGGTCAGGCGTCTTTGTCTTCTGCAAGCACGCGGAAGAACACTTCCACGGCCTTTGGGTCGAAATGTGTTCCGGACAGTGCGCGAATGTGTTCCAGCACCCTCTCCTCGTCCCAGGCCTTGCGGTAAGGGCGGTCGGACCGAAGCGCGTCCCACACATCCACAACCGCAAACAGTCGGGCGGCGAGCGGAATGCGCTCGCCCTTCAGACCGCGCGGATAGCCGGTGCCGTCCCACTTCTCGTGATGGCAGCCGGGAATGTCCAGCGCCGGACGCAGGAAGGTAATTGGAGCAAGCATGTCAAACGCGAGCGACGGGTGCGTGCGCATGATGGTCATTTCCTCGTCGGTCAGCGGGCCGGGCTTGAGCAAAATACTGTCCGGGATGCCCATCTTGCCCATGTCGTGCAGCAGCGCGCCGCGCCGCACGTGTACCAGATCTGCATCGCTGATGCCCGCCGCTCGCGCCATTTTGATGGTCATGTCGGTCACACGCAGGGAGTGCCCCTCGGTTTCCTCGTCGCGCAGGTCCATGGCCTTCGACCAGCCCTCGATGGTCGCGTCGTAAGCCAGCGCCTGTTCCATGTTGGCGCGCTGCAAGTCGTCGAACAACTGGGAACTGTCGATTGCAATGGCGGCCTGTCCCGCCAGGGCTTCCAGAAACTCCAGCCAATCCGGCTCGGGATCCAGCGCGGAGCGGTGGAATAACGTCAGCACCCCCTTGACCTGCGCCTTCGAAATAAGCGGGATCGCAACCATGGCCACAAAACCCTCTTCCATGGCCAGTTCCGCACAGGGAAAGGGCGATTTGATCTCGTCCAGATGGGGGACGCAGACCGTGTGCCGCTCGAGTGCCGCCTTGCCGATCATGCCATCACCCAATTTCGGACACATACGGGTAATGCCTGTCCCGTTAAAGCCGCGTCCGGTGGCGTACTCCAGTTGGTTGATCCCAGGGCTGAGAAGGAATACAGCCGAGGCGTCCACGCGCAACTCGCCGATGACCTGTTCGAGGAGGATCGTGAGCGTGACACGCAGGTCAAGACTGGAACTGATTGCCAGGTCGATCGCGCGCAACGCAGAGAGATGGTGAAGGTGCTCCTCAGTCCGGTCTTCCGCCGCCCTGCGCTGCTGTTCCTGTTTGTTGAACGTCATTGCGAAGGAGATATCCGCCGCCATTCCGTCCAGCACCCTGACTTCCTCGTCATCAAAGAACCCCGTTTCGATTGAATACAGGTTGAGCGTGCCGTAGACCTCGCCCGCTATGACCAGCGGAAAAGCGGCGGCAGCCCCGCAGCTAAGCTGGTGCGCGTTGCGCCAGGCCGCCGTACTGGGGTCGAACTCGAGGTCGTTGACCACCACATGCTTCCCGGTGCGCACGACGGCTGCAGTCAATCCTGGATCCGATTCGCCGTGTTCCGGAGCAGAACTCCACTGTTCGACGCACTTCTCGTTGCCAGCCCGTGCAACGGGGACAAACTGCTGCGTTTGCGGATCGGGCAATCTGATCCGGGCCATGCAGAATCCACCGACCTCCACCGCGATGCGGCAGACTGCCTCGAACACAGCCTGTGTGTCGCGCTCATGCACGATCATCTGGTTGACCTCGCTCAGAAGCGAGTAGGTCCGGTTGAGCTTGTGAAGCTGTTCCTCCATCAGTTTGCGTTCGGTGATCTCCGATATCACCCCGACCACCTTAACGGGCCTTCCATCCGCATCTTTCTCCAACACCGCAATGGATCGAATGGTCTTGGTTTTGCCGCTGTCTACTGCGATAATATCGAACTCCAGCTCGTAGGGGGTGCCCTTTTCGATCAGGTCCAGAAGCGCCTGATGCACCCGTATACGGTCCGGGATGCAAGCTTCCACCTCATCGGGACTGAACCCGGGCTGGTCGGGGTCGAATCCGTAGATTCTTTTCGTTTCTTCAGAGCCCCAGAACCAGTCGGTCGCCGGTTCGTATTCCCAGTTACCCACCATGCCAATGGCTTGCGCCTTGCGGTATCTGGCTTCGCTTGTTCTTAGTTCCTCCTCCATCCGCTTGCGTTCGGTGATGTCATGGACCACCCCGACCACTTTAACGGGCCTTCCATCCGCATCTTTCTCCAACACCGCAATGGATTGAATGGTCCTGATTTCTCCGCTGTCTACCGTGACAATATTGTACTCGATATCGTAGGCGGTGCCCTTTTCGATCAGGTCCATGAGCACCTGATGCACCCGTTTACGGTCCGGAATGCAGCTTTCCACCTCATCGACGGTGAACCCGGACTGGTCGGGGTCGAATCCGAATAATCTTTTCGTCTCTTCAGAGGCCCAGAACCAATCGGTCACCGGATCGTATTCCCAGTTACCCACCCTGCCAATGGTTTGCGCCCTGCGGTATCTGGCTTCGCTTGTTCTTAGTGCCTCCTCCTTCAGCTTGCGATCGGTGACATCCTGAACGATCCCGAACATGGTCACGGGTCGGCCTTCGCTGTCGAATGCGAGGGCGCCATGGCTGCGCACCCAGCGTTCGGCACCGTCGTTCGCCCTCAGGATGCGGAATTCCCTGTCCATGGGGTTCCGTCCGGCAAGCACACGATTCGCAAAGTGTGAGGCCATTTCCTCGCGTTGGTCGGGGTGAATGAGCCCGAGCCACCCGTCGACATCCCGGGTGAAGTTCGCGTCGATGCCATAAACCTCGTCAAGCATCTCCGAACTGCTCCAGATCCCCGTCGCGACATCGAAATAATAGTGCCCCAGGGCGGCGGCGCGCTGGGATTCCTTGAGCATCGCCTCGCTTTTCTCGAGGGCTTGCTGTGCGCGCCGCTCCTCGCTCTGGTCGCGGAACACCAGCACCGCTCCGGTGATCTCATTCTCCTCGTTGCGGATGGGAGCGCCCGAGTCGGCGATGGGTCGCATCTCGCCGTCCCTGGCTATCAGCAGGGTGTGATTGGCAAGTCCAACCACCACTCCCTCGCGCAGCACCCTGGCGATCGGGTCATCCATCCTTTCGCCCGTATCCTCGCTGACAATGTGGAAGATTTCTTGCAGCGATCTGCCGCTGGCTTCGGCGTCCGTCCAGCCGGTAAGCGCCTCTGCAACGGGGTTGAGCAGTTCCACGCGACCGTGCGCGTCGGTAGAGATGACACCGTCACCAATGGACTTCAGCGTGATGCTGTGACGCTCCGTTGCGGCGCGCCGGGCGGCTTCCAATTGGTAAAGCGTCCGGAAGTGCGCTTTTCTTTCCCGCTGCGACAGAAGCAGACCGATCGCGCCGATCGCGGCAATCAGCACAAGGACAGCCGCCATGATCAGCACGGACCGTAAACGCCAGACGGCGTAGACTTCCGCCGCGTCCTGCTTTGCCTCCATCAGCCAGGGCGAGTCTGGAATGGGCTCGACCACCCCCACGACTGAAACACCGCGGTAATCCAGACCCTGGACAACGCCCCGTTCGCCCAGCAGGCCTTTGACCGCAATGACATCCGTTTGCCGCAGGGGGATCCTGACGTTCAGGGCCGCGCCCTGATTGAAACGCAATGGATTCAGGAAAAGTGCATCCTGTCCCTCGCGGCGGACAAGCAGGGTTTCCGCGGTGCGGCTTGATTGCGGCCAGGACTGGATCATGGGATAGAGGAACTCTTCGGGGTCGATGACGAGGACGATGGCGCCGGCTGGCGCAGGCGCGGTTCCACCTCCGGCAAAGAGCGGCGTGACCACCGCGCAATGCGGAGCAGAGGTTCGCTCACTTGCGTGGAGATCAATGAACATCGGACTGCGCTCACGGATCGCGGCAGGCAGGACCGCCGCATACGCGCCACACCGCCCCCCCTCGCCGCCCGGGAGACTGAGCAACACCCTGCCGTCGGGCGCCACCAGAAGGATTTCCATGTAATCGTAACGAGTCTGCAGGCTGCTAAAACACGCAACCAGTCCCTGGCTGGTCACGGTGTCTGGCGTTTCAATGAAGCGGGCCACGGCGTCCGCGAGAAACGGATTCTCTGTCAACACGAACGCGTCGGCCAGTCGCTCAGTGCGCCATCTGGCAATCTGATCCACCTTGAGCCGCGCAATGGCACTCAAGTTCTCGTTGGCCGCCTGCAGCGTGGATTGCATCTGGGCGCGGTAGAACCATGCGCCGCCAACCAGCAGAACCAGCACTGCCGCCGACAGAACGAGCTTTATCCAGCGAGAGAATACCGCCCTATCCTGCTTCATCACTTCAGCGCCCTCAAGACAGGTTGCGATACGAACCTCAAACCGCCCGCAATTGATCAGAACATGACGAAACGCCGGTACCCATGCAAATTTCACGGGGTTGCTGTCAATCTCTTTTTTCGCCCCAGTTTCTGTGTCCAGATTTCTGAAGGCACCACATTCGCAGGTTGGATCAGCGGAGAGCAGGTGTTGCCACAAGTCAACACTAACGAGGCTTGCACACGCTTTGTACACCGGTTGCACACCGGGGGCGAATCTACAGAAAGACCTGGACACAATCAGCAAATGTCCACGTTTGCGAAGAAAGATTACTTCGGCACCCCCCAAAGGCTCGCGCCACTCAGCCCACAGTACCTCGTTGATGAACTGCCTGTGTAAGACCGGGCGCAGTGTCCTCTTGGAACATGCTTGACACCGAGGCAACTTTGGCGAAGGTCTTTTTTGCATACTTCGATCCGGGCGAGAAGGGATGATCTCTGGCAGTGCGGTGGCCGCGAGAGTGTCGGACCGAGCCAGAACGTTCCGTTTGCAACCGCATTCCAGCAGTTGAGGCGAATGGATGGAATCAGAACAATCACTGGTGGTTTTCTCCCTTGACGAGGAACGCTACGCGCTCGCTGTCGGTTGCGTGCAACGGGTGATTCGAGTGGTTGCCATTACGCCGCTTCCCCAGGCCCCCCCGATTGTCATTGGCGTCATCGACCTGGGCGGGGTTGTCATCCCCGTCGTGAATGTGCGAGAACGTTTCAACCACCCGCCACGCGATGTTCGTCTGTCCGACCATCTGCTTATCGCCACGACCGGGAAGCGAACTGTCGCTCTTTTGGTCGACGAAACCAACGGGGTGCTGGATAGTCCGCCGGAGAGTTATGCGCCCGCAGAAAACATTCTCCCCGGACTCGAGATGTTTGACGGAGCGGTGAAGCTTGCGGACGGGCTGATACTGATCCACGATCTGGATCGCCTGCTCTCCCTTGATGAGGTGACGGCGATCGAGCACGCTCTGAACGCCAGCGCCAGCATCGAACCGACAGAGAAGCGCCGCGAGCCATGACCGTCACTTTGGACAACGCGCTCATGGGCGAGGTCAGCAAGTTCATCGCCGAGCGGATGGGCCTCCATTTCCCCGAAGAACGCTGGCCGTATCTGGCGGATGGTCTCAAGACAGCGGCCCCGGAATTGGGCTTTGAGGATGCCGAAGCCTGCGCGCGCTGGCTCATAACCCGGCAACCCACCGTTCGGCAAATCGAGACACTGGCCAGCTTCCTGACCGTCGGCGAGACCTACTTCTTTCGCGATCCGGCCAGTTTCCAATATCTCGAGCAGGAGATCCTGCCGCGGCTCGTTGCGAGCCGCGCTCAAGCCGGCCGGACCCTTCGGTTGTGGAGCGCAGGATGCTGCTCGGGCGAAGAGGCCTACTCACTGGCCATCACCTGCATGCGCTCGGTTCCCAAACTCGACGAGTGGAACGTCTCCGTACTTGCCACCGACATCAACCCCAGGTTTCTCGCCAAGGCCGATGCGGGCGTTTATTCTGACTGGTCATTCCGCGGCACCCCGGACTGGGTTAAGGAGCGTTTCTTTTCCCCCATGCCAGACCGAAAGATGGCGATTAAACCGGAGGTCAGGCGTCTCGTTCAGTTCAGCTTTCTCAATCTGGCAAGGGACATCTACCCGTCGCTTCATAACCAGACCAACGCCATGGATGTGATCTTCTGTCGCAACGTTCTGATGTACCTCACATCAGGGCACCAGCGAACCGTCGTGGCGGCTCTCCATCGCTGCCTGGTGGACGGTGGCATTCTCCTGGTCAACCCCGCCGAGGCCACTCCGGCTCTCTTCCCGATGTTCGCCGTGGAAAATCGCGACGGAATCATCCTTTTCCGCAAGACCTCGCAGCCGACCCACCCCGAACCCCGGCCGGTGTTTGTCGCGTCCGTCCCCCTGCCTGTTGTCCCGGCGATTGAACCGGTATTCCAAGCCCCCCGGGAGCCGTCTGCGCCGGTTGCTTCGTCTCCCCGCGAAGTTCCGCCGCCGCCCCCGGCGTCGTTCGAGACGGCCACCCGTCTCTTTGCCGAGGGAGACTGGGACGCTGCGGAGGCCCAACTCACACAGATCGCACAGGTCGAGCCGGATCGCGCACGCTCGCTGCTGTTACTCGCGCGCATCCACGCCAATCAAGGCAGGCTCGACGATGCCCTCACGTTGTGCCAACGCGCCATCGTAACGGAGCGCACTAATCCCTCCGCATACTTTCTGTTCGCGACGATCTGCAACGAGCTTGGCCAGCTTGAGGAAGCGATTGCCGCGCAGAACAAGGCTCTCTACCTCGATCAAGATTTTATTCTCGCCCACCACGCGCTGAGTGGCCTCTACAAGCGACTCGGAAAGCAGAAGCAAGCCAGGCGCCACCTGAGCGTTGCGCTCGACCTTCTGTCGGCTCGGAGCAAAGGCGAGATTGTGCCTGAATCCGACGGGATGACCTGCGGCCGGCTTGTGGAGGCCGTCCGGGCCATGAAAGGAGAATAGACCATGGATTCACGCGTTGTGGACTGGGATGTCATCCACCGCCGCCTCGCTGAAGTGACGGGCGCGATAGCCGGCAATCTCGACTGCGGACAGGATAAAATGCGCCAAGTCCTTCAGGCACGGGCGCGAGTGCTTGCCCAGCCGCCCGCGAAGCCGGACGCAGCCGAGCGTCTCGAGCTTCTGGCTTTTTCCCTTGCCAGCGAAAGTTATGCAATCGAGACCTGCTTTGTATGGGAGGTGTGCCAACTCAAAGACCTCACGGCGTTGCCTTGCACGCCGTCCTTTGTCGCTGGTGTCATGAATCTGCGCGGCCGGATCCTCGCTATCCTTGACCTGCGCAGGCTCTTCGATCTGCCGGCAAGAGGTCTGACCGAACTCAACCGGATCATCGTTCTCAGTGGTGGTAACAATGAGTTGGGCCTGCTCGCGGATTCCATCGAAGGAGTGTGTTCGGTGACGACATCGACGTTGCAGGAGGGTTTGCCCACACTCACCGGTATCCGCGAAAAGTATCTAAAAGGCATTACAGGGCAGAGTGTGGCAGTGCTTGACGGCGACCGGCTGCTCGCCGACGCCAGCCTCAAAGTGAACGAAAATGCGATTTAACACAATGAGCTGACAACCTTAGTAAGAAGGATAGTCAAAATGAGACTTAGCATCGGCGTCAAGATCATGGCGGGCTATGTGTTTGCCTTACTCGCGCTTGTCATCATCGGGGGTGTCGCCTACTCAAGATCCGCCAGTATGCTCGAAACGGCGGGCTGGGTAACGCATTCCCACAAAGTCATCGATTTGATAAGCAGGGAGTTATCGTTGCTTCAGGATGCCGAAACAGGGCAACGGGGCTACTTGTTAGTGGGAGAGGAACGCTACAAGGAACCGTATATCAACGCCTTGAAAGCAATGGGAAACAACCTGCAGGAACTGCGCAAAATGACGGAAGACAACCCCACTCAGCAAAAGCGGTGGAAAACCCTCGAAACCCTGGTTCAAGTCAAATCTGCGGAGCTTGCCGAGACGATTAGCCTGCGTTCGGACACATTAAATGGCTTTGAAGCCGCTCTCGCGGTCGTCAGGACTGACAAGGGCAGGCAGGCTATGAGCGACATTCGTAAGTTGATAGCCGAAGCCCGCGCGGACGAGGAAACATTGCTCCAGAAACGGGATGCTGAGGCAATAGCCGCCTATAAGTCTTTAATGATGACCGTGGTGATTGGTACGGCGATCTCCGTGATAGTCCTCATGGCACTGGGCTTATTTATCACCCGTGGCATCACGGCACGAGTGGGCAAGGCCATGCAAATGCTTCTCAGCATGAGCCAGGGCAATCTGAAAACCCGTCTGGAAATGCAACCCACTGACGAGATCGGCATCATGGCCGGTGCCATGGACAAGCTCGCCGACATCGTGCAATCCATGTCGGTGGAGGCTAACCTTCTTACCAAGGCCGCAGTCGACGGCAAGTTGTCCACGCGCGGTAACTCTGACAAGTTCGAGGGCGATTTCCGCAAGATCGTCCAGGGCGTGAATGACACGCTCGACGCGGTGATCGGGCCGCTGAACATGGCTGCCGCTATTGTCGACCGCATCGCCAAAGACGACATCCCCCAGCCCATCACC
>PHCB01000001.1 GCA_002842095.1 candidate division BRC1 bacterium HGW-BRC1-1
TACACCCGCGAGGATGACCGCCCCGAAAGCATCGTGGTTCGCATGAAAGCCTATGAGGACCTCACCTCGCCTCTGGTGAACTACTATGAGAAAAAGGGAATCCTGCTCAACATTCTGGCCGACGGCACACCGGAAGAAGTTTTCCAGAAATGCCTGGAACAAATGCGCGAACGTTTCGGCGCGTTCTGACAGCCTGACATAAAACGAAAACGCCGGATTCCTTAGCCTTGTGAGGCGGAGGAATCCGGCGAATCTTTTTGAGCCCGAACAATCGGGCTGCAAACATTCTTACTTGTCGAGTTGGACGTGAGTCATCGGCGCCGAAGCCATGGGGACCGGGCAAGCCGGGGCCTTGGCGGCGGGGCGATAAGCACAACCGGACAGAGCAACCAAGCTCAGGGCGACCATAACGGCCATCAGTGTACGCATCTTCAATTTTCACCTCCGTTTCTACAAAAATGCAAAAGCTCTGAAACCTAACCTCAAAACTGATTAACACGAGTAAACACAACACTCGCAATATCGTGGCAAAAATAGAGCGCCGGCGTGCGCAAATTCACAGCCAGCTGCTTGATTAACGCAGTACTTACAAAAGATGAAACGTCCAACGAAGCATGTGAAGCACACCCACCACGATGAAAATGCCACCGGTGATGCGCCGTGCCCAGTATTCAAAGGCCGACAGGCGGTTGAAGGCTTTGCCCAACGAGCCAGCTCCATAGGCGATAACAACAGCGAAGGCCATGACCGGCAGGGCCGTGGCAACACCGAAAGCGCCGGGTATGAAGAAGGTGGACTGATGCTGCAAGGCAAGGGCGAGCAGACTGCCGAAAAACAAACCCGCCGAAATGGGGCAAAACGCCATCGCAAACAGAAAGCCGAGAGCTGCCGGAGCAAACACACCGGTGCGCAACGCCCACTGTTGCAATCGTTCATTCCCTCCAATGGTCGGCATGGGAATTTTGATAATGCCCAGCAACACCACACCAACCAGAATGAGGATGGGACCGAGCCACAGGTTGGCGAATCGCTGCAATCCTTGCGCCACAAACCCCATGGACATCAGACCCTGGATAACAATGAACCCGAGGAAAACATAGGCGATCGTACGGCCCAATGCGTATAGCAACCCGTTGAGCACAGCCCTGCGCGGACTGCACACCTGTCGTCCAAGGAACGACATGGCGGCAATATTCGTGGCCAGCGGGCAGGGACTGATGGACAGCAAAATGCCCAGCCAGAAGGCCGACCCGAGAGCAATTAAGAACGGTGTCATCAACGCGCAGCGACGAAGGCGCGAGTTTCATCCTGCA
Organism: candidate division BRC1 bacterium HGW-BRC1-1; assembly: GCA_002842095.1. GTDB lineage: Bacteria > Sumerlaeota > Sumerlaeia > Sumerlaeales > Sumerlaeaceae > HGW-BRC1-1. The sequence continues at coordinate 1,314 of PHCB01000001.1, forward strand.
CATACTTAATGAAAGCGGCCTTGTCGTTCAAATGCTCCCACACTTTATCGAGCACCTTGAAACCGATCTGTCGCCCATCGCGGACCCGCACAAGCACGACCGACTTGGTATAAAGACCGTAATCTTTTACGTAGTGGGCGTTAGCCTTTTCGTCCGTGTTCACCATCGCCCATTGCATCGTGCCATCTTTAAGAGACGCCGCAAAGGCACTTTTCACAGCTTCGGTGGTGTACTGCTCAATCTTCAGACACGACGCGCACCGAGCCGTGCTGTAGAAATAGTAAACCATGGTCTTATCGGCAACCGTCGCTGCCGGTTTTGCCATCGTGGTTGTCGGGTCGGCTGGCGTGGTGCGTGCACGGGCCGACCATCCGGCTGCGGCCCCTGCGAAAGTTACCAAAATTGCTGCGATTACCAGTGCTTGAATCTTCATGAGGCTCTCCATTCTTTAGTGTGATTATTCGCCCAGGAACTTCTTGATTTCATCCACCGATGCTACCCGGCCAGCCACCGTAACGCGGCCATCGACCACAAGGGCTGGCGTGGTCATCACGCCAAACTCGACGATCTTGGTAATGTCGGTGACCTTCTCCACTTCGTAGTCCACGCCCGCCGATTTCACGGCCTCCTCGGCGTTGGCCGTCAACTGCGCACACTTCGGGCAACCGGTGCCCAATACCTGTATCTTTTTCATATCTGTTTCATCCTTTCAGGTTTATCAAACCGTTCCAAATATCAATCCTGCGATGGTGGAAAAAACCACCACGAGGCTCACAAAAACCGCCGTCTTGCGCCATCCCATGATGCTGCGCAAAACCAGCATGCTGGGCAGCGACAACGCCGGTCCCGCCAACAGCAAAGCCAGCGCCGGACCTTTCCCCATACCCGAGCCCATGAGACCCTGCATGATGGGTACTTCGGTCAGGGTGGCGAAGTACATGAACGCACCGGCGATGGAGGCGAAGAAGTTGGCCCCGAGGGAATTGCCGCCAAGAGATGCTGAAACCCAGGCTCCGGGAATGAGCCCTTCGTGACCGGGACGCCCCAGCAACAAGCCGGCTACCACAACACCGGCTAGCAGCAGGGGGAGAATTTGTTTGGCGTATCCCCACGTGAGCGATCCCCATTCGGCCAGTTCGCCATCCTTTTCCAAGACGACGAAAGCCAGACCAACGGATCCAACCATAAACGGCACAAGGGGCTGGAAAGGGAATGACAGCCCTGCGATAACCACGGCCGCGGCAGAAAGCAGCACCTTCCACAGGCGGGCCTGAAACCACGACAAAAGAGCCAGACTCATGACCACCGCACAAGCCGCCGTGAGCCACCACTTGACCGCGAAAACGCTTGCGAAAAATCCGCTGGCAGCCTCGCCCGGTGCGCCCCAGTTGGCGAAGACAAGGATGCCAACCATTGCGAAAAAATGAATGGCTGTTTGATACAGAGGACGCGTGGCTTCCGGTTCCGGCATTGCCATTTGAACCGTCGCCTTTTCCTTCTCCTCTTTACGATAAATGAACGCCATGGATAACCCCACGGCGAGGCTGAAAAGGATCGCGCCCACTGCCCGGCCCACACCCATTTCCACCCCGAGAATGCGCGCCGTGAGGACAATGGCCAGCACGTTGATGGCCGGCCCCGCATAGAGAAACGCCGCCGCCGGACCAAGCCCCGCACCCATGCGATAGATGCCCGCAAACAACGGAAGAACGGTGCACGAACAAACGGCCAGCAGCGTGCCGGACACCGAGGCCACGCCATAGGCCAGGCCCTTGTGAGCGCGCGGCCCGAGGTAGCGCATCACCGAAGCCTGACTGACAAACGCACCAATGGCTCCCGCGATGAAAAACGCCGGCACGAGACACAACAGCACGTGCTCGCGGGCATACCATTTCACCAGGTGGAGCGATTCCATGACGGCGTTGTCGAAACGCCCGACGCCAACGGGCAGCCAATAGATAAGCGCAAAGATCGCCGCCATGAGCGAAAAAGCGCGCCATTGCAATCCGGCGATGAGACGCCACGGGGCGGCCAGTCGCGCCGAGAGGGGCGGGGTTGAAGGAGTTACGGCAGTGTCAGGGGTCGATTCCACGCTCATTGAAGCGCCGCCATCCGCACGCGGATCGCCTCGCGGGCGGTGCTTTCCACACACGCCAGGAGGTTGTTAATGCACGGGCATTCGAGGTGATAAAAAATCTGAGTCCCCTGTCGGCGGTCGGTGACCAGCCCCGCGTTTCTCAACACCGAGAGATGTTTCGAAACCGTGGACATGTCACCCCCAACGACTTCGTGAAGTTCGCACACGCAGCGGTCGCCTTCAGCGAGGACATCGAGGATAAGCAGCCGCGACGAATGGGCCAGAGCCTTCAGCAAATCTGCGCGGCCTTGAGCACGAGAAAGTTTTTTACGATCAGTCATGCGAAAACCTTACATGGCTATTTGGCCAAATATGCAAGTACTAAATGGAGATTATTTCTGATCCCAAATTTGCGCGGTTGACCCGACCAAATCCTGCGGAATGATATTTCCCATGGCCATCAATGTTATCTCCAATCCGGGCGCCATTGCGGCCCTTCTTGTTCTTTGCGCACTCCCCCACTCGATTCAGGCGGCACCACCCACCGAACCCGGTCGCCACGAGGTTACCTTCACCAGTTCGTGGGACGCCACCACGCAACCTTATCAACTCTATATTCCGAAGGCGGCGGCTCAGAAAAAAGGGGGCAAGGCAGGCCCGCTCCCGCTGGTCGTCGTCCTCCACGGGCGCGGGGTAGACCACCACGCGTGGTTCAATCTCACACCCATCCTCAAGAAAGCGGAGGAGCGAGGCTGGATCGTGGCCGCGCCTTACGCGCGGGGAAACGTCTGGTATCGCGCCGCCGCCGAACGCGACGTGCTGGATGTAACCGCCCAGGTGGCGGCCAATCTTCCGGTTGATCCCTCGCGCATCTACCTCGCCGGCCACTCCATGGGCGGATGGGGAACATCATGGATCGGCCTGCGCAACCCGCAGGTGTTCGCCGCGATGGCCTCCATGAGCGGATGGGCTCCGGCCGACCTGCTGCCCAACGCGCGACTGGTGCCGGCGCTCTATATCCACGACGAACACGACCCCATTGTGCCGGTGGCAAATTCCCGCTCCGCCGTCGCGGAATTGAGCCGCCTCGGCATCTCGCACCAATACCGCGAGGAAAGCGGCTACGGCCACGGCAGCGGACTCATCGGCGATAACTTCGACCGCATGTTCGACTGGTTCGACGCCCATCCACGCCAGCGCCATCCGAATCGCTTTGCCGTGGCGAGCCGCGGCGGAACCGGCCTGACCGGGGAAGTTCGCGTGATCGACTCCCCCGAGCCATGGCGCGCCGCCGTGGTGGATGTCGATCGCACCGAGACCGACACCCAGACCCTTACCGTGACCAACGCCACGCGGTTCGCGCTGGCTCCCAACGACCAGCCAACCACAACCATCCTGAACGGTGCGTTCATCCCCACGCCGGCCCACGACGAATGGATTGTTTTCCTCGAGAAGTACGGAGCCTGGAGCATTGACGAATCGGGCGCTCTCCCCGATTCCAATCCGTTTGAATCACAACCCATGCGATGGAAAACCGATGCCACGGCGACCACCGAACCCGTTCGCATTCAGCAGCGGGTCGCCGACATACTGCGCCAGTCCACCGACGCCGACCTCTGCCTGATGAACAGCGACTGGCTGGTAGAACCCGACCTACCCCTGACGCCCGCGCGTGTAGCCAACATCTTCGTTTTCCCTGATGAACGCCTGGCAGTCGTTGAGGCGAACGGTGACCAGATCACTCAAACCCTCGCCGGGATGAAATCCAGTCCGCTGCGCATCCCCGAGCTCTTCCCAACGGATACGACGCTCACGTCGGAAACCCGTTACAGCATGGTGATGCCCGCCGCCATGGCAGGCGATTTCAAAACCAGCGACGTCAAGATTCTCGACCGCCCCATCGCCGCTTTCCTGCTCGACGCAATCGAATCCGGCGACGAGATCACCTCGCAGTCGGCCGCGCGCCAGCTTGAGCCATCGCCCCATCTCGTGCTGCAACGCCTCATGCCGCTCACCCACTCACGGCCCCGCGCCACCACGGCCTCGGTCGATACCATCATGCTCCACTTCAGCAGCGATCTGATCGCGGGGCCGGGGAATCCCTTCGATGTGGAAAGCATCATCGCCATCTATCAGAGGTACGGGGTCTCGGCCCACTACCTCATCGACCGCCAGGGCAACGTGCGGCAACTGGTGGATGAATCGCGCGAGGCGTTTCATGCAGGCAAAGGCACTGCCCCCTCCGGCGAGCCGCGCACGAACCGGATGAACGGCTACTCCATCGGCATCGAGATGCTGGCCGTGGGCGACGTCGACGACATGAAGCCGTTCATGACCGCGGAGAAATACGCCGACTACCTGAAGTTCGTTCCGCACAATGTGGGCTACACCCCGCTGCAATACGGCGCGCTGCGGGCGCTCATCGCCGACATCCGCACCCGCCACCCGGCCATCGCCCTCGACCGCGCCCACATCATCGGCCACGAGGATTATGCCCCCGGTCGCAAAACCGATCCGGGCGCGTTGTTCGACTGGTCGAAGATCGACCTCCCCCGCAAACCCAACGCGTAAAGGTAGGGAAAGCAGAAGCTGGAAACCATAAACCGCGCAGACTCTGTTGAAACGATGAGGTCTCTCTCAGCGGCTGGAGGGCCTATGGTTAAGGATTACCACCTCATCCAATAATGACCTTCAAATCGTGAAGGTGTGTCTCTACAAAGCGAATGCTGGTTTCCTGATCACCGAGCGTAATTGGGACCTCGCAATCCCCCGTGCTGACCAATTTTGCTTTCAGGTCAGCCATGGCATCATCAACGCTCTTTAAAAACTCCTCGTACATGGCTGCACACAAGGGGCAAAGGGCCAAATACTGCGCTTCATGTTCCTTAGGCAGATACTTTTTAGAGAGCACTTCTTTTTTCTCGAAGTAGTGCGTTCCGTCGCGCTTTCGGAAGGGCATCTCCTCTTTGCATATCTGGCAGACCATTTGGTCCGCCTCGTTCGTGTATTGGCTCCGGAGCCATGTGATCGGGTCAATGGCACCATTGGTGGTCCGAACACTTCTTTCACGCTTCTCGTATACTTTATCGGGCGCGTCGTTTAGTTGCTCGCCAAGATGCTCTTGACGTCGTTCTGGATTGGCCACTGGCCTCGAAGGAAATGATGGTTGGATTTGCTCTAAATTTGGCCGATATTGGTCAAGCAAGCTATCTAATGAATGACCACTGTCTCGAATTAATCGCGCTAATTGAGCCAATTTTAGTGCTTCATCTGCGGATTCAAAACCCATTTTTTTCGCTTCATAATTTTGTGAGATATATTCTTCAGAAAGTTCGTTCGCGCGCCCCCCAAAACCGATTGCGGTCAACAACCCATTACGATCGTCATAAGGGAAATCTGTACGCAAATCATCTCTTGTCATATCCTTCGCTTTATAGAATGCTCCGGATTTATCAGGAATCCACTTGCAATTCTTCAGATGATATATTAGTTGAGAATCTATCTCTTGGGTTAAATACTCCTGATTGGGTCTGTACCGTGCCTTAGACACCCGTGAATCAGCTTCAACCAATGCTTGCCACACCAATCGGCTTGCAGAGATAGTTTGGAGTTTGAGGTATCTATCCAGATTGTCAATCGAATAGTCCTCGTTAATACAGGTAGAGGTTTTTCTGGTCCCACCAAGACCTTTCATGATCTCTTGACGCTGTGGGTTATACCATATAGGTGCTTGAGAGACATTGACTCTGTACATAACTCCTACTGCTCGCAAAAAACTTTTGAAATCGGCATATTGCTTTTCATTTAACTTGTCCTTATAACCACCCCACAAGACATCCTTTTTATGAATGGTCATCAACTCCTTAAGTCCTGTCTCCTCAAATGGCAAATCCATGCAAAGCTGCTCTGGCATACGCCAATACAGTTTACCATTGGACAACTCACCGAGCAGGAAAGTATGTTTCTTGAAAAGTTCTGTATCTTCATTCTTTTTCCAGTAGACCACAAATTGCGCAATCTCTTTATAGTAGGCACCAACAATAGAATCGGGCGGGTAGAAGCCTAATCTCAACTCGATATCTGTCTTTTCATCAAATGTGCGCACTCCAATATGTTCAAGAAATGCGACGGCAAAATCTCTTTGTGCTACAGAGCGTCCGGTGCTATAAACGGTTGGTTTCACAAACCGAATATCCCGTGTTGGGGCGATCCCGTGTTCAGTTGGGAAAAATGCTTCCTGAGGCAACACATGTTCGATCGATTGATCCACCTCAATTCTGACAATACGCAAGTCATCTGCGTACAAATATTCAGAGTGCTCTTCACATGCCTCTCCCAGCAGAGCATAAAAACGTAGGACCCAAGCATCATCTTTCTGAGCAATCCACGCCTCAATGGTCTCGCGCTCATCGTCACCAGTTTGGCTAATTGTGCTTGAAAGTTCCGACCATCCCCAGCTGTCGATCTCAAGGCTATCTAGAAACCTATCCTCTCGTTGGTTCTGCTGAGGCGGATTAGCCGCCCACAACGGTGGCTCACATATCGTTAATAGCGACAAATCTTCATCGCTCAGAACTTCGGCAATTTTGGCTGGACCTCTGTAGAGCCCATCAGCCGGGGCGTGCGTTCCGGACCGTGTTGGCGTGAAGCGTTCCGCTTTGAACGCGCCCACAACCGCCGCTCGAATAGGTTCATAAAACCCCGAGAGGCTATCTGTCTGGTTAGGCAATACAGCAAGGAACCCCATAGTCAGCATGCCCCTGTCTCGAATGTCGGTGAGCGAATCAACAACGAGTTCAGCAATACAATTACGAAGTTGGCGGTTTGCTTCACAGTCTCGGACGCTGTCACGAGCTACAGTCGAGGCGAACGGCGCATGAATATGGAATCTCAGTTTGGATGTTTCTTTCTCAGCTGGAAAATAGATGGAGACCTGCGCGTGTTCTACAGGGATTATCTTCCATTTAGGGTGATCTTTCTTCTTGTCTTCTCGCTGAACACTATAGGCGATGGCAATTCGACAGGTTTTGGTCTTACCATCTTCATCATCCACATCTACGTCTTTCTGATACCGCAACCAGTGGGTAACTGTTTTTTCACCACCAGGATGAGAAACCCGAATTTCCATATCCCCATTTTTACGTTTAATCCGCTCCAAAGACCCTAAAGACCCATCCGGAAGCGAATATTCAATGAGGTGGATGTGGTTAAGAAACAACAGTGTGTTGTCACCTAAATCTTGCAGCCCATTCTTAATCTCTTCTACGGCTTGGGGAGGTAGCTTTGTTGGATGGTCAAATGGAATGATAATGCGTGTTTCTTTATTCACAAAAGAATTTATTTTCACGCCATTGGTTACAGGAACCACGAGGTCTTGAATACGGAAATGGAAATCTCCCGAGTGGATTTCTGGTGTGCTAGTATAGGCGAAGACTGCCTTAAACCCAACGCCGAATTTACCAATTAATGTTGGATCGTCACGTTTTGTGCTTGCACCAATACTGGTGATCGACTCTACATCGAGCAAATCAAATAGGCGTTCTCCGTTATGTTCAAACCCGATTTCTTCATTAGAGAGAGTAAAACGCACTGCACTGGCGCACGTATCTTCAGCATTTTGCAAAAGTTCGTAAATAAAATGAGCGTTATCTGGATATAGTTCAGTTAGAAGTCGTTTTATCCCTTCTTCAAAGTTATTTTCTTTATTGACATCAATCCACCGTTGACGTCTCTTTACAAGAGATTCGATTGTATGTGCCACTATAAAGCCCTCCCTGAAATATGAATCACACCATACGCAACCGGACCGGCGACAATATCCGCTCTCTCCAGAGCGATGTCCAGATCCTGGATTCGCCTTGCGTAGTCTTGCTCTGCGGCGGCAATTTGAGACCGGCGCATTTTCTGAATTTTCTCGTTGGTCGCTTGGCTGAGCTGTTCATCTAGAAGAGCGATCCGCGCCCGTTGACTGGTTGACAGGCTCTCCCGCCGGTACTCGGCCATTTCCTGGGTTTTTTGTATGTGCCTGGTTCTGGCATCGTTCCACGAGCTGTAGTGCTGGGCGTCCAAGTTATCCCAGACCAAAGAGCCAAGCCCATCAGGCGTTACATCGGGACAATCCGCAGCTCTCTCCAAGAGGCGACCAAGATGCTCGGTCACCAAAGCGGTGGAAGCTATAGGCTTAAGCACCAAGTCTTCCCTGATGCCGTGAAAACGCCACTGGTAAATAGCAAACTCATAACGCCCGGCAGGTATCTCATTTGACATGACGGACAGGCTACAGATGATTCTTTGCTTGTTATCTAATAACTGAGCAGCCTGTTTCACCAATGGGTGGAGGGGCATGATGAAGGCGGCCTTGGGATGCTCCATGGCGCAATCAGATTCGAAGGTTATGGGTAAATGCTGGCTCCCACCCTTAAGCCAATTTTCCCACTCGCGATAGGCAGAAGTGGTCTGCCTGGGAAGTTGCTGAAAATCCCTTAAAAGGTGGGCACGGGATTCTTGGGCCAGTCGGAGGGTCTTGAGTTGCTTTTCGCCCAGGATAAACTCCTGGTCTTTACCGCAAACGTCCTGCAGGTATAGGGTCACCAACCTGCGGAGTGAATCTGGTGATAGCCAGAAACTTGACGCTTCGGCAATTTCGCGGTTCAGCTGATCTTGAGGAAGGCGAATGCCAAACAGTTCCGCCTGCTTCTGCTCCAAGTCTTCCTGCTCCTGAATGAGCCGGATTTTGTTATCGGATAGTTGCTGGAGCTTCCCCTTACGGTCCTCCTCACTCAGCTCATAGTTTTCTGCGATGTTTTTGATCTCACGAGTGATTTCCCCAAGTATTTCCTCACCCCCTCCGAGGGAATTATTGAAGACCCCGATACGCACCAAGCACCGCTCATAAATATCCGCATCCACGGTTCCCGGCGTGATCAAGTTGACGATGGCGACGCTCTCGCTCTTCTGGCCGTTTCTGTCGATACGACCGATGCGCTGTTCTACCCGCATAGGATTCCACGGAAGGTCGTAGTTCACGATGCAGTCGCAGAACTGGTAATCAAGACCTTCACAGCCGATTTCGGAAAACAACAACAGATCGAGACAGTCTTCGTCATCCTTCGGTTTCTCAAAACGGGCGCGAAGGGTTACACGATCCTCATCCGGCGTTCCCCCATGGACCAACGCAACGCGAAAACCGTCCTTGCTGAGATGGTCGAAGAGATAGCTCAGGGTATGCCGGAAGCTGCTGAACAACATGACCTTGTTGTTTGGGAGGCTTTGCTTATCGCGGATGATGCTACGTAAAGCCTCGAGTTTGGGGTCGATCGCCTCCAGAGTAAGAGCCGCCTTCAGCAATCTCTGAATTTGGCTTTCGATGGGAATGATGGCCTCGTCCTGAAGGACGCCGGTGTCATCCGCTTCTTCCCAAGACAGTTCATCCATATGTCGATTGAGGATTGACTCAAGAAAGGGTGCAAGACCAAAGAGGCAACTGGCCGCTTGTCGCCTGATGGTGGTCATCATGAACTTCACGTTAAGCCCGTTGTGAATCTGGCTGAAAATTTCAGCCTGTATTCTCAAAAGTTCGTCATGCAAAAGCTGCTGAGCCGGAGTGAATGGTACGACGACCGTCTCGGGCTTCCTGACCGTGAAATTCCCAATATCGCGGCGGCGCGTTCTATTGATGATACCGGCGAAGGTGTGCATTCCCTCCGTGTCGGAGATCATCCTTATGCGATTCTCGTGTGTAACCCCGCCCCCCAAGAGTTCAGACCGAACCCGAACAAAATCCGGATTGTGTCTGAGTATAGCCTGGCCCCAAGGCGTGGATGCCGCCTGATCGAGAGCTTCCATTGCCAGGTTTTGCCACTCCGGTGTTTGAGACCGCATCGCCGACACCGCCTGATTGATAAACGGGTTCGGCTCAGCCATGTGCGAGAAACTCTCCTGATCGATGATGAGATCGGGGCGAAGCGTATTGAGAAGAACAAATAGATCGTTGCTGCCCAGCTGGATCGGGGTGGCCGTCAAGAATACTACAGCGTCCGCATGATCGCAGAAAAACTTCACGGCCTTGTGGCTGTAAGTCTCCTGATTTCGGATGTGGTGAGCCTCATCGACAATAACCAGATCGAAGCGGGGTGGCGGATCAAGGTCCAGAAGGCCTTTTTTTCGCTTCCGCTTTCCTTCGGGAGCCGAACCATACAGGAGTGCTTCATCGAACAGGGAGAACGGGACGATGCTTTTCAGGTGTTGCTCCGGCCAGACACCATCCAGATCCATCTCGTTGATGCAATACCTCAAGGTGGAGCCATCAAGATGGGTAAAACGCTCTTCGAAGCGTTTCATTTCGTTCATCCACTTTTTCTCAATAACCAGCGGGCGCGGGCAGACAATGAGTACGGAACGTATCTCACGCCTCGCCTGAAGCTCGCGCAGGATGAGACCTGCTTCGATGGTCTTACCTACTCCAACGCCATCGGCAATGAGCAAGCGTGGACGATCCGACCGGATAAACCGCAACACCGGCCTGAATTGATACGGGATGAAGTCAACACGGGCGGCGTTGAGAGAGTAGAGGGTGGACAGCCCCGGATACTTTATCTGTAGCGCGGTGAGATAGGCATGGAAATGGTCGCGGGGTAAGCTTTTTTCTTTTTCCTCACTCCGGTCTTCGACTTGCAATTGCGACGCGTAAAACGTTTGGGTTGTCCCATCTATGAAGACATTGAATCGATTCTCGGGCTTTCCGGGCAACACGGCAATCACAGCGCCACGGCTTGATGGGTTTGATTTAGCGAAGACGATCTGCCCGGGTTCAAATTCGGCCACATCGTTTTTCCTTTCCGGAAGCGCGGAAGGCGTCTCTGTGCCTGAGTCTGGTTGCGACTGTGTCTCCAACGCGCGGAGGGCGGCCTTTGTCTTTCGTAAATCTTGAACCAAATTGTCATCCGCACCGATAACAACCGCAAATCGCTGAAGGGTATCCAGATCCCGGTATATGTCGTCAACGGGGAAGCCCTCTGTGTTTGCGTGCGCCCAGTGATTGCGAACCGTTTGCATTTCCTTGACGAAGTGACGGGCTTCGGAGGTCAGGTTAAGGCTGTTAGAAATCTGATACCAATTCTGGTCCAGAACCCGAAGAAGTCCTGCGAGATCAAGGCCACTCATCGACGTAATATTGCATTGCTCCAACCGTCTCTTTTGATGCAATGACAGTGTATTTAAGACAGCCTTGTTCCACCAGTCGTCAAATAGCGGCGGTAAGACTCTTTCTATAAATATGGCGAGCTGCTCGGCCACGTCGCTAAGATGCTTCGCAACAGCACCATAAATTTGGGACTTTTCTTCCATTGTGAACCCCTCCCGACTTTCTTGTGTTTACGAAAGATCCAATGGAACCACGGAGCCCAACAGATTGAAATGCTCCGAAATTCCTATGCGCTCGTTCTGAATCATAGTTCCTTGCCCAACCCAATTGCATTTGGTCGTTAGCAGAGAACTGGCGAATGGCAACAAAAAGTGCATCTTGTATTAATGGGACACGGATAGCTTTTGCAGATCTATTTGTGATTCGTGTGGTCAAAGCATCGGACCAATAAGTGTAACGCAAAAAAGGATTGGCGACAACTCGGTAATCCACGTAAGTTGTGATTAGTGGCAGGCTCGGACCGCTGATTTTTTCCCTTCTCACATCTGGATGGGTCGAGCTAACGGAAATATCAAGTGAAGTTTGGGCTACCGTCCGAGTGGAAATCGCTGGCACTGGCACCAGTCGACAATACTGCACCCAATGAGCTGGCTCGAGCGTTCCATTACCAGGTGCGGCTTGTTCTGCCAATGCCGGCGACCGTTCGTGTTATTTCACCCGTCGGGCCATGGAGCGTTCCTCAAGCCGGTCATAAATATCCCGAAAACACAATCGTCATAAGATGATCCGGGACTGCTGAAGAATCCCCGGTGCTTCCGGGATGATGTTAGAGTGGCTTGTTGGTTAGCCCCGCAGAGCAGGAAAGGTTTCCCATAAAGACACAGAGGAACGCAATCTCAGGGCGGGCGTTTTGGGGGCTTGCACACCGGTTGCACACCGGTTGCACACCGGTCACACCCCAGTTGCAATTCGATGAAAAAGTGGGGCGAGGCGCCGACCTGGGGAGGACAAGGGAGTGCTGAAGAATCCACCACCGTTTCTGGCATGTTGTTTGCCTTGATTAACTGCATAGGATGCCTTCCATGCATCCCATCACCTCGAATTGCACCGCGTTACCCGCGACTTGCGCTTGAAAAAACCGGCAGCAGGACGCGTCCCGTTGCGGAAACAGAAAATTCAGCAGTCCCGATCCTTAGCCACAACCTCTGAGTTCGTTTTGCAGACAATCCGCTGTGCGACCCAGCCCCACCGGATTTGCCTTGCCCTGGGCGTTCTGTGGGGTAACTCCATCTGCGACCCATCAAAATTCTCCGGAGTAGACCGCCCATGACCGCACACGAACACACCCCCATTCCTGCCGAGGTTCAGCAGACGCTACGGTCAGCCGGCAGCGGCCAGACCATTCTGATTAACGACTTCGATATGAACGCGCTCCCCTGTCTGGATTGGTCGACGCAGGTGGCGGACGGGCCGCAGTATGTTTTCTCAGACGACCCCGAGTATTTCCGTGTGGAAGAGGCCGTGGGCATGCGCGAGCGGGTGCAGCCGGGCGTGGTGCGCATCTACATTTACCATGTGAACGGCATGGAGAAGACGACCAAGAAGATCGCCACGATGATCGAGAACCTTGGGTCGGCTCCCATGACGGTGCGCCTGCTGCGCTATGCGAGCATGGGGCCGAGCCTCGAATATCACAACATCGGCAAGGGCGGGCTGGAGCAATTCTTCAACTCGGTGCCTGAAGAAACCGGACGCACCGTGGCACCCAACGCGATGATTGCCATCGACGAAAAAATGGCGGCGGCGTCCGTGCAGTTCGACGAACTGGTGCATGGTTGGTACGAGGTGGAGATCGACCAGCCCGCCGAGATTTCGACCGTGATGACCGACCTCGATGTGCCCTTCGAGATGGCGGCCCGCCGCCAGCCGGTGCAGCCGTCGAAGCACATGGGCGAGGGCGCGGGTCGCGGAATCTTTACGACCTCGAACATGGACGTAACGGTGAACGCGGGCCAGGCCATCGACACCGCCAACGGCGCGGTGAGGCTGGTGCTGGCCGACGGCGAGAAAGACCCGTGGATTGAGGGAATGGATAACAGCCGCGGGGCAGTTGCCCGGCTGGCAGGAAATTACGGCGTGCTTTACAGCATTCGCATGAAGGTAAAAAGCACCGACGGCCGCGGCCTGGCCGTGGTGGTGTGGAACCCGCGTAGCCATGAGATGTACTGTGGCGGTCTGGCCGTTGTGGTTCGCATCAGCGACGGCGAACTGCCCGGCGGCGTGGTGATCGCCCCCTCGGATCGCGAGCGCATTGCTCATGCCCCCGAGGCGGCGCTGGTCCAGCGTTTCGCCCCCGTGGCAGCCGGCGAGGAGCGCGAGATTGAAATCGTCTATTCGCCCCCCGGCGCCTCGTGCCTACCGATGCCCATCGTGTTTATCCCCTACACGCCGGCCTCGTAACCGCACATCGCAGCAACGCCTCACAACGGACTTGAACCCAATAGAGAGAATCGGCATGGTAGCCCTTAAGATGACTACGCCCATGTCCATTTCTCCGCGCCAGAGCACCCTGCTGCACATGCTGATGATGTGCCTTTTCGCCATGATGTTTGTCACCACCTCGCCACAACCGGCACGCGCAGAGACGCTTCCGGTGGACCGGGTAATTGCGCGGCTGAACGAAGACATCCTGACCATCAGCGATGTGGCGGAAGCCGCCGCTCAAACCGGACGCCAGAGCCGCCTGTCGCCCGATCTGGTGGGCGCGCTGCTCGACCGTACGCTGCTGTTGCAGGCAGCGAAAAAAGCGATGGTCGAGGTGCCCGACGACGATATCAATCGTCAGGTGGAGGAGATGGTGACCGACCTGCAAAGCCATTACGATGGTGACGCCGGATTTCGTCAGGCGCTATTGGAGGAGCATCAAACCCTCGAGCGGTTGAAGGAAGAACTGCGACGCAAGGCCATCATCGACTACAAGCTGTATCGTGTGGTCGCCGCGCGCATTTCACTGTCTGACACCGACGTGGCGCAGTACGAAAAATCGACCCTCGCCAACGAGGGGACGCCGCCCGAGGCATTTCATCTGCGGCAACTCTCGGTGCCCATCACCGGCGAGGGTGCGGCGGGGCGAAATCAGGCGCTGAGCCGCGTGGCGGAACAGCTCTCGCGCATGAACGCGGAGGGGTTGAGTTTTGTCGAGGGGATAAAGAAATACAGCACCGACGCACTGGCAAAGGCCAGCGGAGGCGACCTCGGTTTCATGCCCGCGGACAGTCTGGCACCCAAGGTGCTGCAGGCCGTGCGAGATCTGAAGCCCGGCGAAGTGACGCCGCCCATGATAACGGGGGCCAACGCCAGCATTTTTTATCTCGATTCAAAGCGGGGTGCCCGCACCACGTTGTTTCAGCAGCGCTTCGGGGAGGAACGCACGAAGTTGCTGGATGAACTCCGGAAAAAAGCGCGGCTGCAGGTTTATGACGCCGAGTTTGCGAAGTACGTGCCGGAGTCGTATCGGAGTCTGATGGAAACGACCACGAGCGGTGCAACGTCTCCATCCACAAAGGTCAGCAGCAAACCATGAGCGGGAGTGTCGGTCCGCTGCCCCGCATAGCGATAAGCATGGGCGACCCGGGGGGCGTGGGCCCGGAGGTGACCGCACGCGCGCTGGCACGCGAGGATGTACGAGCCGCGCTGACTGCGGTGGTTGTGGGCGATGCCGACCTTCTGAATGCCGCCGCGAAGACGTGCTCGTTGCCGCTGTCGTTTCAGGCGGTGGAGGACCCTGCCGCTATCGCCACCGCCGAAACCCACCCTCACCAGATTCCTGTTTTTGAACCGTTCCCGCGCCCCGCGCAGGGTTACGCCATGGGCCAGATTGCGGCCGACAACGGACGCGCCGCCCACGAGTGGATCACGTCTGCGGTGGGGCTGGTGCGCAACGGCACGGCCGACGCACTTGTCACCGCACCCATTGCGAAGGAAGCGATGTTCGCCGCCGGTTTCACATTTCCGGGACACACAGAATTGCTCGCGCGATTGTGCGACGATTGCGACGTGCGGATGATGCTGGCCGGTGGCGGTCTGCGGGCTGTGCTGGAAACCATCCACATGGCACTGACCGATGTTCCCGCCACGATCACTCAAGAAAGCCTGCGCCGCACCCTCGACATAACCGCCATCTGGGCCGAGCGCTACGTGGCACCACACCCGCGCATCGCCGTGTGCGGATTGAACCCCCACGCGGGTGAGGGCGGGCATTTCGGACGCGAAGAGATCGACGTCATCGCCCCCGCCGTGCAGGACGCACGCACGCGCGGTCTTGATGTCTCGGGGCCTTTCCCCGCCGACACCATCTTCCACCGCATGCGCGAGGGTGAGTTCGATTTTGTGGTGGCCATGTACCACGATCAGGCGCTCATCCCCGTGAAAACGCTCGATTTCCATGGCGGCGTAAACATCACGCTGGGCTTGCCGATCATTCGCGTCTCGCCCGATCACGGCACGGCGTTCAACATCGCCGGGCACGGTTGCGCGAACGAATCGAGCATGGCGTCGGCTCTGCTACACGCCGCCAACTTTGCACGGCGTGCGGCAGAAACCGCCTGATATCAGCGCACGCCGGTCACCGCGAATAATACCGGCGCCGACGCGCCATTGCGCGACCGCACTTCAATCGCCTTCAGCGTGGCTGCCTGCTGGTCGGCGGGTACTCTCCACACGACATCCCACAACGCCACGGGGTGATCCGCACCATTGCGACCGGTCCATGCGAACCAGGTTCCATGACCCATGCGATAATCTTGCGGGGCGAACATGTTGACGCCATAAACCAGCGGCACGGTTTGAGACCCGGTCTCGGTCTCAACAACGATTTCGCCCAGCGCCTCGCCGTTCAATACGGGAACCGTTGCGGACATCAGGAAGTGCAACTCGCAAGTGGCTCCGAAAGAATCTCCCTTCGGTTCCAACTTCACACTTTGCGGCCACTCGCCCGCTGGATTCAGCGCGCCGGCCAGCATCACCGCAACATTGCCTTGCGCATCCGGCTTGGTGTCAAACATCCGTCCGCCGAGCTTCGCCATGCCCGGCTTGAATGTGGACAGGTCGAACTTCTCACCCAGTTCCATCCACCCTTCGCCCTTGTCGTTCTTGCCCAGCGAGCGGTTCCGCAGACCATCGAGAGACACCGTATATCCGGCGCGGGATTCCTTCACCGGTTCACGCCCAAACCATGTGTCCATGAATGCTTCTATTGGGTTCCACGCAGGAAGATTGTTGGCCGCCCGGTTGTCATCCTTACCACCCCAGGCGTGCTCGGCGGCCAGCAGATAAGCGGCGTATTGCTTCCAGTTTTCAGGGCTGCCGTCTATGTCGAAATTGAACCCGGCCCAGGTGGTTTGCAGGTAGCCCCGCACATCCTGAATGTCGCACTGCGCCGCGAGATTGCGGATGTTATTTGGAACCCACCAACCTGCGCCGATGACGTCGAAACCCGCCTCCTTGAAAATCTCAACGGAGCGATAAGCTTCCGGTGGCGCCACCGCGTAATGCCAGTCGGCAATGGTGATGTCCTTCGGCAGCGCATCGCGACGGCGCTGCGCTTCGGCCTGGGAGGGCGCGGTGCAAGCGTCGGGGCTCTCTCCCTTGTAGAGCAGTAGGTCGCCCCAAATCATCAAACGAATACCACGTTCTTTGAAAAACGCGTGATGCTTGAGGATGTCATAAATAAACAAATCGCCTGTGTCGCCCAAGCTTTTGCTGCGATAGGGCACGCGGCCACGCATGTCGAATTCGTCGTGGCCAATGTGAAACTCACGGGGATTCACCGGTTTGAAAAACTCCAGCGCCTCGTTATAAACTTTTTGGATGAACTCGTAAGCGCGCGGGTTCGCGGCCATGTAGGCGTAAGGCCGATCGGGATCCTCGGCGATGTCGAGATTGTGACCGTTGGTGAAAATCCATTCAGAGTGTCCGAGGGAATGCACCAGCGGTTGCACTTCCACGAGCGACTCCTGGGCAGCGTCCAGAACCTTCACCGCGTCAGCCTTGTCCATGCCGGACCATCCGTGATGAATGTCAGGTTGGCTGTCCCATTTCAGGTACTGCGTTTCCCACACGAGGTTGTTCAGCTTGTAGCGCGAGAGCAGGTCTTTGACTGCACGCGAAATTTGCGCACCGGCATTTTTTCCGCTAAGCAGGTGCACGCCGCGATAATCCATGGCGGGATAATCTGCAACTTCCGCTCCCTTCAGGTACGCGCCTGCTTCATCAATGTGGAGCAACTGAACCAGTGTGGTGGCACCGTTGTAAAAACCACGTCCGGCTGCGTTGGCCCGGATGACGGTCTTCTTCGGGCCGACGGAAACCTCGTAACCTTCAAGGTGTTGCATGGCGGAAGTCTTGCCATCGCGGCTGCTCAGTTCAATCACACTCAGCGCATCATCGGGTGACTGAGCCACCGTCGAAACACGTTTGCCGGTCAGGCGTTCGATTTCTGTGACCAGAAATTCCACCGCCCGCTTCGTCTTCGCGTCGGGATTCTTTCCGACAGCGATGACCGTCGCGGTTGTAACGGCAAACTTGTTGTCGGTGAATCGAATCTGGCGAGGCGCGGGAATAATCACATCGCTCCCCCACTCGGGAGTCTGAATCTCCGCCGATTCTTTAACATCGACCTTGACGGACTTCGCGGCAGAACCCTTCGCACTATCGCCCCTCAGGCTCTTCGGAAATCGATAGGTAATCTCGAAGGTCATCACGATGTCTTTGGGTAGCTTTGGTCCTTTGACCATCGTGAGATAGAGGTTGCGCGGACCGAACTCCACCCATCGGTCGCGGCGATATTCCAAAGCAAGATCCTGTTCCGCAGGAGTGACCTCAATGCGCACCGGACCGAATCGCGAATCCAATTCCACGCTTGTGAAAGCGCTCGCCAGCTTACGGTGCACACTTTCGTAAGGCCACATCTCCGTTGGCACCGAAGTGATTTCGCTCGCAGAGGCCGGTTCAAACTTAACCGGCCGACCGATGAAAGCGTCTCCATATATGCGCGCAGCTTCCCATCGAATTTCCGCCGGTGAGTCAGCATGGTAGGCCATTTCCATGCGTTCGGTGAAGGAATTGTCGGTACGCAAAGTCAGTGTCTGCGTGGCCTCGAAGGGCCCCTGGCGCTGACCGGTCAGAGCATGGCGGATAGAAAAGGAACTTCCTCCGTCGGGCAATTTCTGGATTTTGGTTTTCGCCGCAAAGTCATACAGGTCTTCCTGCATGTAGTGATAATTTGACCCACCGGGGAAGGTCACGTTGATCGAGCTGTCGCGGATGACCGGAATGCCGAACACCGACAAGCTGGTGCCCAAACCGTTATACTCGAGTTGCAAATCGCCGACGCTCGTAACTACGCGGTCGCCCGAACCGGGCTTGGCCAACGTACTCCCGGCCATGGCCACCATCAATGTCGTTGCCACAATCAAAAAACCTGTTCGTTTCGCAAAAACGCTCTTCATCGAAAACTCCTTCATCCTCAGCTTTGCCATCTGATTTAAGAAGGGAGCGCGGCTTGGCAACCGCAATCGGATGGATCAATTGAATAGGCAACGTACGCCCGACAACACACCTCATCGGGCATGGAAATCGCTTTGACTCTGATCGCCGCTCATGATGACATTATTATTTCAGCGCAACCATCTCTCAACCAGCCCCGGAGGAAACCGATGAAAGACGATACCCGCCAACTGATGAAGCTCCTCAACCTGACCCCCGACGAGATATATCACGTCTTTTGCCTGACCCTCTGCATGGCTACCGCTGACGGCGTCATTACCGATCAAGAGGGCGAAATGCTCACCCGTATAGGCTTTGCGCTGGGGCTAATGCCTCAGGATATATCCGCCCTTGCTGGCAATGCGAAGGACGCCATCGAGGAAACCAGCCGCACCGACGTGGTCAACCATTCCCTCACGGCCCTCAAGGAGCGTCTCAACAAGGAACAATTGTCGGGCGTGAAACAGATCATCTCATTCATCGCAGGAGCCGATAAGCACATCGATAATTCGGAAAAAACCATGCTCCAGATGATGAACGAAGTCTGGTCCTGATCTGTTCGGACGCAACTAACGCCAGAGAACGCCGGCAGCACGATGCGACAATCTGTCCCATCTGACGAATTCCAAATAAGAGAAGCGGCGCATTCACCTCAGCGAGGGATTGC
Source organism: candidate division BRC1 bacterium HGW-BRC1-1 (assembly GCA_002842095.1). Taxonomy (GTDB): domain Bacteria; phylum Sumerlaeota; class Sumerlaeia; order Sumerlaeales; family Sumerlaeaceae; genus HGW-BRC1-1. The sequence continues at coordinate 20,745 of PHCB01000001.1, forward strand.
GCCGCTTCAAATTTCACATCCACCAAACCTGTGAACGAAAAAACGGTTACTTCGCTTTTCCTTGAGCCGCCACAGCTGCGGCTGCGGCCGCGATGGCTTCCGCATCGCCCAGATAGTAATGCTTCAAGGGCTTCAGATCTTCATCAAGCTCATACACCAGCGGCACGCCCGTGGGGATGTTGAGTTCCAGAATTTCTTTTTCCGACATTCCGTCGAGATGCTTTACCAGCGCACGAAGGCTGTTGCCGTGGGCCACGATAATCACGCTTTTGCCGGCCTTCACATCGGGAGAAATCGTCTCCTCCCAATAAGGGATGAAGCGCGCCACAGTCTCTTTCAGGCTTTCAGTCAAAGGGAGATCTTCCTTGGCCAGACCCGCATACCGGCGGTCAAGGCCGGGGTAGCGCTCATCCTCCGGCGTCAGGGGGGGCGGCGGCGTTGAATACGAACGGCGCCAAATTTTCACCTGATCGTCGCCGAACTTCTTTGCGGTCTCGCCCTTGTCCAGCCCTTGCAGGTCGCCGTAGTGACGTTCGTTCAAACGCCAGTTGCGAATGACCGGGACCCACATCTGGTCCAGTTCATCCATCACGATTTGCATCGTGCGGATGGCACGCTTCAGCACCGACGTATATATAACGTCAAATTCGAAACCGCCCTCCAGCAACACGCGGCCAGCTTCCTTCGCTTCCTTGCGGCCCTGATCGCTCAGGTCCACGTCTTTCCAACCAGTGAAACGATTTTCCAGATTCCAGGTGCTCTGACCGTGGCGTAGCAGTACAAGTTTATGCATCGGTGTTTTTACTCCATTGGGATGATTTTGAGGATAGCTTCAGTGGAAACTGAAGGCACGCAACCGAGATTTATTCGGCGCGTCAATCCTCGTCATTGGCTCCATGCGTCTTGAACAGGTGCAACAACGCGTGATCGATGTCGTCTTCCATGCGGCTCACCGGCTCCTTACCCAACGTCCAGGTTTCCAGGTGCTCGATTGTCTGGTCGGGGTTTACAAGCGTGAGCGGGCCCAGTGAGCTGATCTCCACCTTGCGTCCATCCGTGAAGGCCTCGCAGTTGCATCCGAGGTCAGGATACAAAACGCCCTTCTGGCATGCAAACTGCTTCACGAAAAACTTTCCGCCCACCGCATAGCCCATCCAGCCGAGGGTGTTGTAGGCACCGATTTTCTGCGGCATGGGGCGCCCGTCGTCCTGCTGAAGCTGCACATACCGCGTGCCCCAGGTCCAACGCAGATCAGACATATCCGTAAAAGGCCATAACACCATGGGACGCGCCGGCGGCGGGGTCAACTTCGCCGTCACAAAGGGCTCCTGAGGCAGGAGAACCCGCCCTCCGCGAGCCATGGCCGTAATGCCGACGGGCGCGAAATCAATCTCCCACACGTTGCGATTCGTAAACCGATGCACCAGATGAACCCGCGATGACTTGTCATCCATACGGATGAGCAACTGCCGTTCGAGACCCGTGTCTTTCTCCCTTGGAGGGGTTAATGTTAGAATGCCCCGGTCGTCGTCCCAAGCCCATTCCACCGTTTCGTTATCGGCGATGAACGAGCGTTCTTTTTCCTCGGGTGCATGGGCCATGCGATGCCCCCCGTAACAACGCCATTCATCTCCACCCACCAACCCCAATTCCGATTCCTCCTCAGCGAGGAGATTATTGCCCTTCAGGAAACCATATCGCAGAATCCGGGGACCCACATCGGTCGTCACGATCAGTTCCACATTCCCGTTCGTCATGCGCACGCAGTGCGACCAGCGTCCATATTCCACGATTCCACACTTCACCATCACGCACGCCTCCGCCTCGGGGGGGATGTTTGTTCACCAAACCATCAAGTGAACATCCGCACTCTTGCACCTTCTTCAGCCTTCGTCACATAGAAAATGGGTTCCTGACCGAGTTCTTTTTTGAGAAGGGTTTGCATCTGGTGAATGAAATTTTCGCTCTGGGTCGGGCGCACCATTGCCACTGCGCATCCACCAAAACCGGCTCCTGTCATGCGACAGCCAAGTACGCCGGGAACCTTGGCGGCGGCATCGACAATTGCATCCAGTTCGACGCACGACACCTCGAAGTCGTCACGCAGACTTGCATGGGACTCATAAAGCAATCGCCCGGCTTCTTCCCAATTCCCCTCGCGCGCCAGTTCCGCGAAGCGCACGACTCGTTCGTTTTCAGAGATGTTGTGCCTCACCCTCTTGCAGATATTTTCCGGCAGGCTGGCTTTGCAGGATTCGAAAACTTCCCGCGGAACATGTCGTAGAGAAGGATACTCAACGCCTGATTTTTTGCGGAGAATTTCCAATCCCTGCTCACACGCCTCTCGCCTTTCGTTGTAGGCGGAATCAACCAACCCACGCCGTTTCATCGAGTCGATAATCACGATCTCGAACGCGCCGCCACCCAAAGGCACACCCTCGAATTCGTGCGTGTGGCAGTCGAGCAGGATCGCTTGATCTTCACTCCCCAGCGCGCTGGCAAACTGGTCCATAATTCCGCAACGCACGCCGACGAAAGGACTATGCTCAGCCGCCTGGGCCAGCAGCGCCACTTCCACAGACGACAAGCCGGCACCGAGGATATGGTTCAGCAGCGTGGCCATGGCCACCTCCAAGGCCGCCGATGAGGAAAGCCCGGAGCCCAACGGGACGTCGCCCTCGATGGCGACCTCGAGACCCGGAAGTTCAAAACCCCGCTCCACAAACTGCGCCGCTGTGGCCAGCAGATACGAATACCATCCGCGCCGTTTGGGAAGTGCGAGGGGCTGGGTAAGATCAACGTCGAAACGTTCACCATAATTCAAAGAGTATAGCCGGAGCACGTGGTCTTCGCGTGGGGCCGCCGCCAGAACAATATCGCGATTGATGGCGCAGGGCAGAACGAAACCGCCGTTGTAGTCGGTGTGCTCCCCGATGATGTTTACACGGCCGGGCGCACGGGCGATCCAAACCGGTGCCCGCGAGAACTGCTCCGCGAAGACCCTGGCCACATTTTCTGACGAAATCATTTTGAGACACCCCCGGTTTTCCCGGCACTATAGTGAATCCCTGAAACCTCACGCAGGCGAGCCGCGGCAGTCTCGGGGGTAATGTCGCGTTGAGGCCAACCCAGCATCTCGAATCCGACCATGAATTTCTGCACCGTGGCCGATCGCAGAAGCGGCGGGTAGAAATGCGCGTGCATGTGCCAGTGGGAATAATTTCCACCATCGGTGGGTGCCTGATGAAAGCCCATGGAATAAGGAAACGAGATGCGGAAAAGGTTGTCGTATCGGATCGTCAGTTGTTGCAGAACATCCGCCAACGCACCGCGTTCTTCCGACGACAATTGATTCATGTCCGCTACGGGTCTTGCGGGAATCACAATAGTTTCAAAGGGCCATTTTGCCCAGAAGGGCACGAGGGCAACCCAATGGGCATTGCGACAGACCAACCGCTCGCCCGCTGCAAGCTCACGCTCGAGGTAATCGCCGAGCATTGTGGAACTGTTTTTTTTGTACCATTCACGCTGCGCGCGGTCTTCCTTTTCTGCTTCGGTCGGCACGGTCTGGGTTGCCCATATCTGGCCGTGGGGATGCGGGTTGCTGCATCCCATAAGAGCGCCACGGTTTTCAAAAATCTGCACGTAGCGGATTTCGGGCCTTGCCCCCAATTCGGCAAACTGTTCCGTCCAGGCATCCACCACCCCTTCAACGGCCTCCAAATCCATACGCGCCAATGTCAGATCATGGCGGGGTGAAAAGCAAATCACCCGACAGATTCCACGCTCTGTGCGAGCAACAAGAAGGTCATCCTGATTAAACTCTCCGTCCTCACCCTCCGGCAGAAGCGCCGCAAAGTCGTTGTCGAAGACGAACGTTTCTTCATAAGCCGGATTCACATGGCCGCCGGCCCGCACGTTTCCGGGGCACAGGTAGCAGGTGGGGTCGTGGGCCGGACGGGTTTCCTCGGGAAGGTCCTCAACCTTGCCCTGCCAGGGCCGCTTCAAGCGATGAGGACTGACAAGCACCCATTCGTTAATTAAAGGATTGAGACGCTTGTGCGGTCGTTCTTCCCATTGCATATCCAGCCACTCCTGCCTGTTCGATTGCGTGCCATGGCGCGACCTGCCCCCGGTTATCCTTCGCGCCAATTCAGACCGAGCGTTGAAAGGTTCGGTGCACGCTGCAAGACCAAACCGTTGGGGCATCCGTTATGGAGAATCCTCGGTTACCACACCCACTTCTGCATAACCAACCTCGCTGCCGGCGCGTGCAATAACCTCATGGGGTAGCATGACGAAACCATTGTCGCCACCCAGTTGCACGGAGGATGAAGTCAGATAGTCTGTGCAAATGACACCGGGGCGATTCTTGCGATCAAAAGCCACGGCAGCGATTAGCCTGCCCTCATGGCGACGCAGGGCCGGGCCGAGGTACCATTTCCATTGGGGCAATGTGCGCCACCCGGCTGATGCGAGGGTGATACTATCCGGGGGCATGGCGACCAGTTGGGGGGCCGCGTCCTCGGCGGCTTTTCGAAACGGAGAGAAATCGTCTCGCAAATGATTGGTGCAGAGGAGAAATCCGGGGAAAGTCAGAACGCCGACCAGCGCCAGAGCCACTCTATGTGGCCGACTGAAACGACGAATGATTTGGTCCACCACCAACCCAGTCGCCGCGCAAACACCGGGGGCCACAGCCACAAAGCTGCGCTCAACTTTCCATGGGTATAACACCCAGAAAGCTAACGGGATAAACGCCCAGCAGACTACAAACCGGCTCACCCGCTGGCGCGGTGAAAGAGCTCCCAACGCCAGAGGTCCCGCCACGGCAAACCCAACCAGCAGTGCCTTGCCCAGATAAACCCAAGCATCGCTGCCATACCCCCGCACCCCATCGCCGGTGGGGCCGATGGCCATTTGGTTGGAGGAAAACGCATGGCGCAGTTCGCCGAAATAGGACATGAAATCGGCATAAGACCCCCGAATTACCAGAGCAGCAGCCCATGTGATGAACTGCGTTGCGAGGGCTGCAGCGATAAATATGAGCAGAGCGATCAACCACCGTTTGAGATCCCGGCGGACGATCAATCCCAGCATCAGCCCTCCGAGCAGAATGATGGAATTGTAGTGGCAGGCGAACGATGCAACATGAACCAAGCCGCAAGGAGCGCGAAAACCAGGGAAGTGCTCAACCCCAACGCGCTGCGCGATGCAGACATCAGGATGGGCGACGTGCCCGCAAACAGCGCGGCTGTCAGAGCAGCGCGGATGGAGCCATCTACGCCATCTCGAACCAGACGATAAACCAGCGCGACCACTCCCAGCCCCGCCAGAAGCGACAACCACAGCGACGGCGTTTCCCGCACACCGCCGGTGAGTAAACCCAAACCCGCCAACAAAGCCACGTGGCCGGGCTTGGCGGTAAAGTAAAGAGTCCCTCCCAAACGGCGAATTTCACGAGCGGCCTCGCTTACCGGTTCGCCCTTCCCGACCGCCCGAATCCCCTCCACGAGCGTGTTTGCACCCAGAAGATAATGAGCCTCATCGTGGATATAGACCCCACGCTCGCTCAGATGCCACGACCAAAAGATCGCGACAAAAAGTAACATCGCGGGAAAGAGAAGAGATCGCTTAATCATCCGCCAAAGAGAATTCAGAGCGAAAACTACCGGCAATGAATTTCGAATGGGCGACCAGATAGCCGGGGCATTTGCGGTCGACCGATTGCGGTTGATTTCCTCCGGGTTCAACGGCGTGTTTTCGAGTATACCTCACAAAGGATTCCCCTCCCAAATGACCCATAACTTGGTTGTGCTCCTGATGTCTGCCGCCATAATGATCGCTTCAACTTTGCCCATTCAGGCCCAGCCGACAACCAATTCGGCCCTCACACAAGTCGGGGTTGTTGAATCCGAAATGTTTAGGGGCACCACGCTTGAAAGCGATGTGGAGAGGGTTTTGCACAAGTCAGCCAAACCAAACCCGCAACCACTTCCCGCCTCCTTCGAGAAAGCGATCTCCGAAGCCAAGCAAGGCGATACGATCAGTTCCGATGGCTGGGACCTCGAAAGCCCTCCCATCATCCCGTTTCAACAAACAGCCGGTGGGCCGCCGTTTCTTTTTGCGGATGATCCCGAATACATCCGGCAGCCCGAAGGCGCGGTGCTCCGCGAGCAGGTGAACCCCGGCCCTACACGCCTCTATCTCTATCACTGCAACGGCACCACGGGTACTCTCCGGCGCATCACCGCCGTGATTCGTAACACGTCTAACAAGCCGATGAAGTTCCGGCTCACGCGACGCGCCTTCCCCGGTGTCAGCTTGGATTATGGTAAGCTCGGTCGTTTTGGCATCCGTGATTTTTTCGCCCAAGAAGGGATGCCGACCGCGTGGCGTACCATCCCACCCGGGGCCACCGAGGCGATTGATCCGGAGATTGAAAATTCTACCGTCAAATTCGAGCACCTTTTACACGCATGGCTTGAGTTCGAAACCGACCAACCTGGCGAAGTTACTGTCCTGCAAACGGACCCCGATACACCGGGCCCCGTTGCGTCAGATCGCATCACAGATCTGATCCCTCCAAAAGGACGAAGCGGCGCAGGACGTGGCATGTTCAAATACAGCGAATACGACATGAAACTCGGCCAGGGCGAGGTCATCGACACCGCTGATGGACCGCGTCAGCTCTTCATGGCCGACGGCAAACACGACACGTGGATGACCGGTTTCCACTCAATGTCCACGACCGAACCCGCAATCTTGCGGGGTAACTATGGCATAATCTACCGCATAAAAATGCGCAGAACTTCCAGCGACAATCGCTCCCTTGCCCTCCTCATTTACAATTGCCGCACTGTGAAAGGTTGCCAGGGTATGAGCGGCTGCGTTCAGGTGTCCTCCGGCGAGTTCGCCGCCGGACCGGTCATTGTGCCGTCCGACACTGCCGTCCTGAGGGGCAACGGCAAAGCTGTACTGCTACAGGTTTTCCCGCCTCTTGAGCCGGGAAAAACGGAAGACATTGAAATTGTTTATACCCCCCCGGGTGCTTCATGCCTCCCCACGCCAATGCTCCTTGTGCCGTTCAGTCAAGTGAGGTCGCAATGACATTGTCGAGCCAACGCATCGCATGGATCGGCACCGGTATCATGGGTTCGAGCATGTGCGCTCATCTGCTCAAAGCAGGTTACCCCGTCACGGTTCATACGCGCACACGCTCCAGGGCTGCGGGTTTGGAAAAGGCGGGCGCAGCCTGGGCCGACACACCCGCAGACGCCGTGAAAGATGCAGAATTCGTTTTCTCCATCGTCGGATACCCGGACGATGTTCGCGAAGTTTACTTCGGGGAAAAAGGGATTTTTGCCGGGCAGCCAAAGACCAACGCCGTGCTCATCGACATGACCACCACCGAACCCACACTTGCGGTCGAGATTGAGGCCCGAGCCAGCGAGCTTGGCCTGCGCGCCCTCGACGCCCCAGTGTCCGGCGGTGATACCGGAGCCCGTGCGGCAACACTCTCCATTATGGTGGGAGGCGACTCAGGCGCGTTCGAGGCCGCACTTCCTTTGCTGGAGCTTCTCGGCAAAAACATCAGTCACCAGGGTACGGCTGGCACAGGTCAGCACGCAAAGATGTGTAACCAGATCGTGATTGCGGGAACCATGATCGGCGTCTGCGAAAGTCTGCTTTATGCCCAAGCCGCCGGCCTGAATTCCGAGGCGATGCTCAAAGCAATTTCCGGTGGGGCCGCCAGTTGCTGGACGCTCAATAATCTGGCTCCCCGCGCCCTGCAAGGCGATTTCGCACCCGGATTTCTCATCGACCATTTCATCAAAGATATGGGCATCGCGCTGAAAGAATCGCGTCGGATGAAAATCGCCCTGCCGGGGCTGGCTTTGGTGGAGCAAATTTACCGCGTGGCGGCTAATCTCGGACACGGACGCGACGGGACCCACGCGCTGCTGCTGGCTCTCGAAGAAATCAACGGGCAACACCGGGCTTAATTTACGGCCCTTTAATCACCCTGCCGCTTTGCCGCCATGCGGTTCCAAAAAATTGTCTGGTTAATTTTTTCCACATCAAGGAACGCCTCGTCAGACTGCCGCGCCAACATCCGCCCCCGAAGGGCCTTCAGTCGCGCTTCATCGCTGACCCGGCTCTGCTGATCAAGTATGCTGAAGTCCCCCTCCTTACCGTAACTTTCCCACAGTTTCGCATACTCGCGTTCCCAGGCGCCATGATTGGCGGTTTCGCGTCGCCCACGCTCTTCTGCCATCTGACGCAACTTGGGAAGGCTGGCCAGCGTTTCCTTCGCAAATTTCAAGACCGCCTCGTCCTGCTCTCCACGGGTGGCTTCGAGGAAAAAGACCTGCGTCTGGTCGAAATCAGCACTCACCTTTTCCAAGCCGCTGAGTAAAAGCCCACGCAACAAAGCGACCTTCTCCTCATGGTAACGCCTCCGAAAAGCCTCCGCCGCTTCAGGAGCCAGAAGCCACGTGCCCAACAATGCGATCGCGTTACGGCGCGCGTTCACGTCTTCATCATCAAGCTGCTTCAATAAAAAAGGAACGGCCATATCCCCAAATTGACCGAAGACGAAAACAGGCTGCCAGAAATACTGGCTGGGGTCCACATGGAGAATCTCCCCGCTCTTTTCCAACGCCGGGGGGTACTTCATCTGCGCGAGCAGGTTCAAGATACTGAAGCGTTTCATGGGCTCTGTTTCGCGAGCGAGTTCCTTCATGAGAAACTCCCCTGCCTGCGGACCTCCGATGTAAGCCAATGCCCGCCGCGCATGATGGCGGAGAGGACCCGATTTCAAACCTTGCGCCTCGGCGAGAATGACTTCGATTGCGTCTGGCGATCCCGTCAGACCCAGCGCCCACATGTAACCGGCGCGTGCCTCTTCGGGCAACTGCTTGTTCTGAACGTAGGGAAGCAGTTGCTCCATGGCCGCCGTGGTGTTCTCAGATATTCTGGAGGTAATCCGCTCCGTAAGCTCCTGGGGGACATTCTCGCCCAGAGCCGTCATTTGCTCCATGTCTGCCAGCAAACCCACAGTTGCCGTGGTCTGGCTCCATCCTTCGGAAGCCAGGGCCAGCACTATAGCAAACACGGCAATTCGTATCATCCGGATTCTAAATTTCATGTTGCTCCTCTGGTCATAAAAGAGATGACAGGCAATCAGAAATCCTGACAATCCGCCCACTCGGTACAGGTAATGTTCTATGGTTTTGACACGAAAAAGCGGGAGCATTTGGAAATAGTCGGGCGAGCCTCGTAAAACCAACAAAAACAGTCGTGCACGACTCAAAAAGAAGCCGCGCTTTTTGAATAAACCGGCTTCCAAATTGCTTATGTTATGGGTTTGCCCGTTGTCTGATATTAGGCTCGGTCATGCCCAAAAATTTGCACCAAAGGCTACCCTTCAAACCTCATGCAGGATTCTCGAGAGAACATTGTTCCGTTAAACATCGAAGATGAGATGAAAAATTCGTACATCGATTACGCCATGAGCGTGATCGTGGGCCGCGCGCTACCCGATGTACGCGATGGACTGAAACCCGTGCACCGCCGCGTTATCTACGCCATGCACGAGTTGGGGTTCGGCCCCACTCACAAGACTGAGAAGAGCGCCAAGAGCGTCGGTGCCGTCATGGGTAACTATCACCCCCACGGCGACTCCGCCATTTACGACACCCTCGTGCGCATGGCTCAGGATTTCTCGCTACGCTACCCGCTCATCGACGGTCAGGGCAACTTCGGCTCCGTTGACGGCGACCCCGCAGCGGCCATGCGATATACCGAGTCGCGCCTCTCGCGCTTCGCAGAACTCCTGCTTCAGGACCTCGACAAAAGAACCGTCGATTTCGGCCCGAACTACGATGGCTCGCTTATGGAGCCCCTCGTTCTTCCGAGTGCATTCCCGAACCTTCTCGTAAATGGCAGTGGTGGTATCGCCGTGGGTATGGCGACCAACATTCCTCCTCATAACCTCGTGGAAGTTATCGATGCCTGCATCGAGATGATCGAACATCCCCACGCAACCGTGGCCGACCTGATGAAGCACATCAAGGGCCCCGACTTCCCCACCGGCGCTTACATCCACGGCCGACAGGGCATCGTGGACGCTTACACCAAGGGGCGCGGACGCGTGATCATGCGCGCCCGGATTTCCACCGAGCAGATGAAGGCGGGGCGCGATGCGATCATCATCAGCGAGTTGCCCTATCAGTTGAACAAGGCGAACCTCATCGAGAACATCGCCCACCTCGTACGCGACAAGCGACTCACGGGCATCAGCGACCTGCGCGATGAAAGCGATCGCGACGGTATGCGCATCGTCATCGAACTGAAGAAGGGCGAGGTGCCCGAGGTCATCATCAATAACCTCTACAAGCACACCGCGCTTCAATCCACCTTCGGCGTCATCATGCTGGCCCTGGTGGATGGGCGTCCCCGCTACCTGAGCCTTCCCAAGATGATCCACCTGTACCTGGCTCACCGTCGCGATGTCGTCGTCCGACGCACACGTTTCGAACTCGACCGCGCCGAGCGCCGCCTTCACATCGTGCAGGGCCTCATGGTCGTGCAGGACAACATCGACCGCGTCGTGAAGATTATCCGCGAAGCGAGCAATGTCGAGGAAGCCAGGGCGAAGTTGATGAGCACCTTCAAGGTGCCCCTCGAACAGGTCCAGATCGTCAATCCCTTGGTCAAAACCGCCGTGCCCCTCAGCGAAGAGCAGGCCCAGGCGATTCTGGATATGCGCCTCGCCCGCCTCACCCAGCTTGAGAAGCACAAGCTGTTGGAGGAGCAGGACGAACTGGCGAAGACTATCGGCCACTATCGCATCGTCCTTGGGGACATCGGAGAAGTCTGGAAAATCATCCGTCGCGAGTTGACCGAGATTAAAACCAAATTCGGTGACGCACGCAGAACCACCATTCTCGACGAAACCGGCGACCTCTCCATCGAGGATCTCATTGCAGACGAGAATATGGTCATCTCCATATCCCACGCGGGTTACATCAAGCGCACACCCACGAGCCTCTATCGCCGCCAGAAGCGCGGCGGCAAGGGTGTGACCGGGGCGGAGACCAAGGAAGAAGATTGGGTGGAGCAGCTCTTCATCGGCAGCACCCACAATCATCTCATGTTCTTCACCAACCGTGGCCAGGCCCATTGGCTGAAGGTTCACGAACTGGTGCAGGGCGGGCGGGCCACCAAGGGACGCCCCATCGTCAACATGTTGCAGCTTGAACCCAACGAGTCCATTCAGACGGTCGTTCCCGTGACCCGGTTCGAGGAGAACACGTTCCTGGTCTTCGCCACGGCAAAAGGTCAGGTTTGTCGCCAGTCCCTCAGCCTGTACAGCAACCCGCGCAAAATGGGCATCAAAGCCATCAAGGTGGAAGAGGATGACGAACTGGTGTCGGTGAAACTCACCACCGGCCAGAACGAGCTGATTCTTGCCACATCCCAGGGCATGGCCGTTCGCTTCAACGAGAACGACGTCCGCGGCATGGGCCGTTTCACAGGCGGTGTGCGAGGCATCAGGCTGAACAAAGACGACCGCGTCATTGGCATGGAATCCCCCCGTCCAGGCGCCACCCTTCTCACCGTTTGCGAGCAGGGTTTCGGCAAACGGTCCAACGTGGAGGATTATCGCCTCATTGGTCGCGGTGGCAAGGGTGTCATCAACATCAAGGCCAACGACCGCAACGGCCTCGTGGTTGCCGTAAAGGAAGTGATCGATGACGACGAACTCATCATCATGACCCGCGACGGCATGACGATCCGCTCCCGTGTCTCCGACATGCGCATCATCTCGCGCAACACGCAGGGCGTCACCGTGATCAACCTCTACGAGGGTGATCGCGTGGTTGGCGTAGCGCGTCTTGCAGAAAAAGACGATGCAGAAATCACGGACGAACTCGCCGAAGTTGACGAAAATGGCGAAATCATCCTGATCGACGATGCGACCGAAGACGGTGATACGGTGGAACCTGCCGAGAACACCGACACAGAAGATTAACAACCAAGCCGGAAAAAAGAAGGCCGCGGAGGGTTCTCTCAGAGAACTTCCGCGGCTTTTTTTATCCAATGGTTAACGTAATTGGGAATGCGACAGACAAACAAACATCCTGCTCCATCGCAAGGTGCTGTCGAGATGCTGGCCACGCCTGGAGCCGCGGGGCTAGAGCTTCTTCAGCGATTCCTCGAGTCGGCGGTTCAGGTCTTCCACGCGACGACGAACCTCGTTGGTCATGCCGTTTTCCATCGCGATGTCATCCATGAGTTTCATGTGTTCCATCGTAATGACAAAGGCAGACTGAATGGCTAACCGGGCGGTGTCGGGAGTTCCCATGTTCTGGGCCAGGTCCGTCATCACCGTATCCACATGGTGCGCAGCGCGGGTGAGGCGTTCATGCTCCTCTTCAGGTGCGCGCATGCGAAACACCATGCCGTAAACCGTCAGTTCAAGCCGCGCCGGGTCATGTGGTTTTTCGCTCATTCGCCTTGCGATTCATCCAACTCCGTAATTTCAGACTCCAACGTGTCGATGCGGTTCAGAATCGTTTTCAGACGATCCTTCACGGTCGCTTCCTTGTCATCTCGTCCGTTCAATTCGGTTTCGAGATCACTGATGCGGCTCTGCAACGTGACGTTGTCCTGATCGGTGGTTTTCTTCTGTTCTGCAATTTGAAACAGTTCGCGATTTTGACGCTCAAGATTCGAAATGTGATGCTTCAAGTCTCTGATCTTGTCGACGAGGGCTGCGATCTTTTCTTCGAGCGCATCAATCCGGTCGATCATGTGGGGGGTCTCCGGGGAATAAACTGCTTGGGAATGCGTGAAGACTGGGGAAATCATCGCATCGGTTCAAGATAAATCGCGGAAAGAAATGGCGTGGCTGAAAAACTCCCGGACCCTCTCGAAAGACTGATTCACGAACTATCGCGACTGCCGACCATCGGCAAGAAAAGCGCCCAACGGCTCGCCTTCCATCTGCTCAAGGCGCCCGACCAGCGCGCCCGCGAATTGGCGTCTGCACTGGTAGATGTGCGCGAGCGCCTGCGTTTCTGCCGCCAATGCGGCTTCATTGCCGAGGGCGACCTGTGCTCAATCTGCACCGATGAACGCAGAGACTCCACCCTCTTTTCTGTGGTGGAGGAACCGTTCGACGTGCTGGCTCTCGAGCGGGGTGGTGCATTCAAGGGCCTTTATCATGTTCTGATGGGTCGCCTCTCGCCCCTGCAGGGCATTACCCCCGACGACCTGCAAATAGCGTCGCTGCTTGCCCGCATCGATGCTTCGAAAACCACCGAATCACCGGTGCGCGAAGTGATCCTCGCCACCAACCCCAATGTGGATGGCGACGCGACGGCGCTGTACCTTTCGCGCCTCATAACCTCACGCGGGATTTCGTGCACACGCCTGGGCCTTGGTCTTGCTGTGGGAAGCTCGCTGGAGTTTGCCGACGAGTTGACCTTGCGACAGGCCCTTGATAGCCGGAGGGCATTGGAAAAACCTATGCCTTGATGTCAACCACCTCGAAGCCCTCGGCTTTGAGCAGCTTTTCCACCTTGGAAGGTGACTGAACACCGAGCACCGTTACGGCCTCCGGTGCATCCCGTTCCCAAATATTATAGATGTAATCCACATTGATTTTTTCATCCGAAAGAATGCGGAGGGCACGATCAATCGATCCAGCCTCATCCCCCAGTTGCACCGCCACGGCCTCACCCAATTCCACCGTGAATCCGTAGTCGTCCAGTGCTTCGAGGGCAAACTTGGAATTATCGACAATAACCCGTACCCACCCAACCTTTCCGGTGGCCAAAGCCGTCATGCCCAGAATACTCAAACCCGAGTCGGCAAGGACCGTGGTAACGCGAACCAGTTGACCGGGAACATTCTTGATCTGAACACAAATCTCGGGGACCGACATGGATGACATCTCTCTTCATGGATTTTTGCAAAAGCCAGTGTGACCGGATGAACCTGTTTGTCGACAACCAAAATCAGCTCCCGGAGAATTGGTTGCGTCCCCGGGGGCGGTAAGTTTGCGGCTGCGTTCGGAGGGGCTGATCAGTCCACCAGAAGGCAAAACTCACAGAGAGATTTTACTTGTCTCGGCAAGACTACTCTAAAACCATCCACGCCATTTAGCAGGTTTATGTCATTTTCTTTGTTGTAATTTGCATTAAGACAATATAACTTATGTATCAGCATGATAAGAGTTCTATCAAAACACACCCTGCATGAGGAGAACAATATGAAAGTCGCTCTGGAAATAGGCGAGACTCTCGAAGTTGCAATTCTTGAAGAAAACCGCGTGGTCAGCACATTAAGTCTTACCCTCCGCGCGCCCGGCGTTACCCGTCGTGTTGTAAGTGATGCCCCCGCAAAGAGCAGTGCTTCTGCCCCAGCTTCGAAGGGCGGACGTAAACGGCGCGCCATTTCACCCGAAGGCCGTGCCCGTATGGCCGCAGCCCAGAAAGCCCGTTGGGCCGCCAGAAAAGCCAAAGCCGATCAATCGAATGAGAACCAAGGCTAAGGGTTTAAATACCCCCCGCTGGTCTGCGCAAGAGTCTCGAAGGGAATTTTATAAAGGCGTGCAGCTTTTGTAAAGTTTCACTTTAATACCTGCGATCCAAAATACGAAGCCCCCGTCCGCGTGTCGAGCGGTCGGGGGCTTTCTTTGTTTCAGATCAAGTTCTGAGGAACTTAAAGTGCCGGTGCGGCCGAGGGCCCGAAGGCAAACCAGGCCGATAGAACAAGGCCGATAAACACCAACACCAGACTGTAGAAGAACAGTTTGAACAGAAGCGCGTTGATGTCGAGTTTCAAAAAACCACACACCCATACGTTTTGCGTGGTTGTCGGATCCTGCAACATACCCACCGACCGGATGGCGCCCATGGTAGCAAGGGGTGGGAGGAACGTTTGCAACAAGTTGGCCACGCCCGCGCCCAGTCCGAACTCATTGAGCGGCCCGCGATAGAGGGCCAGCGGCGACACAATGAGAAAAAACAAGACGTAGGGAATTGCTGTCGTAGGTACGAAATTAGCCATGATGGGCGTCAAGACAGCCTTGGTGGTGTCATGCATGGCGGCATTGACTAACATACCGATTCCAATCATCAAGACGATGGGAGCGCCCACGTCGGCAACGCCGTCCATGATCGACTTGCCCAACTTCTGCATGCCCCGCTCGCGGGGTGTTGTAAAATAGCCATAAGCAAGACTGGCCAGAAACGCCGGGACAACGAGCACAAGAGAGCCCTGGTCAAGCGGACGCGTGAAGCCCAGTATCAAGATAAGGAAAATGGGCATTGCCGGGGTGAGCATGTTCCATTCGGAAGTCACTTTACCACGAACCCAATATTGCCACTGAGTATGAACAATGCCAACCGCAATGGCGATGCCGAGGATCCACTGCATAGCCACCCAGGCGTAGCCCCTACCAACAACCAGCGTGTCGATAACCCCGTAATATTGGGGCTGAACCCATGGCAGCGCCTTGAAACCCTCCATATAACCAATGGCCAGAAACACCGCGCCCAACACGAGGATCGTAGCAATGCTGCGCATGACACCGGACAACTTCACTGTGGTGCGTTTCATGCGCAGGAACTCAATGGACAGGAAGGCGAACAGAATAATGATCTGTGCCGCAGACCAACGGATAAAATATCCCATGGCCGCTTCCGTATCAACCGAATAGATCGTTGTGGCGATAACCCAGTTGGCCGGATTAAGCGTGGCCCCGATGGGGAAGGCGAGCAACAACATGCCACCGCAAACCACCGGAGGAACTCCCAAGGAAAGCAAAACCGGGAACATCACCGTACCCACCATAATGATGGCCGGCAAGCCACCGATGGAGGTGAAAATCATGATGATAATAACACTCATCAACAAACTGAGCAAAAACGGATCTTCACCACCGAACTCAGCCGCGTATTTGATGACACGCTCGGCTATCTTCGAGTCGCTGATAAAACGCGCAAACATACCGCCCAACATGGTATAAATGATGGCATCATAAAGCTTGAAGCTACCCTGCGGGCTTGCCGCATTCCCCGGCTTTAACCCTTCAATTACAGTGGCCAGCAGGCCCTTCAACTCCTTGCCGGGCGTACCCGGTTCATCAAAAAGAGGAATGCCCGCAATAAGCCCAATGCCGAAGGCCATGATGGGCAGGGCAACCATGGCCGGTATTTTTCGAGTGGCAATGAGCGCCGCTATAATGAGGAAAAGAACCACGATGCCAATGGCCCGCGCGGAAGAGGTAAATGACACCGGCGGATACTTGGCCAGTAATTCATCAACACTTGGCTTGGCCGCAACCTTGGATGGAATTTGGGCGGTGGCAGTGGTCGGCTGAACGTTTTCCGCCACTTTACCAGCAGCGGCAGCCACCGGTGCGGATGTCTCTCCACCCACCTGAGCGTTCGCCTTCTGCGAAATAAACCACCCCGACGCGAGAAAAAAACCAAGCACCAACAATCCGCCAAAGCGGGGAATCTTAACTCCGAAAAATGTCATTCTGGTTTTATCTCTCCGTTTGTGTGGCGCTCAGATCGCGACGCACATTCATAAAAAAGTCATTCGCTTCGGCAGTGCAATAATCGGGATAAGTCCACGGCCAGGGTTCAAAACGATCGGACGCACGTTGATAGTGCAACGTGACTTCTTCGTAAATGCCATTCCCCACGTAAATGCGGTGGGAGAAATCTTTTGTCGAAGCGAGCACCACCTTTGCCAAGGACACATATCCGGGATCAATGTTAACCTGGCGAGCGCCACTGTCGTCCACCCAAAGCTTTTCCAGGCGGTTGGTGTGAATCTTGATGCCGTCTAACTCGCCCATCAAAACCGGCTTTTCCAGCGCGACCCACTGACGCAAAAGGTATTGTCCCATCTCTTCTTCGTAATAATCCGACTGCTGGGAAAGAAAAGGTTTGGTCGCGTGCGCAATGGGCGAAAAGTAACGAGTCAGCCTTTCGGTCACATCGCACAAAACAGATTCATCGCGCGCGAGGAGGCCGAAAAACAATTTTACCGGTGTGAGATTTTTGGAATGTTTGCTCATCATTTACCCTTCACCGCAAACACTTAGAGGGAAAGCAGCTGGCCCGTTGCAAACAGAAACAACGCAAAATACCAGATGGCGAGCCATCGGGCGGGTCGGCCCACGGTCCATCCCACTCCCGCATAGCAGAAAAGAAATGGCTCCAGATAAAGTCGCTGGCGCATGGCCAGACCGCCATAAGAGACCAGGAAAAGCATCGCCGCCACCGCGATGCAAATGACTGGCACGATACTTCGCAGGTGGTTGGTTCGCATGGCGTACCATAGCCCCGCAGCAGCCGGTGCGTACACCACCAGATAGAGCATCCACATGCCGGGATAGAGGCCGTAAAGCGGATTAAGCATTTCCTCGGGACGAAGCGCCAACACCCACGCATAGGGCCCGAGAAGTAAGCGGGGTACTCCTGCAACCATGGCTTTAAGCGATGCAACCGTGGAGGTGGAACCCTCGGGCAACAGATAGATGGCGCTGCTCCACAGCTGCGAAAGGGTTGCCCCCAGGGAGCCGGTATAGCTGACGAGGCCCACAAGAATTACAACCCAGGCAGTTGCGAGAAAAACCCATCGCCGGGGTATAAGCGCCACGCCATAAACACCCGCAGCGACAGCAAGCGAAAGGCCGGCGTAGGCTCGCACACTGGTGCAGAACAGAGCCAGACAGAGAAAAACCGCGACATCCAAAACCGACCGCCGTCGCAAGGCCCGCAATAAAACCCACGCCGCAGTTACAAAAAGCGAGGTGAGCAGCACATCCTTCAAAACGAATCGGCCCCAGTAAAAGAGGGTCGGGTAAACCGCCGTCAAGGCAGCCGCCACATGAGGTGCGTGTTGTGTTCTGTCTTTGGGTTTCGGAGTTTCAGATTTTGCGAATACCCCCCACCACAACTCACGCGCCAACAGCAAAACCGCCACCGGCATCCAGACGAGACAGACACCGTTCAGAAAAATAGCAGCGCCAGGGTGGGGCCCACCCGTGGCGAGAAACAACAATGCGAGCAACCGCTGGTAGCCCGTATGCAATGTTCCCATGTAGGGCAGCGAACCCTTCTGGGAGATGGCCGGATACCATCCGTTTTGCCAGGCATCTGACAGCGTAGCCCCCTGAGCCATGAAAAGGCTTGGGTCCAGGGAGGCTGGATAATCATAGCCAAAAACGCCGAGAGTCACCGCGAACATGAACGCGGAAACTAAGGCACAGAGCAAAGCCCAGCGTCGATCTTCCCGCGACATTTCCCGAACAGCAGTAACCAGCAACGACCCGCAAACAGCAGACCCCACACCCCAAGCCAAACCGGGAATCCACCGATGGATGAGCAAGGCCACAACAATAAATCCAAGTTGGACCGCTTCCCATCGGGATGGAAAAGCCCGGCTCAGCACAGGTCGTTGTCCGAGGAATGACTCATTTGCAGCTTTGTTCAACGCCGTCCTCGCGCCCTTCCGTTTCGCGCTGCACGTTTGGGGGCGGACTTGCTGTTACTCGATGTTCCGGGCGCAGCCGTTTTCATGGTTTGCTGACTCATGGGCTCAACTCCTAAACCTTTCAGCAGAGAGCCAAGAAGATCGGTGCGAGGTCCATCTCCCGCGACATGCTCCAACCCGAAACCGAACGTGGCTACCGCTCCGCCGCCATCTGGCGATTGATAGAGAACCGCAGCAAATTTCTCGGCGTCAGCCTGTTCTGAAGAGAAACTCAAAAGCGGTTTGGCCCCAGCTTGAGCGGTCAAAGCATCTGCCGCGTAGTTCGTCTCAAAGGGCGCTGTACCGGCATCAATCTCAACCGTCGCGCTGGATAGCAGTTCCCCTTCGACGGGCTTCACCGCCAGAGTTTCCGAATCCGTGGAGGCCAGCCCTACACCCAGCACGACCCGCGAAAATGCACGGCTCTCGGGCAATGATCGGGAAGTCGGGCCATCAAGCGCCGAGACCAGATCCGTTCCGCTCACGACCAATGCTCCCCCACCTTGCACGCGTTTCGTCAGGCGTTCCAAAAGAGCCGTTGAAAACTGAACTTCTCCCGCCGGCTGGCGTCCCGTCATTATAAAAACAACCGAGGGTTCGGGCTTACCAGATCGTTGTTTGCGCGATTCGTAGTCAGCCATGGCGCAACTTTCGAAGGCATATCCCGATTTGGCGAGAGCCCTCCCCACCTCGGCAATCTGGTTGCCCGGATTCATCAACCGGGGAACAACGCGCACAAGAGCCCCGCCCCGCCCATAAATAGATCCGAGATACGCGTCCGCTTTCTGGTTCAGCGCCAGGCTTTCATCCAGAACCGTGAAACCCCCGACTAACAAGGCCACGGACGTGCCTTCAACGGCGGGAGTGGCAACGCCCATGACACCGCTGGGGCGACTGACGCCCCCCTTATTATAAGCCGACACCTGGAAGAAGTTGGACTCTCCGGCCACAAGACCGTCCCACCTCACCCGCGTGCCTGTGGTAATTTCCACACCACCGTCGAAGGCGAGTCCGTCGACGGAATGATGCACGCGGAAACCACGGGGTTCGCCTCCAGCCAGGGGCGAAGTTGTGGGCGCATCCCATCGCACCATCACCGATGACGATGACACAACATCCACCGCCAACAGTCGGGGCGAAGCCGGCTGCAAAACGAACGTGGGTTTGGCTGGATCATGCTCCATAAAGAAATCTCCCACCGCCCGATAGACCGCTCTGGCAAAAGCCATGCGAACCTTCGGCGATCGGAGCAAACGCGCATCTTCGGCGTTATCATGAAAGGCCACTTCCGAGATCGTAGCCGCCATCTCATTGTTGAGATAGTCACGGCGGATTTCCCCGAAGTTAATGTGAGAATCGGTCAGTTTGCGCCGCTCCGTCCAGGTCATGCCTTCGGTTAACAGGCCCGGATCGGTCATCTCGCGATTAATAGCCCGGGCAACTTTTTCCGCCCACTGGACCTGCAAATCGGTTTGAAACTCCGCATCGTGATTAAACAGACCAACCACGCCTCGCCCCCCCGACGCGTTGGAATGGAAACCATGATAGATCCGATCAAAGAACGTTCCGGATGTCTCGCGGTTCATGTGCGCGCTCATGCGCGGCGGAGTCCCCACGTTGTTCGACTGATCTTCTGCTCCATCCACAGCATCAAATAAGGGAGCCGTACCCTGCCCCATGGCACGCTCGGCCCAGTAGGAAGCCGGCTCTTGTTCGCGAGGCCAGCCCGACGCCCCACCACCCCGATTAACATCGCCCATGCCATTGCCAAAACGTACAGCATCGGCCACAACCACACGATGCCCGTCTGCCAGAGCAGGGTCATCGACACGACTTGTCACTTCCACGAATCCACCTCGTCCGCGGTTAAAGTAATATTCTCCAATGTAAACCCATCCCCTGCCCACCATGCGATGATCCACCTGCACCTCGGTCACTCCACCAGCATGGGCCACGCGATAAGTCTGCAACACGCGATCAGCCCCATCCCGTGCCCAGACATAAACCGGATATATGTCTGACTTCGGAAAGGTCGGAGCAAATCTGGCTGTTGCTGAATCGTCGAGCGAGGCGATGGCAAAACGGTAAGGCACCGAGTCATAAGACCTGCCAAAGTACAGCGTGGACGTGGAGTCGTACCAGGGCCCCTGGAATCGAACGAGTGGTGAACTGTTGTCCAGCACTCTCTCCGCAGATTGCACACCGACCGGCCGCAGCGGAACCACGGTTGCCCCGGCGCGGAAAACGTCATCCACAAACAGACTATTCTGATCGAGATTGCCCATATCCTCCACCATGCCATGGGTCAAAGGACGCTGTGTATACCAGAGCGATGTGGTGGTGTGCCAGGTCCAGCCGTGACCACCGGAGGCGAAGACAATCCGTCCCGTCAAACTTCCCTCGGGACGGCGCGACACCCTGCCATACGCGCCGGATTGAACGGTCTGGGTCGTATTCCCATCGCTCTCGATCTCACGAAACAATGTCGGGCTGGATGTGAGATCCTCGGGTTCATCGTCAGCGAATCTGCTGAGTGCAACACCCTTGCGCCAGGTGGCTTCTGCCTCGGCAGTGGCAGACAGCGCCGGTTGCGTGGAAATTTCATCAGGCGATGTCGTGGCAGTGACGCTGGTTTCGATCGCCACTTCCGAGGCCAAAACAGACGAGGTCATTGTATCGGCCAACGACTGAGTCGTTTCCCCCGTGGCAATCAACGGCACACAAAACAGCGCCAACCAAAGCCCTCTCAACAAAGAGCTTTCCGACCGCTTCCCCTCCCTCGATCGAAAATCTTCAATTTGAGTGAAAAGATTTATGAGCATGGGAAAGAGGCCTTTGTCTGGAGAGATGAGGTAAACCAAAACGGCCCTGTCATCCTTGAATTCCCGATGCCTTGCCCGCTACAAAAAAAGCCGCCGGACCCTGATTCTCTTGGAAGAGAACGGGCCCGACGGCTTCTTATCGCACGTCCGGCGCGAGCTGAGCGGGCTTCCCCACTCGCTGCCCGACCGTTAAGTTACGAGACGTACGAGTACTGGAAATGCCCGGGAACCCACTGATACCGAGTTACGTCGTGGCAATCCGTGTAACCATAGTCGCGGAAGTACCCACCGTCAACCTGCACGGTTTCCCAGCAGCATCCGTTCCAAATGGTTTCATAAACCGGCTCAATCCAGACCGGAACGTTGTTGCACTCGCGCACGCTGTAAGGGGCCCAGAAACCCGGCACCCAAATGCGGGCGCCGCCGTAGTCGATGCAGCCGTCGATCCATCCGTAGCCGTAGCTATAATAGCGGCCCGATACAGACACACCGTCGAAACCGCCGTAGCGCACGTGGCCGATATTCAGGAAAGCGGTCGTTGCGTAGCTGTGGTCATAGTACCGGCGACCATCCCAGTAGTTCCACTGGAACGAACCGTAGTTGGGATAATAGCCGGGGTTAACCACTGGCGGGAGGAACGCGCCACCAATGTTGATGGAGATGTTGAACACGTCGCGGTCATTGCGGTCGTCGAAGCGGTCCCAATAGTCTTTGCGAGACCAACGATTATCCCAGTTTTTGTTATCACGGTGCCAATCTCTGTCATAATTGGATCCCCAATACCGAAGCTCATCGCGCAAAGGGCGACCCATACGATCCGAGTCACGGGGACCAGAAATACCATCCGGGACGCGCCCCTTGCGGAATGCATCAAGCTGGTTCTCGGTCAGTTCCACACGAGGGCTGACCTTCACATCACCCAGGCGATTGGAGAGGTCACGCCGTGAGAGCTCACGGGTCTTCAACGAAAGGTCGAAACCCTTCGCCGCCTGAGGAACGTTCGCACCCACCATGGCCACCCTACGATCAGGCTGCAATGAGGACAGAGCGGTGCTGACGTCTCCACCCGACCGTCGTGATTCCAGGTAAGTACGCTTGATTTGTTCCTTGGAAACGCCGTCCGCACGGAGACCGGACACTGTTTCCTTGAGGGCTTGTTTATCTGTGGTTTGACGCAAGCGCTGAAGGTTGGCATCATCACGACGCCCTTCACGCAAGGCACTGATTGCCTTGGTGCGTTCGTCTACAGACACTTTCTGTTCTTCGACGCGAGCTTCCCGGGATTTCTTGATTTCTTCAACGCGTTGATCTTGTTGCTTTACCACGTCCTCGCGCTTGGTACGAATCTCTCTGGTCTTCGCCACCTCAGCTTCACGGCGTCCTTCAAGCCTCTTCTCGAGGTCGTTGCGCTGAACTTCACGCTCCGCCCGGATCTTTTCGAGACGTTGTTGCGCGGCTGCCGCCTTATCACTCGTGGGCGTTTCGCCGGGCTTGGGCCTGACATTCTGATCGGATGCCTCGCCGGCCTGTTGCTGACCGCCGTTATCGCGTTGCTTGCGCAGTTCTTCAACACGCGCCTTCTGCTCGTCCCGCTGCGTCTCAGCCTGGCTTTTACGCTCATCGAGCTTGTTCTGCTGATCGGCACGCTTCTGCTCCTGAGCCTTGCGGAGTTCATCAATTTTTTGCTGGCGATCGTTTGCCGGCTGCGCGGAATCGGAAGGAGTGGCGCCTGGTTCTGATGGACTGCGCCCCTGTTTGGCCTCCTCAGCACTCTTCCTTGCATCCTCTATACGTGCTTGCTGCTCATTTCGCTTGGTTTCCTGCGCTTTGCGCAACTCATCAATCTTTTGCTGCCTTTGATCCCGGGAGTTAACTGGCTCAACCGACGGCTTTTCGTCCGCAAGCTTTTGAGATGATGAATCAATCGAAGGCTTATCACGGTCTGCCCTAGCTTCATCCGCGCGCTTTCTGGCCTCTTCTACACGAGCCTGTTGCTCAGTACGCTTGTCTTCCTGCTGTTTGCGTACCTGTTCCAGGCGGCCCTCGCGTATCTGCTGAGCCTTGTCCCGCTGCGACTGAACATCGTCTGCACTCTGCGTTTCGTTCTCCTGCGCTTGCTGGCGGCGATCCGTCACGTTTGAACGTTCGACTTTCGTGTCAGTTTGACCACGATTGTCATCCCTGGACTTACGCGCCTCTTCCAACCGGGCACGCTCTGCATTGGAGCGAGATTGTTGCTGCTCGCGCATATCTTCTATGCGTTTCTTCATATCCTGTTGGCGCTGCTCATCCTGAGAGGCTTTTGCCTGAATGGCGTCCTGCCGCTGCTTAGCCGCCTGAGCCGCACCTGGGTCAACTTTTTGTACGGCCGCCTGCGGCGTGTTGCTACGCGGGTCACTCTGTCGAGGATCGGGTGATGACCGTTGGGCCTGCGGCTGAGTCTCACGGGAGCGCTGTTGCGTAGCGCGGTCGCGCAAGGCTTGCTCACGCTGAGCGCGCTGTTGCTGGATCTGTTCTATCCGTTGCGAGGCAGCCTCGCTACGCGGATCCTGACCCCGATTATCCTGGGCCATAAGGGGTGTTGCTGAAAGAGCAAAAGCGGTCCCAAAGACCGCCAACCATCCGCCCGATAGTTTCATGGTATAAAGTTCTCCTTATTTTCGTGGAGAGCGGAAGTGCTCCCCTCCGAACCTCTGCATTTCAATTTTACGGCACAATGCTTCGGACATAATGACGCAATGTTAATGCCGAAATCTTTTTTCTGACCAGTTGGAGCTTAAGGATAATAATCCCAACGTTCCATCCGTCGAAGGCTGCCAGAATATTAAGAATCCTGACCAGCCTGTCATCTTTCTGTACATCCCCTTGTTACCCATTACCATAAATAATTCCAACTTCCTTACGCTCCCACATTTTTGCATTGCTCACCTCTCGCTGGAATGCGACCCCTCCAAGCAATTATGTCTGACAATCGCCGCTACCTGATTTTTCGTCTGGTTTTTTTCTTCATCCAGATGCCCGTCGCGGTATTGATGCCCTACTTTTTTCTCCACCTGCGCGAGGTGGCGGGCATGACCATTCCCCAGATCAGCTACGTTTCCATGGTGACGGGGGTCGCGATCCTTCTCACGCAGCAGGGCTGGGGATATCTCGCCGACGTTCACATTTCCAAGCGCCGCCTCATCTGGATAAACTCGCTTCTCGCAAGTCTGGTGTTTCTGGCCATCGCTCCGTTCCGATCCTTTGGCGCGATCCTTGTCGGGTTTTTCATCTATCAGATTCTCAACACCCCCATCGTGCAGCTTTTGCATGGGTTTCTCTTCATACATCCCAACAGCCACCACCGATTCGGGCTGTTGCGTGCCTGGGGGTCCCTTGGATTCGTTGTCGCCAACATTGGCATTGGCTTTGCAGCCGATAAAATAACCGGCGGCAACATCGGCTTCATTTTCCCGCTCATGGCAATTCTATCCATGACGGGAGCGTCGTTACTCATGCTCCTGCCGGAGCTTCCCCCGATGACGGGAACTCGCCCGACTTTTATGCAGGTTCAGTCTTTCTTCTTCCGTCGACCCGAGGTAGCCGCTTTTCTCGGCGTAGTGCTCCTTTATCAGGCAGCCCATTCCTTCAGCTATACGGTTCAAAGTTTCCTCATGCGCGACATGGGCGCCGACAAGGGAATCGTGGGCATGAGCTACAGCCTTGCCGCCCTTATGGAATTACCATTTTTCTTCGCGGCAAACCGCATTCTCCGTCGCTTCGGCGAGTTGCGTGTCATCGCGTTCGCCGCCGTTGTTCAAGCCATACGCTGGATGCTTGTGTGGAATGCCACGGGACCCGGCGAAGTGGTCCTCATCTCGTCGCTGCATGGCATCACCTTCGGGTGCTTTTACGTGAGTGCTGTCAGCTACATGAACCGCCACGCCGGGCCTCAATATAAAGCCAGCGCCCAGACGCTGGTCGCCCTGGCATATTTTGGTGTCGCTCAATTGGCCGGGAATTTTCTTGGAGGAATGGTCGCGGGTGACGGGTGGGTCGCCCGCGTAGTGGCAGGCATGGTGACTTTCATCGGGCTTGCCGACCGGGGTCCGCTACGAAACCTGTACATCTTCAGCGCAGCCCTGGCTCTTTTGGCCGCGGTGTTCGCCATGCTCCTCCTGCGCCACGAGAATCGCGCAAACGCTCGCCTTTCAACTTGCACCTGAGGGGCTTCATCGCCACAACAAGAGGCGACAATAACGCCCTTCAGTCAGGGAGAGCATTCGAAAACCATGGGTCTTTTTCATACTAATCGCAATTGGGCAGCTTTCTTTTGCCGTGTCGCCATCGCCGCCATTTTCATCCCGCACGGCATGGATAAATTAATGCGGCTGGACATGTTGGGCTGGGAAGGTCCCGAGGTGTGGGCCGCAACTTGTTCGCGGCTTCTTGATTTTGCATTCATTCCGGTGGCCTATCGCCCGATCCTCGCACAGATAAGCGCCTGGATTGAAATCGTGGCGGCGGCCAGTTGCGTGTTGGGGCTGCTGGTTCGCATCTGCATCATCCCGCTAATCTTCAACATGGCCGGAGCGCTCGCTCTGATTCACTGGACGAATGGTTTCTGGAGTAATCACACGCTGAACGGCATTCCTGCTCCGGGGTTTGAGTATCCTCTCGTAATCATCCTCATCTGCGTAGGCCTCTTCTTCAGCGGAGCCGGTTCTCTGTCCATCGACAAGTTGGTGTCCGGTGATCCCGACTTTGAGTACGAGGAAGAATACGAATACGATTATGATTACGAACCGACACCCCGCCGCTGATTAAACACATCGGCTCGTGCGGTTACAACAGCCCGATCCAGAAGGGCATTGTTAGAAGCGAGACTATGTAAGTGGCGAACAAGATCAGCGCCACCAGGCTCGTATTTCCGCCGTAACGCTTGGCCGCCAGAGTGTTGTTGGTTGCGGGGGGAGCTGCCGCTTCGATGAGGATGATCAGGTTGTAAACCGGGTCCCAACCTCCGCGCCACTTCAGCCACAGCAATGCCCCCAAGGGTAGCAGAACCATTTTCACGAGGATAACCAATACCACCGCTCGAGGATCAAAATCCCGCGACCAATGTGCCCCGGCCAACGCCCCCCCGAGCACGATCATGGCCAGAGGTATAGTGGCATCTCCAATGGTACGAGTAACGTTGAGTACGAACGGGGTCATCGTCCAGCCGTAGTGCAACGCCACCGCTTTCAAAATGACTCCCACAAAACAAGCCATGACGGGGGGCGAGGGAATGCGCTTTATCAAGTCGATCGCCCGCACCCTGTTTCCACCGCCAGCGGCCAGCAAAAACGCTCCCACCGTCCATAACAGTGGGTTGAAAAACATAACGAAACTTCCAATGTAGAACTGCGCCTTTTCCCCATCGGCCTTGCTGAGCAGAGCCAGCGCCAGCGGCAGGGGGAGATAAACGTTGTTCTGTAATCCACTGAGGGCCATGACGGTTCCACGGTGACTTCGTACACGGAAGAGACGGTGGCCGACAAATGCCAGCAGGGCACCAAAAGCGAACAGCACCACCTGCACCCCGCCCGACCGCGCAATGTACACGAACCGATCGGGCGAATACTGGGTGTACATGGCATAGAAAAGGGTGCAGGGAAGGATGAAATCCACCAACACACGGGTCAGTTCCCCCATCCCCGAATCGGTCAGCAGGTTGCGTTTACGACTCGCAAAACCAATGACCCCCATGATGAAAACGGCGCCAATGGCAGGCACGGCTGCACCTATATCAATACCCTGCACGGGCGAAGCTCCCATCGATCAGATTACTAAAAACCAACTGCAGATTCAGCTATCCTTCAAAGCCGCGTCAAGAACGCTCTCCGGGCTTTGTCATCGCCCTCGTTACTTTAATCTTGTGAAAAAACCATCAATCCCCCCTGCTTAAACCTTGGGAGGACGAAGACGACAACGTGCCTGTGGATCCACCTAACTTAAAGCATCAAGACGAACGCACAATCGTCGTGCCCCGCCACGGAACCGTGATCCTCGTGCATCCCGGTAGCCGGGATAATGTTGCGTTTCACTCCCTCGACGACATGCGCCAGGATTGCGACGTGCGACCAGTGGAAAAACTTCATGACATCCATTCACTGGCAGCATCTTATAACCATGCAATTCTGTTCCTGACCGATCCGTTTCCCATCCGCCAATGGCCGCTGCGCGTTTTGCGCTCAACTTTTGATTATATTCCGATCACCTTTTCCACAAGCCATCCTGAGCAGGCGGCCATACTGCTCGAAGAAGGTTTGATCGACGCCCTCTTCACTCCCGAGACGTTACCGCTGTTGCGCCGGGCGATGATCCTCAACCTCATCGAGCGAGCGGCCTGGCATGCCTACACCCGACGCCGAAACTCTGAGTTAAATCTTCTCTCCATCAGCGACTCGCTTACTCGACTATATAATCACGGTCATCTTCTTGAAATCCTTGAGCGCGAGTTTCGCAGGGCCGATCGAAGCCATGAACCATTAGCCTGTCTGATGATCGACATCGACCATTTCAAAACCGTCAACGATACCTACGGCCATCGTTTCGGTGATTTCATTCTGTCGGGCATGGCCAATCTGCTTCGGTCGAACCTCCGCCAAAGTGATATTGTCGGGCGTTATGGTGGCGAGGAATTCATGATTATCCTCCCCGGCACTGACGTGCCCGCCGCCTCTAATCTGGCAGAAAAGTTGCGCAGCATGATTGAAAACTTTCGCTTTCATGACGCGCAACACGCGGCATCCATAACGGCCAGTTTCGGTGTGGCTTCCAATACAGATCAGAACGTTTTCAACCCCGAACACCTCCTGCAGCTCTCCGATCGCGCGCTCTACTTTGCCAAGGAGAGCGGACGTAACAGGGTCTGCACAGCGCAGGAATTTGAGACGATCACCGATTTCGATATTTTCCGGCATCGATTAACAGATGATCAACACCACGCCCCGCTTCTCGTGCTTCTCACCGGCAATCCTCAACTTCGTGAGAACATGTCCGATGCGGCCGACGGGGAGAAATGTCAGTTAATCAGCTTCGATGATCCCGCCCTTTTTGCAGCAGAGTTTCAAGCCCTGACCCCCAATCTTATTTTTATCGACACGACGGGTGACTATCTCGAAACCAATTTTTTGAACCAAACAACAAGTGTCGCCCGCGAAGCAGCTCTTCCCGTGGCAGGCATAATCGACGAGAAGCAGAACCCCTCCTCCTCAAAAGAGAATTATCTATTCGACGACTTTCTGACCTCGGACCTTTCGTCCCTTCAATTGCGCCACGGCATCCGGCGGCTCCTGAATCTGGCCAACCTCCGGCGCGAACACCGCCATCTCAGCAACGAACTTCGTCTTGCTCAACGACACCTTATCCGCAATGAACGAATGCGTTCCATTGGCGAGATTGCCATGGGCATGGCCCACGAAATCAACAACACCCTCAGTGCCGTCATGGGGGCGGCGCATCTGTTGGCGAGGCGCGGAGACCTGGCCGATGACGCCCGCCGTCTCGCGGTGCAAATTGAACATTCCTCTCATGACGGAGCGACCTCGGTGGAACGCCTCCAGTCGTTCCTGTCTCCCGAACAGGCCCGCGAACAAGAGCGCCATCGGCTGGCTCGACTGATCGACGAGGCCATTGAATTCACCCGGGGCCGGTGGCGCGACGAAGCCCAGTCGATGCAAATCCGCTACGAAATGATCAACCGGGTTGATTCACGGCTTAACATCATGGGCAACGCTGCAGAAATAAAAGAAGCTCTGATCAAGCTGATCCTAAATGCCCTGGATGCCATGCCCAGCGGAGGAAGCGTTGCTTTCGACGCCACCACATCTCCGAGTAATGTCGTCCTCACCATCGCCGACGAAGGCATCGGGATGGATGAACAAACCCAGCGCCATGCCTTCGATCCATTTTTCTCCACGAAGCAGGACAAGAGTAGCGGCCTCGGATTATACGTCGTTTTCAGCACCATGAAACGTCACGGGGGGCGGGTTGATATGGAATCGCAACCCGGCCGCGGCACGCAGATTCGTCTCACATTTCCACGCCTGACACCCTTCGACACCCCGCCACCCCACACGGCCGAACCATCGCCTGCGGAATCAAACGATACGCCGGTCTTCGGCCTCTCCACGGGGAACAAACTGAAGATTCTGGTGATCGACGACGAACCCATGGTGCGCGATGTTCACAGCAAACTCCTCAAACGCTTGGGCCACGACGTCGACACGGCCAGTGGCGGAAACGAAGCTTTGGAGCACGCATCCAAAATCTCTTATGATGTCATATTCACCGACCTCTCCATGCCGCAGATTTCCGGCTGGGAGACGGCGCGACGCTTACGCGAGCTTTGTCCGAATTCCGTGGTGGTGCTTCTCAGTGGGTGGGGTCGGCATCACAGCGATGAGATGTTACAGACCTGCGGCATTTCCCATGTGCTCGCAAAACCGGTTACCACCAGACAACTGAAGGACTTGTTGTCCCGAATCAAAATCCCGCCGGCGAGACCACCGGACCCTACTGGTTCGGTGATGGAATGAGTCAAACAGACCCATTCAACCGAATGAGAGCCTCTCTTCGATTGTAATTGAAATCGCTTTCATGTCGTGTTTCATTGCATTGGAGGTTCACCCTGTACCGTGGCGATGCGCCCTTCGTTTGACGCACTGACTCAATTTGCACAGGCAAACCTCGATAAACGCCGATTCCTTCATACGTTGGGCGTGGCACATGTGGCTCTGGTGCTTGCCGAACTGAACGGCGTGAACCGCGAGAAAGCAGCAACTGCTGCTCTGCTCCATGATTGTGCTAAACAGATGAACAGGGAAGCCCTGCACCATTTGCTCGCAAGCAATGGTGACAGGGTGGAAGCATTGGAATTTGATTTTCCGAGCGTATTACACGCGCCCGCAGGGGCAATGATCGCCCGGTCGAAGTTTGGAATAACTGACGTTGAAGTTTTAGAAACAATTGCGCATCATCCGACAGGCAAGGGCAATTCATCGCCCCTGTTGATGGTGTTAATGGCGGCCGACTATACGGAACCCGGACGCTGCCACGATGGTGTTGAGGCGATTCGAGTTCTCGTGCGCAAGAACCTGCGTGAGGGACTGAGACTCATCTTAACCAAAAAGATAGAGCACGTGCAAAGCCGGGGAAACAAGATTCACCCTCGCGCCGCAGACATGTTGGCCGACCTTTAAGGGCCGGTCTCAGCGCGTATTTTTCAGAATGGAGGCATCCGAACATAGAACCGACGCAAAAGGCCATTTATGCCGCCCAGGCCGCCAGTGATGGCAAGGCAGAGAATGTAGTCGTGTTGGATGTCGATGACATCTCCAACGTGACACATTATTATGTCATTTTTACCGGACTGAGCACCACGCATCTTCGTGCATTAGCCAAGCAACTGGAAGATAAAATGCGAGAAGGTGGCGACAAACCGACTCGGATAGACGGAACCCACTCTGCCAACTGGGTTGTTTACGATTACGGCTCCGTGGTGATCCATGGCATGTTGGAAGAAACGCGCAAGCATTACGATCTGGAGCGTTTATGGGGAGATGCCCCTCGCGTCGATTGGGAAAATATAGCCTGAAGACACGGCAACACAGTTTCAAAAAGAGTTTATTACTGAAAGGTTCTGGTTAAAAAGTTATGCAATTCAAAATTGGTGATACAGTGGTTGAGCCCAGCATTGGTATCTGCGAAGTTCAGGGCATACGAGTGATGACGGTCGACGGTCAGTCGGCGGAGTATTATGTGTTTCATGCCGTAAACAACACGACCGTTCTGGTACCCAAGTCACAGGTGGAAAAGCGCGGTGTGCGCAAGCCGATGACCAAGGACGAAACGAAAAAGGTGCTGGCCGAACTAAAGTCGCCCACCTCGCCCAATCGCAACGACGCCAAGATGCAGTACACGGCTTACCGCGAAATTCTCAACAGCGGCGATCCGCGCAAGATTTCGAAACTACTGCGCGACTTGCATACCCTGGACCAGTCCAACGAGTTGAAGGGCAAAGAACGCGAGATCATGGAACTTGCACGGAAATTCCTGATCGATGAAATCAGCCACGTCCGCGAGGAAAGCAAAGTGAAGGTGACCGAGGACATCACGGAATCCCTCAAGCAGATGTACAAAAAGAAAGTTCAGAAAGACCGCGAAAACCGCAAGAAGAACGCTCCCCCTCCCCTGTGAGGTTTGCGCAAAAATTGGGTTAACGAAGTTCGCGTAAAAAAAGATAAAGGGCCGTTTGGAGATTCAATATCCAGACGGCCCTATCTTTTTTCAAAACATTGAATCCACATCGTCATTCACCCAGCATGGAACCCAAAGCATTCGAAAGATTCCTGTGCTGAAATTCAAAGCCTGCGGTAATCAATCGATCCGGTATTACGCGGGCGCTGGCCAGCAGCAATTCATCGGCGGCCTGCCGGCCCAACGCCAGATGCAGGGCGAAAGTCGGAACCGCAAAAAATGCAGGCCGGTGAAGTTGGCGTGCAAGCAGGCGGGTAAAGTCTTCGTTGCGCGCCGGTTCGGGTGCTGTCACATTCAGAGCCCCCCGCACCCCCTGCGTATCTATGGCGTACAGGATGGCTCCAACGGCATCGTCCAGCGTAACCCAACTCCACCACTGCCTGCCACCTCCCAGGCGTCCGCCCACACCCAGCCGAAAGGCCGGAAGCATGGACTTCAACGCACCGCCCTCACCGCTCAGAACAATTCCGAAACGTGTGTTCACCACGCGAATGCCGGCTTCTTCCGCAGCTTTGCAAGACTCCTCCCATTCGCGCGAGACCCCGCCCAGAAAACCGGTTCCCGCCGGCGAATCCTCGGTCAGGATCTCGTCTCCCCGGTCTCCATACCAACCGATGGCACTCGCACAAACCAACACCCGCGGGGGCGATGAGAGTTGCGCCAGCGCTGCGGCGAGATGCGTGGTGCCGTGGACCCGACTATCACGGATGCGCTCACGTTTTTGCTGGTCCCACCGCCCCATGATACTTTCTCCTGCGAGATGAACCACTGCATCGAAATTTTCGAAGGGTTGCCGGTCGCGGATTGGGACCGAAAGATCCCGCTCGATTTCGTTCGCCCCGCCGGACTTCCGCCTAAGGGCGGTCACGCTGTCGCCGCGCTCGCGCAGTCGGGCGCTCAACGCCCTGCCTATCAAACCACCAGCACCGCTCACCAACACTTTCATCGTGCACCTCACCTTGCCACGTCCGCCACCGGACGGGCCGATCCCCCATGCTGGGTTTTACCGTGCCACAACCAATTTGTGCAGAAGCGATAAGATCCTTGAAAACTTTTGACAGGCTCATTCACACCGCAGCATTCTGTTCCCAAGCATCATCCACTCAACACCCTTCATGACGGGGGAATAACGGGCTCATCATGCCGGAAATGATTTTAAAGCTCGGCGACGAGGTTATCGAGAAATTCTCCTTCGACAAAGACATCGTCAGTATTGGTCGCGCGCGCGACAACGATGTTGTAGTCGAGAACCTCAGCGTTTCCAGGAATCACGCACGAATCCGGCGGCAGGGGGGAAAGTATATCCTGACCGACCTCAACAGCGCCAACGGCACCCTCGTCAACGGTGTACGGGTTACGAAAACCGAGATTGTCGATAGCGACGTTATCTTCGTCGGCAAGCATCGCATCGAATTCGTAAACCGGGTGGAAGAGGAAGAAGAACTTATTTCCCAGGCCATCGGTGGCGATCGCACGATGATCGTGACCGTAACACCCGTGGGAATTCTCAGCATCATCGACAACAAGATGAAGGGTCAGGAATTCCACCTCACCAAATTTGAGACAACCATCGGCAAAGCCGCCTCCAACGATATCATTATCGGCGACGATTGGTTTCTTTCGAAAAAGCAGGCAGTCATCACCCGCCGCGAAAATCGATTTGAAATTCGCGACCTCGGTGGATTCCGAAAGACACGCGTGAATGGTGCCACCGTTTCTGACCCCATGGAGTTGCGCCCGGGCGACATTCTCGAATTTGGCAACACGCGCTGCATGTTCCAAATTGGGAAGAAAATGGCAGACCTGCCAGCCGGCGCAAGGGTCCCCGAAGAGATGGGGCTCGATGACAGCATCGACATGGGATATCGGGAATTCCACAAGCAGATGGCCGATCGCCAGGCAAGCCCCCCGCCTCTCTCCCCCCCCCCCCCCCCCCCCCCCCCCCCCCACCCCTTCGGGAGCCGTAATCACTCAAGACGTTGCCCCGCCAAGGAACCCAACGGGCTTGGATGGTATGAGCCCGCAGGAAGATGGAGACATGGCCGAAGCGGGCGATGATGATGACAACAAGGTTCTCAGCTTCAAAGACGTTCAGGCCATCCTTGCCGCCGAAGGGGCCGACTCTGCGGCCTCAGACGCTATAAACCTGAACGAGGAAGAGGAGAACGAAGACCGCGCTGATGAGGAAAACGAACTTCTGGAAGCAGCGGCAGAAACGAATCCATCCCCTGCGACGAACGAAAAATCGGGCGGACAAAAAACCGGGAAGCGCCGTAACAAGCGGGATAAAAACCGCAAGGATCGCAGCGTTGATTCTTCCCCATCGTCCGAACCGCAGGCCAGTGTTAACGCGCAGGAACCTGATGCCAAACCCAGGGAACAATTGAGCACTCCGCCTTCTCCTGCCCCCGAGGAAAATCCGGAGATTTCAGTCTCTGAAGAATCGGGCCCTTCCACCGAACAACATCCATCGGTAACCGTAGAAAAAGAGATCAAGCTTTGGGAAGCCGCGTTGGACAATCGCAGCGCTGCCATCCGTAAACAGGCGGTCGCGAGGTTGAAAAAATTGACGGGAAAAGATTATGCAAATTGAGGGTGTAGCCCCTCGGCGCGTTGGCGTCTTTTCCGACCTCCACGGAAACCTCCCCGCACTGCTTCAGGTGTTGGCCGATCTCGATAGAATGAATCTGGACGCCCTGTTTTGTTGCGGCGATGTGGTTGGCTACGGCGCGCATCCCAATGAGTGCGTGGAAATCCTGCGAGAGAGGAAAATCCCCACCATCGCGGGCAATCACGATTTTGCCGCGCTGGAACGGATCGACATTACCTATTTCAATGAGACCGCAAAGCGTTCCATATTGTGGACGCGGCAGGTTCTGACCCAGGAGAATCGTGATTTCCTGCAGAAGCTGCCGCTGACGCTGGAAACGAAGGACATGTTTTTCGTCCATGCATCACCCCGCAGCCCCGATGCGTGGCATTACGTGATCACAAACGGTGACGCGCGACAAAGCTTTCGCCATTTTGAGCAACAGCTTTGTTTCATCGGCCACAGCCACACGCCTTTCATCGTGGAGAAACACGACAACAACCTTTCTCACCATGTTTTCCCGCAGGTCGATCTGCTCCCCGACCGCCAGTATCTGGTGAACGTGGGAAGTGTCGGCCAGCCCCGCGACCGGAACCCCGATGCTTGTTACGCGGTTGCCGATCTCGACAATAAAACCATCGAGATTAAGCGCGTCGAGTACGACCTCGTAAAAGCCCAGGAAGCCATCCGTAAGCAAAACCTGCCCCCGGAACTGGCCGAGCGCCTCGCCTACGGCATGTAAGAAGCATTGTTGAGCTTTCTAATGTCTTCCGTAACTTTGCAGGTTCACACCGCCCCCATTTAAAATCTTCCCCTAAAAAGAAATCCGCCCGCTCCCCGGTGATGAGGAGCGGGCGGTTTTTTTGTAATTTCTGTTAACTGACCTTCAGACTGATCAGTTACCCGGAATACGGGTCAGCCTCAGATCGAAGTAGCCAGCATCCCAGTTCACGCCGGGACGACCGGGAATAGTTGCAGGGAACAGGATTGCCTCGCGACCGGTTTGATCCACTCGCTTACCATCCACTGCGATGAAGTAGGTCTGACCTGGGAAGACAACGACGCGGAACCGTGCATCCACCGTAACGTCCTCATCCGTAAAGGCATAGGGCGTCCCGTCTGCCCGATAAATTCCGAGGACGATATCGAACGTCAGATCAGGGCAGGGCACTTCCAGAGCATCCGGTGCGTTGAATGCTTCCACTACAAGAACGTGAGGGTCGTCGTTGGCTGGCACAATATACTTATACCAGACAGACTTCCGACCATAGATACCGGCGTGGATCTGTTCACCATCTGACCGGGTGGCTCCGAGGTTGGATTGAGCAGGAAGAGTCTGCACCGTCGGCGAGGTGTCGTTGAGTGCCCCACCAACCTGCACAGCGTCGATTTGGAAATCATTCAACTGGGGAAGATCAGCACCCCACGTCAGGAAAACCTCCCCTGAAGTATGCACCGCTCCAACTTTGCCATCCACGGCCACGTAGTAATCGCGTCCGCTCGATGCATAGAAGGTAATCTGGCTTGCCGTGGTGACGGTCCCGTCAAT
Source organism: candidate division BRC1 bacterium HGW-BRC1-1 (assembly GCA_002842095.1). Classification (GTDB taxonomy): domain Bacteria; phylum Sumerlaeota; class Sumerlaeia; order Sumerlaeales; family Sumerlaeaceae; genus HGW-BRC1-1. The sequence continues at coordinate 56,557 of PHCB01000001.1, forward strand.
ATTATTGTTAGCGGCAATGAGAGACAAATTGGCGAAGGGCGGCGGCGCCGGCGGTGAGGGCGGGGGTGGGTCTGAGGGATTGGGAGTCACCGTCAGATCGGTGTAAACAGCAAGCACCGTATCAAAGGAACTGCCAGCCGTATCAAAGGTGACAATCGTGTTACTGGCAGCCGTCCACTTGTACCAGACAGACTTCCCAACGCCAAGGCCTCCATGCGTGGGTTCATTGGGTTGCTTGGTGGCGTAAGTCGTAATGCCCGTCGTCTCTCCGACGCAGAACGAAGCTTCCTGGGCAAATGCCAGATCGTCGTTTTGCAGGCCGATGACGCCCCAGTGGAGGACGCCCGGGCCACCCACAGGATCGGCGGCATCGATGCATACCATCAGAGGAGTTCCGGGAGTTCCGGTGACAACGACTTCACCCGAAGAACTCTCGGCAATCTTACCCGGTGCAATGGATCCAAGGCCAGCTGCCGGGTAGTTGTAAACACCAATGACTGTGGGGAAGGAACTGTTTTTTGTATCGATAAACATCGATCCCTGTTGGGCTGGCCACAATGTGTACCACAGCGTCTTGCCTGCGGCACTGGTCATCAGTGACTCACCCACTTCGAGGGTTGCACAATGGTTATCGAAATCAACCTGGCCGCTCATGCCGGAGATCGTACGGCTGTAGCCGAACTGGTCGTAGCGGGGGGTGTACCAGTTGAGAACAAAGTTGCCCTGCGCCGCATCGGTTGATGCGACCATGACGCGGTAAGTGCTACCGGCCGCAGCGTCGAACTCAACCTGAGCGCCATTTCCCATTCCCCAGGCATCGTTGTTCTCGGACACTACAACATTAGCGGAGTCAAAGGCACGCAGCATGGGATCAAAATCCGAACTGGTGGCAGTAAGAGCCATGCGAGCGGAAATGGGAGCAACGAAGCTGTACCAGACGGTCGACTGAGGTGTGATGCTATCGATGGGTCCGCCATCGCCAGGTTCAACAGTTGCCGAAACGTTGGATCCCAACAACGAAGAACTCGGGCAGGCTGGGAAAGCTAACGGATTGGCCTTCAGATCATTCGGAGGTACCGGTGCGGGGTCGACGCGGAACACGCGACTGTAACCATTATCCGATTCGTTGCTTTCGAAGACGACATCAGCGGTATCTACGGCCACTGTAAGTGTGTGATCCCCAACGGGAAGAACGCCCATGGGAATGTCGTAGATGGTGTAAGATCCATTCGGGGGAAGTGAGGTAATTGGTTCCGACCTGACGAGATTGCCATCCACGGCTACGTTGACATTGAATGGGACGACGCCCATGGCGGCCTCATCGCCTGCATTCAATATGCGCACATCAGCGTACGCTGATTCTCCGAATATGTAAGGAGTGTCGTCAGTGGAAGTGCCGGGTTGGGTAGAGATGACAACGTCTGGCACCCGGAGGTTCGCGCCCGGAGCCACCACACGGAACACGCGACTGTACTCGTTGTCTGTTTCGTTGGCTTCATAAATGCTGTTGGAAGGATCCACCACGACCCGCAAGGTGTGATAGCCTACGGGAAGAATTCCGAGGGGAAGATCGGTGATATCAAACCTGCCACCAGCCGGAAGGGAGGAGAGGGTTTCCGACCGGAGAAGGAAACCATCGAGGAAAACCTCAACGGTGAAGGGGTAACGGCTCGAAGCGGTACGATCGCCGATATTCGCGATCTGAACATCCGCAAAGCCCGGGTTATTAATCAGATATGGGGTGTTGTTAATGGCGGTGTTTTCCACGGTCGAAATAATCACATTCGACACCGTGAGGTTTGAACCGCCGGGGGCTACGCGCGCCACTGCGGCTTCGGCGTTAATAAGACCTGCACCGGAGACATCATCCGTACCCGGCGCTGCGCGCTGGCCGGTAACGTCGATGGCCGTCTGGGTCAGGTAGCTTGTAATTTCACTGGTGCGAAGACGGGTCTTCTTTTGTTTCATCAATGCCGCCACAGCCGCCGCGTTGGGCGCGGCCGCCGAGGTTCCGAAGAAGTTCGGATAGATGTCAGGCTCGCCATCGATCGAGGGCTGGCCAAAGGTAGTGTTAGCATCAGCGCTGGAGACACCAAAGAAGCTCGTGTTGTTGCCATCAACAGCCGACAGCGTCGGGCCAAAGGCGCTGCGGGCGTAACGCGATGCGCGGCCGGAAACATCGAACTGAATCGAATGCACTCCGCCGCGGCTGGTGAAGGACTCAGGATCAATGTTACCGGTCGGCGGGCCGCCGGGAATGAATGCGGGTGCTTCCCACCACGGTACGGCTGCAACCGAAACGGCACCGTTTGCAAGGCAATGGCCCCACATGGTACTGCTGTTAAAGGTATTACCTGGTGTGGGAACACTTTGATACTCAATGGCATCTTCGTTTGTGAACACGAGGCGGAACTCAAGCGGTACACGGCGGTTTTGGGGAATGTTCGTTTTGTTTCCGACATGATGGTTTACGGCGAGGAAAACGGTCTGGGTCGTTCCAGCGATATAGTTCATGCTTTCATAAGCGTCGCCCATGGGGAAATTTGTAGTACCCTGACCGTTTTTACTGAAAGTCAGAGGCGCGGATGGGTTGGGGGATGAGAATAGATAAAGATCGAGGTCCACCTGCGAACCGACCAGCGGATTGAGACTGGCAAAGGGCTGGTTCCACTGCATAACAACCGATAATGTGGTACCTTCTGGCATGTATATGGGAAGGTAACCATTACCACCGCCCCAATCATGGAAGTCATTACCCGTGGGGGGGTCGACTGTGGGAGAATTCTGAGGGTTACAGTCGCGATAGTTTGCACGAAGGCCGTGATCACCAAAGTTGCCCGCAGCTGAGAAATATGGCACACCGGCAGCGACGGCTGCGGCGGCCTCTCTGGCAACGATGCCATCCTGATACATGGGTTCGGCGAAATAGATAATGTCATCTACGATGACAGAGGCTTTAGCCTCGTTGCGCAGCCGCTTGATACCTGCGGCAAAACCTGCTTCGCCACCAGCGGCTGTATGGAAGGCAATCTTGGCACCGGGAGCGACGTCATGGACCAATTCTGCCATGGCCGCGCCTTCGTCGGATCCATTCAGATCATCACGAACGATTTGGACCTGATAGGGCAAATTTTCTGAATCTTGAGGAAGGCTTCCAGTGAGGGTGCCGGCCAGGCCCTGGGCTGGCGCGGTGTTGGCATCGCGCACACCGGAAGTCCATGCAAAGCTATCTGAAAGGATACCCACCGTCTGACCAAGACCGCTCAAGCCGTCACCAAAAACGGGGCCGACGTTCAGGGCGCGGGGTGCGCGGCTGTCCACGGTTCCCTGAGAGGTTATGGGTGTTTCGAGGGCACGAACCATGGCGACTTCGGGGACGCCAGCGATGGCCTCCAGAACGGAGAGGTCGGTCACGGCCAATGTGGCGCGGCGATATTCGGGGTATGAATCTTCGACGGTTACGCCGGGTCGAGTGATTTTTTGAAGAACCGTTGCGTTGAGAGTGGTGAAGATGACTTCCACCTTCACGGCTTTTGCGTCAGCCGTTCGGGCGACACCGCGGGCGGCGGGGATGGAGGAAAGATCGGCTCCGGGAGACTTGAGCTGCTTCCGCATTTCAAACAGGCTGATCCCCACTTTGTTGGCATTGGGGCTCTTGCTGTAGGCCTTGACCTTGGCATACTCCGGCTGAGCTCCGGCCAGGCCGGCGGCCATAATTATCGCAAAGGCCGAAGCCAGAGTGCGTGATCCAAAATGGGAAGAAAACATGAAAGGTTACCCCTGTTTGAGGATGAGAGTAAAATCTTAAAAAAACCCACTCAACTAAGTGGGATTGGTGCTATGGCGACAGCGGTGGAGAGAAATCCCCCCATCAGCATGTCGGCGCCGTAGGCGCGGTGCTTTGGTTCCTGCCACATGGTTAAACGCGAAGGAAGGGTTCCCGTCCCGGCAGGCGGGACGGAAACCCTTGAGGTCATGATGTATTCTCGTGATGAACTTGGTCAATCACTCGCCCGCAGGAGTCGGGAACTCTTCGGCCATGGACCCGGGGGGGCATGGTTGCGAAAGAGGCGGCAGGTTCAGGGAGTTTTTGTAGTAGCTTTGAGCATTGTGATCGATATCGCCACGGTGGCGCGATTCGCGCGCCTCGACGGAATCGTCGAAGAAGTAATCTGGCAGATCCCAGTGAGTGTCGATGCGACTGACCTTGTAGGCCTCGGCCGGAGTCAGCTCGGGGGCTTTGATGATATGCGGAGTCACAAACATCATGAGATCGTTTTTGCGATGACCCTTCACGCTATTCTTAAAGAACTGGCCAAGAATAGGTGCCTGAGCAAGCCAGGGGAACTGACGTTTTTGTTCGCTGGAGGTGATTTCGCGCAAGCCACCGAGGACAACCGTATCTTCGTCTTTAACGATGACATTAGTCACCGCACGACGACGATCGATAATCGGGATGGCGTTTCCAACGGGGTCAATAAACTGACCCGCGAGGATTTTCTGCTCGGGCAAAAGCCTCATGCGAACAAACCCATTGTTGGTGATCGTGGGAAGAACCGTCAGCATAATGCCGGCGTCTTTGAATTTCACGGAGGCCGTGACCACACCCTGCGACACACCCTGCTGCGCTTCGAGATAAGGAATCTCGCGTTGGATGTCGATGACCGCTTCCTGGTTGTTGAGCGTGATCACCCGGGGATTTGCCAGGACATTAGCCACACGACGGGTTTCGAGAGCGTCAAGCGTTGCGGCGATATCGAATTCCTTGCCGAAGATGCTGACCACTCCACCGAAATCGATGGAACCGGCAGCCGTGGGACCGACCAGAAGGCTGGTCGCCAACGCATCCACTGCTTTTGCAGGAATGGCAGTCACGACGCTTTCATATCCAGTCACCACCCCACCTTCGATGACCGGCTGCATAGTAGTCTCGCTGCCGGCTTTATTGCCCGACAGAGTACCAATCGCACGGCTGTTGCCGCTGCTGTCACGTCTCTCGACCTGAAGATCCGACCCAAGGGAGCGTCCGTTGTCGATGAACATTTCGACCATGCGGGCTTCGATCATCACCTGCTTTTCGGGCACGTCGAGCTGGGCCACGATGTCGCGCAACAAGGCCACGTTCGTGGGCGTGTCGGTGATTATCAGTGTGTTGGATTCTTTGCTGGATTTGACGGAGTTGACGTTTGTCGAACCACCGCCTTGTCCGAAATCCTTCAGGGTTTCCTCGAGGGACTGGGCGGTTACCCAGTTGAGTTTGATGTAAATGGTGCGTGTTTCAATGGTGCTCTGTTGAATGTCCTTGCGTCTCACAATGCGGAAGACGTTTGAGCCTTCGCGCACGAGGGCGAGGTCCTGAGAAGCCAGAATACTCTGGAGCGCCACACCCAGGGGAACGTCCCGCAGGTTCAGCGTCACTTTCTCGGTAATGACTCCGGCACCATACACGAAGTTAATCCGGGCGCGTTCGGCCAACAGGCGAATCACCTCGGCAACATCCGTGTCGGGGGGCGTGGAAACATTGACCTGCATGTTGAAGATTTCGCCCCCAAGAACGCCCATCAACTGAGCACCCTCTTCACGGGCTTTTTCTTCCTGGGTCTTCTCTTTCGAACTGGTGGGCGGCACATACGCGCGCATGCCGGCATTCGTCCCTCCGCCGATACCCGACTCCTGCACGCCCACGTTGATGTATGGGTTGGTGCTGCCATCGAGTTCTCCAGGCAGAGCGTCATCGCCGATGGATGGCTGTGACGCATTCATATCAGGTTCCGGAGCGGTAAACAAATCCTCGCTCACCGATTCATCGGCGGGCGGATTGGTTGAAGCCGCATCACTTGTTTCCGGAATGGAGTCAGGGGTCACGGGCGTTGCATCGCTCGTACTCGTGACTCCTGTTGTCACGGAAATATCATCCATGACAGCGGAACCGGGTCTTCCGAGGGCGGGGGCGGCGGCAGCCACTTCCCTCCCTGATATACCACGAGGCTCGGCGGCGGTGGCCGCAGCCCCCGTCCGCGGAAGTTGGGTCATAATAACCAAAGTGGCGGCTGCAGCCAGCACTCCGATAGAACGTGACCAATCGTTACGCATCGATAAGCTCCCTATCATCGTTTAGCACTCGGCGGGCCGACCGGCAATGTGAACAGTTTGGTTTTACCCGCAACCGTCACTTCGACCTCAACCGATTCTTCAGAAACGTTCATAATCTTGTGATTGGAGAATCCGCGCGGAGTGTCTCCAATGCTATAGCTTCTGCCACCGATCATCACCAAGCTCCCGCTGGGATCAGATGGATTCACAAGGATTGACCCAATGGAAAGGTTAGGGTCAACAACAATGTCGATGGTCTGCTCGGTTGTCGGTGTGGCCACCAACTGCCCGATCTCCTGGGGTGTTTGCAGTTCATCGATCTTCTTCACCAGTTCACGCGCTTGGGTGGCGTAATCGGTGTCGGGGAATTCGGTTACGATGGACTGTAACATTTCACGCCCCTGCGACACACGGCCACGGCCCACAAGGTCCACGGCTTCATCGAACCGTTCCCGCAAGACTGCCACGTTGCGAACCCACGGCACCACCATGGGGTCGGGAATCGGCTCGTCGCGATAAACCACCTGATAAACTACCGTGGGTTTCTCACCAAGCAGAGCTCTCACCTGGGCGTCATCGAAAAGTTGGGTGGGCGTGGTTTCATCAACCTCCCGCGAACCAACCGGTGCAGCCTTTACGACATTCAGTTGCTTGATGAGTTGGGCCATGCTTTCCACGGCGGCTGCCTCGGCGTCGTTCTCTCCCACTACAACCTTGCCTTCGACAACGCGGAGCCCCGGACCCGAAGCGGTAGTCTCTTCCGTTTCACCGGCCACATTTAACGTCGTACCGGTGGGGGCCACACGCTTGCGGGCTTCGATATCCGCACTGGGGTCAACCGTTTCAGGCGAAACGTCCTCGGTTACACTGGTGGCAACAAAGGTCGACACGGGGTCTTGGGGAGATGTAACAGCCGGTGCGGTTGTTTCCTGGGCGCCGACGGAATTGATGAAACAGACGGCGACGGCAGCGGCCATGGCCGTGCTTGTGAATTTTTTACTTAAAGTCATCGTCCGCCTTATCCCTTCGAGTTAAACATGAACGTACCGATGTCAACCTTGATGGGGTGGACGGACGGTCGTGCATCATCGTTGTCTATGGTGAAGGTTTTCACCCGCATGAATCGGTCTGGGTTTTCCTCAATGAGATTGAGGAACTGGCCAAAATCGTGGAACCTTGCCCGGCAGATCACCTGGTACGGAATCTCGGTGTAAACGCTGCGGACTTCCTGATTCTTGGGCACCAGTTCACTGTAGGAAACATTGGTCACCTCAAGGATCTTGGTCAGTGCCTGATAGAAGCCCCGGCTGTCGGCCCGATCGGGAAGCTTGCGCTCGATCAACTTGAGGTATTCCGCCTTGCGCTTCAGTTCGGCAATGTTGGCGAAAGCGATCGTGATTTTACGATCTTCCTCTTTCAGGGCTTTAATGTCCTTGTCGATGAGTGCGATGGCATCCTTGTCGCGCTTTTGCTGCTCCATCACGATGTAGAAGTAATAGTAAATCACTGCACCAAACAAAACGACGGCGAGGATTAACCCGGCTTTAACAACGTCTTTTTCCTGCGGAGTCATGGCCTGCATGGATCAATTCCCTCCCTTCGAATTTACGGTTGCGGCGGCGGGAGCGCCGGGTTCGGCCTTGATGCCGGTGTTGTCGGTCTGAGGCTCGGCTTCACAGATGAACCCGAAACGCATAACCTCGACACCACCAACGACATCTCGTTTTTGCACAAGCTGGCCGAATTCAGTCTTCAGACCATCAAGGAACATCGATTCCTTGCCACTCTCACGGTTCCACTTCAGGCGCGCCAGAACGCTCTGGAAGGCAATAATCTGGCGCAAGCGTTGCGGGTCGTCGTTGCCGTAAGCGATGGCTTCAACGGTCAGCTTCTGGTTGATGATGGGCCGTTTAACCGCCTTGGGTTCCTGTTCGCCGGGCTCGTGCTTTTGCTTCTTCCATTCCTCGCGACGGGCAACGGACTCGGGCGTTTCAATCTCGGAGATATCTTCGTCGAGTTGCAGACGCGTGATGTAGACTCCGAGGTTCATGCGTGCCCGCGAGAGCATGTTCAGTTTTTCGCTCCAGAAAACGCGATTCACCGGGCTGAGCGCCATGGCCACTTCGTACTTCTCTTCAATCTCGCGGCTGTTCTCGGTCGCGGCGTTCAGTTCCACACGGCGCTTGGCAACTTTCTTTTCGAAAGTCTCCTTATCTGTCTGCCGTGCAGCCACTTGCCGGGTTGAGTCGGCGCTGATTTGCCAGACGAACCAACCCGAAGCCACTGCGCCCAGATAGAGCAGGAATAGAAGCATGTAGATCATGCGCGCAGCGCTTTGAGGCGCCTTGTGTTTTGTCACGCCGGCCGCCCCGGCGCGTTTGCCGGTTTCGGAGGGTAACAGGTTGATTTTTATCATAGTTGAATGGTCTCCTTACCTCGGCACTGCATCACTCAAACGCCCGCAATCCCAGGCCCACGCAAACACCCAGCAGGTTGCGCGAACGCTCGACCTTCTTGGGATCTACGCTGCCCGAAACAAGAGCGATGTTTCGCAGGGGATCGACCACCTCCACCGGCAAATCCAGTTCACGAGATAAATACTGGTCGAAATTCCGCAGATTAGCGGTGCCGCCACCGATGGCGACCCGTTGCACGGGGCGGCCATTGGCCTGATTTTCAAAGAACTGAATGGAGCGTCGAATCTCGTTGGTCAGCCCACCGAGCGATCCACGCAGAACCGTGGTGGCGATCAGTTCGGGCGAGTCCTCGCCCAGTTCCTCACCGGTCAGGCGTTCCACCGTACCACGGATGGTATCGAGAAGCGACGCGTCGCCGCCAATATCGCCGTCCATTTCATCGTCACGAACAACGGGTGCGCCTTCGTGAATCTTCAGTTCCTCGGCTCGCTGGAACGAGCAGTTGAGACGCTGCTGAATGGCCGACGTGATGGAATCTCCCGCAATGGCGATGTCGCGAGAAAAACGCGAAACGCCACCGAGGTAGATGTTAATACTGGTGATTTCCGCGCCGATGTTCAGCAAAGCCACAACGTCATCGGCGGGGGGTAGATAGTTAACTTCGTAGCAATTGAGGAAGGCGAAGGAGTCCACGTCCACGATGGCGGGGGAAAGTTCGACGGTCTTCAGTAGTTCCACGTGGTCGGCCAAAAGATCCTTCTTCGCCGCCACGAGCAACACGTCCACCTTCATCACACCGTTCACGTCGCTGCGGCCGAGAATCATGTGGTCGAGGTTCACCTCTTCCAGGGGGAAGGGAATGTAATCTTCAGCCTCCCAGCGGATGGCCCCCTGCAACTCGTTCTCGGGCATATCGGGCAATTGGATATAGCGCACGATGATGCTTTCGCCGCTAACCGCCGAAATCGAAAATTTCGCGGAAATACCACCGTCAGCCAGAGCCTGGCGGATCGCTTCCATGCGCGCTTCGCGCTTGTTTCCTACAGTCTTTTTGTCGGAACCGGGGAAGATCTCGGCCATGCCGAATTTTTCCAGTTCGATTGAGCGGCCCACTTTACGTAGCTGGACGGCCTTCACGATGCTGGAACCGATATCCAACCCGACAGTTCTCTTCGGGTTAAGGGCCAAGCTTTACCTCCATTACCTCAATGGTCACTCGGCTGTCTGCCGCGCGTGTCCAAGTTAAGTATCTCTCAATATTATTGCGTCACCATCAAGCGAAAAAAAGCCTTGGGTCTGCACCCGTAACGAAGTTCCTGAATACGCCTTCGGACCATAATACGTCTAACACTTGCCTAATGCGCATTAGCGAGCAAACTATCCACATGAAAAACATCAATAGCAAGCCCTTCGACACACCTTTGGGATTTTTTTGGGCCGCCGCCGAGGCCGGGATCAAACTGGCCAACCGGTTGGATCTGGGCCTTCTGAACAGCGAAACCCCTTGTAACGCGGCGGCGGTCTTCACGCAAAATCTTTTCTGTGCAGCACCGGTCACCTTTTGCCGCGAGATGCTGTCGGCCCATGGCAATAACATTCGCGGGGTTGTGGTGAACTCCGGTTGCGCGAACGCTGCAACGGGTCCGGATGGGCTGGAAAATGCACGACTGATGGCGCGAATGCCTCAATCGACCGGATGCGCGATGGCTGACTCGGAGAACTTTTTTGTGTGCAGCACGGGCACCATCGGCGTCCAGTTGCCGATGGATCGCATTCGCGCCGGAATCGCAGAGGCATCCAAAAAACTGGCGCAAACGACCGAAGGTTTTCTGGATTTCGCCACTGCCATCATGACCACGGATACGGTTCGCAAAACCGCAGCCGCCTCCCTGGAGGTTGAAGGAACAACGGTGAGACTGGTCGCATGCGCCAAAGGGTCCGGCATGATCCATCCCGACATGGCGACCCTGCTGGCCTACGTGGCCACCGATGCGAAGGCGGCCCCGGAGGTTCTCGACCGTGCGTTCCGGTATGCGGTGGATCGCAGCCTGAACTGCATGACCGTGGATGGCGACACGAGCACGAACGACACCGCGATCATTCTGGCGAACGGTGCGTCGGGAGCCGAGATTGCCGCCGGCAGCGAAGCGGAGCGTGATTTCACAGCGGCGCTAACGTCGGTCCTGCAGGACCTCGCCCGCCAACTCGCCCGCGACGGCGAAGGGGCCACCAAGCTGGTGGAAATTCTTGTGACCGGGGCACCTGATTTTTTATCGGCCCGAAAGGTGGGTCGCTCCATCGCCGGGAGCAATCTCGTGAAAACCGCAATTTACGGGCGTGACGCCAACTGGGGCCGCATCGTTTGCTCGGCGGGATACGCCGGGGTTCCGTTCGACGTGGATCGCGTTCGTCTGACCATGGGCGAAATTCTGCTCTTCGAGGCGGGAGGTCCGGTCCCCTTCAGCGAGGAGGATGCCTTGAAGGTTTTGTCGGAGGAAAAAATCGTCATTCATATTGACCTCGGCGCCGGCAACGAAGAGGCGACGGTGTGGACTTGCGACCTGACCGAGAAGTACATCGAGATTAACGGCAGTTACCGCACTTAAAATGGACAACACCCGGCCATCCGCCGCCTCAACCCGGTCTACGAAGGTGGCAGTTCTGACCACGGAACCGTTGCCTTTGCCCGGCTGCGCCACAACCGGGGCGGGGTTGCGGGCGTGGGGGTTGGCAGCAGGATTAATATCGCGCGGGTTCACGGTGGTGATCGGCTCCCCCGCCGCGGAGGGTGAATTTGCCGGGTCAGATAATCTGCCTCGTGTGGTGGAAATGCCGCGCGACGAAATCGGACTATTCCTACAGCGGGAAGAACCAGACATCGTGGTTTTGCAACACTGGGGTCTGGCCGCTAATGTGCCCGACGTGACTGTTCCGTTGGTCATTGATCTCGCCGGGCCGCACCTTCTCGAGAGGTTGTTCTGGGGCAGCGACGACCCGGCCCGCGACCGCCGCGAAAAAATAGCCGCGCTGCGCCGGGCCGATTTCGTGATTTGCTCCGGTGAGTATCAAAGGCGATACTTCCTGCCGTTCCTGCTGGAAGCGGGTCATAATCTTCAATGCGAGAATGTGCTGCCGGTCATACCTTTTTCGGTACCACCGCCCGCTGATTCAACTAATGAGGGGGAACCCTCTCTTAACGAAATGAACGAGCCTCTGTTCGTCTACGGCGGGGCTTTCCTCGCCTGGCAGGACCCGGTTCGCGCATTGACCTGGCTTCTGGAGGAAATGGACGCGACCAACAAAGGTCGGCTGCTCTTTGTGGGCGGGGCCCACCCGGTTATCGATGCATCCGGCGGGCGCTTCCTCGCCCTCGACGCCATGTTGCGCAACCACCCACGGGTGGAGCGGCGGGGTTTCCTCTCGTTTGAGGATCTTACAGCAGCGTATCGCGAGGCAACAGTAGCGGTTGACCTGATGACCCGCAACGCCGAGCGCGAGCTGGCCTTCACCACGCGCACGATGATTTATCTTTGGTGCGGGCTGCCGGTCATTCATGACGACTATAGCGAAGTCGGCGAGATTATCGACAGGAACGATTGTGGATGGACGCTCTCGCCCGACGATGAGGCGGGGTTCCGAAGGGTGGTCCGTGAGATTCTCGACGACCAGGCACCACTGTCAGAGATGCGCGAGAAAGCCCTGACCGTGACGGGACAGTACAACTGGGAGCGCACCATTACGCCTCTCGCAGATTTCTGCATGGCACCCCACATGCGCGCTTCAAGGGACATGGATGCCGAGTTTGGATCAAACCCCAACGAACGCGACGCCGCTTCGGCCCAGACAAACCAACCCGACACAAGCTTGTCGGCCCAATGCCGGAGAAACGCTATTCAGGCGCTCCCCCACCTGGCTCCTCTGGCGGGATTTCTGGCCCGGCTGCCGGCCTGGATTCTTCGATATCGCCTCAAAGCCACCGCCACCCCTCCCAAATCACCGTCCGCGAAAGACATTGCTTAATTTCACGCCTTCTGGCTTGATCAACCCGTCATGATCCAACAGCCAAAAAATATCATCATCGCCTTTCTGGTCATCGTAGTTCTGGGATTTCTTTTTGCAATCCGATCTCAATTCATCCAGCCCGTCGAAGTTGAAAAAACTGAGGAAGTCGCTCAGGAAAAGAAGACGGAAAAAGGGTCCAGGTCCGGGAACACGAGCATCACTGTGTTTGATGATTACGATCCGGAAGTGGCTTCCCCCCGCCAGACTCCCCACATCCGTACCGTGGCAAACAAGGATTGGGTGGAGGACTACGACACCCAATTACTGCGCGCCGCCGGCGATGCTCACATCACCGGCGTGGTGGCCGACGAAGACGACGCCCCCCTGGCCGGCGCGGAAATCATGCTTTATGAATCCGACCCCATGACGACGCATCCGGCGTTGCGCACGGCTGTCACCGACGAAGAAGGTTCCTATACTCTCACCGATTTGAATGAGCGGGGAGTTGCGTTTATTCTCGCCGCGCGCGCCAAGGGTTATGCCCCCGAGGTGCGGTTCATCATGATGAACGGGCCTCAGCGCCAGGATATCACCCTGACGGAAGGCGTCCCGCTCTCGGGGACCGTTCTGGACGCGCAAACCTCTGCGCCCATAGTGGGAGCGACCGTCTATTTCCCGGCGAACCGATGGACCGTTTTCTCATTCCTCGGCACGGCCACGAGCGACGGCATGGGGCGCTTCAATTTCCAGGATGTTAAACCCGGTCAGAATATGACCGTGGCAGAGGCCACAGGTTACGCACGAACGTCCAAGTCGGTTCGCTCGCCTTCCGATGATGCGTTCATCGCCATGCGTAAGGGAGGCGCCATCGTCAGAGGTATGACGGTGACTCGCCTGGGCGAGAAACCCGCCGGTGGGGCTCGCGTGGTTTGTTATTCGCGCAACGGTGGCGTGTTTTCAACTTCATCCAAACCCGATGGAACCTTCGAACTGCGCGACCTCCCCGGGGGGCGCCACACACTCCTCGCGTTCAAGGGCTCGCCCTCGCGACCCGAGCGAATTGAAGTTGAGGAGAACGGAGTTAAAGAAGACGTAAAACTCATCCTTCCCTCGGAAGTTTATGTGAATGGTCGTGTTGTGAGGGCCGACAACAGCAAGCCCCTGCCGGGTGTGGGCATCAAACATCAGGGCATTCTCGGAGTTAACACCGTCCTCAGCGACGAAGATGGACGCTTCGCGTTCACCACTCTGGCCATCGATTCCTACTGGGTGGAGGTTCACGAGCGCGGTCTACTGCCCGTTCAAAAGAAAGATACCGAAACCACAAGTGTGCAGGAGCGCTTCGTCAAAGAAATCGATGCAGGTGCTTCCAGCGATGATTTGCTACTGAAACTCCGACGCGTGCCCGCCATCACGGGTGTCGTTCGCCAGGCCCGGGGCACCGGCGATGGCGCAAAGGCCGCTCCCGTGTGGAACGCCGACGTTTTTGCCCACGTGGAAATCGACGGAGAGTTGCGCAATCTTTTCACACGGTCTGATTCCAACGGCACCTTCTTCGTAAATCTGCCCGACAACAAACGGGGCTACGCCCGCGTGTTCGCGCGCAAGGGCCGTGCCGTGGCCATGGGTGAAACGCGCGCACCCGCGCGCCAGCCGTTGCGTCTGAATCTCGAGCAAAAGGGGTTGAAGGGCGAAGTTGCCCTCACCGACATGACTCCCCTCTCAGGCGTGAGAATCTCGGCCATTTACCAATTCACTGCTCCCGCCCAGTACGGACGCCTGAAGACCTTACGTGGTGACACTACCCTAACAAATCTCTATGGAGGCTTTCAGCTACCGCTGGTTGCGAACAACAAGGTTACCATCCAATTCCGTCTGCCGGACGGTAGCCGCATCGAAAAAGACTATCCGACCAATGCCCTAAGCCGTAACTCACAGGTCTTTGTTTATGATCCCGTAGAGAAGGAGATACTGAGCGACGCCAAGGGTGGAAGTGCATCGCGCCGCACCGAAGAGCGCGGCAGAGAAGGTGGGCGTATTCGACAGTAGCAATTCCGTACCCGCCTGAAAACGCATTCACGGAACCCTGATCCCAAAACCGATGCCCCACCGCTTTGGGGTGTAGTTCTTTTCAAGCGATGACCACTCAACTTTTCGATCCGAAATCTCTGACGGATTTCCCCACCGGGCCCGGTGTGTACTTAATGAAGGACCGCGAGGGGTCCGTCATCTATGTCGGCAAGGCAACGAACCTGCGCAACCGCGTGCGAAACTATTTTACCCGCACGGGCGACACGCGGTTCAGCGTGCAGTTCATTCGCCGCCTGACGGCGAATGTGGAGTGCATCGTCACCGCCAATGAGAAGGAGGCGTTCCTTCTCGAAAACACCCTCATCAAACATTACCAGCCGCGCTACAACGTGCGCATGCGCGACGACAAAACGTACATCTCGCTGCGCTTCCGAATGAAGCACGCCTATCCGCGCCTGGAAGTCGTTCGCATCCGCCGCGGCAGCGACGTAAAGCCCCACAGCGGCGATTTGTATTTCGGACCCTACACGTCGGGTTTGGCTGTGCGCGAAACTCTGCGATTTCTGCTGAAAGTATTCCCAGTGCGAACCTGTAAAGACAGCGTGTTCGCCAACCGCACCCGACCCTGCCTGTTGTATGACGTGGGCAAGTGCTGCGGCCCGTGTGTTTTTCCAATCGAGAAAAAGGATTACGCCGACCTCGTATCCAAGGTTGCGCTGTTTCTGAACGGACGCAGCAGCGAAGTGCGCGACCTGCTGCAGGTGCGCATGTCAGAATTCAGCGAGAAACTCGAATACGAGAAGGCCGCCATGGTGCGCGACCGCATAGCTGCGCTGGATGAGACCCTCGTGAAACAAAAAGCCACGCGCCACGGGGGCGGAGATCGCGACGTGATCGCCATCGTGTCGCGTCAGGGGCGCTCGCTCATCGTCGTGCAACGCTACCGCGAAGGGGTGCTTGTGGGCTCCTCTGATTATTACGCCCGCAACTACGAGCAACTGGACCCCGAGGTTTTGTACTCCTTCATCTCCCAGCATTATGCCAGCGGGACCCAGATTCCGCCCATGATTGTGGTGAACGTCGAGCCTGACGATCGCGCCTTGCTGGCCGATTGGCTGCGCGAACAACGCCGGGGCGCGGTGGCGCTTCAGGTGGGCCAGCGCGGCGAACCCGCCCGGTCGGTTCAGATGGCGCTGGAAAACGCCGAGCAGGGTATGCAGCGGCGCCTTGCCGGTGAGCGCACAGAAGACGAGGTGCTGGATGAGATTGCCCACAAGCTGGGACTGAGTCATCCGCCGCGCACCATTGAGTGCGTCGACATCTCGAACATCATGGGCGTTATGGCCGTCGGATCGCTGGTGCGCTTTCAGGATACCCGCCCCGACAAGGCCGGCTACCGCCTCTTCAAGATTCGCACGGTCACCGGTTCAAACGATTTCGCGATGATGTATGAAGTGCTGTCGCGTCGGTTCCGCCCCGAGGGCAACGCGGCACTCCCGCCGCCTGACCTGATGATGGTAGACGGCGGCAAAGGACAACTGGGTGTTGCGGCGAGGGTTTTCGAGGAACTGGGCATCACGGGAGTCGCGCTTTGTTCCATCGCAAAGTCGCGCCTGAAGACTCGCGAACTTGCACAGACCTCCCAGCAAGAGCTTTCTCTGGATAGCATCGAAGCGACCACCGGTGGCACCGTGGAGGGCATAAGTCTGAACGAAGATAAGGTTACCGTGCGTTTTCGCACCGAAGAGCGGATCTTCCTCCCCCAACGCAAAAACCCCGTGGTCTTCCCCTATAATTCACCGGCCCTTTATCTGCTGCAGCGTGTGCGAGACGAAGCCCACCGATTCGCCATCACGTACCACAAACGCCTGAGGCAAATGGCCAATCGCAAAAGCATGCTCGATGAAGTGCCGGGGATCGGCCCGATACGAAAACGCGCCCTGCTACGGCACTTCGGTTCGCTGACGGCAATTCGCGCCGCTTCTCTGGAAGAATTAGTCGAGGTGCCCGGACTGGGCACAGAGGCCGCCGCCAACCTCCACGCTTTCCTCCACGCGCCCAAAGCCGGCGTTCAGGTGGACATGCTCACCCCGCAGGACGATGAGATGCCCTCCGATGAGGAGCTGCTGGAGATTGAGGAAACGCGGGAATAGCTTGAATCAGGCCGCCGGGGTCTTCGCCCGGCGGCCCGACATCATGCTTTAACGGTTTGTTGAATGGCGTGCAAAACCGCGCCTTCGACCGGTTCGCGCTGTGGACGCTTAACGCCCACGCCGGGCAAACGCGACGACACTGCCTGCTTGAAAGCGTCGAAATAAAGCTGGCTCTTACGCAAGTTGCCGCCACCCACCACGATATCGAAATCCGAACGATTGGGGAACAGGCGTCCGGCCACAGAGGAAGCCGCCAGAGCCAGTTCTTCCGCTTCTTCCAGCATGATGGCTTTGGCAGTTTCATCGCCCTGCTCAACACCCACAAAGATCAGGCGGCTGAGCGCGGCGATGTCGGCCTTGTTGGTCATGTGCTCCTTGACCCAGGGAAGCAATTGCTCGGGTCGATCCAACCCAAAATGTCCCAGCACCACTTCGCGCAACTTGGTGGGTGGGATGCGACCGTCGTGGGCGCGCACAACCGCACGCATAGCCCGCAAGCCCAGTGCGTAACCACTTCCCTCGTCACCCAAAACGTTGCCCCAGCCACCCGAGCGGCAGAGGTCGCCGGATTCGTTGAAGCCGAAAGCAATGGATCCGGTTCCAGAAATCACGATTATACCCACCGGACGATTCGCGCCGCCAACCAACGCGATGACGCCATCATTGACCGAAATGCATTCCGATTCAGGCAGAAACTCAGCCATGAGAGCTTTCACAATCTTCTTGTCTTCGGGGCGGTCAACGCCGGCCATGCCCAAACAAATACAGGCCACATCAGACCGGTCGGCCTTCACTTCAGACAAAAGATAAGTGATCAACTTGTCCAGATTTCCACGCACGAACTCCATGGGGTTGGATTGATAATTGGTCGACCCCACCTCCAGTTGCGCGAGGATAACTCCGTCCTCTTTCGCGATTGCCCCCAACGTCTTGGTACCGCCACCATCAACTCCAATATAATACTGTCCCATGATACTAAAAGCCTCCGAACCATTTTCTCCGCCTGAACACGGGTAGCGTGCGCTGGCCTGTCAACTACCAAGACTATTTCTGAAAGCAAAGAATCATCGCCGCCCGCCTGACATCCCCCAGAATTTGAAATGCAGCGCGCCGTATCCTCTCGTCATGCGCATAGGAATGGTAACTCTTGGCTGTGATAAGAACACGGTCGACAACGAATATCTGGCCGGCCTGCTCGCCCGCGAAGGCGTGGATGTTGCGGCTGCGGACAAAACACCCGGTGAAGCGGATCACAATCTCGACGCGGTGTTGATAAACACCTGCGGCTTCATCGACGCCGCCAAGGCTGAATCCATACAAACCATTCTCGCGTGGCTCGATCACAAAGCGCGTCTGGCCGAAACCGGGCATCGCATGAGGGTGTTCGTTTCTGGTTGCCTGACCCAGCGGTACCGCGAGGACCTCATCGCCCAATTGCCCGAGGTGGATGGCTTCATGGGCGTGGGCGAGTTTGATCGCGTGCTCCAGCTTGTGCGGTCGCCCATTGATGCCACTGCACCCATGGACCTCGTGCGCGAGTTGCCCGCCGTGGAAATCCGCGAGCAACTTCCACGCCGCGAGTTGGGGCCCATTCGCCACTACGGCTATTTGAAGATTTCTGACGGCTGCAACCACAACTGCACCTTCTGCGCGATCCCTTCGTTTAAAGGGAGATTGAACAGCGTGCCCCGCGAAATTCTGTTGGCGGAGGCGCGCCTGCTGTTGAGCCGGGGTGTGCGCGAGATCAACATCGTGGCGCAGGATTCCAGCGATTACGGACGCGACATCTACGGCCGCGACTACGGGATAACAAACCTACTGGCGGAGCTTGCCGCCCTGCCGGGCGATTACTGGCTTCGCTTGTTCTATTTTTATCCCGGGGGGCTGACCAAAGAATTCATCGACATGATGGCGGCTACCCCGCGCATTGCGCGCTACCTCGACATGCCACTGCAGCATCTGCACCCGGACACGCTGCGCCGCATGAAGCGACCGCACCATGCGGTGAATACCGTGGACGCCATCGAGCGCCTGCGCTCCGCCATGCCCGACCTCGCCCTGCGCACGACGTTTATTGTGGGATTTCCCGGTGAAACCTCGGCGGAATTTAACCACCTCTATCGCGGCGTCTCGGAGCTTAAACTCCGACGCATGGGCGCGTTCGTTTATTCGCCCGAGGAAGGCACGCCGGCCCACGACATGCAACCTGCCGTGAAAAAACAAACTGCCCGCAACCGCTTCGACCGCCTGATGACGCTGCAAAGTTCCATCTCCCACGAGATGAACCAGACGTGGGTGGGGCGCGACATCCGGGTGCTGTTGGAAGAACAACAGGACGACGGACGCTGGGTGGCCCGCAGCGAGGCGGATGCGCCGGACGTGGACGGGCTGGTGTATGTCGCCCCCCGCGATGGTATGAAAGCCGGCGATTTTGCGGAGGTGCGTATCACCTCCGCCGACACCTACGATCTCTTCGCAGAGGCGTGAGCCGGTACTGATGGAAACTTCTGCACGCAGATGGTTCATGGTCGCCTGCCTTCTCGCCGCAACCGCCATTGCCTTGGGCGCGTTTGGATCGCACGCTCTGCGGGCCCGCCTGGAACCCCGCATGTTGGAAGTGTTCGAAATTGGCGTGCGCTACCAACTCTTCCACGCGGTGTCTCTTCTTGGGATTTCCCTTGGTTGGTCGCGTCTGCAACCGCGCCGCGCTTCGCTTGCCTGCGGGCTTATGCTGGGTGGCCTGACCATCTTTTCCGGTTCGCTTTATCTCATGGTACTGACCGGCATCCGCATGTTGGGAGCCATAACGCCCATCGGGGGAGTCACCCTGATTGCCTCATGGGTGGTGTTGGCTTTTTCAGCGCGGCGGAATTGAAGCGCAACATGGGGCCCATGCCCGTGAGTTTTCTCTTTCCTCTCAGGGCCGGAATGTTTCAAAGATGATCCCATGATCGGTGCCCTTATTGTTCTCACCCCCACGGTTGGATGGGCCATTCCATTGCTATGGCCCTTCCTGCTCTCCACTGCGGGTGCCATGGGATACAAGGCGTACACGTCGGCGGCGGATGACGCCGCGCTTCGCGGGAAACTCACGCGCGAGATGAACGCTTTGCAGATCGTCACGCTGCCCCTTGATCGCGTCATTCAGGATGTGGTGTCCGACGAGGTTGGCCGCGAGGAAATACTGCGGTTTACCCGCGATGACATCGTACTTCTTTTCAAGCGCGATGTCCGTGGCAAGTTTGCCATCCAAGTCATGGGACCCGACGCCCGCACGAAGCTTGAACTGGAACAGATCGGGATGGAGTTCGCCACCACCCTCGTCCAGCAGTTCGCCTACAACCGCATTGCTCAGGAGATGGAGCGCCGAGGCGCCAACGTGGTCTCCGAAGAGACGAACGAGAATGGCGACATCGTGCTGAAACTTCGCCGCTGGGAATAGCTTTTCGTGCTTTGGCGATGATGCCCGGTCCACCATTGTAATCCGGTTGTGTGACCGAACTTCCCCATACGCAAAACGCAACCTCCCCCCATTTGATACACCCCCCACAAATCACATTGGGCGTGGTGTCTTATCTCAATGTGCAGCCCCTCATCTGGTCATTGCACGATGGCGAGGGAACTGACCATTGGGAAATCATCAGCGCACGTCCGCGTGAACTTGCCGGCCGGCTGCGCGCGGGTGAGTTTCATGCGGCCATGGTGCCGGTCTTCGAGTACTTTTCATCGGGCCTGCCATACACCATCGTTCCCGGAGCCAGCATCGCCACACGGGGACCCGTGGGCAGTGTTATGCTCTATAGCGAATCCCCCCTCGATGAAGTTCACACCATTCTGCTCGATCCATCGAGCCTCACCAGCGTGAACCTTTGCCGGGTTTTGATGGCCGAGCGCCAGGCGAAAATTACTTTTGAAGAACCGACGCCTGAAGAACAATCCCGTGTCGCCCTAAAAGGCGTAGCCCGGTTGCTTATCGGCGACCCGGCCATTTCAGAGCGCGGCAAACACCGCCATGAATACGACCTCGGCGCTCTGTGGCATGATATGACAGGGCTGCCCTTTGTCTTCGCCGCGTGGCTGGTTCATCCCTCTGCTGCGCAGATGCCATTGAACGCCCCCCTGACACGAGCGCGGGAGGTGGGGGAGGCTAATTTTTCCGTCATTGCTAAAGTTGCCCCACGCTTCGGCACCACCCCGGAGTTCGCTCTGGAATACTTCCGCATGAACATGGAATACGACCTCGGCGAAACCGAATTTGAGGGGCTGGAAACTTACGGGAAACTTCTCGCCAAGCATGGCCTTATCGCTTCGGCTCCCTCGCCCTTACGTCTTCACGAAGTGTGACCCTTCCAGCGAACTTATTTTTTCAAATGCCCCTTGAACCTTGTATCATATCGCATGGTCTATGGATTCAGAAAAATTGCCGATACTGGTTTTCCGCGGTTCAATCGGCAAACACCCGATCACGAAAGGCTACGCCCGCATGAAAGCCATCATCCCTGTAGCGGGAATTGGAACGCGTCTCAGGCCCCACACTTACACCGCACCCAAGGTGCTCCTGCCGGTGGCGGGAAAGCCCATTCTTGCGCATATCCTCGATGAGCTGACCGCCCTCGGGTTGGATGAAGTTACTTTCATCATCGGTTACAAAGGCGAGATGATCCGCGATTTCGTGAATCAGAATTATAAGGTTAAGGCGAACTTTGTCGAGCAGCCCGAGATGCTTGGGCTCGGACACGCCATTTCCCTGGCGAAGCCTTTTCATAATTCCGACGAACCCGTCCTCATTATTCTGGGCGACACCATCTTCAGCACAGATTTGAAAAGCGTCATCGAAGCTGGCGAGAGCGCCATCGGCGTGCACGAGGTCGAAGACGGCCGGCGATTCGGCATAGTGGAATTGAACGACGACGGCAGCGTCAAGAAGCTCATTGAGAAACCCGAAAACCCACCCACAAACCTCGCCCTCGTGGGCATCTATTTCATGAAACACCCCACGCGTCTCTTTGATGCGCTGGATGCCATGATCGAAAAAGGCACCACAACGAAGGGCGAATTTCAACTGACCGACGCGCTGCAAAGCATGTTAAGCGCCGGCGAAACGATGAAGGTTTTCAACGTCGAAGGCTGGTTCGATTGCGGCAAGGCCGAGACCATTCTGGCAACGAACAAAGCATTGCTCGACAACCTGAACGGTCATGGAAACGAAACCGAATTGCAGGCGCGTTTCCCCGGCAGCGTCATCCGCATGCCCGCGGCTATCGGAGAAGACGTGGTGATGGAACACTGCATCATCGGCCCCTACGTCTCTGTCTCCGCGGGCACTACGTTACGAAACTGCATTGTCTCCAACAGCATTGTCGGGTGTGACTCGATGGTCTGCAACATCGTGCTGCAAGACAGCATCGTCAGCGACAACGCAAAAGTGACCGGCAACCACTACCGTCTCAACGTGGGCGACTCCAGCGAGATATCTCTGGATTAGCGGAGCGCGGCGACTGCTTTCGCTCCGACAAAATAAACCCCTCGAAAGAAGCATAGTTGCTTTCGCAAAGATGGACGGGACGCAAATCCCGCCGTCGCAAAAGCAAGCCCCACCCGCGCTGGTGTAGCTCAATTGGCAGAGCAGCTGATTTGTAATCAGCAGGTTAGCGGTTCGATTCCGCTCACCAGCTCCACGGGGGATTCAACCAAGCGACCAGCCTTCGAAGGCTATTCCTTCATTCCCGTCAGAACCACGCCTGCCACGAACTGGCGCTGGAAAAGGAGGAAGACCAGAATCACCGGCACCAGCGCGCAAGTAGCTCCGGCCATGACCAGATGCCACGAGGCCGAGTGTTGCTGCACGAACGAAGCCAGGCCCACCTGAATGGGCTTCAGCTCATCGCTGCTGATAGCCACCAGCGGCCAGATGAAATCGTTCCAGATTCCGACGAACACGAAAACCGCCAGCGCGCTCAGCGCTGGTTTTATGTTTGGCAAAACCACCCGCCAGAAGATGCCGGCCTCGCGGGCGCCATCAATACGGGCGCTGTCGAGCAGGTCCTCGGGGATGTTTGTGATAAATTGCCGCATCATGAAGATGCCGAAGGCACTCGTCATGCCCGGCAAAATCATCGCCATATAGGTGTCGAGCAGGCCGAGATACCGGAAGATGAGAAACAGCGGGATCAACGTGACCTGATACGGAATCATGAGCGTGGCGATGAAATACAAAAACAAAGCCCGCTTGCCCGGGAAGTCATATTTGGCGAAACTGAAGCCGCCCATGGCACTGATCAACACGGCGCTCACCGTGACGATGCTGGAGACAATGCAACTGTTCAGGAAGTAACGGGCGAAGTTGATGCTCACCCAAACCTCTGTATAGTTAGCCCAGCGCGGGGGCACGGGGAACCACACCGGCGGAATTTGATAAAGCTGAGCCCGACTCTGGAGAGAGGAAATGATCATCCATAAAAAAGGAATGAGCATGGTGATGCCGCCCACTATTAGAATAATGTAAGCGGAAACCTTGACGAGCAGTGGATCAGCCTTCTGCGCCTGTCGCTCCATGGCTCATCCCTCCTTGCGCCGGTTTGACCAGAACTGCACGAGGGTCACACCGAGGATGAGGATGAAAATATAATAACCGATGGCGGACGCATAGCCGAGGTTCATCTCCGCAAACGCCTTGTGGTACAGGTAGAAGACAAGCACATTGGTCGAGTCCTTCATGGCTCCGCTGGTGAGCACGTAAACAAGGTCGAACACCTGGAACGAATTGATGATGCCCATCACCACGAGGAAGAATGTGACGGGACGCAGCATGGGCCAGGTGACATGGCGGAATGACTGCCATCGGGTGGCCCCGTCAATGGCGGCGGCCTCGTAATACACCTGCGGGATGCCGTTGAGCCCCGCCATGTAGATAATCATATTGTAGCCGATCGTCTTCCAGATCGCCACGATCATGATCGACACGAGGGCCATGCGATCGTCGGCAATCCATCCGAACCGACCCAGGCCCATCTGCTGGGTTAACTGATTCAAGATGCCGAAAAGTGGATTATAAATCCAGTTCCACACGGTGGCGATTGCCACCATGGAACTGACCACCGGCAGGAAAAACAGGGTGCGGAAACCAGCGCGAAATTTAATGAACCGCGCCTCGATAACCATCGCGAAAAACAAACCGCCTGCAAGGGCCGCCGGCACGGTTCCCACCGTGAAAAAGATCGTATTCCAAAACGCGGTCCGGAAGTTATGATCCTTCAACAGATCGAGATAATGTTTGAAGCCAACCCATTTCGCCGACCCCACAATATCCCAGTCCATCAGGCTGATGATGAAGGCCACCAGCAGCGGCAGATTGCGGAAAAGCGTGAAGAGCACAAGCGGCACGAGTAGGAACAGATACGCACTGCGCGCGCGATATTGGAAGCTGTAGCGTGACGTGGTAGCAGGAGTCATTCGGCAAGCACCGCATTGAGTTGATCGTTCATCTCGCGCAAAATTTGCGGAATGCGCGGCTTCGCATCAGGGTCCGACAGAATGCGTTCGGCGGTCTGCCGGATGAGCAGTGTCGCCTGCTCGTACTGCGGAATGAAAAAGGTGGTGGTGCCGTTCTTCAGCTCACTCTCGAAAACGTGTTGAAAAGGAATCTTCTTATAGTCGGTGGCGTGCATCACCGACTCCCGCGACGGAAGCCCCTGAATTGGCAACTTCTGAAACTCGGCCGACGTAAGCCACTTGACCACCCGCCAGGCCTGCTCGGGCTGCTTGCAAGTGCGCGAAATGCCGACGGCCGGTCCCCCAACCATGTTCACCCGCGGGTAGCCCGGACGCTTGGGGATCGGTGCCACGCCATAACGCAAGTCCGGCGCGGTCTGCTCGTAATCATAAGCCGTCCACGGCCCGTTGATGAACATCCCAAGCCGGTTTGCGGGAAAGAGCGATGCACCCACCTGCTGCCCCACCGAGGGCGACATGGCGCATTTGTATTCGTAAATCAGCGAGTGCAGGTACTCCAGCGCCTCAGTACTTTCCTTGCGGTCAAACTGCGCGCGGGTACCGTCCTCATTGTAAGCCCGGCCGCCATAGCATTCGTGGAATACATAGAAGAAATAAGTCGGCTGGATTGCCTCAAAGCCCGGCGCACACCCGAACTGATCGGTGGAGCCATCACCATCCAGATCGCGCGTTAGTTTCACAGCGATGTCCCGATACTCATCCCAGGTCATGGGCTCGGTTTCGCTGGGAAAGGGAATGCCGGCCTTCTCGAAGAGATCCTTGTTGTAGAAAACCACGAGCGAATCCAGCGCCTGCGGGATGGCGTAAATCTGATCACCCTTCATAAGCTGGCCATGCAGGATCTCTTGATTAAAATCCGACAGATCAAGGCCGTCAGGGCCGTTAATGAATTCATTCAGGGGCAGAAACGCATCGCGGGCGATGAACAGGCGGTGTCTTCCGGTCATGGAATAAAACACGTCCGGAGCGATGTTGCCGGCAAAGCTGGCGAACAATTTCGTGATGTAAGTCGAATGCGGCACGTGGTAGATTTTCAGCTTCAGGTCATCATGCTCGCGGTTGAAAAGCTTCTCCCGGGCCATGTAGCTCCACGTGCCACTGGGCCACTCGAAGGTCATGCAGGTAACACGCGGACCCGTTGAATCATCGCGGTTGCAACCGGCCAGCACCAGCATCGCCATGGCGCAGAGCATCACCAATCGGGTCAGGATATTTTTCCCTCGATGCACCGGTTACTTGCCCGGTTCTTTCGCAATCAGGAATGCCTGACCCGGCTGAAGCACGACGACATCGATCGTCGAAGACAGACCATCCACCTGAGCGGTGATCGTGCCCGTGCCCGGGGTGTCGCCATGGAAGGTGGCGCGGGCTGCGTAGGGACGGTCAAACTTCTCCATGGGAGCATAACATTTCGCCAGTGGCGTTTCCTCCACCCGGCCGATGCCACCACCCACACTCCATTTCACGCGACCCACGATGCGGGCGGTTTTAATCGGGTCGTTTTCGGGAGAGGTCAGGTCGCACTGCAACAGCGAGACAGGCTTCTCGTTGGCATCCACAGCACCCACTGCAAGTTCCATAATTTCGCCCTTGTCCACCGCCGTCGTTGTGCCCACCGAGTCGAGAAACAACCTGGCTGGTTTCGTCGGCAATGCTATCTCGGCGAGGACCGGTTTGTGATCTGATACAAACGCAGCACCCTTCTCGCCCTTACCCTTCCAGTCCATCGCTCCCACGTCCACCACTTCACATTTGTTCTCGGGGGCGTTGAGATAAAACTCAGGCGACACAAAAATGTGATCGATACGCACGCGTGGCTGCCAGTACGAGATGGTGTTAGCTTCCCGTCCCGGTTCATCCCATTTTGTCTTCAGCGAGAAGAACGGTGGGTTGTTCCAGCACTCCTCCGGCACTGCGCACTTGCGATGGAAGTCGAACATCTTGGGCTCCGGGCCTTGCACCGTACCATGGTGCCCACCCGTGATCATGTTGATGAAGCCCGCCTCGGAATAACCATTGGGCCGGTCATCCATGTCGTTGAAATCCCCTGCGAGGATTTTCGGTCCGGGTGTGCGCTTCATCAAGTTCATAAGTTCCATCACCTGATCCTGTTTGTCCGGGCGAATATTAAAGGTGAGGTGGGCGGCAAACAGTGCGAGTTCGCTACCATCGACTTGTATGCGCCCTTCCAGCGCGACGCGCTTCTGCCATTCCTTGAAAGGGAGCTCATGGCGTTGAGTGCTTATAAAAGGAGTGCGCGAAAGCAGCGCATTGCCCTGCCTGTTTTCCACCGTATATCCAAAGGCGGTGTACATTCCTACTGCATCACCCAGGGCTCGTGCCTCGCCTTCGTTACGCACTTCAACCAAACTGACAACGTCCGGGTTGATCTTGCGGATGACGTCCGCCACAGCCTCCATACTCTCGCCCGCCCCTTTACCGGCGGCATCGTGAAGCGCACCATGCTCAATATTCCAGTGCAGAAAACGCAACGCGCCCTTCAGCGGGGCGCTGGTCTCACTCCAACCGGGCGCTGAACACGCCAATATAAGTGCAGCCGCCATCAAGCATTTGGATCGGAGAGTCTTCATGGTTCCATCCTTCTCGGGGGTCACCCGACTAAAATCGAAATCACAACCGTATCACAATCGTAAGAGTCTGCAACGCTCGGCTAATAAACCTGCCAATCATCCACGACAGCGGCGGGGGTCACCCTGATGATTCTCGGAGTGAGGTCGTGGGTAAAAACACCCAGCTCATAATCATGCCACTGCATCGCATCGGCCGGTAGAGCACTGAACATTTTGGCATCCAACGCCTGCCCGCCGCGCATCAGGCGCATCTCGGGCCCGCCGGTCGCCTGTCGCACTTCCAGCTTGTAGGTCTCGTAGGCGGTGTCCGTAGCCGGGAAATTATAGGTGTTCATGCGCCATTTTCCCCCACCGAGATCCACCGCGCGAACCTTGCCCGAGAAGTAATAATCCCGCCAATCAGGATAAGGGGTGGGCGCAAAGTGATACTTCATATATTGCTCACTGCGCTGAGACCAGACCCCGCCCGAAATGGCAGCGGACGCCGCCGTGCTCGGGCTTACATACAGCTCTTTCCAATCTGGCGAGGGACTCGCTGCGTTGAAATCTTCGGTCCATGCCGTTTCCAACCGGCGCAGTTCAAAATCGTCCGCCAGGATGTCGCAATCACCATCCGTGCCGCCCACGGTCACGAGAACCACGGAACCCTGCGTGTAGGCACCGGGTGCGTCTGGCACTGTGTCCCGCGCTGAAAGAATGCGTTTCCCGTTGGCCCAGATTGAAAGCTCGTTGGTGACTTGTCCCGCCGTGGAAGGTCGCCGAATGCAACGCACAGCAAACAGATTCCAATCGAGGGGATCGACGTCCACATCCGCCAGCGTGACCTTCGCCAACTCCGTACCGCCCTTCATCAGGCGGGCCTCCGGAGCGGTATTAACCAACTGGCGCACCTCGAGTTTGTAGGTGTTGTAGGCGGTGTTCGTGTCCGGATAATTCATGATGTTCATGCGCCACAGGCCGTTGCCGAAGGAGAGCGTCTTCACCCTTGCGCGGAATTCATAATCGCGCCAATCGGGATAAACCGCAGGGGCAAAGTGATACTTCGCATAGTTGGAACTCTTCTGGTGCCACATGCGCTTGCCGCCGATTTGAATGGTCAGCCCCAGCGCCGTTCCCCCGGTGGAGACATACAGTTGCTTCCAGTCGGTTGGAGGTGAACCGATTGAGGTCGACTCCATTCCCTCCTGCCAGGCAGGCATCATGCGCCTCACCTGCAAATCGTCGAATGTCGCTTCGCAGGAGGAAGCATCGCCATCGGTCACCACAACCGGCGCACCCTGAGTGAAAGCGTTAGCGGTGTTGGTGGTGATATCCATGGCCGCCAGTTGAACCTCGCCATCAATGCCACCAAGAAGCTGCGTTACAACCGGATACGCATAGTTGGGATCGACGATGGAAGCGAATACCGGCAGGTGGTCCGACGCCACCATCGACAGCGGATTACGCGGAACCTGCACACTCGTGGCCGCCAGCGGGTGGTCGAGGAAGATAAAATCGATCCGTTTGGGGCTTGTGAGCAGCGCGAAGGTGTCATACTCGCCGATGCCGTACACCGCGGCTGCATCGTCGTATGTAGCGGTTACATTTATGATGGAAGGCCACCACGAGCGCGCGTTCATGTCACCCGCAAGGATGCGCGTCCCCGTGGGGAAACCCGCCATGATATCGAGGATTTCCTGCGTGTGAACCGGATGCTCTGTAGCGTCCAAAGTCATGTGGGTCACAAAGAAGTGGATGAGCTGCCCATCCTTGCGCAGCGTGGCGCGCAGCAGTCCGCGCTGCTCCAGACCTGCCGTCTTGCTGAAAAGATACGTCTGCGACGACACAACCTCCAGCCGCGTGACAATTGAATTCCCGTAGGCGGTGATTGGGTCCGGATAGCGCAGATGACCAAACACATGGGTATAGTCGGGGCCCAGGCGCGCGGCGATTTCTTCATCCTGCTTATCGCCAAAGATAAAACGACGCACCTCGTTCAGCCCCACCACATCGGGCGCAGCCGAGCGGATCACCGTCGCGATGCGGTCGTAGTCACGCACATCGTCGGTACCGATGCAGGAATGGATGTTGTAACAGCCGACTTTAACCGGCGGCAGAGGAGCCGCTGTAATGGGACCCGCCGAGCAACCAAGCATCGCGCCAAACGCTGTCAATGCAGCGTTTCGCGCCATGCCTGCTTGCGTAAATCGAGAGAAAAATGACACAAAAAACCCCACAGTTAACCGTCCCTCATCTTGCTCGTGAATGGCTTGGAAACAGGGAGAAAAGGAGGCCGGGGCGCGAGCCCTGAGAGCGTCGCGCCCCGGCCAGAAATGATGCAGCCGGAAAGTTTAGTAGATTGACCAGTCGGCCACAGCGGCCGTGGGGTTGTACGTGCCGCCGCCGGTCAGAGGCGTGCCGCCCGGGCCCGCGGTGGCATACGCCACGTTTTTGACCACGCCGAAGTTCGCATTGGCCGGATCAAGTGATGCGAAGTCAGGATCGGCACCAATCACGGCCGTCTTCGTCACGTTGGAGGTGGGCGTGTTGTCGTCCAGGCCGTCCAAGTCGAAATTGGTCGTGTCGAGCTTGTAGGCGCCCGCCAGCACGAACGCGCTGTTGTTGGCCGTCAGGGTACCAGCCGCGGAGGTGCTCACGTTAATCGTGTTGTCCACGCCTTCCGTGCCATTGCCTGCAACGATCACATTGTTCATTGTGTAGCTGCTTGCGAAGGCTGCGGTAGCCACAAGCGGCTTGGCGTTGTTGGCGATTGTCACATTGGAGAACGTTACGTTCTCGTCCGAGTCACCCGCCTCGAAGCCCGAGCCGCTGTTGCCCGTAATGATGGCCCATTCGATGTTCTTCGTCGAACCAGCAACGGTCGTGTTCGTGCTATAAAAGCCTCTCAAGGTATTGTTGATGAACTTGACCGGTTTAGCCGAGGTGCCTTTTATCTGCACCAGCACGCTGCCTTCGTTGCCGCCGGGCTGCAGGGCCGCATTGGTAGCGGTAGCCGAGTAGTTGAATGAGGCGACACAGCCCGGCCCCACGGTGAATTCGCTGCCCGCAGCGCCGTCCTGCAGCGTGCGGAAGGCATCGCTACCCGAATCACCAAACAAGCCACTCACGATCACGTCTTCGCAGGTAATCTTGTAAAGCATGGTATCCGGCGAGCTTTGCACATAAACGCCCTCATCACGGAAGCTGATCATGGTCAACGGGTCGATGGTCACCGGCGTCAGGCCGTCAAGCGAAGCGAGTGGTTGATTCGCGCCATTGTTCGACGAGATCAGGATGTTTTGTAGCACCACTTCCATGTTGGTTGCACCAGTTTCCTCGTTGCACATGATTGCAGACTGCGGGGCGACTCCGGCTGCAACCAAGCCGGGAATCAGGATCAGATCCTTCACGGTCGTCTTGTTGTTCTTGTTCACGTAGATCGCGCCGTCGCCATTGAAGCTGCTGATAACCAGCGGACGCACGCCAGCCGATGCCTGAATTGTAAGTTCGTTATCGGTCGCATCGCCGTTGATCAGCAACTGGCCTGCTTCAGCGAAGGGACCGGCGTTCTGGATGGTGATGACGTCGGGTCCTGCGGCATTTGCCTGAACTGCTGCCAGAGCCGCTGAGATGCTTGTGTAATCTGCGCCACCGACTGAGTTTACCGTGACCGACTGGGCCATGCTGACGCCCGCCGCCACAGAAAGAGCCAGTGTGAGAAAATTGCGCTTAATCTGCATGATTCGTCTCCTTTTACCTTAAGGATTTAATGGTGAAGCTGTGATGCGTTTTCTCCGTCGGTGGCTCTCTGGCAGAGAGCCACCGACGGATGAAATGGGTTAAACTGCCTTATGAACGAAAGTCCTTAATCCACAACACCTGTCACTTTGGGCCGGGCACCGTCCTGGTTTCTCTGCGTGCGCCAGATGTCGCCCACACTTACGGTTCCGTTGGACGCATCGTAGATGCGCATGGCATCACTCGAGGGCGAACGCAGATAAATGTCGCGCCGGTTCAGGTCCGGACCGCCGCTCCAAATGCGCCAGCCGCCGTATACCAACTCGAAGTTCGCAACCGTGGTCTGGTTGGAACTGCCAAATTTCGAGTTACTGTACTGATATTGGCGACGCGCGGGGTTCGTGCCTGTGGCAAGAACACTGCTTCCCGCATTCACCGGCATGTTTGCCGAGAAGAAGGCATCCTGAGGGATGGATGTCAGATAAGAGACGGGGGTCGTGATGGAATACTTCTGCGAAAAATGGAACTCATTGTACAACCATCCACCACCCGACTGGGGCCAGGGGTCGGTCGCGGCGGGATCGTCATTGGTGGTTTGTGACACCAGCATGTGGAGCGGGTAGTTGTTGTTGTCGACCATGTAGGACTCAATGGCCGTGGCGATCGTGCGTAAATCCGCGCGAGCGCGTGACGTCTTTGAACGCACCTGCGCTTCGAGGAAGTTCGGAACGGCGATTGCGGCCAAAATAGCGATAATAGCCACAACGATCAACAACTCGATAAGCGTGAAACCTGAACGTGTTTTGCGAATCATTCCTGCAACCTCACTTTTTCATTGGGTTTGGCGGCACCGGGTGATCGCCGAGGATACCCTGAAACCACCAAGCTCGTTCCTGCTCAGTTTCGAAGCGTTGAGGCAACCTGACCGGATTGGGAGAGAAGGAGTGAATCCTCCGTCCCACAAAACCCGAAATGGAATTGGGTGAAATGTAGAAAATGCTTCAGGTTTTGTCACATCGGGAGCAATCAGGTTAACTCAAAGAACTTCGCACCTAAGCATAAAACGATGCCTATTGCTCACAAAACTATACGGGGGGGTTCGAGCAAGTCAATGGAAAGTGACGCCGATATCGCTAAAAAAATTGTTTGATTTGTCACATTTTTGTAACAACACTTTTTTTAATTAGATGAAAAGAACACACGTCACAACCTCCCCTTCCCACTTTGGTCTGGATCGCCTGGACCAGCTGCTTGCCCCCTCGTCGCCCCGCGCAGTGGTTTATCTGCAGGGCAATCCGGGGACCGGGCGCGATAGCTTTGCCATCCATTTTGCCAATAGTTGCAATGGTCAGGGAGATGTTCTCTGGATCGGCATTCATGCCAGTACCCCCAACCTGCCCCGTGCGCAAAACGATTGGTGGAACGAGGCTCAGGAGAGTGGGCGACTTCATTTTCATGAGATCGATTCCATCACCACGTCCCCCGCGCGATTAACAACAAAACTGCGGCAACTGATCAATGCGCAGACCTTTGCCCGGGCCATCGTTTTCAACGCCGATCTCCTTGCCCTGACCGGCGACCAGACGTTATGCCTCAGCCTCATCCAGATGTTGCGGCGGAGCGTGCCGCTATCGCTCCTGGTTGGCACCCTGCCCCACATCGGGGGTGAGCTCGACCTGACCCCGCCGGCCTTCGTGGCCCTCGCAGACTGCCTGCTGGCAACTCGTATCGCCCTGCCTGCAGGCTCGGGACTCAAGCTCGACGTGATAAAATCTCCCAGCCCCGATCACGGCCTCCCCCCCACATTGCATTATGAAGTCGACGATGAAGGTGTAAAATTTCTGCCATCGCCCGTGCCTGCGGACGATTCAGATTCGAACGGTACCATGTACTCCCCCCAGGGCTTCCCCCCCCCCATCATCACGCCACGGAAATATGTGGTGATGCCGGAAATGTTTTACATGGATTCCGACGAAGAAAGGCTTTTGGCCAGTCGCCTCGACGAGATTAATGCAGGACATTCAGACAAACAATTCGTAATGCCGGATTCGCGGTCATCCACAAGCATCGATTATAACAATCGCATTGAGGAGTTCAAACTCGGGCGTCGGCAGTGGGACTTCTTCGTGGTGGATGCTTACCGCCTTGGCGAGATGGTCGATCGCAATCTCATCTGGCCCCTGGGTGAATGGCTCACCGAGGAATGGCGCAACAAGTATCTGCCGGTGGCTCTGGACCAATGCACCATCGACGGTCAGATATGGGGCCTGCCCCACTGGATAAACCCCGGGGTGATGCTCTACCGACCGGATCTGCTGGCGCGTCATGGTATGCAGCCGCCGAAATTGTCCTCCGAATTGGTTGAACAATGCCTTTTCCTGCAGAAGCGCGAAAAGAATTCAGATTTCGCAGGATGTGTTTTTGCAGGCGCGCAGTTTGAAGCACTGACATGCACTTTCCTCGAGTTTTTGTGGAACTCGGGGGGTGAGGTTTACGACGACGCACTGCGCCCCATCCTCTCGGAAACGGCCGGCGTCGAGGCCCTGCGGTTCATGGTCGATCTGATTTACCGCCACGGCATCGCCCCGAACATTACTCCCGATTTGAACGAGGCGCAGACAACCAGCATCTTTCTGGATGGGGGCGCGGCTTTTGTGCGCAACTGGCCCCAGGTGCTCGCCCGGCGCGAAGGTGCCGCAGCCCTGCGTAATGGGCGTATTGCCATGGCACCCTTCCCCACAACATCCGCCGACATGGCGCCCACCAGCATATTGGGAGGGTTCTGCTACGTCATCCCGCGGCATGTAAAATCGCCCGAAACCATGATGCGCTTTTACACGGATTTCTACTCGGATGATACCATCTCGGAACTGGCTGTGCGGGGTTGGGCTTGCTCACCCTTCAAGACGGCATATGCAGACAAACATGTTCTGAGGCTGAGACCGTGGTACGCGCAGATGCATGAGTTGCTCAATGCAACTCGAACCCGCAAGTCCATCCCCCATTACCGCGACCTGACCCGGTTGGTGCGGCGCGAGGTAAACCTCGCCCTGCGACAAATGAAATCGCCGGAGGGTGCCCTCAGCACCATCGTCACGGAATTACAGCATGGCCTGGCGCGACAGGAACGCGGCATGCGGTTGCAAAAGGTTCTGGACCACATCCGCACCCATCTGCACGAAGACATAACCCGCGACGGCATGGCAGCCCTCGTGCGCCTGAGCCCCTCGTACTTCAGCACCCTCTTCAGCGAAACCGTAGGTTGCAGCTTCGCCCGATACGTGAACGAAAGACGGATCGAGAAAGCCCGTCAACTGCTGGAAACGTCGGAACTGACCATCGCAGAAGTGTCCGAGCGGGTCGGCTATACCGACCACAGCTACTTCTGCCACGTGTTCCGCGAAACCACACAAATGCCGCCCACCCAATACCGGCTTCAAGCGCTGTCACGCACCAGCCATCATTAGAGCGGTTTTGACGTAAGTATTAACATCTCCTGCAATCTCGAAATAGTTGGAACATTTGGATTCGGAGCGGCTGTGCGTGCAGGGCAAACTGGAGGCCGGGTGGAGGCCGGAAGTAGACCGCTTGATCGATAATGGCCTGCCGATTGCGCGCCAGTTGTACCGCTTGCACACCGCTTGCACACCGGTTGCACGCCGGTTGCACGCCGGTTGCACGCCGGTTGCACGCCGGTTGCACGCCGGTTGCCATCCGCCAGCAAGTGGGCAAGTGAGAGACGGTAGCATCAGGCACCAGGGCGCTGCCGTGATGACAACCGACATCAGGGATGGGCGGTCACAATTCAACATCCCAGCGCGCCACAAGTCTGTAATCAGTTGAATCGAAAATGCGCGAGCCATCCGAGGGCTGCGTGGTACGGCTAAAGCTCATGCTCAGGGTTTGACGAGGTCCTTCAGAACCGCAGACAAATCTCGCTCCTTCACATCCATAATCTTCATGGAGTGACGTTGAAGGATGGCGGGGTCTTTTAGTCCTGATCCTGTCAGCATCAGCACTACCCGTGCGTCTGCAGCGATGGAGCCATTTGCGCGTAACTTGCGGACTGCATGGACCGACACTGCCGACGCTGGCTCCACGAGATAACCGCTGTGGGCAAGTCGGCGTTGGCCGTCGATAATTTCTTCCTCGGTGGCCGTGGCGGCGGGCCAGCCGAGTGACCGGGCCTGGCGCACCAGGGCGTCGCCGCCCGGAGGATTGCCGGACGTAATGGCCTCGGCGATGGTCTCCACATGCTCAACCGGCACCATGTGATCGAGACCCTGCTGAATGCCCGACACCAACGGTGCGTTGTTCGCGGCCTGAACCACGATCATGCGCGGGACCTGCGCCACCAGCCCGGCGGCAAAAAGCTCGCGCCAACCTTTGTGAATGCCGCGGATGTGTCCACAGGCCGAGGTGGGCACTGCGATAAAATCCGGAGTTTCGCCACCCAACTGCTCCCACATCTCGAAGGCTTCCAGCTTGTAGCCCTCCACGCGGTGTGGACCGTTGCCGGAAACAATTCGCAACCCGGCGGCTTCTCCATGGGCCAGCACACTGCGCTTCATCACACCAAAATTTTCTGCGGCAACTCGAACCACCACCGCCCCGTGAGCGCCCATGGAGAGAATCTTTTCCGGAGGTGTGAAATCCGGCACAAACACCAGCGCGCGCAGCCCATGTCGCGCAGCATACGCCGCAACAGAATGTCCCATATTCCCCGTGGAGATGGTGGCCAGGGTTGTCTCACCCAGTTCTGCCGCCAGCCAGATACAGGGCAGCGTGCCGCGATCTTTGAAGCTCCATGTGGGGTTCATGGTTTCATTCTTCAGCAACAAACGCTCAATGCCGATAAACTCTGCCAACGGTTGCGGTGCCTGCACCAGCGGCGTCACGATCTCGCCCAGTCCTCCGCCCTCAGCGGCGTTTTTATACGCGAAAAAATCGCTGAAGCGGGCCGCGATACTGGGGGCGCCACTCCTCACTTTCGCATGGGAGAGATCGCCGCGCACCTCCAACGGATCGCCGTCATCAGCAAATTCCGCCAGTCGCTCAAATGGATATTCGTCCCCCGAGGAAACCGAAACCAGACACCGCATTGAACTGTTCCCCTGTTACCACGCGTGGGATTTTATCTATCTGAACTCAGCGAGCCACGAAATACTCTACTACGCAAGAGTTGCTTGGGATGGCGACGTCCCGGCAATCACATATCCATGGGATTGAAAAAAGGAACAATCCCATTGTGCGTCGCACTCAACAAAACGTGTCACGGAGGGGTGAGGCTAAGCATCAGGTGGAATTACCGCGTCGGGATGAACCGGTTTAATCGCGGGAATTTTGTCCAGGCCTTGCAGGGCTGCCAATGTGTAACGCGTTAGGTACTGGGCAGCTCTGTCCAATTGCTCAACCGTCAGATGCATTTCCGGCCAGAGCAATTGCAGCGAGGGAAATATCTGATGAAAGATTGTGACCTGTCCCACCACCGCGAGCACCGTCCATCGCATTTCTTCCTCATCCAGCGAGTCGTTGGATAGTTGCCGCAGCAATCCCTCCAGATGCATCCGCATGGGGAAGAGTTCTTTCTCCACGATCATGCGCAAAGCCGGGGTGGGTTCAAGCATCTCGCGCATCAACAAGCGGGCCTGCTCAGAGACTTTCCCATCGCGAAAAACACGCTGCAGGAAGGAGCGTAAAAACACATAAAGCTGTTGGCTCACCGTTGCTTCACCATGGCCTGTCAGCACCGGTGGGTATTCTGACTTTGCGCGGGTGTAAGCAAACTGCAGAGCCTCCTGATAGAGCGCTTGCTTGTTGCCAAAGTGGTAGTGAATGGCGGCAATATTGGTGCCGGCCCGTGAACAGATTTCGCGCACTGTAGCCTTGCGAAAGCCACTATCAGCGAAAATGGTTGCAGCAACCTCAAGCAACTTGAGTCGTGTTGCATGGTCTGTCTTAGTCTGGTCGTTTCTCATAGGAATCCAAGATGCTGAAGTAAACAGGTGGCTTTTGCAACTCTGTTTTTTAAGTCGTTTCGATGGTAGCGAGAATCTGTTCCTGAAGGATTATACGTGTTAATCGGCAGTTTTGCGGGTTCTAATTTCTTTCGACGAGTTTTCTCACTTCGGTCCGTTTTTCTGTCCAGTTTTCTTTTTATCTTATTCAGCGTGCTCCCCTCCACACTGTCAGCCGCAGAAGCATCAGCGGGAGCAAATCACGCTGCACCAACTCACATGGACCCCTTTGCGGGGTTGCTCCTGTTGCTCTTCATCGTCGTGGTGGCCGCTGCATTGGGCCGATGGATTGCGGTGAAACTTGATCAGCCCCCCGTACTTGGCGAGCTGGTCATGGGTGCTCTGGTGGGCAATGTGGGCTATGCTCTGCGCATCCCGTTTTTCGAAATGGTCATGAACATGGCCGCGCTGCAAAACATCAACGCCATGGTCTGGAACACCGGTGCGCCGGTTCGTGAAATCATAGACCGTATCATGGCCGGTGACGGGCCGGTTATTTCCGGGATGATGGAAAAAATTCTCAGCGGCCCGGGCGCTGTGGACCTCGTCAATATGGGTTTCGGGCTTTGGGTTTTCTCCAACCTCGGCGTCGTCCTGCTCCTCTTCAAAGTCGGACTGGAAACCAACATTGTTGACATGCTTCGTGTGGGGGGACGCGCCTCAGCGGTTGCGATCGTGGGAACCATCGCTCCCTTTATCCTCGGCTATCTGGGAAGTCTGGCATTGGCACCCAACGCCCCACAAACCGTTCACATTTTTCTGGGAGCCACACTCTGCGCCACCAGTGTGGGGATTACGGCGCGTGTTTTCAGCGATTTGAAACATCTCCAAAGTCGCGAGGCGCGCATCGTTCTCGGTGCGGCTGTCATCGACGATGTCCTGGGTCTCATTGTGCTGGCCGTGGTTGCCGGTATCGTTACCACCGGCCACATCAGTCTCGGCAAAATCGCCGGAGTCAGCCTGCTTAGTGTGCTTTTCCTCGGCACCGTCCTACTCGTCGGAGAGCGTCTTGCGCATTTCGGCATGAAGATTTTTCGACGCCTGGATCCCTTCCACCTCAAGTTGCTCTACCCACTGTCGCTGATGTTTCTCTTCTCCTGGTTTTCCGCATTCATCGGCCTGGCCCCCATTGTCGGAGCCTTCGCCGCGGGGCTGGTGTTGAACGAGGCTTTATTCGCCGCGCGTGATGCGCGCCATGCGCCCCTGGAGGACATCATCTATCCTCTCGAGGGCTTGTTTGCCCCCATCTTCTTCGTTCTCATGGGGATGCAGGTTAACTTTGCGACCTTTGCCGATCCGCATATTCTGGCTCTCGCGGGTGTGCTGGTGGTGGCCGCCGTTATTGGCAAACTCGTTTCGGGGTTGGCTGCCGGCGGTGGGGCCAGCCGCCTCACCATCGGCATCGGAATGCTTCCCCGCGGCGAGGTCGGACTTATTTTCGCCAGCATCGGGAAGTCCATCGGGGCGGTGAACGACGCGCTCTATTCGGCCCTCGTGATTGTCATCATTCTCACCACGGTGGTCACACCGCCAGCGCTTAAGTTTGCTCTGTCACGCAAGCCACCCCAACCCGAGACAACCTGACCCGACTACAGGCAGGGTTTCACATTCCAGATGTCCTGACTGTATTGCCGGATGGTGCGGTCGCTTGAAAACTTTCCCATGCGGGCAATGTTCAGCAGACACTTGCGGGCCCACAACATCGGTTGGGCATATTCCACATCCACCTGTTCCTGCATTTTGATGTAGGAATCCAGATCGGCGGCGTTGAAGTAGCGGTCGCCGTGATATAGGATTTCATCGTGGATGCTTTTGAACATATCGGGATTCCCCGGGGACCAGCGATCCGATGCTATGCTATCGAGCACACGCTTCACGGCGTCGCTCTTCTCGTAAATTTCGTGCGCCTGATACGAGCCGCTGTTTTTCAGTTCCGAGATTTCCTCGGCCCGCAGTCCGAACACATAAATGTTGTCGGCGCCCACCTCTTCGCGCATCTCGATGTTGGCCCCATCCAACGTACAAATGGTCAGCGCGCCATTCATGGCAAATTTCATGTTGCCCGTGCCTGAAGCCTCCATCCCGGCCGTTGAAATTTGTTCGCTCAGATCGGCGGCAGGAATCAGGATTTCAGCCAGGGAAACGCGATAATCCGGCAGGAAGGATACCAGCAACTTATCCTTCGCCTTGGGATCGTGGTTCACCACTTGGGCAACCGAGTTGATGAGTTTGATAATCAGCTTGGCCGCCTGATAACCAGGAGCTGCTTTACCCGCAAAAACGAAGACTCGCGGAACCTTGGGGGTAACACCATCCTCCACCAATCGCAGGTAGCGGTGCATTATATGCATAACCGCCAGAAGCTGACGCTTGTATTCGTGAATGCGCTTTGCCTGCACATCAAAGAGGGCATCCAGAGAGACAAACGAATCCGCGGCCCGCCCAATGGAAAGCTGGGCACGGGCCTTGTTGATGCGTTTGGCTTTCATCAGGTCGGAGAGGAAGTCTTCATCATCCACCCTCGCCTCAAGACCTCGGATCTGTTCAAAGTCGGTGATCCAAACCGGGCCAATCACCTTCGTGACCAACTCTGCCAGAGATGGATTTGCCTTCAGCAGAAAGCGCCGCTGCGTCACGCCGTTCGTCTTGTTGTTGAAGCGGTCCGGGAACATCTCCGTGAAGTCGCGCATCACGTTCGCCTTCAGGAGTTTCGTGTGCAGCTCAGCCACTCCGTTTATCGAGTGCGAGCCGACCACAGCCAGATGTGCCATGCGCACCTTGCGGTCCCCGTCCTGCTCCAGCAAGGTCATGCGCTCAAGGCGGGCACCATCACCCGGAAATTTCGTTTTTACCTCATCAAGAAACCGACGGTTAATCTCGAAGATGATCTGCGTGTGACGTGGCAGGACTTTCTCCAACAGTGAAACAGGCCATTTTTCCAACGCCTCGGGCAGCAGAGTATGATTCGTATAACCACACGTCGCCGTGGTGATCTTCCAGGCGCGCTCCCACTCCACATCATTCTCATCCACGAGAATGCGCATGAGCTCGACCACGGCCAGCGAGGGGTGAGTGTCGTTCAGTTGGATCGCAACACGATTTGGCAGGTCATCCCACTGTACATCGCCAACCCGGAAGCGCGCAATAATATCGTTCAGAGAACATGCCACCAGAAAATATTCCTGCACCAGGCGCAGTTCACGCCCCGCATCCACCGTATCGGATGGATACAGAACTTTAGATATGGTTTCCGAAGCTACCTTGTTATGGACCGCTTGCAGGTAGTCGCCCGAATTGAAGATCGCCATGTCGAATTCGTTCGACGCGCGCGCGGTGTACAACCTCAGCGCGTTGACATTATGCCCGCCAAACCCAGGAATGGGCATATCAAAGGGTATACCGAGAACGGTTTGAAAATCCACCCACACGGCACGGTACTGCCCGTTGGCGTCATGACCCGTCATTACGCGACCATACAACGGCACGGCTATAGCCTCGGTTGAACGCTCGATTTCCCATGGCGACGCGCTCTCCAACCAATGGTCCGGCTGTTCGCGTTGATATCCATCTACGATGGTCTGGCGAAACAGGCCGTACTCATAGTTTATCCCGAAGCCGTAGCCCGGAATACCCAGCGTTGCCATGCTATCGAGGAAACACGCGGCCAGCCGCCCCAAGCCCCCGTTACCCAAGGCCGCATCCGGCTCCTCTTCCAACAGTTCGTCCAGGTCGCCCCCCAACTTCCCCACAACACCCGACACCATATCATAAATGCCCAAGGCGATAAGTGAATTGCCCAACGCCCGACCCATGAGAAATTCCAATGAGAGATAAGCAACATGCTTGCCCTTGCAGCGCTCGTAGCGCTCAGTCGTTTCAAGGGCACGATCCACCAGCAAATCCCGCACCGACAAGGCCAGAGCGCGATACATCTCGGTCGAGTTCACCCGGTCAGGCCGGCTCATGAAGGTGTATCGAATGTGCTGGCGCATCAAGGCTTCGAAGCCATCCGGCGTGATGACTTTCAATCGGCTGATGGTTGCATCTGAGCCCATGGGTTGCTCGCTCCTTGTGGATAGTCAGTCGGACAATTTGCGGAGAATCTCACCTTCACATGTTCCACGCAATCCAAACCATCATCCCCCGGATTATTGTCGACGCCCGTTTTCTCTTCCAAAGATTTGGAAGGCCAAATGTCCTTGATACTTGGCTTCGCAGTATGGCAACACATCAAGCGGCACGCAGTACGAGCGTTCCAACCATCCGGAAGGACCTGACATGCAGATATCCCGCTTTCCTCGAAAGTTTTTTCTCGCGTTGATGATGATGACGTCAACTTTGCCGGTGTCCGCCCAGAAGCGGTCGACCCCACTAAGCGACGACTCCAAGCCATCGGGCCACATTGAGAACTTCGTTCCGCAGGGTCCCCTTGCCTCCGCCAATGCCATGACACTTTCCATGCGATTTGACACTGACGTTGTAAGCGCCGCAAAAATGACCAGCGCCACAGCCAAGTCCGTTTTAAACATTTCGCCTTCCATCGAAGGCATTGCGTCCTGGGTCTCTCCGCGCGAACTGCGCTTCACCCCCCGCACGAGTTTTCGCAAAGCCTCGAAGTATTTTGTCCGCCTTTCACCCGATCATAAGAAAATTTTCAACCGCCCCATAGCCGGCAACATTGAGTTCTCTTTCAGTACTCCGCCTCTGAAATTTATGAGCGTCGCGCAAGAGGGCTATACCTCCGATTTTCGCGCTTTGGTCGCTTTGAAATTCTCGGGAGCTGTCGACCCGGCCGACCTCTATCGTCACGTGAAACTGACCGTCTCCGATAAGCCCCTCGCCTTCCGGGTGGAAAAGGAAGAGAAGTCATCATCCCCCCGCATAATCACGGATCCTGTCACCACCGACTCCGTTCAGATGCGCCTCGAAAGCGGACTGCCCACTCCGGATGGCCCGCTGAGTTTGCCCGCAACTGTGGTGCAGCGCATCCCGCTAAAGTTTTCTCTGGTGCCTCTCTCGATCAATGCGGTTTGGGAGAAGGCCACACCCACCATCCAGATACAGTTTTCGAATGGCGGCTACCAGGATTCCGTTATTTCTCACATCAGCATCGAGCCCAAGATCGCGCTCCAGGCTCAGACCGATAATAACCGCATCAATCTGACAGGTGATTTCAAACCCGGAACGCGCTACGTTGTGTCGCTCCGCAAGGGACTGATGGTCGGCAAGAGCATTCTCTTGCGCGATTACACGCTGCCCCTGTGGATGCCCCAAATGGAGCCCTTCATTTCCCTCGACTCGGCCGGTGGCCTCCTTTCCACCCAGGGCAACATGAGGCTGCGGGTGAAATCCTCGGGAGTCACAAGCCTGACCCTCACCGCCAAGCGGGTGCATGAATCCAACATCGTGATGACCAGCTTGATGGGCAACGGTGACTACTGGATGCAACGCCTCGCCGGCGAGCCTCGGAAGCTGGAAGTCACCGCAATTTCCGGCGAGCCCCCGGTGCTGACCGAAGTTCCGCTTCGAGATCTCTTCGGAGAAAAACCCTCCGGCCTGTGGTTCGTTAGCGTAACAGCCCGACGCAATGAGGCTAATGCGGAAAATTACTTTAATACGTTTGAGGAGACTACCTTCATATCCGCATCGAATATCGGTGTTGTTGCCAAGCGTGGCGTTGACAACGTGGTGGTCTGGGCCACGGCTCTCGACTCCGCAAAGCCCCTCCCGGATGCAGTTATTCGGATTGTCAGCGCGAGCAACGCCGCATTAACAGAAGGTCGAACCAACAGCGAAGGCTTGGCGTTCTTCGATGGATTGGCGAAAGAAGGAGCCAACCGACCGGAGTATATTATCGCCGAAAATCAGGGCGAAATATCTCTGTTGGCGCTGACCGAAAATTATCTGGACCTCACCCCCGAGAACAATGGAACTCGCGATTTTCTCAAACAAGGTTACGAAGCGTTCCTTACATCGGAGCGGGGTGCCTATCGACCCGGCGAAAATGTCCATTTGTTTGGCCAGCTTCGCTCCCGCGGCGTGGAAGCACCCAACACGACCTTCCCGCTGGAGCTTCAGCTGATACGCCCCGACGGCCGCCGAAACGAACCGATCCTCCTGCAAACATCTGCGGAGGGGTCACTCGAAAAAACCGTCAACATTCCAGCCTACGCACCCACCGGTTTTTATCAGGTTGAGGTACAGTTGCCGGGAACTGCGCGCGACGTGCGTTGAGCCATAAACCGCGCGGTCAGTCACCATCCAGTGTGGCGTAGGCTTTAATCAGGGCTTCCCTGGAGAAGCGCCAGTCGAGTTGCTCTTCCATGCGCCTGCGGCCGAATTCCCCCATGCGTGTGCGCTGTTCGGGATCGGCCAATAGCTCGAGAATCTTATCCGCGAAATCCACCGCGTCATTGGGCTTTGCGTACAAACTCGCGTCCTGCGCAGAGTACCGTCCCTCGGTCATCTCGAACTGAACAATCGGTTTCCCAACAGCCATGTACTCCATGATCTTGTTCATGGTGCTCTTGTCGTTCATCTCGTTCACAACGTCGGGGTTAACGCAAACGTCGGCAGTCGAGAGGTAAACCAGTAGTTCTGAATCCGGAATGCGGCCCGTGAAGTGAACATGCTCCGCCACTCCCAAGGTTTCAGCATACTTCTCCATGTTGGCGCGTTCCGGACCACTTCCCACCAGGGCGAAAAAGACATCCTTCCGTCCGAGCGTATTACAAATGTAAGCCACCGCATCGAGTAGGAGATTCACCCCCTCCTGCCGGCCCATCACGCCAAGATACACAACCAAGTGAGCCCGAC
Organism: candidate division BRC1 bacterium HGW-BRC1-1; assembly: GCA_002842095.1. Classification (GTDB taxonomy): domain Bacteria; phylum Sumerlaeota; class Sumerlaeia; order Sumerlaeales; family Sumerlaeaceae; genus HGW-BRC1-1. The sequence goes on from PHCB01000001.1 coordinate 99,906, forward strand.
CTCGCTTGAGGCTTTCATCCACAACAACTTGTTTGAAGCGGGTCGTATCGGGCGCGCTGCGAACGATGTGCACCTGCTCGGGCCGTTTCTTTCCGCGCGTCAGAGCAATGCGCCGGTAACTCTCGTTGGTCGAGATAACCAGATGCGCGGTTGCATAGGTAGCGCGTTCCAACCAACAAATCACCCGATACAGCATATCCTTGCGCGCATATTTCGCCTCGTACAATTCGGGGTTGATGTCGTGTTGATCGAAAACAAAACGCACTCCGAAGGGACGGAAGAATAGCGCCACGAGAAAAATATTATCCGGCGGATTACACGCGTGAACGATGTCGAAACCGCGCCGGAAAGATGCTTTCCACGCCAGACCGAATTCCATCAACCAGGCGAGGCTGTACTCCGCAAGAAACCCGAGGAAGCCACTCTCCCCCTCATACGGAAGCGGGTGGCGATAAACTGTAATCCCATCGATGACTTCTTCCGAAGCCTCGAAGCCCTTCCCCTTGGGGCAGATTACCGTAACCGCATAGCCCGCGTCGTGAAGCGCGTTGGCCTCCAGCCACACCCGGCGGTCGAAGGGCACGGGCAGGTTCTCCACAATAATCAGAACACGACGCCGCTCGCGTCCCGTCGTCACCAGCAGATCCCCTTGTAATTGCCACCGCTTCTCAGTCCCGGAACAACGCGAACCAGGTCAACCATCACCTGATCGGGACGAAGCTTTTCTGTGACTCCGCGAAATTCCTTGTCGGGATTTCCGATCACAACGCACTCGGCATGGGCCAGCACTTCATCCATATCATCCACCAGCAGTCCCGACAAATGCGGAAGCTGCTTGTCGATGAACGCCTTGTTCGCCCCCACCAGGCGGGCGAGATTGACGCTGCGATCGAAAATTTTCAAATCCAACCCATGGGCCAGCAACCTCTCTGCGAGTTGCACCAACGGACTCTCGCGCAGATCGTCCGTGCCGGCCTTGAAACTGAGCCCCAACAAACCCACGCGCTTGCAACCGGTCTTCACGACGAGATCCACCCCATTACCGACGTGCGCATCATTGCTCGCACTGATGCTCTCCAGCACCGGTGTCGCAATGCCCAGCGCGCTCGCTGCCGCTGTTAAAGCGCGCAAGTCCTTCGGTAAACAAGAGCCACCATAAGCGTAACCCGGGCGCAGATAGGTTGGCGAAATGTTCAATCGCGTGTCGCGACAGAACAAGTCCATCACTTCGTGGCTGTCCGCGCCCAGCGCCTTTGCCACCACTCCGATTTCGTTGCCGAACACAACCTTCAACGCGTGAAACGTGTTGCAGGCATACTTCAACATTTCTGCCACCCGCACCGGCACCGCGTGAAAGGGGGCGTCGACGTGTGCATATAACTCACGCAACAACTCTTCCCCACGGGGGTCGTCCGTGCCAACGATCGTGAAGGCCGGAAATGAGAAATCCTTGATGGCGCTCCCCTCGCGCAGAAACTCCGGATTGCTCGCCACCGCAAAGCCTTCGCCCGCCTTCTTGCCCGATTCCTCTTCGACAATTTTCGAACATGCTTCTGCAGTGCCGGGCAACATCGTGCTTCGCAAAACCACCAGATGAAATTCATCGCGATTGCGGAGGGCCTGTCCAATCTCGCGGCATACAGTATAAATAAAATCTAGGTTCAAAGAGCCATCAGGCTTTGATGGAGTGCCCACGCAAACGAGGGAGAGATCGCTCTGTTGCACGACTGCGGAAGTATCAGTGGAGCCACGAAACAGTCCCCGCGACGAAACGTCGGCAAGCAGTTCGTCCAGACCCGTCTCCACGATGGGAGATTTACCGCTGTTAATCATCTCCACCTTGTGGGTGCTCACATCCACTCCAACAACCTCATGCCCCGCCCCGGCAAAACAGGCACCGCATACCGTGCCCACATAACCCAAGCCCAAGATGGCAATTTTCACGTCGGGTTTTCTCTCCCCTGATTTCTTAAATTAGTATGAATCAGCCGGTGCCACCGATTGATTTGAAGCGGGCGTTTTTGCCTTTGGTTCGGTCTCGGAACCGGCATTCGCGGGGTTTGGAACTGCCGCGCGAGGCAACTTTTTCATTTCACCCGCAAGATTCACTTCAAGATAAGGCACCTTCTGCAAGGCCTGATCTTCTGTTTCGAAAGTTTCCTTGATCACCTCGACACTCTGCGAATCTTTCCATGCGGTGGTAAATCGATACCCACCAAACTCCCCCTCCGATGATGGAGGATCTTCCTCAGTGGCCTCATCGGAAGATGGCGTGCGAAGATCGCGGGCGCAATTGACCTCAATGGATTCGTCGAGCTTAATCATTTTAGTTTTGGCGAGACCCTCATTTGCGGAGGCAGCACCCAGGGGCGCGATGAACAGCACCGGTTTCCCCTCCACGCATCCCAGCACGGCGAGATGTTTCTCGTCAGGACTAAAGGATTCGCTGGCCACCTCACGCTGCCAGGTCGTCACATTCTTCGCCTTCAGGAAGTCATGCCAGGCCTTCAAAGCATCCACCACCTCCTGAAACGCTTCCAGCGGCAGGGGTGCATTGTCCATTACAGGCAGGGGTTTCAGCACCAGAGGAAACACCGACGCACCATTGCGGGTTACATTGCTTACGCGCTCAGACTGCGCTCCATAGGCAATCACCTCGAGATTTGTCAGCAGGGCTTCAATCTTACCCGTGGCCGCCCGCTTACGCGCAGGCGCCACACATTCCACCTGAAGAACACCGCCCACCGAGAGATCAACAAACAGTGTGCCTGCAGCGTTCTTCTTAATGTTATAATAACACGCCGCCACCTGGGGGCTCAACCATTTAGGGGTCTGAATAACGCTGATCTGCGATGTCTCCACGGGCCGCCGCAGGGTGGTTGTCCCGTCTGCGTCCACGACCCTCACAACCATTTTGCCCGAGTATCGATCCGCCTCCCCCTCCATCACGGGCATCACATGATCCACCACCACCTTATGGGAACCATCGGGAGAAACACTCGCCCGGGTGCTTTCGATGCGCACATCCGCACGAGCGAAGTTCGTCATCAAACCAACCGCCAAAAATACAGCCAAAGGCCATCTCAATAGGTGCAACACGTAAAGACCATCTCCTGCATTTGGTTGAGCTACGGAACTCCATTTAAGCACCCAAACCCGACCAAACGGTGCAAGCGAAAACCTCACTTTTCCCAGAACTACAAGAACAAGGGGGACGTGAACATCAATCCCGGCTACAATATAGCCAGCCCCAGAACCCGGAGGGTTCAAAGCCATTAGCCGGTGGTTGAGTGCAGCGACACCACCGGACCACAACGTCATTCACGTCCGCATCCCAGCGGGATGCCAGCCATGGACGTTGCGGTCAGATTCCAGAAAAAGCCTGCGACCCCTTCCGGGGTCGAAACGATTTCGACTTGGCTTCCGGGGGTATCGCAAAGCTCAACCCCCGGCTAATGGCTCGCATCCCTCCGGGATGACCACGGTCTACCGGCGCATAAACAATGGGACAACGGGTTTTCCGACCCGTTGTCCCTATAACGACCACACTACACGGACAAGAATGCCCGTGCTCATTTTGCGCTACGCGTCAGTACATTTCCCAGTTCTTCACGTTCGCGGGCGGCATATACACAAACTTCACCGGGCCTGCGTAGAAACTGCCCGAGAGGTCCACGTCCTCGTTGGTCATACGCACGTTGCCCGATGTGCCCACAGCAAACGGGTAGGTGCCCAGCGACACCCACGTATTGTCTACGACAGACTGATCGACCGGAATTTTGGTGGGACTTCCGGTGCCCGTGACCGTGTAGGCAATGGGATTCCGGCGGTTGGTGGCTGCGCCCCACGCGGCGAACACCTCGTAGTTACCCGCGAGTTGAATGGCCGGACGATAAACCGCCCCCTTCGCTCCCACCACCGACCGGTTGGTGGAGGCATAACGCATCCCAATTCCCGATGTGGCCCCAGGGGCGGTACAGTTTGCCCCCGAGTTTGCCCACACACCCTCTTCGGAATACTGGCCCACGTTCAGTCCGCCCGCGCGCGACTCCACAATGATGTCATCCACACCACTGACGGGCGGAGTGACTGGCGCGACCAGGCATATAGCGAGGCCCACGCTGCGCTCGGATCCATCGGAGGGTTGGTTGAGCACTCCGGTCGTGCGGCCCCAAAGGGTTGACGACCCACCACCGTCCAGCTCCGTGGCATTCACTGCGCCAAGCGCCAGCATCAATTCCGCCATTTGCGAATAGCTCACGCCGATGGCTGCGGGCGAGCGACGGCCATCCACCACGACCAGCAGCACGTGGTTGTTCGCCGTAACGCCGATGGCCGACCGCGGAGCGCGGGTGGTGTAATAATAAGAGTAATCGGCTGCGCCCGATGGGGTCCACTCGTAGGCCGCACCGTTGTCCACCGACGGAACCTCCGAGGCCATGATGTTCGGCTCGGCGAGCGAGGCCCATCCGGCGACGGGCTTGGTGCGGCAGATAACGTCGCCCAGCGCGGAGATCGTTATCCCCCCGCGCTCCTGCGCCACCGGATTAGTCAGCGCCAGTTGGACGCCGTTGATACGAAGATACTGGTCGGGCTTTCCGTCAACCGTATTGGTCCAGGCACCATCGATGGCGGCGGCGCTGCCGGGCACCGTGGCAGCCCATGCGCTGACGGTTTTGCGCGTACCGTCGCCCACCGAAACGAACTTCAACGACACGCCCGCCGAAGTCATATCGGCATCGGCCACATAAACATCCTGCCCGCCCCCCAGCAGGTTCGTGAAGTGGCACGTCTTCGCCACCACCCCTTGTCCCACAGAAAAGGTGCTCCATGGAGCGCTCTGGATAATCTCAGCAGTTGTTTGCGCCGAGGCAGAAACGGCAGCGCTAAGAAGCGTTGCAAGAATGGAGAAACGGATAATGGTTCGCACGGCAGTTGATATCCCTTCAGATTAAAATAGGACGCGATTGCATTCCCGTTTCAGCCCGACCCGCGAAGGCGAATTGTCAACATAAACTACCGACAGGCACCCGTCACCAAGGCCCGTAGATCTTGTCCCAGACAGACAGGAGCCCGGTGAGGAGGAAGGCGATGCAGATTCCCATTACAATGGGAGGAACCCATTGCCTGGGTTTATCGGGCGAAGTGAATCGCGTCGAGACCCAGCCAGCCAGGGCGCCGAGGATTCCGGCTATCGGGAACAGTCCGATGACAGCGCCATATATCAGCACCGCGATGGGGCTCCTGATGGCGGCGGACAGGCCGCTAACATATGCAACCATGGGGAATGGAAAGCGGTAGAACAGGGTGAGCAGAAACGCGGCCGGGAACAGCCCCACAATGCTGGAAATACAACCGATCACCATTGCGCGCATCATGATGCGACCTCCCGTGTGCGGGCAAAACGAAGACCGTTCATGTCCGGCCACCTTTTCGCCCAATGAATCTAAATGCCATGCCACAGATGCTGGTCCCACAGAAATCGGTGGAAGTCAATTGATTTGCCAGTACCGGCCCTTTTTCGGGGCCCCAGGGTTGCTAAAAAAGAGGGCGCGTGGGTTGCTAATAACCCTGCAAGGTGCACGGGAAGGTTCGACGGATAAAGGGGGAATGGGGTAATACGATCAAGAGAAATACCATAACTTAGAAAACGCCAATCCGATGGGATGGCACCGCGCTGCGAAGAACAAGTTTCCCACACCGTTCGTGCCTGCCTGTGCCTGCCTATGTCAGTCTGTATTAGGCTGAATTCGTCTGCGAGCGTCCCTGCGCCAGCGGCCCCCGCCTCACTCCCGCGCCAGGTCCGCCAGCGCGTTCAACCCTTCGGTGTCCGCGATCGCCACCAGCATATCGTCCACCTCCACCACCTCGTCGGCGGTGGGGTTGATCTTCAGTTTTGCGGCGCCGCTCTTCTTGATCGCCACAATCACGGCGCTCGTGTGCGCCCGGATGTCGCTTTCGCGCAAGCTCTTGCCCGCCAGCCGCGAGCCCGCCATCACATGCACTTCCTCCATCGAAATGCTCACCCCTTCCTCGGTCGAGAAAAGCTCCATGAAGTCGCCCACCACGGGACGCAGCAACGTCTGCGCAATGCGCGCCCCCGCGCTCTCATAGGGATTGAGGACCTTGCTCGCGCCCGCCCGGTAAAGCTTCGAAATCGCGTCATCATTGTTCGCACGCGTCAGAATGAAGATCGCCGGGTTCAGCTCGCGCGCAGTCAGCGTCACGAAAACATTATCCGCATCCTTCGACAGCACGCTCACCAACCCGCGCGCGTTGCGCACCCCGGCACGCTCCAGCGTCTCGTCCATCGTGGCGTCACCAAGCACCGTGTGGCATCCGCTCTCCTTGATCTGCCCGACCATATCCTCACTGTTGTCCACCACCACAAACACGGCACCGGCCTGCCGCAGGTGATCCGCCACCACCCGCCCCATGCGCCCGTGGCCGCAAAGGATGTAGTGGTCCTTGAGTGCCGCAACGTGATGCTCCATCATCCTGACCCTCCTCATTGCCAACGCCGTAATGAACTCCTGCCCGATATCAATCAGAACCAGAAAGATGGTCCCAAGCCCCAGAAAGATCAGGACAATCGTAAAGATTTTCCCCGCCGACGAAGGATCCACAATCTCGCGATAACCCACCGTCGTGATCGTGGTGCAGGTCATGTAGAAAGCATCCAGCAGGCTCATGCCCTCGATGAGCATGTATCCCGCAGTGCCGCCCAGCAACACGAGCAGCGTGAGCACGATCAGATGCGAGTTGCGGCGGATGGCGGATAGCACGGCGCAATGACTTGGCGAGCAACCGCAGAAAATCAAGGCGCAACTGGAGGATTACCGCCCGGATTCTTTACGGCAAATCACTGATGATCAACGCAGACGAATCCCGCCATCGGACGAACGACCCATCCCTGAACCCAGAGGGGCATAGGCTAACTTGGCGCTCATCCCCTGAACCAAGAGGGTGCATAGGCTAACTTGGCGCTCCTCCCACGAACCCGGAGGGTTAATAGCCAACTTGCCGCTCCTCAACTGAACCCGGAGGGTTCGAAGCCATTAGCCGGTGGTTGAGGAGCGCAGCGACGACACCACCGGAAAACTTGGCGCTCCTCCCATGAACCCGGAGGGTTCATAGCCATTAGCCGGTGGTTGAGCGAAGCGACACCACCGGATCACCGCGTCAATCACGTCCGCATCCCGGAGGGATGCCAGCCATGTAAGATGCGGTCAGGTTTCCGCATAAGCCTGCGACCCCCATCCGGGGTCGAAACCATTTCAACCTTTTTCCGGGGGTGTCGCTGCGCTCAACCCCCGGCTAATAGCTCAAATCCCTTCGGGATAAGAGATCCCCATGCTACACTTTTCCCTTGGCGCTCCTCCCCCGAACCCGGAGGGTTCGTAGCCATTAGCCGGTGGTTGAGGAGCGCAGCGACGACACCACCGGACCACGACCCAAATATATTTCGCATCCCGACGGGATGCCAGAAACGTCGCCCCCATCACCATGCCATCAACCTACCTCAGCCTCCATTACCACATCGTTTTCTCCACGAAACACCGCGACCCCATCATCGCGCCACAATGGCGACCACGTCTCCACGAATACCTTGGCGGTGCGATTCGCGGACTGGGCGGGATTCCCGAATGCGTGGGCGGCACGGCCGATCACGTCCACATGCTCATCGGTTTGAAGGCCACCCATTGCATTGCTGACATCATGCGGGAATCGAAAAAGGCCTCCTCAAGCTGGGTGCATGAGGAACTCGGCCTGCACCCGTTCGCCTGGCAAGAGGGCTACGCCGCTTTCACCGTCAGCGCCACCTCCCGAGACGCGGTGCGGCACTACATTGACCATCAAGACGAGCACCACCGGATAAAATCCTTCCGCGAAGAATTGATCGAGATGCTCGATAAAGCCGGCGTCAAATATGATCCGAAATATCTGGATTGACCCATACCACACCCCGCCTGAACTCCCCTGATCCAAACGCAAAACCCAGAACCGGGTCATCGCCCAGTTCGCCGCCAACACCCCGCGACCACCGGCGTGCAACCGGTGTGCAACCGGTGTGCAAGCCCCCCGCGCGTCCCTCTAACCCCCCCTCATTTTCCGCACATGCGTATTGACTCCCATCCCATCCCATGCCCCAATCCCAAATCAAACACCGCCGCAAACGCACAAATAGGGGGAACACACACACCATGCCACCACGCGCCACGGATAAGATGGATCGCCCGGCGATCCCGAACTCAAAACGCACACAGGACGCATAGCCATGCCCCCAGCCTCCGGTAAATCACTCGAAACCTGGATTTGGGATGCCGCCTGTTCCATCCGCGGCGCGAAGGATGCGCCCAAGTACAAGGAGTTCATCCTCCCGCTCATCTTCGCCAAGCGCCTCTGCGACGTCTTCGACGACGAACTGAACCGCATCGCGAAGGAAGTCGGCTCGCGCGCCAAGGCATTCAAGCTCGTGAAGCACGACAAGAAACTCGTCCGCTTTTACCTGCCCCTCGAACCCGGAAACCCCGACGACCCGGTGTGGTCCGTCATCCGCACGCTCTCCGACAAGATCGGCGAGCAGCTCACCACCCACATGCGGGCCATCGCCCGGGAAAACCCACTCCTGCAGGGCATCATCGACCGCGTCGACTTCAACGCCACCACCCACGGCCAGCGCGACCTCGACGACGACCGCCTCTCCAACCTCATCGAGGCCGTCAGCGCCAAGCGGCTCGGACTCACCGACGTGGAGGCCGACATCATTGGCAAGAGTTACGAATACCTCATCCGGAAGTTCGCCGAAGGCAGCGGCTCAAGTGCCGGCGAGTTCTACACCCCGCCCGAGGTTGGCACCATCATGTCCCGCGTCCTCCAGCCCGAGCCCGGCATGGAAATCTACGACCCCACCTGCGGCTCCGCCGGCCTCCTCGTAAAGTGCGAAATAGCCATGGAAGAACGAAGCCAAAAGGAGAACAAACAAAAGGAGAACGGACTTTCCAGTCCGTTGCCTTCAAACAAGAGCGGGTTGGAAAACCCGCACCCCCTTGCGCACCCCTTTGCCCCCCTCAAGCTGTTCGGCCAGGAGTACACCCCCGAGACCTGGGCCATGGCCAACATGAACATGATCATCCACGACATGGAGGGCCAGATCGAAATCGGCGACACTTTCAAGAACCCCAAGTTCCGCAACAAGGCGGGCAAACTCCGCACCTTCGACCGTGTCGTCGCCAACCCCATGTGGAACCAGAAGTGGTTCACCGAGGCTGACTACGACAACGACGAACTCGACCGCTTCCCCGCCGGGGCGGGCTTCCCCGGCGAATCCTCCGCCGACTGGGGCTGGGTCCAGCACATGCACGCCAGCCTCAATACCACCGGCCGCGCCGCCGTCGTCCTCGACACCGGCGCCGCCTCCCGCGGCTCGGGCAATGCCGGCACCAACAAGGAAAAGACCATCCGCCAGTGGTTCGTCGATCACGACCTCATCGAGAGCGTCCTCTATCTGCCCGAAAACCTCTTCTACAACACCTCGGCCCCGGGCATCGTCCTCTTCCTCAACAAGGCCAAGCCCAAGGCGCGCCAGGGCAGGGTCTTCCTCGTCAACGCCAGCCAGGTCTTCGAAAAAGGCGACCCCAAGAACTTCATCCCCGACGCAGGCATCCAGCGCATCGCCGACACCCTCATCGGCTGGAAGGAGGAGGACAAGCTCAGCCGCATCGTGGACCACGCCGAACTCAAGAAGAACGACTACAACATCTCCCCCAGCCGCTACATCCACACCAGCGACGCAGAAACCTACCGGCCCATCGCCGAGATCGTCGAGGAACTGAAGGCCATCGAAGCCGAGGCGCGGCAGACCGACAAGGCATTGAAGGAGATTCTGGAGAAGATTGGGTTATGATCGGCAGGCAATTAGGATATGCTGCTTTACTCCCTGCCGAATGGGAGGTTACGTCTGTTGGCGAAATTGGCACTTACCTCAATGGTTACGCGTTTAAACCAGAGCAGTGGGGCGCCAATGGCGATCCAATTATCCGCATTCAAAACCTGAACGATCGCAACAAACCCTTCAACTACTTCGATGGGGAGGTCCCCGACAAGTATCGAATCCGCAATGGCGACATTCTTGTATCGTGGTCGGCTTCTTTGGGAACCTTCAGGTGGGACCGGGGTGATGCGTGGCTAAACCAACACATTTTCAAAGCCTCCCCCAATCTCTCGTCAGTGACGGACGAGTTCTTCTACTGGGTCATGGTCCACGGAATCGAGCGGATCGCAGAAAATGCAAGGGGAAGCACGATGAAGCACGTCACCGGAAAGGAGTTCAACAACTCCGAGGTGGCAATCCCCCCGCTCCTCGAGCAGAAGAAGATCGCGCACATCCTTTCGACGGTGCAGCAGGCGATCGAAGCGCAGGAGCGGATCATCCAGACCACCACCGAACTGAAAAAGGCCCTCATGCACAAACTCTTCACCCAAGGCCTCCGCAACGAACCCCAAAAACAAACCGAAATCGGCCCCATCCCCCAAAGCTGGGAGGTGCTTGCTCTGAGTGAGATTGCCGAGTCGTTCCAATACGGCACATCGGTAAAATGTGCCTACGACGTAAAAGGGAAGGCCGTCTTGCGGATTCCCAATGTTGTCGGAGGTGCTGTCGACATCAGCGACCTCAAGTTCGGCAAGCCAAAGTCTAGTGAGATCACCAATCTCAGACTTCAGTCGGGCGACTTACTCTTCGTGAGGACGAACGGAGTCCAAGAGAATGCAGGCCGCTGCTCATTGTTCGAGAACGAGATCGTAGACTGTTACTTCGCATCGTATCTGATCCGTGTCCGCCTTGATTCGCACACGTTGAATCCATCGTTTCTGAACGAATACAGCCGAACCGAAACCGGAACCTCGTTCCTAAGCGGCAAAGCCATCCGCACCGCAGACGGCAAGTTCAACATCAATTCCGGAACACTGAAGACAATGCTCGTTCCAGTGCCCGGCATTGAGGAGCAAGAGGAAATCGCAACCATGCTGTCCCTCATTGACACCAAATCATCCAGCGCACGGGCCAAGCTGTCAGCGCTCCAAGACCTCTTCCGCACCCTCCTTCACGAACTGATGACCGCGAAGACCCGCGTTCACGAACTGGAGATTTCCGCATGAGCACCGAAGCCATTTCAGAAGAGCAATTCCTACGCGAGTTCACCAAAGAACTTCATAGTCGGAACGCTGCGGCATTCATTGGGGCTGGCTTCTCGATGTCTGCGGGATACGTCGACTGGCAGGAGCTTCTGAAAGGCGTTGTCACCGACCTCGGTCTCGACCCAAAAAAGGAACACGACCTAGTCAGCGTGGCACAGTATTCGGTGAACAAGGCGGGTGGAAACAGGAATGGATTAACCCGGACGATTCTTCACAACATTGGGATCGCGAAGAAGCCAACCAAGGGCCACCGAATTCTCGCGGATCTCCCGATACACACGTTCTGGACGACCAATTACGACAAGCTGATCGAAACGAGCCTCGAAGACGCCAGGAAGATTCCGGATGTTAAGCACACTCTCGACCATCTCTCGACGACCCGGCCCGAGCGTGACATCATCGTCTACAAAATGCACGGGGACGTTGGTGATCCCACAAACGCGGTCATCTGCAAGGACGACTACGAGCGGTACCCCTTCAAGATGGGGCAGTTCGCTTCGCTCCTCAAAGGCGACCTCATCGAGAAGACCTTTCTGTTCCTTGGCTTCAGCTTCACCGACCCAAATATCGACTTCATCCTGAGCCGGGTGCGTGCGGTTCTGGAAGAAAACCAGCGAGAGCACTATTGCATCCAAAAGAAGATCACGAAATGGAAGAATGAGAAGAAGAAGGATTTCGAGTATCGCCAACTGAAGCAGGATTATTTCATCCGGGACCTGAAGCGGAAGAACATCCAAACCGTCGAAGTGGATACGTACGACGATATTCCTCTCCTGCTTGAGAAGGTCGCCACACGCTTCAAGCGCTCTTCAATTTTCTTTTCCGGCGCAGCCGCGGAATTTGCTGCATGGAAGCCGAACGAAGTTGACTCCTTTCTCTACGGTCTCGGTGCATCGCTTTCAGCGGAGAAGAATCGAATCATCACCGGCGCTGGAATCGGAATTGGAGGTGCAGTCATTAGTGGCGCGCTGGACCATCTCGAAAAAGAAGAAATCGCGATCTCGGAAAAACACCTCATGATGCGTCCATTCCCGCACATGGCGTCCGGGAAATCCGCCTCGAAGGTGAAGCGGACGGCCTACCGCAGATCGATGATCGAACACGCAGGGATTGCGGTTTTCGTCTTCGGAAACAAGAGGGATGGTTCCGGCAGGACCATCGAGTCGGACGGCATGAGGGAGGAGTTCGAGTTGTGCATCGCGTCGGGCGTTGTCCCGGTGCCAGTCGGAGCAACCGGCTACATGGCTGAAACGCTTTGGAAAGAAGTCTACGAGCGCTTCGATGACTTCTTCCCCAAGGCGAGCGCCTCAGTCCGCAAGAGCTTTAAGGCAATTGGCAACAGTTCTACAACCCCGTCGAACTTAAGGGATGAACTTCTGAAGATCATTCACCATCTACAAGAGGGCTAAACATGGCAATCCGGCAAAGCGATATCGTCCCGTACAGAGCCCAAGCCTCAAAAAGAATGTCATCGAAGCTCGTCAAGGAGGCAAAGGCGACTAAGAAGTAAACGGCGTTTCTTTCGCATAGTCACAAAGATTCGTATCTCGCCAGAAGCCTTCCAAACCCAAGGGTGGGAGATTTGCATTGAGGGATTTGATGCTTTCAAGCCAAACTAGTCAGGCATCAAGGACGTCGACCTCACAGCCAGAGGACCAAACTACAAGCAAAGGAGATACCATGGCACGCAGAGTTTTCTACAGCTTCCACTACGAGCCCGACAATTGGAGGGCGTCAAAGATTCGGAATATTGGAGCAATTGAAGGCAACCAACCTGCCACCGACAATGATTGGGAGACGGTTACGGATCGGGGTGATGCTGCGATTGAGAAATGGATTAAAGATCAGATGGCAAGCCGCTCGTGTGCGGTGGTCTTGATCGGGCAAAACACCGCCGGACGAAAGTGGATTAAACACGAGATCCGTGAAGCTTGGAATGGAGGAATGGGCCTTCTCGGAATTCATATCCACAATATTACGAACAGCTCAGACGAACAATCTGATATGGGAACGAATCCATTCTCCGAATTCAAGATTGGAGACAAGTCCCTTTCCTCAATTGTTAAGGTCTATGACCCGCCGTTTTCAAGGAGCAGCATCGTCTATAATTACATCGCCGATAACATTGCTGATTGGATCGACGAAGCGATCGAGATTCGCAAGAAATACTGACTTGAGACCATGCCCACACCCGGAGAACACAAAACCGTCCAAGCCCGGATCCTCGCATACGCCGAGGCAATCGGTTGGACGGTTTTGTCCCGCGAGGAAGCCAACAAAAGGAGAGCGGGTTTTCCAACCCGCTGTTTGGGGAATGGCGGACAGGAATGTCCGCGCCCCCTTTTCTTAAAATAGCCATGCCCACACCCGAAGAACATAAAACCGTCCAGGCCCGCATCCTCGCATACGCCGAGGCGATCGGCTGGACGATTGTGTCTCGCGAGGCAGCCGAAAAAAGGAGAGCGGGTTTTCCAACCCGCTGTTTGGGGAATGGCGGACAGGAATGTCCGCGCCCCCTTTTCTTAAAATAGCCATGCCCACACCCTCCGAACATAAAACCGTCCAGGCCCGCATCCTCGCATACGCCGAGGCGATCGGTTGGACAGTTGTGTCCCGCGAGGCGGCCGACAAAAGGCGAGGGGGCATTCTTGCCCCCCGGCATTCGGGCCAATATGGAGGACACGGTGGACAAGAAAGTCCCCCCTCCCTTTTCTTTGATGAGTTGGTTGAGGCCAAGGTGCGGGAATTTAACCCGCGCTACGCCGAGGCCGAGGGGGCGTTGCTCTGGCAGTTTCGCCTCATCCACACCGACATCTACGGCAACCGTGATTTCCTCGAACACCTGCGCAACCGGGGCAAGTTCTTAGACCACGAGGAGAAGCGTGAGCGCGACCTGATCCTGATCGATTACGACGACCCGACGCGCAACGTGTACGAGGTCACCGAGGAGTGGGCATTTCACAACGGCTTCCATGGCACGCGCGAGGACGTTGTCTTTCTCATCAACGGCATCCCGGTGCTGATGATCGAGTGCAAGAATGCGACCAAGGGCGAGGCGATCGCGCTGGGGATTGACCAGATACGCCGCTACCACTCGGAAACCCCCGAAGTGATGACGCCGGAGATGCTCTTCATCGCGACGGAAGCCATCGGCTTTGCCTACGGCGTGACCTGGAACACCGTCCGCCGAAACATTTTCAACTGGAAAGGAGAACCAAACCCAAACACGGGGAAAGGAGAACGGGTTTTCCAACCCGTTGAACCAAACCCAAACGGGGGAAAAGGAGAACGGGTTTTCCAACCCGTTGAACCAAACCCAAACGCGGGAAAAGGAGAACGGGTTTTCCAACCTGTTGAACCGAACCCAAACACGGGGAATGGAGAACAGGTTTTCCAACCCGTTGAACCGAACCCAAACGGGGATTCTAACACGGGCAGGAATGCCCATGCTCCTTTTTACTCGCCGGACGTTGAAACCGACAAGCACCGGCGCAACCTCCCCCATTGGCAACAGGGAGAAGCTTGGATATCCGTAACCTGGCGGCTGGGCGACTCACTTCCCAAGGCGAAACTCGACCAGTGGAAGGCGGAACGTGCGGCCTGGCTGTCCCATCATCCCGAGCCCTGGGACGAGAACACCGAGGCCGAATATCACAAACGTTTCTCTGAGCAGATCGATGAGTGGTTGGATCAGGGCAGCGGTTCGTGTGTGCTGAAGGACCCTGCGAACTCGAAGATTGTGGCGGATGCTCTGCGGCATTTTGATGGGGAGCGGGTTGAGCTGGCGTCGTTCGTGGTCATGCCGAATCACGTGCATGTTTTGTTTCGTCCGATCGGCGGGCACGAGCTGGAAAATGTTTTGAAATCGTGGAAGGGATTCACGGCGCGGGAGATCAACAAGCGACTCGGCAAGACCGGGGCGCTTTGGCAGGATGAATATTGGGACCGGCTGATCCGGAGTGAACAGCACTTCTTCAAGTCAGCAGAGTATATCCAAGAGAACCCCTCGAAAGCGCAGTTGCACGAAGGACAGTTCGTCTTGTGGGAGAGCGGGTTTTCCAACCCGCCGAAGTGTCCCCCCTCCGTTCCGGGTCGCCTCGAAGACAAGGTGAAAAGCTTCTGCGACCCAGCCCACGTGCTGCGGTTGCTCAAGGACTTCATCCTCTTCGCCGAGAAGGAGGAGGAACTCCAGAAGTTCATCCTGCGCCAGCATCAGGCGACGGCGGTGGACCGCGTGGTGGAACGCGCGCTGGACCCCACACGGACGCGGGGGCTGGTCTGGCACACGCAGGGCAGCGGCAAGACCTACACGATGATCAAAGCGGCCGAGTTGATGTTCAAGGCAAACGAGGCGCAGAAGCCCACGATCCTGTTGATGATTGACCGCAACGAACTGGAAGACCAGATGCTCAAGAATCTGGCGTCGGTCGGGTTGGCGAATGTGGCCCACGCGGACCGCATTACGACGTTGAACAGCCTGCTTGATGAGCGTGGGCAGGATTACCGCGGCATCATCGTGACGATGATCCACAAGTTCCGCGATATGCCGGCTGACCTGAACACACGAAAGAACATCTTCGTGCTGATTGACGAGGCGCACCGCACGACTGGCGGCGACCTGGGCAATTTCCTGATGGCGGGCCTGCCGAACGCAACGTTCATCGGGTTCACGGGCACGCCGGTGGACCTGACGGCTTACGGCAAGGGGACCTTCAAGACCTTCGGCTGCGAGGACGACAAGGGATACCTGCACAAATACTCCATCGCCGAGAGCATCGAAGATGGCACGACGCTGCCGCTTTACTATAACCTCGCGCCCAACGAAATGCTGGTGCCGCTCGAGATCATGGAGAAGGAATTCCTTGCGCTGGCCGAGACCGAAGGCATCTCGGACATTGAGGAACTGAACAAGATTCTCGAGCGCGCGGTGAACCTGAAAAACTTCCTCAAGGGGAAGGATCGGGTTAACAAGGTGGCGCGATATGTGGCCGACCATTTCCTCCAGAATGTCGAGCCGCTGGGCTACAAGGCGTTCCTGGTGGCGGTAGACCGCGAGGCGTGTGCCTTCTACAAGGAAGCGCTGGACGCCATCCTGCCGCCCGAGTATTCGGAGATCGTCTTTACCGGCAACAACAACGACGAGCCCCACCTGAAGAAGTGGCATCTCGACCCGAAGAAGGAGAAGCAGATCCGCAAGAGCTTCACCAAGCCGGGTGAGTGGCCGAAGATTCTGATCGTCACAGAAAAGCTGCTGACGGGCTTTGATGCGCCGATCCTCTACGCCATGTATCTCGACAAGCCGATGCGCGACCACACGCTGCTGCAAGCCATCGCGCGCGTGAATCGCCCCTATGAGAACGAGGCGGCGGAGATGGTGAAGCCCCACGGGTTCGTCCTGGATTTCGTGGGCATCTTCGACAAGCTGGAGAAGGCGCTCGCATTCGACAGCGACGAGGTCAATGCCATCGTCAAGGATCTGGCTCTGCTCAAGCATCTGTTCAAAGCAAAGATGGAGACCAAGGCGCCGCCGTACCTGGCGCTGGTGACGGGCAATTTCAACGACAAGGACGTGGACAACCTTATCGAGCAATTCCGCGACAAGGAGCGGCGCAAGGAGTTCTTCAGGGAATACAAGGAGATCGAGATGCTCTACGAGATCATCTCACCCGACGCATTCCTGCGTCCGTTCATCGATAATTACACGACGCTGTCGTCGATCTATGCCGTTGTTCAGAACGCCTATGCGAAGAGGGTTTATGTCGACCGGGCGTTCCAGAAGAAGACGAACGAGCTCGTGCAAAAGCACATCGGCGCGGACCAGTTGGAACGCGTGACCGAATTCGTGAAAATCGATGCCGACACGATTGAGCTCATCAAAGAGCAGCAGGGCGGCTACGGGACGAAGATCATCAATCTCGTCAAGAGCATCGAAAAAGCTGCGGAGGAAGAGAGCGGTGATCCGTTCCTCATTGCGCTGTCCGACCGGGCAATGGCCGTGCAGGAGAATTTTGAGGAGCGGCAGAGCAGCACGGAGGAAGCGCTTGCGCAGTTGTTCACGGAAATAGAGAGGAACGAGCAGCGCAAGAAGGACCAGGCCGCCAAGGGCTTGGATGACCTGACTTATTTCGTGCTGTGCAAGCTCACCGAGGACGGCATCCCCAGTGCGAACCTGGCCAGCAAGAAGGTGGGCGAGGCATTCACACAATTCTCGAATTGGCGGCGGAGCGAGGCCGAACTGCGCGAACTGCGCAATAAGGTGACCTTCGCGATCTTCGAGGTGGAGGACGACATGGCCAAGGTCTCGGCGACTGTTGAGGCGTTGTTCGTGCTCCTTGAGAGGAGTTACCGCCAATGACCGCATGGCGCGACAAGGACGAGTTCAAGGCCCGCGTCTTGGAGTGGGCGGACAAGCTGGGCGTGAAGGCGCACTCGTTGTCGGTGCGTCCGATGCGCCGCAAGTGGGCGTCCTGCTCGACAGCGGGCAATCTGAGCTTCAACAGCGAACTTCTCGATCTGAATCGCGAGTTGGGCGATTATGTCATCGTCCACGAACTCCTGCACTTCCACGCGCCCAACCACGGCAAGCTGTGGAAAAGCCTGATGCGTGCGCACCTCGGCGACTATGAGGTTCAAGCCGACAGATTGCCGGTCTTGGGCGAATCCACCACGCCGGGCCAGCCGCCGCCAAAGAAGCACCCAAACCGTTCCGCATCATAATCGCGCTCAACAGGTGCCATTCACGACAGCCCCGGCATTCGGCCTGCGCCCGGGCACTTGATTTCTTCTGAGTCCGCCCCCCCCGTCTCCTGATGCACGTTTATCGTCCCGCAAGGGTTGTTAAGCGTCCCTGTGGGAATTGTTTTAGCACGCCCCCCTGTGCATAGTGGGTTGTAGAACATATGTTCTGCAACGCCCACCACGGGCCCCTCACAGGCCCCCATCGCACGGAGGAATATCATGCAAGACAACAGCACCAGGAACGGCAACAACCCCGGACCCAAACCCGAGCCGGACATCATCACCCTGACATGGCGTCTCGTCCGGGCAATCGGCGAATACCGTCACTGCCCCTATCCCATCGCCATCACCGAGGCGCGCGCAATGGCACGATGCTTCCTCGACCTGTTTCGCGCACTCCTCCCCGACGCCGCGCAAGACGCGCTCATCGCGCTGGTCAATCTCAGTGCCATCGAGGCCGCACGCTCCCGCGTCGCCGCCACGCAACCACCATCAACTCCCCCCGGAAAGGAGGTGAATCCATGACACGTAACACCCTGCGAACCTGCGTCGCAATCGCTGCCGCCGCCCTCGTTCTCGCCGCATGCACCAGCTTCAAGGCGCTCCGGCTGGAAGTCGAAGCGGCCGCCGAAGAAAGCCCCGCCCCCGCAGCGGCAACCATCGGGCTCGACGGCCCCACAACCGCAGCCGTAACCGCCGACACCGACTCCACCGTCAGCGACCAGCTCGAGTAGTCCCGCCACTGCCATCGGGCGACCACAACCCACCGTGGCACCCGCCTGCTTCTCAAACCCATCTCATAAAAAGGAGCTTCATCCAATGCGCGTTACCACTGCATCACCCATAAAAGGACTCGACGGATCCTATAAGTCCAGCGACCTCGTCTTCTACTACCGCAACGGCCAGACCTTCGCCCGGGCGCGTGTCACACCACGAAACCCCGACACCATCGACCAGCAGAAGATCCGCGCCTACATCACCGCCGCCACCCGCAACTGGGACGAACTGACCGCAGCCCAGCGCAGCGCATGGCAGGACTATGCCGAGGCGTACTTCACCGTCAACAGCGCCGGGCGCGCCGTCACACCCCAGGGTCTGCCCATCTATGTGAAGGCAAACATCACCCGCCAGATTCTCGGGCTTGCCCTCACCACCAGCGCACCCACACAACCGCCCCCGACGCCGATCTCCGATCTCGCGTCCGAGCCGGCTGACGAACTCGACAGGTTCGACATTATCCCCACCCACAGCATCACCACCATCACCGGCCTGGCACTGCTTGTCCGCATCACCCCCGCCATGCTGACCGTTGCGCGAACACCACGCGAGAACGAGCTCCGCTACATCAAGGGAGTCAGTCCCGCCAGCGCCCCGGCTCTCACCGCCTCGGGCTCTGTCATCAGCATCACCAACGCGCAATACGCGATCGACGCGGGAAAACGCTATGCCATCCAGGCACGCGTTGTCCGCACCGCCGACGGCATCGCCAGCGAGCCGCTGTTCCGCGACCTCACGCGCTCACTGATCTGATGTCCATCCACCAAGAGGCTGCCGAAGCCTGAACCACTGCCCCGCCGGGCTCCCCACCCGGCGGGGCGATTTTCATTCCACCCTGCATCGCCCCCGTCATCTCCAATTACAGCGCTTCACACCCAGATCGCGCTTGAAAAACCGATCGGCGCGTTGCAGGTGATTGGGGGAGAGAAAATTCAACTCTCCCCCAAACTGCTCGGACTCATCATTGTCGATCAGTTTGCTCCCCCGTTGGGATCACGTTCTGCCGGAAGCGCATTTCTTCAATCATGTCGGGCTGATTTAATTACGCCCATTCAGCGGCGTCTGTCATCCCGCGCCGTGATTCTTTCGTCCAATTTGCATGTGACCAAACCTCGCCCTTGGGGTCGGGGTCTGTTCGCAGGAAGCAAGATGCATAAACGCTCACATTGAGGGGGTCGCGCCATGCGACTGATCTGCGGTTTCTCCAGCGTCATCCTTGCCATCATCCTGTCCGCCGTGTCTGCGGAAACCCAGGCGGCTCCGGCGGGGTCCACCACCTCCACCACCACTTCGAGCTTCGTGTTTGTGCCCTATGACAAGATCAAGGGGCCGGAGCTTGGCGCGGGGCAATCCGTGATGGTGCCGTACGCGGAGTTCCTGCGGCTCAAGAACACGGCGCAAGAGCAGCCCGAGGGGCCGGACTTCAAGCCGGGCGCCTCGCTGGCGCAGGCGTCATACAGCGGGTCGGTGGACGGCAATGTGGCGGTGCTGGACGCCGAACTGGCGGTGGAGGTTTTGGCGAGACCCAGGGATGTGCTGGAACTGCGCCTGCCCTTTGCGGGTGCGTCGGCCGACCGCGTGGTGATCGAGGGCGCGCCCGCAACGGTGCGGCCCATCGCCGACGGCAGCGGGCTGGAGCTGGTTGCCCAGGGCGGGGGCAGGCGCGTGGTGAAGATGCGCCTCGCGGTGCCGCTTCAGACCGACGGCGCGGTGCGCAAGCTGGACTTCCGCGTGCCACGAGCCGCCGCCTCGAACCTCAAGCTGCGCGTGCCCGAAGAAGTCGTGCTGGAAACCGTGTCCGACGCGCTGCCCGCAACGGTGGCGAATCCGGTGGCGGGACAGTCGGAAATAACAGCGGCCGCAGGCGCATCGGACCGCATGATGCTGGCATACCGTCTGAAGATGGAGCCGCAGGCCGCGGCCGCCGAGGCGCGCTACATGGTGGCCGAGCAGGTGCTCGTCAAACTCGGCGCGCGCACCGCCAGCGCATCGGTCAAGATGGCTGTGACGTTCGCCGCCGGCAACCTCAAGAATTTCTCCTTCGACCTCCCCAAGGGCGCGCAGTTGCTGGGCGTCAGCGGATCGTTCGTGAAGGACTGGTCCGCACCCGACCCGCAGGGCAGAGTCGTCGTTGCCCTGATCCGCGAGGTCTCGCAACCGTTCGAGGTCAGTGCCGACATCAAGTTTGATCAGCCCACCACGCCCACGCAGAAACTAACCATCCCCGAATTCCGCGTGCCGGGAGCGGTGCGCGAGGCGGGCACCGTTACCGTGACGCCGGAGGACGGCGTGTCGGTGTGGCCCGAGGAGACGGCAGGTGTCGAGAGTGTCAGCGCCACCGGTCCGGTCGGCGCTGGCGCGCGTGTCTTCCGGTTCGACCAACCGGGTTGGAAGCTCGTCATCTCGCGCAAACCCGTGCAGGCCCGCGTGCGCGCGGACAGCATCGTCGCGTACGAGGTAACCGAGCAATTCGTGCGCATCAGGGTCAGCTCCCATGTGACAGTATCGGGTCGGGGCATCTTCGACCTGTCCTACGATGTCCCCGAGGGATTCGAGATTCGCGAAGCCGGTCCGCCGGAACTGGTCGCTGGATGGCGCGCGTCGGGACGCCGCGTTGAGGTGACCCTGCGTGGCGAGCAGCGCGAGGCGTTCGACCTCGACCTGCGCCTGCAACGCGACCGCAAACCCGGCGATCTGAAACTGCGCCTCGAACCGGTCTCGGTGGCCGGGGCGGAGGAGGACACGGGCGCGCTGGTGCTGGCGACGCCGGTGGCTCTGCGCGCCACGGAAATCGCCTCGTCCAACTTACAACCGACCGATGTGCGCTCGCTCATGGAGAAGCTGAAACCGCTCCTCTCGCAGGAAATCGTGCCCGCGCTTGGCTACCGCTACTTCATCCCGGCGAGTTTCGCCGAGGTTTCCATCGAGCGCCAGCGCACGCGCATCACGTGCGAGACATCGGTGCTCGCCAACATCACCCCGTCGCTCATGAAGATCGACGCGGGGGTGAACTACAATGTCGAGTTTTCCGCCACGGATGAGTTCCAACTGCTCCTCCCCGCCACGGCGGGCGAAGATGTGCGGTTCACCGGCGGCGACATCAAGGAGAAGGTTCCTTCGCCCGGCGGCGCGACCGAGGGTGTCACGACCTGGACGGTGCGCCTCCAGCGCAAGGTCCTCGGACCATACCGCCTCGGGTTCGCCTTTGACCTGCCGCTGACCGGCACCGAGTCGGGCAAACCGGTGCGGGTGACCGTGCCCGCGATCCGCGCGCTGAACGTGGCGCGGGAGATGGGCTTCGTCGCGGTGTCACGCGGCGAGAACCTGGAGGTCACCGTCGCCAAATCCGAGGGGCTCGAGGCCCGCGATGTGAAAGAGCTGCCCGGCAACCTCGCAAGCGCGTCGCTGGGATTCCGCTATTTTGAACCGGAGAAGCAACTGCTCGAACTGGATCTGGTGCGCCACGAACTGGAGACAGTGCTCGGCGCGCTGGTGCGCCGCATGCACATCGACACCGTCGTCAACGACCAGCGCGAGGCGGTCCACGAGGCGCTGTTCGAGGTGCAGAACAACCGCGAGCAATATCTGGTGCTGAAGCTGCCCGAGGGCATGGAGATATGGTCGGCGTTCGTGCGCGGGGTGCCCGTGCGCCCGGCGACGCGCGATCAGGACGGCGCGCGCCTCATCGAGTTGACCAAGAGCGAGTCGCGTGACGACGCGTTCCGCGTGCGCCTGGTCATGCGCGAGACGCTGGGCAAGGGTGCCATGGGGATGCGTGGCGGACTGAAGTTCGAGTCCCCCGAACCGCTCAACATGCCGGTGCTGCGAGCCACCCGGAAGCTATACCTCCCCACAAACTACCAATATTCCGACTTTGGCGGCACCATGCGCCTGGTTGCCGGCGGATCGCCGCCATGGATCGAGCCGGCGGCCGACAAGTTGCTGGCCGACATCCCCGCGGCAATCGCGGGAGGCGTGGCGCAGCAGTCGCTGAACCCGCCCGAGGCGAGGGCCGACGCGGAATATAACACGGTGGAAACCGAGGCGGAGAAGGCCGCACGCCTGCAGAACGCGGGCATCGAAGTGCCCATCGTAAAGCAGGGCTTGCAGTTCCAGTTCAGCCGCCTGAGCGGAACGGGCGACATCACCATCGACTACTGGAAGCAGAAACCCATGGTGATACTGCAAGGCATCATCGCGTTGCTTTTGTTCGTTGTCACGCTCCTGTGGGCGCGCCGCGGCAGGTTCCCGCTCAGGGCCCTTGGCGTCACGCTGGTGCTGTTCATCGTCGCGAGCCTGACCGACGGCTTCGCGGGCAGACTGTGCGCAGCGGCATTTGCCGGTGCGGGTGCGGCGCTTGCCGTTAGCATCATCCTGTACCTCGCTGCGCGCGCCCGCCTGGCGCGCCAAGAAGCGGCTCGCATGCGTGCCGAACTGGCAGCCACGCCGCCGTTTGATCAATGGACGCCACCCTCCCAAACTCCTCCGGAGGCAACACCGCCACCGCCACCCCCACCCGTGGCACCTCCACCCATAACGCCTGAGCCGCCCGCAGACCCAACGGCCAAGGCGTGAGGCGACTCGCCATGACCACCACACCAAGACATGGACCAGGGGGGTGGATGGCGCGCGCCGCGCTGTTCATCGCCACCACCATCGCGCTGGCCGGCATGGCATTGGCAGACGCGCCGCCCCCGCAGGTGCAGCTAACGCAGGCCACGAACGCGCCCCTCGACATGCAGGTGATGTACGTGCCGCAAGAGGACCTTCTGCGCGCGCCGGGCTACTCGAAGGAAGGCGCGTTCCTGCCACTGTCGGAACTCCTGCGCCTTGCGCGGGCTGCGGCAGACCGCGCCACCACGGACAGCCGCGCACGCGCGGTGTACTGCTCGGGCATCGAACTCACCGGCACCGCATCGGACGCCCTGCGGCTGAGTGGGGCTGTCTCCTTTGTCGCGCCCGGCAGCGGATGGTCCGCAACACAGATTGATGACGGAGGGGTGCCGTGGTCGGGCCAGTCCGCGCCCGCCGACGGAAGCGCGTTCATCGCCCGCCTCGACGGGAAGGGCTACCTGTACGCCAGGGGTCCGACCACCGGTTCCCTGGCTGTCAGCGTCATGGCACCACTGCGCCCGGACGGGCACAATGTGCCGGTCGACCTCGGACGATTCACCGCGCCGTGCAGGATCACCATCGACTTCGCGCCAGGAGTGGATTTCCTCACCGCTTCATGTCCCACGCGAACCCACGACGCCACCACCACGGGACCGGAGTCGCGGAACGTGGTGCTGTGGCCGGCCGCCCAACAATCCCTCACGCTCTCCATCCGGCGCGCCGCGCCACTTGAGGGCGAAACGGCCATCCGCGCCGCGGAGGCGCGCACCATCGCGGTGCGGGGCGCCGGCATTGAAGTTTCAGACCAGATTCGCCTGATGGGCAGTCTCCTGCCGGGATCGGAAATCCGGCTCGGTTTGCCCAAAGGACTCCGGCCTCTGAAGGTCGACAACAGCGACCGGGCACGAACCGAACTCACCAGCGATTCGATAGTGGTGCGTCCGCTTGCGCGCTTGGAGACACTCACCGTGACGGTCGTCTCGGCGGCCGAGATCGAGGGCGGCAGGGCGACCGTTGGACCGTGGACTATTCCGGCAGTTTCGGCTGGCGGAACGCTTCGGCTGGAAGGTTCTCCGCAGCATGTCCCCGTGCTTGCCACGCAGTCCAACATGCTTATCGCCGCGGGCGGCGGAACTGCCTCACGCAACTACGATTGCTGGGGTTGGCTGCCGTCGGTGGAAGTTTTGCTTGTGCCGGCGGTACCGGCCCTTCCCGCTGAGATTCATGCGGCACTAAGCCTGAAACCGCTGGAAGCAACAGGCGGTTTTGTCGTGAACCTTGCCGACAAGACACTGTCCGAGCTTCCCTTCCAACTGCCTACGGGCTGGACGCTCACCAATGTGGAAGGTCACGGCCTGAAGGGTGAAAGCGTCCCCGTTTCGCTGATCCGACAGGACGCCGAAAAATGGCGCGTCGGCTGGCAGGGGGGGCAGGGGCCGGAGTCGCTTGTCCTCACCGTCCACCGTGCAGGTTCGTGGGGTGCGCAGGGCACCAGTTCCACGCTTGCGCTGCCGGTTCTCGCCATCGAGGGGCCACGCGCTGCGGCGCAGGACTTTCTGGTCGAGTGGGCCGAGGCTCTGGATGTCCGGGTTGACGAGTTGGACGGATTTGCTGTCGCGCCGGTTGCCGAGATTGGTGCCGAGGCGCGCCAGTGGGTGCCTGCACCGCGACTTGCGCTACGCGCCACCGCCCTGTCCCCCGCGGGCGGGCTGCTTGTTTCCGGCAGAGAGCCGGATGTGCGCGCCACCGTGGTCAGCGCGCTCTCGCTGGCCGAGGACCGCGCAAGCGCACGCGCCTACATAACCTACGACGTGCGCTTCGCGCCCGCCAACACGTTCCGGTTTATCCTGCCCAAGGGCACGGGCGGCGCGGTAAAGTTTGAAGAAGCGGGAATCCGCGAGCGCGTGATGCGCGAGACCGACGCCGGCGACGAGTGGACCGTCGTGTCCCAAGACGCCGTGCTCGGAACATTTGCCATCAGCATGGATTGGTCCATGCCGTTCCAGCCGGGCGACGCGCCCATCAGTGCGCCGGAAATCCGCGTGCCCGGCGTTTCCTCCCAGCGGGGTTTCATTCTGGTGGAGGGGTCCGAGACCCTTCAGCTTCAGTTCGAGCCGCGCAACCTTGCGGAGGTGGACCTGTCCGAAATCCCGCAGACCCCATGGGCGCGGGAGAACCGTGTGCTGGCGGCGTATCGCTATGTTCAGCCACCTTACGACCTCTCGGTTAAAGCGGAGAAGTTCAAAGCCGAACCGGAGATTGGCGGGCTGGTGCGCGAGGCGAACCTGACCACCACCTTCGCGCCCGACGGCATGCGCCTGACGCGCGCCGATTACACGGTCGCCCCCATGGGAGAACCGCAGTTTCTGGATGTGCGGCTGCCGAAGGCCGCGCGTCTGTGGTCTGTAACCGTGAACGGCGACGGTGCCAAACCGGCGCGACGAACGGACTCGGATGGCGCGGGAATTATGATGGTTCCCCTTCCTGCTGGCGGGGCCGATACGGCCGTGTCGGTCACCTACCGCGAACAGGGTGAGGCGCTGGACCGGACAACCCGGCTTGCCGTGGCGGGGCCGATGCTTCCGGTGCCCATCAACCGCACAACATGGAACGTTAACCTGCCGCCGGGCTTCGAGTACCTGTTCTACACGGGCACGCTAAGCAGTGCGGTTACAGTGCGCGAGCCTCTCGTGACCTTCCTGCGCGGGGCGTATTTCCCGAAGACGCTCATTGCCGACGAGAGATATTTGATGAGTGTGGTCGTGCTCACGTTCCTCGCATTTGTTGTGCTTCTGGGAGTCATGACAGGCAAGCTGGTGTTGCGTCGCACGAAGCCGCTGGGGGTGGACGGACCATCCGGGACCGGGACGCCCAAGCAATCACGCCCGGGATGCGGGCTGGTGTTTGAGTTGCTTGTGGTCCTGGGGGTCATTGCGTTGCTCGCCGCCATCGCCGTTCCTAATTTCCTTGAGGCGCAGGTGCGCTCGAAGGTGTCGCGAGTGAAGAACGATGCGCGCACGATGGCAACCGGCATCGAATCTTACTTTGTGGACAACAACCATTATCCCCCCAATTCGGACCTGCTGTGGCAGGGCCCCGTTAAGTATCTGACAAGCCTGTTCTCTGATCCCTACACAGATGACAAGGGTGCGCCCATGCGCTATTTGGTCGGCAGCGAAGCGGTGGAAAAAGCTATCCGTGCGGGGTTCCTGGTGCCGGGCGACTATGGTACAGATTATTGGCTGGTTTACAGCGTTGGACCCGATGGAACCGACAACAACGCCGAGATTCTTTACGATCCCACCAATGGAACCGTAAGTGCGGGCGACATCGTCCGCTTCAAGGACAGCGGCACGCCGATCGCACCAACCTTCTCGGAAACGCGCCGCGCCGAGGCAGCGAGAGAGTATGGCTATGATTCGAGCAACGGTACCGTGAGCGAAGGGGATGTGTTCCGCGTGAAGGCGGACGAGCCCCGGGCCGCAGTTGCCGCGGAAATGAAATCGGAGCTATCAGCAGCAGAGCGGATTGCAAAGCATCGGGAACAACAGATGCGCGCCGGCGAGCGTGGGCTCGCGCTTGGCGTTGCTCCACCAGTCCCGGCCGCAGCGGCCCCGCCTGCCGGCGGTATCGTAAACAGCAATCTGCCCGATATTACCCTCGGGGATCTTGACGACGGCGGCCTGAACCTAATGTTCCGGTTCAAGGGTGCCTCGCCATTCGGCGGCAGTCTTGCCGACAGTGCCCGCGCGGCAGGTATTCTGTCGCTCGGCATCGAAATGCCCGAGGGTGGGGCGCAGCGGCGGTTTGAGGGCATTGGCGGCGACGCCTCGCTTCTCGTGCGCTACCTGTCGGATAACAGCTACCAGCGCGTGAGGTTCATCGTGTGGATGGGCGTGGCGCTGGCGCTCGGTCTTCTGTGGTGGCTGTGGCGCCCCGCATATCGCTGGGCGTGGTGGGTAACCGTGGCGCTCACCACGCTGATCCCGCTGCTCGTGGGCGGTGCGTGGGTGGCGCTCTTCAATGCCGCACTGCAGGGGGCTCTGCTCTCGCTGGCGGTTCCGGTGCTGGCGCGGTTTAGTGGCTCGTTATTGCGCCGGATTTCCCGCGAGGCCGCAGCGGCCACGCTGGTACTGTGCGTCATCGCGTTGGTCGGTCCGGCGTGCGCAGCGGAGAAAGTCGAATCCACAGTCACAAAGGTGGTCGTGCCCTACGACACGGCAACCGGCCCGCTCCATGTCTCGGACCCGGTTGCATTTGTCGAGCGGGGCGAATTCGCCGCGCTTTGGAATGCGGCACAAGCGGATCCCGCCACAACAACCCCGCCCACGGTGGTCGTCACCAACCTTGAGATTCAGGGCGAACTGAATCCAGAGGCCGGAGTCGTGCGCGGCATGCTGCGCCTCGGCGCGGCGAACACGGGCGACTCGGTGGCAAGCGCAAGCCTCGGACTGCGTGGTTTCCTTCTCACGGCCATCGGCGCACCCGCGGCCGGCGGCGCTGTGGGCACCGACGACTCGGGCATCGTGCTGACGCTTCCGGCGCACTGGGCCGGAACGGTGGAAGCTCCGTTTGTCGCGCCGTGCGAGATGAACGGGGCATCGGGCAGTCTGAAGCTCAACATCCCCGACACCGGCGCGGGCTCCTGGCGCGTGCTGCTACCCTATGCCGATGTGGAACCCTCCACCAACGGAGCCGCACCAATTATCATGGAGAAAACGACCACCTCCACCGTGATCGCCGGCGTCGCTCGTCAGGGCGAAACCGTTGTGACGTGGCACGTGGGCGTGGCCAGCCAGTTGGCGGGTGAGGGCACCCCGACAGGCTGGCGGGTTTCCACCAACATCAGGCAGAGTTTCGACTCACTGGCGTCGGCGCTCTGGTCGGCGAACCTCCGCCTCGAGGGCGACGGCGGCGCGCTGCTGCCCCGCAAGGTGGAGTTCGATCTGGATCCCTCCGTGCGCCTTCTTTCCATTGAGGGGCCGAAGCTGACGCGCGCCGTCGCAACGGGCAACCGCCTTGTGCTGGAACTTGAGCCATCTGCCTCCGCACAGGTGCAGGTGGAGGGCGTGGTTGCCGCACCGTCGGGCGGTGCATGGATGGTTCCTGCCATTCGCCCCGTCGGCAGCACGGACCCCCGCGGGACGGTGGCCGTCGAGGTGTCCGACCGTATCGAGTTGTCGCGCACAGAGCCCAGGGGCCTTGCTCGTGGCTCCACACGCGAGGCGCGTCAGGGATTTGCGGTTCAGGGTTTCGACATGACGGACCCACAATGGTCGCTCACCCTTGACCTGAAACGCGCACCCGCACTGTTCGACGCGAAAGTATCGGAAGTGATGGCGGCGAGCGGCGGAATGGAAACACGCGCCGCCCGTGTGGAACTGCTGCCCCGCGGAAGCGTGATCCACGAATGCGCCCTGCTGCTCGCCCCCGGCGAGATGGCGGACACATTATCCGGCCAAGGCGTGGCCCGATGGGTGCAGAGCGGCGACAACGTGGTGGTGGCCTTCGAACCACCTCTGGAGGCACCCTCCTCCATGGAACTGACCGCCTCGCGCGCCCGCCAGACCACCGGCACCGAACTCGCCGTCACCCCGCTGCAAGTGCGCGGAGCGGCGGACACCAAACGCAGCCTCGCGCTGGTGGTATCGCCCGACGACGAACTGGACGAACTCGCCCTCGCCAGCGCGGTGGTGCGAAGCCCCGACATCGTGGACACCCAACTGGCTGCGCAGTTCTTCCCCGCGTTGATGCAGCGCGGTGCGGTGCTGCGTTCGTACCAATTGGCCGGCGATGCCGCGCTTTCGTTCCGTCTGGTTGGTGTGCCACCGACTCTTGCCACCACCGTTTTCAACAAGCTGGTGCTGTCCGATGGCCTCGCGACCCTTGATGCTCAGGTGGTGGCGGAGCCTCGCCGGGGACGCATGCGCGAAGTGCCCGTGCTGCTCGTGCTCGGGTCGCCCGACCCGCGCGTGGCGTCGCGCCTCCAGCCCTCCGGGCCGGTGCGCAACCTCCGGGTGGACGTCGTAACCAGCACTGTCATGCTGGTGACAGCGGAACTCGATGCGCCAAAGTCGGAAGCAACCCAGATCGGTTTGCAGCTTGAAATTCCCGTCACAACGGACGGTTCCGCCCCCGTTGCGCCCGGCATCTTTGTCCCGGCTGACACTGCCGGTGCGCGTGCGTTCCTTCTGATGCACCGCGAACTGGCGGGCGATGTTGCGGTGGAATCCGCCCCCGGCGCACTGACAGTGGATCCCGCGTCGGTCAAGTGGCCGTCGGATGCATTCCGTCCCGCCCCATCGGACATCGTGCTCGACCTCACGGCGGCCGGCCGCGCGCTGCCCTCCTTCCGCATCACGCGCCACAAGCGCGACGAAGCACTGCGCGCCGTAGTCGAAATCCTGCGCCAGCGTGTCATTGTCACCGACGACGGTATGTTCCGCTGCGAGCTGGAGATGGCGCTTCAGAACGAGAGCGAGCAATTCTTGAAGGTCGCGCTCCCCTACCCGAAGTCGCGCATTTCGTTATACGAAGTCCAGGTGGCCAGTCGCGTGGTGAAAGCCGCGTTCGGCACCGAGGGGGGCCGCGAAGTGCTGCTCGTCCCGCTGATCCGCACCGGACTTCTCGATCCGGCTCTGACCGTGCGCGTTGCCTACACCGTGCGCCCGGAGAAACCGCTGGGACGCAGTGGCTCGCTCGAGGTCCCGCTACCCGACATCCTCGGGGGTGTGCCCGTCGCCGAGTCGGCGCTGGTGCTCATGTTCCCCACCGCCTACAATGCATCAGACTTTGAAGGCACACTACTTCGCGATGAACAGCTCAACCAGAACATCAGCGATGTGGTGCGAATCTCAAAGCGTGTGGAACGGCTGTCGGAAGCGCTCAAGTACGCGAAGGTCCCCTCGAAGGCAGCGGCCTATCAGGAACTCAACCGCATGCAGATCGAGGTGAAGGATCAGTTGGAGGGCGTGAAGAAGCAGGTGGAGTCGGCGGAAAACCGCCAGCGCCAAATGAAGTCGAAGTCATCCGCCAACGCCGACGAGATAGCCCGGGGAGCGAGACTCGCCGCCGAGCGCGACAAGGGACTGAAATCCGCCGAGGAAGCGCAGAAGATCATCTTTTCCAACGCCGAGGTCGTTCAGCAACAGGCGGAGGAGGAGACGAGCAATGCCCAGCAGCAAGCACCGCGTGCGCAACAGCAGGCGCCGATGCAGCAAGCCGCGCAACAGGGTGTGCAGCCGCTGATGGCCGACGAGGCCGCTGCCAAATCTCGCCCGACGGTCCTGCCCATGGTGCAATTCCCGCGCGTCGGCGAGGTGTACACCTTTGGCCAGCGTCAGGGCACTGGGCGGATCACACTCCACTACGCGCTGAAGGAGATGTCTGCGCGCAACTGGGACCTGCTACTGTGGGCGCTGCTCATGGGCGGACTCGCCGTCATCGCCGTGCGCGGTCCCGCGCTGGTAGCCACCCGCCGCCGCATCGCCACCGTGCTGATAATGGCGTGCATAGTCGCAGTCGCATTCAGCGCCGCCCTCGACATAGCAATCCCCGGCATAGCCGTCGGCCTCCTGCTCCTGGTGCGAAAGAAACGCGCGGTCGCAGCGGTGTAATCCATCTGGGCGACGGAGGCCTGTCCACCGGTGCGGTCCCCCAATTACCACGCTGCGCGGATCACTCATTTGGGACGGTTAAGAAGCACTTCGTGAAACCGGTTCATCAGCCGGAACTGATGCAGCAAGTGGTGGTGCGGCAGGTAAATGCCAGCGAGGTTCGGATCGTCCGCATAGCGGTTCCGCTGCCAGTCCTCCTCGATCCACCCGATGATCGCCACGCACCCGCGGTCGAGTTCGGCGAGCGTTCCAGAAGACGGGAAATCCGCGTCCGAGGCCGCCTCGAAGTGCCGCAGCAGGTAGTCGAAAATCCCGGCGGTGCGCTCGATGCAGCGCCATTCCGTCCGGTTCCACGACACGCCGCCCCCAAGCTCCGACAGTGACCGCCGGATTTCCGCGAGGCTCGCCCGCTTCTCCGCGAGTGCCGCCCGCGTACCCAAGGAAGCCTCGCGCGCCTTCTTCAGCCCCACATCGTCCGACCAAGCACAGAGGAAGAATTCGTCGCGGTGCCCGGCAACGGCGGCAAGGCCCGCCCAAGCTCGCGCGAACGCGGCACCATCGGCGATGCCGAACAGGTCGCGCGCGGCCGCGATCGCGAACTGCTCCTCGTCCAGCACGCTGCCGCCCCAAGCCTGCGCCCCCGCGTACGCGATGCCCGGCCACAGCGCGTCGGACATATAGCGGGTCGGAATCCAGATCGTGGTGTTCAGCCCGCGCAGGTCGAGTTCGCTCGCGATCGCGGCGAAGTTGCGAATGTTCTCGTAGTCGTGCGAATCGGGCAGCACCATGTGGGGCGCGCACACGAGCGCGGGCGACGCAATCACCTCAAAGCCGCGCCCGCTGAACATGCGCGCCGGCGCAGAAGGCACCGCGGGCAGGTAATGCCAGTCGTAGATCGTCGTTCCGGACGTGGGCAGCCCGTCGAGGATCGCCGGCGACTGGATGAGCATGTCGCCCCAGAACGCCGCCTGCCGGCCGTGCTTCGCCGCGATCTCCCGGCAGCGCACCATGTGGCGGCGGAACCACTCGTCGCGCGTGATGCCGGGGAATGCCATCTCGCAGCGCGTGCAACTCGTCATGTCCACCTCGTCGAACCCGAGGTGAATCACGGGATGGTCAAACGCGGCGGCCGCCGCCTCGTACATCTTGTCGAGGTACTCGTACGCCTTCTCGCTGGCGGGACACAGGACATTTGTGTAACCCGCCTCGTCCGTTCCCATCCACGACTCGGTGTTGGTGGTTCCACGGTTCTGGTGGAGGATTTCGCGGAAGTCGGCGCGGCGCGTGAACATGCGCGAGTGGCCAAAGGACTCAATCTCGGGGATCAGGTCGACATGGTAGCGGCGGGCAAACTCGACAAGGCCCCGGATGTCATCGCGCGTCCACGCGTGGGGATGCATCAGCTCGGGATAGTCGGGCTGGTAGAGGCATGCGGTCTGGTCGTCGGTCAGGTGAACAAGGACGGCATTGATTCCGTAGCGCGCGGCGGTGCTGATGACACGACGGTAATAGTCGAAGTTCTCGTTCTGCCGCGCGGGATCCACCATGATCATCCGGACGGGCAGGTCCGGCCAGTCGCGGATGCGCGCGGCCGGCATTTCGAGATCCGGGCCGATCATGCGCGCGAGCGTCATCAGCCCGTTGAACACCGCCGCGTCGGTGGCGCCGCGGACCGTGACGCAGGTCGTGGAGATGTCCAACTCGTACCCCTGCGCGGCGATCTCCGCACGATACCGGCTGGCGCGAACGGAGAGTTGAAGCGGCGCGATCTCCACGAGCACCGGAAGCCCGCCCGGCTCAAACCGCACACCACGCGGGGCAACCGTCTCGTGAAATACAGTTAATTCATCGGCAAGCGACGGGTCGCACTGCTCCGGAGAAAGTGTCGCAACGCTGACCGTGCCGGATGTCACAGCTGTCTCCTTGACCCCCGTGGGCCCGCACGCCGCAGGGGGTGCCGAGAAACCAATGAGCAGGGCGACCGCGAACTGGGGCAAGCATGTGAACCATCCAGCCCAGGTGCCACAGTGCGATCCGCGCTTGGCGTTGTGGATATGGGCGGACACCGTGCCAACGCCGCTCTTCACCACGTCGCACCTGCTCACTTCCCCCCGTAGCCCCGGAAACCCGATACAACGCGCCATGATCGTTCCTTTTTCGGCGAGAAATGTGCGCCCGCAGACCGCAGGCACTGACAGAACCTGACATCCTTCTGCATCCCACAAGCCGTTCGCCCTTGTCAACGCGTGAGCTTACGCGGGGACGGGCCCCACAAAACTTTGCTTGGCACCAAACCGCAGATGCTTCATCAATTACCGGTGAACCCCGGAATCCCTCCAGCTACTTTCATGAATCTTGTCGCAACCCTCATCCATCCCGAAATAACCTCAAATCGCCCTTGCCACAATTGCCCTGACGACACATAGTTGATCTCTTAACTATGAACGCACCCACAAAACATATCCTCATTCGCAATGCGCGTTGCGTGGCAACGTTTGACGATAACTCCGCCGAGTTTCCCAACAGCGATGTGCTGATCAGTGGCAACCGGATCCATTCGATCGGTCGCGATCTTGCCGCGCCCGAAGGCGCCACGATCATCGATGCGTCGGGCAAGCTCTGTCTTCCCGGCTTCGTTAACTGCCACCACCACTTGTTCCAGACCCTCACCCGCGGGGTTCCTTTGGTGCAGAACGCCGAGCTTTTTGAATGGCTGACGAACCTTTACGAAATCTGGCGCGAAATAACGCCCGAAGTTGTTCACGTAGCGGCCCTGGTTGGGTTGGGCGAACTGCTGCTGACGGGCTGCACCACTTCGTCCGATCACCTTTATCTTTTCCCGCGCGCGTCGGATGGCCGCCTCATCGATGCGGAAATCCGCGCGGCCCGCGAGCTTGGTATTCGATTTCATCCAACCCGCGGTTGCATGACGCGGGGCAAATCGCGCGGCGGCCTTCCACCCGATGATGTGGTGCAGACCGACGAGGAGATCCTCGCCGACGCCGAGCGACTCATTGCGGCCTATCACGACCCCTCGCCCGATTCCATGCTGCGCATCGCGCTGGCGCCCTGCTCGCCATTCTCGGTGGACGAGTCGACAATGACCGAACTGGCCGCCCTCGCGCGTCGCCACGGGTTGCGCCTCCATACCCATCTGGCGGAGACGCGCGACGAGAACGCCTATTGCGAAGAAATGTACGGGATGCGCCCGGTCGACTGGGCCGAGAAAGTTGGCTGGCTGGGGCCCGACGTCTGGTTCGCCCACGCCGTGCATATTTCACCTGAGGAAATCGCGCGCTTCGCTGAATCCGGCACAGGCGTGTCCCACTGCCCCGCCAGCAACATGCGTCTCGGATCGGGCATCGCTCCGGTGCCCGCCATGCTGAAAGCCGGTGTGCCCGTGGGCCTCGGGGTGGACGGCAGCGCCAGCAACGACACAAGCGACCTGTGGGGCGAAGCTCGCAACGCCATGCTGCTGCATCGCGTGGAGGGCGGAGCCGCCGCCATCGACGCACGCACCTGCTTGCGGATGGCCACCCGGGGCGGCGCAGCCGTGCTGGGCCACGAACTGGCGGGGCGCATCGCGCCCGGCTCTCTGGCCGATGTCATCCTCATCGACCTCGAAAAGATTGGTTTCGCGGGTGCCGCCCACGATCCGGTGGCAGCCATCCTTTTCGCCGGGGATTCTCACATCGTCGACACCAACATTGTGAACGGAGAAATCGTGGTCGAAAATGGTCGACTCACGCGAGCCCTCGAAGAACACATCGTCCGCACGGCCAACGAAACTGCGGCCGAAATGGTAAAAACCGCTACGAAGAAAACCGGCATTGATTTCCTCAGCTTCCCGAAACAACCCTCATAATAATAGAATCCATCTGGGAGTGGACCGATGAAGATCAACCGTAACACGGCGCTGGCCGTGGCATTCCTTGCAGGCATCACGCTGCTCTGCTCGGCGCAAACGTCACCCGCGCAGGCTGTGCGCCAAGTAAGTCGTCCCGTCGTCAGCCAATCAAAGAAGAGTTCCGCGTCCACAAAATCCACGAAGTCTTCGGTTTCTAAAAAATCGAATTCGAAGAAGCAAACTTCAGAGACTGACCCACCCGGGAGAAACTCTGAAGTCGACGGAGAAACAACTTCGACCTCCTCTGCAAAAGTGAAGCCTGCCTCAACCCCGGTTAACGTGCGTTCCCTCACCGGCGATCAGCAGAAACGCGCCAACGAATTGGGCAAATGGCTCAACGCAATTTCTTCCCAAAGAGAACCCACCCCGGAGCACAAGGCCGCTTTACGCACAACCCTCCAGGCGGCAAGTATGGGATCGGTCCAGCCCGATCCACGCATCGTGGAGGATCTGGCTCTGGATCTGTGCGCCGCCATGACTATCGGGAACCTGACCTCCGGCGACAAAGATCGTCTTTCTGAAGATATCTGTCTCGTACTCAACAGCGGCGCTTTTTCCAAAGAGGAAGTGCACGCAGTCATCGACAAATGTCGATCCCGCCTTCAGGCCAGCGGAGTGGCCTATGCGGACTTGCAAAAGATCGTCAGTGACTTGCAGGCCATCTCTTTTGATTTGCAGCACCGGACCAAAGTCTTGCCAACCCCAACACCCGCGCCTGAAGCCACCCCGGCCCCCACGCGGCACCTGTTACCAGCACCATCGCGAGGCGTGATAACCGCACCCATCGCTACGCCAACGGCATCGCAAAAGCTGCCCTCACCCCGCATGGATTGAGGAGGGCACCGCCTACAGGCAAAGCCTCTCAAGATTGAAATAGTCGCGATAGGCATTCACCATGGCCAGATAATTTACCAGGGGCACACTTGCGGTGATGGCGTTGCTGGCCGTCAGGATATGGCCACCGTTGCCCAACCCCGCTTCGATGCATGCAATGGTCTGGGCCGCGACCTCCTCGGGTGATGCAAAGCTCAGTGTGGTTCCGCAATCGATATTCCCCAACAGCGTGGTGCGGTCACCATACAGCGATTTCAGTCGGGCCAAATCCATCCCCGCATGCAGATCGATTTCGATGTAGCCATCGGCCTCGCAGCCAAACAGAAAATCCTCGATCACCGGCCACAGATGCCCGTCGCTGGCGTTTACTGCCCACTTGCCTTCGGTATGAGCGCGCTGCGACACATGGGCCACTTCCGGCACGATAAACTCGCAATACACATCGCGCGAGATGAGAGGCCGGTTGCCCGCAAAATCTCCGCCCACGCCCACCACGTCGCAGCCGATCTCGAGATATTTGTCCAGATGGCGAAATGACGATTCCGTGGCCAGCGCGAAATGTTCGGCTGCCACATCCGGATCCAGCAGCATCGTCTGCATCAGATCCACATCGGTCCAGATGCCATGGTCATAGGTTGGCACCATGAGTAACAAGTCCACCCCACGCCGCGCCATCTCCTCCCGAATCTTCGCAAACACGAGGTAACGTCTGTCGGGTAGCGCGGGCGGTGTTTCGCGCCGTTCATCGTTACGTGTCCGTACGCGCTCGACCGGATCATCATCGAGATCCTCCGAGGGTATCGGCATGGCGCCTAACTGCTGGTCCGCCACCTCCGGACTCGGCACGCAATATATCATGTCGTGGCCCAGGCGCTGCGCCATCTCCACGCGATCCACCGCCTCGCGGCGCACCGCTTCGTCCCACCCCACCTCGGCCACCAGCGCGAGCCAGGTTTCCTCGCAGGCCGCAAAGGGGCGGCCAAGCACGGCGTCTGCCACGGGTGACAGCAATACGTACTCAAAAACAGGTGTGCGGTCTGGCGTTTCATGATTGAAAGCTGCGGTCACACGTTCGCGGCTGGTCATAGCGGTTGTCATACCCAACAACCGGGTCAAGTTATGCGAGCCTTTCAAGAGAATCTCTCACCTCCCTTGACACACCCAATTATCGTGGCTCTTGCTCACACCATCGTTTCATTTAATGCCGGAACAACGGAGCACTGACACGCCATGAGCACCCCACAGTCCATTTCTCTTGCCGCCTCACCTGCCCTTACCGCAGCCCCTGCGCGCCGTTCGCTGGCGCTCGATGCTCTTCGCGGCTGGGCCATTCTCACGATGGTGCTCTCCGGCATGGTGCCCGATGCGCTGCCGACATGGATGCACCACGCGCAGGTAATCCACGGAAAGTATAACCCCGCCGTGCCCGGCATCACTTGGGTTGATCTGGTCTTTCCATTCTTCCTTTTTGCCATGGGGGCGGCCATTCCCTTCGCGCTGCGCCGCCGCATTGAACGCGGCATGACCAATTTGCAGGCCGTTGCGACCGCCTTCAAACGCGGATTTCTGCTGATCATCTTCGCAATTTTTCAACACCATGTGGGCCCCTGGTCATTGCAGGCCAAAACCGGCCCGGGCGCACTGCCCATGATCCTCGCCCTCGCGGGCTTCGCCGTGATGTTCCTCGTTCTCGTGCGCATGCCGGATCGCATCCCGACCCCGCTGGCGTGGGCGTTGCGCGCAGTGGGTTGGCTGGGCGGCGCGTTGATCGTCTGGGGTGTATACGGGAAATTTGATTCTGAGAACAATATCATCCTCTGGCTCCTCGCCCAGATGGCCGTCTTCGGATCGCTGGCGTGGCTGGCCACGCGCAACAGCCTCACAGCGCGCCTCGGCATACTCGGCTTTCTCATGGCGATCCGGTTGGCTTCCAACGAGACCGGTTGGGTTAACTGGCTCAGTGCCAACACATCCATTCCGGGAATTTTTTCCATGGGTCCATGGGGCCTGCTCTTCATCGTTATCCCCGGAACCATCGCCGGCGACCTCATCCAGAAATGGATGCGCTCAAGTGGCCGCGACGAACCGGCCTCCGCGGTTAACGCATGGTCCCCCACCCGCCTGTGGATCATCGCCCTTGCGATGCTCGGACTCAACGCCGCCGTCCTCGTGGGGCTGGCTCCCGCGGGCGTCCCCGATCCCGCCCTGGGTATCCTTGCACGCTGGGCACCCATCGCCACGCCCATCATTATCGCACTCACTCTGGCTGCAGGAATGCTCCTCGCCAAGCCCTCCTCAGAAGCAGAGAAACTTCTGCGCACTCTGTTCGTGTGGGGAACCTATTGGTTGGTCCTTGGCCTGCTGTTCGAACCATACGAAGGCGGCATAAAAAAAGACTCCGCCACCATGAGTTATTATTTCGTCACGGCCGGGCTCGCCCTCTTCATGCTCATCTCTTTTATGATCATCATCGATATCCTGGGGCACCGTCGCTGGTTCGCGGGTTTGCTGGTGGATAACGGCCAGAACCCGATGATCGCCTACGTCGGTTTCGCGCACCTCATGTTCCCCATCATGGTACTCGTTGGCGCACCGGCACTTCTGGACAAAATGTTCGACGGTCCCGCCCTCGGCATGACACGCGCCATTCTTCAAACCCTGCTGCTGGCCGTGATCGTGAGTGGATTCACCCGCGCAAAAATCTTCTGGCGCTCGTGAGGCAACTGCAACTACGCCCGACGCAAAACGCTCCCGCCCCGCTCACCCGTCAGCTTGCCGTTCAGTATTTCCGGCACACCACCAACCACGACCATCTCCACCCCGCTTGCATATTTATGCGGCTCCGAAAATGTGGCGTGATCCTCAAATCGATCCCAATCGAGCATGAGCAAATCGGCGATGTAACCCTCGCGAATCAGCCCCCGTCGTTTGAACCCGAACACTTCACACGGCAACGAGGTCACCTTGGCAACCGCCGCCGGCAGGGTCATCATCGGGCGCTCCTTCACGTAATCCCGGAAGAACTTCGGGAAGGCCCCATAAGCCCGCGGATGCGGCGCACCCTCCGATAGCTGACCGTTCGTGCACCGGCATTCCGCGTCGCTGCACACCATGCCCAGAGGATGAAGAATCGCCGCATCGGTTTCATCGGCACTCATGGTAAAATTCGAGATGGTCACTCCCATGCGGCTCCGCACAAGCAGATCGAAAAACAGATCCATGGCTCCGCGCCCCGTTAACCGAGCCACATCGCTCAGGCGATTCCCCTCAAATCCGCGGTACTCCGCGCAGCCGGCTTCCACCAGAAGGATTTCCCCCCACGGCTCGCAGCCGGCGTAATCCTCCCTCAATTCCCGTTCCAATTTCGCCTGCGATGCGGGGTCCTTCAAGCGCGCCACACACTCCGCATGGCCACCGGCCCGCCCCCAACGCGGCAGCAGTGTCGACAACTCGGTGCTGGAGGCCGTGTAAGGATACTTGTCGAAGCGAACCATTCCGCCGCGCTCGTTCGTCTTCTCGACCCGGTCAATAATTCCCGCCACCTTGCCCCAGTTGCGACGGCCCGAGGCCTTCAAATGGCTGTATTGCGCCTGACAATCAACGCGCTCCACCACGTTGAAAAACTCTTCGGCCGCCTTCGTCAAACTGTCACCCTCGCCCCGCACGTGCGAAGCGTAAATCCCGCCCCGCCGCGCCGCCGCGCGCTGCAACGTTACAATTTCATCAGTGGAAGCAAACATGCCGGGAGCATAAATCAGGCCCGTCGACAGGCCCATCGCCCCCGCTTCCATGGCCTGCTCAACCAGCGCCTCCATGGCGCGCATTTCGCGGGCATCCGCCGCTCGATCCGCAAACCCCATGGCCACGCCCCTCACGTTACCGTGGCCCGCGAACGCCGCCACGTTCACCGCCGGCACCGCCTCTTCCAATCGCTCAAAATAATGCGCCGGAGAATCCCAGTCGAGGTCCAAACCGCGACGCGGCAAAATCTCCCACTCCTCGCTGCGCATCACGTCATTCATGGGAAACGCGCTCATCCCGCAATTGCCCACGATCTCGGTTGTCACACCCTGCCACAACTTCGATTCCGCATTGGGATCGATCAACAAATTGAAATCGCTGTGCGAATGCACATCCACAAACCCGGGAGTCACAAGTTGCCCCCTGGCATCCACAACCTTATCTGCCGAGTCTGCCCGGGGAGCGTCCTCCGCCCCATCCCGCCACACGGCGGTTATCTCCCCGTTCGTCACCGTCAGACCACCCACAAAGGGCTCCGCTCCCGAACCATCCACAATCGTCGCATTGGTCACAATAAGATCAGCGGTCATGATCCCTGCTCCTCTGAGTCGTCCGTGCAAACAACCTTGGCCTGGTTCCAGGCAGCCATCATCTCGGCCAGCGGCATCTGCTTCAACTCGCGTCCCTGATTGTGAGCGCAAGCCTCCACCGCCGCGAACCGGCTTCGGAACTTCTCGCACGTCCGGCGAACGGTTTCCTCGGCGTCCACACCCAAATGCCGCGCCACGTTGGACAGCGCGAAAATCAAATCCCCCAGTTCCTCGGCCGCATGAACGGTGTCCTTCTCGGCCAGAGCTTCTCGCAGTTCGGCAACCTCTTCCTCCACCTTGGCCAGCACCTGCTCCATGGTCTCCCACTCAAAACCCACCCGCCCGGCCTTCTCCTGCATGCGCTGCGCCTTCAGCAGGGCAGGCAAATGGCGGGGGACATTTGTCAGCACCGAGGGGGGCGCTTCAGTCGGCGATACCTTCGCCGCCCGCTCCTCCGCTTTCAGTTGATCCCAATTGTCCGTAACCTCACCCGCGGTGGCGGCCTCCACCTCGGCAAACACATGCGGGTGGCGCCGCACCATTTTGTCCGACGCCGAAGCAATCACCTCGTCGATCTCAAACCGGTCGAAGCGCTGCGCCAGCACCGAGTGGAACACCACCTGCAACAAGACATCGCCCAGTTCCTCTTTCAGGTCGCTGTAATCTCCCCGATCAATGGCATCGAGCGCCTCATACGCCTCCTCAATCATGTAGGGCTTCAGAGACTCATGGGTCTGCTCGCGATCCCACGGGCATCCTCCCGGCTCCTGCAGACGCTCCATTATGCGCACCAGGCGCCGGAAGGGATCCGATATTTCATGAAAGGCCATGAGCGTTCATCCTTGATTGATGCCTTGAATTAGAATCCATCCGCCGTGATGAGTTAAGAAAAATCAGACCCGGTTCTGAGCGACACTGATTTTCATTCTGCAAGATTGCCTCGCACCCCGTAAAACAATTGTAGACGCAACGCCACGCATCCCGTATCCGAACTCAAACCCATGACAGACGAAACCGCCTCACCCCTCGAAGAAATATCGCCCGCAAGATTTCGCTTCTTTGCCATAGTCATTCTGGCCATCGCGGCGCTGCTCTCATTTTACCGGCTTGGCGATACGCAACTACGGGTCAATGCCGAGATTCGGGCGTTTGAGATATCTCAAACGATGCACGAAACCGGCAACTACCTCATGCCGGAATATCATGGCGATGAGCGCGTGAACAAGCCCCCTCTCTATTACTGGATGGCCCTTGCCGCAAGCGCCCTGTTGGGAGAATTCTCACTCCTCGCGCTGCGCCTTCCGGCAGCTTTCGCGAGCATCGGGATGGTGCTGCTCATTCTTGCATGGGGTCGCCTCATGGGTCTCACCCGAGGTCCCACCCTGCTTGCCATGGCTCTGTTCGTTGTCTGCTACGACGTGATGGTTTTGTCCCGCCGGGGGGGCTTCGAGATGGCGATGTGCTTCTTCGCCTCTGCATCGCTCTACGCCTGCGCGCGGGCAGCGCTATCCTCGAACCCGCGTCCTTGGGGCTGGATAGCCGCCCTGGCTTTCGCTCTGGGGTTTCTCATCAAAGGCACCCCCATGTTTCTGTTGGTACCTCTCGTTGCGGGAATATGGATGATTTCTCTGCGGCGCGGGCGCGAGTTGCTGAAACCTTACTTGCTCCTCACGGCCGCCATCGCGTTGCTGCTCGGCCTCTCCTGGCACATCTACGCATTGTTCTATTCGGAAGAGGTTCGCGAAAACATCGTCGGCGCGGCGCTGCTTCCCTTTGGAGTCAGAACCGAAGAAGCAGTCGGGGCCGCTCATCTTGAACCTCCCTGGTTCTTTCTCGTTTCCATTTGGAAATCCGCCTTCCCCATGGCACTCTTTCTGCCACTCACCGCGTGGTTCACCTGTCGTGAAAAAGCGTTCCCTTACAGTCCCCTCACGCGTCTTATCTTGCTGGCGGTGGTTGTGCCCTTCCTCGTTTTCAGCGCCATTCCCCAAAAGCGGGAAGATTACCTGCTTCCGATAATGCCCTATATCGCGCTGCTTACCGCTGCGGCTCTCGCATGGACAGTGAACCATCTCTCGTCAGTTCCACGGAAAATTCTGCTTTTGGTTCCCGGACTCATCGCCGCCGGGTTCATGCTCTTCATGTCCCCGATCGCCTCCATCGGTTTTGTCTGGGTTGCCGATTGGTCCGTCCTCCTTGCGCTTGGGTTTGGGCTCGCCCTCGCCGGTTACGGCATCGTGCTTCTGCGCGCCCTGCACATCCGCACATTGCCAACCGCTTTCGTCGCAGCCTTCCTCGGCTTCACCATGGTGTGGTGGTGGTACTTCGGCACCATGCGTTACTACGAAGACGGCTTCGGCTCCGGGCGAATCTGGGAACAACCGCAGTTCAACAAACCCCACTGGGATGCCAAGTTTGCGGCCTCACCCTTTCTGTCCGATTTACTCGACGTAGAGAATGGTCTCGAAAATCTGGAAGAGCGACGCCTGAAAAAAATCCAGTATGAACAGATTAAAGCAAGACGCCTGATATTAAAAGCCGAGGGACTAACCACCGGCACCGCCACGACTCTCATCAACCATCCCACGCCCTTGCAAGGAGCCCGACCATGACCACGAGAGACATTGGCTTTGCAGTGATCGGTTGTGGCCTGATGGGTGCGCGTCATGTGGAAATCTTGCACGCGACCCCTGGCGCAAGGGTGGTTTGCGTGGTCGACACCGACCTCGACACCGCAACCCGCACCGCCGCTCTATGCCCGGACAGCGCCGTCGTTGCCAGTAGCTATGAAGCGGCCCTGGCTCGGAGTGACATCGATGCCGTTGTCATCTGTCTGCCCAGCGGTCAACACGCGGCGGCCGGGATGCTCGCGGCCCGCGCCGGAAAACATGTCATCATGGAGAAACCCATCGCGGTGAAAACGGGCGATGGACAACGCCTCGTGGATGAATGCGAGCGCGCCGGCGTTCTCTGCGCCGTCATCTGCCAGAACCGCTTTTCCGACGCCATGCAGGCCGTTAAAGCGGCTTTCGATCGAGGCGACATGGGCGCTCCCCTGCTTGGGCGGGCGTCCGTAAAGTGGTATCGCCACGATCCCTACTACGCCCAGAGCAACTGGCGCGGACGCGTCGATGGCGAGGGCGGCGGCGTGCTCATGAACCAAGCGGTTCACTCCCTCGACCAACTCATCTGGTTCTTCGGAGAGCCCACCGAGGTCAAAGGCATGACCCACCACAGCCGTGCCGTACTGGAAACCGAGGACGTGGGTCTGGCCCTGCTGCGATTTCCCGGAGGGGCCATCGCCACCCTCGAAGCGTCGACCAGCACCTTCCCCGGTTTTGAAGAGCGCATCGAGATTCACACCTCTCTGGCCACAGCCATCATCGAACGCGGCAACCTCATTTTCTGGAGCCACCAGAATGACCTCCCCACACCCGAACCACCAGTCTTTCCGCCGGCCACACCCGGACTCAGCCCCAAGTATGCCCTTTTCCAACGGCAATATTTCAACATCCTCGACGCCATCCACGGCCGCGCCCCTCTGGTTGTGACTCCGCAACAAGCGGTGTCCGTGGTGGAAAACACGCTCGCGATCTACGCCGAGGAAAAAGCGCAGCAGAATGGCGTCTGAATATACGAACATCGTCGACCTCGCCCGCGATCTCGTCGCCATCCCCAGCGTAAATCCCATGGGCCGCGATGACCTGGCCGGCACCGGTGAACTCGCCTTGGCCGAGCACGTCGCGGAGTTCCTTCGCTCCATAGGAGCCGAACCTCAAATAAGCTGGCCGCTCCCGAGCCGACCCAATCTTTGGGCATTTCTGGATCTGGGCGCCCCCGACACAATTCTCTTTGAGGCGCATCTGGATACGGTGCCCGTCGACAACATGACCATTGATCCCTACGGCGCGGAAGTGCGTGAGGGTCGCCTTTGGGGGCGGGGTGCTTGCGACACCAAGGGCCCCATGGCCGCCATGCTATGGGCCATAGCGCAGGCCGCGAAGCAAAACAGTTGCAAGCACAATGTTTTGTTTTGTGCCGTGATGGATGAAGAATATCAGTTTACCGGCGTGCAATACCTGCTCGACAACCTACCATCGCAGACACTCGAACAAGTT
Organism: candidate division BRC1 bacterium HGW-BRC1-1; assembly: GCA_002842095.1. Lineage (GTDB taxonomy): Bacteria > Sumerlaeota > Sumerlaeia > Sumerlaeales > Sumerlaeaceae > HGW-BRC1-1. The sequence continues at coordinate 144,040 of PHCB01000001.1, forward strand.
GCGCTTGCAATTATTGCAGAGCCGACGCTTCTGCTGCCCGTGACCGCCCACAAGGGTGTCATGCGCTGGAACGCCATAACCCAAGGGAAATCAGCCCACAGCAGCACTCCACAGCTCGGCGAAAATGCGATCTATAAATTGGCCCATGCCGTGTGCGCCCTGGAGGAGCACGCGGCGACCCTGGCCAAATTTTCCCCACACCCGTTGCTGGGTTTTCCAACGCTCAGCGTCGGAACCATTCAGGGTGGGACCGCCGTCAACGTTGTACCCGATCATGCCACTGCCAAGATCGACCGCCGTCTCATCCCTGGTGAAGACCCGGCTGGGGTGACACAAGCTTTGCGCTCACTTCTGGCCGCCTACGGCGCAGAACTCACGGACCCGATCATGCAGGCTCCGGCCTTCGAAATTCCCAACGATCATCCCGCGGTCCAGGCTGCTCTGGCCGCTGCCAGAATGACGGGCGTAAACGCCCCCGCACCCCTGGCGGTCAACTACGCAACTGATGCCGCGTTTTACCCCGCCCACAATATCCCTGCCGTGGTGTTCGGCCCCGGCGACATTGCCCAAGCCCACACGAAGGACGAGTGGATTAATCTGGAAGAACTCGAACGCGGTAGCCGGGCGTATGCAGCCCTGATTCTCGGACGCCCCCTCACCTGACAACCACTCAATTTTTCCGCGCCGCCGCCGTAAGCTCTCAGCACTATGCAACTTACGACTCAGGAAAAATTACAGTCCCTTCAGGACGCCTTCCGCGCCAAGGGGCGCGTTCTCACCGCATTGTCGGGCGGGGTTGATTCCACCCTCTGCCAGCAGATCGCCCACGACGTGCTCGGTTATGAAAACGCCATCTGCGCCACGGCCAAAAGCGAAACGCTGACCACCGCCGAGTTTGATGAAATTTGCGCACTCGCCACCGCTCGGGGTTGGAACCACCGCGTGATCGAGTACAGCGAACTGGAAATCCCCAACTACGCCGACAACCCCATCAACCGCTGTTATTTCTGCAAGCATGAGCTATATGGGCGGCTAAGCAATCTGGCCCGCGAACTGGGTGCCACCTGCGTGGTTGAGGGAACCAACTACGATGACCGCGGCGACTACCGCCCGGGCATGAAAGCGGCCAACGAGATCGGCACCTTCGCGCCGCTGTACGATTGCCAGGTCACCAAAGCGGAAATCCGCGAGCTTGCCGCCGCCTTCGATTTGCCCAACCATGCCAAGCCCAGCGGGGCGTGCCTCAGCTCGCGCTTCCCTTACGGCACCGCCATCACGCGCGAGGGTTTGGATCGCGTGGCAGCGGCGGAGTCCTTCCTAAGGGAACTCGGCTTTACCCAACTGCGCGTGCGCCACCACGACAATCTCGCGCGCATCGAAGTCACCGCCGAGGAAATGCCCCGCTTCCTTGAAGGCGGCCTGTTCGAACAGGTCCACACCCGCCTCCGCGAGATCGGCTACACTTACGTCACGCTCGACCTGCGAGGCTACCGCACCGGCAGCATGAACGAGGTGTTAACGCAGGCTCAGAGGTCCAAGCCCTGAGCGTCCTCTGACAGACTCATGTTCGCCCACTTATTGGAGTGGACCGGAAACAGAGTTTTTATTGTCGTCGAACCGAAAGATATCCCCGTAGCTCCTGCAATCTCGAAATAGTTGGAGCATTGGGTTAGGGGCGACTGTGCGTGCATGGCAAGCTGGGGGCCGCGTGGAGGCCTGAGGCAGAGCGCTGGACGGATAATGGCTTGCCGCTTGCGCGCCAGTTGCACCGCTTGCACACCGGTTGCACGCCGGTTGCACACCGGTCACGCCGAGGTTGCGATCCGCCAGTTAGTGGGCAAGTGGGAGGGCGGCAGCATCGGGTGCCCGGGCGAGGCCATGGTCGCCACCACCGTCAGGGATGGGCGGTAACAATTCGACATCCCAACGCACCAAGAGTCTGCAATCATGTGAATCGAAAACGCTCTAAGGCTCAGAGGTCCAAGCCCTGAGCGTTATCGTTGGGTGCCCAGGGATCAATCTGCTGGAGCTCCACCTTGGGAACCGCCCTTTCAAAACCCGCCGCTTCGAGGAAGTCGGCTTTTTTGAAACCGAATGACGTCGCCAGAATGTTATCGGGCTGCACTTCGATCCGGGTGTTATAAAACTTCACAATCTCGTTGAAGTAGCCCCGCGCCAGCGCGATCCGTTGTTCCGTTTCCGCAAGCTGGTGTTGCAGACTTAAAAACGATTCGTTGGCCTTGAGGTCAGGGTAGCTCTCGGCCAGCGCCATTACGGCCTTCCCCACTGCCTCCGGATTTTCTCCCGCCGTACCTTGCGGCGTTGATGTGGCCTGACTGCGCAGCAAGGCGAGGACTTCCTGCGTCTGCGACTCGTGGGCCGCATAGCCTTTCACCGTGGCCACCAGCGCTGGGATGAGATCGGCGCGGCGCTTCAATTGGACATCAATCAGCGACCACCCCTGCCTCACCCGCTGCCGCAGCATGACCAGTGAATTGTAGACCATCCATATCCAACCGACCACAACCAGCGCGAAATACCCCACAATGACAGGGATCCACTCGGGCCACTGATTAAAACCGACGGCCTCACTTCTTCCACTATACCAGGCCCCCAATCCCCCTCCCAAACCGAGAACAATCAGCACCCAGAACGCGATGCGGAATCCTCGACTCACCTCTTTTTCCGTGCGGGTGGAAATGATGAACATGGGGCAATCGGAATGATGGGAGATTTCCGGCGCGACCACATCATCGCGCTCACGAGCCTGACCAAAGAGATAGATGGGTGCATGCAGAGGAATGGAATTTTCCGTAAACCGACGTTCATGGGTGGAGTCGGCGATGGCGCCCGCCGGCCCCTTATTAAAATAGAGAAGATGCACCGGGCTGCATTTTTCAGAAAAGGTTTTTATCGACTCTATCTCCGCCTTCTCAGGTCTCACGAGAATTTCACCATCACCATCGCGCAGAAAGAAGGGGATCTGCTGCCCCCCGGAAGCAATCTTGGTCCAACCTGTTTCCACGTGGGAAGAGGTCGTTGTTTTACCCTCAGAGTCGGTGGTGGTTGTAACCACAACGCGCGACCAGTGTTCCTCCACGGTCCACTGGTACCACACGCAGGGGCTTTCGGAAAGATAAGCGACCAAAGGATTATCGCTTTCCGCGGTGCCATTGAGTTCCACCATGCCGATGAAAACCCCAAGGGTTGTCAGTGTGGGGGTGTCATCAACGAGACGCCTTCGCCTGGCGAAATGGAACGCGCCAAAAATACACGCCAGAGCAACGACCACCAGAGCGATGGTAATTCCCGCACTTACGGAAGAATCGGATATCTCCATGATTGTGTCACCGTCCCTCAAACAATTCCATTGTCACCCCTTTTCCTTTCGCGCCACTTTCCGAATAGGATTGACACCCGCCGGAGTTATCCACAGGTTGACGACGGTTTTAAATTCCGACGGAGGGTTTGTCTTTTCGAGGAGACAAGGAGGTGAAATATAGTTGAAAACCTTTAAAGCGGTCAAATTGCTCCTGCTATTTATGCTCATAGCGATCGTTGCCACGGGTTGCCGGGGCTGCTCAAAAGGTAAGATGGGTCAGATGTTCGGGCGAAACAATCCCGACGCGGCAGGCATGGGTATCGATTCGTCGATTCTGCCCGAGCCGATCCGCGGCGAGACGCCAATGGAAATCGCCGAGCTTGGACGCGTATATTACGAGTTCGACAGCGCGAGTTTATTGGAGCCGGCCAAGCAGCAATTGCAGTTGAACGCGCAATGGATGCAGTCTCAACCACAGGTGCACATACAGGTGGAGGGACACTGCGACGAGCGCGGTACGTCCGACTACAACTATGCGCTCGGCCAAAGACGTGCCGACACGGTGCGTAACTATCTTATCAATGTGGGCATCGATCCAGCACGGCTCCACACCATCAGTTATGGTGCGGACCGTCCCGATGATCCCGAACACAACGACACGGCATGGGCGAGAAATCGTCGCGTGCAGTTCCTCGTTTACTCGGGTCGCTGATTACCAAAAAGCGACACGAAGCAACGGCTGAAAATAGTATCAATGCAAAGGCGGGAAAATGGCTGAGGTGCCGTTTTCCCGCCCTTCTTTTTTTTTGCGATGATCAGTACTGAAGAAAACTGTGAAACGGTCGATCCCCGAGCACTTCGCGGCCATTCAATCCGGTCAGTTCGATCACCGTGCAAACCTCCGCCACCCGGGCGTTGAGCTTTTCCACCAATCGACAGGCCGCTGCCAGGGTGCCACCCGTTGCGAGAAGATCATCCAGCAAGAGTACTCGATCGCCCGCAGCCAGTGCGTCCTCATGGATCTCAATGGTCGCCGATCCATATTCAAGATCGTACGTCTCGCTGATGCAGGCCGACGGCAACTTCCCCTTCTTGCGAATGGGAATCAACCCGACTCCCAACTCCAGCGCCAGAGGGGCCGCGAAGAGAAACCCACGCGATTCGATGCCCGCAATCTTTTGAAGGTTCGCGCCGCGATAGCGCTCCACCAGCAGATCAAGGCAAGCGCGAAAAGCCTCGGGAGCCCCCAATAGCGGCGTGATGTCTCGAAACAGAATCCCCTTTTGGGGAAAATCAGGAATGTCGCGAATGTAGTTTTTCAGATCCAGGCTCATTGTTTCTCCTCTGTATATTAGGTCACGGTACGCGCAGGATAATCTTTCCGAACTGTTGCCGACTATCCATATAATCCTGCGCCGCGGCCAGGTCGGCCAGATCAAACACACGATCAAGCACCGGCTTGATGCGCCCCGCATCCGCCATCTTCAGCAACGAATCAAACTCATGACGGTTCCCAAGATATGCACCGAGTAAACTTATCTGGCGGGCGTAGATCGGGCGAAATTCCATCTCCACTTTCGGGCCGCTCGTCACTCCGCAATTCACCAGACGGCCACCCTTGCGCAGGGAGGCGATGTTGGTCTTCCAGGTATCGGGTCCGACATGGTCGATGACCACATCCACCCCCCGCCCCTTGGTCCATTCCATCACGGTAGCAGCCACATCGCCGGTGGCGTAGTTGGCGGTCGCATCTGCCCCCAGTTCATCTCTGGCGCGGGCCAGTTTATCATCCTTGGAAGACGTCGTGAAAATCAGCCCGCCCGCGAGCTTCGCAAGCTGGATGGCCGCAGCACCCACACCACTGCCCGCCGCATGGACAAGCACGCGCTCGCCGGGTTGCATTTTCGCGCGGCCAAACACCATGTGCCAGGCGGTGAGATAAGCCACGCCAAGCGCCGCCCACTCCTCAAAGGTGAGTGCATCGCTCACCTTCACCAAGCGGCGCGCATTTACGAGCACGTATTCTGAAAAGGTGCCGGCGATGCTGGAACCCAAAACCTGAAATTTAGCGCAGAGGGAATCCTCGCCAGCCAGACAATCCGGGCACAGACCACACCCCAGGCCCGGAGCCACCACGACGCGGTCGCCCTTGGAGAATCCTTCGACGCCTGCGCCAATCTCGTCGACCTCGCCCGCACCGTCGCACCCTCCGATGTGGGGCATCTTCATCTTACCGAAGGCACCCATGCGAATCCAGATGTCGAGATGGTTGAGTGACGCCGCACGAACCCTGACAACCACTTCTCCGGGACCCGGGATCGGGGTTGGTTGATCAACCAGTTGGAGGCGATCCGAACCGCCGTGCTCGGCCAACACCATGCTTTTCATCGTCACAAGCCCTCGCGCTTCACAAGATTTGCGCACATATTAGTATCAGACCGTTTTCTCAGATTGCAAGAATTCCACGCAGTGGCCGCATCTCAGAGCGGTTGGCGGCCCGCATAGCCGCCGTCAAGGTCGTGAAACCATTTGATCTCGTCGCCATCGCTCAATTCCCAGCAAAGGAAAACCTCCCGCCCCTCGCGGATACAGGGGAAGTCGATCAACCCGCGCCGAACGTCCTGCAAAACGATTCCGTTTTTGGCCAGTTCTGTGTGAATGGTCTGCTCCACCAGAATTTCCTCCTCCCGGCCGATGGGCTCTTTGACGATGGAAGAGAGATCATTCTTCGATGGTTTATGGCCATTCGTATGGGCGCCGTTAGTCCCATTAGAAAAGTTGCCGCCGGACTGCTTAACAATCTTGATGGCCGCACCGTGAGGTTTGCCAAGCGCATCATGGATCGTCTGCCACATGGCGAACAGAGTTTGAACCAGGGGAATATAGCCGTTGGCTTCTTCGAGTGTGAAATGTCGCGAAAAGATGGTATCCATGGGGAATCTCCTAACCAGACGGATCACTATTCAAAAGGAGAAAATCCTAAAAACGTGGCTTTCACAACCTTTTGAATATAGTAATGGACTCAATAAGGCTTTTTTTTGTTGTACCTTCCGGCTCGGACTTAAAGGTTCCATTCGTTCCTGCCCACATCAAACCAAGGGTTGAATCTGTTCTTTAATGCAAAAAGTAAGGGTCGGCGTGGTGGGTGTTGGCCACCTCGGACAACATCACGCTCGCGTCTACACTGAGCTTCCCAACTGTGAACTTGTAGGTGTCGTGGACATCGACCGCAAACAGGCCGAAAAGCTTGCGCGCATGCACAAGACCACCGCGTACACCGATTTCAGGGACCTGATCGGCAAGGTAGATGCGTGCAGCGTGGTGGTTCCCACCATACATCACCATGAGATAGGGCGGGTCCTGCTGGACGCCGGCATCCATCTGCTGGTGGAGAAGCCCATCTGCACCACCGTGGACGAAGCCCACGATCTGATTCAGATCGCCAGACGCACCGGTGCGATTTTGCAGGTGGGACACATCGAACGGTTCAATGCGGCCATCATGCGCCTGCGCGAGGTTGCCTCGGCACCGGCCTTCATCGAAGCCCACCGCCTGGGCCCCTACGATCCGCGCATCAAAGATATTGGCGTGGTTCTTGATTTGATGATTCACGACCTCGACATCATTCTGAACCTGGTTAACTCCCCTGTCGTCCACGTGGAGGCAGCCGGTGTTGGCGTCTACGGTGAGAAAGAAGACATCGCGAACGCGCGCATTCATTTCGCCAGCGGCTGCATCGCCAATGTGACGGCAAGCCGCATAACCCCCACGCGCAAACGCAAGATCCGCGTCTTTCAAAAGGACGCTTATCTTTCCATCGATTATATCGAGCAGGAACTCGAAATCTTCCAGCGGGTTCGCATACCCAACGCCCAGCCGGGCATGCCCAATGTCTCCATCGTGCGCCGCAAGGAAAAGATGGAACGACGCGAACCGCTGAAGGTTGAACTGGCCCACTTCCTGGAAGTCGTCACACGCGGCGGCGAGCCTCTTGTAAAAGGCGAACACGCCCGCGACGCCCTCGCCCTCGCTGTGGAAATTTCAGAACTGGTAAAGAAACGTCTCGGCGACTTTGCCGGGCTGATGTAACCGGTCACCGGCAAGCCGCGCTTCGTTGCGCCGCAGAATAATGGAATCTCGTAAAAAACCAAACATGGAAACCCGCCCCCATCGCTTAATGTTTGTCGCCGGAGAAAACTCCGGTGATCTGCATGGCTCTCGCCTGATCGCCGAACTGCGGCACAGGGAGCCCGAAATCGAATGCTTCGGCTTTGGTGGCGATCGCATGGCAGCCCAGGGGATGCGGCTGGACGAAAACCTCGCGCAAAAACTTCCCATCATGGGCGCCACGCAGGTCATCCGCAACTACGGCAAAATCCGCAACCTGCTCCAGCGCGCCTACGCGATGCTGGCGACCGAACGTCCCGATGCGGTCGTACTGATCGACTACCCCGGCTTCAACCTGCGCGTTGCCACCGAGGCGAAACGGTTGGGCATTCCGGTCATCTACTTCATCTCGCCGCAGATATGGGCCTGGCACCACAGCCGCATCGAAATCATCAAAAAAACCGTTGCGCTCATGCTTGTCATTCTGCCCTTCGAGGAATCGCTCTACCGCGACGCCGGAGTACCATCGCGCTACGTGGGGCATCCCCTTCTGGATGATTCCGAGGAGGCACCCACCAAAACCGAGGCGCGCGTGGCGCTGGGTATTTCCCAAGAAGCACGAGTCATCGGGTTGATCCCCGGAAGCCGTGAGGGCGAAATTATTCGTCACCTGCCCCTCATGCTCCAATCCGCGACTCTGTTGCTCAAACGCTTCCCCGATGCCCATTTCCTCGTGCCAACGGCCTCCACCATATCGCCCGAGTTGATCAACAAATACATCGGCCGCTACCCGGGATTGCCCATCACCATAACCTCCGAGCGCCCAAAGACGGCCCGCGCCGCCATGGATTTTGCCATCTGCAAAAGTGGCACATCCACTCTGGAACTGGCCCTGGCCGACGTTCCCATGGTCATCATCTATTACGTTTCGTCGGTCACCTACTGGTTCGCCCGCACCGTGGTGCGCATTCCATGGGTGGGTCTGGTCAACATCATTGCCAACGACACGGTAGCCCCCGAACTACTGCAAGACGCAGCCCAGCCGGAGCCGCTTTCGAAGGAAGTTATTCGCATCATGGAAAGCCCGCGCCGGCTGGAACAAATGCACGATGGCTATGCCCAGATACGGGCCAAACTGGGAAAGCCCGGAGCCTCCCGTCGCGCCGCCGAAGCAGTGTTGGAATTGCTCTCAGCACAATAATCCCGGCAAGGTTCCACAAAAAAGAATCGGGCCGCCGGAACCCGACGCGCCTCCACAACACACTGCACGAGGGCCTTATGGCTGCTTCCGTCAGGATCTGACCAGATTCGGTTCGTACAATTGTCGGGCGCGCGCCGGGATCCGGCGGCCCGCTTCAATTTCGCAACACTTTAACCTTCGCAGGCGGGTGGTATTCAGGAAGCAACACGGACAGCCTCATCGCGCCAGAGCGTTGAAGGCATCCACGTTCTGACGGAGATCCATATACTTGGCGTTGTTGCCCGGTTCGAGTCGCGGCAGTGTGGGGTTCGAAGCGAAAAAAGTTCTCATGGCGTCTTGCACGGCCCGACCCAGAACAGATGTGCGGGGAAGCCACCGGGGCAACATAACCACCGGCGAGGCGGGGATGGGATCCGTTTGCAAAATGACACGCACAAGTTGGTCGTGTTGACCCGTCAAACCTTGCGCCGCCAGTACGCTCTCGATGGCACCGGTATCGCAGGCCCCCATGGGAGCGAGCCCGTTGATGACGGTTTTCACCACTTCTTCCGAGGAGCCACAGAACCGGATGCGCCGGGGCAGCGTGCCGCTGGTATAGGCCGCCAGCTTGAGGCAGGGATAAACATAACCGGGAGCGCTGTAGCTGCCCACCATGGCAATCTGCGACGAAGCGAGCAATTCAGGCAACATCTCCACGGGGGCCTCGGCGTGGAACAACGGCGACCGGTTGTTCACAAAAATGACGCCGCTGTGAAAGACCCGCTGGCCCCGCGGATCATAGCTGTCACGCGGTCGACGAAGCTGGAACAAAACCTCATAATCGCCCCGTTGGGAGACGAAATCGTGAGCCGTGCAAAAAGCGATATCGAACTCATTCTGCGACATGCGCTGCACGAGGTCCTCGTGTGAATCGGTGGAGAGCACGGCAAAATCGGAGACACCTTCACTTGCCATGGCGCTTTTCACCGCCGGGTTATTAAGCAGATATTGACGCATGGCATGAAGCACGCCACTGCCTATACGAGCCTCGGGGTCGGCCTGCAGGTGTCCTATACGCACAAGGATACCCGTGGTCTCGGTCGGCTCCACCATTTCGGCGCCACGACAAAATGCAAGATTCACCAGGCACACAAATGCCAGCACATGGGCGAATTTCGCTTTGACTAAACAACATAGGAGCAACTTCATGGTCTACAACGCTATGCGACTCCATCGAAGGGGGAAGCAAATGAAAATGTCTCGGGGCAGGCGCGGCATCAGCCTCATTGAGGTTGTTGTCACCGTGGCCCTACTCTCGGTTGGTTTGGTTGGATTACTTACTTTGCTCAACGAATCGCAACGGGCAGGGGTGCGCGCCGACCGTGAGATGGATCAAGCTGCACTTGCACTGGCGCGTTTGCATGAACTGCGTCTTCAGGGTCCGCAACTGGCCGAGCGCCTCTCGTTAGAGACGACCGGAACTCTCGTGCTGCCCGGCGAAAATCCCGAGCCATTTCCCGATCATCCCGACTACGCATACCAGGCGCGTGTGTCTCGCGACCCCGCCACCACCAACCAGTTGAAACTGGAGATTGAAGTGTCGCCGGTCAATCCCGCAGCAGCCGCGGCCTCGCAAACAGTTAAGATCCGCAGCGTTGTATTTCTTGATGAACCGACCTCTGGAGGCGCGCAATGAACCGACGCACCCGTGGCATTACTCTGGTCGAACTTCTGATGACAATGGCCATCGGTGGCCTCGCCATCGGCATGGCTTATACAGTTTGGTCAGCGACAGAAAACTCCGCTTCCGACCTGCGCACGCGCCTCTCCATGCGCCAACACTCGATGGGCGTGGCACAAAAGCTGGACCGTGCGCTGCGTTTTCGCGTTCCCCCCGAAGATGTGCTGACCACCGCATCGGCAAGCGCCACCGCAGCCACAGCAGAACAGTTTCTACCGAACAGCATCACGCTGGTAAGCACGGCCTTCACCTCGTCAACCGCCTCCGCGCGGGTCACGCTCGAATCGCACCCCGACATGAACGGTGTTCCCGACACAGTGGAGATGACCGAGGCGGACGTGGCGTCAGATGCTCCGGGACAAAAATCCCGCATGGGATCACAAACCGATCGCTTTCGCACGAGCGTGGACTTCCTCTATGCGACAGCCTCCCCCGATGGAAGTTTCTCCTGGGCGGACACCATAACAACAGCGGCACCAACGTTGGTAAAAATGACCATCAGAACCTGGCCTCGTAACGATAAAAAGCCGACTTTTGATGAAGCCATCAACGCAAGCGGAAGAGCCTTGCGCCACGAATACAGCGCCACGGTGAGGATGCAATGAGACTCCAAAACGGAAATCGTGCTTTCGCCATGCTGGCTGCGATTGGCGTGCTGGCGGTTCTGGGTCTGCTGGTCATGGGCACCGCAAACACTGCCCAGGTTACCCATGCGTTTGCGCGCGCTCGCACAGTGGATTGTGTGCTGACCGACCTGACCGCCGAAATGGCGCGTCATCTCGCCGCAGATGCCACTCTCACATCCGGAGCAGCCGTGGGTGCCACGGTGCTGGAAGTGGACGCAGGGGACATTACGGGCAAAGCCATCACCGCAGGGGCCGATGCTCGCGCCTTGGTGGGTACGGTTGTCCGCCCCCGCGACGGCGATGTTATCGTGAAGATCGAAGCAGAGCGCAAGGATGGCCGTTCGCTGCATCGCACGGCGACCTATCTGGTAACCCCACAAGCCCCGCGTGCAACGCCCATACTCCTCAGCGAGGAACGCCGATGAGCCCTGCCGCCCCACGCGAAAACGACGCCACTCTGAGACTGGCCCTGCTGCTTCACGAGGCAGGCGTGCTTGATTCCGCAAACTGGCAAACGCTCGCGCGTAAAGCGGGGTTGAAGGGGGACAAAGGCGCCTGGGAAATTCTCAACCAGGACGTTTCCGTTTCCACCATCAAAGAACTACTACTGCTCGATCTGGTACCGGGTCGCTCCGTGACCGGCTTCCAACAGGCACTCACGGCACCGCTGCGCATTTTCGGAACCGAGATCGCCTATACCCTTGGCATCAATGAGCCTGATGTGGCGCGACTTTGTCGTTTTTTTATCCGCCGCGAGTTGATGACGACCGAGAACCTGGAGCGCGCCCTCGACGACGCCGAGCGGGAAAACCGCAGTGTCTACGATGTGTTGGTCGAACAAAACCTCATCACGCCGGACATCATCACAAGAGCCATTTCGACCCGCGAATCCGACATTGCCCACGCCAACCGGCTGGCATTTTCCTTACGCGTTTTAGACTTTAACGGGGTCTTGTCACCCGAGGATTTCCTTCGCGCTGTGGAGGATGCCACCAGTCGAAAAGTAAATGTCGCCGATTCTCTGGCCCAGATGGGTATACTCCCGCAGGACAAATTGATGATAGCCCTCGAACGAGGGATGGCCGTCCCCTCCATTGAGCTGATGACCACCGAGCTATCCACGGATCTGCTGGATCGATTCCCCGCGGAATTGATGAGACGTCAGATGTTCCTGCCCGTCAGCGACAACAACGGCATGATTGAGATCGCCACCGCAGACCCCTTCAATACAGCTCTGGCTGACACCCTCGCGATCCTGTCAGATCGCAGCATCGTATTTCTCTATGCGCGCCACAATGATCTTCTGGGAAAATTCCAGTATCACTTTTCCGATGAATTACCTCTCGAAAATATACCCATGGAAATAAGCGCCCCACGGGTACGCAGCGGAAACGATTCCCCCTGGGGGGCAAACGATGACAACTCGTCCGATGGGAATGAAACCACCGCTGACATAACGTCCCGCGGTTCACGATATGGTTCAAATCTGGAACCCTTTGTGGACAATATGTCCGCCGTTCAACTCGTATCGCAAATGGTCGAAGGCGCCATTGCTGCCAAAGCAACCGACATTCATGTGGAGCCCCAAGGCGATGCCATTCGCGTGCGCTATCGTGTGGACGGAGAACTGTTAACCGTAATGCGCGCGCCCATCACACTGCTACCGTCCATCACCTCGCGCATCAAGGTGCTGGCGGGGATGAACGTGACCGAACGGCGGCGCCCCCAGGATGGGCATTGTGCTTTTTCCACGCGAAACGAATCTTACGACCTGCGAATCTCCACCATGCCCACACGCGGCGGCGAAAAAATCGTCATGCGCGTACTGGATTCTTCCCGTGTGAAAACCGGCCTGCAAGAACTGGGCCTTGAAGCCGACCAGTTGATGACGCTGAGCCACCTCGTGGCCCGTCCATCGGGAATGGTTCTCGTCACAGGCCCCACCGGCAGTGGCAAAACCTCCACCTTGTACGCATGTCTGTGCACCGTGAACCGTGAGAGCGTGAACATCATCACCATCGAGGACCCCATCGAATATCAACTCGAAGGGATCACACAGGTTCAGGTCGACCCGGGCATCGAGTTGGGGTTCGCTAACGGCCTCAGAAGTTCTCTGCGTCAAGACCCCGATGTGATCATGGTGGGCGAGGTTCGCGACCCGGACACAGCCCGGGTTGCCGTGCGTGCTGCTCTCACCGGCCACCTCGTTTTCTCCACCATGCACGCCAACACCGCCGTTGGCGCGATGAACACACTGGCCAACATGGGCGTTCCCCACTATCTGGTGGCCCCCGCCCTGTCAGGAATTATCAGTCAGCGGCTTGTGAGATGCATCTGCAAGTTCTGCCGCGAAGAATACGAGGTGCCAGAAGGAGAACTGGTGGAACTGGGCATGAGTTCCGACACCAAAGAGACTCATTTTTACCACGGAGCCGGTTGCGACAAATGCTTCAACACGGGTTACAACGGTCGCATCGGCGTGTTTGAGGTTGTGGGAGTTTCGCCAGACCTGCGCGAAGCGCTCCTGCAACAGAAGAATATCCCGGAGATGGAAACCATCGCCAGACGCAACAGCATATCGTTACTTGAAGCGGGCAGACAAAAAGTGATCGCCGGCACAACCACAGCCAGCGAAGCAGTGAAGGGTGTTGTTTTACAGTAGGATTGAGGCGCGGCCCTCCGCGCACACCAAGACCGAGGAGACGACAACAAAATGGACCAAAAAAACGAAGAAAGCGCACGACCGGTTCCTCCCCCCTCCCGCTCCCTGAAGGAGGATATCATCAGCCGGATTCGCGAACGCGATGAAGCCTCAGCCACCGGTGGTGGGGCCTTCCGCTCACCGGGCCGTACACCCTCTTCCCCTGAACGGCGTGGGCAATCGGGTTGGTGGTTCAACCGTCCTAGTGCCCGGCAACTGGCCGCCTTCGCCCGCCAGCTTGCAACCCTGACCGAAGTGGGAATTCCACTGCTCCGCTCGCTCCAGATTCTCGGCGAACGCAGCACCACGCCACGCCTTCGCTCCACAGCGCAGGATCTCGCCCGGCGGGTGGAGGAAGGTCAGCCCCTGTCAACCGCCATGAGTCACCACCCCGAAGTTTTCTCGGGTATGTTCATCGGCGTTGTGCGGGCTGGAGAGGCCGGCGGTATTCTCGATTCGGCATTGACCCGCCTGGCCGACACACTGGAACGCCGCGCCGAAGTGAAACAGCGCGTCATGTCTGCACTCACTTATCCCGCCATCACCATACTGGTCGAAATCGCTGTCATCATTATTATCCTTGTTTACGGACTACCCAAACTGGTTGCGGCGTACCCCAATAAATCCGATCTCCCCGGCACCACCCAGGCACTGCTGAATACCTCCGCGTGGATGCAAGCGAACTGGTTCTTTGTGGTGATCCTTATCGTCATTGTCATCGTGGGTATCTGGGCAATATTCCAGTCCATCGCCGGAAGATACGCCATTCAACGCGGGGTACTATCGATACCCATAGTTGCTGGCGTGAATCGCAAAATCAACGTGGAGCATTTCGCGCGCACCCTAGGCGGCCTGACTACCGCTGGCATTCCCCTTATCGACGCGCTGACCGTAACGGCTGACAGTAGTGACAACGAGGTTGTCCATCGCACGGTTCTCGACGTGCGCGACACCGTGGAAAAAGGCGGCAAGATGGAAGAACCGCTGCGCAGCCGTCCGGTGTTTGATCCGCTCGTGGTCGACATGATCATGGTGGGCGACGAAGCCGGTGCCCTCGACACAATGTTGCTCCGCATCGCTGACACCTATGAGAGCGAAGTGGACAACAGCCTGCGCACGCTGACCTCCATCATCGAACCACTGCTCATCATCATGCTGGGCATTGCCGTGGGCTTCATCGCCGTGGCCGTCTTCCAACCTTACGTCTACATGGTGAGGAACCCGGCGCTGAACGTGCAGTAACAGAACTGAAAAAAATCAGAGCCGGTTGCGGAGAGTCTTTTCGCAACCGGCTTTTTTTTGGATTGGCACGGCTGACGGGGGCAGGAATGCCCCTGCTCCTTTTTTGATGGGAGGGGGGGACATTCCTATCCCTCTAATCCCCGTCACCCGAGGTAGAATCTAATCCGCTTTCGGTTCCGCCGCACCTGCCACATACACTTCCGAACCCGTGGCGACAAATTCCTCCCGCATCTCGCCCATGCCGGCTTCCAGGGCCGTCTGCTCATCCAATCCACGCTCGCGTGCGTATGCGCGCACTTCTTCGGTGATCTTCATGCTGCAAAATTTCGGACCACACATGGAGCAAAAATGCGCCTGTTTCATGGCGTCCTGCGGAAGCGTTTCGTCGTGGAATTCCTGCGCGCGTTCGGGGTCCAGCGACAGATTGAACTGATCCTCCCACCGGAATTCGAACCGCGCCTGGCTCATCACGTTATCCCACAATTGCGCGCCCGGATGGCCCTTGGCCAGGTCGGCCGCATGGGCGGCAATTTTGTACGTCACCACGCCCACCCGCACATCCTCGCGCGTCGGCAGCCCCAGATGCTCCTTCGGCGTTACGTAGCAAAGCATCGCGCAACCGTACCATCCGATCATTGCCGCGCCGATGGCGCTGGTGATGTGGTCGTACCCAGGTGCAATGTCCGTGGTCAGCGGGCCCAGCGTATAAAACGGCGCTTCGTCGCACCATTCCAACTGCTTGGTCATGTTCTCGCGAATGAGATGCATCGGAATATGACCGGGCCCCTCGTTCATCACCTGAACATCATACTCCCATGCAATGCGAGTCAGTTCGCCCTGCGCCTCCAACTCGCCAAACTGCGCCTCATCGTTGGCGTCGGCGATGCAACCCGGGCGCAGACCATCACCAATCGAAAAGCTCACGTCATACGCCGCCGCCAGCTCACAAATATCGCGCCAGTGGGTGTAAAGAAAGTTCTCCTTGTGATGTGCCAGACACCACTTCGCCATGATGCTGCCGCCGCGCGAAACAATGCCGGTCACCCGTTTTGCGGTCATCGGAATGTGGCGCAATAACAAGCCCGCATGAATGGTGAAATAGTCCACCCCCTGCTCGGCCTGCTCCACGAGCGTGTCGCGGAACAGTTCCCAGGTCAGGTCCTCCGCTTTTCCGCCCACCTTCTCCAATGCCTGATAAAGCGGCACAGTCCCGATGGGCACCGGCGAGTTTCGCAAAATCCATTCGCGCGTTTCGTGGATGTTGTCCCCCGTGGAAAGATCCATCACGGTGTCGGCTCCCCACCGGATCGACCAGACCATCTTTTCCACTTCCTCTTCGATGGTGGATGCCACCGCCGAGTTGCCGATGTTGGAATTGATCTTCACCAGAAAGTTCCGTCCGATAATCATCGGCTCCGACTCCGGGTGATTGATGTTCGCGGGGATGATGGCCCTGCCCCTCGCAACTTCAGACCTCACGAACTCCGGTGTAATCTCCTTTGGAATAGCCGCTCCAAAAGGTTCACCTTTGTGCTGGGGCAAAAGCTCGGGGCTTGCCGCCCCGTGAGTTTCCAACGCCGCCCGGTACATGTTCTCACGGATGGCGATGAATTCCATCTCGGGGGTTATGATGCCCTGCCGCGCGTAGTGCAACTGAGTCGGCCTGCGCCCCGCCTTCGCTTTCAAAGGGACGTGCCTGCAGGGCATTTCCGTGCCCGAGGAAGTTACTGATTTGTCCCAGCGATCACGCGAAAAGGGACTGCTGAAATCCGTCAGGCTTTCCACATCGCCGCGCTCGGAAATCCATGCAGCACGAAGGGGCGTTAACCCCTGAGAAAGATCGATATGCGCGTCAGGGTCGGTATAGGGACCACTCGAGTCGTAAACCCGCAGCGGAGGATTCTCTCGAATCGTACCATCAAAAAGCTTCGTTGAGGCCAGAGTGATCTCCCGCATGGGAACCCTCACATCAGGCCGCGAACCGACCTCGTAAATCTTTCGCGAAGCGGGAAACGGTCGCGGGCGGATATTGGCCTCGCGCGGAGTCTCATCAGTCGGTATTTTGCTCGGTTCCATGGTCATCACTTTCTCCTCATCGAGTCGACGGAGGAGGCGCGAAAAGAGGGGAATCCATCCGCACACGCATTCCCTCCGTCGGCATTATCCGTTTCAGGTTCCAAGGGTTTCGCCCGTGCCCGTTGCACGGTGCTCATCTCAGGCCCGCAGACCTCCCCTATGCGCAAGTAAACGCTGCTTGAACCAACCGGATCGTGCCAAGGAAAAATCGCCTCTTCCCAAAAAGAAACCGCGTTGGCTGACGGAGAAACAATAATATCACATCGGCATCCGCCCATCTGTCAACCTTCATGGAATAATCTCGTTTTGCCTTGCACCCAATGGGACGAGAACGCGAATAAAACCCCCGGTTTATCCAAATACCTATGGCGTCTGGTATGGCCGCAAAGGCTGATTTTCCCCGGGCGCCGCCATGAAATGCAGAGGAAGGGCACTCAGTGGCGCAGCGGCGCGATATTAAGAAGATCCTCATCATCGGTAGCGGGCCTATTGTCATCGGCCAGGCGTGCGAGTTCGACTATTCAGGAACCCAGGGTTGCAAGGCCCTGCGTGAAGACGGCTACGAGGTGGTGCTCGTAAACTCCAACCCTGCCACCATCATGACCGACCCCCAATTTGGTGACCGCACCTACATTGAACCTCTGACCCCGGAGGTTGTGGAAGCCATCATCGCCCGCGAGCGCCCCCAAGCCATCCTGCCCACCCTGGGCGGACAGACTGCACTGAACCTCGCCATGACCCTTTCCAAGACCGGCGTGCTTGATAAGTACAACGTCGAGTTGATTGGCGCGAAGGCAGAAGCCATCGATCGCGCCGAGGATCGTCACCTCTTCAAGCAGGCCATGATCGATATCGGTCTCGAAGTGCCCCGCAGCGTTATTATCCGTGCGGAAGATTCCCGCGACGAAAGCATCCGCAAGGCTTCCTTCGAAGCCCTTTCCTCTGCCCAGGAAATCGGGTACCCCATCATCATCCGACCGGCCTTCACCCTGGGCGGAACTGGTGGCGGCATTGCTTACAACATGGATGAGTTTCTGGAGATTTGCGGTCGTGGCCTGACCCTCTCCCCCATTCACGAAATCATGATCGAGGAGAGCGTACTCGGTTGGAAGGAGATGGAACTCGAAGTCATGCGCGACATGCATGACAACGCCGTCATCATCTGCTCCATCGAGAACGTCGATCCCATGGGCGTCCACACGGGCGACTCCGTGACCGTTGCCCCGATCTTCACCATGACCGACCGCGAGTATCAGGCCATGCGCGACGATGCCATGAAGATCATCCGCGCCATCGGTGTCGACACCGGCGGCAGCAACATCCAGTTCGCCATCTGCCCCGATACGGGCCGCCGCGTCGTCATCGAGATGAACCCCCGCGTGTCGCGCTCCAGCGCCCTGGCCAGCAAGGCAACCGGATTCCCCATCGCCAAGATTGCGGCCAAACTTGCCACCGGCATGCGGCTCGATGAACTTCCGAACGACATCACCCGCAAGACCCCCGCATGCTTTGAACCCTCCATTGATTATTGCGTGGTGAAGATCCCCCGCTTCGCCTTCGAAAAATTCGCAGGCGCGCAGGCACTCTTGGGCACGCAGATGAAGAGCGTCGGCGAGACCATGGCCATCGGTCGCACCTTCAAGGAGGCCCTGCAAAAGGGGTTCCGCGGCCTGGAAACCGGGCGCATGGGTCTGGGCGGCGACGGCAAGGAGCATTACGACCCCACCGAGGATGACGTGCATACGCGCCTCCTGTGGCACTTGCGCAACCCCAACCCCGACCGCCTCTTCTGGGTTCGCGCAGCCCTGCGCAACCGCATCACAAGCGCAAAGGGACGCCGCGAAGTCTTCGGTGCAGAGGCGCTTAACGGCCCCGAGCATTGGGAAAACGGACGCAGCAAGAATGCTGTCATGAGCGTCGATGAGGTTTTCGAGAACACAAAAATCGACCGCTGGTTCCTTGAAAACATACGCGAAATTTGCGACTTCGAACACCAACTCGCCGCCGCAGGCGAGAGCAAAACCATTCAACGTCCCGGCGCCGCAATCTCCGCCAAAGAGAAAACCGCCGCAGCCACGAAACTCGAGAAGGAACGCGAGATTCTGCTGCGCGCAAAACAAATGGGCTTCTCCGATTTCCAGATTGCCCACCTTATCTCGCGCCCTCGCAGTTCCTTCTCAGAATGGGACGTGAGGCAGCGCCGCCTGGAACTCGGCATCAAAGTCGTTTTCAAATCCGTCGACACCTGTGGTGGAGAATTCGAAGCTCAAACGCCCTACTTTTACTCGACCTACGAAATCGGAAACACACTCGCTGCCAACGAAGCAGTTCCCACCGATCGCCGCAAGGTCATCATCCTGGGCGGAGGCCCCAACCGTATCGGCCAGGGAATCGAGTTCGACTACTGCTGCGTTCAGGCCGTGTACGCCCTGAAGGCTGCGGGCTTCGAGACCATCATGGTGAACAGCAATCCGGAAACCGTCTCCACGGATTACGACACCGCTGATCGCCTGTACTTTGAACCGCTCACCGCTGAAGACGTCCTAAACATCGTTGAGAACGAATGCGCCAACGGCGAAGTCGCCGGCATCATCGTGCAGTTCGGTGGCCAAACGCCCCTCAAGTTGGCACGCGCCATCGAAAAGTACATCGCCGACAACAACCTGCCCACGCGCATCATCGGCACCTCTCCCGACTCCATCGACCTTGCAGAGGATCGCAAGCGTTTCGGTGCCATGCTCGACGAGCTGAACATCCCGTCTCCTCCCAACGGCAGTGGCCGCACATATAATGAGATCCGCGAGAAGGCCCGCACCATCGGCTTCCCCGTCATGGTTCGCCCCAGCTATGTGCTGGGCGGTCGGGCCATGGAGATCGTCTTCAACGAAAAACAACTGCGCGAATACATGAAGATTGCCGCCGAGGTCTCACCCGAGCACCCGGTCCTTATCGACAAGTTCCTCGACGGCGCCGTGGAGGTGGATGTCGACGCCATCTGCGACTTCAACACCACGCCCGACTCGGACACCTCCCAGGGCAAGTGCGTCATCGCTGCCATCATGGAGCACATCGAAGAGGCCGGGATCCACTCGGGCGACAGCGCCTGCGTCATTCCCTCGCGCACCCTTTCGGAAAACGTTCTCGCCGATATTCGTCGCCACACCAAGGCCATGGGACGTGCACTTCGCGTGCAGGGACTCATGAACATCCAATATGCCGTGAAGGACGAAAAGGTTTACGTGCTCGAGGTCAACCCCCGCGCCAGCCGCACGGTGCCATACGTCAGCAAAACCATCGGCATCCCCATCGCCCAGCTTGCCGCCCGCGCCATGACCGGCGAGACCCTTGAGCAGCTCAACTTCACCAGCGAACCGACCGTCGATTATTTCTCCGTCAAAGAAGCGGTGCTGCCCTTCAACAAATTCCCCGGCTGCGAAGTTCGCCTGGGACCTGAAATGCGGAGCACCGGCGAAGTGATGGGCATCGACTTCAACGCCGGCCTCGCCTTTGCGAAGTCGCAAGCGGCAGCGGGTGCCATTTTGCCGCTGACCGGCGGGGTCTTTATCTCCATCAACGACGAAGACAAGCCCAAATTCCTACCCATCGCCAGGCAACTGAGCGACCTCGGCTTTCACCTCTACGCCACGGGCGGCACGCATAAATATCTCCGCAACCACGAGATAGCCAGCGCCCTGCTCAACAAGGTGAAGGAGGGACGGCCCAACGTCATCGACTACGTAATCAACGGCCAGATCAAACTCGTCATAAACACGTTCAGCGGCCCCCAGGGTCGCCCCGACGAGAAATCCATCCGCACCATGCTGATAAGCCGCGGCGTCCCCCTGATGACCACCATAAGCGCCGCCCGAGCCGCCACAGAAGGCATAACCGCAATGCGCGAACAAAAAGAAACCCTGATGTCCATCCAGGAGTACCACGCCCACACGCTGGGTGTGAAAAAACAGGGATAAAAATCTTCGGACACTATCCGACAGAAAACTAAAACAAGCTGTCATGCCTCTAAGTATTCGATGAGGCAGGCAGCTTTTTTATTGGGACGTGGAACTCTTTTCGAGGATTTTTAATTCTACGTCATCCACCAATACGGGTTTGGCGGTTATAGCTCCTATATGGATCGGTAGACGCCTCACATCATCATCAACCTGAATTTGCACCTTTAGTTTTTGCCATTCTCCACTCTTGGACAGAGATGGAAATCGCACCTCTCGAGTGGAAGAAGTCATGACGTCGACCTTACCAAAAAAACGGCCTTCTCGTGACTTTACCCACGCAGAAACTTCAATCGTCTTTCCTTTGATCTCATCTAATAAGATCGGAGGAATATCCTGCACCAAAAGACAGCCCCAGCCTTTCGTGGCTGGATCTAACTTCATTTGAACTGCGGTCTTTCCCGTATAAGCATCACTGACTAATTCTACAGTACCCCATGGTGCCCGCTCGCGCGTGTAAGGATACCATTGAACAGGATACCCCTCCTTGGATAAATCTGGGAATTCGAATGAGGAGTTGCTAATGAACATCGGCTCCGATGCGCCATAAGGCTCGTTGTGACAATAATTTGTCTCCGCATCCCCTAACCGCTCAGAAACCCTTTCACGAACAAACATCGTATCGAGAACGCACTCCGAACCATCAAGTCGATCCACATGAATTTTCATTGTCGATGTGGTTTGGATTGTAATCGTAGACTGCGTCAAGGCCGTACCTTGAACGAGATTTCGGGAGAACTCGAAAGGAACAGTCTCGCTTTTTCCATCAATGGATCGGACTTCCCACGAAAGTTGATGTCCCTTGGAATCAGAAGATCGCGTCGTTCGTTCATCCGCTCCATAAAGATCGATGACGTAATTACCAGGGCAGAGAGTTTTGAAAAAAGTCAGCGTCCCTCCCGGGTCGCGAGTGACAGCTTGTAGAGGTGAAGCGTAAAGAGCCGTGGGAGGAACCTTGGAGCGATCTTGGGTGTAAAAATATGGGTTATCGGCTTCCAAAACAGAGAAGCTGGAGATCTCACTCCATTGAGGCAGATGATCGACAATCATTTTCTCCGAAAATATGGGATGAACAACTTTCTCAAACAAGTAATCAGCAATCAGAAAACCACCACGCCGGTTAACATGTTCGCCGTCACCAAAATGATAATGGGTTAGTTTCAAGTCCTGAGCCATATCAATCACACGTACGCCCGCAGTTTTCAGATCCTCCAAACCGTTTAAATAAGTTTGGTAATCCTTATCTGGATTATCAAATAATGCATAAGTTGACGGGGCCACTTGCTGATTAACGAGAACGAACTCCACGCCCTTGACTTTACAAAATTTCGCAAAATCCACTAACTCTTGAAACTCGCCATCTTTTGGCATTGTAAATCGATCATATATTGATTTTTTGGTAGAATCAGCCTTCATGTCATCAGGCATGGTCCTGACCGCCGGCAGGTTAGTCCCATGCGCCAGGGTTGGAATCATCTCATCTTCAATTATCGGACCCGTTTGAATATAAGCCCGAACATGTCGACTGATCCGGTAAAGATAACTGGTGCGATTAAGAAACACAAAGAATCGATCTTTCCAGCCATCGACGAGAAATGATCGTGCTTTTGGTGATTCCCACAAAGGGCCCGCGTGATGCAGATTTTCAGTTGGGTATCCTCGCCCATTAACATCTCGCGGGCTTATGCAATAAATAACCAGAGAAGGTTTGGTCTCGGGCCAGTAAACATTCTCAAAAAGGAACCGAGACCATTGAGGACGTGCTCCCCCAATGGCAGCATTGTACGACACCACCTGATTTCCGGACGCCTCGGTCCACAACGATACATCTGTTTGAAGTCCGATAGAGCTCGAAAACAACATGACATCAATATGGCCAAACTGAGAATGTAGTTTCCGGGCATTCTTTATCTTGGAATCTACGTGAAAGTTTTCCCATCCATCATATGTTTTTACCGGATCAATATAACGAAGCGCGATATCAATAACTAATAAAAATAATAGCGTGCATGCTAATGAAACGATTACACGACCGGGTTGGATTCGGAGAGTTTTAGAACTGAAAATAGATGAAAGGTTCATAATTATCTGTCCAGGTCACGGATAATAGGGCGATAAATCCAGCATAAATTGCAGTTCGAAACCACACAGGCTTATCGACAAGCCATTCATGTCGCTTTGCAATCATCTCAGTCCCATCGCACAACAGGAGCAATCCCGAGCCATAAAGGCATAACCGTAAAAGATTGGGATCGGGTAGATATGTGAACTCCAAAAGGCGTCGGACATACGAGAACGCGACTGAAAAATCTGTGATAACGAAAAATATCCAGGTAAAAGTGACCAGATGAAAGGTTAGTATTATTCCCACAATCCTGAACAACAGGCCCAAGTGAATGGATGCAAATCGTGATTCCACCTTTTCCACCCAACCACCGATCATTCTGCCAATTGCCAGATAGAATCCATGCAAGGCTCCCCAGACTACGAAAGACCAACTTGCTCCATGCCATAGCCCACCTAACAGCATGGTAACAAACAGATTAAAGTAAGTTCGAAAGGTGCCTTTTCGATTCCCCCCCAACGAGATATAAAGATAATCCCTCAGCCAGGACGATAGTGACACATGCCATCTTCGCCAAAAATCTTGAATCCCAAAAGAGAAATAGGGGTAGTGAAAATTTTCGACGAGTCGAAAGCCCAGAAAAAGAGAGGCACCTCTTGCGATATCCGTATAGCCTGAAAAATCACAGAGGATCCGAATTGAAAACAAGTAAATAGTAAGCAGTAATTGCCAGGAGGAAAAGTTCTCCGGATTCTGAACTCCAGGCGTGATCCCAATAGCAATCACATCGGCAATAGCCACTTTCTTGACCAATCCAACGAGAATGAAATAGGTCCCTTCTGACCACTCCCTCATCGTAACTCGTCGCGGGGACAACACTTGAGGGAGTAAATAGGATGCTCGAAGAATTGGGCCAGCAACCAGATGAGGCCAAAATGAAACGAATACAGCAAAGTCCATCAGACTTCGTACTGGCTTGAGTTTTCCCCGATAAATATCAATCGTATAAGAAAGAGTCTGAAAAGTGTAAAATGATATACCTACGGGCAGAATGACCTTCAGTGTGGGCCAATCCGCATTCATTCCCATGGATTCTATGAGGGTGCGGACGCTATCTTCAAAGAAATTAAAATACTTAAAGAAACCAAGCATGCTAAGCTGACCCCCGACACTCAGCCACAACCAGAATTTCTTGTGTTTTCCCTGAAGATAGAATCCACAAATCCAATCAAGAATCGTGGAAATCGCCAGGAGAATACAGAAACGGGCGTCCCACCATCCATAAAAGACATAACTGGAAACGACGAGAAGGACGTTTTGCCATTTCCGATTCAATACATAATACAGAATTAATACAATAAAAAAGAAGACAAAGAATTCAGGTGTATTGAAAACCATGGATGGAAGTTTGCCTCAGATAAAATAATAGAGGACCAACGATTAACGCTGGCCCTCTATTTCTGATTTCTTATTTAACGAGTTCCACCGAGATGATTTCAAATACGGGACGTGTGTCCTTCGAAGGATCAGTGGCTCCATACTTGACTCGGAATGCATAACGGCCGGGCTTGGCATCTGTGAGTGGGTAGTTTTTTGTAACCAATTCTTTTATGGTAAATGTTTCGAGTTCCACCCAATCCTTAGCCCCAGGCAGGTGAACCATTGTTGTCACAACAGGGTAAGCCTCATCGCGAGAAATTGAGTCCAGAACGAAATCAATGGAAGTAGGAGCAAAATCAGCCTGAAGGTGTCCCCCGGGAAGCCCAAAATGACTCTGGCGTAGCTTATCCTTGATAAGGGTCGTGCCGCTTACTTTTTCAAAACTTGCTGCTGTAGTTTTTGGACCGAGCTTCTTAACCTCAGGCGTCACAGCAGGAGAAGAGGTTTCCTTGACCACGTTTGCTGGAGTTTCTTCCGAAATTCCCGAGGGTCCCTCCTTCTGCGAGACTGCTTTATTAGCTTGAGAAGATGTCCGGACTTCAGAAACGCCGTTATCACTGGACCCATCTTTTTGATTCCCGCAACCGATTACAAGCAAAGCGATGAGGACTATTGGTGCACCCAGAAGGAACCTTGTCATAAAAAATCTCCTTGACTCATTAGCGAATTAATTCCAATGTCGCAATAATGGTCTATGTGTATTTGCTCATCCTGCTTTTTAAAGTATTGCAAGGGGTTGGAAAGTCACGCAAGTTTAATATTATTATAGACCCGATTATCCACAGTTCGCTTCGTTTACTGAGTTCACCCCTGATATCCGGCCCGATGGTTATCCATCCATTGCCATGCAGAAGTTATAATTTGTTTCAGGCTTCCACGCGTGGGATTCCAACTTAGGATCTCCCGGGCCTTTTCTGACGCGGCAACGAGAACCGCCGGATCGCCTCGGCGACGAGGTGCCATTTGTATCAGAATCTCCCGGTCGGTAACGGACTCTACAGCGGCTACCACTTCCAAAACGCTATACCCCTTGCCATTGCCCAGGTTGAATTGATCACTAATATTCTCACCCCTGAGATAATCCAGCGCAAGGATATGCGCCTCCGCCAGGTCCAGGACGTGGATATAATCGCGCACGCAGGTGCCGTCCGGGGTGGCGTAGTCATCGCCGAAGATCATCACCTTTTCACGCTGGCCGGCTGCAACTTGCAGTATGATTGGGATCAGGTGGGTTTCGGGGTCGTGGTCCTCGCCGAATTTTTCCGAGGCGCCGGCCGCGTTGAAATAGCGCAGGCAGATGCTCTTCAGTCCATACGCGGCGTCGCAGTCGTTCAGAAAACCCTCGAAAAAAAGTTTCGTCCGTCCGTACGGGTTGGTCGGGTCTTTGATCGCAGATTCATCGATGGGCACACTGCGCGGCTCCCCAAACAGGGCGGCGGTACTGGAAAAAACGAAGTGCTTCACTCCGTGATCAAGCATGGTGCGCACCAGATTGAAACCGTTGGTCAGGTTGTTCCCGTAATACGGCAACGGGTCCGACACCGATTCGCCCACCAGCGATGCCGCGCAGAAGTGCATCACCGCATCGAACTTCGTGGCGGAGAATACGCGCTGCAGAAATGCGACATCGGAAAGATCGCCGATCTCCAACCATGCGTCGGGATGCACGGCCTGCCGGTGTCCCCGGGAAAGATTGTCCACCACCACAACGTCGTGGCCCCGCTCAACCAGTTGTTCAACGCAGACGCTGCCGATATAACCCGCGCCGCCCGCCACCAATATTTTCATGCGTCGTCCTTGTTGGTTTTCTAACTCAATCGCCCCCTGCATGACCCTTGACCATCAACGAGTCAATGCCCAGCATTGAGCCTGACTGAAACATCGCAAACGAGGCTTCCCGTGGACGAAACCTATTCTCAGTTTTTTGGCAACTGGAGCACCCTCGCACTTGTGGCCCTGGTAGTCGTACTGCTCGTCATTGTGTTTATCGGGACCATTGTCACACGCGCGAAACGCTCCAACAGGCTCGATAACGTACTCGGGATGTCCATCGAAGACATCAGCGATATGCGGAGTAAAGGCCTGCTTACGCCAGAGGAAACGGCCAAAGTGCGGGCGGCCATGGCTCGCCAGATGGCTCGATCACTATCTCAGAAGCCAACCTTTGACAGCCTTGGCTCGGACCCCGAAATACTACGCCTCGAGGAATTAGCGCGACAGAAACGTGAGGCTCGCGAGGCGGGGGCACTGCCGCTGAATTGGGAGACAAGCGACGCACCCGTCCCCTCCGGCGGAAATCAATCGACCGCAGATGATGACGTACAACTCCCGCCCGATGTCATGAGCATGGCAGACCTCGGCCTCATAACACCGGAGGAACTGGAACGCATCAAGGATCGGATCCGTTCAAAGAAATCTGAATCGGGCCTCACCTGATTCCCCAACTGCGAACAGTGCGCAGCGTAGCGGTGCTTTTTGTGGGGAGGGAGATCAATTCCGCCTCCCGCGACAAACTCATCAAGATGCCTATGGCGACCATATTAACAATTAACGAACTGCCGCCGTAGCTGACGAAAGGCAGCGTAAGACCTTTCGTAGGTACCATACCCAGCACCACAAACATATTAATGAACGCCTGTATGCCAATCATGGCAGTGATTCCCGTGGCGAGCAGGCTGCCAAACATATCCTGCAACTTCATCGCAACACGATACCCCTGCACCATGAGGAAAACAAACAGGGCTATCACCAGTCCGGCGCCCCAGATGCCCAGTTCCTCACAAATGCTGGCGAAGATGAAATCTGTGTAGGACTCGCTCAGAAAGAGATATTTTTGTGGTCCATTGCCCAGACCCAATCCCTCCCATCCTCCGCTGCCCACGCTGATAAGCGACTGCGAAAGCTGCCATCCGCTACCTTGTCTATCAAGCTCCGGATTAAGAAATGACAACAACCGCTTCATGCGATAAGGTTCGAAAATAATAAGCCCGGCCAGCAACGGAATGGCGGCTACCACCAGGGTTAACAGGTGCGCCGGCCTCATGCCAGCCACCGCGAACATAGTTATCGCAATGAGCATGACAACCACGGCCGTGCCCAAATCAGGTTCAACCACAATCAGAAAACAGACCGTGCCAACGAGGCATAACGGTGGAAAAAAACCGTGTCTCCAACTCTTCAAAGAGCGATTTTTTTCCGACAGAATTTTCGATAAAAAAATGATGACCCCCAACTTGGCGAACTCGGAAGCCTGCAGATAAACCCCGCCAGCCCCAAGCCATCGCCGGGCCCCGTTAACTTTTTTTCCGATGCCAGGGATAAGGACGAGGATCAGCAGCAGCACACAGGCGAGGAAGATGGTCCCTCCCCAACGCTTGTAAAAATCGTAGTCCACGCGATAAACACCAATCATACAAATAAACGCCAGCCCCGCCCAGACAATCTGCCGCTTGGTGTAATAATAGCTGTGGGATGTGAGCGTTGGCCGCTCCGCCTCCACCCCTCCGCCCTTGGTTTCCACCTGCGCCTTGTTTATATCCCGGGCTGCAATGGCGGCACTACTGCTGGTAATCATCACCACGCCCAGCGTGAGCAGGGTCATCGTGCAAAGGAAAATCATGAGCGTCGTGTTTAACTTCATGGGGAGGTAGCCTGGGAAAGGGAAATGACGCGCGGGCCGAGGCAAACGGCATCAACATGCATCTACGAAGTTCACCCGCTGCTCTTCAACAGAAATTGCTACTTTGCGCTATCGCCCCTGAGAATCCACCAACGACCGAACAAACCAATCTTCTGTCAGTTTCAACAGACGGTCCATGTTGTCCGCCGGTATGAAACCGTGGTCCGCACCCTCGATCACAATTCGTTTGTCGGCCGAGTTATTGCGCACTTCCAGGAATCGCTCGCTCTGTTCGGGTCTCACCACCTCATCGCCCCCACCGTGAATGAACAGCACCGGGCCGGGGAATTTCGTCACCCATTCCAGAGGACGCAGCACCTCCCCCACCGTATCGATATATTTCGTGTTCACCCTGTGGCCATAATGATCCAGATAACCCAGCCTTTCACGTTCGGACCAGCCCTCGATATTCGAAAGCCGGTCGCGGATAATCTCTGGTCGCGACACCGGCGCCCACAACACTCCGGTCCGAAACTCCGGATGATGCCCCAGCAAATAAGAACCCGAAATTCCACCGAGACTGTACCCAAGAATTCCCATGCGGGATTGATCAACCCATGGCTGCCGCAGGAACGTGGCTACCGCTGCATCGAGATCCTGCAACATTCCCAGCGGCGTGAAATCCAGAAAATCACCGTCGCTGTCACCACAGCCACGGTGATCAAATCGGAAACAAGCGATCCCATGTCGGGCCAACAACTGGGCTTCACGCGCAAACACACGCCGCGCTTCCATCCGGCTACCGGTGAACCCGTGACAAAATAACACCGCGGGAACGGGTGTCTGCTCATCTGCCCCGTCGGGCAAATCCACTGAAGCGACGAGAGTAAATTCTTCGCTCTGAAATGTTTGCAGCGACCGATGAAACCTCACCTCGCAGCCGCCATTTCCAGAACCGCATCCACCATCTTCGTTATTCCCAGCCTCACTTCGGCGGGTCCCGTGCCCAGCATGTATGCAGGGGTAGAGACAATGCGGTTCCGAACATCGGTGACGCAATCCTTCACGCCACAGGTCAGGTGTGTCGCACCGAACGATTCCAGATCCGCCGCGGTGGACGGGTCCGATCCGATAGTCATCATGGGATGAACCTTTTCATCACCCTTGAAAACTGCCGCCACCACGATGGGCGCGATGCACATGGCACCGATGGGCTTCCGGGCAGCAATAAACTCCCTAACCACCCGCGAAACCTCGGTGTTAACGTCAGCTTCCCTGCCTTCGGTGGCGTAGTTGCACAGGTTTTTCGCTGCGCCAAAACCGCCGGGAAGAATGAGAGCGTCGAAGTCCGCCGCCGAGGCCTCCTTGATGGAGCGCACCCTGCCCCGCGCGATGCGAGCCGATTCCACCAGAATGTTGCGCTTCTCGCCTGCCACCGGTTTGTGGGTCAGATGGTTCACAACATGCAGTTGATCGCCATCCGGCGCGAAGCATTCAACCTCCACACCGGCCTCATCCAGAGTCAGCAAGGTCAGAACCGCTTCGTGGATTTCGCTGCCGTCGTTAACGCCGCAACCTGCCAGCAACACTGCTACTTTTGTAATCATTGTTCATCTCCTTGATCCGATTGGCGACCTTCAAGCTTCGCCTTCGTTCATGGTTTCCCGCATTCTTTTCGCGCGTCCAATCCGATATTTCAAGAGAAGCCAGAGCCCGATAAATCCATCGGCCCAATACAGCTTTTTCCCCTCGTCGCGCCCTCGCGGAATATAATCGATGGGAACCTCCACAATCGAGTGACCCTGTTCGATGAGTCGCATGGTCAACTCCAGCGTAAAGCTCATGTCGCTGCGCTCGAATTGCATCCCCTCAACCGCACTGCGCCGAAACATCTGGTAACAAGTTTCAACGTCCGTCAGGTGCGTTGACCATAGCAGATTCAAAACCGTGTTGATGGCCCGGTTGCCCCAGAATTGAAGGAATGTCATGGGAGGGCGACGCCCCAGAAATCGTGAACCGAACACCACATCGGTGCGCCCCTGCACGATGGGCTGCAACAAATCCGGGAAGCACGCAGGGTCCAACTCGAGATCTGCATCCTGAAAAACAACCACATCCCCCGTTGCCACCGCCAGTCCCTCACGCAGTGCGCCGCCGCGGCCATTTTTCTCCGACTGATAAATGGTCACGATGCCCCCCTTCGCGGCTTCCGCCTCCAATACGGCTCGGGTGCCATCCGTCGAGTTGCCATCCACCACGATAATCTCCATCTCCAGTGGCACGGCCCGCACGGTATCCAGCACCGTCTTCAGAGTGCCGACCTCGTTCCAAACCGGAATGATGACGGATAGTTTCATGCCTCGCATCCTGCGGTTTTCAGCACCACCGTGCAAATCTCGGCAACCTGCTCGTCGGTCATGCCCGGCCAGAGCGGCATGGTGATCTCACGTCGTGCAAATTTTTCAGCATGAGGGAGATGAACGGGAGGTTCGTCGCAGGCCTCGCGAATCTGGGCAAAACTCGTGAACTCGTGCAGGGGCGTGTAGTGATGAGAAGTCTGGATTCCCTGGGCATCACAAGCCGCACGGATGGCATCGCGCAGTTTTTCACTTTCACAAATCAGCGGTGCGATATGTCCGGCGCTGCGGTTCAATTCTTCATCCGATGCCATGGCCATGACCACGCGAGATGTGCCGGCCAGAGTATCCCGATAAAGTCGCAGAAGCTCGCGTCGCCTTGCATTGCCAGCGTCCAGCTTAGCCAGTTGGGCGATGCCCAGGGCTGCTGTAATCTCGGTGCAACGGTAATTGTGCCCGGCCGACATCACATCGTAACCATGACGTTTTGCAGCGTGGCGTTCGTAGGTGAGCGCTGTCATGCCGTGGCTGCGTGCCCGCCGCAGCGCAGATGCCAGATCCGCATCGTCGGTCACCACCATGCCCCCCTCGCCGGTGGCGAGATTCTTGTTGGAGAAAAACGAAAAGACGCCCGCTTCGCCAATTGTCCCCAAGTGCCGCCCCGATTGAGAAAACCCACCCGCCGCATGGGCTGCATCCTCGATGAGCAAGACGCCTTCGCGCCGAGCGAGATCACGAAACGCCTCCGCCCCGGCATCGGTTCCACCGTAATGCATCAGCGAAATTGCCGCAACTTTTCCGCGCTGCCGACGCAACTCCCGCACGCAGCTTTCCATGGATAGAAAAGGACGATCAGCGTTTTCAATATCGACCAACACCGCCCGCCCGCCCGACACCAGCGCAGCGTTTGCCGTCGCGGTAAAAGTGATGTCGGGCACCAGAAAAACCGGTGGATCATGCGGGCAGACTCCCCGCTCCTCAACTGCGCGGCACATAGCCCACGCATAAACCAGTTCCAGGCCGCATGTGCAATTGGCCACGGCAACCGCGTGACGCGCCCCGGTGTACTCGGCAAACCGCGCCTCAAACTCCTCGGTGCGAGGACCCATGGTCAGCCATCGCGAGCGCAACACGTCGGTCACTGCCCGCTCTTCTTCGGGGCCGTAGTTCAAATCGCTGAGAGGTATGCGCCACATAATGTCCTGTGTTGATGCGTTTCATCGGACGCTATGTGCAAGTGTGGTTTGCGGAAAGACATAAACTACCCCACAAACCTCAGCGCTCCATGCAGTTCTCCAGTTCCATCAGCACCGCCTGACAATCCACAGGCTTGGCCCCGGCCGCCGGACTACGACGCTTCCAGGTGCCGTCGGGCTTCAGGTCCCACGAATTGGCCGTGTCGGCCAGCACCACCTCAAGTACCTCCTTCACGAGACGCTTCCGCAGGCCTTCGTCTTCCACCGGGAACATCACTTCGATGCGACTGAAAAAATTGCGCTGCATCCAATCGCCGGACGACAACCAGACTTCGGCCAAATCCTTGTGTTCGAAATAAAAGATGCGCGTGTGCTCAAGGAAACGTCCCACCACGCTCATCACGCGGATGTTCTCCGATACACCCGGCACACCCGGTCGCAGGCAACAGATCCCCCTCACCACCAGATCGATTTTCACGCCAGCCTGACTGGCCCGGTACAGCGCTTCAATAATCTCGGGATCCACCAGCGAGTTCATCTTGCATACAATTCGGGCCTTGCCGCCCCGGCGTGCCGTCGCCTCCTCGCGGGCTATCATTGCCACGAGTCGCTTGTGCAACTCCTTCGGTGCCGGCACGATGCGCAACCAATCCTGATGCGCCGAAAATCCCGTGAGCATGTTGAACAGGTTCGACACGTCCTCGCAGATATCCGGGTTCGCGGTGAACAGACCGAGGTCCGTGTACAGCGCTGCTGTGGTGGGGTTGTAGTTGCCCGTGGCCAGGTGACAGTAGCGCCGAAGCTGTTTGTCCTTATCCTCGCGCCGCACCACCAGACACGCCTTGCAGTGAGTTTTCAGGCCCACCATCCCGTACACCACATGCACACCCTCACGCTCCAACTGGCGCGCCCATTGAATGTTGTTCGCCTCATCGAAGCGCGCCTTCAGTTCCACCAGCGCCACCACCTGCTTGCCATTGTTGGCAGCCCGGATGAGCGACCTCATGATGGGGCTCTCGGGAGAGGTGCGGTAAAGCGTCATCTTGATGGCCAGCACCTGAGGATCACTCGCCGCCTGATCAATGAAATCCATGACCGGCGCAAAGCTTTCATACGGATGATGAACAAGTTGATCGCCACTGCGGATCAGTTCAAACATGTCTTTGGAACGACGCCAAACAGGGCGCTGATGGGGTTTGAAAGGCGGATACCGCAATGCTGCGTGACCGGGTAATTTGGTGAGCGCCATGTAATCGGCCAGGCTCAACGGTCCGGTGATCGAGACAACATCGCGCTTTTCGATTTCCAACATTTCCCGCAGATAGGTCACGGCATGTTCCGGAGCCTCCGAGCTGATTTCCAACCGAACCACATTTCCCCACTGCCGCTGTCGCAATTCAGCCTCGATGGACTTGAGCAGATCCTGCACTTCATCCTCGTCGATCTCCAGATCACTGTCACGCGTTACGCGCATCGTGAAACTGCTGAGGATTTCCGAACCGGCAAAAATCTGAGGCAAATGCAGTGCAATGACATCCCCCAACAAAATAAACCGCGACCGCCCCCTCACACCTTTCAACGGAACAAACCGCGGCAAAACCGACGGCACTTCCACGAAGGCATACAGGGGCTTTCTGGCGTTGCCGCCAACCGCGCGGTTCAACAGCAGCACACATAGCGCCAGGCACTTGTTAGGCAGATGCGGGAACGGATGCGCAGGGTCCACCGCCATGGGCGTCAGGACCGGATAAACCTGTTTGAAAAAATACTTTTTCAGAAACTTGACGTCCGCTGCGGTCAGTTTGTTGCGGGGAACAACCTCAATACCCTTCTCCCCCAAAGCTGGTATCAGTTCTTTGGTCAGAATCCGCGATTGTTGCGCGGTCAATTCTCGCACATGCTTGGTGATGCTTTCCAGCACTTCCTCCGGCGTATGCCCATCGGCTGCCGATTCTCGCGTGCGAGTCCGGATTTGCTCCAGCACACCCGCCACACGCACCATGTAAAACTCATCCAAGTTCGACGAAAATATGGAAAGAAACTTAACCCGCTCCAGCAGCGGCACGGAAGCCGAACCGGCCAGCGTCAGCACCCGGGAATTGAAATCCAGCCAGCTCAATTCGCGATTGAAAAAATGATCCGCTGCAAATTTCTTTGTCTCCGGTTGAGCGGAAGTCATTTTCCCCCTGGCCGCAGCCTTCACCAGTTTGGTAGCCGTGCGCTTTGGTGCCGGTTTCGTCACTGCTTCTTTGCTTTTAGAGGCGGGTTTTTGAGTTGAACCGGCACGCTGATTCTTTGCGGATGATGCTGGGTTGGCCATGATTTATAGATCCTCCTCCACCGCTGATAAGGTCTGCTCCCATTCACCCCGCACCGTTAACGTGCGCCCAAAAACTTTCTGAAACATTTCGGCTTTTTGAATCACCGCGGACAATTCCAGATCCGCCGGCCGTCGCGCCGAGACAACCATCTCAACCACGTCGGCCCGCACGAGCAATCGAACATCCGTCACCAATCGGCGGTGCTGCCGATCCAACGCATCGGCCACTCGCAACATTGCCGCCAATGGCCCCAGCACCTGCCGCGCCTCATTCGAGAGTGCCAAATACTCAGGATGGGCTTCCAAAGGCAACGCCTTGCGATGATAGCGAACCAGCGCCGCCACCAGCTTCTGATCCGGCGGCAGCAAACCGGGAATCTCCTCGTTCATCACCAGATAATGGCCGTGCTTGTGGTGACTGCTGTAGCTGATAAACCGCCCGATATCATGCAGCATGGCGGCAATACGCAGCACACTGCGATGCTCCCCTTTCAGGCCGTGCACATCCACAGTCTGATCAAATATCTCACCGGCCAGATACGTCACGTGCTCTGCGTGGGCGGCATCGAAACCATATTTCTCGCCAATGCGACGCACCAAAACGTCCTCGGAGTGAACCAGTCCCCCGGTAAGGTCGTCGAGCATTTCCAGTAGCAACCCGTCGCGCAGTCCGCTGTTCGAAACCGTCACCCGGGCGATGCCGTAATAACGCATAACCCCCCGAAGGATCATCGCTCCCGGCAGAAAAATTTGCGCCCGTCGAAGATCAATGCCGAACTGCGCTTGCATCTGCTCGTGCGTCATCTCCTGGCCCGCGCGAATCATGCGCTCCAGTTCTTTGAAGCTGACCACTTGATTGGCCTCGCCGCCCCGGGCCAGTTTCACCTCGAGAATGGATCGCACCACCCCGGCCAGACCCACAACATGAGACCCCCGGGGAACCGCCGGCAGATGGCCTGCATCCATGGCACTATCCACTGCCGCTTCCAGAACCCCCATCTGACGCTTCGTGGGAGGGTCCGACAATTTAATCATCTGGGCCAACCGCACTGCCCCAAGGCGCACGCTTTGCAGACCATCCACTTCGAGGTTCACCCGCGTGGTGATCAGCTCGGTGCTGCCGCCGCCGATGTCGATGACCAGGTTGTGCGCGTCCCGCTGCATCTCGGCGTGCAACCCCCTCGCCACCAGATGCGCTTCCTCGGCGCCGCTGATAATGTCGATATCCCAACCCGTCGCCGCCCGCACGGCTTCCACAAGCTGGGTGCTGTTGGATGCCTCACGCAATGCGCTGGTCGCCACCACACGACTGCGCTCCACACCCAGGCTTCGCGCCATCGCCGACGCTTCCTCGAAGGCCGCCACCGTCGCTGCGATATCCTCCGGGGTTACCGATCCTCCACCAAAGGACGATGCGCCGAGACGAATCGGGTATCGGGATTCGAATAAAGTTTTCCGAAGCGGGCCTCTGAATTCCACCACGCGAACCTTGATGGAATTGCTGCCGATGTCGCCCGCGCACAGACGATGAAGAGGACTCATATCATTCCCCCGATCGGTTGGTTCAGGCTGCCATGCGATCTCAGGATTGCGGTCGCTCCACCCGCGTTTTCCGAGTGAGGACGAAACCGACACCGACCGCTATAACCACCAAGCCGATAGCGATGATCCACACAGGAACTTTGCCGAGGAACCCCATCATGATCCCCCCCGATACCAACATGGAACCCACGGCTATAACCTTGTGCTTCAGGCTCATGGAGCGATCGTTCCGCCAGTCTCGGATGGATGGACCAAACCGCGGATGATCGAGCAGCCACCGTTCCAACCGCGGACTCGACCGGGCGAAGCAACCCATCGCCATCAACATGAAAATGGTTGTGGGCATGACTGGAAGGAAAGCGCCGATTACTCCCAAGGCAACGTTCGTCCAACCCAGTCCCAGAAAAATCCATCGCATATGCGGCAGTACCACCTCGATCGTTGATACTGTACTTTATCGGGCCCATATCTCTCTGTTCAAGCCGAAATGATGGTTTCCTTTCACCGCGAGGAATTCTTCAATCCACGTGATTACCTTTGTTTCGTGCCCGCGAACCCGACAACTCATCGTCCAGCTTGCGAATATCCGCATCCACCATCAGGCTCACGAGTTCCTTGAAGGTAACCTTGGGTACCCAACCCAGCTTCTCGCGGGCTTTTGCTGGATCGCCAATCAACAAGTCCACCTCGGCAGGACGCTCGTAGCGCTTGTCCATCTGCACATACTTTTTCCAATCCATCCCCACGTGTCCGAACGCTTCCTCGAGGAACTCCCGCACGGAGTGGGTTTCACCTGTCGCGATCACGAAATCTTCCGGCGTCTCATGTTGGAGCATCCGCCACATCGCATCCACGTATTCCTTGGCGTAGCCCCAGTCGCGCCGGGCATCGAGATTTCCCAACGTAATTTTGTCGTCCAGCCCGGCCTTGATGCGCGCGACGCTTCGCGTAATCTTGCGCGTCACAAACGTCTCACCGCGCCGGGGCGACTCATGGTTGAACAAGATGCCGTTGCACGCAAACATGCCGTAGGCCTCGCGATAATTTACGGTCATCCAATAGGCGTAAACCTTCGCAGCACCATACGGGCTGCGCGGCCAGAAGGGCGTGTCCTCGTTCTGCGGCACGGCCTGAACCTTGCCGAACATCTCGCTGCTGCTGGCCTGATAAAACTTCGACTTCAGCCCCGTTTCGCGGATCGCCTCAAGAATGCGCGTCGTCCCCAGACCGGTCACGTCGCCCGTGTATTCGGGCACGTCGAAGCTCACCCGCACGTGGCTCTGGGCCGCGAGGTGATAAACCTCGTCGGGCTGGATACGGTACAGTATCTGGATCAAGCTCGTCGAGTCGCTGAGGTCGCCGTAATGCCGGAACAGCCTGACACCATTTATCTCGGGGTTCTGATAAAGATGGTCTATCCGCTCGGTGTTGAACGTCGAAACACGCCGCACGATGCCATGTACTTCGTAGCCCTTTTCCAGCAGCAACTCCGCCAGATAACTTCCATCCTGCCCCGTGATACCGGTGATCAGCGCCTTCTTCGTCACAGCCTTGTCCTCATTCCAATCATTATGAGCATTGTTTCCCACATCAATCATGCCAAGGGGCTACTATGCAACCCTGCCGTTATGCGTTTGCAAGTCTCTCTCCAATTATCTCCACTTCGAGAGAACCTCCAACGGAGTAAAAACATGACCGATTCATTGAAGATCCCACCCGATGCCGTGGAATTTCTGACCGACGACCTGCTGGCCCAGCGCCTTGAGGAACTCACCGCGCTGGCTGCGGATCACCATCACTCCTTCGCAGTCGAAACCATCGGACTCTCACGGGGCGGAAGAGCGTTGCACGCCATCACCCTCGGCACGGGGCCACGCCCGGTTGGCATCACCGCTGGTGCCCATGCCGACGAACCCACCGGCCCCATGGCCGCCCTGGCATTGGTCCGCTTCCTTCTCACTGCACCCGGAGCCGTGAGCCTCCTTGAACAACACACCTTCCGCATCTGTCCGCAGGTGAACCCTGACGGGGCCGCTGCAAACGCCGCGTGGTTCCACCTCCCCCTCGCCCCTCTCCTTTATTTCCGCCACGTCGTTCGTGAGCTGCCCGGTGACGATGTGGAGTTCGGCTACCCCGACCCCGGGCATATCCACGACGAACCCAATGTCCGCCCCGCCAATCGCGCCGTGGCGGCTTTCCTCGCCCGCGCCAACCATTACAGTTTTCACGCTTCGCTCCACAGCATGGCCACCGCCGAAGGAGCATGGTTTCTCATCGGACGCGAGTTCATTTCCACAACCGAGCCATTACGGAAAACCCTTGCCGCCCACGCCGTCCGCCTCGGTTTTCCGCTCCATGACACGGAGCGCCAGGGCGATAAAGGCTTCACCCGCATCGCCCCCGGTTTCTGCACGACCCCGCGCAGCGATGCCATGCGCGACCATTTTCTCGCCCAGGACGATCCCCACACCGCGGGCCTGTTCAAGCTCAACTCCATGGAGTTCGTCCAGCGCCTCGGTGGAAACCCCTTGGTGATGGTCAGCGAAATGCCCCTCTTCCTCATTGACGCTGCCACACTGCCCGCGCCCGGCGGCACGGCTTACCAGCAGCTGCGCAAGGAACTGCCTCCGGCCATGGAAGCTTTGCGGTCAGGCGACGAAGCTCCCGCACGCGATCTCATCTCCCGGTACCATGTGAGAACCGTCGACCTGCGAGCCCACGTGGAGCTTCAGGTGCGCATGGTTATCGAAGCGCTGCAATTTCTGGCTGACGCCTGAAACCAACCGCTTCTCCTAACGGTCAATTTCCACCATCAGGGTTTGGCGTCCCCACTCCTTCGTGCGAGCGTGGGAGGGGAAAAATACGTCCAGACGATCCGGACCCTTGATCGCCCCACCGCGGTCCTTCACCACGCCCCACCCATATCCGGGAATGTTCATTCGTGTCCCAAAGGGATAATAGTCCGTGTCCGCTGCAATCGTCCCGGTGCGCGGAACCGCTTTCCAGGGCAACAAAACCCTCACGGGCGCCATCCACGGACGTTTCACCGTATCCACCGACACCAACCCCGGCTGGGCAGCTACAAGTTGTCCGCCGTTTGCGGTCTTGCCGGTATACACACGCCCCTTATCCGGACCCGCCGAAACGGTGCGATGCCACCGGTCAAGCTTCAGAAACTTCCACGTTCCTCGTTTGTAGCTGTTACATTCGCCACACTTGCAATAGGCCGTCACCGTCATCTGGCGCTGTTCCGCCTGCGTCAGACAAACATTAAATCCCAGCAAGCACATGATCAAAAGCATCCGAATCGCGCTCTGTTTCTTCATCATCAAGGCTCGCGATCAGCCGGGCTCTGCAGCCCCGCAACATGAACTGTTTGCCACGCCAGAGGCCGTCCACAGGCACGCAAAAACAGCACACCGCAGGCCACCGGTGATTCCCTCCTCCAACAATCGCGGCATCCATGCAAGGAGGAAAGGGTGCCTCACAAGCTCCCGCCCCACCACAACCATGCTTCTCTCTCACTCACTGCACCCCGTGAGAAAATAATGTGCCCTCAAACCCCCTAATCGGATGCACAATGAGTGAAACCCAAACCCTGAACCCTGCCGCGCTAAATGCGCTCCAATTAGCCCAACAAGGCACCATCGACACCCTGGATGATGCCTGGCTTGAAATGGTCAACAATGTCCCCCTGACCGCCACTTTTTACGACGACTTCTTCCGCGCCATGCGTCGCGCCCACGAAGTCGACAAGGCCCACGAGCTTTGCATCGTCGCCCTGAACGCAATCACCGTCCGGCAGGAATGGTCCGCTCTGCTCGAAATCGTCGAGACCCTCGGCCGCCGCTGGCCCGCATCCAAAGAACTGCGCCCCTTTGCCAGCAAGGCTCTCAAAGGTGTTTACGCCAGCACCCCCCAGTTGGGAGCACTGCTGCAAACCTGTCGCGGCATTGCCCTCGATAAACTTTTCGACAACTTCCGCCTGCACCTCAACATGCTACCCGGCGAAGCCTACCATCACCACTACTGGGGCCAGGGCATCGTTCAGAATCTCGACCTCGGCGCCGGAAAAATCACGCTGCAGTTTCCCGAGGAAACCAAAACCATCACCCTCGATTTCCTGCGCAAGCACCTGCGCCACCTGCCCGCTGACTCCTTTCTCGGCATGCGCACCGTGGCACCGGAGAAACTCTCCGACCTCGCCCACGAAGACCCCTGCGAGGTGGTGAAGCTGGTTCTGCGAAGCGAAGGCGGGCAGATGAAACAAGCCCAGCTCAAGACACTGCTCATCGAGGGCGTTATCGACGAAGACGAATGGACGAGCTGGTGGAACCACGCCCGCAAGGCGCTCCAGATCGACCCCCTCGTGGACCTCGACACACGCGGCGGTGCCCACGCGGGACTGGCCCTGCGCGACAAGCCGCGGACGCTGGATGAAGAAGCTTCCGATATGTTCTTCAGTCCGGAAGCCGACATCGTCCAGCGCATCGGTGCATTGCAGTACCTCGCCGACACCCGCCGCACGACCGGCGGCACCGTGGACAATGTTCTTCTGGTCCGCATGGCAAAAGCCCTTGAGGCCGAATACTCGCATCTCCCAACCACGGAAACCGTGGCCCGCATTCAACACGCGGCGGCTGCCGAAGACCTCCGACAACTTGCCGACGATGACGCCGGCATGGCCGCCTCGGTGCCGTCCCTCGCATCACTGCTGACCGACCTGCAGGATTATGAAATCCTACTCGCCATCGAACCCGCCGAGGTTTCGGTCAAGGTTCTGCTGATTCTGCTCGAACGCGACGGCGATCAGGGGCGCGAGTTCGCGTCTTACATTCTCCCCAAGTCACAGCTTAAACTCGCCCAGGCCATTTGGAAAGAACTCGACGCCGAGCATCACGCCCAAATCGCCGTGCGCGCCATCCGTACCCTCACCGAGGAACCGCTTGCCAACGCCGAGACTTACTTCTGGGCCGCGCGAAATATTGCCGAGAGCAAATGGGAACATCTCGAAGACTATCTCCCCATGTCGCCCTTTGTGTATGACCTCTTCGACAACCTGGAGAACTGGCACCGCATCGTGGAGCGCAATTCGGACGACAAGGCGACCATGGTTGCCGCGCGTTTTCTGATGCCCAAAATTCGCGCGCTGCTGCAAACCCGCAATTGCTCCGTCATCTGCGCCTGCGTGGAACAGCTTTCTTTCTCTCAGGCTCAGGACCTCCGCCGCGCCATCCAACTCAGCAATGCATTCACCAACGCGACACGCGAAATGGCCGACAACCAGATCGTGATGACCCGCAAAGACATGCAGGGCCAGCCCAGCACCGCCAACTCGGGTGCATCCACGGAGACCGATAACATCCACTGCACGCGCCTCGGTCAGAACCGCGCCGTGCGCGAATTGCACGAACTGAACACCGTCAAGATTCCGCAAAACGCGAAGGACATCGAAATCGCCCGCGCCGAAGGTGACTTGAAAGAAAACGCCGGTTACCACGGCGCCCGCGACAAGCACGTGCTTCTGCTGCAACAGGCCCACGAACTGGGGCACGACATCTCCCGCGCCCGCATCGTGCGCGGCGAAAACGTCAACACCGGTGTCATCGGTTTCGGCACGGCCTTTCTCGCCACCAACACCGAAACCGGCGAGCAGGAGAAGTACATCGTCATGGGCCGCTGGGAGTCTGAACCCGACCGCCGTATCTTTTCCTATCAGGCGCCCTTCATCCAATGCTTCCTCAGCCAGAAAGTTGGCGAGCTTGTGAAAGTGAAAATCGGCGACGGACCCGAAACCACCTACCGGATCGATGAAATCACCGACGGCCTGAGCGGAACCGACTACGACCGGGAAGCCTGAACCACACCCGTTGGTTTCCCCTAAATTAAGAAGCGCAAACTACGCGTCCTCGAGCAGGCCCATGGTCAACGGATCCTGGTCGCCGTCATAGTATTTATCCAACGCGTCCTCGAATACAGACGGATCATCCGCCACCTGCGCAAAGAGGGTGAGCGATGAACGGAACTTCATGGCATCGATGCCACCGAGAATTTCCTCGGCATCAGACCCCTCGTTGCTGTTCATCGCCTCCACGCATTCTCTGAGGCGCTCGCCGAGAATCGGATGGGCGAGGTATGCAACGGCTTCATCGCGCGATTGAATCGCGTATCTCCGCGCCATGGGACTCGCACCCAGACCCGCGATCTGCGGGAAAATGAACCAGATCCAATGCCCCCGCTTATCACCCGCGCGAAGCTCCGCTAATACACCGGCGTAAACCCCCTCCTGAGCTTCAACGAAACGATTCAGATCGAATGGATCACTTTTTTTCATATATTTTGTGCACCGTTTTTTCGGTCCCCCACCATGGTTTTGGCCTTTGTCTATAAGCACTTCAGACTCTAATGAGCTCCTGCCGTCCATTCCCATCAAAAACTATTTTTAAAAAAATCGACGTGCTGAACAAATATTTTTCAATGGCTTCGTTAAAGCTATTCAACAACGCAGCAAACAAACCAAACGAAAGAATCTGAAAAATGAAAAACTCATGGATCACCCGCATCGCAGTTCTCGCAGTCGCAGCATCGTTGAGCACCGTTAGCGCCCAGGCAGCAAGCTGCGGCGCCGGTGGTGGAGCCGAAGCAGCAGCCCCTGCAGCCGGTGGCGAGAAGAAGGTCGAAGTCACGAAGGTTGCCGACGCTGCCAAGCCGTCGAAGGACATCGTTGACACCGCAGTCGGTGCCGGTTCTTTCAATACCCTCGTCGCCGCAGTGAAGGCCGCCGGCCTGGTTGAAACCCTCAAGGGTGACGGACCGTTCACCGTCTTTGCGCCCACGGATGAGGCTTTCGCCAAGCTCCCCAAGGAAACCCTTGCCGACCTTCTCAAGCCCGAGAACAAAGAGAAGCTGACCGCGATTCTGACCTACCATGTGGTTGCCGGCAACGTTAAGGCCGCCGACGTGGTGAAGCTGAAGAGCGCCAAAACCGTGAATGGTAAAGAAGTTAAGATCAGCGTTGATGGCGACAAGGTGAAGGTCGACGACGCAAACGTCATTAAGACCGACATCGCCACCAGCAACGGCACCATCCACGTCATCGACGCAGTAATTCTCCCCTGACCCCTGATTTCTCCGAATCAAATGCAGTAGAAGCATCTGATTCCCCCACCAGGGCGGTGCGACCTTCGAGTCGCACCGCTTCTTTTTTGTGCCCCCTTGACCCTGCTTGACATGACCGCGTTACACCCCGATGCCTGCACCCATGAATGCGAAAGAACCACTCTGGCTTTGCATGGGTTCCGCCTGTCATCAACGCGGGGTGTATGACATCCTGCCGCATTTGCAGCGCTTGCTCTGCGAACATCAGCTCGATCGCGTTATCGAACTGAAGGGTTCATTCTGTCTCGGACCATGCGTGAATGGCAGCGTGCTCAAGTTCCGTGAAACACTCTTCATCAACATTACGCCGGAAAACCTCCGCGTCCGCTTCACGATGGAAATGCTCAGACATCTCAAAGCAGCATTGTAAGAAAAGGGGAAATTCACTTCGATGGAAACCAACCGAAAAACCCTTTGGGAATCGCTTTGGGATTACGACCCCAACGGCCTCATTGTCTTCGACAAGGACCTCATCGTGCGGGTCGTGAACCCGGCTTTCTGTCGAATGTTCGGAGTAACCCCGGACGAAATCGTGGGCAAACACGCCGGGGTGGTGATGGACGACGCTGAAGAACTGTCAGCGATGTTGAAGCGCCCCGAAGGTACGCTGCCCCACCGCGAAAAATATTATGCGAAGCAGGACCTGGCCGTGCGTCAGGTTGTTTTCCCCGTGGAGGACGAGGGCATCATCGCCTGCATCCTCGTGGACCACACCCACGACTTCAAGCTGCGCCGCGAGATGCTGACACGCAAACAACAGACCATAGCCCGGGTGCAGGAGGTGGTGGACAAGCAGATGAAGGTGGCCCAGGAAATTGCTGGCCTGCTGGGAGAAACCACTGCCGAAACCAAGGTCAGC
Organism: candidate division BRC1 bacterium HGW-BRC1-1; assembly: GCA_002842095.1. GTDB lineage: Bacteria > Sumerlaeota > Sumerlaeia > Sumerlaeales > Sumerlaeaceae > HGW-BRC1-1. Next base: position 187,601 of record PHCB01000001.1, read on the forward strand.
CTGATCAAGATTGTCGAACTCGTGGAGAAGGAAAACTTCTGACTTGCACGATTTTCTCGACATCCACGACAGCAGCCTCTTCCGCCATGGGGAGGAACTGTGCGGCGATCAGGTGAGACTCGTGCAAGCCGGCGACCGCACCATCGCCATTCTATCCGATGGCCTGGGCAGCGGCGTAAAAGCCTGCATCCTCGCGACTCTCACCTCGCAAATTATCGCCACGATGCTGGGCGCCGAGGCACCACTGGATGAAGTGCTGAGCACCGTCATAGGCACCCTGCCGATGTGCAAAGTGCGGGAAATTGCCTACGCGACTTTCACCGTCGTGGAGGTGAATCAAGTAACCCTTGAAGTGCGCGTCATCAATTTCGACAACCCACCGATCCTCTATCTGAAAGCCGGACATCCTGCGAAGCTCCAGCACCGCGTCGAGAAAATCCTCGATCGCGACGTGATCATTTCCGAGGGCCGACTGGAGCGCGGAGATTTTCTGGCGGCCCTGAGCGACGGCGTGCTGCACGCGGGACTGGGTGGCGCAATGAACTTCGGCTGGGGCCGCGACAACGTGCTCAAGTTCACCGAACAGACCATGTTGCACAACCCCGGCAGCGCGCGGGCGATCGTAACGCGGGTTCTGAACGAAGTGAACCGCCTCTACCATGACGAACCCGGTGACGATGCCACCATCATGGGCGTCTATGTGCGCGCCCGCAAGTCTCTCATGGTCTTCACCGGCCCGCCATTGAAGGAAGAGGACGATCGCGGGGCGTGCGATAAATTGTTCGCCTTCGCCGGGCGTCGCGTGGTTTGCGGCGGCACGACCACAAACATTGTGGGCAATTATCTGGGTATGACCATCGAAGCGGACATCTCCACCATGCGCCGCAATTTACCGCCGGTCGGATACGTAAAGGACGTCGATTTGCTGACGGAGGGAATCCTGACGATGGCGCGCACCCTCGAGATTATGCGCGAGGTGAAGGGCGACATCACGCGCCTGCCCGAGGACCGCAATGGTGCCGTGCTGCTGGCCACCGAACTATTGGAAGCCGATTACATCGAGTTCCTCGTGGGGCAGAGCATCAGCGAATATTACCAGAACCCCCTGCTGCCGCGCAACATTTCCATCCGCGTGAGCCTGGTAAAGGAAGTGGTCGAGTTCCTGCGCGAAGTCCGCAAGGAAGTCGTGGTGGATTATATCTGACTCCAGCCGCCCTTGATTCGCGACTGTTGGAAACCAGCTACATCCGGCCGCCACCGAGCATGATCACATCGCCCTCGCTCAGGGTGCCGTTGGTGGCGTCGTAAGATCCGCGGACGTAAGCACCGTCCTGCTGAGCCGTTGGGTGAGCCATGCAATAGTTGCCAAAAAGAATGTAGCGATCGGGTCCGCGACCCGACACCGAGAAGACAGAGCCACGATACATCTTTGTGCCGAAAATGGGGGCGCTTCCAAAGTACAAGTTACCCGGTGCATAGGAATAAGCGGGATCGATGAAAGGCAATCCATTGCCCTCGGGCTGGCCGGCCCGGGCAAATGGATCGTGCGGGATGGTCGTTATGTACGCCACCGGCGATGTGACCGCCTTCAGTCGATAGGTGAACGGAGTCAACACGTCGAAGGTCGATGGAAACGATGGGTTGCCCACTGGGGGATACAGGTTGTTTTCCGTGCGGTACGCCTCGAGAGCGACCTTCAGGCTTCGCAGATCGGTCTTGGTGCGGGAGACCTTCGCCCGCACCTGAGCTTCCATGAAGTTGGGGACGGCAATGGCCGCGAGGATGGCAATGATGGCAACCACGATCAATAGTTCGATCAGGGTAAAACCGCGCATGGCCATCATGGGGAAAAGTGCGCGGACGGGGGCCATGGGGCACCCCCCGCCGCGACTCTGCCAATATGTCGTCAATCGAGACATCACAGGCGTAAAGACCTCTTTCAGTAAACGGACCAGTCCGTCACGGCGGCTGTCGTCGTGGGGATCGTGATGTCGTCGTAGTAAACGTATGGATCAACCGTTTCGAAATAAATATGCGCCAGAGGGTCAACCGTGCGCCAGTTCGAGTAGCCACCCGAGGAAGCCGAGTCCGCCATCAAACGCAGTTTCGGAGAATCAGAAAGACCGGGGCCCTTGAAGGCGCCGCTGCTGAAGCCGTCGATGGAAATCGTGCTGTCCGCATTGGTCATAGTAATCACCACCTCGTGCCATCCGATGGTCCGGTTGCCGAAGACGCGTGATTCAAATCCCGCCGATGTTCCGGGAACGGGACGAATGGTGAGGAAGTAGTTGGGGCCACCGGGCGTCGGGTCGCTCGACATGGGGTAAGGGAAATTCCAAACCTCCGCGGCGAGGAAGTTCTCCGGGTTGCTGCCACTCTCGACCATGAAGCTGGCGCCGAACAGCGTTTGCAGCGCTTCCGGCCCGCGCGCGTCATAGAACCAGAAACTCACCTGACCGTTCTCCGGAACACCGGAGAGATCGAAAGCGACGCTCTTGAAAGGTTCGGGGTTGTTTTTGAAGTAAGCAACATTGGAGCCGCCGTGGGCGATTCCCGTCGTCTGGGGTTCCCATTGGTTCACGAAGTCTGCCATGCGGGTGTTATCATTGGCGGGAATCAAGACCGGATGAGGGATAAGGAATGTGTCGTATTCGCCCGATTCAAAACCGTTTGTGTGAGAGGCAACGGCGGGGGTGACCGCATTGATCGCTATGTCATCGAAGTAGATCCAGCTTTTTGCAGCCACCTGCGCGAACTCGGTGCCGGGGGCCGTGGTGACCCAGTTTGGCATATAGCCCGGAGGCAGACCGGGCGTGCCAACCGGCGCGCTGCCATTGGCCGCAGAACCATTCATGAAACGCAGCCGAAGGGTTTTATCGCCACCGGGGCCGCCCACATCGACCGCAGCGATTCCGTCAACGCTGAGCGTAGAGGCGGTAGCGCCGACAGTGAACGTGACCTGATGCCAACCCACAGAGCGGCCCACTGTGCTGGCTGCCCCCGACTCAAAGTTGTCACCAATGGTGCCACGATCAACCGAACCCTCGGTGCCGTAATAACGGCCACCGCCGTAAGCGAGTTCGTTCACTTCGATGGCCACGAAATCTGATGGGTTGTTCTTGTCCTCAAGGATAATGGAACCGGAGGCTCTGGCCGCCAGAGGATTCGGGTTGAAAGCAGCCATGCCGCGCTCGTCATAAAACCAGACAGAGACGGTGCCTGTCTCCAGAACCGTGGGAGCAACGTCGTACGTGAAACTTTCAAAGAAACCCGCCCCCGGCTCAACAAACTTCAATGACTTGGTTCCGCCATGGGCCTGATCCGCGGTGGGTGCAAAGAACTTAACATCTCCCGAAACAATGGGGGATGAAAGCGGATTGGATGCCTCAAAATCGAAGACAATCGGGGCCGCTTTGGCTGAAGTACCAAGGCCGAGTATCAGAAGTATGGTGGCAAAAAACATGCTTCCCGGAAGCGTTTGAAATTTCATTTTGTGCGTATTGCTCCTTGCGCGTAAGTTTGTACGAATGGGTGAGCTTCATGGTCGGTGGATCATGAGGACAAGATAATACCTGAATCAGCGGATCTAGGACTCCGCTGGTTGATATATCTCACGATACAGATTCCCCATCACGCGGAATGTATTCGAAGCAGAAGCCAGAATTGCTTCGCGCTGCTTCGCTGATAGCCCCAGGTTGTTCATACACTCCACAAACTCGCGCCACCGCGGCATCAAGTCGCGTCCGTGTGGCACCATCGCCCCAGTACCTTCGCTGCCTTCAATTTCGTAAGATTCCTGCACCTTTACGCGTAGCATGCTCGCGCCCATGTTGCTGCCTTCGAGCACATAAAAAATCCCCAGAAGATTTACCGGATCCGCGTCCTCGGCGTCCTTCACCAGGCGACAGAATTCCTGAACGGATTTCAGATCTTCCGCGCTGCGATCGGAAGCGACCCCAAAGTATTCCACGTCTGAATCGTACAGATGAGCAAAGTGATGATAAGGGCGGATGCATGCCGCGATGGCAGGATGATCAGCATTGGTCTGCAGGTGCTTTTCGATGCAGGCACGAATCGCCTGCAAGGGACGAAGCGACGCGGCGAAGACTTCCCTCGGCAATGTTCCCGCCATCAGGTCACGCATGAAAAACTGGTCCTCGGCGTCATCATGCGCGGAACGCGTATCCGTTTTCAGGCGCTCCATAATGGGGCGTTCATTCACAGCTTCTGTCATGTCAAGATCCTCAACTTGTGTGTTTGCATAAAACGAACCTTTGACGAGGGCGAAGATTTACCAACGGGAGTAAGTTGGTCCTATTTGTGTGTGTCATGTAAGGCGCGCCATCTTAATCAAAAGATACGCCAAGGCTCCCACCATGGCGTTTTGGTTTCAATCCCCTTTTGCAAGGCCTGGGCCAGAAACATCAAAAAACACAGACCGCTTTATCCATTCATGTTACGGTTGTTTCTGTTTATTAAATGTCGAACCCCTTGCGGTGGTTCATCGCCAGTGTGGTGGCTTATACCAGCCACTTCCCCCATCGCGGCAGCTCACACAAACAGCGCAGCAATTCCATCGGCGCGCAGCAAACCCTCGCTTGTCAGCCTCAGCAGACTGTCGTTTAACTCCACGAGACCCGCTTCCTGCAAACGAGCTAATGCAATTGCGTGGGTCTGGCGTACATCCGACCCCACACGCCCGGCGAACCAATCCAGATCAACGCCACGCAGAAGTCTCAGGGCCATGAAAAGATTTTCCGCGGCGAAAATCTCTGGGTCCGCTGCATCGTTTACGACTCGAAAAAGGCGGCCCTGCTCCACCGAGGCGGCATAACCACCCAGGTCGTGGGGGTTGGAATAGCGATGAGGCCACACAAGAGAATGCGCGCCGGCACCCAGACCCACGCAGTCGTCGAGGGTCCAATATGCCGTGTTGTGACGCGATTCGCTCCCCGGCCGGGCGAAGTTGGACACCTCATATTGCGCCAGCCCTGCGGCCGCAGCCAGACACGCCACCTCAATAAACATTTCGGCACGATCGTCCTCTGATAATGCCACCACCTCCCCCGCACCCTCCGCCCGGGCCAGTTCGGTGCCATCTTTGAAGGTCAGTTCGTAAACGCTCAGATGGGCGGGCCCAAAGGAAAGCGCCTCCTCCACATCCCCGCGCAGAGCCGTGAGGTCCTGTCCGGGCCAGGCCGCGATCAGATCCACGGAGAGTGCCGTGTCACCGGCCACTTCCCGCACCGCTGTAATGGTTGTACGCGTGTCGTCGGCGGAGTGGCGACGGCCCGAGAGATCAAGCCATCGTTGCGAGAAAGTCTGCGCTCCCACCGAAAACCGATTGATCCCCGCAGCAGCCAACTCCTCCACACCCGCGCGAGTCGTTGTCCCCGGCTGCATTTCCAGCGTGATTTCGCAATCGGACGCCACAGCGAATTCGCCGCGAACTCGATTGAGGAAATCGCCAATCACCCTCGGAGTGGTGAGGCTCGGGGTGCCTCCCCCCATGTAAATTGTGCGCAAGGGCGTCTCCGGTGAAACAGCCCCCTCTGCCCGCCATAACAGAAGTTCCTGCCATAAAAGATCAAACCATCGGGCCGCCAGAGGGTGAGTACCCTCGGCATCGGTAACTCGGAAAAAATCGCAATAACTGCATCGCTGACGACAAAAGGGAACATGCAGATAAACCGACGCAGCGGTCATGACATGCCGCCGGGCATCAACGCCATTTGCGCTTTCCACGGGCGGGCAGCGGTGCACCGGCCGCCGTGGCGAGAACTTTGAAATGCATCGAATGCGCATGGCAAAGGGCAACGGCAAGGGCGTCGGCGGCGTGATTACTCCACACGCCCTCCTGCTGGGCCAGAACCACCCTCACCATTTTCTCGACCTGTTGTTTCGTGGCGCGGCCGTAGCCCGTCACGGCCATTTTGATTTGAAGAGGGGTGTACTCCGCCAAAATAATTCCGGAGTTGGCCGTGGCCAGAATGCATGCACCCCGCCCCTGAGCCACGGCAATGGCCGTGCGCACATTCGTGCAGAAAAACAAATCTTCGAGCGCCGCAATGGACGGCTGCCACGTTTCAATAACAGCGGCAAGACCGTCGTGAATCTGCTTCAAGCGCTGAGCAGTTTCCATGGTTGATGGCGTGGTAATGGTGCCCGCCGCCAAAAGACACGACTTGTTGCGGTCATGTTGGATGACGCCGTACCCCACATTGGCCAGACCCGGGTCGATGCCGATAATGCGCACCCCCGCAGTTCCGGGCGTGGTCACTCGTCGCCAGACTGTCCGGATTGAGAGGCCGTTGCCTCGCCATCCTTTACAGAAGTGGAATCGGCCTCGCCCGCCACCTCTCCCTCGTCATTGATGGGATTATCCTCAATGATGATGCTGTCTCCAGAATCATCCGCTGTGGGCTTCTCGCCCGAGGTCGTTTCATCATCAGCAGAGGAGATCGGAACGATCTCGAGAGTCGGCGTGGAATCGTTATCGGGCGCGTTGTCCATGGTTGAGGTTGTTGCATCACCCGCATACCCGTTCAGGCTGTCCGACGTAACTGACGATGACGGGTTGAGACGCGTACGCCCCCGAAGGCGGGCACGAAAGTCCTCGGTTGCCGCGGCTGTGACCCGTTGCATTTGTTCGGGACTCAACAGCGTGGCGCGCTCGCTGTGAAATTCCTGAATGTCATCAGTGGTTGCGAAGCGAGCCATCGCAAATGCCCGCGCATCCATAAGCTGAAGACGTTCCATTTGCCCGGAAGTGACGCCTGCCTCGGCATACAATTTCTGCAACTTCAACACTGCCGGATTTGTCATTTCCCGTTTAATATTTTCAGCAATAACTGCGTTATCGGGCCGGGCGAGGGCCTGCCCCCTCGGTTGCTCCTGAGCCATTGCCGAACTCGACAGGCATGACAAAACAAGCCAGGCCGCCCCCAGCGTCCACGACCACTTGCGACTCATGTCCGATGCCATGCGTGAAGTCCTTTTTTCTCTCTCAAAAATACGTCGCTGTTCCCGTCACAGGAGGGTCAGATCGACCGCGTTTCCCTTTAGAGGACGGTCACAATAAAAACTCTCGGCGTACGGCACATCAATGTAAAAGCCCGCGGCACGCTTGCGCGCCAGAAGACGGTCCTGATAGCCGGGGATACTTCCATATTGCGAAGCATACTTATCCGCCAGTTCCTTCCAGCGCTCGAAATAAGGAGTCACGTCCACAACGAATGTGGGCTTCACCGAATCGGGGTGGAGGTAGTAGGCGATGTTTGGAATCCAGAAGGGCGGCTGACCTGTTTCGATGTTCTTGAACCGGCTCAGGCGGAAAGCGTTTCGCACGATGCGCCCCGTAGCTTCATGGTCGGGATGCATCAGCGGGAAGTCGTAATACTGGCAAAGGATCAGGCGGGGACGCAGTTCGCGGATGGCCTTGATCACCCGCAAGCGCGCATCGAAGTTATCCTCCACACGGGTGTCGGTGAAGTCCAGCCAGCGCACTTCGGCGCCCAGATAATCCGCCGCATCGCGCGCCTCGCTATCGCGTATCTCGGCATTGCCGTACGTGCCGGCCTCGCCGTGGGTCATGTGAACCATCACAACGCTTTTGCCCTGATCGCGCAGGTGAAGCAATGTGCCGCCAATGCAATGCTCGATGTCATCGGGATGAGCCCCGATGGCCATCACGTCGCAGCCGTAGTCTGTTTGGGTTGTCATGATAACAAGAGTATGCCCGGTGGCTGGAGCGCGTTCAATAAATCTTGTGGGGGAGGATGGACTTTATGGACGATATGGACTTAAATGGACGTTATGGACGTGTCAGTTTAGTCGCTGCCCCATATCGTCCATTCAGTCCATTCAGTCCATCCTTCCACCACGGATTTATTGCTTCAGCGTGAAGCCCACTTTTTCCTTCTTCCCTGTGGCGGGTTCCACTTCCACCCACAGGCTGCTTTCGGGGGTCAGGGCCTTGGGCACTTCCACGTGCGCGTCATATGCGTCGCCCGCTTTGGCGGCTTTGGCTTTCACTGAACCGACTCCGTTTTCTGCACCCACCCACACGCGCACAGCTTTCGGATCGGTCTGTCCGGCAGCGGGTGTAATCTCAAACACCCCGTGGCCGCCCGCCGCCACGTCGCCCATCTGCGATACGTTCACTTTCAGACTCGCGATGGTGGTTGTTCCGAGGTCCTTCGCGTCGCCATGGGCATGGCCGCCGGTTGCAGCGGGGGCTGCATGGTTATGGCCCGCGTGAGGGTCCAGGGTTGCGCCTGGTTTTGCCTGAGCGAAGACCGAGCCACCCGTCATCATCACCACGGTTACCGCTGCGGCCAGGGCCGCTTTCATCGTCTTGCTGTTGTTCATTGTTAGTCTCCTCTTTGTTAGTTTCTCACACTCCCGGAAGGAAGCATAACTTGTTGTGTTGGGGGCGTGCATCACTCCCCCACTATAATTTCCTCTTTGTCAGACGCCGAGGTGCTGCGCAAAGGCCGCGCGCCACTGTGCCCGAAAACCATCATGTAGCCCGCCGGCACCACGAACAGATTCAGGAAAGTGGACGTAACCAATCCGCCCAGGACCACTGCGGCCAGTGGGGCGAGCAACTCACTGCCCGGCTCACCGGCTGCCATCGCCAACGGGATCAGACCGAGAATCGCCGACAATGCTGTCATGAGAATCGGCACGAGTCGCTCCATGCTGCCTCGCACAACAGCCTCGTGCAGGGGTCGCCTCTCCTCGCGCAGAATGTGGGCGTAGTGATTGACCAGCAGAATGCCATTACGCACCGCGATGCCAAACAACGTGACAAAACCCACCATGCCCGCGATGGAAATGACCGGTGCGATATAAACGCCACCCAGACCAAAGAGCGCCCGGGTGTTGGCAAACACAGACGCGGGCACCGTGAGGTAAATCGCAATGATGCCGCCGATCATGGCGAGGGGCAGGTTCACCATCACCAGCAACGCCGCGCGACCTGATCCCAGAGCCATGTGGAGCAGCAGCCCGATGACAAATATCACACCCGCACCCATGATAAATATGGTGCGCGATGCCGACTGTTGCGCTTCGAACTGCCCGCCATAATGCACCGTGTAGCCGTGGCGTTCCACAATCGGATCAACCTGCTTGCGCACCGCCTGCACCAGATCGCCGAGGTTCTGTCCCTCGGCCACGTTGAGCGACACGAGCGCTTTTCGACGCGCGTTCTCGCGCACGATCTGGTTGGGCGTACGTTCCATCACCACATCGGCCACTTCGGTCAACCGAACGCTCGCGCCGCTGGCACCGCGCAACACGAGGTTCTTTAACTGGTCAACCCCCTGGCGCTCCTCGGGGTGCAACCGCACGACCAGATCGTACTGCCGAATGCCTTCGTTGACCGTCGCCACCGCGCGCCCCGCAAACGCAACGCGCACCTGCTCGGCGGCCTCCGCGGGGGTCAACCCATACAACGCCAGATGCGCAGGGCGATAATCGATGGTGACCGAATCATTGAGCAGTTCCCGATTGGCGGTTACATCCCGCGCGCCAGGAATCTTTTTCGTCTCCTGTTCGATCTCCGCGGCGATGGACCGCAGCTTCGCCAGATCATCGCCGTACACACTGATGGCAATAGCCGCCGGTGTACCCGAGAGAATATGCGACAGCCGGTGTTCGATGGGCTGCCCCACGCTGGTCGTCACACCGGGCACGTCCGCAAGAATCACGTCGATCTGCCTTCGCACCTCGTCGCGTCCCTTGCCGGGCTTTACGGTCACTTCGATTTCCGAATTGCTGACCGGCTCCGCATGTTCGTCACGCTCGGCGCGGCCGGTGCGGCGAATCACCGCTCGCACACCCTCGATTTTCGACAGCCGTTCCTCGATGCCACGCGTCATGCGGTCGCTCTCCAGCAACGAGGTTCCACGCGGCGCATACACGAACACCGTGAAAGTGCCCTCGTTGAACTCCGGCAGGAAGCTTGAGCCAAAAGTCGATGCCAGAGCCAGTGCTGCCACAGACGCCACGGCCGCAAGCCCGAGCACCGTCTTTTTCCAGCGCAAAGCAGCATTGAGAATCGGAGCGTAAACACGTTTCAACACACGCACCAACGGACCGTCATGCTCCGCCCCACCGCGCCCCAGTCGACCCTTCAGCAACAAGCGGCACATGGCCGGGGTGACCGTCAGCGCCACCAGAAGACTCGCAAGAATGGAGGAGATGTACGCGATTCCCAGGGGACGAAAGAACCGTCCTTCCAGTCCCTGCAGAAACAGCAGCGGCACGAACACGATGACAATGATGATGGTGGCGAAAACCACCGAGGAACGGATCTCGTTGGAGGCATCGAAGATGATCTGTATCCGTCCCTTTTGTTGGCCGACGGGCAGCGCCTGATTTTCCTTCAGACGGCGAAAAACGTTCTCCACGTCAATGATAGCGTCATCCACCAACTCGCCGATGGCAACGGCCAGACCTCCCAGCGTCATGACGTTGATCGACAGTCCCAGCGCCCACAGCACCAGTAGCGCCACCCCCAGCGAAAGCGGCAACGCCGTGAGCGTGATGATCGTCGTTCGGACGTTCATGAGAAACAGAATGAGGATGATGGCGACCAGAATGGCGGCGTCGCGCGAGACCTTGACGACATTGTGAATGCTGAGGGAAATGAAATCAGACTGTCGGAAAACGTGACGGTTCATCACCGCCCCCTTCGGCAGCGCGCCCTCGGCCTGACGCAGCACTTCGTCGGCCGCCTCGGTGACAACAAGCGTGTTTGCCCCCGGCACTTTCTGGATGGAGATAACTACCGCCTGCACTCCCCCATCGCTGGCATTTCCGCGACGTGGCGCGCCCGCCAGTTGCACATCGGCCACCTGACCAATGGTCACTGCCGCACCATCAACATAGCGCACGATGGTCGCCTTGATATCCTCAACGCTGCGCACGCGGCCCGTCTGGCGCAAAGGCAACTCACGCCCCTGCACATCCGGCAGGTAGCCCGCGCTGGCGATGGTATGCGCCTTGCCCGCCGCTGCCTGGACATCTTCCACAGTCAGATCATACAGGCTCAACTGATCGGGGCGCACGTTCACCTGATACTCGGGCAGCTCGCCACCGATCGCGACAACCTGTGTTACACCCGCCACACCCAGCAGGCGGTTGCGCAATTCAAAATCCGCAAACGCGCGCATCTCGGCCGGTGAAGCCGAATTGTCCGGAGATGAAATACTGACCAGCATCACCTCGCCGGTGATGGAACTGATGGGCGCAATCTCGGCGTTAACTTCCTCGGGAAGCGTGTCCCGCGCCGCAGCCAGTCGTTCGCCCACCAACTGTCGCGCGCGATAAATGTCGGTGCTCCAATCGAACTCCACGAAAACTATGGAAAGCGATAACGCGCTGGTGCTGCGCACGCGTCGCACGCCGGGTAGTCCGTTCACCGCACTTTCAATCGGGAAGGTGACGTATTGCTCCACCTCCGTCGTATCGAGCCCGGATGCCTCCGTCATTACCACGACGGTGGGCGCGTTCAACTCGGGAAAAACGTCCAGCGGCATGGCGCGCAACTTAAACAATGTGAAGCCCATCACCAACAGCGCCCCCGCCAGGATCATCCCCGGATGGCGGATCGAGAAAGCTATAACTCGTTTTAACATGATGTTTGTTCTCTCCGCTCTCTCAGTGTTTGCCGAAATGGACGGTGCCATCGGCATCCACATGGGCGCCTTGCGGAACCTTGCCGGTACCAGCGAGCTTGAGCGTGTAAGCTCCCTCGACCACCACCTCGTCGCCCTCGGCCAGACCGCTCTGCATGGCGATCCACTCACCGTCGCTGACCCCGGTGTCCGCTTCGAGACGAATCACTTTATCCGGGTTTTCTGGATCGCGCCGGAACACGATGGTCCTCAGTTCATCCTGAACCACGGCGCTCAAGGGAACTGCCGGCTCTGGGTCGCTCGTCTCGTCGAGCACGGCCTCCGCAAACGCAGTCACGCCCGCGCGTGCCCACGTCGGGGTGCTTTGGGGCGTGACGATCACATCCATCGTGCGCTTCTGGGCGTCGGTCTCAAGACCCAGAAACAGCGTGGCGGGAATCGACTCCACCCCGGCGATACTGCCGCCCGATGGCGGTGCGATTCGCGCGGCCATTCCATTACTCAGTTTCCCCAGATCACTCTGATAAGCGACCGCACGAAAGCGCACTGCTTCCGGGTCAATTGTGGTCAGCACGGGCGCCGCAGCTTCCACATGGGCACCGTGCGTAACCGGCAATGTCTCCACCACACCCGAGGCCGTTGCCCGCACCTTCACTTTATCCAGCGTCTGCCACATGGGCGAGCCATCTGCGCCGGGTTCGTCCAGATCCTCATCGCTCACCTGGAGGATCGACCTCATGGCCGCCCTCGCCAGCACCAGTCGCAAGTGCGCTGCCTCATGGTCGCTGATGCGAGCCTGCAATGCCGCCCCTTGAGTGGCTGTGGTGGCGAAGGCACCATCGCCCCCTGTGCTCAATTGCAAACGCTCCCGCTCCGAATCCGCCTTTTCCTCCTCGGCCTCAACCAGGGCGGCGCGGGCATCGGCAACACGCCTGCGGGCATCCACCATCTCACCCGACATGCCGCCCACGGTCCGGCCCAGCTTTTCCAGCTCATCTGTCCAGGCCTCGGCAACCATCACCGATTCTCGGAGGGCCTCCAAATGCCGCTCCCCTGCTTCCGCCCGGCCCGATGAAACCAATTGCGCCCGCGAAGCCTGACCCGATGACGCCAAAGCCATCACGACCGATGCACTCGTTAACTCCACACGAGCGATCGCCTCCGCCATTTCCTGCTGCGCGCGACGCCATTCCACCGAATCCAACTCATACAAAGGCTGACCGGTGGTGATGGTGTCGTACTGGTTTACGAAAAGCTCAACACGGCCTGACAGCGGCGTGCGATACTCGCGCCGGGCCAGGGGTTGCGCCTCGAAACGCCCCGGCATTCGCAGCGTATCTGCCACCCGCCGCGACTCCACCCTGGCAAACCGAATGCCGAGGTTACGCCGGACATTCTCGGGCACATCAATGCGATTGGTCGCCTGTGCGCCTGGCATCTCCCCCTCGGCGTGCACTTCCGTTTCGGTGGCAACAGATGGTCCGTCGCCGGAGCAGCCCGCGACCAATAACAGAACTGGCAGGGCAAACCCATAAAGTCGATGCTGCATGATGGAAACCTTTCGTCTCAAGAGCTTCGGTTGGATTCCGTGGGTGCGCGCAGCGATAACAAAAGCGCACGGGTTGAATCAGTCCACGAACAGGGAAGCGAATTGCCGATCGCGAAGATCAGTAGCCGGGAAAATCAGGCAGAGACGAGCTTGGGAGGTTGAAAGATGGACACAGCCCCGGCGGGCGCAACACCGGGATTATAAACAAAAACGCCGCCCTCTGGAAGCGCATCAGACGAGGCCAGGGAAACTTGCTGCACGACGAACATAACATGCGAACACACATCGCCGCAGCCGGCACAGCCGCAATCCGGGGATGATTCAGTTGCACCGGAATGAGATTCGTTGGAACCTTCCGGCGAATCGGCCCCATGGGAGCATCCATCGTGATCCGCAGCGGCATACTTGCCCAGTGCCGATTGATGAGAGTGGTTCACATCGCCCTGATGATCTCGCACGAGATGCATCGCTGCAGCCGCGGCGCATCCACAGCCCGAAAGCTGGCCGGAAAAAGCGAAAGCGAGCATCACCATCGCCGCCACCCAACGGTGCATTTTGGAAGTGCGCAATCTCATTGAGCACCAACTACCCCGCCCCTCCCTCAGACATTCGATAGGATCAACAACTCCCCCGAGGCGCAGCAGCGAACGGGAACGCTTCCAATCCCCCCCGGACTTCTTTCACTTGTCATCTTATTACTTATGGTGCAGACAATCAGTCATCATGCAATTTCCCGAACCGTTAAACTGAATCCATGGCCCCCTCCCCACCCGGCTCCCGCACCCGGCGTACTCCGCTTGAGGCAGTCCCGTTTTTTCAGGGGCTCGACTCCGAACAACGACGCGAATTGGAATCGGCAGGACACCGCAAAACCCTATCGTCGGGACACCGCCTTTTTCATCAGGATGACCCTGCCGACTCATTCCATGTCGTCCTGAGCGGTCGTCTCCGGTCCCTGCGCCGCGCCCCCGCCGGTGGCGAGGTTGTCATGCACTTCATCGAGCCGGGCGACATCGTGGGAGAAATTCCGGTTTTGCTTGGCAATCACTATCACGTAAGCGCCCAGGCGCTCGAACCCAGCGAAATTTTCTCCCTACCCCTTGCTGAATTTCGCCGCGTGGTGGCTGCCCATCCCGAAGTTGGGGTGCGCTACATGCGTGCCATGGCCGCCAAGATGGTTCGCATTCTCGAGCGCCTCGAAGCGCAGAAGGGCATGCGCGCGGAACAGCGGGTTGCAACTCATCTGATGACTCAGACAAACCTCATCCCGGATGTGGGCAGCGCGCTCGAATTGCGCTCCAGCAAAAAAATCTGGGCGCAGGACCTCGGCCTCCAGCCTGAGAGCCTCTCGCGCGCGCTACGGCGCATGGCCGACGATGGCGTCATTCGCGTAGAAGGTCGACGGATCATCATCATCGACCCCGACGCCCTCAATGCCCTCGCCTGTGGCGGGGCGTGAAAGCCACAAAAAAACCGGCCGGCTTGTGATGAACCACAAACCGACCGGCCAACTATTGCTGTAACCCCAACAGAGCAGGGTGTTAAACGTCGTAGTACATAAAATACTCGTGCGGGGTTGGGCGAAGACGCATGGGGTCCACTTCGTGCGTACGTTTGTACTCGATGTAAGCGTCGATCACGTCCTTCGAGAAGACGTCGCCGCGCGTCAGGAACTCGTTGTCCGCCTCCAGGGCATCCAGCGCTGCATCCAGTGATGCGGGCACCTTCGGCACCTTGCGGGCTTCTTCAGCGGGCAGGTCATAGATGTTCTTATCAAGAGGATCGCCGGGATGAATCTTGTTCTGAATGCCATCCAGACCCGCCATCACAATGGCCGAGAACGCGAAGTAGAAGTTCGCAGTGGGATCCGGCGGACGGAACTCAATGCGCTTCGCCTTTTCACTGGCCGAGTACATGGGGATACGAATGGCTGCGGAGCGATTACGCTGAGAGTATGCAAGGTTCACAGGCGCCTCGTAGCCCGGCACCAAACGCTTATAGCTGTTGGTGGTGGGGCTGGTGAACGCCAGAACCGCAGGAGCATGCTTCAGGATGCCACCGATGAAATGGAGCGCCATTTCGCTCAGACCCGCATATTGGTTACCGGCGAAGAGGTTCTTGCCGTTGTTCCACAATGACACGTGAACGTGCATTCCGCTGCCGTTATCGCCATACATCGGCTTGGGCATGAAGGTGACCGTCTTGTTATACTTCTTCGCCACGTTCTTCACGATGTACTTGAAGAGCAGGGACTGATCGCCCATGGCCAGCAGATGGTTGAAACGAATGTCGATCTCGCACTGACCGGCAGTAGCCACCTCGTGGTGGTGGGCCTCGGCGTGGATGCCGCATTCCATCAGCGTCAACATCATCTCACTGCGAATGTCCTGAAGTGAGTCGATGGGAGGAACCGGGAAATAACCCTCTTTGAAACGGGGACGCCAACCAAGGTTCGGATTGCCCGGCTCACTGGGGCGGCCGGTGCTCCACGCACCTTCGTCGCTCTCAATGTGGAAATACGATTCATTCGGCTGCGAGTCAAAGCGAACGCCATCAAAGATGAAGAACTCGAGCTCGGGGCCGATGAAGACGGAATCGGCAAAGCCAAGGCTCTTTACATAATTCTCACAGTTGTACGCCACACTGCGCGGGTCGCGCTCGTAACGCTCTTTGGTAACGGGGTCGAGAATATTGCAGACCAGTGACAAGGTCTTGTGTTTGGCGAAGGGGTCGATCAGCGCCGTTTCCGGATCGGGCAACATGAGCATGTCGCTCTCGTTGATTGCCCGCCAGCCGCGCATCGATGAACCATCGAAGCCAAAGCCATCCTCAAACGAAGACTCATCCACCTGATGGCGCGGCACCGAAAGGTGCTGCCACTGGCCAGGGAGATCCATGAACTTGAAATCTACAACCTGGACTCCGACCTGATCGGCCATCGCCAGCACTTCTTTAGGTGTCTTCGGCCGGTCGGCCGCGTTCATCTTAGCCATCTTTTTCCAAACTCCTTCTCAGAATATGCCAAATTTCGTGCGGACTGAACAACCACCGCGAGTTGAGACACAACACAATACAATTCACGGGTTTATGCAAAAAAAACAGACTTTTTTAATGGTCAATAAGAACCAAATTAAGCCATCCAAAGGCATTTCAATGTTTCATATTATTTGGTACTGCATAATTTTTTTGGACCGTGGGTCGGCCATGCCTGGTCCGGCGATCCACACAGTCGTGCGATTGGACGAACACACAGGTTCGCCCCTTCGGAATCGCGGGTTCAATTCGACGACAACGTTTCGGGGCATCGTAGGGGCGGACCTGCGTGTCCGCCCTCCGACCACCTCTCTGTCATCCCCGGGGTGCGGTGAAACTATCTCATCCCATTGATCGAATGCCGATGAATAATCGGTTCGATGTAAAGTTTCTATCCTTGGTCGTTCGCATGGCTTACGCATGTGTTCGGCGCTTGTCGGATTCAAGAAGTAGGGAAGGCCCCTTCTCTCACCTCCAAGCCGCTTCGGCGCGTGAAAAGGTCCCACGACGCAACATGGCATTCGGCTCGCAACGCCCCCGCAAGGGACTTTGTGAAAGCCGCAAAGTTTATGTCGGGGAAAAGAGACGGGTTCACCGTGTTCTTTTCCCCGACTTTTTTGTTTTAATCCGCGCCGGTTCGGGCGGACAACCAGCAGCACCAACTAAACCGGAGGCGATGCCGTATCAGGGAGAACTATCGGGTTAAC
This sequence comes from candidate division BRC1 bacterium HGW-BRC1-1, assembly GCA_002842095.1. Classification (GTDB taxonomy): domain Bacteria; phylum Sumerlaeota; class Sumerlaeia; order Sumerlaeales; family Sumerlaeaceae; genus HGW-BRC1-1. The sequence goes on from PHCB01000001.1 coordinate 204,538, forward strand.
CGCGAAATCAGGTCGCGAGAAGTACGCCTGATCAACCAGAACAACGAGCAACTGGGCGTTGTTCCGGTAACGGAAGCCATGCGTCTGGCCGAGGAAGCCGAGCTTGATCTGGTGGAAGTTGCACCAGAAGCGAAGCCCCCCGTCTGCAAGATCGTCGATTACAAAAAAGTGATCTACGAGCAAAAGCGGCGGCTGCGTGATTCGCGCAAGAAGGCCAAGACCATCGAGATCAAGGAAGTGAAGATGCGGCCTTCGATCGACAAGCATGACTACGACACAAAGATTAACCACGCACGCGAGTTTCTGCAGGCGGGTCACAAGGTGAAGGTCACCTTCACGTACAAGAGCCGCGAGAGACTTTATCAAGACCGCGCGATGAAACTGCTCCAGCGGGTTTTGACCGATCTTGAAGACGTCGCGGTGCAAGAAGCGGTAAACCGTATGGGAGCGACTCTCACGGGCTGCCTGCTTTCCTTCAAGCGCGAAGCTGCGGCACCATCACGTTCCACCTGACGCGACTTCGGTCGCTGAGGATTACAAGTTTAGTCGGTTTGATAAACCGCGGTGCTCTTGAGGACCGTCGACGATGCAGACCGCAGCGATATCATAACGCCCGGCCCTCCAGCGGAGCCAGCCGGATTGTAAGAAAGGCTCCATGATGCCAAAGATGAAAACCAACCGTGGCGCGGCCAAGCGTTTCCGCGTAACCGCCAGCGGGAAAATCAAACGCAAGCAGGCGTTTCGCAGCCACATCCTGTCGTCCAAGACCACCAAGCGCAAGCGTCAGCTTCGCAAGGGTCTTCTCGTTTCCAAGCCCGATCTGGATGGCGTGCTGAAAATGCTTTGCCTGAAATAATCGCTTCACCCGCCCCATTTTAATATAACGACTTAACGCACAGTTTCGGCCTCGGAGGAACTCTTAACATGCCACGCGCAACTAATAACCCGGCGTCTCGCCGGCGCAGAAAAAAAATTCTAGATCGTGCCAAAGGTTTTTACAGCGGCCGGCGCAAGCTGATCCGCAACGCACGGGAAACCGTGAAGCGCGCCCTGCGCTACGCCTATCGCGACCGTCGCACGCGGAAGCGGGATTTCCGCACCCTGTGGATCGCCCGCATCAACGCGGCGGCACGCGCCAACGATATGCCCTACAGCCGCTTCATGGCCGGCCTGCGCACCGCTGGCGTGGAAGTGAACCGCAAAATGCTGGCCGAGCTGGCCGTGCATGATCCGGCCGCTTTCAACGAATACGTGAAGCGCGCCCAGAGCGCCCTTTCCAACCCCCAGTAATTTCTCCCGCATACGCGGCACAAAAATGCCGCCGAGGTTTCTCTGATGATGAGGAACCTTGGCGGCTCTTTTTTTGGGGGATGGACGATATGGACACTATGGACGGTATGGACACAAACCCGTTAAGGTATTGTCGGTGTCCATAGTGTCCATTTCGTCCATATCGTCCATTTCCCTTTATCCCACCAAATTCACCAACCGGCCCTTCACCACGATCACCTTCTTGGGTTCGCGGCCGGCGAGGGTGGCCTGCACCTTTTCATCAGCCAGCGCAGCCTCTCGTAATTGTTCGTCGGTGGCTTCCGCAGAGACCATGATCTTCGAACGAATCTTGCCGTTTACCTGCAACACGACTTCCACCTCGCTGCGCACAAGCGCCGAGGGATTGTGCGCCGGATAACGCTGGTCATCCAGGCGTCCGGTGAATCCGCTCACCCGCCACAGTTCGCTGGCAATGTGAGGAGCAAACGGGAACAGCGACAGCAGCAACACCCGCAGCGCAAACGTCGTCACCTTCGGATCCGCCGCCTCGCCGCTCTTGGTCACATAGCTGTAGAGGGCGTTCTGGAACTCCATCACCGCTGCAATGGCCGTGTTGAAGTGGTGACGCTCACCAATTTCCACCGCCACGCGCTGTAAGGTGCGGTGGGTCATAAAGATCATTTCGCGCGTCGCCTCATCGGCAGCTCCGGCTGACACGCCATCGCTCAGGTTTTCGCCCGTCGACAGAACCTTGCGCACTTGCGGCTCCAGCATCAGAGCCAGACGCCACACGCGGTTCAGAAAGCGCGAGCAACCATCCACGCCGTTTTCGTTCCACTCCAGTTCCTTCTCGGCGGGCGATGCGAACAAGATAAAGAGCCGTGCGGTGTCAGCCCCGTAGCGCTTGATGATGTCGATGGGATCGACACCGTTTCCAAGGGACTTGGACATCTTGGCATACTTCAGCAGGCCGTTTTCGTCCACGGCGTTTTGCCCCGTGGCCTTGTCGACAAACGTATTCGTGACCATTCCCTGCGCCAGCAGACGCTCGAACGGCTCATCGCAATCCACCAGGCCGAGGTCTCGCAACACCTTCGTAAAGAAGCGCGCATACAGCAGGTGGAGAATGGCGTGCTCGATGCCGCCGATGTACTGATCCACCGCCATCCACGCGTCGCCATTTTCCCGGCTGAAGGGCAGCGATGTGTTGTGAGGGTCGCAATAACGCAGGAAATACCAGGAGGAATCCACAAAGGTGTCCATGGTGTCGGTCTCGCGTCGCGCCGGTCCGGCGCACTTCGGGCACTTTGCGTTGACGAATTCATCCACGGCAGCCAGCGGGTTGCCGCTGCCGCTGAACACAGCGTTCTCCGGTAGGCGGATGGGGAGGTCGCTCTCGGCCACGGGTACTGTTCCGCAGGCGGGACAGTACACAATGGGGATCGGCGTGCCCCAGAAACGCTGACGCGAGATGAGCCAGTCGCGCAGTTTGAACTGGATCGTGCGCTTGCCGAAACCGCGTTCTTCCAGATACTCCGCGATGGCGCCCTTGGCCTCCTCGCTGGGACGGCCATTGAACGCACCGCTGCCCACCATGACGCCGGGCTCCACGTATGCAGCCTTCAGCGCAGCAGAAGCCTGCGCGCGCGCTTCGTCGCTCCCGGCGATGGCATCCGCATCGTCCGGCGGGGCGATGACCATGCGCACGGGGATGTCGTACTTGGTGGCGAATTCGAAGTCGCGCTGGTCGTGGGCCGGCACCGCCATGATGGCGCCCGTGCCGTATTCCATCAACACGAAGTTCGCGATGTAGATCGGCACCACATCACCGTTCAGCGGGTTCACCGCATAGCGGCCAATGAAGCAGCCCTCCTTCTCGCGGTCGGCGGCGGTGCGCAGGAAACGGTCCTCCTGTTTGGCCTTCTGCACATAAGCCTTCACTTCGGCGTCGCGCGGGGTGCCCTCCACCAATTCAGTTACGCGCGGATGCTCCGGCGCGAACACCATGAAGGTAACGCCAAAAAGCGTATCGGGGCGCGTGGTGAAAATCTCCACGTCGGGAAGCTGCGACGTTTGCGCGTCGTCCACCGGCATGCCCGGCGCAAATTCCTTCGGCAACAACTTGAACCGAACCACCGCCCCCTCGCTGCGGCCGATCCAGTTGCGCTGCATGGTTTTCACGCTCTCGGGCCAATCATTAAGCTTGTCCAGATCGGCGAGAAGTTGCTCGGCGTAATCAGTAATCTTGAAAAACCACTGTTCGAGGTTCTTCACCTCCACGGGATTCTTGCAGCGCCAACAGGCACCCTGCTCCACCTGCTCGTTGGCCAGCACCGTGTTGCACGACACGCACCAGTTGATGGCTGCGGCCTTCTTGTAGACCAACCCGCGTTCCATCATTTTGAGGAAAAGCCACTGGTTCCAGTGGTAATAATCGGGCCGACACGTCACCGCTTCGCGATCCCAATCGAGACTGAAACCCATCATCTTAAACTGGGCTTTCATGTCGTCGATGCAGCGCTCGGTCCATTGCGACGGATGCACCTTGTGCAGGATGGCAGCGTTTTCCGCAGGCAGGCCGAAGGCATCGAACCCCATGGGGTGCAGCACCTTCTTGCCGTTCATGCGCAGGAAACGGGCCAGCGCGTCACCGATGGAATACACGCGGCAGTGCCCCATGTGAAGGCGTCCGCTGGGATAGGGGAACATTTCCAGCACGTAGTATTTATCGGCACCGGGCGCGACGGGAGTGGCGAAGGTCTGCTCCTCCTCCCAATGCTGCTGCCAGCGCGATTCAACTTCGGCGAAAGGGTAATGAATTTCGGCGAGAGACGCCTGAGAATTTTGCGAGTTATCGGTCATGATGGGGATGGTTACACCCGCACCGGATGACGATTTCAAGCGCGGAGAAATGAGGGATTGTTCGCAGAGTGGGCGGATGAGCGGGAATGGCCGGTATGGACTCTATGGACGATATGGACGATATGGACATTGGGTTTTCGGATTAGCGGATGTCCATATCGTCCATAGAGTCCATGTCGTCCATAGAGTCCATTTAATGGGCGCGCTGCCGCACACTAATTTGCCCCCGGAACGACCTGCGTTCCGGGAGCAACAAACTGCGTTCAACCAATCTTCAGGCGCCGCCGCCCTCTTGAATCACGGCGGGTACTTTGAAGTAGCCATCTTCCTGCTCAGGCGCGTTGCTCAGCGCGTCTTCGGGCGTCAACGACGGTGTTATCACATCCTCGCGAAACACGTTGCTCAGGGGCAGTGAATGAGAGGTTGGCGGCACATCCGTTGTGTCCAGCTCGTCGAGCTGGCTCGAATGGGTGAGAATCATATCGAGGTCTGTGCGGAAGCCTTCCACCTCGTCGTCGCTCAACTCCAGTCGCGCCAGCGTGGCCACATGGCGCACCATTTCCTCATCAATTCGCGGTGATGTCATCGGATGTTTTACTCCGCCTTGCCTTCGGCTCCAGCGGTTTCTTCGCCCGCCTCTTCACCCTCGGCGGCTGCCAGGGTGGGTCGGTCCTGGATCTTCTTCAGTCGCGCATAGCGCAACGCCAGTTTCTTCTCTCCGATACCCGGCTGAAACTTCACAACGACCTTCGCGTTCAAACCATCTCCGATGCGCAAGGTAACCACACCATCCTTGAATTCCGGATGCTTTACCTTATCACCCACGTCCACCAGTTCGAAACTCAGTTCCCTGTCCATTTCAGTACACCTCTCATGATTTGCGGCGTTATTGACGCGCCGCCTTTGATGATTGCAAGATACGTTCAATGATTCGACTGCTCGACGCCTCCGGCGTCACTTCCACCACCAACACCTGGCCACCATCGGCCTCCACCTCCCGGCGCCCCACTATTGTCTCGGGCGTGTAGTCGCCCCCCTTCACCAGCACGTCGGGGCGCAATAGAGTGATCAATTCCAGCGGTGTGTCCTCGTCGAAGAAGGTGACGAAATCCACCATCTCGAGAGAACTAATAATTTTTGCCCGCTCCACGAGGGGCAGCAGGGGGCGTCGCGGCCCCTTCAAGCGCGTGACGGATTCGTCACTATTCAGCCCCACAACCAGCACGTCGCCCGCAGCTTTGGCAGCTCGCAGGCAATCGATATGCCCCCCATGTAATAAATCGAAAACTCCGTTGGTAAAAACGATGCGTGTCTTGTTTTCGCGCAAGGCATCCAGTCGTTCTTTCAGTTCCAGGGCCGCACAAAAAGGCGACATTTCACGGACCGCCAAATCGCCCTCCTTAGGCTTTCTTATTCTGTTCGTCCTGCGGTTCATCCATGGCTTCAGCAGCTAAATCATCCGGGAGAACGATCCCGCAATCCGAAGCGTCGGTGGGTTGAAGCGACGACGCCAACTCATCATCCGACACGTCGTGGTCCCGATCGGAGACCTGAAGTGCACCCGCTGAAGAATCCGCATCGAACGCCGCGTCGCTTTCCACGGAGTGCTGTTCTTCGCCCTTGGAGCGCTTGAAACGCGAGAAGAATTTTTCACCACGCTTGGCATCGCCCTCATCGTCAGATCGGTACGGTTCCCTCTCCGGTGGCGTCAACAATCCACTATCCGGGGCGTCCGTGCTGGGCATGCCCGACATCGCCACCACGTCGGGATCCGCACGGTGCAACGTAACAGGTAGCGGCCCCAATGGAAATACCGAGGAGGGAATATCCATGTCTTCATCCAGTGCAACATCCGGCTCGGACGCCCGGGTGGGCGACGGCGTCATCTGAAAATCCTGAATGTACACGTGAACCCCCGAGATCGCAGAAATGCCCATTTTGTGTATCAGCGCTTCGCGCACCCGCGCCATGATGCGGGCTTCCGCCTCGGGCAGTTTTTCCGCCGTACGCACGCTGGCGGTCACATCCACGCGAAGGCCGGCCCGCTGTTGGGCGAGGTCAATCTTCTTCACGGAAATCCCCGGCAGTTCGCCCAGGGCCGTGCGGATATACTTTTTGATTGCCGACTCAAGAATCACAACCCGGCCATCGGCCATGTGAACCTCAACACGGGCACTGCGGCGCAAATGCGAAATGGTGACGCCGACCACCAGAAGGATACCGAAGAGCACACCGATAAACATCCAGAACAGCATGCCGCCGGGCTGCCACACCTTCACGATTTCCAACCCTGTCTCGCGCACCCGCGCAAGAGGACCGGGCGTCCAGGGCAGTGTGGCCATGGCCCCCACTGCGGCCACCGCCGCAAGAATCAGCAGTAGTAAAAAAACCAGCGTATTGCGCAGGCCTTTCATGGGCAGGCTCCGTTGAAAGTTATTTTGAGTTTCACACCATAAAAACGCTTCTCTGCCGCGGCAACTATTTCAGCAACATCCTCGGTTGTTCGTTCACCATCAAGCTTTTCACGGTCACGTTCACCTTATCCACGGGCGTACCGGCGTAATTTTCCACCGCATTCTTCACCGCGTGTTGAAGCTGCACACAAGCATCGCGCACGGCAATGCCATATTCCACGTTAATCTCAAGGTTGATGGTGGCCATGGCGGTCACCTCGTCCACTTCCACGGTCACGCCCTTCTCCACGTCCTTGCTCTTCGAGCCGACGTAATCGCTGAAGGAAGACTTGCCGCTGAGCGACACCACGCCCTCCACCTCGGTAAGGGCGATGCCGGCGATCAACGCCATCACATCGTTGTTGATCCGGATATCACCAAGTTCTTCGCCCACTGCCATCTGGCTTCGTTCTCCTGTTGGAATTATGCTTATGGAAAAACCATACAAGACCCCGCAAAGGATTCTCCACTAAAAATGGGCCGGGAGGTGCGAAAGGTGTCCAGCGCTTGATTTACAATCCCCTGACTCTGCTGCCCCACTCCTTGAGTCGCGATCGTCAGTGAATCATGAAACAAAAAAAGGGGAACAGCCGAAGCCGCTCCCCTTTGCAAAAAAACCATCTCGAAACGGCATCAGGCCGCATCGATCATCAAACCATTACATACCTGAATAACCGCTGCCGGATGCCTGTGTGCGGATGATGTCGCCGTCGCTGACGGTGCCGTTGGTGGCATCATACGGTTGGGCAATATTGTTCGCAGGATAACCCATGGCTTCGGCTTTGCCAACCCAACCGGTAGGACCGTAGGTGCGGTCGGGTCCGGCAGCGTTCAGTTTCCAAGCACCATATTCAGCCATGATCATCGGGTAATAAATGGATTTTACTATTGGTCTGAGGTTCGCGGCGTCCCAAGTATCTCCCCAGGTTGAATCCGTGCAGGTGTACCGAATATCACGGGCTTGCCAGAAGGTCGCATTCACAACCTGACGGAAAACATCCTGATAGCTGACCGTGGTGATGTAGGCGATGGGGGTTGAAAGATCCTTGGGAAGGTACCAATAGTTATACTTACCAGCCAACGGGCCGGCAGCATTCGCTCCGTCGAACGGGTACTTGTTCCAGTCCACCATGTAAGATTCGATAGCGGTTGCAGCGCTCCGCATGTCGGCCTTGGTGCGAGAAACCTTGGAGCGAACCTGCGCCTCAAGGAAGTTGGGTACTGCGATGGCGGCCAAAATCGCGATGATGGCCACAACGATCAGAAGCTCGATAAGCGTAAAAGCCCTGCGCATGAGAATGCCTTTCGTATGAAAAAAATATAGAAGCCTGATACTATTTTGCCCGGCGATTTACCGACGAACAACTATTGACGTATTTCATCTTCAGCATTTCTGTCAAGATTTTCCGTCGCCACTAAAGCAAAAAGGTACTCCCCCCAACAAGGATGTCGGAAGATCCTTATTAACATATTGCATCTATACAGATTCTTTTTACTGCGAAGCATGATTAAAACAGAAAAAAGGGGAACGGCCTAAGCCGCTCCCCTTTTGCAAAAAACCATCTCGAAACGGCATCAGGCCGCTTTCGAAACGAAAACCATTACATGCCAGCGTAGCCGCTGCCAGATGCCTGTGTGCGGATGATATCGCCATCGCTGACGGTGCCGTTGGTGGCGTCGTAGGGCAATGCGATGCTACCCGCTGGATAACCCAAAGCAGCCGCCTTGCCCAACCATCCACCAGGACCATAAGTGCGGTCGGGTCCGGCAGCATTCAGTTTCCAAGCACCATATTCAGCAATGAGCATCCGGTAATATGTGGACACTGTGGGGGGACTAATACCATTTGCCGCGTCCCAGGTAGATCCCCAAGTTGCGTCAACGCAGGTATACCGAATATCACGGGCTTGCCAGGTGGTCAGGGCAGCAACCTGACGGAAAACATCCGGATAGCTTACCGTGGTGATGTAGGCAATGGGCGTAGAGAGTTCCTTCGGAAGGTACCAATAGTTATACATTTTTGCGACCATGGGGCCGGCAGCATTCGCTCCGTCGAACGGGTACTTGTTCCAGTCCACCATGTAAGATTCGATAGCGGTTGAAGCGCTCCGCATGTCGGCCTTGGTGCGCGAAACCTTGGAGCGGACCTGCGCCTCAAGGAAGTTTGGGACTGCGATGGCGGCCAAAATCGCAATGATGGCCACAACGATCAGAAGCTCAATGAGAGTAAAACCTTTACGCATGACAGATAAGCCCTCCTGGCTTAATATATGTTCTCACCGAACGCGAACTCGATGCTCCTTCAATGAATTTTGTAGGATAGAAGCCAAGTCTGGACATCGCCATTCGGTTGATGAAAACTTCGATCTCGTGAAAACCCTTCTGCAAGCATAATTTGAAGGATTTCCAGTCATATTATACCACATTCCCTTCTGTTGCACTCAACATTTTTGCTGGTCGCGTTTATTCCCTTTTCAATAACCCAACCATCCCAACCCCCTCCGGAGATTCACCCCATCATGCGCATTGCCCTCTGCCAAATCGATACGATCACCGGAAACATTGCTGCCAACACGCGCCTCATCATCAACGAACTGACCGCCGCCGCGAGGCGCGGCACGCCCCTGGCCGTGTTTCCCGAGATGACGCTGACCGGTTACCCGCCGCGTGATTTGCTGGAATACGAGTCGTTCATTGCCAGGGCCACCGAGGCTCTTGAAGAAGTGCGCTCAACCTGCGCGGAGCTTGGGGTCGGGGCCATTCTAGGAACGCTGGCGCCCAACACTTTCGGCGGCAAACAGCCTCTGCTGAATGCCGCCGCGCACATTGCGCCCGACGGCACGCTGCAATTCATCACCAAAAAGCTGCTGCCCAATTACGATGTTTTCGACGAGCACCGCTACTTCCGCGCGGCCCCGCCGGAGGCGGTATCGCCCCTGGTCGTAATCCCCGGCGCAGGGCCCGACGGCACCGATCTGCGCCTCGGAATTTCTGTCTGCGAGGACATCTGGAACGACAACCAGTTCTGGAAGAATGACCGCCTTTACGAATTCGATCCCATCGAGGCCCTCGTGCAACAGGGCGCGAATGTGATCATCAACATCAGCGCATCGCCCTTCGTGATCGGCAAGCCGGCCCGACGCCTGGAAATGCTGCGCCACACCGCGCGGCGCTGGAACATGCCGGTGCTGCTGGTGAATCAGGTGGGTGGTTGCGATCAGGTGGTGTTCGACGGCGGCAGTTGTGTGGTGCTTCCCAACGGACAAATGACCGCCGTGGCCGGATGGTTTCGCGATGTTACCGTGGATTGGGATACCGCCGAAAGTGTGCAACCCGTTTGCGCTGCGGCCATGGTTCAAGGCCTGGAAGACGACACCGCGCAAGTCCTCGCGGCGATCGAACTGGGCCTGCGCGACTACCTGGGCAAGACGGGTTTTACGCAGGTCTTGGTGGGCAACAGTGGTGGCATCGACTCCGCCGTGGTGACGGCCCTCGCGGTCGATGCGCTGGGCGCTGAAAACGTGATCAGTGTTTCCATGCCCGGCCCTTTCACAAGTCACGAAACCCACGCCGACGCCACCGCGCTGGCTGCCAACCTTGGCGTGCGCCATTTCGACATCCCCATCGTTGAACCCTTCGACGCATTCAAAAAAGTGCTGGGAGGCAACGCTGCCGCGCCCCTCATCAGCGAACTTTTCCACGGCGACCCGACCGGTGTCTCCCACCTCGCCAACGAGAATCTGCAGGCACGGCTGCGCGGAAACATCCTCATGTGGATTTCCAACGCCATCCGAAACCCGCTGACCATGGTGCTGAGCACCGGCAACAAGAGCGAGGTGGCGGTGGGCTATTGCACGCTGTACGGCGATATGTGCGGCGGGCTCTCGGTGATTTCCGACGTGCCGAAAATGATGGTGTACCAATTGGCCGCGTTGCTGAACGAGCGATTGAACAATGCCATCCCCCAGTCGGTGCTGGACCGCGCCCCCAGCGCGGAACTTGCGCCCGACCAGAAGGACAGCGATAGCCTGCCCCCCTACCCGATTCTCGACGAAATCGTGCGCCGCTATGTGGAAGAGCGCGAGGGAGCCGAGACGATCATCGCTGCAAGCGTGGCCGACCGCGCCACCGTGGAGCGCACGCTGCGCATGATCGACCGCGCCGAGTACAAGCGCGCCCAGGCTGCCCCGGGCATCAAGGTGACCAGCAAAGCGTTCGGTGTGGGGCGTCGCATGCCCATCGCCCGCGGAAAAGTCTGACCGCGAGCTCGCACCGTATTTACAGCACGAAGCGGCTTAAATCCTGCGCCTGCAAAATCCCTTCGAGGCGGGTCTTTACGTACGCCGCGTCAATAATCACGCGACCCGTTACGCCGTCGCCGGCGTCGAAGGAAATTTCCTCCAGCACCTTTTCCACCACGGTGTGAAGACGGCGGGCGCCGATGTTCTCGTGCTGCTGATTGGCCTCGAAGGCCGAGGCTGCAAGCTCGTCAAGTCCGTCCTCGGAGAAAACCAGTTCCACATTCTCCGTGGCCAGAAGGGCGCTGTACTGACGCGGCAGGTTGTTCTCCGGTTCGCGCAGAATGGCGCGAAAATCTTCCACGGTGAGGGATTCCAGTTCCACGCGCAGCGGGAAACGCCCCTGCAACTCGGGGATGAGATCGCCCGGCTTGCTGAGGTGAAACGCACCGGCTGCAATGAACAAGACGTGGTCGGTACTGACCGGCCCATGCTTGGTGTTCACCACGCTTCCCTCGACGATGGGCAGGATGTCGCGCTGCACGCCCTCGCGGGAGACGTCGCGCCCCTGGCCCGATTCGCGCCCTGCGATCTTGTCGATCTCATCGATGAAAATGATGCCGCCGTCCTGCACCCGCTGGAGCGCTTCCTCTTTCACTTTCTCCATGTCGAGCAACTCTTCCACTGCTTCGGCGGTGAAAATCTCGCGGGCCTGTTTCACCGTCATGCGGGCATCGCGGGGACGCTTGGGCATGAACGATTCGAACAGCGACTTCATGTCATTCTCGCCGCCCATCATCCCCCCATCGCCACCCATGGGCGAGAAGAATCCCATGGAGGCCGGACGCGGCGGGGTAACTTTTGCTTCCACTTCGCGGTCTTCGAGTTCGCCCGCGTTGAGTTTCACCCGCAGCTTTTCGCGGCTGCGAAGCCAGCGCTGCTCGGGCGAGTTCGATGTTTCGTCGCCCTCGGGTGCGGGGGCATTGTAAACCGTGCGAAGCGTTCCATCCACCATGCGCGTTTCGCGCGACATGCCCGCAGGCGCGGGCAGCAGCGCGTCGAGAATGCGCTCCTCCGCACGGGCCCGCGCCGGCTCCATCACCTCGGCGCTTTTTTCTTCCTTCACCATGGCCATGCCCTTGTCGGCCAGATCGCGCACCATGCTTTCCACATCGCGGCCCACGTAACCGACCTCGGTGTACTTGGTGGCTTCCACCTTCACGAAAGGCGCGCGAACGATGCGCGCCATGCGGCGGGCAATTTCGGTCTTTCCCACGCCGGTGGGACCCATCATGATGATGTTCTTGGGGCTGACCTCGTCACGCAGTTCGGGTCCAAGTTTCAGGCGCCGGGCGCGGTTGCGGAGGGCGATGGCCACGGCGCGTTTGGCCGCGCTCTGGCCCACGATATAACGATCAAGTTCAGCTACGATTTCTCGGGGGGTTAGGTTCTCTGTCATGGCGTAGAGACACTACAATCCACACCCGGTTCGTTTCATTTCAGGGCGACACGAGGTCGCGATAGATCAGCGGGGCAGGCGTGCGTAGTCCGCTGCGAACTTGCCGGCTTCTTCTTCCAGCGCTCCGTATTGCGTGGTGCGCCCCTTGAAACCGAAGGCTCCCCGTTCGTACTCCGCCTGGCCCGTGGCCACATCCAGCACGACCACGTTCAGACTCTGGGCGGTGCCGAAGTATCCAAACGTGCGGCTGTGGCGAAGTTCGCTATCGCAGATACGACCGACGACAACCTTGTCGACACCCAGTTCACGTCCGATGGCCAGCGGATCAATCTTGGCCAGGGCGGCATTCATCTCTTCGTCCGTCAGTTTGAACTTGGCGGCCAGTTTTTCGCGCTTGCTGGCGTAATAATATTTAATATCCTGACGCGACACCACCTGCATGACACCCGTACCACGCAGTGCATCCGCGTACAGATCACCGGCAATGCGGCCAAGGTTGCCGTTGAAATAGATATTCTGGGAGTTGAACCACCAGCCCCGGATTTCTTTCTCGGCCTTCACGGGCTTCACATCGCGTTGAAGTTGGCGGTTTTCATCGCGCCACTCCGTGAGGCGGGGCGCCATGGGGAAATCCAACACGGCAACCCGTGGTCCGGTGCACGCGGCAACGTGGGCGGGTGCACCCTGAGCAACAGCATCGCGGTGGGTTGCGGGCGCGCCCAAAATCATCAGCATCAACATGGCAACAACAATGGCTCTCACAGCGGGTTCTCCCAATCTGGCATCTCCGCAACACTCCATGCTTCCCCCCGTCGGGTTGTCAAAAAGAAACAGGGACCAGTCTTGTCTTGAAATCCTATTTTTTTTTATGATCATATCTGCCTGTCGGCGCGCCAACCGCATGGGCAACGCACCGGCACCACCACTTCGAGGAGGATCAAGGGTCCATGCCAACTGTAAATGATATCCTGAAGCGCAAAGGCAGAGAGGTTCACACGATTGCCCCCGGCGTCAGTGTGCTTGATGCAACCAAACTAATGAACGAACACCGCATCGGTGCGCTGTTGGTAGTGGAAAACGACGCCGTGGTGGGCATGTTCACCGAACGCGACGTTCTGACCCGCATAGTGGCCGTGAGTCGCGATCCGGCGGCCACGAAAGTGAGCGAGGTGATGACCACCCCCGTGGCGTATTGCACGCCCGAATCCTCGCTGGAAGAATGCAGCGATATTTTTACCGCGCGACACATCCGCCATTTGCCGGTGTTGAGCGAAAACAAACTGATGGGTGTCATCACGTCAGGCGATCTTCTCGCCTTCGAAACCACCGCCCACCAACGCACAATCTATTATCTGGAAGCGTACATCCAGGGTCCGTAGTTGCTGGATCCGGTCGCCAATTAGAGCGGTTTTGACGTAAGTGTTAACATATCCTGCAATCTCGAAATAGTTGGAGCATTGGGTTCGGGGCGACTGTGCGTGCAGGGGCAAACTGGAGGTCGCGCGGAGGCCTGAGGCAGACCGCTGGACGGATAATGGCTTGCCGATTGCGCACCAGTTGAACCGCTTGCACACCGCTTGCACACCGCTTGCACACCGGTTGCACGCCGGTTGCACGCCGCCAGCAAGTAGGCAAGTGGGAGGCGGTAGCATCACGCACCCTGCGCTGCCGTGATGGCTACCGACATCAGGGATGGGCGGTCACAATTCGACATCCCAACGCACCACGAGTCTATAATCATTTGAATCGAAAACGCTCCAGCCTACCCCCCTCCGGGGGCATGGGCAGATGCGCGGGTCTGCACCTACGGGATGAAGATCGTGTAAGCCCTCTCTGACGACATGCACACATCTGCGTTCATCTGCGCCATCTGTGGATAAAATGCTCTTTGTGGACCCTACCTCAGGCTTCCTTCGTGTAGCGGTTCTCCAGCATTTTGCGGACGGCCTCTTCGGTCACGTTCACGCCCATGATGGCGCGCATGGCTACGACCTGGTTCAACGCGCCCTTAAGTTCGCGCACGTTGGAATCCACGCGCTCGGCGATCATCATGGCAATCTCGGTGTTGAAACCCAGCTCGTTGGTTTCGATCTCCCGGTTGAGGATGGCCACGCGGGTCTCGTAATCCGGGGCCGCTATGTCCACAATAACACCGGCGCCGAAACGCGACAGCAGGCGGTTCTCCAGATGAGCAATGTCCTTCGGTGGACGGTCACTCGTCACAACAATCTGGCGTTTGCTCTGGAACAGCGCGTTGAAGATGTGGAAGAATTCCTCCTGGGCCCGCTCCTTGCCGGAGAGAAACTGCACGTCGTCAACCACCAGCATGTCGATGTTCTTATACTTGCCGCGGAAGGCGTTCACAGCACTCGTCTGAATGGCGTTCACCAGTTCGTCCGTGAAGTCCTCGCTGTTTGTATAAATGATGCGCGCGCGCGGATCCTCCCTCAGCACATGGTTTGCGATGGCGTTCACGAGGTGGGTTTTGCCCAGCCCCACATCGCTGTACAGGAACAACGGATTGTAAGCCCGCGCCGGGGCATTGGCCACAGCCCGCGCCGTGGCATAGGCGAAGTTGTTGTGGGTACCCACCACGAAATGTTCGAAGTCGTACTCCTTCACGAGTTGCAGGAAACCGTCGCGGGGTGTGACCGCTCCGGCCAGAGGAACGCCACCGGCCGGCGTGACGCTTTGAGCCGTTTGCATGGCCACGCGGCGATACGCATCAAGGGCTCTTTCCTGATCTCCCAGCGACGCGTATATCTCCGCCCGCTTGATCAACGTGGAGGGTCGATCCGGTGAAATTTGCAGGACACGCTCCAACGTCTCCAGCGCGGATTCGTGGTCGTTCGTCTCCACTTGCAGCTCGGACAGATTTTCCAGCTCGGGGATGGCGATGGTAATCTGGTTCGCAGCCACGAGGGCGTCGGCATAGCGAACCCGCGCCGGGGTGTGACGCGGCGAAACCAGCGTGGCTTCGCGCTCTGCTTCCAGCGCACCCTCCTCGTTGCTCGCCTCGCGCCGCACGTCGGCAATCAGGTGCAACTCGCCCATCGCCTCGGTGCTCATACCCCCGTCGCGGTAGAACTTGACCAACTGCAACCGCGCATCAACCAACGCGGGGTTGGCCGCAATAACTCGTTTAACCGCTTCGATGGCGCCGGTGTGGTCGCCCGCTTCGTGCAGCACGTCGGCCAACTGGCGCAACTGCTCGTGGGCTTTCTCCACGTTGCCGAGGCGCTCGTACAAGCGCACCAGTTCCTCGCGCGCTCCCACGTGCGATGGTCCCGTAGAAAGCACCTGAAGATAGGTGATCTCCGCGTCGTCGTATTCTTCACGGGCGTGGTAATCACGAGCCAGTTCGAACTGCCGTTCCAGCGCTTCTTCCGTGCGTCCCAAACGGCGCAGGAAGTCGATCCGGTTCATGCGCAAACGGAGATTAGTGGGGTCGGCCTCGGCAATCTGATCGTACACCAGCACCGCGTCGCCCTCGCGCGTTTCTTCCAGCAACAACTCCACCAGGAACAGGCCCCGCGTTACGGCCTCTTCCGCGTGGCCGCCGTCACGCAATAGATTGAACAGGTCGTGAAGGGTTTCCACATCGTTGGGCTTGCGATCCAGAACAGAAGCCAGCGTGGCCCGGGCATCCTCGGCGTGGTCGCTCTTCACCTGAACCGCCGCCAACTGCCGCGCCGCCGCACACGCAGCGGATTCATCACCGCGCAGGAATTCGCACGTAATCAGTTCATACAGAATCTCCGGGTCTTCAGCGGAGAACGTCAGTGCGTCGCGCAAAACCTGCGATTCCCGGGTGTGCTCGCCCGCCTCGCGATGCTGCAACGCCTGCCGCAAACGGGTTGCTGCTGAAAAAATACGCAACTCGATCCGCGAGCGTTCCTCGTCGCCAAGTTTCGCGAACAACTCCGCACGAATTTTCATGGCCGACAACCGCTTGGGAGCGATCTCCAACAGCGCGTTGAGTTGCGCCATGGCCTCCTTCAATCGGTCCGTTTCGATCAAGCGTGAAGCCAGCGCTTCCGAGACATCGCAGGCTTCTTCATCCCGACCCAACCCCGCCAGCGCCGTAACCTGTCGCAAGCGCAGGGGCACGTCGTCGGGCATCAAATCCGCCGCCTCGCGGTTAGCCACCAAACCGGCCTCGGCGTCACCAGCCTCGCGGAGCAGATCCGCGATGGACGTCAGTTCTGTGGCCGCCTCCGGCAGGTTGTTCCGGGCCACAAGGTACTCCACAACCATGCGACGGACTTCCACATCGCGGGGGTGCTTCTCCACGACCTGCCGCGCAACCGCGAGGGCTTCGTCCGTATCGCCGGCCGTGTGCAACGTTTCTGCCAACGCCCGCCATTGCTCGCGTTCGCGGGTCGCGTCGCCCGTGTCGCGGAACAACTCGGCCAGACGGCGATGCAACCGCGCCTCGCCCGGAGCATGGCCCAGAGCCTCGAACAGCAGTTTCTCGGCCTCGGCGGCATCACCCGCCTCTGTTTGCAACCGAGCGAGAACCAGCGCCTTCTCCAGGGCCTCCGAACCCAACTCAACCCGACGCAACAATTCCAACTCTTCGTACTTCCAGCCAAGATCGTCGGCGAATAGGTCCCCCACTTGCGCGAAGGTGCGGGCGGCCTCTCCGGCGCGACCCGAATTAACCTGAAGTTCGGCCAGACGGCGGGCCCTGTCGCGCACGTCATCCGACGGCGGCTTGCGCATGCTGAGTTCGAACAACAACTCCGCCGTGGGCAAATCTTCCGGAGCATTGTCCGATGCCGACCGAAGGACTTCCCGTGCCTCGGGCAATTTTTTGCCCTTCAGTTTCAGACCGGCCAAATCACGCGCCGCCGCACAGGCTTCCTCACCGTGCTCACGCGCAAACTGGCATTCGACCATCAGCGCGAGGAAATCCTCATCGGCGGGGAAAGCAACCAACCCCTCGCCCAACACCCGGCGTTCCTCGTTGCGATCGCCCTTGTCGCGCCAAACCTTCGCAAGCTCGGCACGCCACAAGTGGGCTGCCTCCGCATCGCCCTGAGCGGTGTACATCTGAACCAATTGATCCAGAGCATCGATGTCATCGGGAGAGAGAGACGCGACACGTTCCAATGTCGCAACGGCCGATGCGGGATCCCCGGCTCCCGAATAGGCATTTGCCAGCAGGCGCAATGTTTTCGCCAGTTCTGATGTGGAACTGTGCCCTTCCTGCAAAGCAACCAAATCACCCAGAACGTTCAGGTTCGCGGGAGCCATCGCCAGGGCTTCGACCAGACTGCGTTCCGCCGTTTCGAAATCACCCTTTTCGCTCGCTGCCATGGCCGTGTCACGATATGTCGCCAGGGCATCATCGTTGCGTCCGGCTCGCTGCAACATGCCCGCCAGACGTTGCGCTATCCCCAGATCCGCAGGAAGCAGCTGTGAGAAATACTCTCCCTCTGCCAGCGCCTCTTCGCCACGGCCGGCCTTGTCCAGCGCCTCCAGAGCTTCCAACGCTGCGACCCGCGCGAGACGCAGATCGCCCGAACGGAATCGGCTGCGCGCCAGCTTCGACAGCAACTCGGGGCGCATCGGCCCGAGTGAGCTTGCCCGCAAAAAATGCGATGTCGCGGTGTGTCCCGAGGTCGCATCTTGAAACAGATCGCCGACACTTTCCCATGCGCGACTTGCCGCCTCCAGGGCGGCCACTTTGCCACTGCGACCAAGTCCCTCCAACGCCTCGGCGCGCCTCATGCCAATTTGTGGATTAGTGGGCTCTGTAACTACCGCGCGTTCCAGCACCTCGGCCGCCGGACCAAAATCTCCCTGCCCAAGATGAACCGCCGCCAGACGAAGCAACAATTCGTTCGCTTCAACAGTCGCTCCCTGCCCCTCGCGCACATCCGCACCAGCCAGCAGTGCCGCAGCGTGATTCGGGTACAATTCCAGCACGGTGTCCAACATCTCGCGACCACCGCTCAGATCGCCCTGGTCCATCAGCGTCCGCGCAAGATCGACCTTCAGATCCGCAGCTTCGCCCGCGCGTCCCGCCTCCACATATGCCGCATGCAAACGGTCAACAGCTTCGGGCAGCCGCGGCCAGTGGGTCAGAAGACGCTGCAATGCCTCAATGGCGCGGTCCTTCTCGCCCATCGACGCAAGCAAGTCTGTGGCCGCCAACACGCGCGGCAGATAGTCCTCGCGCGGCGACGCCAGCAGAGCGTACTCGATCCACTTCGACCGGATATCGGAGCGATCAGGCAACACATCAAACAGCGGTTCCAGTTCCCCCGCCGCGGTGGTGAAGTCCGCGTGGTTTGCCGCGCGCGATGCCTTCCCCGTAATGTGGTCCACGCAATCGTCCAAACGCCCCGCCTGTGTGAACGCATGAATCAGGTGCGGGTTCACATCGACGATATCCACGTCCAAATCTTCGATGCGCGTATACGCTTCAATGGCCCCCGGCCAATCCGCCGCGGCTTCGCACAAGTCTGCGGCAGCCATGAATTCTTCCAGCGCCGATTCCTTGTCATGCATCTGAAGGAAACATTCGGCGACAAGTTTGCGACACGCAGTGTCGTTTGGTCGCGAAGCAGCAAGCGCCCGCGCCTGATCCAGCGCGCTGTCCATCTGACGGTTCTGCAACGCCATGCGAACCAGCGCCTGCCGGCTGCGCGTCTGGGTTTCCTCATCTTCGCGCGCTATCGCTGTTTTCAACAAACCAGTCCACGCCCGCTCGAAAGCCGGCTCCGCATCGACGATGGCTTCAAACGTCTTCGCCGCATCATCCAGATAACCGAGATCGAGATAGTTCTCGGCCACCTCCACATTTTTCTTCAACAGTTCCGGATCTTGAGGAATGCGAATGCTGATGCCGAACTCGGTCATCAGCGCCTCGGCCGCTTCGTTCTCATTGATACGGCGCGCCAGGGCCACCAGGCGCACAAGACTACCACCCTCGGCGCCATCGCACAAACCATACATGCAGCGGAAGGTCTGGTGGTCTTTGTTCACGACCAACGTGCGAAACACATTCTCCCGGTGAATGGGGCAGAACGCTCGCAGCGTATCTCCCGCGTCTTGAATTTTCTCGGCTTTGTAACCGATGAACTCCAACACACGTCGCGGATCGACGGCGTTGTTAATCTCAATTAAGCTGCTGTCGGGAAATATCCTCATGATGGCTTCAGATTTAGTGAAGCCCGAAGCGCTGCTTGCAAAAGAATTATCGCCTGAATCATGATCCAATCGCTTCAAAGAACCCTCAGGAGAAGCCCCCAATATGGACGATACCTATCAAATCAAGTGTCCCTGCTGTCAGACCATCCTCATTGTGGAACGACGCTCGGGCAAGATTGTGGATGAACGCCGACCGATTCTTGAGCAGTCCACCGGTGATCGCTATCAGGATGCCCTCAAAAAGGTGCAGGAGCGCGGTGCCGTGGCCGAGGAAAAGTTCCAGAAATTTCAGAAGGAACGCGGAACCAAGATGGACAAGCTCGACGCGCTTTTCAACGACGCGCTTAAGCGTGCCGAGGAAGAGCAATCCGATGATGACGACGAAAAGCCCCGCAATCCCTTCGACATGGATTGAGACGCGCCGCTACAACTTGCGCTTAAAGTAACGGTCCAACTGGTCGAGCGTCAGAAGGATCATGGTCGGCCGCCCATGGGGGCATGTGAAGCCCAGACGCGCCGTTACAATGTCGCGGATGAGCGCGCGCATCTCCTCCATGTGGAGGCGCTGCCCCGCCTTGATGGCCGCGCGACACGCCATGCGCGTGACCACGCGGTCGCGCAAAACGGCCACCTCCTCAACCCTGCCCAGCGTTTCAAAATCGTCGAGCATATCGGTCATCACGGCGGCCGGGTCCATCTTGGGCAAGTCTGCGGGCACAGACTGAATCACGAACGTCTGACCGCCGAAATGTTCCACGCGCAAACCAAGCTCGGTCAACACGGGTAGCAACCTCAGCAGAAACGGAACCGCCGACGCCGCCACATCCACGCTGATGGGCATCAACAGCGGTTGTTCGCGCGTCTCGCCCCGTTGCGCTGCAAATTTCAGATACAGCAAACGCTCGTGGGCCGCATGCTGGTCGATCAGCAACAGATCACCCCCGGCCTGCGCGATGATGTAGCACAGCGCCACCTGGCCCAGAGGTTCGGGCAGACGCCCCAGCTTCAACAGCGGATGCGAGGCCAGCGTCGCCCCATCCTCGGCGGGGCGATCCACCAACCCGGCAACACTGCTGGCCAGCGGACGCACATCGCAGGGACGCCGGCGGCCGGGTTCTGACGACGGCTCAGGAGTCTCGCTTTTCCAACCCTCCGGAGCGGTGGCAGCGTTACCACTCTCCAGTTCGTGCCGCTCAACCGCAGTGAGTTCGTCATCCGCCTGCGTGATGGCCGAGACTTCTCGTTCCCAGTGGGCGGTTTGTGCAGCGCCCGAGAAGCGACTCAAATCAACCGGAATCGTCGAATCTTTCGGCCCGCCCATGACGGGACCCAGCATCCCCACGAAGTCATCCTGCGTCGGCACACCCTTGATCCACGAGCCCGATCTTCCAGCACTACCCCCCGTCTCTTGAGGGATTTCCCCGGACGCATCCCCCGCGCCCAAATCCATGGTGGGCATCAAATTTGCCGCCCGCAAAGCAGACTGCACAGCGCGATAAACCGCCCCGTTCACCGACCCCTCGTTGCGGAAACGCACTTCCTCCTTGGTGGGATGCACGTTCACATCCACCTCACCGGACGGCACCTTCATGTTGATCACCACCATGGGAAACCTCTGCACCATGATGACGCCCTTGTACGCCTCCTGCACCGCAAACGAAAGAGACCGACTGGAAACCGGACGACCATTCACGAAGAAATATTGATGCCGCCGATCCTTGCGCGACACCGCCGGGCGCACCGCGAATCCCGTCACCCGCACCCCGTGGCGTTCCTCGTCCACCGCCAGCAAATTCTCCCGCACCCCCGTGCCCAGCAACATGCCCACCCGGTCGGCCCACTCCTGCCGCGATGGCACATCCAGCAGCGTATCCTTGCCACGCGTGACAACGAAACCCACCGCCGGAAGCATCAACGCCTGGCGCGTAACCACGCTCATTATCTGCTGCAATTCGCTGGAAGCGCGCTTCATGAACTTCAACCGTGCCGGCGTGTTGAAGAACAAATCCCGCACCCGCACTTCCGTTCCCACCGGCGCCCCCGACGCCCCCACCACCACGCCGCCGCCCCCCTCGCATTCGATCAGCGTGCCCGCCAGTTCGCCATTGCAGCGTGTCAGAATTTGCATCCGACTCACCGCCGAAATACTCGCCAGAGCCTCGCCCCGAAACCCGCGCGTTTCCAACGCCCACAAATCATCGAATTCAGATATCTTGCTCGTGGCGTGACGCACCAACGCCAACTCCGCGTCGGCCCGACCAATCCCCCGCCCGTCGTCGCGCACGCGCAGATCGCGACATTCGTTGCCGACCTCGATCTCCACCCGCGTGGCCCCGGCATCCACCGAGTTCTCCACCAGTTCCTTCACCACTGAAGCCGGGCGCACGATCACCTCGCCCGCGGCGATTTTATTGACCAGGTTGTCCGACAGAACACGAATCATGGGCGCCATCAAAACCTCACCCCCATCGCACGGTCATTAAAATTCCACGCCGCGATTTTGTCCCATCCGATCCGGTCCCTCACATGAAGTAAAACGCCACCGCCAGCACCACATACAACGAAATCAACTGCGCGCCCTCGAACCAGTTGCTCTCGCCGTCGTTGGCCACGCTGTTCACCACAAACAACGCGCCGAACACCGACAGCAACTCCACCGGCGTGAATTCCAACGTCATCGGTTTTCCCATGCCCCAGCTCACGAACACCAACACCGGCACCACGAACATCGCAATCTGCATGCTCGACCCGATACAGATCTGCATTGCCAGATCCATCTTGTTGCGCATCGCCACCAGCACAGCCGTCGAGTGCTCCGCCGCGTTGCCAATAACCGCAATGATGATCGCACCCACGAACAACGGACTCCATCCCATCGAATGCATCACGGGATCCAACGTTTTCACCAACATTTCCGAAACAACCGCGATGACCGCCGTGGCCACCGCCAGCATCGTCACCGCTGCCCACACCGGCGGATGCTCCTTCTCCCCGTCAAACCCACCACTGTCCTCGCCACCGCCCGCTCTCAGATAGGGTTCCACCCCGGATCGCCCCTCCCCCGCTTCATCCCCTTCCTCGGGAGGACCGTTGTAATACTCTTTATGGGTCCTCAGAGAAAAGACCAGACCCGTCACATAGTTCAAAATCATCACGCCCGCCAGCACCAGACTCATCGTTTCCAGCGCGGGCAAATCATCAGCGGGCAAATGTTTGCCGTGCAGATGATGATAGATGCCCGGAACGAGCATGGCCATCACCGCCACCGACATCATCGTCACCCCCGACCCTGCCGCCACTGCGTTAAACTTCTGCGTGCGATATCGCAACCCACCCGCCAGCAAACTCGCCCCCAGCACGAAGATCAGGTTTCCGAGAATCGAGCCCGTTAACGACGCCTTAACAACCTCCAGCAAACCGGCGTTGATGGCGGCAATGGCGATTATCAACTCCGCCGCGTTTCCAAAGGTCGCATTCAACAACCCACCAATCCCCGTCCCGGCCCGCTCCGCCAGATGCTCCGTCGCCCGTCCCATCAGCCCCGCCAATGGAATAATCGCCAGGCAAGCCGATGCAAACTGCCAGACTTCCCCCACGTGCATGAAATGCAAAACGATGGTCAGCGGAACAAAAATCAAAAGTATCATCAACCAGCCGCGAAAATAACCCAGCAATGCCTTCACCAGCCAACCCTCACCGATCTTCAGTTTCCAAACCGTGTTGATGGATTATCGCCACCCACAAAATCAAGCGCCCAAAATACTCCCCACCTGAGAATATCCATTCTCTTTTCCGATTTCCCGGAACAATCAAAGACCAAATCGGTTCTCATTCCAGAAACCAAACAGAATTTTACGGAGGATCTTTTAATGATCAGAAATCTCACCCTCGTGGCAGCGGCCCTCTCATTAGCGCTGGCCCTTCCTGCCACGGCGCAACAGACCACCGCAACCGCACCAGCCCAAAAAAGCGGCGCCATGACAACCATCGGCGCTGGCGACACCGCCCCTGCCTTCACTCTGAAAGACCAGACCGGCAAGGAACACTCGCTGGTGGATTTCAAGGACAAGGTCGTGGTCCTCGAATGGACCAACCCCGGCTGCCCCTTCGTTGTTTACCATCTCAAGGAAAACACCACCACCGATCTGAACAAGAAGTGGAAAGAGAAGGACGTCGTCTGGCTGAAAATTGACAGCAGCAATTTCGTAACCGCCGACGCCGCCCAGAAAGCCGTCACGGATAACAATATCGATGTTCCGGTTCTTCTCGACGCCTCCGGCACAGTGGGTAAATCCTATGGCGCCAAGACCACGCCTCACCTGTTCGTCATCGATAAGGATGGCAAGGTAGCTTACTCCGGCGCGTACGACGACAACCCCACCCCCGAGAAAAAAGACGGCGTGAAGAATTACGTCGATGCCGCATTGGAAAAAGTCACCGCCGGTGAGAAGCCCGAAGTGACACACATTAAGTCCTACGGCTGTAGCGTGAAGTACGCCAAGTAATCGCACTGACCCCCGCAGTTTTGGCCGGAAACCTCCCGATTTCGGGGGACGTTTCCGGCCTTTTTTTAATCCATATCCGCGCTCAGACTGAGCTTGCCCATGTCTTCGGGCGTGTCCACGTCCTGGCACACACCCGCGTCGTCCACCTCGACAGATACCGACGAAGCCGCCAACGAATCCAGCACATCGCGGGCGGTGGCCCCGCCCGCCGCATCAGCCTTTATAAACGCATCGAAATGCGCCGCCGGAATGATAAACGGATGACCGCGCTTCCCCTCATAGACGGGCAGCACCAACTTCCCCGGTTCCTGTGCATATCGCTCCACGAGAACTTTCACGGTTCCCTGATCCACCAGCGGCTGATCCACCAGAGCCATCACCACCGCCGAAGCCTCCGCCTCCTGCGCCGCGGTCAACCCGAGTTGCAACGAATGCAACTGCCCGCGCCCCGGCTCGCGATTCAGCACGAAACGCCCCTCCGCAAACTTGTTCATCTGCGCCGACAGCGAAGTCTGCAAACCGGTGTTGATGACGATATGAACCGGCGACGCCCCCGCCCCAATAAGCTTGTCATAAATCGAGCGCAGAAAAAAAGAATCGCCGATCGGCATCAGCGCCTTTGGGAAACCCATACGGCTCGAAATGCCACCCGCCAGAATTACGCCTTGCACACCGGTCATCACTGCCTCCAAGTCCGCTCCCCCGACGCACCCTGCTTCATGCCCCACACCAGATATCGGCCCTCACAGAAACCCGCAACAGCAATCGCAAAGCTCTTGCGTGAACGTCTCGCCCCCCAACATGGTATTCACCGCAGAACACACCCCGTGCCGGGGTGGCGGAACAGGCAGACGCAAGGGACTTAAAATCCCTCGATCGAAAGGTCATACGGGTTCGATCCCCGTCCCCGGCACCAGGTTTTCTATGAAAACCACCTGCGGGAACGCCCGAAGATCAGGCGATCGAGACTGTGGTAGCCCGGACCGGTAATCCACAGACCCGCCAGCGCCAGTCCCACTTCAATCGCGTGGCTGGCACCAAACAAACCCTTGCCCATGGCAAACATCTGCGTGGCGGCCATGATCATGGTGAAAATCATCACAGTCGCAGTGGGCCGAAACAGCAATCCCAGCGCCAGAAAAAGTCCGCCGATGCCCTCGGCGCAGCCGGCGCAAAACCCCCAGAACGTTGGCCAGAAAGTGATGCCCAAATTCCCCATGGCACCCCCCAATTGTGCCCAACGCTCCGAGCCCGCCAGCAACTTCGGCACGCCGTGGGTCATCATCATCACGCCTAAACCCACGCGCATAACGAGCAGACCGAGATCCACTTTGTGACCGAGGCGGGACGAGGGAAAACCGAGGAAGCATTGCAGATTTTTCATAGGGAACCTTTTCCGTTCTATATCAGAAAACCTACCATGCCCCGCCGGTTCTCTTCCCCCAAAGGATAAGTTCCTTTCAAACGAACGGGCGAACACAAAGGTTCGCCCCTACGATGGGCGCATAACGGATCAGCCGCTGACCCAAAAACGATTTGACCTGAAAAACCGCCCGGTTATGTGCGTAGGGGCGGACCTGCGTGTCCGCCCTCGCCTCACCGCATCTCACCTGACCACCAACCGTTCCCCGTCCAGTACCATCACGGCACCTCCGGCCGGTACCAACTCATCGCCTTCCGCTTCCGCAAAGTCCTCGGCACTGTAGTTCACCGTCACTTCCAGCCTGTCGCCAAAGCGCGTCCGCTGCACGCGCTTGTCCTCGCTCAGAACCACAAATTCCGTCAGAGGCAGGAACGCGCTTACCTCGTGCGCCGGAGCCCAGGCTTTCACGTGCTTCATGATCTTCGCCTTCTGTTTGGCGAAAACCTCCGGGTTCAGATGGTACATGGGCGGAACCTGATACAGCAACTCGGTCAGCGTCACCGTCGTCTCGACGTTCTCAAATTTCATCGACGCCGCACTCCAGTGATGGCCCGACACCGCCGCATCATGAAACGCCGCCTCCCACAGGGGCACGCGATAGCGCGGATCGTAATTCTCCCGCACATATTTCTCCTTGGCCGGAACCGGCTTAAAAAAGACATCAGGAGCCTCGGGCGGATAATAACGCCCCACATAATACGGCGAGGCTTTCTCCGACATATCAGTGTCTCCCCAGCCGAAGTTCTCCGCGAACACTCCCTCGAACAGCGCCACCGACGGCACCGCGTAAGCGCTTCCCCCCTCGGTGCCCACCGCTACGCCAAACGTGCGCGCCACCCAGGCCATGCGATCCACCCGCGCGGCTGCATCAGCCATGCACGTGGCCCGATGCGCGGTCGAATAATCATCGTACACCTGCCCGAAACCGTCGCAGTCGAAGAAATAATAATTGTAAGGTGCCGCATCAAAATTTGCACGCACGCGCCGCTCCACATAGGGCCGCGCGGCCAACGGACTGAGCAAATAGCCCCGCTGCTTGAAGCCCTTCCGCATGGTGCCATCGGCGTTCATGATGCCACCCGTTTCATAAAGGGCCGCGTCGAACTGCGCCGTGGGCCACGAGGCATCTGTGCCGCTGGTGGCCGGATCGTGGATGCTGTGATAGGAATCATAAGGACCCAGAAGGTACCCACGCGCCACCGCATCGCGCACAAAATCCGCCTTGCCGGCCTGCACCAACCCGTCAGAGCCATCCAACCCCAACCGCAGGCGATTCAACCCCGCGCTCGAAAACGCATCCAGCATGGCGGCCGAAAACGACCCGCCCCATTTTTCAACCGGTGGGAGAATGTCGGGGAAGGCTTCCTGGAGAAGCCGACAGTTGCGCTGCACCAGTGCGCTGCCTTGCAGCGACTCGCTCAACAACCCTCGGGTTGCGGTGGTCAGTTCCGCATTGATCCATGCCGCCGGATCATAAAAATCCGCCGATTCAACACCCCGTGACAGCGCGGCACATATTGCCGCCTGTGCGTAAGGAAGCTGATAGGTCGACCCGGCCAGTTCCGTGGTTGCCGCCCACTCATCTTTGGTAAAATATTTGTGCAAGTGCTTGCCGGGCGACGCTTCCGCGCTCGCGACCTGCTGCACCAGTCGGGCGGCCAGCTTGTTCGCCGCGCCCCGCGTCAGATCAAACCGCGTCAGCGATCCCCCACCCCATAAATAAACATGCGGCGCCCCCGCCAACAGCCGTATTGCGGGAGATTCCACCGCTTTTTGTTCAAGCGTCCGAAACTCTCCCGACTCCTTTAACCACGCCCGATAGTTAAGCGCCGGCCTGATCAATGACGCATCCCTGCCCGGCTCAAACTGGAAACGAAAAGTCAGCCATCGCTCCTCCGACGGCCGGAATTCATGCGTGAAAGATAGCGTCAATCCCTCCCCCTCGCGGGTCTCCGCAAACTCAATGCGGTTGCGAAATTGCGTCTGGACCACGCACGACAGAACACCCTCGGCAGACGCAAGTCCCCACAGCGGCATCGACAGACTTTCCAGAGTGTCCCATCTCTCTGCGCGCAGGAAATCACGCCACTGCGCATCATCCAGCGGGATGGCGTTTCCCTCGCCTCGCGGCCAGAGCAGGGTCTTCCCGCCACTTACATTGAGCGGCTGCACCGGCCACGTCACGCTGGATTGCGCATCCTGCGGACTGAACGCCACCTCGAGTTCGTCTCCCACAGGGTTTACGCGGATTTGTAATTGCCCCGACTTCAAAGAGGAACTCGTCCCGGAGCCACCCGCGCCAAGCGTCCATTGCACCCCGCCCTCTGTTGTCACAAAATTCTTCGCTTCCACACCGGTGAAGGCCGGGACCGACAGAACAATTTTTTCGCCCGCCGAGGTGAGAATATCCACCGCGAGAGTTTGACGGTCGATGGTATAATGCACCCCTCCTGCATCAACGCGGATTGCGGTTGCGTCGAGCGATGGGTTGCTCCCGGCAGGCACCGCCATGGCCACGCTGCAGAAAAAGCATCCCCCCGCCAATAGCCCCATAGCTGTGCGCGCAAAACCCCTAAAAACCATATCGAACCCTCGCCTTCTCTCGCCTATCAGAACCAGACCACAACGATGTACTCGGGTCTATGGTCGAATTTCGCTATGGTTTTTAACTGCTAACACCACCGCTTTGCGCCTCGCAGCGACTGGGCGAACACATAGGTTCACCCCTACGATGGGCGCATCACGAATCAGCCACCGACCCCAAAACGGTTTCACCTGAAAAACCGCCCGACCTAGAGCGTTTTCGATTCAAATGACTACAGACTCGCGGTGCGCTGGGTTGTCGAATTGTGACCGCCCATCCCTGTGGTAGGTAGCTACCACGGCCTCGCTCGGGCGCCCGATTCTACCGCTTCCCACTTGCCCACTTGCTGGCGGATGGCAACCCCGATGCGACCGGCGTGCAACCGGTGTGCAAGCGGTGTGCAACCGGTGTGCAACCGGTGTGCAAGCGGTGTGCAAGCGGTGTGCAAGCGGTGCAAATGTCTCGCAATCGGCAAGCCATTATTTACATAGAGGCCTGCCTCACGCCTCCACGCGGCCTCCAGTTTGTCCTTCACGCACAGTCGCCCAGAACCCAATGCTCCAACTATTTCGAGATTGCAGGATATCTTAACACTTACATCAAAACCGCTCTAATCAATACGTATGGGCGGTGGAGGGCTGGAAAGCCCCCCTCCTGTAAAACGCACGGCTTAATGCGTAGGGGCGAACCCGCGCCCTCGCCACCCGCGAGGTCACCGGGACCCTTCCCTGAACGGAAACGATTCCCCCCGCCATATCTGTCAGAGCAAAAAAAACGGCCTTTCCCCCGAAAGAGAAAGGCCGACGATGTCACTTCACGCTCCTGAAGAGCATGAGTAAATTTACTTGGCAGTCTTGCTGACCGTCTCAAAGAAAACGCCACCGGGTTCACCCGAACCAAGGCCAGCGCCACCTACACGAAAAATACCGCCACGAGAAATCGTGCCGTTAGTCGAGTCGTATACCCATGCCAATACTGCTTGAGGAGTCGGAACAGGAGCCGTCCCCATAAGTCCCGTACCAGCAATTTGTGGTTTCACAAGAGTGGGGCCCGCGCTCCAAACTGACCAAAATGCCTTGCCTGAAGTTCCGTTTTGGGCAGTAAGGGCAAGAACGTTGGCACTGGGCTGGATCGTGGCAGCAAGGTATTTATAGGTTCCTTCCTGCTGAAGTTCTATTGCGGTTAAAACCGACGGGGTTGAGTCACCTGTAGTACCATTGATAACACCTGACCGTTGTTTTGCCTGAAATGGGTCAGGAAGAAGACCGTTGGTCATGTACGCTACGGGAGTCGAGAGTCTTTCCAAAACCATGTATTGCGGGGTTGGAGGATCTGTCGTCAGCCGGGAGCTAACATTGTACTGATTCCCGCTCGGATACGCCGTATTATCCACGCGGTAAGCTTCCAGCCCTGTGGCCAGGGAACGGATGTCGGCTTTGGCGCGGCTGACCTTGGAGCGGACCTGCGCTTCGAGGAAGTTGGGAACGGCGATGGCCGCGAGAATCGCGATGATGGCCACCACGATCAGCAACTCGATGAGAGTAAATGCTTTTCTCATGGGAGGATGTTTCCTTCTTTTGAAAAATGATGAAAAATGGAAATATGACGATTCCAATTTAAGATTGCACTTAACGCAGAAATTGACATGTGATTGCAAGGATTATCGCAGAGATTTTCTCGCTCCCGAGCCAATATTTGCAGCACCAAAGGATGAGGTCCGCAAGTCATGTTCCATCAACCACATAGCCTCGAAGACGCGCTCCGTTTGAAAAGCCTCCACGAGGGGGCAATATTCATTGCGGGGGGCACCGACCTGATTGTGATGCGCAACCACGGGCGGTTGAAGGCCGACAAATTTATCGACATCACGCGCCTTCCGGACTTCGACAAGGTCACGAAAACCGCCGATGGCAAACGATGGCGAGCCACCGGGGGCGCAACCTTCGCCCGACTGGGGAAGCTGCCGGTGCGCTGTCTGGCCGAAGCGGCCATGTCGGTGGGAGGGCCCCAAATCCGCAACCGCGCCACCATCGGCGGCAACCTGTCGAGCGCCTCCCCTGCGGCCGATGGCGCCACAGCCCTGCTGGCGCTTGACGCGACCGTGGAAATGACCAGCCTCAACGGCAGGCGCACCCTGCCCCTCAGCGAGTTCTTTCTGGATTACCGCAAAACTGCCCTCGCCCCCGACGAAATAATTTCCGCCGTGGAGTTCCCCGCCGACTGGAAATCCGCCTGGGAAAAGCTGGGCAAGCGCGGAGCCATGAACATCTCTCTGGTCTGCTGTGCCGTGGGCGTCTCGCCCGCCGGAGAGGTGCGGATCGCCTTCGGGAGCGTCGCCCCCTATCCCCTCCTCACGCCACGCACCGCGCAGTTCATTCAGGAGAGCGGGATTCTGTCCAACCCGGAAGAATCATCGCTCAACGAAGCCGCGCGACTGGCCGCTGAAGAGGTGCGCCCCGTGGATGATTTCCGCGGCAGCGCCGACTACCGCCGCGCCATGGCGGGGGCGTTGTTGGTGAAGTGCCTCCGGCAGATAAGCGGCAGCGAGCCCCAATCAGACCATAGTCTGTAACACCAATCAGACCCGTCAGACACGTCAGACCAGTCAGACTTGTCAGACTTTTCTCCGAATTCCTGTTGATTTTCTTTCTCAACAGGAGGTAGATGACCGGGCAAGTCATGAAAACGCTGCGCACATACGCCTTCGGGCCCCTGGCCATGGTTGTGGTCGCCTTTGTCCTCAGTTGGACGCTGGTGCCGCAAAACGTATGTCTGCGCGAGTTGTTCCACAGCGGTTGTTGCTGCGCCACCCACGGCGCACAAGCCGAGGTAAAACCCGCTGGCCCGTCGTGCTGCTCGAAAACAGCACCGGCCAAGCAAAACCCTGCGGACAAGCCTTGCGATAAATGCTTCACGAGCGACACGCACAACTCGGCAATCCCGCGCGCTGAACTGCCCGACCTTACGCCCGTGATGGTAGCCGTGTTGCCCCACGCATTCGCTGCGGCCGACCTGCTGCCGGCCCTCACGGAGGCGCCGCAGTTCACCCGCAACCATACGGGCCTCGCTCCGCCCCCACCGCTCATCCTTCGCATTTGATATAACCTTCCAGCCCACGGCCACGCGCCGTGACCGATGCCGTGTTCGGCGCTTTCGGCGTTTCTGACGCCTGAACCTGCCGTCGCCCGCCGCCATCCCTATCACCCTGTTTCACCCTGCTGGAAGGACCGTACCCATGAATCCAAACGTGGATCTCTCACGTTTCACCCGTGGTGGCCCATCATCATCCGAACCCGGAGGCGCGCCCATTGCGCCACCCGGCGGACAAGTGGCACCACCCCGTCGCATCATCTCGCGTTATCTCCTGCCCCTTCTGTTACTCTCGGGGTTCGCCATCCTCGGCATGGTCAGCATGCGCGATTCTCTCTCCCCCGTGCTGCCGGTTCAGGTGGTCATGCCCGTGCACCTTAACACCGCCGGAGTTTCCGAGGCTCCCGGCGCGCCCGTGTTTCAAGCACCCGGATGGATCGAACCCGATCCCTTCGCCATCACCGTGTCGGCCCTCACCGAGGGCAACGTCAAACACATGCACGTGCTGGAAGGGCAAACCGTAACGCCCGGCGATCCCATCGCCGATCTGGTGGATGACGATGCCCGCATCGCCGTGGATCAGGCCGAGGCCGCCTTGCAACGCGCTCGCGCCGAGCACGAGGCCGAAAAGGCCAACTGGGAAAATCCCGTGAAACTGGACGAAGACCTGGGTAGCGCCGAGGCGGCCGCCCGACGTTTGCAAGCCGAACTGGCCGACGCCCGGCGCGCACTGGACCTCGCTGGCAAGCAGGCCGAGATCGATCGCAGCCTCAGCCGCGGCGGGGCGCTGGGAACATTCCCCGCGTTTCAAACTGCATCCGCCCTGCGCGCCGCCGAACTGAGCGTACTGGAAACCGAGGCCCGCCTAGCGGCCACCACAACCACGCTTACCGCTGCCCGCCGAAACTCTCAACTGCGCATCGAAGACAAACGCAAACTCGCCGTGAGCGAGGCCATGCTTCACACCGCAAAGGCGAATCTCGACGCCGCCCAATTGCGCATGGAACGCACGAAAATCACGGCACCCACCACGGGCACGGTCATGAAGCTCTTCGTCGGGCCCGGCTCGACAATATCCATGCAGATGGACGGCGGCATGAGGGTCTGCTCGCTTTATGATCCGCAACAGATTCAGGCTCGCGCCGAGGTGCCGCTGGCCGAGGCCGCAAAGGTTCGCCCCGACCTGCTGGCGGAAATCCGCATTGAGTCGATGCCCGACCGCACATTCCACGGCAAGCTGACCCGCATCGTGCACGAGGCCGACATCCAGCGCAACACGTTGCCGGTGAAGGTGGCCATCCTGGACCCCGACCCCGCGCTGAAACCGGAGATGGTGGTGCGCGTGCAATTCACCGAACCACCCCGCCCGAAAGATGAATTGACCACGGGCAGCGCCACCGTCCCAACGGCGCTGTTCCTGCCCTCGTCTCTCGCCAACGCCAACGCAGATGGCGTGTGGGTGGTCAACCCGGAACAACGCGCCACCAAACGCCCCGTGAAGTGGGGCGAACGCACCAGCGGCGACCTGCGCGAGGTGCTCGAAGGAATCACCCCCACCGACAAGGTCATCGTGACCGGCAGCGCAAATCTCGAACCCGGCGCACGTGTGGCCATGGAGGATAAATAATGAAGCAACCACTGATCGAACTTCGCGAAGTAACCAAGTCGTACCGCAAGGGCGACACCACCGTAACCCCCCTCGCTAACCTGAACCTCGATGTGCAGCAGGGCGATTTTCTCGCACTCATGGGGCCCAGCGGGTCGGGCAAGACGACGCTGCTGAACCTCGTGGCGGGCGTTGACCAACCAACCAGCGGCAGCGTGATCGTGGCCGGATCTGACATCGGCCTGCTTTCGCGCTCGAAGCTGGCCAAGTGGCGCGCGCACCACGTCGGCTACATCTTCCAGATGTACCACCTGGTGCCGGTGCTCACGGCTTACGAAAACGTGGAGTTGCCGCTGCTGTTGCACTCCATGAGCCGCGCCCAACGCCGCGAACGGGTGAACCTGGCCCTGGAGGCGGTGGGCCTGCTCGACCGCCACGACCACTACCCGCGCCAGCTCTCCGGTGGACAGGAGCAGCGCGTGGCCATCGCCCGCGCCATTGTGGCCGACCCGGTTATTCTGGTGGCCGACGAACCCACCGGCGACCTGGATGCGGCCAGCGCCGAGGCCACACTGGCGCTGTTGAACCGCCTCAACTCCGAGATGCAAAAAACCATCCTCATGGTGACCCACGATCCCAAAGCCGCAGCCGCGGCACGGCGATCCATCCATCTGGAGAAGGGCGCCATCGTGGACGCTCCTGAACAGGTTCTGGTGGCATCATGATACTCTCTCTCGTCCATTACGCATGGCGCACCATGACGCGCCACAAGCTGCGCAGCGCCCTGACCATCGGCGGCATTGCCACCGCCATGTTTCTCTTCTGCTTCATCGAAGGGCTGCAGAACGGTGTGCGACAGGCCACGGAAAATGAAGCCACACAGAATGTTCTGATCGTGTATCAGAAGAG
The DNA here is from genome assembly GCA_002842095.1 of candidate division BRC1 bacterium HGW-BRC1-1. Taxonomy (GTDB): domain Bacteria; phylum Sumerlaeota; class Sumerlaeia; order Sumerlaeales; family Sumerlaeaceae; genus HGW-BRC1-1. The sequence continues at coordinate 238,100 of PHCB01000001.1, forward strand.
CCGCTTCTGCCCCGCCACCAGCCTGCTGCCAGAGCGCTACGTGCCGGCGATTCAGCGCATTGACGGAGTCAAAAGCGTTGTTCCCGTAAAGGTTTATGTGAACAACTGCCGCGCGAGCCTGGACACGGTGACCTTCCTCGGCGTCCCACCGGAGTTGGTGAACACCATCAAGAAGATTGACCTCAAGTCGGGGTCGCTGGGCGACTTTACGGGTCGGCGCGATGCCGCCATCGTGGGCGAAAGCCTCGCCGCCCGGCGCGGGTTGAAGCCCGGTGACCGCTTCCAGATTGGCGGCTTTTCGGTGGGCATCGCCGGGGTTTTCAAATCCGACACACCCGGAGAAGACAACGTGGCCTTCACCCACCTCGAGATGCTGCAACGGGGCAAGGCTGTCGACTCGCTCGGTTACGTGACCCAGTTCGAAGTGGCCATCGACGACCCCGCGAAGGCGGATGCGATCTCGGAAAAGATCGACGAGATGTTTAAATCCGAAACGGTTCAAACCACCACAAAAAGCCACAAGGCGTTTATCGCATCATCCACGGGCGACCTCATGGGGATGATCCGGTTCACGCGATTCCTCGGTCTGCTCTGCGTGGTGCTGGTTCTCGCGCTCACGGCCAACACGGTGTTTGTGATGGTTCAGGAACGTGTGCGGGAACACGCCGTGCTTCAGACGATCGGGTTCGCGGGTCGGCATCTTTTCTCCATGATCATCGTGGAGAGCCTGCTACTGGCCCTTGCGGGAGGCATCATTGGCACTGCCGCAGCCGCAGCCGCCCTGCACTTCGGCCACTTCAATCTCTCCGCCGAGGGCGTGAACATCTCGTTCGCGTTCACGCCGCTGGTGGTTGCAGCGGGAATGGCGGCGTCTGCCATCACGGGCCTTCTGGCAGGATTCGTCCCTGCGCTGCAAGCCTCACTCATTTCCATCACGGAGGCTCTGCGACGCTCATGAAGTTACTTCCCTTCGAATACCCCGTCCGCAACGCGGGCCGCAGTCCGGTCCGCACGGCCCTCACGATTTTCGGCGCAGCCGCCGTGGTGTTTCTGGTGCTTCTCATGGGCTCCTTCGTGGAGTCTCTGAGGAAAAGCCTCGCCGCAACGGGCCACCCGGCCAACGTCATCGTGCTGGGGGCGGGCAGCGAGAATTTCCTCGAACAGTCCGAGGTCTCGCCCGCGTTGCCTTCCATCATTGATGCGTCGGTAAAGGGCATCAAGCGCATTCAAAACGTGCCCATGCTCTCGCCGGAAATCCACCACGCAGCCACGGTGAGGCTGGGTAGCGACGAGAACACGGGTCAACAGGGTCGCGCGCTTTTGCGCGGGGTGACGGACATGGCATTCCCGGTGCACTCGCAGGTTTACATCACCTCGGGTCGCCCGCCTGGTCCCGGAGAAATTCTGGTTGGGCGTCTCGCATCCACCAAAGTCAATCTGCCCGAAAACGCCCTCAACATCGGCGCAGACCTCTGGTTCGAGGGACGCGCCTGGAAAGTCAGCGGCACGTTCACCGCACCGGGCACCGCATTCGATTCGGAAATCTGGGTGCCTTTGGAGGACCTGAAAACGCAGGTGAAGCGCGACTCCATCACTTGCGTCATAGCCCGCATGGAATCTCCGGCGAAGGCCAGCGAGGTGCAGATTTTCACCAAAACACGCCTCGACCTCGAACTCGGCTCCGAGCGGGAAGTGGCGTACTACAGCGGTCTTGCAACCTTCTACCAACCCATCCGGATGATGGGATGGGTCATGGCCATTATCGCTGTGGGTGCGGGTTTGTTTGGCGGATTGAACATCATGGTGGCCGTGGTGGCGGGTCGTTCGCGTGAACTGGCGGCGCTGGAAACCCTCGGGTTCAGTCGCGTTGCCATCACCCTGAGCCTGTTCATCGAGTTCCTCATCCAAACTTCGGCCGGCGCGCTCATCGCGTCGGCGCTGGCGCTGCTGTTTCTCTCGGGACGCGCCATGCGCTTCACCATGGGTGCCATCTCGCTGGATGTGGATCCGGCCATTCTGGCCGCCGGATGTGGAACCGCTTTGCTGCTCGCCGTAGCGGGCACATTGTTCGCCGGGGCCCGCCTTGTGCGAACCCCGCTGATTGAATCGTTACGTAGTTAAACAATCAAATAAATAGCAAGGAGATATTAACATGATTAACGCAAGTGGATCCATCCGTTTGGCAATGGTTCTGGCCACAGGTCTCGCTCTGGCCGGGTGCAGCAAGGCACCCGAGTCTGAAACAGCCTCCGCACCCGCAACGACCGAAACCAGCTCAGCTTCCGCAGCCGCATCACCGGCGGCGGAACAGATTCAGGTGGGGCTTCCGACCCAATCCGAAAATGTGATTGAGGCCAAACAGGCGGCCAAAGACGGGCAAAACATCGTCCTCGTGGGCCGCGTGAAGGATTTCGTGGAAGGCGCCTCGGTGCTGACCCTCGCCGATGAATCGCTGGAGGATTGCACGCGCCACGCCATGGATAGCTGCCCCACCCCCTGGGATTATTGCTGTGTGGCACCGGACGTGGTCTCATCAGGCACGGCCACCGTGAAGCTGGTAAACAGCGCCGGCGAACCGATGCTCACCGGGCTCAAGGGCGTGAAGGGTATCGACCACCTCGTCCAGCTCGCCGCCGAGGGCAAGGTCGTGCGCGACGAAACAGGTAATCTGATCGTGGAAGCATCGCGCTTGTATGTGAAACAATAACCCCGCGAAGAAAACCGAATGCTTAACTCAGAAAAATCTTGTGCGAACCCCGGTGATAACCTCACCGGGGACGCACAAGTTCGTACAGCACTGAACCTTCAATACCTCACCATCGGCTACAACGTGCTTGAAGGCGTTGCCTGCATAGTAGCCGGCGGGTTGACAGGCGTGCTGTCCATGCTGGCATTTGGTATCGACTCTTTTATCGAAGTTCTTGCCAGCGCCATCATGGTGCGACGCCTCCGGTTTCGTGGAACCACCGATGAATTGGAACAGGCCGAAACCCGCGCCCAGCGCGCTGTGGGGATCACTTTTTTTATCCTCGCAGCCTTTATTCTTTTTGAGTCGGGGCGGGACCTTTACGCCCGGGAGTCTCCGGACCAGTCCACTTTCGCGCTGATAATCGCAGCAGCTTCCGCTGTCGCCATGCCCCTTCTGGGTCGGATTAAGCGGAATCTCGCTCTTCGCATGAACATGCCGTCGCTGGCGAGCGAAGCCGCCCAAACCACACTCTGTGGTTGGCTGAGTATTATTCTTCTGCTGACCGTAGGAGTTTACCGCTTAACCGGTTGGTGGTGGGTCGATGCGGTGGGCGCGATCGCCATGACGCCTATCATCATAATTGAAGGCGTGAAGAGCCTGCAGGGCAAGAGTTGCGGTTGCTCCTGACCGGATAAAGAATCGGCTACTCCGCCCCCGCCGCCTTCAATTCGTCCATCACTTCATCCACGTGGGCCTCGACCTTCACCTTGCGCCAGGCCTTGTGAATGACCCCTTCGGGGTTGATGAGAAAGGTGGACCGCTCGATTCCCATGATCTTCTTGCCGTACATGTTCTTCTCGATCCACACGCCATAATCCTGCGAGACGGTGTGTTCGGGGTCGGCCAGCAAGGTGAATGGCAGGTCGTACTTCGCGATGAACTTGTCGTGGGCCTTCAGGTCATCGGGGCTCACACCCAGCACCACCGCGCCCAACGCTTCCAGTCGCTTGTGGTTGTCGCGGAAGGAGCAGGCCTCGCGGGTGCAACCGGGTGTGTCGTCCTTCGGATAAAAATAGAGCACGACCCATTTGCCGCGAAGATCTTTCAACGCAATTTTCTTCCCGGTCGATGCATCCAGTTTGAAATCCGGAGCTTCGCGGCCTTCGGAAACTGTCATTTGTCGGCTCTCCTCGTGCGATAAATATTAGTCGGAAGGGATGGCCCTACCCAAGTGCAGTCTATATCACCTGGTTCATTTAGTCTCTTGTTGCATCATGATGGTTCCCACCGCCGGGATAAAAATCTCCCGGCCGTGAGAACCCACTGTTCATGTTATCGTGTGGTCTTCTTCACCACGGGGGTTATTTCGCGGGACATATCACCGTCGGCGTTCACGGCCTTCACGTCCAGCACCTGCTCACCATCGGGCAGAGAGAAGCGCAGGCTGAAGGTTCCGTCCTGATTCAGATCAACGCGCCGGCCCTGCACGGTCACCGTGGCGTCCGGCTCGGTTGAACCGTACAGCACCATTTCCGTCTGGACCTGCAGGTGGAAATCCTTCGCGTTTTTCGGCGAGGGGAGCACCTGGGAGCCGCTGGAAACCGAGTCACTGCTGGTCCCCTGGCCGCTCAATGCAATGCCAACCTGCTTCTGCAACACACGAATGATTTCCTCACTGCCACGCATTTCGCGCAGGGAGAAGGCACCCGCCGCTTCGTAAAGTTTGCGGAAGGTTTCCTCGACGATCATCCACTGCGTGTCGGTTTCCTCGCTGATGCGGTCGCGCGGCATGGAGATGACGTTCGAGCGGGCGATGGAAACGTAATTCCCCTCCTGATCGAACATGCCCAACTCGGCCACCCACTGGCTGTCGGCCTCGGGCATGCGCAGATACCAACTGCTGGAGTACGGCCCCACCTCCACGTCGAACGTGTAATGGGCGGGTTCCGCCGGCCAGTCGCGGCCGTCCACTTTATAGAACCGCAACACCACCCGACGGTCGTGTCCGGTGCGGAAGAGCTTCAATTCATCGCGCTTCTCGTCATTCACTTCCCAATAAGCGAACACCCACTCAGGGTCGCGCACCATCACCACGATCCTCGTGTCGCCGTAGTCATGGGGTAACTCGCGTCCCTCGCTCACTTCGGGCACGTAACGTCGCTCGGGAAAAAACTGGAGTTTCACATCCGTTGGATTCAGCGCATCAATCTCGCTCTCCTTCGGATGCACAATTGCCTCAGACTTCTTAGCCGCGCTTTTTTTGACCGGGGATTTTTTCGCAGGTGCCTTCTTTGCTCCTGCGGCGGGTTTCTTAGCCGTAGCTTTGGAAGCGGCAGCGGGCTTGGCGGCAGCCTTTTTTACGGGAGTTGCCTTAGGTGTCGTTGCACTTTTTGAAGTGGCTGGTTTCGCAGTTGTCGCTTTTGCCGCCGCCGGTTTCGCTGCCGTTTTCTTTGCAGCGGCGGGTTTAGCCACAGCCTTCGTGGTTGCCGGAGCTTTTTTTGCGGCCGGTTTTGGAGCGGTAGCCTTGACGGCGGCCTTCACCGGACTGGCACTTTTCTTCTTCGCAGCTGCGGGCTTGTCGTCTGACTTCACAACTTTCGTCGCTTTCTTAACAGCGGTAGTTACCGCGCTCTTCACTGTTTTTGCGGCTGCAACAATTTTAGAGTCGCCAGCCGGGGCTTTCTTTTTAACGGCAGCTTTTGGGGCTTCGTTGTCTGTTTTCTTTTTCACGGGCATTTTCATTCGCTCCCTGTCGGGCGTTCACTGTTGTCGTTAAAATATTGAGTAGTTCGCAGACGCAGAACCTGCGCCGGATTCAACCTCTACCAATCCCGCTGGGGGATTTTTATGTAAAGACCTTTTTCCTTCACAGACCCTTCCGCGGGCAACCATTGAACATGGTGATTATTCCGTTAAACCCTCATGAATAGATCAACCACTGGTCCGGATTGTAGCTTCACCCATAATCCTGCTCAATCCGGACGTGAAAGCCCATGAAGCTCAACCGCCTGCAAAACGGCCTCACTGTAGCCATCAAGCGTGTACCCAACAAGGTCGTTACCCTTGATGCCTGGGTGAATGTCGGATCCGCCAACGAAACTCCCGACCTCAATGGCGTCTCCCATTTCCTCGAACACATGATGTTCAAGGGCACACCCACCTATGGAGTGGGCGATCTGGACAAAACAATCATGAATGTCGGCGGCGTGTGGAACGCCGGAACCTCAAAAGATTTCACCCATTATTATGTCACGGTCGCGGCGCCGTTTTTTCAAAAAGCTCTGGATGCCATCTCCGACATGATGCAACACGCGCTCATCGACGCCGATGAATTCGCCCGCGAGAAAAACGTCATCCTCGAAGAATACCGCCGCAAGCAGGACAGCCCCTGGGGCATGCTTTTCGACGAGCTTTACATGGCCACCTTCGCCGAGGGGCCTTATCGTAACAGCGTCCTCGGCTCCTTCGAATCCATTTCCAACCTTCAGCGCGATGACATGGCGGCCTACTATCGCGCCCACTACCAGCCGAACAACATGCTGTTTTGCGTAATCGGGGACGTTGATCCCGACGAAGCGCTCAAGGCCGTGGACACCGCCTTCAATTCCCCCCCCCCTCTCGATCCGGCCCGCCTGCACCCCGCGCACCAGCCCTCGCCCACTGTGTATGGTTCGCCCACAAGTCGCACAATCCAGCGCGATGTTTTCGAAACGTATGTCGCCATGGCATTCCCGGCCCCTGGCATCCATCAGCCCGCTGATGTTCTCGCCCTCGACATCGCCTCCATCATCCTCGGTTCCGGGCGCAGTTCGCGAATGAACCGCATCCTGCACGAGGAACAGCGCGTTGCCAATTCGGTGTCCGCGGGTTCCCCCACGCACCGCAGCGAAAGCATGTTTTATGTAGCCATGACCACCGAGGCCGCCGACACCGAAAAGGCGACCACCCTCGCCGGCGAGATCCTCAACGGCATGGCAAGCACGGCACCCCCCACCGAGGCCGAAATGGCCAAGGCCCGCCGCAACCTTCGCAACGATATCCAGTTCGGCACCGAAACCAACACCGGCCAGTCCAGCATGATCGGCTACTACTACACCCTCACCGGTTCCACCGATTTCCTCGATCAGTACATCGAACGCGTCGACTCCATAACCGCCGATCAGGTTGCAGATGTCGTCCAGCGACACCTTACCGTGGCGCCGGTTACCCTCATCCTGCAGCCCGGCTCCACCAGCAATGCCACCCCCACTCCGCAAACCTTGGAGAATTGATCCACCATGAGCGAATCCCCCATCAACGCCCCGACCATTGAAGTTCTCCCCGGTGGCATGCGCCTGCTGCTTCAACCATCCACCATCAACGACATTGTAGCCACAGCCGTTTTTATCCCGCTGCCCGGTGCCATTGTTTCTCCGGCCGAAGCGGGCCTGGTCTCGTTCCTCCACAGCATGCTGCTGCGGGGCACCACCTCCCTTGCCACCGCAGAGTTGAACGAAGCCATCGAATCCCTTGGCATGAACATCGGTTCCGCTGCCTCCACCGATTTCTCCGCCGCAAGCCTCGTCTGCACGGCGGACACCTTCGCAACAGGCGTGAGCCTGCTGGGTGATGTGTTGCTGAACCCATCCTTCGAACCCGAGGAAATCGAGAAGGAGCGTCAGTCCACCCTCGCCCATCTGCGCGCCTCCGATGACGACAAATTCTCCGTAACGCTCCGCCGCCTGGCCCGCGAAATGTACGGCGACCACGGCTACGGGATGCCTTCCGCGGGATACCCCGAGAATGTACGGGAGTTCCGACGGGAACAACTGGTTGAGTTGCACCAACTCGGTATCAACCCATCCACCATGCTCGCCGTCTGTTTCGGCAATTTTTCACCTGACGAAGCCCGCGAACTTTTCGCCCAACATTTCCCCGTGCGTGCTCATGGCGCTGAACCGCTGGCGATCTCTCCCCCTCACCACATCGCACCATCCCACGTTCACATTGCCCGCACCGCCGAGCAAGCGTTCGTCGCAATCGGGTTTCCAACGGCACCCGTAACGTCGCCCGATCACGCCGCGCTGCGCGTTCTGGGCGGCGTGCTGGGCGAGGGCATGAGCAGCCGGTTCTTCACCGATCTGCGCGACAAGCAGGGCCTCGCCTACGCCACCGGATGTTTCACATCATCCATGGTCCACGCCGGCAGCCTCACGGGCTACATCGGCACGAAACCTGAAAGCCGCGAAACCGCGCGCGACGGCATGTTGCGCATCTTCGAAGAAATCCGACACACCCCCGTGAGCTACGAAGAGCTCGAGCGGACGCGGAATTACATCATCGGCAAATTCCTCATCGATCACCAGACGAACCTGCGCCGCGCGAACTATCTGGGCCAGTATGAAACCATGGGTCTCGGCCTCGGCTACGACGAGAAATTCCCTCAGTTGATTCGCGCCATTACCGCCGAACAGGTGCAGGACGTGGCGCAACGCTACCTCACGCATCCGACCGTGGTGGAACTGTCACCGACCGACCCCACCGACGAACTGCCGCTTCCCGTCGCGCCATAATTCACGGGGCTGAGTCCGGTGCTTCAGGGTAGTTGGGTCTCGCCCATGAGGAACATATCCACGCCGCGCGCCGCCTGGCGCCCTTCGCGGATCGCCCACACGACGAGACTCTGTCCGCGACGCATATCTCCCGCCGCAAACACACCCGGTACGCTCGTGGCATAGTTCCCATCGCCACACACGTTCCCGCGATCATCAAGCTCCAGCCCCCATTGAGAAATCATGCCCTCAGTTTCCGGGCCTGTGAATCCCATGGCGAGCAAAACCAGATCGGCGCGGAGTTCGAATTCCCCGCCCGGTGCCTCATGCATTTCAGGTCTGCCGCCGGGTGTCGGCGAAGGACGCCATTCGAGGTTCACACCGTGCAGAGCCTCGACCCGCCCATCCTTACCCGCAAACCGCTTGGTGGCCACGCTCCAGGTTCTCGTGAGGCGGCCATCCAACTCCCCTTCATCATGGGAACTGGACGTGCGCAATATCATTGGATAAGTTGGCCAAGGCATTTCCGCCGTGCGTGAGGGCGGTGGCTGCGGAAGCAGTTCGAACTGACGCACCGAAGCCGCTCCCTGCCGCAGAGATGTGCCCACGCAGTCACTCCCCGTGTCGCCACCACCGATGACGATGACATGCCTGCCCCGGGCCGAGATGGCGGCGTCACCCACCGAGCCGTTTTTCGCGACTTCGCGGTTTTGCAACGGCAGGAAATCCATGGCGAAATGAATGCCATCCAGCTCGCGTCCCGTCACCGGCAGATCGCGGGGGCGCGTGCTGCCGCCGCACAGAACGATCGCATCAAATTCGGCCGACAACTCCGACGCTGCGATGGTCACGCCGACGTTCACATTCGTGCGGAAGCTGATACCCTCGGCCTCCATCAGATCCACGCGTCGTTGCACGACCTGCTTCTCCAATTTGAAATCAGGGATGCCGTAGGTCAGCAATCCACCCACGCGGTCGGCTCGCTCGAAAACCGTGACTTCATGCCCCGCACGATTCAACTGCTGGGCGCATGCCAGACCCGCCGGGCCGGAACCCACCACGGCCACCCGCTTGCCCGTGCGATGTTGCGGCAGCACCGGGACGATCCAACCCTGCTCAAACCCGTGGTCCACAATTGCCAGTTCGATCTGTTTGATCGTCACCGGATCGTCATTGATACCCAGCACACATGAAGTCTCACACGGCGCGGGGCAAACCCAGCCCGTGAACTCGGGGAAATTGTTCGTGGCATGAAGTTCATCCAGCGCCTCCCGCCAACGTCCGCGATATACCAAATCGTTCCAGTCGGGGATAATGTTTCCCAGCGGACACCCCGTGTGGCAAAATGGAACCCCACAATCCATGCATCGCGCACCCTGGCGTGCGACAAGCTCTTCGGATGGTTTGCCATATACCTGCTTGAAATCGTTCAGCCGCTCGTCGACAGGACGCAAAAACGATGTCTCGCGCTGAAATTCCCGAAAACCTGTAACTTTACCCATGATCCGCGATTCCTCCAAGCATGGAGCGTAACGGCGGAAATAATCAGATTCCGCAACGCTGTTGTGAGATTTTTTTACAGGGCGGACACAGTCTAAATTCCAAATTTACTGAGTGAAAACGGGCTGATATCAAACCCCGTCTCAACCAATAATAGTTCTTTTTAACCACGCCGTTTGCGATGCAACAAATCCCTCAGTGTTTATCAATTTGGGATTATGGTCGGAACGAATTGGTGGATCGCCCCTGCGCGCTAAAAACCGGGGGGTCAACCCGCCATGTTTTTCAAACTGGCCAGGTGTCGCTCAGCACGGTCCAGGTGTTTCTGGTCACCGCGCTGGCGGCTGAGGTCCATCACCTTCTCCCACTGCTCGATGGCCATGGGAATGGTGGAAGGTTGCTTTTCGTAAACAATCGCCAGATTGTTCATGGCGGGCAGGTAGAGCGGATCCAGCGCCAAAGCCTTGCGATACTCCTCCACCGAACTGGCGAAGGCTCCCTCCCGCATGAACTCCACGGCGCGGCGACAATACTCTTCCAGTTTCTCCCGAGGGTCGAGATCCAAACCTTCAGTGTTATTCGAACCTCCATCGCCAATGGGATGATTTGCAGAGGAAGCAACATCAACCGACGCATTATCTGCCCGGAATGTGGGGCCCGTGGCCTTGGGAAACTCTGCCAGCGGTGGAGTTGATGTTGCTCCTCCCGGCCCCGACAACGCTCCCTGCTGAAAAAGGTTCTCTGGCTGGGCAAGCTGCGCCTTCAGCATATCGGCCTCAACGCCCGTCATGATGTCAAAAATCCCGTCGAGCTTGGAAATGTACAGGATATCCGATACGGACCGCGCCGGCTGCAACAGCACGATGCGCGCCTTGTTTTTACTGGAGGTCATCTTCAAGCCCACCAACACACCAAGCCCTGCGCTGTCGATGTATTCCACCTTGGAAAGATCGACCACGACCTGCTCCAGCCCTTTATGGATCAAAGGAATACAGGTGTTTTTCAGTCGGTCGCATTCCTCCAGAACCACGCGCCCGCGCAGCAGGAAATACAGGTCGCTTTGAGTCTCGTAAATTTCCAGGTCCAACATTCAAAAACCACCGATCATTGAGAGACTATCCTTGAAGTGTTTGCTGCCTTGCGAAAACCGACATCGCCATCCTCATGCAATCGAAGGGGATAGTTGTTTCAGCAAAAGCACCAAAAGCTCAAAGGCATTTGTAAATCAGACCGCAAGTGCGATATCAAGCTAACTAAGCGAACTTATTTCAACAGACTCTGCAGAATGTAAACCAGTTCCACAGTGGTCGATGTGTTCAACTGCCCATCGGGTTGAGGAGTAATGTAAAGGTCGTCGAGGGAATAAGTGCGTGGTTGGTTCGTCACGTCGAAGAGATATTGAACCGTGCTTGCATGAGTACCACGGAAATAGATCTCAACCCCGGTACCACTGCCGATTTTGTCCACCACGGGTGTTGCCTGGGCCTGCATCGGCATTCCCATTCCCATTGCGCCACCCATCATGGCGGGGTCTCCCATCCCCATACCAGGGTCCATCATCCCTGGATCTCCGAACATAGCACCACCCATGGGCATTCCGACCGAAGCTGCGGCCGTAGGTTTGGGGGTTGGCGTCTGGCCCGGCACGCGCTCGACTGCTTTTCCAAATGTTGCCGGCTTCAGGAGGTTTACCTGACTGATTTCCGCGATGCCATTTTTGTCGGCCATTTTCGCCAGATCAATCAAAGCTCGCAACTGCTTGTTGACCGCTAAAACCGATTCGTCCTTCGGGAAATTAACGCCCAGATCTTTTCGCAACTGAGCCTTGTCGACGTTTATTGTGTCCTTGGTCTTTTCCAGAATCAACTCTGTCAGCCACAGTTTTTTCAACTGGGCAACCAGAACCCCGGATTTTGCGAGGCTGGCCGCAGCCGCTTGTAATTGAAAGGCGTTCACCTGAGTCTGTGTCTGGCCGGGTATATTGGGTGTCAGCAACCGGATGAAATCATTTGCTGTCGGCAGAAGCTGCATCCGGTTCTGTCCGGAAGGCGTGCGCAGTGCCGTGGCCAGTGTATCGTCACTGAAATAAATCGGAGTCTGACCATACATGACGAACCAGACCTCCGTCTCCGCAGGGTCCAGCCCAATCTGCTTCATCAACTGATTGTATTGATAGTAATTCTGGATACGGTCCTGTGGCCCCTGACTGGCCATTTCCGAAGCCTTGCCACGAATTTTACCGATGGTATCCGACAAGCCTCCCTCAACCCCGACTGTGGGAAGCTCCTTGGGAATGTTCCAACCCATCTGAACCCGATAAGGCCCATAAGGCACTCTCTGGTCTTCCAGAAAGGTGAGCCGCGTCGTCTTCAGGGACGACGACAATTGAACCAATTCCCGAATCAACGCTACGGTGTCATCGAGCTGCGATTGAAATTCGGCATCCTGAATGCTGGTGTATTTGGGGTCGACATCCAGGTTCAGCGTCACGACCAAACTGGAAACCTGATCCTGATAGTTAGTCGTTTCCACGGCCGCCAGACGCAAAGCCTCTTCGGACCGGGGAACGCTGGCCCCCTGAACTTTAGCCACATCTTCCTGGAATTGCTTTTCGACTTCGGCAAATGTCAATGCTCGTGGCGAGAAAACAAAAAGGTGCGCCACCATGATGATCGCGGCGACGACCACCACAAGAATTACGATCTGTTCACGTTTTCCGATTTTCATAGTGAAGGGGTTCTTTACAGGCTGATGTTTGAGTATCGTGCCACTCACGCCTATTGCTGCCCAACGGGCAAGCAAATTTTCCCATCAAAGAATGGTTTCATTATACATCAAGCGCGCCGCAGATGAAGAAACCTTCGGATGTCTGGCCCGCGACTTGCAAGACATTCGAAAAACGACGGTGTTCTGTCCGGAAAAGAGTTTCACCATGCGAAAAATTACGCTTCTCATCGTTGCACTGAGCCTTTCTGCCGGAATGGCCGGTGCGCAATCGCTCTACAGCTCATGGTCGTCCGCCGCCAGTGCATCGCGATCATCCAACAAAGCCATGATGGTGGTTTTTGAGCAGAACGGTTGCCCCGATTGTTCGCGCATGAACAAGAACCTATCCGCGTCCCAGTCGCGTCAGGCCCTGAAAAATGTCATACGGGTACGACTCGAATATCGGTCGAATCAATCGCTGGCGGATCGCTTCGGTATCGGAGCCACCCCCACCACGCTCGTCTTTGCACCGGGCAACACCAGCAATCCGGTCTTTCGTGAGGTGGGTGCCATGAGCATCGACGCCATAGCCGGGTTGGGCCGCAGCCTCAACTCACGCTACGGCTCGTCTGCCGCCACCCCCAAAGCCGCTGAACCGAAAGAAACGAAGAGCAGCGTCCGCGACGCATCGCCTTCTTCGCGCTCATCTTCCAGCCGTTCCCAGGCGGTCGCTCAAATGCCACCAACCACGAGCAATGCTTCTTCCAACAGCCGCAAAGCCAGTTCCCGTGCTCAACGCCAGCAGGCATATCAACGCGCTGATCGTCAGGCCGTAGCCTACTACTACTACTGACCCACACGCCTCCTGCCGCCGCCGCGCTTACTTTCTGGCCACCGCTCGTTCTGGTGGAGTTATCAGGTTGTCTTTCCCCACATAACGTATGTGCCAGGGTTCCGGCTTGTAGCCCACCTCTTCCATATTTTCCTGCGTATAGCTGTGGCGGAAACCAAACTCTTCCAGATTTGCCTTCAGCCATAAACCCTCCGGGGTCGACCCAAAACGACTGCTCAGGATATACTTCCGGTCGGTGTTCGAAATATCGACAGTGGTGCCCAGTTGGTGCTCACTATATCCGGGGGCGGCCGTCCCGTTTTGTTTCGGTCCGTGCCGCGCAATAGCTTCGAGATATAACTTCTTCTGGTAATCGAAGTCCCGAAAACCAGAAAAAACCCGCAGCTTATGGCCGTCTTTTTCGGCTGCAGCCATCATGGTTTTCAGCGCATCAAGGGTATTCTTTCTCACCCGGATTTCCTTCGGATCGATCATCATGTCCCGGGGAAGATCAATCAGGTCATCAGGTGTATACACGGGGGGAAGAGCGGAATCCTTATCCACAATCTCCGTGCCCAGGGTCAGATTTTTCTCCCCCAGTTGCGCCCGGTTTCGCGGGTCCACCCGGATAAAATATTCCGCCTGAGCCCACCATTCCTTCCCGTCGCGTTTGAAACGAATCCAGTCAAAATCCTTCTCATTGCGCAGCCGGGTCAGAGGGCGCACTCGATCGCCCTCCTTCAACTTGAACGGCGATGCGGTTGATTTCACATCGGGCTGTTCGTGCGCTGCAAGTTCGGCCTTGATCAAGGTCAGGTTCGCGCTCTCTTCATCGAACGCGCCTTCGGGCAAATACAGATTTGGTTGCACTTCACCCGGCTTGCCCGCATCGGCAATAACCGCTCCGGTGGTCCCCGGATCAATCGAAGCCAGTGTCGCGCCCTCGCTGGTTACCCCTTCAGTGTCGGCCAGCGTGACCGACGTCGGGAGTTGCTCTTCCTCACGATACACCGGCACCGGCTGTACCACTTTCACCGGCGCGAGGGACGCAAGGCTCTCCCCCATTATGCCTGAACGTGCGAGCCCCCAGTCGCTCTGGTTCACCTGACGCAGCATGGCCAGCGACTCGTTCCCCGGTTGAGGCTCCACAATCTGAATGCCGCCAGAGGGCGCGGCGCCGTTGCGGACTGTGTCCAGACGCGCCAAATCCACGGGTTTGCGTTTCAGGAGGGTCTCTGTCCCCACATCCAACCGCTCCAGCGGCGGCGGCATGGGGAGACACACCAGACGCCCATCCGCAAATGGCTGCGGCTGACTTTGAAACCGAATCAGGAGCGCAAGGATCGGCAAAAGGATGAGGAACGATATCCACAGAAAACGCATGATGGGTCAGGCAGCCCCCCCGTATTGGTGCGGGTTGACAATTGCCGACACACCACGAAGCATCCGGATGTTTCCCCTCCGGTGTTTCATTCGCGAGTCCATATCTGAATTCCACGAGGCAAACCCATGAAGCCGCAAGTCCAGACCGTCACTCCCGCGTTCTTTTTTCTGCGCCGATTCGTCGCCGCCGCCGTTGCTGTCGCAACCCTTGCCATCATTCCCGGGCGCACCATGGCCACAGAAACCGTGGCTCTCGGGCCGCAACTCGACGCTTTGTTCGATGATCCCATCTGGAGCAACGCACGATGGGGTGTCAAAATAATTGATCTTGAGAGCAGCAAAACCCTGTACGAACGCGATCCCGCAAAAGGGTTCATTCCCGCATCAAACCTGAAGCTCTATACCACGGCCGCAGCGCTGGAATATCTCGGGGCTGATTATCGATTCGAGACCAAACTGTATCTCACCGGCGCGCTGAACAAGGGCGTTTTGAAGGGGGACATTCTTATCGTCGGTAGCGGCGACCCGTCCATCTCCGGACGCTACAACGACGACACGCCCACCACCGCGATATTGAACCAATGGGTCGATGCCGTGCGCACGGCGGGCATTCGCCGCATAGAGGGAGCCGTGGTGGGCGACGACGATACGTTCGATGAATCGCACCTTTCCGGAACCTGGCAACTCGACTATTTTCAGGAATGGTACGCGGCCGAAAACAGCGGACTGGCAATTAACGAAAACTGCTGGGACGCGACCGTGACGCCCGGCCCCCGCCCAGGCGCTCCGGCCCGGGTGAAGCTGGAAATCCCCACGCAATTCATCACCGTGCGCAACGAAGTGGTGACCACCGCTCCCAGCGGCAAAAAGGGAGGCGATCCGCCC
Organism: candidate division BRC1 bacterium HGW-BRC1-1; assembly: GCA_002842095.1. Taxonomy (GTDB): domain Bacteria; phylum Sumerlaeota; class Sumerlaeia; order Sumerlaeales; family Sumerlaeaceae; genus HGW-BRC1-1. Next base: position 253,626 of record PHCB01000001.1, read on the forward strand.
GTCGAATTCACGCGCGATTATGAGGAAAACATCGTGACCGTGCGCGGATTTATCCCCGCCGATGCCGCGCCCTTCCATATATGGGGAGGCGTGCGCAATGGCACCCTGTACACCGCTACCCTGCTGCGCGAGGCTTTGACCCGCGCCGGGATCAAGGTTGCCAGGGGCGCCCGCGACATCGACGACATCAAAGACAAGGCTGCCGCACGAGCGGAGGACAAGCGCACGCTGCTCACCACGCACGTCTCGCCTCCCATGTCGCGCATCGTGGCTATCGTGAACAAGCCCTCCCAAAACTTCTACGCCGATCAACTGCTGAAGGTTGTGGGTCGCGCCGCATACAATTCCGGCGACTATAACAGTGGAGAGCGCGCCGTGCGTGACATGCTCACCACCGCTGGATTGGAAGCGGCCGGCCTGCAAATGCACGACGGCTCGGGACTCTCGCGGCAGGACCTCGTTGAACCGCGCCTGACCGCCGGCCTTCTGGCGTGGGCCGCCACGCGTCCGTGGTTCCAGTTTTACCACGATTCGCTGCCCATCGCGGGAGTGGATGGAACCATCCGCTCGCGCATGAAAGGCAGCATCGCAGAAAATGTGGTCCACGCGAAAACCGGATACATCGGGCGCGTGCGTTCCCTGAGCGGTTACACCACGACCACGGCCAACCGACGGATCGTTTTCAGCATGATGAACAACAACTACCTCACCCCGACCAAGGCCGTGAACGACGCGCAAGACGCAGCGTGCGTGTTGATGATGACGACGCCGGTGGACTAACCGCCAGGCGTGGTTGCGCTCTAACGCTCGGTGCGGATGCCCAGCTTCTCGATCATCTCGTACAGGTGGCGGCGTGAGATGCCACTCATGCGCGCGGCCTCGCTGATGTTGCCACCGGCATCGTTGATCAGACGCACGAGATAGTCGCGTTCGAAACGATCCTTGGCCTCGCGATAGTCCACCGCTGCGCCTGCGGCGGCGGACGATGCCGAACCGCGCGAACCAGCGGCGACCTCGCGGATGTCCGCCGGCACATCCTCCAGCTTGATCGTGTCGTTGTCGCTCAGCACGAACATACGCTCCAAAACATTTTGAAGCTCGCGGACATTGCCCGGATAACGATACCCCTCCAATGCGGCCAAGGCCTCGGGGGAAACTTCCAAATCCGGGCGCTTCATGGACCTGCGGGCACGCCTCACAAAGTGTTCCACCAGCAGCTTCACGTCGCCGGCGCGCTCGCGCAACGGAGGCAGATCAACCGTGATGACACCGATCCGATAAAACAAATCCTCGCGGAATTCCTTGCGCTCGATGGCTTCCTTCAAGTCGCGGTTCGTGGCCGCCACCAGGCGAAAATCCACCGGCGTGGTGCGCACCGCGCCAACCCGCTGAATCTCGTGTTCCTGCAACACGCGCAAAAGTTTGGTCTGAAGACCCACGGGCAGCTCACCGATTTCATCGAGGAACAGCGTCCCCTCGTGGGCCAGTTCCATCAGGCCCAGCTTCGTTCGGTCTGCGCCCGTGAACGCGCCCTTTTCGTAACCGAACAATTCGCTTTCAATGAGAGATTCAGGGATCGACGCGCAGTTAATTGCCACGAAGCGTTTCTTGCGGCGGGGGCTTCCTGCATGCACGGCCCTCGCGATTAATTCCTTGCCCGTGCCACTCTCGCCCCAAATCAAAACCGGTGCATCGGTCGGCGCGACCTTCGCAACCGTGGCGAGCACCTCCGTCACCGCCGGGCTTGCGCCCACAAATTCGTTCTCCCCGGTCCGGCTCAACGTCTCACCCAGCGCTTCGTTCTCCTGCACCAGGCGGTTGTGGCGGCATGCTTTGGCGATAACTTCCAGCAGCGCCTGCATGTTGAGAGGTTTCGTTACGTAATCGAACGCACCCTCCTTCATGGCACCGATGGCACCCTCGATGCTGCCGTAGCCCGTCATCACGATAACGCTGGTTTCTTCACAAGCCTTCCGGGCCGCACGCAACACATCCATCCCCGTCAGACCCGGCATCATCATGTCAGTGATCACCACATCGGGGGGCTTGGCTCGAATGGCCTCAATGGCCTTGGCCGGATCCGAGAACGCCGCCACCTCATATTCTTCCGTGGTCAGGTACTTCCCCAGCGCACGACACATCCCCTCCTCGTCGTCCACCAGCACCAGACTCGCCCGCGTTCTCCGCGCCCGATCATCGTTAGCGTTTTTTACCATGCCCCCATCCAACGCGCAGGAAAACGTGGGGTCAAGCCCTGCGCCTCATTTAAGAATCGCCCGACGCACCATGCACCAACGGAACAAACCGCACCCCACCCTCCTTGCGCTCATGAAATTCTGACGGGCCGACCCGCTCGATAACGATCAACTCCTGGTCCTCCACGCCCACCGGAACCACCAATCGCCCGCCGATCGCCAGTTGGTTGCACAAAGTCTCCGGCACACACTCGGCCGCGGCAGCCGTCAGGATTCCATCGAACGGTGCCTCCTGCGGCCACCCATGCCAACCGTCCCCAACAGCATAGCGGATGTTGTCGTAACCCAGATTTTCCAGTCGCGCCCGCGCCGTTTGGGCCAGTTCCGGCAGAAGTTCAAGCGTAAAAACCGTTTCGGCCAGTTGCGCCAGCACAGCCGTCTGGTAGCCGGTGCCCGTGCCCACATCCAGCACGCGGCCCCGCGCGCACGGCCCCAGAAGCTGGGTCATAAACCCCACAATGTACGGCTGCGAGATGGTCTGCCCCAGGCTGACCGGAAGCGCGCAGTCGTCGTACGCTTCATCGCGCAATTCCTCGGGCACGAAAACCGCCCGATCCACTCGCCGCATGGCACCCAACACCGCCGCATCGGTGACGCCACGGGCGCGCACCTGCTCCTCAATCATGGAGTCGTTGGTTAATTCTCGCTCCACCATCGGCCTCTAGTTTTTGTGGACCAAATCTGCACTTGTCTCGGCGAAGGCCTTCACAAGTTTTACCGTTTGCTCAAGATCACTCAGGCGCAACGTGGCCGCTGAGGAATGGATGTATCGGCAGGGAACCGACACCACCCCCGTGGGCACGCCATGGCGGGAAATGTGAATGCGGGCCGCATCGCTGCCACCAAAGGTCGGTGTTTTGTTCTGCCATGGGATCGCCCCCGCATCGGCAAGTTGTTCCAGCATCGCCGTTACCTTCGGGCTGCAATGCGTGTGCGCGTCCATGATGGTAATCACAGGTCCGCAACCCTGTCGGCTGGGACATCGGTGGGCAGGCACCCCCGGCACATCGGCCGCAACCGTCCCCTCGAGCACCAGTGCCACATCCGGATTTATCGTGTACGCGGCCACATGCGCCCCGCGGGCGCCAATCTCCTCGAAAGTGGTGAACGCCGCCGCAACCCTGATGGGCAGGCGGGGAAGTTGCGACAATTCCTGAAGCACCCTGATCAACACCGTGCAACCCGCCCGGTCGTCAAACGCCCGCCCTAAAACAGCATCCCCCGTCAGGGGCCGGAATGTTCGGTCCGCGACAGCGCAATCACCCACGCGCAAGCCCAGATCGGCCACTTCATCGCGGCTGCGCGCACCCACATCGATGAACATCGCATCCAGACTATAGGGCTTGCGACGTTCATCGTCTTTCTGGATATGGGGTGGCGTGGTGCCAATGACACCGTTGATTCGTTTCCCGCCGCGCGTTCGCAGAACCACGACCTGCGCGGGCAGAACGCGCTCGTCCAAACCACCCACCGTTACAAACCGCAACATGCCGGAACCTTCCACATGACTCACCGCCAGACCCACTTCATCCATGTGGGCAGCCAGCATCAGCGTGGGCGTTTTTACATGGGCGGTCTCTGGCGTGGATTCGCCATGCCGCACGGCGAACAAATTCCCCAGTGCATCGGTCCAGACCTCATCCACCAGAGGCGTCACGAATTCCCGGATTAACTCGCGCACCTCGTCTTCAAACCCACTCACGCCCATGGCATTGCACAGCGACTCCAATAACTCACGGGATGACTTCATGGGGACTCCTCGGTGGAATTGGTGGCAAACAATGCCGCACGACGCATCACGCCGTGCGGCACCAAGATCAGATGTTCACGTCAACCCACTGGCCGCCCTGCTTCAGGGAGAACTCCGCGGCTTCCTGCACGGCCACACTGCGCAACATTTCCAGCGTGGACATGGGCGACTGGCGGGTTTCGAAGAATTTCACAGTCTCGCGCATCAGGTTCGCATAAAAATCGTCATGCTTCTTCACGAGTGCAACCTCGAGGCGGCCGCTAACCATCACGCCCACCATCCACGGCGAGGCATCGTTCTGGTTGGAAGACTGGCGCACCTCCAGAAACGTGCGGCGCGTGCCGTCATCAATGGTCACCAGATGGTTGTGCGCCATGCCCGTGTCGATGACACGCTTAACGGGTGCATCGCCCAGCAAACGCATGGCCGGGGCGATCGTGTGAATGCCGTAAACCGGGAAGTTGCCAAACCCACGACCATAAACCGCCGTAACCGGCCCGTCGAGCCGCGCAATCAACTCTTCCAGTTCTGTCGAAAACCGAAGGCTGGAACTGCTGATGAGCGGGGTGTTATGTTTCTCCGCGATTTCGATAATCTCGCGCGCATCGGCCAGCACCGGCGACAGCATTTTGTCCACCAGCGTGGGCTTGCCGCTGGCCAGAGCCTCGCGTCCAAGCTTGAGATGCTCCACCAGATTATCCGGAGCGAGTACCATCAGCGCGTCGCATTTATCCACGACCTCCGCCGCCGATGACGCGCGGGGAACACCCTTCTCCTTGCACCAGTCGAGGTCGCTTTTGGGGTCGCTTTCATACGCCGCAACAATCTCAACCTTGCCCGCCCCGATGGGGCCGTTAAGCAATTTGTGAAACACGTCTGCATGATAATTTTCGAGGTGATGGTCGATAAAGCCAATCTTCATCATTTGAACAAAATCCCGTTATTTGATATGTTGCCGTGCTTCAAAAGCACTCCGCCGGGGACACCGATGCAAGCCCTATCTCGGGGCGATCCTCAGCGACGAAAGTTCTGCGTCAGATAAACGTACGGACATTCCTTGCGTATGCCCACCGCGCACCCGACCCCCAGTTCGGCCAGCGACGGATCGAGAATATTACGCCGGTGCCCCGGGCTTTTCATCCATCCATCCATAACCTTCGCGGCCATGTCACCGTAGGTAATCCCCTGTCGTCCCACTTCCACACGACGGGGGGTGAGACCCACGGAAGAAATTTCATACAACCGACGCACCACCACCGGATACATGGCGATGTTCTCGGCGGCCTTCGTGTAACCCACACCGCCGGAATGGAGTCGCTCGCCCAGATCGGGTCGGCTGAGCAACCCCTTCGTTATGTGACTGAAGTAGTTGCGCGAAGCCATGTCACTGCTATGGGCGGTGGCCACGGAATCCAGCCCCCGGTTGCGGACAAGGGGCGGCAACCCCTCCCGCTGGCGCGCTTCATTGGTGCGCGCAAAGATCAAGCTGCTCAGATAATCACCGCGAAAATTTGCATCATCCACCACGTCATTTTCGCTGGTCCGCTGGTTCATCACCGCGCCCCGAAAACGCGCAAAGATGCCCGGCTTCGCAACTTCGGTCACGGATTCCCCGGCCCGCTCGGCCGCATCTCTGCCACCCGATGCAGCAGAAAATTCCTGGGCCTGAGCCGGTGACCACACACCGAGCAGCAGAGCGCCGATCACACCCATCAGAATTCTGGTCGAAAGTCTTATCATTCGCTTGCTCCGCGTTGTCCCCCGAAATCTGTTACAGCTACCGGCTTGGACAATGTCCCCTCGAAAGAAAAGGGCAGCGGAACCTGAAAGAATTCGTCGGCATCGGTTTTTCCGGCCATCTCGCGCAGCCACCCCACACCACCGCGCACCTCGGGTTTCACGGATTCCTTTGCCGCATCGGCCAGCACCCAAAGTTCAAAACGCAATTTCATGGCATCGGTTTCGAGATTGCTGAATCCCCGTGCCCGAACTCTCATCAGCGGCCCACTCAATTCCAACGGATTCAGCAGCACATGGCCCTTCTCACAGGTGGCTTTCACGGCACCCGTGTCGAAATCAAATCGGTCCAGGGCAGCGATTCCTGAAAAACCAGCGAAGGCGTCCAGTATGCGATTGTGGCTGATGGATCCCGCCCGCAAGGTGAAATCCGCCTCGCCGTCCAACGTCTGCCGCAACGTGTGCAGCTTCAATCCGCGCCAGCGCATGTTCATCTGCCCGCTCACTGCGGTGTCGATGCGCGCGCCCACCTGCACATTCGCCACCTGCAGAAACTCGCGCACACCCACATTATCCAGCCGAATGCGCGCCCAATGCTCGCGGTCGGGACTGGTCCAGTTGATGTGGCTTTCGGCCCGGATGGTGCCGCCCCCCAGTTCCGCCGTGAAGTCCGTCATCACCTCATCGGTACCTTCCCAGATCCAGGTCATCTTCAAATTGCGCAGGCGACTGCGCAAGGTCAGCAGGCGCGTCAGAGTCTCGTCTTTGGGTGTGGCTTTAAATCGCGCCAACCCGCTTGGACGCGCCGTGTCGTAATAGCTCGCGGGCGGCGGCGTTACTGCGGGCGTTTGACCGTGGGCAAACGCAACCCAGCCAAAGGCCAGTGCCCCTGCAGCCACGCACGCCCCCTTGCGCAGCATCCTTCGAAATTTAATGTTCAGGAGGAACCCTGCTCGCCCACAAATTCGAGAATCCATAATTCCGCCATCAGTTTCTTGTCGGGCACGTAGGGATCACTCAACAACGGGATGGCGAATTTCTGCAACGTTTCGAGCCTTTCGTATGCCGACAAAAGTTCCTGAAAGGTGAACGCCCCCGCCGCCCGCTGGAGCTTCTCCTGGCGCCATTCCGGGCGCAGACTCGCCACATTGCGCTCCGCCTCCAACGGCAGAAATTCTTTCGCAAAACGTTCCCTGGTAATGCCCCGCGCCTTCAACTGCGGGCTGAGTGTTGTCTTGGCCTGAATCAGCAGACGCAGTTGGGTCGCCAGTTGAACGTAGGGCTTCGGCGCATTGCCAGTGTTCTCCAGCCATCGACGCCATAGGGTAATTGCGTCACCGGCCTTTCGCGCAAACAGCGCATCGAAGAACGCAAACTGCACGCCCTGCTCGCGATATTGAATGTAACCACCGGCCCGCTGCGCCAGTGCCACCACCGGGTTAGCCGTGTTCACCCGTTTCCACTTCTCGTAATCTTCCACCAGCATGATTATCAGAACCGCCGGCAATTGAGGCAGTTCACGCTCAATGAAACGCGCCAGATACTCCGACCCCGTCTCGCGCTTTGCGGCAGCCGCCGCCTTCGTCGCACTCTCTTTTTTCTTTCGACGGCCAGCCGTGGCCTTGCTGTCAAAAAAATCCGACACGCCATAAAGAGTTACCACGCGCTTGGCATCGGGCAGAAACGAAACCGTGGACAATTCCGAGATAACATCCCCCACCACCCGGTCCAGACCCTGATTAGCCGAGGAGGGTGCTATCTCCCGATAGTTTTCCTCGCGATCCTCCCGCGACAGATGCGCCTCCACGATCGCCTGCTTGTGGCGTTCCATGGCAACTTCATCATCACCGCAGATGAAATGAAGTTTCACAGACATGTTTATGCGCGGCAATGGTGCGCGCGGACGGCTTGGGGTGATCGTATCCATGACAGGCACAAGACGCTATCCATCCCCCACCCACTCATTCAACGCCAAATTGGCGAATTGCCCCAACTTCCTTCCCCACGAAAACCCGTCTGATTGTCCTCTGTACATTTTTCATCCTGTCGTGGTTAATCCAAACGTGAACGCCCACAAAAGGAATACGCCCATGAACCAACCCCACCGCAATCGTCGCCTGCGCACGTGCCCCGCCCTGCGCACACTCGCCCGCGAGACACGCCTGACAACCGATTGCCTCATCGCTCCCCTCTTTGTGGTCGAGGGAACCAACGTTCGCCGCGAAATTTCCTCTCTGCCCGGTGTCTTCAATCTTTCCGTCGATAAGGCCACCGAGGAAGCCCGGCTTCTGTTCGATCTCGGCATTCCGGCGGTTCTTCTGTTCGGCGTGCCCGAGCATCGCGACGCCACCGGCACTTCGTCGGCCTCGCCCCAGGCACCGGTCCAGCGGGCCATTGCCGCCATCCGCGCCGCCGCGCCCGACATGGCTGTAATTACTGACGTCTGCCTCTGCGAATACACCGACCACGGCCATTGCGGTATCCTGCGCGGCGACGCCACCATCGACAACGATGCCACCATCGAGGTGCTCGCCCGCGCGGCGGTTTCCCACGCCGATGCCGGTGCCCACATGGTTGCCCCCAGCGACATGATGGACCTGCGCGTAGCCGCCATTCGCCGCGCCCTCGATGCCGCCGGCCACACCGAGTTGCCCATCATGTCCTACGCGGCCAAATACGCCTCGTGCTTTTACGGCCCCTTCCGCGACGCCGCCCAAAGCGCCCCCGCCTTCGGCGACCGTCTCTCCCACCAGATGGACCCCGCCAACGCCCGCGAGGCTCTGCGGGAGATATTGACCGACATCGACGAGGGTGCCGACGCCATCATCATCAAGCCGGCGCTTCCCGCCCTCGACATAATCCGCACCGTGCGCGACCAGACCCTGCTGCCCATCGCGGGCTATAACGTATCGGGCGAATACGCCATGGTGAAAGCCGCCGCCGCACGGGGATGGATCGACGGCGAGCGTGCCATGATCGAAACCCTCACCGCGATCCGTCGCGCCGGGGCCGACCTCATCATCACGTATTTCGCCCGCGAATACGCATCCCTGCGCCAGCGATGACACCAGCCTTGAATGCACACGCACCCATGTGGTTGACCGAAACAGAACACCCGATCGCGGCACCAACGACCACGAACAATCTTCCTGTCACCATTCACCAATACGAGGTTTCACAGCATTGAATCAGATATGGGTTCTGGGCGGCGGCCCTTCCACCGAACACGAAGTTTCTCTCTCGTCGGCGTGTGTTGTTACACAACACATTGCCTCGCCCAATCGCCCGGCGCGACCCGTCGTCATCGGACGCGATGGCTGCTGGCATGTGAGCGAAAAGATCGCCGAGGGAAAGCCTGAAGACGCCGCCTGGCTAAATGCCTTTTTCGACAAACACGCCGCCACGCCTCCGCAGAGCACATGCCTCGACCCCGGCAGCGCCCTCACGCGCATGACCACCGATTCCATCGACTGCGCCTTCATCGCCCTTCACGGCCAGTTTGGCGAGGACGGCTGCATTCAGGGTTTTCTCCAAGCCGGCGGCATTCCCTACACCGGCTCCGGTGTGCTCGCCTCGGCCCTCGCTTTCCACAAAGGCCTCACCATCGCTGCTTACCTGCGCGCTGGGCTCCGCACCGCCCGAAGCATGCGTGCTTGCAGCCCCGACGAAGCCGACACCATCGCCCGCCAGCTCAATTTCCCACTCTTCGTGAAACCCAATCAGGGCGGCTCCAGCGTCGGCATCCGGTTGGTCACCGACCACACCCAACTACGCGATGCGATCAGCCAAACCCTCTCTGTGGACAACGAGGCTCTGGTGGAGGAACTCATCGCAGGCACGGAAGTCTCCGCCGGTGTCCTCGACATCGTCGGGGAGAATGGACAGTTAAAAACCGTCGCGCTCCCCCCCACCGAAATCCGGCCAACCAACAGCCCCTATTTCGATTACGACGCCAAGTACCTCCCGGGCCGCACCCAGGAAATCACCCCGGCCAATCTGCCGCCCACCCTCCTGGCGCGCATCCAGAACGACGCCGTTGCGGCCCACCGGGTCCTCGGTTGCGAGGGGATGTCCCGCACCGATTTCATTATCCCCGCTGGCGACGATGCCATCCCCGTGTTGCTGGAAACGAACACAATCCCCGGCATGACACCCACCTCGCTGCTGCCGCAGCAGGCCGCCGCCGCCGGAATCTCATTCGCAGAAATGCTCAACGGTTTCGTGGAGCACGCGATACACCGCGCGCGTCGCTGAGTCGGCCCGGCCTCATCGCAATCATCCGTCACCGCCACTGCGGCGCGTTTGTGTCGTCGTCCAACCCCAACTCACGCCGCTGGTTTCTCAGGCGCTGATCCACAAATTGCTCCACGCTGACCCGCGTAATTCGCGTGGACCGGGGGCTCAGCTTCAGCGACACCAACCGCCCGCTGCGGATCAATTGATAAATCCGTTTTTTCGACACCGCCAACTGCCGCGCCACGCTGTGCACCGTCATAAAATCGGGTAATTTCTCAGCCATTTTTGCAAACTCCCACAAGTTTTTCACTTCATGGCCCCTTGCGTAGCACAACCCTTCGGCGTCCGTCCCTTGATCAACCCTTGAACAACCGTTGATTAACCCTCTTTTTTCGCGCTCTGTGCTTTCCCGGTTCAATGAATAGTGTTGTCACCCCGGGGTGCTGTTGCCATACACTTGAATCATGCATGATTACTCGGAGTTTGATCTCAATTCCCCTGACGGAGCCTTTCAGGAGGGCATGGATCTTCTCGAATCCGACCATTTCGAGGAGGCCCTGCACGCCTTCGATTTCGTCCTGCGCGAACAGCCCACCAACGCCGATGCCCTCTTCCATCGCGGCATAGCGCTGATAAGCCTCAACCGCGTAGACGAGGCCGCTGCCGCGTACAAGTCAGCCCTCGCCGAAGCCCCCGCCGAGGCCTCCTATCATGCCCACTATGGCTACGCCCTCATGCTTGGCGGAAACCCCGACGAGGCCATCGAGCACTTCGATTTCGCGCTGAACATCCAGCCAACAAACTACCAGACCAAAGTTTACAAAGCCTGCGCCCTGGCCTCCAAGCGCAACCTAGGGCAGGCCCGCGCGTTGCTCGAAGAAGTGCTCGACGAGCGCCCCGACGACATCGACGTTCTCCGCCACTACGGCGGTGTTCTCTCCCTCGCCGGCGACGACGCTCGTGCCCTGCAGGTGTTTGCCGCGATCCTCGCCCAGAACCCAAACCACGTTGAAACGATCGGGCGCAAAGCCGAACTCCACATCCGTGGCGGACGCAACGGCCTCGCCATTCGCGCCCTGCGGGAAGTGGTCGCCCTCCAACCCGGTGACCTCGCAGCGTACCAGGCACTGCTCGACCTCGTGGCCAGCCAACCGCGGTCAGAGGTAATTGTCGCCATCGCCACCGAAGCCATCCAGGCGGGCCACGAAGACGCACGCATTCATCTCCATCGCGCCCGGGCATACATGAATCTGAAACAAACGGACCAGGCCATCACCGACCTGCGTCGCGCCCGCGACCTCGATGATAGCCTCCCCGATCCTCACTTCCTGCTGGCCTGCATCTATTCCGAAACCGGACGCCTGCGCCCCGCTCTGGCTTCCATCGGGCGCGCCCTGCATATCTCGCCCAACGACGAGCGCATCATCCTCACCAAGGCCCACATCCACCACCGCATGGGCGAGTTCGCCCACGAGCGCCGTCTCCTGCGCCGCCTGATGGCGAACCACCCCGACGAGTTTGAAGTTCATCACATGGTCGTGCGCAGCCTGACCGCCGAACACCGTTATCCGGATGCCCTCGAAATTCTCGTGGAATACCTCGAGCGCAATCCGGCCAAAACCTCCGCGCGCCTCCTCGCGGCAGAAATTGCCGACAAGTGCGGACGCGCCGATACTGCGCGAGAGATGTACGAAAAAGTTTTCCGCTTCTGCCCCGCCACCCCGGTCGCCTACATTTCCTATGCGACCTTTCTCATCCGGCAGGGTGAAATGGCCCATGCCTCAAGCGTGCTGGCCAATGGCGTGGCCCGCCACCCGCGCGACGCCCACGTGATGACAGTCTACGCCGCCGCCCTGCAAGGCGAGGGGAGTCACGACGAAGTGGTGGGTCTGATCGATCGTTTCTTTGCGCAAACGACCATCGACTGGCCCGAGGCAATGCTTCTGCGGGGGCATTCCCTGCACTCCCTCGGGCGTCATGCCGAGGCTCTGGACGCCTTCCAACTCGCCCGGACGATGCAGGGCCGCGTCCTCGGCACGCAGTCCACGCCACCCCTCCGCTTCCTCATCGCCGAGGCCCACGCGCTCCACCAACTCGATCGCACCAGCGAGGCCATCACGCTCATCGAGCGGAACTTCCAGCCGCTGAACAAATCCGCATCAGAGATCTTTGAGCTGCTTGGCGAACTCCACGAACTTACCGGCGAGCTGGAACGCGCCTACGAAATATTTTCCGACGGCCTGCGCCGTTTCCCGCGCAACGCCCCCCTACATTACCGCGCCTCACGCACCGCCACAGCCCTGCGCAAGAAATCTCGCGCGCTCAAGCATCTCGCAACCGCCGCAAAAATTGAACCGAGCTTCAAAGCGCAAGCCGCCACCGACCCAGTCTTCCGCCCCTACTGGATAAGCCCCGCGTTCGTGAGTCTTGTTGGCAAACCACTACTCATCCAGCCATCCTTCATCGGCACCGTCGCCGCCGCCGTGGCCGCCATCACAGCCCTCGCGGCCCTGGGTCTGGCGCTGACAAAGTTGTGAATGTTGACAATCTATTTTCCCTCCGATGATCCGGAGAGGTTGGGGATCACCCCAAATCTCATAAACCCCGGAATGGGAATCGCCTGGGAAACCGTCACAAAACCTTTCTTGCTCGAAGAGAATCACCCAAAACAACTCCAAAAATCAGGCCCGAAGTGACCTGGGATTTTTCAGCAGTCCCACATTCATTTCGAAATCAGATGAATGTCATAATTTCCCATAGGCTCTTCTTAATACCAGATCAACTACTAATTCAAGGTCTTTGTGATACTTTGGTATTTCCATGGCAAGCGCTTTGAGGAATAAGAGTTTCTCAAGTGATACTATCAGAAAACAGGATTCTTCAATAGCATTCAATCTCAATTCCTCGTAACCGAACGTACAAATTTGATTCCATATTTCAAACTCCTGTTCACAAACTCCAATATCTCCGCACAAATCCTTGACATTATTTGGGTATGTATTAAGCAATATGGCATGGTCATCTTTGTGGATGACAAAGTCAATATCATTTCCTGCTTTCCTTAAATCATAATACTCCATTGCTTTTCCACCAATTAACAATGGTTTATGTACAAACTTGTGCTTTAGTCTTTCTAATTTTAATTCCATTTTATACCTTTGGAACTGCTAATCAATATTAACCCAGGTTCGGTTTATCCAAAAAATCCACAACAGGTTCTTTGACTCTTTCTAATTCAAACACAATAATCTCATTTACTCCTTTTCGAAGCAATGGTCCTGGAACATAAAGCGTTTTAGTCGGACCGATCTCCCAATAGCGACCGAGATTAAAACCATTTACAAAGACCACTCCCTTGCCCCAGCCCTCCGTAGACAAGAAGGCATCTGCTTCTTCATCAACATTTAAAAAGCCTCTAAAAAATCCAGGTAGAGAAGCCGCTTCACCTTCTTCATAAACCAAGTTCGATAAATTGTTAAGAGGCAGAGTATGGATAGTCCATCCAAAAAGGAATTGGTTACCCAGGCGCACTCCTTGCGTTATTCCCTTTTCATCCCTCGAATAAGGCCCGTAGTTTACCCTCCCCAAGTTTTCAACAAGGATATCCAGTTGAACACCACTCTCGGGAATATCAAATACGATTTTCTGATCCCCACCTCTTGAGTAGACTCCCCTATATTGCCCATCCAGGAATATCAATGCTCTATCATGAACATCTTGTATGAACAGTTCATTTGTTTTTCTGGGGCCTTTTACATGGGTTCTGTATAGGATAAACCCATAATCTTGTCCAAGCTTTTCCATAGTTTCCGGACAAGCGGTAATCACTGGCTCACACAATCTACTCAAGCTGTCGAACAAGCCTGCATGTTGAGTCAGCTCTATCTTTCCATAGGATATTTTCTTTATGGCCGCCGGCATGATGCTTTTATCTACCTTTACGTATTTAGACAGCACCTCTTGAACGGCATAGTATTTATCCGTAGGGTCTCCACATTCACTAACGGGAGAATCATAGTCATAACTGGTAACCGTGGGGATATACTTTTCAAATTTGTTAGCCCCATTATAAAATCCAAAGTTTGTACCACCGTGGAACATATAGAAATTGACAGATCCGCCCATTTTCAGCATTCTTTCCAAAACTTCTGCAACGTCAGCCCCATCTCTCGTGTGATGGTCAACCCCCCAGTGATCGAACCATCCATTCCAATACTCCATACATACGAGTGGCTTGTCGGGTTGATATTCCCCCAGCTTTGCAAAGCTCTCTTCAGGCTGAGAGCCAAAGTTAGCTGTCATCAATACTCCATCCAAAGTTCCGGATTGCAGCATTCCATCCGTGGGCCCATCAGAGGTAAATAATAAAACATCCACCCCTCGTTTTACCAGTCCGTTTTTTACATACTCCAAATATCTCTTATCATTACCATAGCTGCCGTACTCATTTTCTACCTGCATAGCTATGATTGGCCCTCCATTGGTACAAAGGAGGGGCTTCAATCGAAACAACAGCTCATCAAAAAAGAGATCAACTCTTTCTAAATAGGGTTTGTGATAACAGCGTAACCGGATGTTAGAATCTGCCAGCAACCAGGAGGGTAGACCGCCAAACTCCCATTCAGCACATATGTATGGTCCCGGCCTCACGATTACCATTAGGCCCAGGTCATGGGCTATTTTGATAAACTCTTCGATATCTGCAATTCCCTCGAAGCAAAACTTATCAGAACGAGGCTCGTGAATATTCCAAGCGACATAGGTCTCAACAGTATTAAATCCACATGCTTTTAGCTTAAGAAGCCTATCCTTCCAATATTCTGGTACTACTCGAAAGTAGTGAATAGAGCCGGATATTATCCTTACCGGTTTTCCCTCATACAAAAACTCTTTGCCCGAAATATCAAATATCGCCAAACCCTTCCTCCTTGGTTTTCACGTGGGACCGCTGACTTTTTCACTCCTCACATCTGCATGGGTCGTGCTGACGCAATGTTCAAGTGAACTTTAGGGGTGAGGGTGCCGTTCGGGGCGAAACTGCCCGTGCGGGAGGCTCTTCAGCCCGTTCTCACTCTGACTTCGTCGTTCAGCCGCACTTGCCCCCTTTTCGATTGTCACGGCTCGCATAAGGTCGAAGGCCATTACACCCATGGTCGTTTGCATCATCACGCGTTCCATGCCTCGGTTGATTGCTCACGAGCACCCGCGACACCCCGTCACCTTTTGCCTTGAATCATTCCACCGGCGGGTGTCATAGCTTCTGCCCACCGTGACAACTGCGATCACCATCCTGCTGCTAATCTTCTGGGGCGTTGCCCTTTGGGCGACGCGCTTTATTAAAAACAAAAGGCTGCAGGAAATCACCGAGGCTTATCTTTACCTGTCCCCCGCGGCCGTGCTGCTCGCTGTCTTCTGGTTCATCCCCGTCATTTTTTCGATCATCGTCTCCTTCACCGATTGGAGCCAACTGGGCGACTCCCTCAGCACCGTCGACTGGGTTGGCGCAAAAAATTATGTCCGGGCTGTGCAGGACGACGACTTCATGGTCGTCCTCTACAACACCATTAATTACGTGGTGTACAGCGTACCCCTCACGGTGGCCGTGGCGCTCTTCGTGGCCATGCTGATGAACGCCAAGCTGCGCGCCAAGGGCGCGTTTCGCACGATATATTTCCTCCCCTATATCACCACCTGGGTGGCCATCTCCATCGTCTTCAAGTACGTCTTCAACGAGCACTTTGGTCTGGCCAACTACTACCTCGAACGCATGGGCATCCCCGCCCTGGGTTGGCTCAGCGAAAGCCGCGGCATCATCGAATTGCTCCTGCGCGATGGCCTTGGCGTTCCCCTGCCCCAGCACATGCACCCGCTGCTCGCGGGCCCCTCGCTGGCCATGTTCACCATCATCATCACCAGCGTCTGGCGCGACACCGGATATTTCATGGTTATCTTTCTGGCCGGACTACAGAACATCGACCGCAGCTATTACGAGGCCGCCGAGATCGACGGTGCTTCTATCCGCCAGCAATTCCGCCATGTGACCTGGCCGCTGCTCTCCCCCACCACGTTCTTTGTCCTCATCATTTCCATGATCACCGCCTTCAAGGTCTTCGTGCCCATGTTCATCATGACCCCCACCGGAGGCCCGGCGCGCACCACCGAGACTCTTGTCTTCTTCCTCTACAAGATCGGCTTCATGGGCTACCGCGAATTGGGTTACGCCGCCGCCATCGCGTACATCCTTTTTGCCATCATCCTCGTCCTAACACTGGTGCAAAACCGCATCATCGGCAAAAAGGTCCATTACGACTGATCCCGGTCTCTTCCGGTCGGCCGTCCTTCCGTTCACCCCTCGCCGTTTGCCATGAATAGTAATGTGCGCAGCGCTATATCCATTAATCCGGATATATGAATCTTAACCTGACATCACTCGCCAACCTATTCCGCGCCATGGGCGACCCCCTGCGGTTGCGGATCCTCCACCTGCTGTGCGTGGAGGAACTGACCGTGGGCGAGCTGGTTCGGGTTCTCGCGCTCCCCCAAAGCACCGTCAGCCGCCACCTGAAGATGCTGCGCGAAGAGGGCCTGTTGACCGACCGCCCCGAGGGGAACGCCACATTTTACCGCGCCGCTCTGCAAGCCGATCCCGACACGGGCGAGGCGTCCGTGCGCGAAGCCCTGCAAACGCAGATGGACCGCGACTCCCTCCCCCCCGCAGACCTTTCTGGTTTGGAGCGTGTGTTGCTGATGCGGGACACCGAGCGCGAAGGTTTTTTCGATCGCATCGGGTTGCACTGGGACACCCTGCGCGAGGACTGCTTCGGCGCATCGTTCCATCTGGAAGCCTTTTTGCACCTCCTGCCCGCGTCGTGGCATGTGGCAGATCTTGGCACCGGCACCGGTTATCTGCTGCCGGTTCTGGCGCGGCGCTTTGCCCGCGTGACCGCCGTGGACGACAGCGCTCCGATGCTCGACCTCGCACGTCACCGACTCGAAACCGAAGCGCCTGAAACCGCCGGGAAGATCATCCTGCGCCACGGAAATCTCGAACAGCTTCCCCTGGATTCCAACGACACCGACCTCGCCGTGGCCTTGCTCATGCTGCACCATCTGCCGGACATCCACACCGCACTGCGCGAGGTTCACCGCGTGTTGCGCCCCGGCGGCCGGTTGCTCGTGGTGGAGCTTCACCCCTATAACAACGAGCCGTTCCGCCTGCGCATGGCCGACCGTCGCCCGGGCCTTGACCCTCGCGATTTACGCTCCGCCCTCGCCGAGGCCGGACTGACTGTAACATCGGAATGGGACGTTCCAGCCCCCTCGCGCCCCGAGCATGATCTGGCCCCACTGCCCCGCCTTTACGGCATGCTGGCCGAGCGCACGACACCATAGAACACCAAGTTTCGCCAGGGTGCCCTGACCACAGGAAACCCCGGCAGGCTCATGGAAGCGGTTCTCCGCCCCCTGCGCCACCACATGAAGGAGACGGAATAAATGAGCAACGCTACCGAAGTTGATTACCTCGTAAAAGACATCTCGCTGGCCCCCTGGGGTCGCGATGAAATTCGCATGGCCGAACACGAAATGCCAGGCCTGATGGCCGTGCGCAAAGAATACGGAGCCAGCAAGCCCCTCGCCGGGTCGCGCATCACCGGCTCGCTGCACATGACCATCCAGACCGCTGTCCTCATCGAGACCCTCGTGGCTCTCGGGGCCGACGTGCGCTGGGCAAGCTGCAACATTTACAGCACGCAGGATCACGCGGCGGCAGCCATCGCCGAGTCGGGCGTTCCCGTGTATGCCTTTAAGGGCGAAACCCTTGAAGAGTACTGGAACTTCACCAAGAAGGCCCTTGCCTTCCCCGACGGCCCCACCTGCATCGTGGACGACGGCGGCGACGCCACGCTGCTCATCCACCGTGGTGCCGACCGCGAACTTGAGTTCGAGAAGACCGGCAAGAAACCCGCCATCTGCACGGACAACGAAGAGATCGAAGTTATCGACCGTCTGCTCAACGCAACCCTCGACGAGAACCCGTCGATGTGGCGCACCATGGCCGCCGGCGTGGTGGGCGTGAGCGAAGAGACCACCACGGGCGTGCATCGCCTTTACGAAATGGCCACGGCCGGAACCCTCCGCTTCCCCGCCATCAACGTGAACGACAGCGTGACCAAGAGCAAGTTCGACAACGTTTACGGTTGCCGCGAAAGCATCATCGACGGCATCAAGCGCGCCACCGACGTGATGATCGCCGGCAAGAAATGCGTCGTGCTGGGCTACGGCGACGTGGGCAAAGGTTGCTCACAAGCCTTCCACGGCATGGGTGCTCGCGTGTACGTGACGGAGATCGATCCGATCTGCGCCCTTCAGGCCTGCATGGCCGGCCACGAAGTGGTGACCATGGACGAAGCCTGCAAGTGGGGCGACATTTTCGTGACCACCACCGGCAACGTGGACGTGATCACCCGCGGCCACATGGACCAGATGAAGCACGAAGCCATCGTCTGCAACATCGGCCACTTCGACTCGGAAATCCAGGTCGGCTCGGTTTACAACGATCCCAAGCTGAAGGTCCACGAGATCAAGCCCCAGGTGGATCAGATCGAATGGCCCAACGGCAAGCGCCTCACCATCCTCGCCAAGGGCCGCCTCGTGAACCTCGGCTGCGCCACCGGTCACCCGAGCTTCGTCATGAGCAACAGCTTCACGAACCAGACCATCGCTCAAATCGAACTCTGGACCGAGCGCAAAAATGGCAAGTACGAGAACAAGGTTTATGTGCTGCCGAAGGAGCTCGACGAGAAGGTGGCCCGCCTGCACCTCGACCAACTGGGCGCGAAACTCACCGTCATGGAGCCCAAGCAGGCGGAGTATATCGGCGTGCCGGTGAACGGCCCCTACAAGGCCGACCACTACCGCTACTAATCCAAACCAACGCATCGTGCGGAAGCGGGCGGTCGGAGAATCCTCCGGCCGTCTTCTTCCGCTTTTTTTATTTGAAGCACAGCGACCGCGCCCACGCTGGCGGGAAATTTCCCATCACCAGTCGCGCCTGCACCTGATGCCCGGTCACCAACGCGCTGATAATTGCCTCAACCGCATCCAACCGTGCGCGTTCCGCTGAGGAAACAAACGGACGCTTCAGTGAGCGAATGGCCGCATACTCAAAAAAGTTAAGCGTGCCCCCCGTTTCCAAGCGCCCCCGCAGTGAACCGAAAATCTGCTCCACCTGTGACGGCGGGAAATTATTGAACGGAATCCCACAAACCACATGGGCGAAGCGGCGCTCGGAAGGAAGGTCCTCCACGGCCCCGTGATGAATCGTGACGCGGTCGCGATAAGTCGCGTAAGGCTTGGAGTTCTGAAACAGTTTCTCCAGATGGTCGCAAAAGTCTGCGTTAATTTCACAGAGCGTGAGGCGGTCACCGTCACGCAGATGAGGGAGTATGCCGATGGTCAGCGCGCCCGTGCCCGGCCCGGCTTCTAAAAATTCAACCGGCTCCTCCCCGCGTTGACAAAGCGGGGCGGCCAGGGCTCGCCCCAGCGCAGCACTGCTGGGAGCCACGGCCCCCGTGGTGTGAAAAGCTTTCAAGGTTTGTCGAAAAAAAGGAAGGAATGCGGACATGGCGCTGATTACCAACCCACCGAAGTTACGCATTCAAGACTCGATTAACAAAAAAAGGCGGGACAGAGGTCCACAAGCACCTCGTCCCGCCCATAAAACTGCAATGCGCTTAACTATTTAAGATAGGCGTTCAGGAAGGCCAACCCGCGCGCCGCAGCGTCACGACTGGTGCGAGTGCTGAACGTATGTTTTTCACCCGCATAAACGATGATGCGGTTGGGAACGCCCTTCCGCGACAGCAAACTATTGAGGCGGTAAGCTGCGTCGACGGGGACATATTCGTCGCATTGACCATGAAGGATCAACGTGGGAGGCATGTTCCCAGCGTATTTTTCGAAGGGAACAGGCAACGCCCCGAAGGCATCGATCACCACATCCACGCGGGCATCCAGGGCAGAAGTCGCGAGACCCACCGAGGACCCTAACGAGAATCCTGTGATGCCGATGCGCGTAGGATCTACACCCGGCTGCTGCTGCACCCAACTGATGCCGGCGCGCGCCGTGCGCACCCATGCGTGGAAATTTTCTTCCTTAACAGAGTCAATATTGTCATCCGTCAGGCGCCCGCCCGGCCCATCAAAGTAGTAAATGATGAATGGCGCATAACCGTTTGCCGCCAATTGCGAGGCCGCCATACGCATCTGAGTACCGTACTTCGTCATGCCATCCATGCCATAGAGCATAACAATCGCAGGACTGAGGCACCTTGAGTTGGAAGCAAAACTTTCGACGCGAACGCAATGTCCATCAACCTGAAACGCGCTCATGCGTCCCGAGGGAGCTCCGAAAAGTCCCGAAAATCCTTGTGCCGATGCCGGCATCACCATCCCCCAAGATAGAACCGCAGCCAGTGCAACCCGTGCAACCATGCGCGTCATGATTGAGCCTCTCATTCCAATGTCCTCCAAGACTTATAGATGTTGATCCTTTTCCATTGGACTATGGGAAAAGAGGAATGACAAGTCCCGAACACACTCTTTTTTGAAAAAAGTGACTCGGACCTTGAGGGAATTGAGTTCCCTTTTATCTCACGAACCTGCCATCCGTCTCTGGCTTTCGGGGCTATGCAACCTTGACAACCCCCTGCTCCAGCGGGGGTGATGGCGTTCCATCGGTCTAGGAAAGGTGAACTTCATGAAACGAGTTGCAGTCATCATGGCTGGCGGTGCCGGAGAACGATTCTGGCCCCTGAGCCGCCAACGCTATCCCAAGCAGTTGCTGAAGATAGCCGGAAACCGCAGCATGCTGACCGAGGCCGCCCGGCGCGTGGAGGGTCTCGTGAATCGGGAAGACATCTTTGTCGTAACGGGAAATCTGCTGCGCGATGCCATCATTGCGGAAACTTCGGGGATTCCCGCCGAGAACATCATCGGCGAACCGGAAGGCAAAAACACCGCCGCCTGCCTCACCCTGGCCTGCGCTTTCCTCTCCCAACGCTACGAATCAGAACCCGACGTTTGCATGATCGTGCTGACCGCGGACCACTTCATCCGCGACGTGGACTCCTTCACGCGCGACGCAACCCGACTGTTCGAATGCGCCGAAAACCACGATGTGCTGGCGACCTTCGGCATCACACCCACCCGCCCCGAAACCGGTTACGGTTATATTGAAACCGGCAAAACGATCATCGACCACCCGCAGGTGATGAGGGTCGCCTCGTTCCGCGAAAAGCCCAACCTCGAAACCGCCATCGAGTTTCAACGGGGCGGCAATTTCCTGTGGAATTCGGGCATGTTCGTTTGGCGCAACTCCGTACTTCGCGCAGCCTTCAAGCAGCATCTGCCCGATATGGAAGCGCAGATTCCCGCCCTCACCGCTGCGTACAAATTACCTTCTCCCGATGAAGCCCTGGCTGAAGCCTTCGCACCGTTGCAAAAAATCTCCATCGACGTTGGCATCATGGAGCGCACCCACAACGCCGTGGTGCTGCGGGCCAGCTTCGACTGGGACGATGTGGGAACGTGGGCCTCGCTCGGCCGCCTGCTGTCTTCCGACATCGAGAACAACGTTCAGTTTGGAAACGCCGCTCTGGTCGAGTGCTCGAACTGCATCGTGTACAATGCAGACTCCACCCAACAGGAAACACATCTGCCACTGGTGGTTGGGTTTGGCCTGGAAGACCTGGTTGTGGTGCAGATGCACGACGCCGTGTTGGTGATGCCCCGCGACCGCGTGCAACGCGTGAAAGACATCGTGGCGCATTTGCGCGATTCCGGCCGCGAGGAGTATCTGTGACCACCAAAGCACCGCTGTTCTGCGGAATCAAACTCGTGGCCTTCGACCTCGATGGCACGCTTGTGGATGCCTTCGGCGACATTACCGCAGCAGCCAACGTGTTGATGGAACACCTGAAACGCCCCACCCTCACCGTGGAAGAGGTAAAGCTGCACGTGGGCCACGGCGTGAATGAACTGTTGGCCGGAATTCTCGGAACCCGCGATGCCGAATTGATGGATATCGGCATGGAAATCTTCACCGAATACTACACCAATAACGCCACCACCCACGCCACGGTTTACGACGGCGTGCGCGAAACGCTGGAGGAGTTGCGTAACCGCGGCTTACGCACCGCAGTTGCCTCAAACAAACCCCACGTCCTCACGCAGCGCGTTGTAGAACAGGTTGGACTGGCGCCGTTCTTCGATGACATCTTCGGCCAATCTGACCAGTTCCCGCGCAAGCCCGCGCCCGACCTTCTGATTCACCTGATGAAAAACGCGGATGCTAACCCCGAAACAACGCTCTATGTTGGCGACAGTTCCACCGACGTGGCCTTCGCCCTTGCCGCCGGTGTGGCCTGTGTGGTGGTAGCCCAGGGCACCGATACCCGCGCCCAACTGGAAGCGACCAAGGCCGCGACGGTGTTGGATAACATGCTGGAACTGATCCCGCTGCTCATGGATCACAGCCACCAGTAGCGATTTGCGCGGCTCAGCCGCCGACTATCTTCAACACCTCATCATGCAGCAGCCCGTTGCTGCCGATGGAGTCTTTGCCGTAAATCCCCGTGTTGCCTTCGTAGTCCGTAAGGCGACCACCGGCTTCCTCAAGAATCGGCTGCAGGGCGGCGATATCCCAGGGTGACATGACAGCGTCGAGCATGACGTCCGCCCGACCGGTGGCCACCATCATATAGCCAAAGCAGTCGCCCCAGGTGCGCACAAGCGCCACACGGCGGCAGAGGGCATCCCACCCGGCCCCTTTATTATGCTC
Organism: candidate division BRC1 bacterium HGW-BRC1-1; assembly: GCA_002842095.1. Classification (GTDB taxonomy): domain Bacteria; phylum Sumerlaeota; class Sumerlaeia; order Sumerlaeales; family Sumerlaeaceae; genus HGW-BRC1-1. The sequence goes on from PHCB01000001.1 coordinate 276,445, forward strand.
GTAATGGTGCATGATGTCGCTGGTGCAGACGGTTGCGTCTTCGAGCTTCGACTTGGTGCTGACAGCCGCCCGGCGTCCGTTCCAGAAGCAACCCTGACCCTTCACCGCCACAATCAGCTCGTTCAAGGGAGGCACATAAATCGCCCCGCCCATCATTTCGCCGTCCTTCTCCACACCGATCATCACACCATAAAGCGGCACACCGTGGATGAACGAGCGCGTTCCGTCGATGGGATCCAGAATCCACCGCCGTCCGCTGCTGCCCTCTTTCGTACCAAACTCCTCGCCCACGATGCCGTCATCGGGGAAACGCCGGCCGATCTCCGCCCGCAACCATTCTTCCGTGGTGCGGTCGGCGATGGTCACAGGAGAGTTATCGGATTTACTGATGATCTCCAGTTGCGTGTTGAAGTACTGTAACGTGATGGCTCCGGCGCGACGCGCCAGATCAGATAACAATTCGATGGTTACCATTTCAGCGAAACCTTTCATCCTGTTAGTCAGACAGAGAGCTTTACCATTCAGTTCGAACCCGCCTGCATCAAGCCCAACCGCTCAAGTTCCTTTTTCAGCCGGGGCGCGTTACCCTCGCTTAGCGGGGTCATGGGCAAACGGATTTCGCCATCGATGAGTCCCATCATCGCCAGCGCGGCCTTCACGGGAATCGGGTTTGTCTCGCAGAAGAGCAGGTCAACCAGCGGGAAGGTTTCGTAGTGAAGTTCGCGGGCAAGTTCCCAATCGCCCGACACCGCCGCGTCGAACATCCGCGAGCAATATGAGGGGGCCACATTCGCCAGCACACTGATGGCTCCCACCGCTCCCAACGCGATAAGCGGGAGAGTCAGGTTGTCGTTGCCCGAAAGAATCGGAAGGTCGCTCAACAGCCGCAACTGGGAGACATAATCCATGGAGCCGCCCGCTTCTTTGATGGCCGCAATGTTCGGGTGCTCGGCCAGCCGCGCCACCGTGGCGGGCGTAATGTTCACGCCGGTGCGTGCTGGTACGTTATACAAAACCTGGGGTATATCAACCGCGTCAGCCACCGCGCTATAGTGAGCAAACAAGCCGTCCTGCGTGGGCTTGTTATAGTATGGCGTAATGAGCAGGGCCGCATCAGCGCCCGAGTCGCGCGCCGCCTTCGTGAGGCGGATCGCCTCGCGGGTCGAGTTGCTGCCCGTGCCGGCAATCACGGGCACGCGACCCGCCGAAACTTTCACGGCCAGCTCAATCACCCGCTCATGCTCCTCGTGAGAAAGCGTGGCGCTCTCGCCGGTCGTTCCACACGGGATAATGCCGGTGGTGCCGTTGGTGATCTGATACTCAATCAGGCGCGCAAAGGCTGCCTCATCCAATTCTCCCCCACGAAACGGCGTAACCACCGCACACATGGAACCGCTGAAAATCATTCTATATCCTCGGACACTTTATCTCAGAGCGTCTGGGTCGAGCGCTCGATCTTACAACCCTGTTGTGAGCCGCGCCAAACAACGCGGGCCACGGCTTGCTCTTACGTTGGGGCCGATGAAAAGTTCATCATCGATTGTGCCTCAACGCAGCTTCCACCGGACAATCGGGCTCATCACCATAAAAGACACGCCAGAGATACAAACCATTGGGAGCCAGGGTCGTCGCACGCGGCGATCGCACACCGGTCTCAAGCATGTTGTGCAACTCATCCGCCGACATGCGCCCCGCCCCGCAGGCAACGATGCATCCGGTCAGTATCCGAACCATGTTTTGCAGGAAGGAGCGACCGCGATAATCCAGCATGAGAATGCCATCGGGCAGGCGCGACATTTCGATGGGTTCAAGATCGAGGCGAGTGCGTACCGCCGTGCAGGCAACGCCGCGAAACGCGGAAAAATCGTGGTTACCCGACAGCATCTCCATCGCAGCGAGCATCCGTTGATCATCCAACCGACCGCGCACATGGGTCACATACTGCCGACCGAAGGAGGGCGTCACATCGCGGTTCAGCAGGAAGAACCGGTACCACCGCAGGCACGCGCTGTGTCGCGCATCGAAATCCGGCGGCACATCCGCTGCCGCGGTGATCATGATGTCAGCGGGCAGATGAGCCAGCATCCCCCGCCAGATGCCCCGGGCCGGGATCGCACTCGTGGTGTGAAAGTTCATCACCTGTCCGCGAGAGTGAACGCCGGAATCCGTGCGACCCGAACCGGTTACGCGCACAAAGCTGCCGAGAATCCGCATCAGCGCCTTCTCCACAACCTCCTGCACCGACACCCCGTTGGTCTGGTACTGCCAGCCCACGTAGGATGTGCCGTCGTATTCAACCGTCATGCGGATATTGCGCACGGGGGACAATTCCCTTTTTGTCGATGGTTCCTGCATCATTCGTGGTATCTTTCAGTCATAACAATTATGAACAACCCAAACCGCAAAGAACCCAGCGATCAACCTCGGAAAAAGCTTCCGCGACTGATGGAACCCGAAACGGAGAAATCCGATAAATCTCTGCCCAGAACAAGCGGCGAAGGTTATCGGGTTATGCTCTTCAATGACGAAGACCACGTGCTGCAGGATGTGGTCATTCAAGTTGCCAAGGCGCTGCGTTGCAAATTGGAACAGGCCGTTACCATCACCCTCGCGGCGCACCACAAAGGGCGCGCGGTGGTCACCATCACCACGGAATCAGATGCTAAACGCATTGCAGACGTTCTGCGCGAAATCGACCTCGTTGTAAACGTTGACCCCGTCTGACACCCCCCTGCCCCCCGAACCACCAGATTGCTTTCGGGACGCGCAGGATAAGCTGGACGAAACCCGACGGCTGAACCTGTACCGGCAACTTCGCCCTGCAAGCCCGACGGGCAACAATGAGCTGATTCTTGATGGCCGAACCGTCGTTGATTTTTCCTCCAACGATTACCTTGGTCTGGCGCGTGATCCGCGCATGGCCGAGGCTGCCGCGCAGGCCGCGCTGAAACACGGAACCGGTGCCGGGGCTTCGCGACTGATCAGCGGATCGCGCCCGGTGCACACAGAACTCGAAGCAACCCTCGCCGCCTGGAAAGGAACACCCGGCGCACTGATTTTTTCGTCTGGATATCTCGCCAACCTCGGCGTTGTGCAGGCACTGACTCACCGGGCCGACGGATCACACATTCCGATATATTTCGACCGCCTCGTTCATGCCAGCCTCATCGATGCGGTTCGCCTGTCCGGCTCGCCATGGAGAAGCTTCCATCACAACGATTGCGATCGCCTCGAACACCACCTGAAGCGATTGCCGACGACGTCCGGTTCACTCTCTGCGCTTATTATATCCGAGGGAGTCTTCAGCATGGATGGCGATCTGCCGCCGCTGGGGGACTTGCTGAAACTTTGTGAGCGCTACAATGCCCTGCTCCTTCTCGACGACGCCCACGGCACGGGCACGATGGGCGAGAACGGCCACGGAACGGCGAATCACCTGGGAGTGGGGGGACATCCCCATCTCATCCAAACCGGAACCCTGAGCAAGGCCCTCGGTTCCCAGGGCGGATTTGTCGCGGGACCGACCGTACTCATCGAGCTTCTGATCAACCACGCCCGCGCGTTTATTTTCGACACCGCCCTCGCCCCCCCCAGCGCGGCGGCCGCGTTGGAGGCTTTGAAAATTCTTGATGCGGAACCCGCGCGCGTGGACCAACTCCGGCAGAACCTCCGTCGGCTGCGCGATAATCTGCGCGTCGGTGGTCTTCTGATTCCCGACCATCCAACGCCCATTGTGCCCGTGGTAGTGGGCGATGCAGCCAAGACCCTCGCCGCAGCCCGGCATCTTGAAAAGGCCGGTTATCTCACCATCGCCATACGCCCGCCAACCGTGCCCTCCGGATCGAGCCGGTTGCGCGTAACCGTGACCGCCACCCACACTCCCCAGCAGATCGACCAGGTGTCTCAGGAAATTCTCACAGCGCTGCGCTGAAGCGATAACGCACGTCGGTCCGACTCACCAGCCGGCGGGCGCGTTCAACACCTGCACGCGTCTCTCCTCGTCTCCGGTCACCTCGAAGATAATTCGCACCGTACCCGCAGGCAACGCGCTCACAAACTTCCCGCCCCACTCCACCAGCGCCACCGCGTCATCGGGCATTTCCTCGAAGCCCAAATCTGCCAATTCATCGTAATGCTCCAACCGATAAACGTCGTAATGGAACAGCGTGCGCACCGGCCCATCCTGGACCGCGTATATCCGCTGCAAAACGAACGTCGGGCTTGCCACGTTATCCACCACGCCCAGGGCGTGCGCCAACACACGCGTAAAGAAAGTTTTTCCCGCGCCCAGATCGCCCTCCAGCGAGATCACCTCGCCACCGCGCAGGCCCCGTGCCACCCGTTGCGCCAGTCGCTCGGTCGCTTCGGGCGATTCACAATCCATCAACCATTCATCCGCCATCATGGCCAATGCCATCCCCCATGCCGGTGGCCGGCGCAAACAACAATTTCGGTGAATCTCATTTTAACCAGAAACCCTTTGCCACGCCAGACCACCTGTGCCAAACGCAACAACCATGAAAGTCGCCATCAACGCCATGCAGGTGCGCGCCGCGAAAAGCGGTGTGGGCCAATACATTGCCGGCCTCATGGAGGCGATGGCTGCCGCCGCGCCCGATGACGACTTCACCATATATTGCAGCGCGCAAAATCAGGTGAACTACGCCTTCCCGGCGAACAACCTGCACACCGAAGTCTGGGGACTTCCCCAGCACCTGCGCGCGTTGCGCCTGGCGAACGAATACGCCCGCTTCCCCTCGGAATTGCGCCGCCGCAACTTCGACGTTTTTCTCGGACCCTCCAATTTCCTCCCCATCCGCAAGGTCTGTCCCTACGTCCTCGTCATCCACGATCTTTCGTATTACGTTCAACCCGATCGCTGCCCCTTCGTGCGGCGTCAATACTGGTACGCCATGACAGCGCGAAGTGTGGCCCTCGCGGATTTCATCATCACCGACAGCGAAAACTCCCGGCGCGACATCGAGCGGTTCTTCCCCCGGGCCGCTGATCGCGTTCGCGTCATACCCCTCGGTATCCACGCCCGTTACCGCCCCGGCCGCACCCCCCGCGAGCAATCCGCTGTTGCGCGCCACGGCATTCACGATCCCTATCTGCTGGTCGTGGGCACGCTTGAACCGGGCAAAAACACGCCGCGCATCATCGACGCGTTCGACTCCATCGCCACCCGTTTCCCACGCCATCAGCTTGTCTTCATCGGCGATCGCGGCTGGCTTACGGACAAAATCGACACCGCCCTCGCGCGGGCCGCCGCCCAGTCGCGCATCCATTTTCTCGGCCACCTGCCCGACGACGAGGTCGTCGATTTCATGAACCATTGCGAGGCCCTCGCCTTCCCTTCGCTTTATGAAGGATTCGGTCTGCCGCCCCTCGAAGCAATGGCCTGTGGCGCACCCGTTCTCGCGTCAAACACATCGTCGCTGCCGGAGGTTCTGGGCGAATCCGCCCTGCTCGTGAACCCGTATTCGGTTGACGAGTTGGCCGCAGGCATGGCGCGACTATTTGACGATCCCCGCTTCAATCAGGATTTGCGAAACCGGGGATTGCAGCATGCCGCAAATTTCACTTGGGAGCGCACCGCCACGGAAACCATTCGTGTCCTGCGCTCCGCCATTCAAACAGGGAAACAAACCAAACCGTGACCGAACAGATGCAACAACGCCGAATCCGCGTCGGTATCGACGTCGGAGGAACCTTCACCCACGCAGTAGCGCTCGATGTGGCAACCTTCGAACTTATCTCCACGGTTAAGGTTCCCACGACCCACACAGACAAGCGCGGCGTGGCCGGCGGCATCGTCGAATCCATTTTCAAGCTCCTTGAGGAAGGGTCCATCAACCCTTCCGAAATCGTGCTGATCGCTCACTCCACCACCCAGGCGACCAACGCCCTGTTGGAGGGCGACGTGGCGATGGTCGGCATCGTGGGCATGGGTGCCGGACTGGGCAAGGGTCGCGCCCGGGCTCAGACCCGCGTGGGCAACATCGAACTGGCCCCCGGTCGATTCCTCCACACATTGCATGAATTCCTGGACACCAGCGCGGGCCTGACCGATGCGCGCATTGCCGGGGTGGTTGACTCCCTCGTCTCGCGCGGCGCGCAGGTGATTGTCGCTTCCGAAGCCTTCAGCGTGGAGAAGGACGCTCACGAAAAGATGGTCGCCGCACACTGTCGCGAACGCCAGATCCCCGTCACCAGCGGGTGCGAAATTTCTCAATTGTACGGCCTGCGCGCCCGCACGCGCACCGCTGTCATCAATGCGAGCATGATGCCCAAAATGCTCGAGACCGCCAACATGACCGAGCAAAGCGTGCGCGAAGCCGGCATCACCGCGCCTCTCATGATCATGCGCAGCGACGGCGGCATCATGGACATCGAACAGATGCGCCGCCGCCCGATCCTCACCATGCTCAGCGGCCCCGCCGCCGGCGTGGCTGCGGCGCTCATGTATGCGCGCATCACCGACGGCATCATGCTGGAAGTCGGCGGCACCTCGACCGACATCAGCGCGATCCGCAACGGCAAGAGCCTCGTGAAAAGCGCCACAGTGGGCGGCCATCGCTTGTATGTGCGCACCCTCGACGTGCGCACCCTCGGCGTTGCCGGTGGCTCGCTGCCACGCACCAACGGAGCCAACGTGGTCGACACCGGCCCCCGCAGCGCGCACATCGCCAACGTGCATTACTCTGCCTTCAACACGCCGGCAACTTCGCCGGTAAAGGCCAGCCACTTCTGCCCGAAGGAAGGTGACCCGTCTGACTACATCCGCCTGGATGCCGACGGACGCGAACCCTTCTCCGTCACACCCACCTGCGCTTCCAATCTTCTGGGCCTGGTTCCGGCGGGCGACACCGCCGAGGGCAACCTCGAATCCGTGCAACAAGCCTTCGCCGCTCTTGCGCAATTCATGGGTCGCAACGATCCCAAAGCCGTCGCCACCGACATGCTCGACAAGGGTACGCGCAACGTGGTGCAGGTTGTGCGGCACATGATTGAAGACTACGAGTTGGACGACCAACTCCTGACCCTCACCGGCGGCGGTGGCGGCGCAGCGGCCATCGTTCCCTTCGCCGCGCAAAAGATGGGCCTCCCCTGCGAGATCACGAAAAACGCGGCGGTCATTTCCGCCATCGGGGTGGCGCTGGCACTGGTGCGCGACACCATCGAGAAAACCGTCATCAGCCCCACCGAGCACGACGTTCTCTCAATCCGCAAAGATGCTGAAGAAGCCGTGCTGCGCATGGGCGCAACGCCCGACAGCATCGAAGTTCAGATCGAAATTGACGCGCAGAAAAACATCCTCCGCGCCACCGCCACGGGCACCACCGAGCTACGCACGCGGGAACTGGGCAAGGCCCACCTCGAGGAAACCGAATTGACCGAACGTGTGCGCCAAACCATCCGGGGCGTCACCGGCGAGGTAACCCCGGTGGCCCGCGTGGGCGGCCTCACCGTTTTCCACGCAGAAACCCAACGCAAAAGGCTCGGCGGACTCATGCGGTCAACCGTCAGCCAGTACCGCGTCATCGACCCCGAAGGAATCATCCGCTTGCAAATCCGCCAGGGCGACTGCCTCCCCGGCACCAAGAGCGAAGTCATCGGCGGCATGAAAGAGTTCTTCGACAAGCACACCATCTATGGCGACGCAGGCCGCGAGTTCCCCGACCTCTTCGTCATCTTCCGGGGGCGCATCCTCGACATGTCCGGGTTGATGAACATCGACCAGATCAACAGCCTCATTCAGGTGGAGCTATCGACGGTCGGAAACGACGAACCCATAGCGGCTATCCTGAAGACGTATTAGGCGCTCAGGCCGCGGTCATTCTTTCTTGCCCGCGGCGCTCCAGCCCTCTTTAGCGGCCTTCACCAATTTGTTTTCGCCACCCACCACGTCCTGCGAAATCTCCCAGAAGAAGTAGCCGGCGAGGCCTTTAGAGCGCGCCCATGCAGCTTTTTCTTTGGCGCTGGCTTCATCCTCAAAGCTGATGACCTCGCGCACGCCCTCGCGCTTCATCACCGGAACCCGCGCAACCTCGTCGCGTTCCACGCGCCATCCATCGGCCTGCATCTTGGCAACATTTTTGAAAGCAACATAGTCGTGCTTCCCCTTGGAACCCTTCTCCACCGGCGCATGCAATGCTTCCGTTGGAAAGGCCCGACCATAACACGGGATGCCCATGGCCATTTTCTCTTTCGGCCATTTCAACGTTTCATTCCAATGGGTGATCATCCCCTGTGCCGAGTTCGCCGCGCACTGGGGCTTGTCTCCCGGCGCCGGGAAAAGTGGCGCATTGTGTCCGGCATGATCGTCCCAGGAACCATGGGCATCATACGTCATCACGAAAACATAATCGAGCAGCGGCAGCAACGCCGCCGCATCCACGAAGCGCGTCGACCACTTATTACCCCCCACGGCCGCAGTCAGCAATGCGTCCTTCATGCCCTGACGTTTCATCTCGTCCCGCAGCGCTGCGCACAAGCGCGTCAGCCCTTCCTTCTCGCTCGCGCTGTCGGGAAATTCCCAATCGACATCAATGCCGTCGTAACCATTCTCACGCGCGAATGTCACCAGTTTCTGCGCAAAAACGCGGCACCGCTCCGCATCCGCCGCCACAGGCCCCAGCGTCTTTCCGCTGTTCATTCCGCCCAGCGAAACCAACGTCTTCACCCCGGCCTTGCGAGCCCGCGAGGTCAACTCCCGGCTCGGCATATTACCCTCTGTGACCAACGACCCCGACGTATCCGCCGTCACGAAAGCATGCGCAATATGCGTGAAAGCACCCATGTCAATCTGGTCGGGTGTCAAGCCACTCTCCCAAGCCGGGTAGTATCCCAATACAAGCGGGCCTGTCGATTTTTCCGCGCCCATCGCAAAAGTAGTAAACCCAAAGAACGCCACAACCGCGCTCATCACCGAGAGAGAAAAGAAAGTTTTCATACATTCACCCCACCACGCAACACCCGCACGGGCAAGAGAATCCCATTTTAAGGCAGTCCACTCTTAGTTGACAGAAATCATCGCCCGAGCAAAACTGCTCCATGATCTCCATCACAACCGACTATGCCGCTGTCAGCCGAGGCAACCCCCGACCTTATCTGCGGCGCATCGCCGAGGCGGGTTTCACACACATTCATTGGTGCCACCAGTGGGATTCCGATTTTTGCTACGACTCCTCAGAAATCAACGCCATCTCCCGCTGGCTGAAGGCGTACGGACTGCAACTGCTCGACCTTCACGGCAGCATGGGCCCGGAAAAAAACTGGGCGTCCCACCGCCCCCACGAGCGCGCTGCCGGCGTGGCCTTGGTCCGCAACCGCCTCGAAATGACCGCCCACCTCGGCGGCGATGCCGTCGTTATGCACATCCCCTCCGGCCCGCCATCCGGCGCCCTGCGCCGTTCCCTCGACGCGCTACAGCCCGTCGTACGCTCCACCGGAGTACGCATCGCCATTGAAAACGGCCAGTTTCCTTCCATCATCACACTGCTCAGCGAATACCCGCCCGACTTCCTCGGCCACTGCTACGACTCCGGCCACGCCAACATGACCAATGGCGGCGGCATCGGAGGTCTCGATCAAATCAAAGACCGACTTCTGGTGGTCCACCTCCACGACAACGACGGCCAGCGCGACCAACATAAGCTCCCGTTCAGCGGCACCGTAAACTGGCCATCTCTCGCCAAAACCCTCGCCGCCTCCGCTTATAAAAAGCCCCTCTCCACGGAAGCCAACATGGGCTGTCACCCCGGCATGACCGAAACAGATTTCCTCAGCGAAGCCCTCTCCTCCATGGAGGAGCTCGATGCGATGGGGAGAAAACCGAATCTTGTTGTATAGCGAGCATATGCCTGAAAGTGGCGGGCCCATCAAATGAAGAAGCTTTCGCGGTTCCTGATTGTGGCGCAGCTCCTTGGCTTTGGGCTAATTGTCGGCCTTGGCTGGTGGGCGGGGGAATCCGGCGCCCGGCGCCTGGATGCTGAAAAGCGCGGGGTCATGTTACGCAACGTTACCCATGTTGCAAGATCGCTGAATTTGGATTTGGTGAAAAGGCTCACGTTTACGGCCTCCGACCTTGGATCGCCCGTCGATGCGGAGCTGCGCAGGCAGATGATTGCCGCCGTCGCGCTCTTCCCCAATCGGGGAGTCTATAGTCTTGCCCTGCGCGAGGACCGCATGGTGTTCGGGCCGGAAACGTACAAGGAAGACGACCCGGTGGCAAGTTTGCCTGGAGAGGTCTACGAAAATCCGCCCCCCGAGGCTCTCAGGGTGCTTCAGGGGAAGAAGCCGGAGACAGTCGGACCTTACACGGACGAATTCGGAACGTACGTATCTGCTTTGGCCCCTCTTGTTGATCCGATGACCGGCGAAATAATCATGGTGATCGGCCTTGACGTCGAGGCCAAGGATTGGATGGCAACGGTCAATACCGCCCGCTGGATGCCGCTGCTTTCGTCGTTCGGCATGATATTCCTGCTCCTTGCCGGTGCTTTTGTGGTTCGGCGGTTCAACCTGCGCAGGAAAGCTGGTGATTTGAAACTCAAGGCATGGATCGTGACACCTGTTGCGATCGCGATGGCGGCGGGACTGATATCATGGCTGCTTTACCAGCAGCAGACGAACCGTGACCAATTACTTGTGGACGCAAACAATCTCGTGGAGCGAACCAGCGGTGAATTGGCAGGCAACATTGAATCCCATATCCGGTTGCTCAACGCACAGATGGATATGGTCGCCAATGACAAAGCCCTTGCCGGGGCATTCCGGGCGCGTGACTTGGCTGCACTGGAAACGCTTTCAAAACCTCTCTTCCAAGAACTGGCGAACCGGTTTCTTATCACCCATCTGAACTTTGTGGATCCCGCCCGCACCTGCGTCTTGCGGGCCCATGATCTCAATAAGCGCGGCGACCGGATCGACCGCAGAACAATGCTGGCAGCGCAGGAAACCGGCGCTGACTCGTGGGGGCTGGAAGTTGGGTCGGTCGGGCTGCTCACGCTTCGGTATGTCCGGCCATGGAAAATTGACGGGGAGCAGATCGGGTTTCTCGAAATCGGCGTCGAAATCCGTCACTTGATGATCGACGTTGCCCCGGATGTGGGCGTAGACTCGCTAACCATGGTGCGCAAGGAGTTTACGACGCGCGAGAAGTACGAGGCCGGGCAGGTGCTTCTGGGGGGGGGCGGTGCATGGGATGAATACCCGGATATCGTGGTGCCGCACAAGACGTTGAGAGATATTCCGAAGGAAGTGGCACTCAAGTTGGGGCAAGGATATGACGCCCTGCACGCGGATAAATTGTTTGAGGTGCGCGACAGAGCTAAAACTCTGGAGTGCGGCTTTATACCGATCAACGATGCGGGCGCGCAGCAGGTCGCCGGTCTCCTCTTGATTCGTGATGTAAGCGCCCAGATGCAGGCGGTGACAAGTGATCTGTTCCTGAGGCTTGCCCTCCTGATCGCGTTCTGCGCCGCGATCCTCGCATTGTTGTGGTCCATTACGGGCAGAACCGAGACGCAATTGACAGACGCGTTCGCGACTGTCCGTGAGCGCGAGGAATACCTTGCCATCACCCTGAATTCGATCGGCGACGGAGTGATTGTGACGGACATCGAAGGACGGATCGTCGGGATGAATCCGGTTGCGGAGAAGCTTACGGGTTGCCTGCCATCGGAGGGGGTGGGTCGACCGTCATCCGAAGTTTTTGCAATCATCAACGCCGAAACGCGCGAACCGGCAGCCGATCCGGTGGGGCGGGTGCTGGAAACGGGCGACGTTGTGGATCTTGCAAACCACAGCACCCTGATTTCCAGAAGCGGCGAGGAAATTCAAATTGCCGACAGTGCCGCGCCCATGCGGAGGCCGGATGGCAGTATCCTTGGGGTGGTGCTGGTTTTCCACGATGTGACCGCGCAATACCAGATGCAGAGGAAAATCAGGGAAAGTCAGGAGCGCTACGACCAACTCGCAACGCACAGCCGTACTTTTGCATGGGAGATGGATGCGGCGGGCCTTTACACATACGTCAGCCATGTGTCGGAGGCCGTCATCGGCTACCGTCCCGATGATCTTGTCGGCAGGGTGCACTATTATGACCTCCATCCGGAAGACGGGCGCGAGTCGTTTATCCAGTCGACTCGAGAGCGGTTTGCCGGGAAAGAGACGTTTGTGGACTTCCTTAATCCGTTTCAAACCAAAGAGGGAAGGATTGTGTGGTTGTCCACGAACGCATTCCCGGTATTGGGCAAAGACGGAGCTTTGCTGGGGTACCGGGGATCCGACACCGACGTCAGCGACCGCAAGCGGACGCAGGAAAAATTGCACGAAACAAACCGCCAGCTTGAAGAGACAATCATTCACGCGAACAGCATGACCGCCCAAGCCGAGATGGCAAATGCGGCAAAGAGCGAATTCCTTGCGAACATGAGCCACGAAATCCGCACGCCCATGAACGGCGTGATTGGCATGACCGAACTGCTTCTCGACACCGAACTCTCCGCGGAGCAGCGCCAGTTTGCCGAAATCGTTCGCACGAGTGGCGATAACTTGCTGGGGCTGCTGAACGACATCCTCGATTTGTCAAAGATCGAAGCCCGGAAGCTCGATCTGGAAATCTTGGATTTCGATCTTCGCCTCATGGTGGAAGACGCCGTCGGGATGCTCGCGAACCGCGCGCAGAGCGCGGAACTTGAACTGATCTGCCTGATTGCACCCGAAGTTCCTTCTTCCCTTCGTGGTGATCCGGGGCGTCTGCGCCAAATGCTTGTGAACCTGGTGGGAAACGCCATCAAGTTCACCCGCGAAGGGGAGGTTTCGATCCGGGTGAGCATGGATGACGAGGATGCCGACAAGGTGAATCTGCGTTTCGAAATTTCCGATACTGGCATCGGCATCCCCGAAGATAAGATTGATCGGCTTTTTACCCCGTTCACCCAGGTGGATGGATCCACCACCCGCAAATACGGGGGCACTGGCCTTGGATTGTCCATCTCAAGGCAATTAGCCGAATTGATGGAAGGCGAGATCGGCGTGAGAAGCCAGCCCGGTTCTGGTTCCACGTTCTGGTTCACCGTCCCGCTTCAGAAACAGACAAATCCTGTCCCTGTCTGTGATGTGAAGTTTGGGGTCCTGAAGGGAACCAAGGTGCTTGTGGTGGACGACAACGACACCAATCGGTTGCTGGCCGATCTTCTCCTGAAATCGTGGGGATGCCGGTTTGAAGAGGCCGCCGGCGGCGAGCAGGCTCTTGAACTCCTTCATGCGGCGGCGGCGGCCGGCGACCCCTTCCAAGTCGCCATTCTGGACATGGCAATGCCCCAAATGGACGGCGGGGAGTTGGGGCGCAGAATCAAGGGTGACGCGGCAATCCGCGAGACGCTGTTGATCATGATGACTTCGCTCGGGAGGCGCGGTGAGGCTGGCAATCTGGAAAAGATCGGTTTTTCCGGATACTTGACAAAACCCATCCGTCATTCGCAGTTTCGCGACTGCCTTGCGTTGGTCTTGGGACAGGCGGGTACTTCCCCCAAACAGGGTCTGCAAAGTATTGTGACGCGGCACACCGTTGCCGAGTCGCGCAAGCGCAGAGCGCGTATTCTGCTGGCCGAGGACAACGTCGTGAATCAGATGGTCGCAGTGAAGCTGCTGGAGAAGCTGGGCTACCACGCCGATATCGTGGCCAACGGCCGGGACGCACTCGAGGCTATGAAGCGAATCCCGTACGAACTGGTGCTGATGGACTGCCAGATGCCGGAGATGGATGGTTTCGAGGCGACCGTGGCCATCCGACAGGGTTCTGCGGGGGAAAACTCCCAAAATGTCCCCATCATCGCCCTTACCGCCAACGTACTCAAGGGCGACCGTGAGCGCTGTATCGAAACCGGAATGAACGATTACCTTGGCAAACCGATTCAGACCGCCGAGCTTGCCGAGATAATAGGGAAATGGCTCCTTCGGGGGAACGGCGAAGTGTAAGAGACACGGATCACGATGGCCGGATTCCACTTCCTGCCACACGATTCCCGTGAATGCGCGCCGCGCCTCTTGTTATCTATGCCACGAAGCTTTTCCCGTACTGAGAAACAGAACCTCTCTGGTATCAAACAGAGTGAACGCTCACTGTCGAACAAATCTCAGCCTGGGTGCCGCAACGCGCAGAGTCGCGTCTATGCGGTCGGAGCAACAAAAAATCGCCGCCCCACGAGGGCGCGAAAACATACGACAGAAATAGAGCTGAAAGCCGGCCGACCAGGAGCGTTATCCGCCAGCCGCCGCAACACAGGAGATTCACCTTTGAGTTTTACCAGCTTCAACCTCGACCCGCGCGTCGCCGCGGGCGTGCTCGCTTGCAAGTACGAAACCCCCACCCCGATTCAGAAGCACTCAATCCCCCCCGCTATTGAAGGCCGCGATATTCTTGGCCTGGCCCAAACGGGAACCGGGAAAACCGCCGCCTTCGCGCTGCCCATTCTTCACCGCCTGCTTGACGGCCCCCGCGGAACCCTCCGCGCCCTCATCATGGCCCCCACGCGTGAACTGGCAGAGCAAATCCGCGCGGCCTTCGATCAGCTTTCGCGCCAAACCAAGCTGAAAACCGCCACCATTTATGGCGGCGTTGCCATCGGTCCCCAGCAGCGTGCCCTGCGTAATGGTGTCGACATCGTCGTCGCCTGCCCCGGCCGCCTGCTCGATCACATGCGCCAGCGGTCCATCAACCTTTCGCGTGTCGAAATTCTCGTTCTCGACGAAGCCGACATGATGCTCGACATGGGCTTCCTGCCCGATGTGCGCCGCATCATCGAGGGCCTTCCCAACGAACGCCAGAACCTGCTCTTCAGCGCCACCATGCCCGCAGCCATCCGCGATCTCTCGGGTGACATTCTGCGCAACCCGGCCACCTTCCATGTTCCCCACAGCAAGCCCATCGAGACGGTTGCCCACGCTCTTTATCCCGTGCACCAGCAGCAGAAGACCCACATGCTGCTGCACCTGCTGCGCCAGACAGAGACCGGCTCGGTGCTCATCTTCACGCGCACGAAACACCGTGCAAAGCGCGTTGCAACCCAGTTGACCGCAGAAGGTTTTAATGCCACCAGCCTTCAGGGCAATCTCTCGCAGAATGCCCGTCAGGCCGCCCTCGGCGGATTCCGTCGCGGCACCTTCGACATTCTCGTAGCCACCGACATCGCCGCCCGCGGCATCGACATTGCCGACGTTTCCCACGTCATCAATTACGATATGCCCGACACGACCGATGCCTACACGCACCGCATCGGACGCACCGGCCGCGCCACCCGCACGGGTGATGCCTTCACGCTGTCGGCCCCCGAAGACGAGCCAACGGTACGCGCCATCGAGCGCATCCTCGGCTCGCCCATCGAACGCCGCAGCACCACCGATGCGAACCTGCCCGCCGTGAGCGGCGGAACGCCTTCGCCCCGTGGCGAGGGACGTAACAACCGCGCACGCAATGGCAGCGGACCGAAGTCACGCGATGACCGCGGCGATCGCAAACCCCGCTTTGGGAAGAGCGAAAAGCGCTCCTCTTCCGACGCACCCCGCAGAGACGCGCGCCCGGCTCGCGGACGCCGCAACGGGTCCAGCGACAGCGACAACACATTCACACCGAGCACCTACCGCTCTGCCGGTCCCAAGCGCAAGCCCGCCTCCAACGGCGACAGCTTCGCACCCCGCCCACGGAAATTCGATGACGCCTCGCGGCGCACCGAACAACCTGCCCGCGGTGGACGCCGCAACTTCGACGATCGCTTCGAGCAAGCCGACCGCCGCGCACGCAATGGCAACGACCGCCCCACCAATGGCGCCAACGTTGATCCCCTTTCGTCAGGCTTCATCCGCTCTGCCCGCCTGGTGGAAGACGTGGTGGCACCCAACCGTCCCGGACGCTCGAACCGCTTCGACCGCTTCATGCGGCCTGACGGTCCTCCCGCACCCGGTCGCGGACCCAGTCGCAAGAGCAGCCCTAGCGGACCTCGCGCCGGCAGCGGTTTCCCCCGCGGCGTGCGCAAGTCTGCCCCCAAAGGCCGCTAAGTTCCACCAGCAGCCTCAAACAAAATAACCCGTAAACTAACGGCGAGTCGCTCCCTGAAAAGAGTGGCTCGCCGTTTTGCTTTTTACGGGCCCTCGGGAAGCTTCAGCGCCTTTGCGATAACCTGCGCCAGATGCAGCGCCTCGCGGTCGGTTTCCTGATCCACCTGCTCGCGACAACTGAACCCATCGGTGATGATCATCGTCTTCGCTCCGGCCTCGCGCACCGCCGGCAGCAACACGCGCTCGCCCACCGCCACCGACACGTCGTAATGTTCCTTGCTGAAACCGAAGCTGCCCGCCATGCCGCAACATCCGCTGTCGGGAGTTTCCACTGTGAGGCCCATCCGTTTCAGCAGGGCCTCATCGGGTGCCAGCGACATCACTGCTTTCTGGTGGCAGTGGCCATGCAACACGGCCTTGTCACCCGGCTCAAATTGCGGAGGCACCCAATCCGGCGCATGAATCTGCAAGAACTCCGCCAGCACGAAAACCTGCTTGCTCAACTTTTTAGCAAGCGGATCGTCCGGAAACAAATTCAGCAATTCATCGCGAAACACAGCCACGCAACTCGGCTCCAACCCCACGATGGGCGTGCCCGCTTCGATCTCGTCGCGGAGCACCGTCATCACCTGCTGGAGCAACCGACGCGCCAGCCCCAGCATCCCGTGGTCGTACAGCGGCCGACCGCAACAGAGTGATTCCTTCGGCACGCGCACATCAAATCCGGCGTGCTCCAGCACCCGCAAGCCCGCCCGCGCAATGTCCGGCGTGAAGTGATTGTTGAACGTGTCCGCCCACAGAATCACCCTCGGTTTTGCTGCCGTTGATGGCCTGACGCAATCTGACCCGCCGTTTCGCTTAAACCACCGCTTGAAGGTTTGCCGTGCAAACTTTGGCATTTGCCGTTGCTGCGCAACCCCGCCCATACGCTTTACCACTGCCGAAATACCCGGGGTCTGCGTAAAGAAATTCACCAGCCCTGGCACCCCCGGCATCCACGTCGCCATCCGCGCCCACCAATAAATCAACCCCATCGCATACGAACGCGCGGGCCGCAGCCGCCCTTTGTAATGGTGGCTGAGGAACTCCGCCTTATACGTCGCCATGTCCACATTCACGGGGCAATCAGTCTTGCACCCCTTGCATGCCAGACAGAGGTCCAGCGCTTCTTTCACTTCCTCGCTTTTCCATCCATCGCGAATCACATCGCCCCGCAGCATTTCACCCAGCAAATGGGCGCGCCCACGAGTGGAATATTTCTCCTCGCGCGTCACCATGAAACTCGGGCACATGGTGCCGCCCTCGGTGTGACGACAGCGCCCCACGCCCACGCAACGGGTCAGCGCCCGCGCGAAGCTGAAGTTGCTTTCAGAGTACGAAAATTCCGTCTCGCCCTTCCAGGGCACATGGTCCGGTCCGTATTTCAAGTCCGCATCGGGCGCGTTGGCATCCACCAGCTTGCCGGGGTTCATGCGGTTGTCGGGATCCCAGACGGCCTTAAATTCCGCGAATGCTCCCATCAGTTCCACACCAAACATTTTCGGCAGCAAATGCGCCCGGGCCTGCCCGTCGCCATGCTCGCCCGAAATCGAGCCACCGTATTTGACCACCAAATCTGCAGCCTCATCGAGGAACGCGAGGAACTTGTCCACACCTTCGCGCGTCTTCAGATCAAAATCGATGCGCATGTGCACGCAACCGTCACCAAAGTGACCATACATGGCCGCCTCGTACCCATAGCGATCACGCAACACGGCGAACTCGCGCAGATACCCACCCAATTTCTCCGGCGGAACCGCCGCGTCTTCCCAACCGGGCCACGTATTACGATTATCCGGCAGGAAAGCCGTGGCACCCAGCCCCGACTTACGAACTTCCCACACCAGTTTCTCTTCCGCCGGATCGCTCATCAGCTTCATCGTCGGTGCATCTGCATGTTGGGCAAGCGCCGCCATCAGACCGCGACATTTCTCGTCCGCCTCTTCGCGCGACTCGCCGCCGAACTCCACCAACAGCCACCCGCGCCCCTCCGGCAACACGGATTCATGGCCGCCCCCCCTGGCCATATCCTCGCGCTTGGCCTGCTTCGCCTTCAGGAAGTTGAGGAGATAATCGTCCATCCCCTCCAGCCCCACCGGTTTGTGGGTCATAATCTCCGGCACGTGATCCGCCGAAACGTAAACATCCGGATAGCCCAGCACGAGCAGCGAACGCACCGACGGACTATGCACGATGTCCAACTTCGCGCCGAGGATGGTCACGCAGGTTCCCTCGGTCCCGACCAACGCCCGCGCAACATTGAACCCGTTTTCAGGCAGAAGCTCATCGAGATTGAACCCCGACACGCGCCGCGGAATGCGCGGGAAACGTGCGCGAACAAGATCGCCGTAACGATCCGCAATCCGTTTCAGTGCGGCGTAAATCTCCCCCCGCCGTCCGCCCTCGGCAATAATCTGTTCCAATTCCTCGGGCGTGGTCGCCCCCACCGTCATGCGGACGCCGTCGTAGGTCAGAATATCCAACTCACGCACATTATCCACCGTGCGCCCCGCCATCACGGAGTGGATGCCGCACGAATTGTTGCCGATCATCCCGCCCAGCGTGCAGCGGTCGTGGGTCGCCGGGTCAGGCCCGAAAGTCAGGTGATGGCGCTCCGCCTCCTTGCGCAGATCATCCAGCACCGTGCCGGGCTCCACCCGCGCCGTTCGCGCTACGGGATCCACCTCCAGCACCCGGTTCATGTACTTCGAAAAATCAAAACAAACCGCCACGTTGCAGCACTGCCCCGCCAGGCTTGTCCCCCCTCCCCGACCAAAAATGGGCGCCTTGTAACGGCGACAGATAGCCACCGCATGAATCACATCCTCCACGCTGCGCGGAATCACCACGCCAATCGGCACCTGCCGGTAGTTCGACGCATCAACCGCATACATCGCCCTGCTGCCCGCATCAAACCGCACTTCACCCAGCAGGACACCCTTCAGTTCCGCCGCCAGTGCTGCCGCCTGGGGGAACTCCTCCGTGGAAACCATCGCGCTTTCATTCATAACCCCGCTGTTGCCACAGAAAAGCCCAACGCCGCAAGCGACAATATCCCGACATCAATCAAGCAGTCCGACCTTCCCGGCCATCATTCTGGTATAATGCAAATCGATGGACTTTTGTTGGATGGCTTGTCAGTATTTTAAAACATATTAACTGAACCCCATTGATTTCTCTCGCCCTCATACAAAACCTCGCCCTCCTGGTGGCCCTGAGTGTTTTTTCCACGTTGCTGGAAAAACGCAGACCGTCAGTGTCACGCTGGGGTGCGCTGATGCAGGGAGTTTTGTTTGGCGGAGCCGCCACCATAGGCATGTTGCAATCGGTCACCCTGCAACCCGGTCTCTTCTTCGATGGGCGCTCCGTGATGATCAGTCTCGCAGCTTTATTCTTCGGGCCATGGACAACCCTGGTGGCAGCGCTTCTCACCATCGCCATGCGAGTTTATATAGGTGGTGCCGGGATGTATGTCGGTGTCGCGGTGGTGCTGAGTTCAGCCGCTCTGGGTCTCGCTGCGCGAAAATATTTCGACATTGCCCACCATCCCCCCCGAGGTCGGTTTCTGCTGGGTTTCGGTCTTATGGTTCATATCGTCATGATGATCATCATGACGTTTTTACCTTGGGCCACCAGCATTTACACACTCACCGAGCTCACCCTCCCGGTACTAATTCTCTACCCCATTGCCACCCTGCTTGCGGGCATAATTCTATCGAATCACTTCGCATCCGTTCAAATATTGGATGCGCTTAAAGAAAGCGAAACGCGATTCCGCACCCTGTTTGAAGATGCCCCCGCCGTTTCACTTCTCACCAGTCCGGACACCCATCAGATCCTTGCCGCCAATAACCGCGCATGCGCCTACTACGGCCTTCCTGCCGAAAAACTGATCACCCTTTCTTTGTCAGATTTTGACGTCGCTCCTTCTGTCCAAAAAGGTCCCGCCCCGCATCCATCCAAAGACAGCCATTATTTCAAACGACAGATCGTGCAGGGGCAACAACGGGAGGTGGAAATCCACACAAGCAGCGTAGTCGTGGAGGGGGAAAAATGCCTACACACACTCATCAATGACATCACCCGGCGACTCCACGATGAGGCTGTCATCCTTACCCATGTGCAGCGCCAGCGAGCCACTTCCCTACTGGGACAAAAAGCGCTTAAGGGAAGCTCAATTGAAGTGTTGCTGAACCAAACTGTGGCCGTCGTGGCCGATACGTTGGGCGCAGACCACTGCACCATCTTGCAACAAACATCACCACAAAGCCACAACGTCGAGATCGTTGCCTCTGTTGAGAGAGAAACCCGCATCAAACCCGACGAGGCCGGCACAGCGGAAGAGCTTCATACCCAGGCGAGATTTGCACTACTGACCGGCGAGCCCGTAACCTCAAACGATTTGCGCTCCGAAACAAGATTCGACGGCACCACGCTTCACAAAACCACCGGTGTTGTGAGCGCTGCGTGTGTCATCATCCGTGGCCAGAACACCCCTTACGGTGTCCTCGAAGTGCAATCCCTGACCCCTCATGACTTCGACCCTGACGAAATCAATTTCCTGCAAAATATCGCAAACATCCTCGCCGAGGCGATCTTACGGAAATCCGCCGAGGAGCGTATCCTCCACGACAACCTTCACGATCCCCTCACCGGCCTGCCCAACCGATCTCTACTCGCACGTCGCACCGCCGAGGCATTTGAGAAATTTACGCGTAACGCCCCCGACACCTTCGCCCTGCTCATTATCGACATAGACCGATTCAAAAACATCAACGACATACAAGGCCATGCAACCGGCGATCTGGTTCTCGTCGAAACGGCACGACGCCTGCGCTGTGCAGCACGCCCGTCAGATACCATAGCCCGTGTGGGAGGCGATGAGTTTGCGCTCCTGATGCAGGGATTTGACGCCGATTATACACCAACCGTCGTGGCCGAGCAAATCCTGTCGCTCCTTCAAGCTCCCTTCATGTTTGAAAAGACCAGCGTCGAACTCACGGCCACCATGGGTATTGTTGTGGCCACGGAAAACCACGACTCCCCCGGCCAGATCATCCGAGACGCTGACATTGCTTTGTATCGCGCAAAATCGACACAGCGCAGCGGTTACCAATTTTTCGATAGCGAAATGCATGAACGCATTCTCGAACGCATGGAGTTGGAGGGCGACCTACGCCACGCCCTGCAACGAGACGAAATGGCTCTTCACCTGCAGCCCATCATTTCTCTCAAGACCGGCCACATCGAAATGTTTGAAGCGCTCCTGCGCTGGACCCACCCCCGGCGCGGCATGGTTCCCCCCGATCTCTTCATCCCCATTGCCGAGGAAACCGGCATCATTCATTCCCTCGGAGATTGGGTCACTCGCAAAGCGGCAGACACCATTGCCCAATGGGACGGGGCCACACCGCTATACCTCAGCATCAACATCTCTCCCGTCGAAATCCTCCCCCCTCACGTTTCCCCCGATAATATTAAAAAGCAAAACCCCGCCTCCGAAAGTTTGGAGAAACGCATAATCCGCATCGCCTCTGAGAAGGGCATCGACCCCGGTGGACTGGGAATTGAGATTACTGAAAACGTTCGTATCAAAGATCAGGTTGGCGTCAAAGAACTACTCAGTGATCTGGTGGAACACGGCTTCCCGCTGCTCCTCGACGATTTCGGCACGGGCTATTCCTCGCTAGCCTATCTGCTCGACCTGCCATTCACCAAGGTCAAACTCGACCGCGCGTTTACCTCCGCTGTGTCCAGCGGCAACCGCACGCACCACCTCATGCAAGGCATCATAATGCTGGCTCATTCGGTCGGCCTGCAAGTCGTGGCCGAGGGTGTGGAAAATGTCGAGCAGCTGCAACTTCTGCGCGCCGCCGGTTGCGATCAGGCCCAGGGATTTTACATTTCTCAAGCCCTGCCGGTCGAAAAAGCGCACGAGCTTGCGGCATCCGGCAGGCAGTGGTGATTCGGACTCATCCGCACACTTTAATGAAGTTGCAGCACCGCGGAGAGTTTGGTTTTGGTAATGGCAATGGGCAGCGAAGCATCTAAATACATCCGGCTACGGATTCGGATGACGAATGACGAGGCTGCCATCGGCCCGGGCAAGGCCGATCTGCTGGAGTTGATTGCAGACAAAGGCTCCATTTCTGCGGCGGCCCGGGAGATGGGGATGTCATTCCGGCGCGCATGGGCCCTGGTACAAATAATGAACACCGCCTTTGTGCAACCTTTGGTGAAGTGTGAAACAGGCGGCTCCCACGGTGGGGGCGCGTCGCTTACAGCCGAGGGAATCAAGATTCTCAAAGAATACCGATCAGCCGAAGAAGCCGCCATGAAAGCCGCGCGGCCCCATATCAAACGCATCCGCGCACGCATGCGGAAAGAATAGCGGGGCGCGCCGCAAATCATCTTTCGGTTTGACTCCCGGAGCGCACCCCGTCGTTATGTTTGGATAAGCATAGCGAACTAAAATCCCAGCGCACGTTGCGCCATTCCCAAAGGTCCCTCAATATTTGAACCGAGCATTCACCCTGATCGAATTGCTGATTGTGGTCGCCATCATAGCCATTCTCGCGGCCATCGCCGTACCCAACTTTCTCGAAGCCCAGACGCGCTCGAAAGTCTCCCGCGTGAAAGCCGACATGCGAAGTCTCGCCACCGCCGTCGAGTCCTACCGCATTGATGCCAACCACTATCCACCGCCTTACGGTGTTTCGGTCATGGGCCGCGATTCCCTCTCCGTCCTCTCCACGCCCGTCGCGTACATAACCTCTGCCAAGCTGATTGACCCCTTCGCACTTCAGAACACGAACATCAGCAAAGTGGCGCTCACCTACGAAGCCGTGAATGCCATGAACCAGATAATCGAAGCGTCACCACGTCCGCCATTCTCCATCACACCGACAGACCCGGCCGGTGCCATCACAAGCTGGTGGTGGGTGGCGTCGCGCGGTCCCACCAGCAAGTTCGCGGGGTTTGGAGCCAACCCAAACCCGTCCATCCAACAGGCATTATTCGAATCCGATCAGAATCCCGACGTGTGGCTAAGCACGGTCTACGACGCCACCAACGGCACGATCAGCACGGGCAACATCTATCGGGCCGGGGGAGAATCAACCAGCTTCGCGGGGCGTAGCATGACGCGATGATCCTGTCCCGAAACCGAAATCAGACCCAACCCAAACCAGAAGGAACCTCACCCAATGTGGCAAATTTATGACGAACTGATCGACAGCCTGCCCTGCGATCTGGTTGTCGGAGATTGTCAGGTGGGGCTCAACTGGACCCTTGTTCGCTCCCTTGGGATGGGCGTTTCCATGACCCCGCCCCATAACCACCACGAGGCTGTGACCGATGCCGGATCGATCTCTGGCATGCCTGTCCGCAAAGTGGCGGAGCGAATCAAATCGTGGAGCAACCTCGACGCAGCCCTTGGCCTTGCCGCCATCAACTCGGTCATTAATGCGCCCGTGACGTTCGATCGCAGCTTTGCGCCGTCGCAGGTTTTACCCGATGGCAACGTTTTCGAGACCATGCACGAGGAACTGCGTGGGCGAAAGGTGGCGCTGATCGGCCACTTTCGCGGGTTGGAGTCGCTGACAGACATCGCCGAATTGACCATACTCGAACGCGAGCCCATCGAGGGCGATCTCCCCGATCCGGCCTGCGAGTACGTGCTCGCCGAGCAGGACACCATCTTTATCACCGCCACCACGCTGATCAACAAAACGCTGCCCCGCCTTCTCCAACTGAGCCGCCATGCCTGCGTCATCCTCACCGGCCCCAGCGCGCCCTTATCACCGATCTTCTTCAACCATGGCGTCCACTATCTCGCCGGCCAAATCGTCCGGAATCCCGACGCTGTGTTGCGTCAGATCCGCGAAGGCGGACGGCATAACTTTGAAAACGACGTAACGCAGATGCTGACCCTGTCAGCCCGCGACCTCAAACCATGAAGTCTCATCCGTGGGGAGTCACCACCCTGCTCGCAGCGGTGCTCGTGGCCACAGCGTTTCTCTCCCTTCTGCTGGGCCGCTATCCCATGTCGCTGTCAGAAGTGCTCGGCGCGTTGTCGAGCGGTTTTACGGGCAGCGAACGTGACGCCCACAGCGCGGCAGAAACCGTCCTGTTCAACGTGCGCCTGCCGCGCATCATCGTGGCGACCTTCGTCGGCGCCGCCCTTGCCGCCTCGGGTGCTGCGTACCAGGGCATCTTCAAAAACCCGATGGTTTCTCCCGATCTCCTTGGCGCCTCCGCCGGGGCCAGCTTCGGCGTGGCGCTGGGCATCATGCTCGGCTTCCCGATGATCGGCATCCAGCTGGCCGCCTTCGCCACGGGCCTTCTCGCCGTGGGCATCACCGTCGCCATCAGCGCGCGCCTCGCCCGCGATCAGGATTCTATCCTCGTCATGGTGCTCTCGGGCATCGTAGTCGGCTCCATCTTCATGTCGTTCGTCACGCTCATCAAATCCGTGGCAGACCCCTACAGCAAACTCCCCGCCATAACCTTCTGGCTGATGGGCAGTCTCTCAGGCGTCACCTCTGCCGATGTCGGCCTTCTCGTGCTGCCCATGGTCATCGGCATCGTGCCGCTCTTCCTCCTGCGCTGGCGCATGAACGTGCTCTCGCTGGGTGACGAGGAAGCCCTCGCCCTCGGCATCAACACCACCCGACTACGTCTCATCGTCGTCGCCAGTTCCACCCTCATGATTGCCGCGTCCGTCTCCGTAAGCGGCGTCGTCGGATGGGTCGGCCTGGTCATCCCCCACTTCGCGCGGCTCCTCGTCGGCCCCGACTACCGCGCCCTCCTCCCCGCGTCGCTGCTCATCGGCGGCACGTACCTGCTACTCGTGGACGACGTAGCCCGCAGCGCCACCGCCACCGAAATCCCCCTCGGAGTGCTCACGTCCCTCATCGGCGCGCCGTTCTTCGTCTACCTCCTTGCCCGCGTGAAACGGGGATGGTGGGCATGAAGCTGCAATGCCACAACCTCACCTGCGGCTACGGCACCCGGGCCGTCACGCACGATGCCACCCTGGAGGTCTCCACCGGTGAAGTCGTCTGCCTGCTCGGCCCCAACGGCTCGGGCAAGACCACCCTCTTCAAAACTCTTTTGGGATTTCTTCGTCCCATGAGCGGCACCATCACCATCGACGGGGCCGACATCACCCGCTGGACCCGCCCCCAGCTCGCCCGCGAGATTGCCTACGTGCCCCAGATGCACACGCCATCGTTTCCCTTCCGCGTGCTGGACGTCGTCATGATGGGCCGCAGCGCGCACCTCGGGCCGTTCACCTCCCCCACGCGCCACGACGAAGAAATCAGCGACGCCGCCGTGCGCGACGCTGGCATGGCGCACCTGCGCGAGAAGCCCTACACCGAAATCAGCGGCGGCGAACGCCAGATGGTCCTCATCACCCGCGCCATGGTGCAGGAGGCGCGCCTGCTCATCATGGACGAGCCGACCGCGAACCTCGACTACGGCAACCAGATGCGCGTACTCAGCCACATCCGCCAACTGGCGCAGCGCGGCATGGGCGTGCTCATGACCACGCACTTCCCCAACCACGCCTTCATGTGCGCCGACCGCTGCGCCCTCATGCATCAGGGGCGCATCGAGGCCACGGGCCGCCCCGAGGATGTCATCACCGAAGATTCGCTGCAACAACTCTACGGCGTGCCAACGAGCATCCACCATCTGCGCAACGACACCGGCTCCGAGATGCGCGTCTGCGTGCCATCCATGGATTGGAAAATCACGCCATGAGGCCTGTATGGTTGTGCGCCTTTATCGCAGCTTTGCTTATGTGCGCGGCATCCGGTGCGGGGGCCGCGGGCAAGTCGGACGGCCCCACATCCCCCACCCGCACCATCACCGACATGGTGGGTCGCAAGGTGGAAATCCCCGCACAGATCAACAAGGTTTATTGTACCAGCCCCGTCGGGTCGATCCTCGTCTATAGCCTCGCCCCCGAAAAACTGGCCGGATGGAATTACTCGTTCACTCCCGAGGAACGCACCTTCGTCGCCGAGCCCTACCGCGATCTGCCCATTCTCGGCGGATGGTTCGGCAAGGGCAACTCGGGCAACATTGAGGAAATCCTCAGTTCCCATCCCGACGTAATCTTCAGCATGGGCACCACCGACACGATGTCCATCACGCTCAGCGAGCGGCTGCAAACCCAGTCGTCCGTGCCGGTGCTGATGATGGGTGGCGCCCTCACTCATCTGGATGACGCTTACCTCTTCGCGGGGAAGGTGCTGGGCACAGAAGCGCGCGCCGCCGAGCTTGCGGATTATTGCACCCGAACCATCGCCGATGCCCGCCGCGCGGCAGCATCCATCCCGCGCGACAAGCGCGTTCGCGTCTATTACGCGGAAGGACCCAAGGGGCTGCAAACGGATCCTGCAGGATCCTACCACACCGAAATCCTCGACCTCGTGGGCGCGGTGAACGTAGCCGACGTGCCCGGCGGAAGCGGCTATGGGCGCGTCACCATCTCCCTCGAACAACTCATCGCGTGGAACCCCGAGGTCATCATCACCGGCTACGAATATGGCCAGCGCCCCGACCTCGGCCTCGCCCGCCTGACCGCCGACCCAGCCTGGAACCAGCTTGCCGCCGTGAAAAAACGACAGGTGTACGAAACGCCCCACCTCCCCTTCAACTGGTTCGACCGCCCCCCCTCCGTGAACCGAATCCTCGGCATCCGGTGGATGGGAAACCTGCTCTATCCCGAGGTTTTTCGGGGCGACCTGCGACAGGAAACGCGCGACTTCTACGCCAAATTCTACCACACCCAGCTTACCGACGCGCAACTCAACGCCCTGCTGAAAGACGCCACCCGTGGCCGCTGACGACATAGCCCAAGCCGCCGCCCGGATCGCCTCAAACCCCAACGCCAACTGGATCCTGACCGGCCCCACCAACTCCGGAAAAAGCCACTTCCTCGAACGCCTCCTCGACCGGTTAAGTATCGAATTCCCGAATTGGAAAATCGGCGGCCTGCTAAGCCGCGGCGTATTCCTCAACAACGCGAAAATCGCCTACCAGGGAATCGACTGTCTCAGCGGCCAACCGTTTCCACTAACCATCAAACGCGACCTCCCCGAAGAAGCGCAGCATTTTCTCGAACTTAATTTCGACACGCCCCCCTCCCCCGTCCAAGGTCAGCAAGTCGGCTCCTGGCTACTCTTAGACGAAGGCCTGACCCAAGCCACCGCCGCAATCCATGCCGCCATAACCGCCCGCTGCAACCTCGTGGTAATAGACGAATTCGGCCCCCTGGAAATCCAAGGCAAAGCCCTCCGCCCCGCCGCAGACGAATTACTGCAAGCAGGCCTACCCGCCCTGCTCGTAGTTCGCGAAAAGCTGTTGGAGGAAGTTCTAAGCTTATACCCTTACTGTAATTTCACACCCCTTCAAAAGTCAGAACCAGTTGATTTCTTGTAAAAAAAGCCCCGGAGGATGCTGCTCCTCCGGGGCTCAGAGCTTCAACTGAAGCTGCCAGACGTAGATTTATTTCTTTTCTGACAGCATGGTTTGCAGATACGTGTCTGCATTTTCGTTAAACTTCCTAATGCAGCCATCACAGCACAGCCCTACCTCGTAACCCTTATAATCGACCTTCGACCCTTTCTGCATGGATCCGACGGCCTTTCCACTTACCGGGCATGTTTTATTGTTAAGAGGTGTTGTGGCGTTGCTTTGCGGTTTCGACTCAACGGGGCTGGTCTTCTTGGACTTCATAGCCTTGTCGAGAAAGACGTCTGGATCTTTATTAAAATCCTTCTCGCAGCCCGAGCAACACAGGTTAACCTCGTGGCCCTTATAGACGACTTTTTCGCCGCCCCCCTCAATCGGGTCGCCACTAACGGGGCAAATTGCATTGTTTACAGCACGGTTTTTTGTGGCGGTTGTCAGGGCATTCGTTTTCGTGGCGGTGGACTGCAGTTCACTGGTACTCGACATTTTCTGCATGTTCATGTGGTGCTGGTGATCCTGGGCCTGTGCGTTGATATTTACAGCAAGCGTTAAAACTGCTGCGATAGTGAGTGTGACGATTCTCTTCATTTTAGATTATCCTTATAATAGTGCAGGGGGAAATATATTAACGGGCGGAGCAAGGCTTGGTCGATGCCAGACCCTGCTATTGCACCTGCATGATTTCCGGCAAACATCCCCTAAACGGGAGGTCACCACAGAAGAAATGGATTGGGCGCAATTCTTCCTTGGCGGCTATCTCATAGCCTGAGAGAACGGTTTACGATAAACTTTGCGCATCCGTAGGCCATCGGCTGCGGCAAACCCTCGAGCGAGAGCCCTCTAAACAGTTCCCTGGGTAAAACCGCGGTAGGGATAAGAAGATTTTTTCCACTGTCGATTTTAACCAAGTTGCTGGCAGGGGCCGGAGCAACCGGGAGTTCTTCTTCGCCCGAATCACAAAGGCATTGACCTTGAGCGCAATGCCCGCTGCAACACTGCGCCCCACAAGTAGCTGACCGGCATGGAGAAGAAGCGGGCGAGGTAGCGGGGCACGATGTTCGAGCTTCCCGATTCGGTTGCGATTGCGGACTCAGATGATCAGGGCAAGCAGCACCTACAGCCGCGAGACACAAAATCCAAATCATCGGAATGAAGCGCAATATCATACCAATTCTAAGATCATCCTGAGTAAAAATTCAAAGCTACGGCGAGCGCTCGCCGGGTTGGGATTTTTCGAAATCGCTCAGTTCATCCAGAGAGAGCGAAAATAATACTTTGACTTCAACCTCACACGTTCTCGACGCTTTATCACTTCCTTCGGAGGACGATTTCCATGGTGCCCGTCAAAATTTTTATTCTCGGCTTGAGCGCATGCCCCCTCCTCCTCATCGCCTGCGCAACTCAGCCGATTTATGTTCCCCTTTCCCCCTCGCATCCTGCAAGTCCCTGGGCCTGCGAAACTCCTCAACCTCCCCCGTCCACCACACTGGCCATCCATAAATCTGAAATTGTCCCAGCCAATCCCGATTGGCAGATTGCGGGCATACGCGACAACGAATTCCACGGTCACGCCGCTGGACAACCTTCCACAATGGACATGATGGGGCAAGGCCACATGATGATGGATAGTAGCAGCCCCGCGAAGAAAACGAAAGCACCGGGCATGATAAAGATGTCAGCGCCCGCCGATAAAGTCGATTACACCCCCCAAAATGCAGAGAGCCCCCAAGCGACAAGTCCCGCCGAACACGAGCCTGAACGACATCTGGATCACGCTGCCCCGGATAGAAAAGAAACCGGATACCAGGCGGCACCCATTGCTCCACCGATGGATCAGATGGGGAACATGGACCACATGAACCACATGGCCCCCGAAAAGGCTCCAGCCAGCGAAATGAAAATGGACCCGAATAGTGATAAGCCGGCGAAAACAGAACCCGTCTTGGATCACAGTCAGCATGAACAATAACCGCTGTTTCATTTCCGCAAGAGGGGGCACGAAACGTTCAAGTACCATCGTTGGTTTTATTTTCATTCTGTTTCTGGTTCAGCCCGTTGCGATGTCCGTTGCTGCTCCCGCCCCCGGAGCGGATGCCATGCAAGACATACAAAACGTCACCACCGGTCGAACTGGCTATAAGCTCGCACCCGTAAACGAAGCCCAGTGTGAAGAAACTATCCAATACGCCATCTCATGCCTGCTCGAAAACTCCCTCTCCAAAGATGAAGCAGTCCAGATAGCCCTTCTCAATAATCGTGAACTCCAGGCCCGCCTCGCCGACCTTGGCATAGCTCGAGGAGATCTTATCGATGCCGGCCTTCTTAAAAATCCGCTCCTCGATTTCCTCTACCGCAAATCCAATGCTCCTGACACCCTTGCCAATCTCGAATGGAGTGTCACCCTCGACTTTTTGAATCTCCTTACACTTCCCTTACGCCGTGCTATTGCCGCTTCCGAATTTGAAACAACCAAACTCGAAATCGCCAATGACGTTCTGAACCTTGCATTCGATGTCCAGTCTGCTTACTATAATTTGCAGGCTGCCACTCAGGCTGGGAAGATGTATCAGGCAGCCGTCAACGCCTCAAAAGCAGCGTACGACGGAGCCCAAGTTCTCCACGAGGCCGGTAATATTACTGATTTGGCTTTCCACCAGGAACAGGCCATCTATGAGGAGCAAAAGCTTCTTTTAGCTGAAGCTGAGACGGAGACTGTAGCCCTTCGCGAAGAGCTCAACATGCTCATGGGACTTTGGGGGAATCAGGTCGCGTGGAAAATCCCTGACAAATTGCCGGAAATGCCAGCTCGTGAATTCCAGGGAGCGGGGCTTGAGTCCGTCGCCGTCTATCAACGATTGGATCTTGCATCAATCCGACAGGATATCGAGACCCTCGCCAGAGAATCCGGTCTTCAGGATGCTACGCGGCTCTTGCCCGAACTCTCCGGACAATTCGCAGCAGAGCGCGATACAGACGGGTCGTGGCTTCGCGGGGGTGGCGTGTCGCTTCCCATTCCACTTTTCAATCAGGGACAAGGCCGAGTCCTGAAGGCACAGGCAAAGCTGAATCAAGCGCGCCATCGCTATTACGCCAAAGCAGTCAACATCCGTTCAGAAGTGCGTAAAGCTTTCGCCCAGATGCGCAAAAATCGCGAGCGCGTTCGCTATTACGATAAAATCATGCTGCCTCTGCGCAAACGTATGGTTGAAGAATCTCATCTTCTTTTCAACAGCATGGATGTGAGCCCCTTTGAACTGCTTGCATCAAAGCGCGAAGAGATTAATGCTCAGCGCGATCGAACGGAAGCCCTTCGCGCCTATTGGGTAGCTCGCTCAGACCTTGAACGCGCCTTGGGGGGAAGCTTTCAGTGCTATACCGGCCCGAACTCCACACCCCCCAATGAAGGCTCACAATCTAACGATAAAATCCGAAAAAGAATTCCGTCAGGTGACGCTCCCTCAGGGACCGCAAACCCAAACAGCGGTGGTTCAGCGACTGGTAAAGCTGGTACTGATGGTTCGGGCACGGCTGCCACGGGGTCTGTGGCTGCGAGTTCAGGAGGCGCAATATGATTTCTCGTCGCAATCTTATCTTAACGGGAGCGGCTCTCGCAGGCGGAACGCTTCTTAATCCTCCCGGTCAGATCCTCGCGCAAACGCCCAGCATGGGCGATAAAAACGTCACAGATCCCGACTCCGTCCAGTCCACTGTCAATGTTGGCAATCGAACCTTCTCTCCGGGAAAGCCCGGAGTAGATTACAGACCGGTTGTTACCCCCAATCTTCCAACTTTACCCTGGCAGATTGTGAACGGCATCAAGGTTTTTCATCTCGTGGTGGAAGAAATGTGGCATGAGTTTACTCCCGGCCTCGAAGCCATCTGCTGGGGGTATAATGGTCATGTCCACGGACCCACTCTGGAAGCCGTCGAAGGGGACCGCGTACGCATTTATGTGACAAATAAACTCAAGGCCCCCACGACCATTCATTGGCATGGTTTTCTACTGCCAAACGGGATGGATGGTGTCGGCGGTTTGACCCAAAAGCTCATTAACTCCGGCCAAACCTTCAAATACGAATTCACCCTCCGTCAGCATGGCAGCCTTATGTATCATTCCCACCACGATGAAATGACACAGATGGGCATGGGACTCATGGGCTCTTTCATTATCCATCCCCGTGAGCCTGTATGGGATCCACCGGATCGCGACTTCGTCTTCATGTTGAGTGAATGGAGATTGGACAATGGCACCTATCGACCCAATATCATGGAAATGTCGGACTTCAATCTTCTGACTTTCAACGCCAAAGCTTTCCCCGGTACCGAGCCCCTTGTGGTAAAATCTGGTGAACGTGTGCGCATACGGATTGGAAACCTCAGCGCCATTGATAACCACCCGATCCACCTGCACGGACATTCATTCACGGTCATGGAAACCGACGGTGGACGGATTCCTGAATCGGCCCGCTGGCCTGAAACAACGATGTTCGTTCCAGTCGGAACCACAAGAACGATTGAATTCGTTGCGGGGGCACCTGGAGATTGGCCCCTCCATTGCCATATGACCCACCACACCATGAATCAAATGGGACACAACACCCCCAACACCGTCGGCGTAAGGAACGCCGCGTATGACAAAGAGGTCCAGAAAATTATTCCCGGATACATGACCATGGGTTCTGAAGGCATGGGTGACATGGGAATGATGCACATGGCCATGCCTGAAAACTCAGTGGCTATGATGGGAGCCTATGGTCCCTTCGATTATATCACAATGGGCGGCATGTTTACAGTTCTCAAGGTGCGTGAAAACGACCCTTCTCTGAAAGAAGATGCGAGCGGAAAAATCACAGATCCCGGCTGGTACCAGCATCCGGAAGGTACAATCGCAGGCCCCGCCAGTGTGGACGAGTTGAATCAAGATGGGATTAAGGTCTGAAATCTCGGTGAATTGAATCGTAACTGCGGAAAACCCTCCCGCTGCCTCGGAGTTTACACAGTTTGTTGGTTGTCTCCGCAGAGCAGGAAAAAGTCCCAGATGGCCTGCAAGTCGAAGCATCTGCTCCCCCGATATTTTACCGAGTTTTCTGGCGGTGCCGCCCATGAACAAGGTGAAGAGAAAACAAGAATCAGGTATTATGGGCAGTCAAAAGCGAAAGGCACATCTCACCACAAGGTAATTGAGTCACGAAAGGATGCAACATCAGGTCGGGCATTTTGGGGGCTTGCACACCGGTTGCACACCGGTTGCACACCGACGAAAAGCTGGGGCGAGATGCCGACTTTCGGAGTCCTCAATTGAAAGAATATCGTCAGTAAAACCATGGCGGAGAGGCGGGGATTCGAACCCCGGAAACCGGGTTTAAACGGTTTAACCGCTTTCGAGGCGGTCGCCTTCAACCACTCGGCCACCTCTCCGCACGGGTTGCATCATGGGCAATTTTGCCTCCGCAAGTTAGGCGGTTCCGGGGCATATTATTCGTTCATTCTGACCCGCCGACTACCCTCTTCTGCGAATCACCCGCGCCCTTGGGCGTAATATCCACGCGAAAGACGACAACGCACAAAGGGAACTCATCCAATGCTGAAACGTAACAAGATTACCATCGTCGGGGCGGGCAATGTTGGTGCCACCGCCGCTCACTGGGCCGCCTCGAAGGAACTGGGCGACATCGTGCTGGTGGACATCGTGGAAGGTGTGCCGCAGGGCAAGGGGCTCGACCTCTACGAAGCCAGCCCCGTGGAGCTCTTCGACGCGAAGATCACCGGGACCAACGACTACAAGGCCACCGAAGGCAGCGACGTGGTAATCATCACGGCGGGTCTGGCGCGCAAGCCGGGCATGAGCCGCGACGATCTGATGAAGACCAACGCCGGCATCGTGAAAGGTTGCGCGGAGCAGGTGGCGAAATATTCCCCCGAGGCCGTGATCATCGTTGTCTCGAACCCGCTGGACGTGATGACTTACGTGGCGTGGAAGGCGTCGGGCTTCCCGAAGAACCGCGTTGTGGGTATGGCCGGCGTGCTGGACACGGCCCGCTATCGTTCCTTCATCGCAGAGGCCGCCGGCGTGAGCGTGGAAGACATCCAGGCCCTCGTGCTGGGTGGCCACGGCGACGACATGGTGCCGCTGATCAGCTACACCACGATTTCGGGAATTCCGGTCACGGAATTCATCAACAAAGAGAAGCTCGATTCCATCGTGGAGCGCGCACGCAAGGGCGGCATTGAAATCGTCAATCTGCTCAAAACCGGCAGCGCGTACTACGCCCCCAGCGCCGCCGCAGTTCAGATGGCCGAGGCGATTATTAAAGACAAGAAGCGCGTGTTGCCCTGCTCGGCCTGGCTCGATGGCGAGTTCGGCATCAGCGGCGTCTTCTGCGGCGTGCCCGTGCTTCTGGGTGCGGGCGGCATCGAGCGCATCGTGCAGGTGCCCCTCACCGCCGAGGAGCGCATCGCCCTGAACGCCAGCGCCGGCAGCGTGAAATCCATGATCGACCTGTTGGACATCTGACCGACCACCCATTGCCTTTCCGGCGCGGCACGCTGATCATTGCCGCCGCGCCGGAAAGAACGGGGGCGGCAGACGCACGCAATGGCCGGCAATCGACAGAAAAAATATGGGCCAGGCACTAGCCCCGCCAGCCCCCAAGGCTCGCACGCCGGTTTCAACGCCCCCCGCGCGGCCATGCTTGTGGCGTCCGCGTTCATCGCTTTCGTTGTCGTTATCGTCCACCTGCCGAACCTCCAGCACGCGCTCACGAACTGGGATGACAACGTTAATATCTCGGCGAACCCGCTGCTCAATCCGGTCAGTTTTCGCAACGTCGCGCGCTTCTGGACCGAGCCCTACGCCAACCTCTACGTCCCGCTGACGTATACCACCTGGGCCGCGGAACGCGCCGCCTTCGGCGCGGCGGCCTGGCCGCAATTCCTCGGCAATCTGCTGCTCCATTGCGGCTCCGCGCTGATGCTCTTTCGGCTGATCCTGCGCCTCATTCCGCGCGACCTACAAGCCCATCGCGTCCCTGCCGCGCTCCTCGGCGCGCTTCTGTTTGCCTTGCATCCCGTTCAGGTTGAATCGGTTGCATGGGCGACAGGACGCAAAGACACGCTCAGCGGATTCTTGGTCCTTGCGGCGCTGTTGTTATACGTCCGCGCCGCGCAAAGTTCATCCGGTGCCGACGCGCTTGCCCGCCTGCGACGCCCGGCGTGGTGGGCCGCGCAGGCCGCATTCGTCGCGGCCATTCTCGCGAAGCCGTCCGCCGTCACGTTTCCCGCGTTGGCCTTCGCCCTCGACTGGTTGGCCCTGGGAACCACCGCTCGCGTGGCACTGGCCTCGGCTGCTCCGCCCCTCGCAATCTCTGCTCTGGCCATCGCCCTCACCGCCACAGCCCAGCCAATCCCCGAGGCGCTCCAGCGCCACTTCACGCCGCTGTGGACGCGCCCCTTCATCGCCGCCGATGCCCTGCTTTTTTATATGCGCAAGATTGTCTGGCCCACCGGCCTCGGTGCCAACTACGGGCGCACCCCTGCCGTCGTCATGGCCGGGTCGCGCGCCCTCCTTCCCCTCACGCTCCTCGCCACGGCCGCTGCGGCGGTGGTCATAACTTTCACGCGGCTCAAACGCCGCGTGGCCCTGCGCCCCTCCCTCGTCTTCGCGGGGCTTCTCCTCGCCTTCCTCGCCCTCACACCCGTGCTCGGCTTGGTTCCGTTTATCTATCAATCCAAGTCCACCGTGGGCGATCGCTACCTTTACATCCCCATGGCCGGAGCGGCCATCGCCCTCGCGATGCTCTGGCGTCGCGCCGCTATCGCCGCAACCCCGCGCTCGCGCTGGGCGCCTTTATCGGGAGCAACAGCACTCTTGATCCTCTACGCAGCCCTTTCGGTTTCTCAAGCCGGCACCTGGCGCAACTCCTTCACGCTCTGGACTCGCGCCGTTCAGGTCGCCCCCCAGGCCCCGGCCAACCGCACCAACCTTGCCAGCGCGCTCCTGGACCTGAACCGCCCCGCCGCAGCCTTGGCTGCAACCGATGAAGCCATCCGCCTTGACCCCGAAAACTTTGCCGCCCAGAGCCAGCGCTCCATCGCGCTGTTGCAACTCGGTCGCAACGAGGAAGCCATCGCCGCCGCCGCCCAGGCCGTGGCCCTCGCCCCCAACGACGCCGGGGTCTACCAGGCTCAGGGCGACATTCTGCTGAAATCGAAACAGTCTGAGGCCGCTGTCCTTGCATACCAAAAGGCTCTGGCCCTCGACCCGACCATTGGCCCCGTCCACCGTAATCTCGCTATAGCGTTGTCGGCCCTGGGCCGCTATGCGGAGGCCGTCCCCCACTTCGAGTTTGTCCTCGCAGAGCGCCCCGATTTGAGTGAAGATCAGGCGCGGTTTGGTTTTGTTCTGGCCCGGCTCGGGCGCACAGACGAGGCGCTCGTTCATCTTCGGGAAGCGCTCCGCCTCGATCCCCGCAACGCCCTCGCCACGGAACAACTGAAGCGCCTCGAAAAATCCCCGCCCGCCGACACGTCTCAAGCTGAATAATCCGCCCCGCATTTTATAAACACCACTTGCGCCTGCCCGCCCCGGCTTCATCGTGCGGGAACCATCATTCATGGTGCGCGAACAGCATCCCCCGGGAGTTTCAACTATCATGGCTAAGTGTTCGGTTTGTGGCAAAGGTCCAAGAACGGGCAACAACGTGAGCCACGCTAACAACAAAACGAAGCGTCGGTTCCTGCCCAACATCCAGAAGGTTCGCGTGCGCGATGGCGGCACCGTGCGTCGCCGCAACGTTTGCACCGTCTGCCTCAAGTCGGGCGCTGTAACCAAGGCGAACTAACCGCGCAGGCGCTTGAGGCGTCCGTGTGCGCTATTTTCCGATCCAATTTCGGCCGGAGTGAAGTCCATCTTCCTCCGGCTTTTGGTCGTTTAAACCAGTTCCAAATGCTTGACCACCCCGCCCTGCCCCGTTAATCGTGAGAATCACCATGACCCCCTCAACCGGCACTTCCGAGTCCAACGTAAATTTCCCACGGCGTCTGGATCTATCCCAAACGCCCACGCCCCTCCAAATCATGCCACGGCTCACCGCATTTGTTGGCGGACCCAAAATCTGGTTCAAGCGCGATGACCTCACAGGCAGCGCGCTTGCGGGCAACAAAATCCGCAAACTGGAATTTTCACTGGCCCAGGCTCTCGATCTTCAAGCGAAGGTCATCATCACCGCCGGCGGCATCCAGAGTAACCACTGTCGCGCCACAGCCTTTGCTTGCGCGCAACTGGGCTTGAAATGCCACCTGATACTCCGCGGCGGCCCCGGCGACACCGCAGCCGATGGCAACCTGCTGCTGGACCATCTGGCCGGTGCCGAAATCACCTTCGTCCCCCACGAACAATACAGCACCTCGCGCCCCGAAATCCTCGCGGGCATCCAAAATGACTACGAGTCCATGGG
This sequence comes from candidate division BRC1 bacterium HGW-BRC1-1, assembly GCA_002842095.1. Lineage (GTDB taxonomy): Bacteria > Sumerlaeota > Sumerlaeia > Sumerlaeales > Sumerlaeaceae > HGW-BRC1-1. The sequence goes on from PHCB01000001.1 coordinate 313,491, forward strand.
CCTCACCTCCTACTGGATCCCCGTCGGGGCCTCCAACGCCATCGGCTCCTTTGGCTACATTCGCGCCTTCGATGAAATGATGGCGCAGATCGTCCAAGACAACCTGAACATCCGACACGTAGTAACCGCCGTGGGATCAGGGGGAACCCTCGCGGGCCTCATCGCGGGCCGTGCATGCACCAGCCACGCCACGCCCCCGAAACTCTGGGGCGTCAACGTCTGCAACGATGCACCATTTTTCGAAGAAGAAATCCGGGGCATTCTTCACGAGTTGAAGGAAAGCTACAAGGTTCCGGTGAATGCCCAAACGGAAGAGGTCAACATCATCGACGGCTACGTGGGCGAAGGCTACGCCATCCCCTATGCCGCCGAGATGGAAACCATCCGACAGGTTGGCCAGGTCGAAGGGCAGGTGCTTGATCCGGTCTACACCGGCAAGGCGTTCCATGCCCTCATCGAGGAATGCAAAGCCGGCCGATTCACCCCCGACGAAGACGTGGTCTTCATCCATACGGGCGGGATTTACGGACTCTTCCCCGCGCGCGACCAACTGGGGTTTTAAGCGAACAAGTCCGCCATTACGCCTTTTCGATAAACTTCCGGAAGCGCCCAAACAGATAGCCCGAATCATGGGGACCGGCGCTGGCCTCGGGGTGGAATTGCACGGCGGTGAACTTGAGCGTCTCGTCTTCGAAACCCTCCAGCGTGCCGTCGTTCAAATTGACATGGGTCACGGCCGAGGTTGAAGGCAGCGTGGTCGGGTCAACACAGAACCCGTGGTTCTGCGAGGTGATCTCCACACGATTGGTGAGAAGATCCTTCACGGGGTGATTCGCCCCATGGTGCCCGAACTTCAGCTTGAACGTATCGCCACCACACGCCAGCCCGAGAATCTGGTGGCCCAAACAAATGCCGAACAGCGGCACGCGCCCGACGAGGGACTTCACCTCGCCCAGCACATCGCTCAGGGCGGCGGGGTCGCCGGGTCCGTTACTCAGAAAAACTCCATCGGGCTTCAGCGCCAACACTTCCTGCGCCGTCGTGTGGGAGGGAACAATGGTCACCTTCATACCCGCGGCAACCATGAGATCAGGAATGGTGCGCTTCATACCGAAATCGTATGCGACCACTTTCGGGCCATCGGCCAGGCCAGCCATCGCCGTGCGATACTCGCCGCCGGTCAAACCGCCCAAGTCACCACCGCGCTCGCCACGGGACGGTGCAATCGTGTGTTCGATGCTCTGCGCAATTGTTACGTCCTTCACCAGATTGCGCCCTTCCATGCGGGGAGAATCCAGCGCCACCTGGCGTAAAACTTCCGCATCATGGCGCTTGGTGGAAACCACCGCGCTCATGCTGCCGCACGAGCGCAGATGCAGCACCAGCGCGCGCGTGTCGATCCCCTCGATCCCCACGATCCCTTCGCGCTTCATGTAATCCTGAATGCGCTCCTCGCTGCGCCAGTTGGAGGCCACGCGCGATGCCTCGCGAACGATGAAACCAGCCACGTGGGCCCGCGGAGACTCTGCGTCGAGTTCTGAAATTCCATAATTGCCGATGAGCGGATAGGTCATCACGACCATTTGTCCGGAGTAGGAAGGATCTGTGAGAACTTCCTGATAACCCATCATACCGGTGTTAAAAATAATCTCGGCTGCCTGCTCGCCGTGTGCCCCGAAGGAGCGCCCCCGAAAGACGGTGCCGTCTTCCAAAACCAGTGTCGCTGTCGTCTCGTTTATCATCTGTCCGTGGTTACCAAACCTTTCGGAGTTTGTTTCTATTCGGCGCAGGGGGGGCAAGCGCAAAGGAAAAGTCGCACCCATTGCTATGTACCGGTCAAATTCTTGCGCTTTCGCTTGCAGCGAACCACCCGTTGTGGCGTTTCAAACGTCATGCTGATAGCGACCACCTCAACCCAAGTCCCATCATCATGATACTCTCGGCCGTAATCCGGGGGCGCGTGCAGGGCGTCGGGTTCCGTTATTGGGTGCTGCAACAGGCCCGCGAACAGGGCCTGAAGGGATGGGTGCGCAACGCTCCCGACGGTTCCGTGGAGGTCGAAGCGCAGGGAACGGAAGATCAACTTTTCGAGTTCGAGCAAACTCTCTGGCGGGGGCCGGTGCTGTCGCGGGTGGACAAGGTGCACGTCAGCCGCCACCACAGTCCCCGAGATTTCAACGTTTTCGATATCCGCTAAACGCAACGTCGAAAGCGGTTAGCCGTCGGCCTCAGCGGCTCAAAAATCCTGCGCCGGACAACTCCGCCGGCCAGTCATCGCCGTGGGAATAATCCGCGCGATTGGGCATGCGCGTCACCTGATGGCAGCGGCGACAGATATGCGGGATACGCATGTTGCGCCAGTTGCCCCAGAAGCTCTGCGCCCTCGGGCCCAGCAACAATTCCATGATTTCCGTTTCATCCACATTGCCGAAAGAATGGTGGGGGAATTCGCCAAATTCGCTCCGCACCGGCAGATGGCAGCACGGGCTGATGTTGCCCATCCAGTCCATGAAAAAGGAACTCAGCGGATCCACCAGGCAGTTGCCCCGCTCCCCCATGTGGAAGGGGTGCAGGCGGAACTCCATGCCACTTTCCCCGGCAATCTTTTCGCACTCTGCGATGATGTCCGCATACTCCGCCGCGTCGATCAGCAGATTGCCGTCGTTGTCGTGGATGTTCTGCTCGGTTTCAAATTCAAGGGCGTTGCGTTCGATAAACTTCGCCACGAACAGCGGGAAGCCGCAGCGCGCCGCCTCACGCACGGCCAGCGGCAGTTCACGGAAATTATCGCGCATCACCACAAACACCCAACCGGTGCCAACGTGCTCCAGGCCGCGCTCGCGCAGCAGCGCGTGAAAGTTCTCCGCATTGCGCAAAACGCGGTCCCATTTGCCACCGACACGAATGTACTCGAACGTCTCCGCTGTCCCGGCATCGATGGAAATCTGCAGATTATCCAGCCCCGCATCCAGCAACCGATCTGACTTCTCACGGTTTAGAATCGTGCCATTGGTGGACAGGCGCGGCGACGCCCCGCAACTATGCACCAGCGCCACAAACTCGTGCAGGTCATGGTGCAGCAACGGCTCGCCGTACCCGGTCAGCACCACCGCCTCCAGATGGCGCATGAGAGGCACCAGACGCATGAACCGGTCCATGGGCATCAGGCCCTCTTTATGCCCTTCCAGCAATCTCGGACACATCCGGCAGGCGAGATTACACAGGAAGCTCGCTTCCACATAAATATGGGTCAGGTCTGCCAGGCGGGGATGCAGGCGGCTGCGCGACAATTGCTCTCGCGCCGCGACGCCCACGCGAGCCTTGAAGGCGCGCCCGCCCTCAAACTTTTCGAGGGCCGTGGAAACTTTGGTTCGGATGGACATATCGCTCAAATGGACGCCCGCGACGGTTGAAAATTCAGGATTTGGCCACCACCGCACTTATCGTGCATTATTTCTTTATTTTGTTCTTGCATACCCCCGTTGGGGCCATCATTCAATCGCATCAAATATACCGGTAAATATTTCTTTACTGGTAAGCCGGATGGTCACCAGGCCACACGGCAAGGAACACGGGAGAATCTCAGAGACCATGTCGACGATGATGACAGATTCAGAAACCACCGAAGCGCGGGGCGCTCCGCTGCCCAGCGTGAGACGATTACCGCTGTACCTCAACGTGGTGCGCGCCCTGCGCGACTCCGGACGCGAAATGGTAAGTTGCACCCACATCGCCGAGGAGTTGCAGGCAGACCCCACACAGGTTCGCAAGGATCTCGCCATCACCGGCATCACGGGCAAACCCAAGGTGGGTTACGACGCCGTTGAGTTGATTGAAGCGATCGAGGTTTTTCTCGGATGGAATAACATCTCCGACGCCTTCCTGGCCGGCGTGGGCAACCTCGGAACCGCGCTGCTCGGCTACCGCCGGTTCGAGAATCTCGGCATGAACATCGTGGCCGCCTTCGACAGCAACCAGACCAAGGTCGGGCGCACGGTGGAGGGTCGCAAGATTCTGCCCCTGTCACGCATGACCAACCTCGCCTCGCGCATGCACATCCACATCGGAGTGCTGGCCGTGCCGGCGTCGGCCGCCCAGACCGTGGCCGACCAAATGGTGGAGGGCGGCATCCTCGCCATCTGGAATTTCACCACCGCCCGTCTCAACGTTCCCTCCAACGTCATCGTGGAACGCGCAGATTTTTCACAAAGCCTCGCGGCCCTCACGAGCCGCCTCAAAAGGACGCTGAAATCATGAACACGGCCCCAGCCGCCCCTGAAGCGATCACCGCAACCGCTGCACCATCCGCACCCGCCGAGGCGGGCGCCGAGCGCACCCGCAAGTTCGAAAAATGTGTCGAGGTTCTGAACCGCTACCACCGCAACCCCGCCAAGCTCATCCCCATCCTTCAGGAGATTCAGGAGAGTTACCGTTACCTGCCCGAGGAAGTGCTGGTATTCGTGGCCACCTCGGTGGGCCTGCCTCCCGCCCGCGTGTTCGGCGTGGCGACGTTCTATGCACACTTCACCCTGAAGCCCAAGGGCAAGTACGTCATCCGTCTGTGCGACGGCACCGCCTGCCACGTGCGCGCCAGCCAGCCGATTCTCGACGCACTGCGCGGTCGGTTGAGTCTCACCGCCACCGAGCAAACCACCCCCGACATGCTGTTCACCGTGGAAACGGTGAGCTGCCTGGGAGCCTGCGGTCTGGCCCCCGTCGTGGTGATCAACGAAGACGTTCACGGCCAGATGACCCCCGAAACCGCCGTGGCACTGGTGGATGAAATCTGCACGAAGGAGCAAGGCGCATGAGTATCGCCCAGGATCGCATGACCCTCGAACAAATCGCCGAGGAATACGCTCGTCTGAGTGAGCCGGTAACGCGCCGCATCATCATCTGCGCGGGCACCGGTTGCGTGGCCAACGGTTCGCTGAAGGTGCACGCCGCCCTGCGCGACGCCGTTGAGCAGGCCGGACTGCCCGTAACCATCGAATTGAAAACCGAAGCGCCCCCCGAAGGCAGCGTTCACATAAGCCGCAGCGGATGCCAGGGTTTCTGCCAGCAGGGACCACTGCTCACAATCCTCCCCGAGGGAATTCTATACACCCACGTCCACGCACCCGATGTGCAGGAAATCGTCGAGCGCACCCTCATGCACGGCGAGGTGATTGATCGCCTGCTCTTCAATGACCCCGCCACGGGCTGCCACTGCCACGGTATCGACGACATCCCGTTCTATCAGCGCCAGCAACGCACCGTGCTCAAGGAATGCGGCGTCATCTGCCCCGAGGATCTGGCCGAATACGTTTCCCATGGCGGCTACTTCGCCGCACGCCGGGCGTATTGCGATATGAGCCCCGAGCAAATTTGCGCGACGATCCTTGAGAGTGGCCTGCGCGGACGCGGCGGCGGTGGATTCCCCACCGGACGCAAGTGGGAGCTGACCCGCATCCAGACCGAGCCCAAGAAGTACATCGTGTGCAACGGCGACGAAGGCGACCCAGGGGCCTTCATGGATCGCAGCGTGATGGAGGGCAACCCCCACGGATTGCTGGAAGGAATGATGATCGCCGCCCGCGCCATCGGTGCCGACGCCGGTCTCATCTACGTTCGCGCCGAATACCCCCTTGCGGTGAAACGCCTGAAGCGCGCCGTGGCGGATGCCGAGGCCATGGGTCTGCTGGGCGATGACATTTTTGACACCGGCCTGACGCTGCGCATCGAGGTGATGGAAGGTGCCGGCGCGTTTGTCTGCGGCGAAGAAACCGCCCTCCTCGCCAGCGTGGAAGGCAAGCGCGGCATGCCGATGCCCAAGCCACCCTTCCCGGCCCAGAAGGGGCTGGACGGGAAGCCCACCGTCATCAACAACGTCGAAACCCTCGCCAGCGTGCCTGTCATCATGCGTCATGGCGCGGCGGCATACAAGGCCGTGGGTACGGAAAAATCCCCCGGCACGAAAACCTTCGCCCTCACCGGTCACGTTGCCAACACCGGCCTCATCGAGGTGCCCTTCGGAACCACGCTGGGCGAAATCGTGATGAACATCGGCGGCGGCGTCATAGATGCCAAGGGCAACCCCGATCCCGCCGGTTTCAAAGCAGTGCAGATCGGTGGCCCCAGCGGCGGCTGCCTGACCCAAGCGCACCTCGACCTCCCGCTCGATTTCGACAGCCTGCGCGAAGTGGGTGCCATGGTTGGCTCGGGCGGTCTCGTCGTCATGAACAAGAAAACCTGCATGGTCAAAGTTGCCCGCTTCTTCATGCAGTTCACACAAAACGAAAGCTGTGGCAAATGCGTCCTCTGCCGCGAAGGCACCAAGCAGATGCTCGCCCTTCTCGACGACATCATCGAAGGCAACGGCACGCGCGAGACCCTGGTACTGCTGGAAACCGTTGCCCGGGTGGTGGCCAAGGGCAGCCTTTGCGGCCTCGGCAAAACAGCCCCCAGCCCGGTCCTCAGCACCCTGCGCTACTTCCGCGACGAGTACCTCGCCCATGTGGACCACAAGCACTGCCCCACCGGAAACTGCAAGGCTCTGGCCCGCCCCGTTATCATCGAGGAGAAGTGCAAAGGCTGCACCGTTTGCGGACGCAAGTGCCCCGTGGGAGCCATTGAGGGCGAGCGCAAACAGCCCCACCACATCAACCCCGAAGTCTGCATCAATTGCGGCGCATGCCTCGAAACGTGCAAGTTCGGCGCCATCGTTTACAACTGACCCCCACCCGTTCAAAATAAAGCGAGACGGAATATCATGGAACAGAAAACCGATCAAAAGCCCACTGTCCTCGTCGACGGACGCGAAGTTACCATCGACGGCGAGCGCAATCTGCTGGAGCTGTGCCGCAAGGCCAACATCGACATCCCCACGTTTTGCTATCACTCAAACCTGAGCGTGTACGGCGCATGCCGCCTATGCCTGGTGGACGTGAAAGGCCGCGGCGTGGTGACGAGCTGCACCACCATACCCGAGGCGGGCATGGAATTCAAAACCACCACCGGCGAGATCCGCGAGATGCGCAAAATCGCCGTGGAGCTTCTGCTGGCCAACCACGACATGGACTGCCCCACCTGCCCCAAGAGCACCACCTGCAAGCTGCAGGATCTCGCCCGCAAGCTGGGCGTGCGCGAAGTGCGCTTCCGCAAAACCAACCGCGTTGAACCGATCGACCGTTCCAGCCCTTCCATCGAACGCAACCCCAACCGCTGCGTGTTGTGCGGCGATTGTGTGCGTATGTGCGACGAGGTGCAGAGCATCGGCGCCATCGACTTCGCCTACCGCGGCAGCGAATGCAGCGTAGTCCCCGCCTTTGGCAAGGACCTCAACACCGTGGAATGCGTCCACTGCGGCCAGTGCGTCGCAGTCTGCCCCACGGGCGCGCTCACGCCGCGCAGCGAAATCGACGCCGTGTGGGCCGACATCGACAACCCCAAAAAGGTTGTCGTCGCGCAGGTTGCTCCCGCTGTCCGCGTGGCCTTCGGTGAGCAGTTCGGACTGGCTCCCGGAGCCGCCGCAACGGGTCGCATGGTAGCCGCCCTGCGCCGCATGGGATTCGACCAGGTATACGACACCTCCTTCGCCGCCGATCTAACGGTGATCGAGGAAGGCCACGAACTGCTCGGCCGCATGGCCAGCGGCGAGAAGCTGCCCATCTTCACGTCCTGCTGCCCGGCGTGGGTGAAGTTCAGCGAGCAGTACTTCCCCGAGTTGCTCCCGAACCTCAGTTCCTGCAAATCCCCCCAGGAGATGTTTGGCAGTCTTGCCAGATACATCCTGCCCAAGCAACTGGGGGTGGCACCCGAGGACCTCGTGATCGTGAGCATCATGCCCTGCACCGCGAAAAAGTTCGAAGCGAAGCGACCGGAATTCCAGCACGACAACATCCCCGGCGTCGACCACGTGCTCACGACGCAGGAACTCATCACCATGACCGACGCCGCGGGTCTGAACTTCCCGAGCCTTGAACCCGAATCGTTCGACATGCCCCTCGGCTTCAAAACCGGTGCCGGTGTCATCTTCGGTTCCAGCGGTGGCGTCACCGAGGCGGTGCTTCGTTTCGCCGCAGAGAAGGTAACAGGCAAGCCGCTTACCCAGGTGGAATTCCACGAGGTTCGTGGAAACGAGGGGATCCGCGAAGCCACGGTCGCCCTGGGTGAAGCATCGGTCCGTGTGGCCATAGTTCATGGTCTCGCCAATGCGCGCGCACTGGCCGAGCGGGTGCGTGATGGCCACGCCCACTACGACGTGGTGGAAGTGATGGCCTGCCCCGGTGGCTGCGTGGGCGGAGCCGGTCAACCGGTCTCCAACGACCCCGGCGCCCGCGCACAACGCGCCAAGGGTCTGTACGAAGCCGACCGCACCACCGATCTGCACAAGAGCCAGGACAACCCCATGATCCGCGAGATGTATGAAACGTGGCTGGGCGAACCCGGTGGACCCCTCGCCCACGAACTGCTGCACACCCACTACGCCAGCCGCAAGCGCATCACCGACTCCGACTTCACCGTGCTACCATCGGCGGAGAAACGTCCGGTCTGCGTGTCCGTGTGCGTCGGCACGAACTGCTACCTGAAGGGGTCGCAGGAGATCCTTAGTAAGGTTCTCAATCACGTGGAAACGAACCATCTCCACGGCGCGGTCGAGGTTAAGGGAACGTTCTGTTTCGAGAACTGCGGCCAGGCACCCAACGTCGCCGTGAACAATCAATTAATAGAATCGGCGACCTTTGAGAAAGTCATGGAAGCCGTAAACGAAGCCAGTTGCCCAGCTAAGTCACCGGCCTGAAGTTAGCCGTGGCTTAGCACCCTTAACGACGCTGGCGGAAGCATGGACCCGCCGGCGTCGTTTTTTTTCTTCCCGAGAAAAGCACCCTGAAGCGGTTTTTACGCAAGTATTGACAGATCCTGCAATCTCGAAATAGTTGGAGCTTTGGGTTCGGGACGACTGTGCATGCACGGCAAGCTGAAGGCCGCGTGGAGGCCGGATGCAGACCGCTGAATAGATAATGGCATGCCGATTGCGTGCCAGTTGCACTGCTTGCACACCGGTTGCACGCCGGTTGCACGCCGGTTGCACGCCGGTGGTGCCGGGGTTGCCATCCGCCAGCAAATGGGCAAATGGGAGGCGGTAGCATCGGACACCCGGGCGAGGCCGTGGTGGCCACCGACGCCAGGGATGGACGGCCACAATTCGACATCCCAGCCCACCACGAGTCTGTAATCAGTTGAATCAAAAACGCTCTAATGAGCCGGTCCGGGGGGGATATTAATCCAACATTTTCGCAAACTACTTGACGGTCGGCTATGCGGTGTCCAACTGTTAAGTTGAGGTATTATGTTACCATCTCACCAGCCTCTAAAAAAGCACGACGCCCTTTTACCAGAAAGGTAAATCCCTCCCCATGTCGCCATTTTATGGAGCCAAGCATTCCGTGCGTCCAATAACCGGTCTCTTCGCAGCCATACTGACCGTTTCTCTTTTTGCGTTGAGCACGAGCCCCGCTCTCGCCGATTCGGGTGATGAGGCATATATCACCACTCACGTCCTGACACTGGCGCAATCGAGTCCGGCCAGGGGCGCCGCCTCCAGCGAGGTTGAATCGTTCGCCACGGCGCTGGCCAACAAAGCCATACAACCCTTCGAAGGCCTGAAGCCTCTTCTTCCCGAGGGCTCTGCTTGCGAGAGCGCCATGGTCGACGGCAAAGTCCTCACGCTGCGCTTCGTGGTGCCTGCGGGCACGGTCATTGGAGACGGCGACCTCGAAACCCTGAACATGATTCTAATGCGCTACATCGTAATGTCTCAGGACCTCAGTGAACTCCGCATGGAAGCGCGGGAATCTACTCCCGCCGGCGTTGCCGTTCGCACAGTCCCAAACGCCACTCCCCGCCCCCTTCACACCTTCGTACCCGCCCCGCCTCCCATCCCCACACCGATCGCATCTCCGGATGAGCCTGCTGCGACGCAGGCACCTGACTATCAAAAGCTGTACAAAGAACTCCAAAAGCAAACCGACCCCGGCGCCGCAAATCGTTCCGCCGGTCAAAACTCCATCGCCACCGGCAGCCAGCCTGCGGGCGTTTTGTCGGGCCGCACCATGTTCTTTTCCCCCGGCCACGGCTACGTATCCAACGACTCCGGGTCCTGGAGTACTCAACGTGGATTTTCGAAAGGCATGAACGAGGACTTTGGAAATCTTGATCAGGCCAATTACTTCGCATCCCTCGTCTTCAACGCCGGAGGAACCGTGGTGTGCATGCGCCCCCTTGGTAATCAGGTAAAGGAAGTTGTCCTCGACAACACCAGCAACGACGTGACGTTCACGCCCTCCGCCGCCTCATGGACTCTGTCAGGGTCCGGCACCGATAACTATGGCAACAGCACCGGCAATAACATGCGCTACATCAACAGCCAGCCCCTGGAAACCGCCACCGCCACTTACGCCCCCATAATTCCAGAAGCCGGTTGGTACCCCGTTTACTGCTTTGCCAATGCCAGCAACAACCGCTGCTCGGGCCAGCTTTACCGGATCAAGCACTCCGCCGGAGAAACCCAGGTCCGCGTGAATCACCGCCGCGTTGGTCGCGGATGGGTCTGGCTGGGCAATTATTATTTCTACGCGGGAAAAAACGCCGTCACCGGTGCAGTCGTCATCTCCAACGAAACCCCTTCACCAGGTACCGCAGGGTTAATCATCGCCGACGCCATCCGCTTTGGCAACGGCATGGGTGACATCAATTCTCACGGCAGCATCTCCGGTCTTGAACGCGAGGCGGAAGCCAACCGCTACTGGCTGCAAGCCTCCGAAGCCCCGGCCAGCGTATATGATGCAAGCGACACCGATGCGAACGACAACGTGGGTGCTCCCGCCCGCATGTCTGCATACATGCAGCAAGACGACGGACAGGGCTTTAACGGCGATATTTACCTCGGCTTCCACAGCAATGCCTTCAACGGCGTTGCACGCGGGAGCGTTGGTCTTATCACAACCCAAGCTACGGTGACAAACCAACCCGCTTGGGCTGCCCTGTGCAGCGACACCCTCGACACAATGGCGAACATCGAAGACGCCAACTGGGAATTCACCTGGGGCAACTATAGCCAAAGTGTGTTATCCGGTTCCTACGGTGAATTCGGTGGAGCCCTTAACGGCCAGATGTGCGGCACCATCATCGAAGTCGCGTTCCACGATAACGATAGCGACGCAAAATTGATGCGCGACCCGAAGGTGCGTTACGTCATCGCCCGCAGCCAGGTCCACGCGGCCATCAAGTATTTCAATCAATTCAACAGCAACCCGCTGGCCTACTTCCCCGAGCCACCTCAGAGCGTCCGTGCCACAAACGTCGCCGGTGGCATCCGGGTGGCATGGGCAGCCGTGGCCGCCACCAGTGGCGGTGCCCAGGCAGCTACTGGATATAAGGTGTACACCTCCCCCGACGGACGCAACTTCATGCTCGCCCAGTCTGTGTCAGGTAATACGACCACGCAGTCAGACCTGACGGGCATTCCTCTGGGTGAAGTACGGTACATTCGCGTCAGCGCGACGAACCCCGGTGGCGAATCCAGCCCGAGCAATGTCGTAGCCGCCCGGTCCACCGGAGGACAGATCAACCCGCCGGTGCTGATCGTGGATGGTTATGACCGCCTCGATCGCTTTAACAACGTCCCACGCTTTCCCGGCAACCCCGAGGATACCTGGTGCGAACGCCTTTTCTGGCGTCGAAATAACCGATTCGACTATGCCCACGAAGCTGCCGGCTCTGTTGCCGCAGCGGATCGTTATTTCGATATGGTTTCTAACGAATCCATCATCTCCGGCGCCGCATCGCTCTTGAATTACGAAACTGTGGTGTGGATGACCGGTGAAGAGGACGCAGCGAACCAAACCCTCGACGCCACCGAGCGTGGAAAGATTCAGGCGTTCCTCGCCGCCGGGAACACAACCCACAACACCACGGGCCGCAAGCTTTTCATCAGCGGTGCCAATGTGGGCGATCACCTGGACACTCAAAACGCGGCGCGTTCGTTCTACAACTCCGACCTCCACGCAGATGCTGCGGGACGCACGTCTAAAATCTACTCCGCCACGGGCAATGGTGGTGGTTCTCTCGCAGGAGTGAGTGTCAACTTCGCCCCCGGTCCGGAAACTTACGATGTGGAAAACGCGGACATCCTGGCAGCCAGCAACGGATCAACCGTCCTCATGAGCTACGACGGTACGCCCGGTGGAGACTTTTCTTTCGAGCCGTTCGACGTTATTGGGGGCTGGAAAGATCCGAATTACTCGGGCAGCACCAACGCCGACGCAGCAAGCACATTTGACATAGACACAGCCGTCAAACGCCAGGGCAGCGGCTCAGGCAAACTTTACTACGTCTGGGGCACGGGTAGCCTCATTCGCGAGTACAACAGCAGTCGCCCCCCGCTGCCCAGTAACGCGGTGGTTTCAATCTGGGTCTATGGTGACAACAGTGGCAACAACATCACGTTCTGCATGCGCGACCCCGAAGACTCCGAATTATTTGAGAACCTGCCCATGACCATCAACTTTACCGGTTGGCAGAAAATGACATGGGATATGGCGAATGATCCGCGTACACGCTTCTTTGGTGCGGGAGACAACACTTTCACGGGCGCCACCGCACAGCTTGACTCTGTAATTCTGCGCAAGGTGGGTGCCGCCGCCAGCGGAACGATCTATGTCGACGACATGACCTACCCCGTTACTCCGGGCGCCTCGCCGGGACCCGCTGCGGTGATCTACACAAGCGCAGCAAATCGCGTGGTCACGTTCGGCTTCCCCTTCCAGGCGATCTCGAACGAAGTCGAACGCAACCTCCTCATGAACAATACTCTGGATGCGCTCGGTACATCCAGGGATGCATCTTCATCGGTGGCAGATTGGTCAATCTATTAACCGGTCCATCTCCCGGCTTTTACCTCCGGCAGGTTGAAATTTGAAATGGCAACATCGCCCCCCGGCACCGATCCGAAAGGATCAGTGCCGGGGTTTTTTTTGATACTCGCTGGCACTCTTGGAAGCCCTTAATTTAAGCCCGCCCCGCCGGGAGATTAATCCATCAGTCCCATATACGACTTGACGGTCGACTATCCCCCCTCCCATAAAGTATACTACGTATTATGTTATTCTTCCAACAGCCCGAAAAACGGGCAAGACCCCTCCTACTCAGAAAGGTCAAGCAACCCCCATGTCTTTTTTTTCTCTGACGAACCACTATCTGCGCTCACACGGCTCACTCTTTGCGGCAATGTTAACTGCCTCTCTCCTTGTGCTCACTCCCGCCCCATCGCTTGCCGACTCCGGCAATGACGATTACCTTACAACGCCGGTCCTTACCCTCGCCGAATCGACTCCCGCCAGGGGCGCTGCTCCCGGCGAGGTTGAGTCGTTCACCATGGCACTGGCCAACCAGGCCATTCAGCCCTCCGAAAATCTGAAACCGCTTCTTCCCGCCGGCTCTGTTTGCGAGAGCGCCACGGTCGATGGAAAAGTCCTCATGGTGCGCTTCGTGGTTCCGGCAGGCACCGTGATGGGCGACGGCGAACTCGAAACTCTTAATATGATTCTGGTGCGCTACGTCGTAATGTCTCAGGATTTGGCAGAACTTCGCATGGAAGCGCGCGAAGCCTCCCCCGCCGGCGTTGCCGTTCGCACCACGCCAACCGCCGCCACCGCCCGGCCGCTGCATAGTTTCGTGCCTGCTCCTCCCCCGATTCCCACGCCCATCCCTTCATCGGATGAGCCCGCAGCCACCCAGGCACCCGACTATTCAAAACTTTACAAAGAGCTCCAAAAACAAACCGACCCCGGAGCGGCTAACCGTGCTGCGGGACAAAACTCCATCGCAACCGGCAGCCAGCCCGCGGGCGTTTTGTCGGGCCGCACCATCTTCTTCTCCGGAGGCCATGGTTACACCTCCGACGATGCGGGGTCTTGGGCCACCCAACGCGGCTTTTCCATGGGAATGAACGAGGATTTTGGAAACCTCGATCAGATCAATTACTTCGCCTCACTCGTCTTTAACGCCGGAGGCACCGTGGTGGCGATGCGACCCCTCGGTCATCAGGACAACGAGGTCGTTCTCGATAATACCAGCAGCGACGTGACCTTCACACCGTCGGCCGCCGCCTGGACCCTCGCTTCCTCAAGCACGGACAACTACGGCAACTCCACCGGCAACGACATGCGTTACATCTCCAGCCAGCCGACCGAAACCGCCACGGCCACCTACGCCCCCAACATCCCCGAAGCCGGTTGGTATCCCGTGTACTGCTTCGCCAACGCCAGCAACAACCGTTGCTCGGGGCAACTTTATCGCATCAAGCACTCCGCCGGAGAATCGCAGGTCCGCGTCAATCACCGCCGCGTCGGCCGCGGATGGGTCTGGCTGGGCAATTACTATTTCGCCGCAGGCAAAAACTCTGCCACTGGCTCCGTGGTCATCTCCAATGTCACCCCCTCACCCGGCACGGCGGGCTTCGTCATCGCCGACGCCATCCGGTTTGGTAATGGCATCGGCAGCATCGCCGAACACAGTACCCTGTCGGGATACGAGCGCGAGGCCGAATGCGCCCGGTACTGGCTGCAAGCCTCTGAGGCGCCGTCCAGCGTTTATGACCCCAGCACCACCGATATTAACGACAACGTGAGCGCGCCCCCCCGCATGGCCGCTTACATGCAACAGGACGACGGCCAGGGCTACAACGGCGACATCTACCTCGGATACCACAGTAATGCCTATCTCGGCACCAGCCGCGGCAGTGTGGGGCTCATAACCAGCGCTGCTACCGTCACAAACCAGGCAACATGGGCGGCGCTGTGCAGCGACACACTCGACACAATGGCCAACATCGAGGACGCCAATTGGGAATTCACCTGGGGTGCCTACGGCAACTCCACACTCACCGCATCGTATGGCGAAATTGGCAGCGGCCTCAACGGCCAGATGTGCGGCACCATCATCGAGGTCGCCTTCCACGACAATCTTACCGACGCCAAGCTTATGCGCGATCCGAAGGTGCGTTACGTCATCGCGCGCAGCCAGCTCCACGCTGCAATCAAGTACTTCAATCAATTCGACGGTGGCGCCATCGCCTATCCTTCAGAGCCACCCCAACGTGTGCGCGTTACCAATCTGGCCGGAGGCATGAGGGTTGCATGGGCACCTGTGGCCGCCACCTCAGCCGGTCCTCAGGCCGCAACCGGATACCGCGTGTACACGTCCACCGATGGACGAAACTTCATCCTCGCCCAAAGCGTGGCTGGTTACTCAAACACCCAAGCAGTCCTTACGGGTATTCCGCAGGGCGAAGTTAAGTACGTTCGGGTTACCGCCACCAACGCCGGCGGCGAATCCAGCCCGAGCAATGTCGTGGCGGCGCGCGCAACAGATGGAAAAACCAACCCGCCGGTGTTGATCGTCGATGGTTACGACCGCCTCGACCGCTTCAATAACGTTCCCCGCTTCCCCGCCAATTCCGAGGATACCTGGTGCGAGCGTCTTTTCCCGCGGCGCAACAACAGCTACGATTACGCCCGCGAAGCGGCAAGTTCCATCGCGGCTGCCGGCCGTTATTTCGACATGTCCTCCAACGAATCCATCATCGCGGGCGATGTCTCGCTCACCAATTATGAGACCGTAGTCTGGATGACCGGTGAAGAAGACGCCGCGAACCAAACCCTCGACGCCACCGAACGCTCCCGCATTGAGAGCTTCCTCGCGGCGGGCAACAGCAGCCACAACAGTCAGGGCCGCAAGCTCTTTATCAGTGGGTCCAACCTTGCGGCGCACCTCGATACGGGCGGTGCTGCTGCGACATTCTACAACGGTCAGCTCAGAGCCGACGCGGCGGGACGCACTACCAGCAACTACTCGGCCACCGGCAGCGCAGGCGGAGCCCTTGCGGGTGTGAACGTCACCTTCGCCCCGGGGCCCGAAACATACGATGTGGAAGCCGCCGACATTCTGGCCACGTCCGGTGGTTCAACCGTACTTATGAGCTATAGCGGCACACCCGGAGGCACCTTCTCCTTCGAGCCCTTCGACGCCATTGGAAGCTGGGTAGATCCCAACTTCTCCGGAAGCACCAACGCCGACTTGGCTTCGACGTTCAACATCAATACCTCGGTGAAACGACAGGGCAGCGGCTCCGGGGAGCTCTACTACGTGTGGGGCACGGGCAACCTTATCCGCGAGTACAGTGGCAACCGCCCATCGCTACCCTCCGACGCCGTCCTCTCCGTATGGGTCTATGGCGACAACAGCGGCAACAACATCTCCTTCGGCGTGCGCGACCCCGACGACGGCGAAATCTTCGAGAATCTGCCCATGACGATCAACTTCACCGGTTGGCGACAAATGACGTGGAACCTCGCCAGTGATCCGCGAACACGCTTTGCAGGCGCAGGCGATAACACATTCACGGGAGCCACCGCGCAGCTCGATGCCATCATGCTGCGCAAGGTGGGCGCCGCCGCCAGCGGAACCATTTACGTAGACGACATGACCTATCCGACAGCTCCTGGCGTTTCCCCGGGTCCCGCTGCCGTGTCCTACACAAGCGGTGCCAATCGAGTGGTCACGTTCGGATTCCCCTTCGAGGCGATCACAAGCGACAGCCAACGCAATCTGCTCGTGAACGGCGCGTTTAACTCACTTGGAACATCCTATAACGTCCCTGTCAGCTTGTCGGCTTTTGAAGTCGAATAACCAGAAATAACAAAACCCCGGCACCGATCCCCAAAGGGTCAGTGCCGGGGTATTTTTTTGCGCCTGCCCGTAGGCCGCGGGGCTACTTCTTATCGAAGTTCAACGACACGCTGTTGATGCAATAACGCAACCCGGTGGGGCCGGGGCCGTCATTGAAAACGTGGCCCAAATGGCCGCCGCATTTCGCGCACATCACCTCGATGCGTTCCATGCCTAAGCTGCGATCCACCACCGTGGTCACGTTGTCCTCGGCCGTGGGCGCGGTGAAGCTTGGCCAGCCGCATCCCGAGTCGAACTTCGTGCCAGTGGCAAACAGCTCATTCCCACATCCGGCGCAGGTAAAGGTTCCATCATCCTTAACGTTTAACAGCGATCCGGAGAAGGCGCCCTCGGTGCCTTTTTCCCGCAAGATGCGATATTGCTCGGGGTCCAGAAGTTCTTTCCATTCTGCATCGGTTTTGTTGAAAGAGTTCATTTTACCTGCCTTTTCATTTCCCATGTCCTTGCGCGCCAGAATTGGCGTGGTTGCGGAGGGGGCCGCTTCCTGAGCGTTGATCTGCGCCGCTAAAGTCAACGCGCCCAGTACTCCCGTAATAACGGCAACGGACAGAAGGGCACGCTTTGGAAAAGCCTTTGTGTTTTTGTTCATGATATCCAGACACCTTGCCACTCCCCTCGGTTGCATTACTCGCACCGAATTCGCCGACACCGGTTTCTTTCCGTTGCGAACCCCGGCCCCCTCCCCCATTTATGTTCTCACAAAATCACTTGTGGAGACCACCCCCATGGCTGAATCAACCGACCTTACCCGGGAACGTATTTCTGAAATCGCCCGAGGCTTCATGGCTTCGCGGGCGCTTCTGTCCGCTTATGAACTGGGCATATTCGAGGCCCTTGCGGCCGGCGAGAAAAACTCCCTCGAAGTTTCCTGGGCCATCGGCGCCGATCCCCGCGCAACCGACCGCCTCCTGCGCGCCTTGGTTACCATGCAACTGGTCGAACTGCGCCCCGATCGCAAATTCGCCCTCTCGCACGCCGCCGCGGAATTCCTCGTTCCGGGCCAACCCGGATTCATGGGCGATCTGGGCCACATAAACAATCTCTGGAAGAGTTGGTCCACCCTTACCGAAGCGGTGCGCCAGGGAGAAAAGATTGCCGGCCCTCAAGCACCTCCCCGCGACCCCGCATGGATTGAAAATTTCATTACCGCCATGCATGTGCTGTCGATCCCATTCGCGCCGGACACCATCGCGCAGATGGATCTACCCGACGCGCGCCGCATGCTCGACGTGGGCGGCGGACCCGGCACCTATGCATTGGCATTTGTGCGCGCCGGTGAGGGTCGCACCGCCACCGTTTTCGATCTGCCGGATGTCGTTCCGCTGACGCGCCGCTTCGTTGAGGAAAACGATTTGTCCGATAAGATCGACTACGTGTCCGGCGATATGAACAAAGACGAGTTGCCGTCCAGCAACTACGACGTGGTTTTCATCTCTGCCATCATCCACATGCTCTCCCCCGAGCAAAACCTCGCCCTCATGCAAAAGGCTGTTCGCGCCACCGCCGTCGGCGGCAGCGTGGTGGTGCAGGATTTCGTGATGGACAACGATCGTATCCGCCCGCCCCACGGGGCCATGTTTGCCCTTAACATGCTCGTCGGCACTTCCGGCGGCGACACCTACACCGCGGCCGAAATTACCGAATGGATGAACGCATCGGGTTTGCCGGAGGTGCGCACGTGCAACACCACGCGAGGCACCTCGTTAGTCATCGGAACCAAACCGGCCTGAGGCCGGCCGTTCAGTTTGGGGCGCAGTCGCTCTCTGAAGTCTTCTCATCACACGAGGCTGTGACGGCATCGCAGGCTACTTCTGCGGTGGCGCTTGTCTGGGCCGCCATGGCACCGGCACCATTGCCACGTCCCATCCCTTTGCCCATACCTCTACCCTGACCCATTCCCATGCCACCGCCCGCGCCTGCTCCGCGACCCATGCCTTTGCCGGGTCCACCCCGGCCTTTACCTGCACCGGCCCCCTGACCCATCTTGCCTCCCGCAGCCACGAACCGCTTGAAAGCCGGCAGGTGATGTTCGCGCGAGGCGAACTGCAGATGCTCCAGAGTTTGAACAACAGCCGGGTCGGCCGCAGCCTGCTTGATCAGGCGATCATACATTGCAACATTGGCGGTCTCGCCATCGATGCTGAGCTGCGCCGCCTCCAGCAAGGTGGCGGGTGCTGTGGTTTGTCCCAAATAGTCATTGGTTGGCACGGGTGCACCGTAGCGATTCAGGTGCGAAATTAACGCATCGGCGTGGTGCTGCTCGGCCCGCACGATGTTGCGGAAGGGAAGCACATCGCCATGTTTTGCGAGCACGGCCTGATATAACGCCAGCGACTCGTATTCCCCCACGGGACTGACCAGCGCCTCTGTGAGTGCTGCCACCACGACCGAGGATGTTGTGGGTGCCTTGTCAGCCCCACGAGCCGCAAAGGGCATTGCCGAAATTATAGCCGCACAGGCAACTGCCGCAACCGTTGTCATGGATTTCATTTTTATCACTCCACCGTGGGATTAAGCCCTGACTCAGGCCCATCAGACAGCGCAAACCGCGCAATGAAAAGATGCAATGCCGAAGTTTACAATCTCCTGTCAGCGTCTTCGTCCGGAACCCCGGGTCGCTCTGTTGCCACCGGCTCGGCACCGGCTTCTTTAGAGGCTGATGCCGGGGCCACAAACTCAGCCCAGGCACTGCGCAAGCGCGGGATGAACCCCCGCCGTTTTAATCCCGTGAGAAGATAAAAGACCTCACTGACCCGACGCTCCATCCAGGGGTAAATTCCGGCCAATCGCGTGTCCATGATGAACGAAGATGCAAACCCGGTGAGGAGCACCGAGGCCAAAATATCTGTGGGCCAATGAGCACCCGTGATGACACGAGTCGTGGGGAGAATGACAGCGACGACGACAAGAAACCATCCCACGAAACGGTAACGACGAAGGAGCATGAACGCAAAAAAGAAATGGGCGGATGCGTGCCCCGAGGGGAAGCTGTTTCCCTTGGAAACCTTAACTCCGATATCGGACATCCTACGCAGGTCCAACCACCCCTTCAATTCGCGCCCGGGACTGTCGCGCCCAACCGCTTTTTCAATGGGTTCGGTCATCTCATAAAGAATGCCAAACATCAAGGCTGTGAAGCCCCAGTAAGCAAGCCGGGAGAGTCGCTCGCGGTTATCGTCGGGTTTCAAAATGTGCCATATAGCCAAAGCCAAAATGGTCGAACCGATGACGACATCTGCAAAATTAGTATTCACCAGCGAGATGAGCATGTTGATCATGCCATTTTTTTCGCCCACAACCGAGTTCGCCCAGCGAGCCACGGATTCATCCAACGTGGTAAACCATTTGAAAAACGGAGGATAAATGCAGGCACCGGTGAGGACAACAATAAGGACCAGAATCCAGATATAAGCGGGCAACGACCGCTTTTGCAGGGACGAATTCCCCATGGTAATCCACGACTCCGAACCGTAATTTATATGCCCCACCCTGAGAAGAGTGGAGAGCATAAACGACATTGATGGACTTTGCTATGGATGCTTGTCAAGCCCGAGAGGGTCAATGATCGAAAGGGCCGATAAACCGGACACTGTAAACCGCCACGCCCAAAGGCCGAGGGTCACCGATGGCTCCAAAAACGGTAGCTTTTTTTACTGGGTTAACCTCAAGCACCAGCGTGTTTTCACGCCCCATCAGGCCCGACGGCAACGCGGCCTCCAGGGTGCGTGAGGTTGTGTCGTCCAAAGCCCATCCGGCCAGGGCCTTCCCGTTACATTTCAGACTCAGATTTTGCACTACGGGAGCATCGGACTCCGAGTAGGGTCGGAGCGTCACGGCCACCGTGGTTGCTTGCTCCGCGCCGCTGGTGAACATGATCGCCGCGCGAGGGCCGAGGGTCCAGCGCATCGACTCTGATTCAGGACCACCCCAGCCATACCACAGCCACTTGGCGGAAAACTCCATGCCCGGCCAGATGACCGCGCCTTGGGGCAGCGGCAGGGCTGCCGCTCGCGGGGGGGTTGGAAGCAACCCCGTGAGGAACTGCGGCTCGGACCAATCCCAGGCCCGGCCCGGCTGGGCATCCACGGTGGTGGGCAGTTCGTTCCATGTGTGCACGGAGGGCACGGCGGCAGCTCTTGCCTGCACCCAAACGGCAAAGAGGGCTGTGATCGCCAGAGGCGCCATCACCAGCGCCCGGCCCGTCCACCGCCGGGGTAATCCAGCACCGACCCGCGCCTCCAACGCCAACCCCATCAGCAACAGCAACCCGGGCATGGCCCCCGTCATCAGGCGGGGGCCGTAGCAGAATCCTCCCCACCAGATTCGGTTGCAGGCATTGAAGGCCCAATGAGCCACCACCCATGCACAGGCCAGCAGAAGCAAATCTCTGCGCGGCACCCACCGCCAAAAACGCCAGGCCCACCACACCCCCACTAACACGAAGGGCGTAAAAACAAACAGCCCGCGCGATGCGCTGAACAACAGTCCTGTGGCACCTTGCGGGAAGTTCCGCAGGGCCATGGTGGGACCGGTGAAGTACGTCGGCCAAACCTGACCGAGAATCTGAAGGTGAAAAAGCGCCAGAGCGATGCCCCATACGGCTCCCACGCCGATAAAAACAATCCCATCGCGCCGCGAGCGCCACAGCAACCAGACCGCCACCGCGGCCACAGGCACAGCGTTGACGGGGCGCACCAGAACTCCCAGAGCGATCAGGCTCGCCGCTGCAACCACTCGGGCGAAGCCGCTCCTCTTGTGTTGTCCTTCGCCTCCCCACGTCCCGACCAGCATCACCAGCCCACCCAGGATAAACGGCATGGCGATGCTGTCGCTCCACATCGCCTGGGCGCAGTTGCTCCACAGCGTCGTGCCCACGGCAAACAGCGCGGCGGTAGCCATGGCGACGGTGTTTCTCGCCTCTGACCGCAAGATCAGCAACCATGCAAGGACCACAAAAAACGCTGTCAGCAACGACGCAATCCAATGCTGTAACCGCGCAGCAGCATGGGGATCGTAATGCCCATCGGGCGAGATGACCGACCACCCCCCTGCGCGATACGCCACCGCCACCGGCACAGACAGCAACGCCCCGGCCATGGGATAACGATAGCGCAGGTGGTCTCCCACCCGCTCCAATTGATATTGGTCAGACGAACCAGTCCCCGGTGGGAAATAGCGCTCCAGGGCCAGATCGCCATGCACCAGCACATTCTCCGCAAGCAGCAGTGTGAAGGCGGAATCCGTGAGCGGGCGCACGGGCGTGGCCAGATAAATCATCGCCGCCATCAGAAAAAGCGCCGCTCCCCCAAGCCAGTGTCGGCGCGTCAAAACCGGCATCATTTTTCGGAGGGGGGCGCTGCGTCTGCACGCAGTTCATCCACATCGCGGCGCAGCGTTTCCACCTCGCGGCGCAAATTTTTCAGGGTCGCGACGGCCTCGTCGTTAAACTGGGCCTGACGCAGAAACATGCCGTCCGTATATTTGCGCACGACCATGCGCACCAATTTCTTGGCTGCCACAATCCACGGTCCCACCCACGGACGGTGCGATGAAATGGGATCGCCGGCCAGCGGCGGCCGCGCTGTGGCGGTCAGCAGCGTCATGTGATCGTCCAGCGAAAAGGGGACATCGCCCGGGCGCAGGAAGCCGGGCCAGTCGGGCAGGGTGTTGTCCACATACACACCGGCGTCGCGCTTGGCGGCCACGTTTCGCCGGATTTCATCCATCAGTTGTTCGATGTCGATGTCGTCCGGCGCGGCAACAATCTCCAATTTGGAACCGGCTGATTTTTCTGTATCCATCATGTTTCTCCAAAACCGATGAAAACGATTCAGAATGCACCAGAGAAATAGTGCTATAGAATGAGCGGCGCAAATTGAAACAGCTAACCGCACCCCCGGCAGTGTCAAGAATGACGCTTTTCCCCGCCGCAGGTTGCCAAAACCATAATTACAGCGATGTAAATCGCTTAGTGGCAAGGCAAAACAGGGAAAAAGATTGACAGGCATCTTTCCGCCGCCGTAGGTTTGCTTTCGCATTTGTTGTAAATCCAGCATCTTTTGAAGCGAGGTTCTTTCAAAACCCACGCATGGCGATGAACCAATTGCATCCGGTGTATCATGGGTACTCCAACAACGTCGGTTCACGCATCGACATCGACAGGGTTCTTCCCCCCGATCTCGACGATGCAGACCTTGATGAATGGCTCGATAAACTTTCCGAACCCCCCAAGTACCTCGAACGCATCGCTCCCGTAAGCACCGTCATCGGAAGCGATATCGTCCGCGGCAAAAACTGGTCGGAAATGACCGTGAAAAGCTATCGCGTTTTCCTGCGTATTTTCACGTCCATCGCCTACTATATCCGTCAGGCCCTCGCCGAGAAATTCAACGAGCGCGGCATGATCCCTTTCACGAGCTGCTGTGTTGATCCCGACACGATGCACCGCGTGGTGGAGTTGGATTACGAACAAGGCGAAAACACCTACGGCACCTTTATGGACCTTTACCGGACCGGTGTCATGGCGCCTTGCATCACCGTGCCCTTCCATGTGATACTGCCTCTGCTGCACAGCGATTTCGACCGCCGTCTGGTGGTGCGCATCGGGCTGCTGCTTTACTGGAAGATCGTGCGCGATTACCACGCGTTCATCAAGTCTGCCCATGGCGACTCGCAATTTATCGTCGCGTTCTGGCTGCCCGAATGCGGCTATTCCGACAACACTCTCAAGATCCTCCACGAGGAATTCAAAGCCTTCACAAAGAAGGAAGGCGTGCCCAACGCGCATCTGGTGCTGCTGCTGGACAACGTGCAGGCCAAGGACCGCGACACCGACGTAATGATGAAGGCTTGGAACCAGGTGAAGGTGGGCAAGGATCGCGTCTCCGTCGTCTTCCGCGACCGCTCCTTCAGCGACTGGGTGACCTATTCCAACCCCTCCGTGAAGAAGCTCATCGACCGTACCATCGCCAAGGTCGACAGCGAACTGAACGAGGCCGAGGTGAATTACTGCTGGAGCCACTACGAGGAAATTGAAGCGCTGACATTCTCCAGCAAGTCGGCCGCCAGCTTTGAGCAGAAGGTTGTGAAACTGGCCCAGCTTTCCTATCTCGCCGTTTCGCCCGATATGTTCATCCGCCGCAAGATGAACGGGAAATTCGGCAAAGCCGACAACGAACCGATGGACGTGGAACTGCGCGACAACAGCGGCTGGAACGATCGTCACCTGAACGTCTCCATCGGACGCTGGGAAGGCGTGCTCGACAGCAACGCCGTCTTCAAGCTGGTGGACGAGAACAACCCCTACACGCGCCGCACGCGCACCGGCAAGGTTGCCGAAACCGGGCCCCAGTGCTGGAAGCTCGCCTTCAACGAAGCTCTCAAGCGCTGCGCCATGGTAACCAAGGGCGACCCGGAAACCATGAAGGGCGGTTTCCTGGAAGTGCTCGCGGGCATCTGCGGACACAAAGACCCGAAGATTGTGCAACGCAACGTGGAGAACTTCCTCACGCATTACACCTACGTCCACTGGCGCGAGCATTTCATCCAGGGCGATATGAGCGAGGCGGAAATCCAGATTTCCGAACTGGCCCAGGATTACCTGATGAAGGACGTGCGCAAGAAGCTGTCGGACGAGAACATCATCCGCGCGGGCGTGGCGGCCCAGGGCTACTTCTTCACGCTGGACTCGCAACGCAGTCAGGCCACGTACCACGAGAACCTCGACCAACGCGCCGTGTATCAGAACGTCTCCATGCTGGTGCTGGGAATGTGCAACTACATCACCCTGATGCACTGGGACGGTAAGAAGTCCGAGGCCAACAAAGCCCTCGACGTGCTGAAGGCCGAGTTGCTCGATTTCGAAACCGCATTCCACCGCTACCGGCTGGCCGACTACGGCGTGACCGAGCAGGAGTGGCGCGAATCGATCAAGTCGATGGTGGACGAGTCGGAACTGAACATCGTTGCGCGCGCGACCCGGCGTCTCGCCGCGCGCCACCTGCGTCCGTTGGGTTTCCGCAAAGACTTCACCCGCGAAGACGAGCACATCTCCTCCAACTGCGGCCACCTGTGGACCGTGGAAGTGGAAAACTCGAACTATAAGTGGGAGAACAAACTCTTCTGCGGCATGCGGGAAGAGTAGTCAAACCAATGGCCTCCGGCTGAATTAGCTGACAGCGTCCTGCTCACCGGGTAGCGGATTCGCCTGCACGCAGTTGCGCCCACGACGCTTGGCGCGGTAGAGGTTTTTGTCGGCGGTGGAGATCAGCTTGTCCACTCCGGCGGCCTCGCCGGGGAAGGCGGTTGCCACGCCCACGCTTACCGTGAGGGACAGCGTGCCTTTTTCGTGCGAGAAGGGCGTTTCCTGCACCAGGCTGCGGATGCGCTCGGCCAGACGCATGGCCGGCGCCAGAGGGGCACCGGGCATCACCATGAGAAACTCCTCGCCACCGTAGCGCGCCGCCAGGTCGGACTCCCCCGCCGCATCCGCTATGATGCGCGCAAACCGCCGCAGCACCTCATCGCCCGCTGCGTGGCCGTGGAGGTCGTTCACCATTTTGAAATGGTCGATGTCGAGCATCAGCACCGACAGCGGCCGCCCCGACGCGAGACAATCGGCGAACATCATACGAGATGTCAGTTCCAACGCGCGCCGGTTTGCGAGTCCCGTCAGCGGGTCAAGCATCACCTCGTCGGTCCCTCCACGCTCGTAAATGCCCATGCGACGAATGGCGTAAATGCCGTCGACCGCAAAGCCGAATGGGACCGCACCGAGCGCGAGGATTTCCAGCACTGCGGTTCCGGCGGCGGTCGCATCGGATTGAAGAAATACTGACAGGAAACTGCCGATAACCAGCAACACCACCATCAAAACCAAACCGGTCGACAGGCCGTCGCGACGGGCCTCAAGCAGCTTCAGTGCCTGCACGGTAAAGCCCATTGAGCCCATGGCGAGAAGCATAAATAATGCGATGAAAAAAACCAGAGAGATTTCGGGTAAAACAGGGGGGTGAATGAGTTTGAGCGCTAATGCCAATATGAAAAGCAGAAAGACGCCACCTGCGGTAAAGCCCGGAAAAACCCATATGGGCACTGGTGGAGAAGTGGCCCTCTTTCGCATCAAGCCGATGCCCAGCATCGCCCAGCCGACAATAAAGGCAGAGAGAATCATCCAGATGTGCGCGCTCCCTTCGGTGCTTCCAGTCTTCTGCACCTCAAGGACGCGGAAGAGTTGCAACATGAACAACGTCCCATAAACTACTGTCGCGGCAAAGGACGCTTGGGATTTAGACTGGAACCAGAGGGATGCACCCAACAACGCACCAACGGCGGTTACCGTGATGCAAAGAGTCAGACTGGTGAGATACAAAAAGATACTCAGCCAGCTTGATGTCAGCGACCCTTCCAACCGGTAGGTTTTGCCCAGACCGGCGGCAGCCCAGAACAGCAGTGCACTGACCAGAAGGTAACCGATAAAGGGACGTCGAAGATGGCTGGCGGGGAGGGAGATCATGATTGATAAATGACCCTCCTACCGTAGCTAAAAGCCACAATCAAGCCCTGCGCATGCCTTCGCAATAATCCATGATGTCGGGCGTGCGCCACTGGGTGGGGAAGCCGACGCACTGGTCGGGCTTTACCGGGTTCACGAGACAGCGGTTGTTTTCGAGGAAGATGCAATCGCGCTCGGGGCCGGGGCGTTCGGTCAGCCAGCGGTCCCCTGCGGCGGCTTGGGCAAGGTCCTCCGGCACGCGGGTGTAGGTGGCGCGAAACTCGTCGTCGGTGAGACTGAGGAACTGGGCCAGGCGGGAAATTTCGGTTGAGTTGACGCGCACAAATCCATCACCCCGGCAGCAGTTGCCGCAACCCAGACAAACGAATGGGGCGATGGCGTAGTCGTCGGGGGGAGGGGTGGACATGAAAAAGCGAACCGTGGAGGGGGGTGGTTATTCGGGGCGGGGGATGGACGGTATGGACGATATGGACACTATGGACGATATGGACAGGAGGAGCGCGAGAAACGGGAGAGCGCCCTTGAATCCGCGCCCCCGTGAACCCGCGCTCCTCTTGCCCCGAGTAACATCACGCTTGCCAGCGCGGGGGTTGGTCTTTCAGGGTTGGAGGCACTATGTGCGCTTCCCAAATGAAAACTAATGATTCATCGGCTTTAGCTCCGTTGTTGCTTGGCACCCACGTTAGTGTGGCGGGGGGAATGGTTAAGGGGCTCGACCGGGCGGAGAGCATCGGTTGCACCGCTATGCAGGTCTTTGTGAAGGGGAACACGCGGTGGAAGTTTCCGCCGCTGAAGGATGCCGACGTGGCGGAATACCGGCGGCGCATGGTGGATTCGCCGGTGAGGGCGGTGGTGGCGCACGCCATCTATCTGGTGAATCTGGCGTCGGCCAAGGACGAGTTGTTCGAGAAGAGCATCGAGGATTTGGTGGACGAACTTTCGCGCTGCGAGGCGCTGGGAATTTCGGGTCTGGTGATGCACCCGGGAGCGCATTGCGGCACGGGCCGCGACGCCGGGGTGGAGCGGATCGCAGCGGGGATTGACCGCGTGCACGAGGCGCTGCCGGAACTCAACGCGCGTATCTTTCTGGAGACGACGGCCGGGCAGGGAACGTGTCTGGGTGCGCCGTTGCAGGATCTGGCGGATATCATCGCGGCGACGCGCCAGCCGGAGCGTCTGGGGGTGTGCGTGGATACGTGCCATATTTTCTGTGCGGGATACGACATCCGCACGCAGGACGGCTACGAGGATTTCTGGTCGGAGTTCGACACGCTGCTGGGCCGCGAGCGGCTGGCGGCGATCCACATGAACGATTCGCAGAAGCCGTTCAACTCGCGCAAAGATCGTCACGAGCACATCGGTCGTGGTGAGATTGGCGCGGAGGCGTTCCGCATGGTGGTGAACGATGCGAAGCTGTGCGGCGTGCCGCTTTTGCTGGAGACGGACAAGGGCGATGACATGGCCGAGGACGTTGAAAACATGGCCACGCTTCGCTCGTATCTCACGCCGGAAAATGCCGGTCGGTGAGAAGCCCGGCCTGGTATCTGGCGCGGCTGAAGGCCATGACGCCGGGCGAAATGTTCTGGCGCGTGGGGCAAATGTTGCAGCGGCGACGGCGCCGGGCCGAGGTGCAGAAATGCATTCTGGCGTGTGCGCTGGAGTCGGTTTCAGAACGCGACAACGCTGCCCCCCTGCCGCCGGACGGCGCGTTCACCATTCGATTTTTCGATCTGGAGTTGCCGTATCCGGGGCCGGTGGATTGGTCGCGGGATTACCGCAGCGGGGTTTCCGCACCGGCGAAATTTTACGGCGACGTCGACTATCGCGACGCCCGCGAGGTGGGCGATGTGAAGATGACGTGGGAGTTGAACCGGCATCAGTTTCTGCCGCAATGGGCGCGCGCAGGTGGGCCGGATGACGTTGCGGGACGAGCCATCGCGGCGCTGATCGCCGATTGGATTCGCGCCAATCCGCGCTATGTGGGCATTAACTGGGGCAGTTCGCTGGAGGCAGCGTTGCGGATTTTGTCGTGGGGAATAGCGCTGGAAATTGCCAAAGATTCTCCGGCGCTCCGCGATACGAGGCCCGCCATTGCGGCATCGGTGCGCGAGCAGGCGCAGTTCATCCGCACGACGTTGTCGCTGCATTCGTCGGCCAACAACCACCTGATGGGCGAACTGACAGGGTTGCTGGCAGCGGCGACTTTTTTTCCCGAGCTACCCGAGGCGAAGGCTTGGGGCGGGTTTGCGTTGCGCAGTATTTTACGCGAGACCGACCGCCAGGTTTTCGCCGATGGCGTGGCGCGGGAACAGGCCATTTATTACCACCATTACGTGGCGGAGTATATCGCCACGGCGATCGCGCTGATGCACCGGGCGGGGGGGACCGCCGAGGTGCCTACACAACTTCTGGAGCGACTGTTTCGGATGATCGTGGTGGTTCACGCCGCGACGGATGACGAGGGGCGACCGTTTGAGATCGGCGACACTGACGATGGCGCGGTGACAGGCCTGAATAGCGGCGACCACGCTGCGGGCGTGTATGAATCACTGCTCTGGACGGGGCATCGCCTTTTCGGCGCGGAAGAGTTTGCGCACCACGCTGCGGCCATCGCGCAAGCGGCCGGGCGCGAGCCAGCGCACGATGCAAAAACCGACTATTGGTGGGGGCAGCTTGAAGCGCCCCTGCTGGCGCGAGAGGTGCCCGCCGGGCCGGACTTCTTTTTCCCCGAAGGGGGCTGGTTTATCACGCGCCGCAACGACGGCTGGCAGAGCCTGTTCAAGGGCGGGCCGTTTGGTTATCCGTCCATCGCGGCCCATGCCCACGCAGACCAACTTTCGTTTCAGTTGCGCTATGGCAAGGCGGACGTTCTGACCGACAGCGGCACGTATTGCTACCACACGATGGATGCGTGGCGGCGGGCCTTCCGCGGCACCCCGGCCCACAACACGGTGACGGTGGACGACCGCGATCAGGCGGAAGTTGGCGGCGCGTTTTTGTGGTCAACCCACGCCGACGCCACGCTGACGCCAGAGATGCTGGGCGACGATTTCTGCGTGACCGGAACCCATAACGGCTACCAACGGCTGAGCGATCCGGTGAGCCACAAACGCACCTTGCGAGCGGCGCCGGAAGGCGAGGCACCAGGCTGGACCATCACCGATGATCTGCGCGGCAAGCGCAAATCGGTCAGTCACGATTTCGAACTGAACTGGAACGTCGGTCCGGCGGTGGCCGTGCAGCTGGTCGGTTCAGATGCTGAAACCACGTCGTCCGGCGGGGCCGAATTTCTGCTCACTGCTCGGGACATGCCGGATCTTCTGCTGACAATCACAGCCGAGCCGCCAGCGACTTTCTGCATTCACCACGGCGATGATGGCCCGCCACCACGCGCATGGTGGTCGCGGCGTTATCTGCACAAACAGGCCATCTTGCAAATCTCTGCGCGCACAAGCGGTGCAGCTTGTCGCCTCACGACTGTTATCCGGCTTGCAAAACCGCCTGCGACAGCCCCAGACAAGCGCTAAATTATGTGCGGAATTACAGGCATCCAGCAAACCAACGGCGCGCCCGCCGACACCGATCTGCTCGCGCGCATGATGAAGTGCATGGTGCATCGCGGGCCTGATGACTCCGGTTCTTTCCACGACGGCAACTATGCCGTGGGCTTCCAGCGGCTGGCGATTCTCGACCTGACACCAACCGGCCATCAGCCGATGCACAGTCCGGACGGGCGCTACACCATCGCATTCAATGGCGAGGTGTTTAACCACGCCGATCTGCGCGCGGAGTTGGAACGCGACCACGGGCTGAAGTTCATCACGCGCACCGACACCGAAGTAGTGCTGCATTGTCTGGCGCTGTGGGGGCCGGCGGCGCTGGAGCGCTTCAACGGATTTTTCGCTCTGGCACTGTGGGATTCGCAGGCGCGCACGCTACTGTTGGCGCGGGATCGCGTGGGGAAAAAGCCGCTGTACCTGGCGCAGGTTTCGGGCGCGTGGCTTTTCGCTTCCGAGATAAAAAGTCTGCTGCAACACCCGGGACTCAGCCGGCGCATGGACGCGGCGCGGCTGCCGGCATTTCTGGCCAACCGTTTCGTGCCGCAGGACGAAACGCTTTTCGAGGGGGTGACGTGCGTCCTGCCGGGGCACCATCTGACCCTCACGGCGGATGGGCCGGGCGAACAGCGTTGCTGGTGGGATATGAAATTCGCCGTGCCGGAGAATCCGCCCGGCGAAGAGGTGCTCCGCGAACGGCTGGAAGAATTGCTGACCGATGCCACGCGCCTGCGCATGGTGGCGGATGTTCCCTTCGGCGCGTTTCTTTCCGGCGGGATCGATTCGTCGGTGATTGTGGCGCTCATGGCGGGGCTGCATCCGATGCCCGTGGAGACGTTTTCGGTGGGGTTTGACACGGGTTTCAGCGAGGCGGACCACGCCCGCAAGGTGGCGCAGCTTTTCAAAACCAACCACCACGAGTTGACCATCGGCGCGAGCGACATGATTCGCGCCGTGCCCGCCGCAATGTTCATGCGCGAAACACCGGTCAGCGAGCCGTCCGACATTCCGATTTATTTGCTGGCGCAGGAGGCACGCCGCCATGTGACGGTGGTTCTGTCGGGCGAGGGAAGCGACGAGATTCTGGCGGGGTATCCGAAGTATGGTTTTGAGACGAGCATCGGGCGATGGTTGAAGTTCCTTCCGCCGCCCCTGCTGCGGTCGGCGGCGGCGGCGCTTCCCTTCAAGCTGCGTCGGGCACAACTGGCGTTGGAGGCTTCCGCCGAGCGCGACGCTGCCGAACGCCACGCCATGTGGTTTGGCGGATTCCCGAGGCGACCGCGCCAGCGGTTACTGGCCGGCGGCCCGCTGGCCGGGTCCGACGCCCACGCTGCGGCGCGCGCGATGCTGGCGGGGCGCGAGTGGAACTCGGCCATGGAGCAAATGCTTTATCTGGACATGAAAGCCTGGCTGCCCGCGAACCTGCTACTGCGCGGCGACCGCATGTCCATGGCCCATTCGCTGGAACTGCGCTGCCCGTTTCTGGATTACCGGCTCATCGAATTCTGTGCGCGGGAATTGCCTGCGGCCATGAAAGTGCAGCAGGGCAAAGGCAAATGGCTGCTGCGTCAACTGGCTGCCCGCCACCTGCCCGACGACATTATCAATCGCCCCAAGTGGGGGTTCAAGGTGCCGATCGGAGAATGGTTCCGGGGTCCCCTCGCGCAGTTGCTGAGCGCCATGTTGCTGTCGACTGATTCGGCGGTGGGGCAACATTTGAATGGGGCCGAGATCGCCCGGTTAGTTAAGGAACATCACAGCGGCCGCTGTAACCATGAGAAGCAATTGTGGATTTTGCTTCAGTTGGAGCTCTGGCATCGGATGTTCATCGATCAAACTCTCTCGCCCGATGACTCCCTTGAAGCCTGGGGTGTGAACGGTTCGGCACTGCAAAACAGCCGAGGATAACGCTCCAATTGCGGGGTGGGAGCGCAGAAATCAGAATTTTTCGCGCAGGCATGGATAAACTATGTGGCTTGCGGAGACCCGTCTCCGGGGGTTGGTGTGCTCTATTTTAATCAAAATTTGCCTGGTGCAGTGGAGTCTGATTGGATATGCGAGACAAAGTTACGCTTGCGTGCACGGAATGCGATCGTCGGAATTACATGACGACGCGCAACAAGAAGATCCAGCAGAACAAGCTGGAAATGAAGAAGTTTTGCAGCCACTGCCGCAAGCATGTGGTTCACAAAGAAACAAAATAAGGTCCCGGTCGCGGGAAGTTGACGGGTCTGTTCGGTCCGTCTCTCGTGGGATGTAACATAAAATTTTCATGCAGGCCAGTAGCTCAACTGGTGGAGCGTCGGTCTCCAAAACCGAAGGCTGGGGGTTCGAGCCCCTCCTGGCCTGCCAGTTTTTTTTCGTATTAGTCCGGGATGGATTTCCGCCCTTGAAAGCGGTGGTTGCCCGGTAAAAATCGGTGGATGGCGCATAACAATGGACGACAAGCAAAAACCAAAGAATGGAACATCGCGCTACATTTCGGAAGTGAAGTCCGAGATGAAGAAGGTAACGTGGCCTTCCAAGCCCGAATTGTACGGTGCAACCATCGTTGTGATTGTAGTCACCTTTGTCACCAGCCTCGCCACGGGAATGTTAGACATGGCGCTGGGCAGGGTTATGGAATTAGTCATCATGTTTTCGCGATAACAGAGCGTCAAAAGGAACTCAGGTCACCATCCCATGGAAAAGCAGTGGTTCGCCATCCACACCTACTCGGGCTACGAGAACCGTGTAAAAACAGCTATCGAGCACAAGGTGCAATTGGAAGGCTATCGCCAACAGGTCGGCCGTGTGGTCATCCCCCAGAAGAAGTATCAGGAGATGCGCAACGGCAAGAAGCACGACGTGATGCGAAACATCATGCCGGGCTACGTGTTGATTGAGACCGAATCGAACGACGATATCTTCGATCTCGTCACCAAGGTTCCGGGCGTGTCGTCGTTCCTCGGCGATGCCGGGAAACCGACGCCGCTGTCGCAGAACGAAGTGGATCAGGTGCTCGATACCGTGGAAGAGCGCCCCGATCGTCCGAAGGCTTTGATCAACTACAGAATTTCGGATCAGGTGAAGGTTACCGAGGGTCCATTCGCCAACTTCTCCGGCGTGGTCGAGCATGTGGACCAGGAGAAGGGCAAATTGAAAGTTATGGTGTCGATTTTTGGACGCCCGACGTCCGTAGAGTTGGACGTGCTTCAAGTAGAAAGCGTTTAAACGAAACAACTAGAAACGTAGGTTAAGAGACGAGTCATGGCAAAGAAAGTAGTAGCACAGGTTAAGCTGCAGGTTCCGGGCGCTCAGGCCAACCCCGCTCCCCCCGTGGGTCCGGCTCTGGGTCAGCACGGCGTGAACATCATGGAATTCTGCAAGCAGTTCAACGCCCGCACGAAGGACAATCCCGGCCTCATCATTCCGTGTATCATCACGGTTTATGCCGACCGTTCCTTCACCTTCATCACCAAGACGCCCCCCGCGGCAGTGCTGCTGAAGAGGGCTGCAAACGTGCCCAAGGGCAGCGGCGTGCCCAACAAGACCAAGTGCGGCAAGGTCTCGAAGAAGGACGTCGAGGAAATTGCCAAGCTGAAGATGAAGGACCTCAACGCCCACACCATCGAGAGCGCCATGTCCATGGTTGCAGGCACCGCCCGCTCGATGGGTATGGATATCGAGTAGTTCCTTCTCCGCACGTTTGCCCTTGCGGGCTGACGAACAGCGGCTGAAATAATAAACGGTTCTTGCCGGATACCGTTTCCCTCCCCCTGCCTCGGCAGGTGTGGGGCGGGAAATGGTATCCGGCATTTTTTATGAGGCGAAGCTGCTAGAACTCGATGCCGGGGCGGGCCTGCACGCCTTCGTAAAAATAATGCTTCACGAGTTGGATCTCGCTGACGAGATCGGCCGCCTCGACCAGCGCGGGAAAGCAGCCACGGCCCGTGAGCACCAGTTCGCAATCGCCACCATCGCGGGCTGCTTTTACGAGGCCGAGAATATCCTCCTCCGCGAGGAGTTTGGTGCCGACGCACGTGAGGGCCTCGTCGCACACGACCATGAAATATTTGCCGGAACTGATAAGTTCCTGGGCTTTGGCGAGCCCCGCGCGGGCCTGATCGAAATCATCGGGGATGTTGGCGAAGCGAAACTTGCCGTCGGGCATCATGCGCTCCATGCCAAAGAAAAACATGTCGAGGCCGGCGAGGGTGCGAAGAATGAAGCGCTCGTGATAGTGCTCGTTCTTGCCCTCGAACCCCTTGTCGAATTGCAGAAATGCCACCTGCCCGCCATTGCCCAGGGCCCGGATGGTAAGCCCGATGGCGCTGGTTGTCTTGCCCTTGCCGTTGCCGGTGTAAACGTGCACGTAGCCCATATGAAAAAACCTGCCGGGGAGAGATGGTACCGCTGGCGACATTCACGACGCCCGCGGTCAAGAAACACAAGCGCTCCGGCGATGTGATTATTCACGACGCCTGCACAGACTGTGACGCGCGGCATTCCACTCTTGCACCTTTGCGTGATGCGCCGCGACGCTGGGAAGCAACGATGGAGATAGACGAGGGAGCAATGTGCAGACTGAAGGAAAGAGTGAACGGTCCAAATCCGCAGCAGTTCGCTTGGGCAAATCTGTGATGCGCATATTCCTTGTGACCATCGTGTTCGTGGCGATCCTTCTCCCGGCGGCTCTGTTCGTTTTTCAGCGCAAACTGATCTTCATGCCGCGCGGATACGAGTCCAGTTTCCGCCGCGGGTTACCGCCGGGTGCCGTGCAGTTGGATTTTTCCACCGTCGATGGCAAACAGGTGGCGTTTTATGTGCCACCCCGCGGGGTCGGTTCCTCTGCAAACAACGATTCCTCAACCTCCACACTCTCCGCTCGCTTGTGGGTCATGTTCGCCGGTAACGCCAGCACGGGGCTGGACTGGTTGGATCTGGTGGAGACCTATCCGGACGGCAACACCGGTTTCCTGATGGTGGATTATCCGGGTTATGGTTTGTGCGAAGGCGCGCCCACGCGCGACGGGATGATCCGCAACTCCAGCAGCGCATTTGCCGCACTGGTCAAGATTCTCGGGACCACACCAACCGCTCTGGAGAGCCGCATGGGAGTGATTGGGCACTCCATAGGCGCTGCTGCTGCGCTGGACTTTTCGATGTCCCACACGCCGCGTCAGGTGGTGCTGGTGTCGCCGTTCACCACGCTGCTGGCAATGGCACGCCGGGCGGTGGGAAGTCCGCTTTGCTATCTGGTTCGCGACCGATTTGACAACCCGACCGCTCTGGCCCGACTGGCCGCCTTGCCCCATCCGCCGCGGGTAGATTTGGTGCATGGAAACGCCGACGACATCGTGCCGTTTGCCATGGGTCGCGAACTTGCCGATGCACATCCGGAGATGATCCGGTTCCATGAGGTGAAGGGCGCCGACCATAACATGATTTTGATGAGCGCGGAAGCATTGTTGCTGAAAGCCATGACGGAACCCTGGGCGGAATCCCATGACTGACGCTCCGATTCTCGGGCCGGACTCGCCGTACCGCAACGCTCCCCTGCCCCCCAGCGAGTGCTTCGACGAATGGATGGGGGAGGCGCTGCGCGAGGCGACCGACGCGCAGACCGCCGACGAAGTACCGGTGGGCGCCGTGGTGGTGCACGACGGCAAGGTCATCGGGCGCGGACGCGATCGCCGGGTGGAACTGCGCGACCCCACCGCCCATGCGGAAGTTCTGGCCATGCGCGAAGCAGCGCTGGCACTGGGAGATTGGCGACTGGAAGGCTGCGCGCTCTTCGTGACGCTGGAACCCTGCCCCATGTGCGCCGGGGCCGCCCTCATGGCGCGGCTGCCCCTGCTGGTGTACGGCGCGAACAATGACAAGTTCGGGGCGCTGATCACGCGCACACACCTCGCCGACACGCCGGCATGGAACCATCGCATGGCTCACGTGGGCGGCGTGCGGGCGGAAGAATGTGCGGCGCTGCTGAAGGATTATTTCAGCCGCAAACGTCGGGGGCTCTCTGCCTGATCGCCGGCTTTATTTGAGACGCGTCATCTCGAAAAGACCGGCAGCCTGGGGGCCGAGGAAACCCTGGAAGAGCACGCGCTTGCCGTTTTCCTCCACTTCGCCACGCTCGGCGTATTCCATGTAGGCGTAGGTCCATTCGATTTGCTTGGTCTTGCCATCGTCGCCGATGACCTGCACCGGCACACGAACCGCCTCGGTGGATGTTTGACGAAGTTTCGAACCGCGCGCTCCCTCGATGTCGCTCTTCATCGGCACGCCGCGTTTCTTCAATTCAGCGATGAGCGACTCGATATCGCCAACCAGATCCACACCGTGGCGATTCACATATCCGGTGAAGTGGTTCACGTTGTAGCCGTGCAGCAAAACCCAGGCACCGTATTGGCTGGCACCATTCACCCGCTTGATGACGGACTCTGCGACCGGTCCCCAGGGAACTTGCGTAAACAGGCGCACGGTTTTTTCGAGGAGCCCGGCCGGGATCTCGCCGGTTTCATCAAGGCGACGCAGAGCTTCAACGTCCGCGTCGGAGAACAACTGCTGGTAACCCGACACAGACTGGCGAATGGCCTCCGCGACTTCCGGGGCAAGCTCGTCGATTTTCAACTCGCTGATAAAGATGCGGGGAAAGTCCGGCTCGGCGTGCTGAACGTAACGCGCAAACAGATGCGTGTCGGAAAATTCGATGGCTCCCTTTTCCTCAAAATCCAGCGCATCGAAAACGCGTTTGAGATTATCCACGCCCAGATAATGGCCGTTCGCCGTAAGAGCGAGGGTGCGGAAAGCAATGTGATCGTTCACAAAGTTGCCGCCCAGGTCGGTCAGCATCTCTTCATAAACGCGGGCATAAGTTACACGTGCGGCATAGTCGTCCCACAAGCGGCGGAGGAACTCACTGATGAAACGGATTTTCGTAGTCATGGCTTTCTGGCTCCCTGTTTGGAAAAAAGAGAAGCCGCCCCTCGAGCAATAAACCGGCTCCGTGAGGAGAGAGTTCGGTGCTCTGGTCAATAGCGAGCGGCTCCATATTTACTGGAAATATATAACCATTAAAAAACGTGAAAGCCACCACAAAAGAGGGTCAGGGTGGAGTCGACCCGGCGGTTTCCGAGGTGCTTTGATCAGCGGGCAAGGCGGTCACGGTGGCGGTAGTGCTTTCACCCAGTATCGGTGAGCCGCATTCCGCAATCCAGTTTTCCACGGTGGTTCGGTCGCGCCCCCCCAGGTCCAGATATTCCTGATAGGCAATAATGGCACGTCCCGTATCTTTGATATTCTTGTGATAAAGGACACCGATCTTAAGCCTGAACTCGGGGTTTCGTGGATTCGCTTCGACCGCCTGTTGATAGCTCTGCAGAGCTTCGTTGTAGTATTTCATCTGCGTGGCCGGGTCAACCTGGTCGGCTCCGAGAATGCGACGCACATCGCCGATGGATGACAGGGCCGGCGCATAAGCCGGTACGATTTGAAGGGCCATGCGCAGTCGCGTTTCGGCCGATCGGGGGTTGCCCTGTAAAAGATCAATCTGGCCGAGAGCGGTTTGCACTTCCGCAGCCTGAAGGCGTTGCGTGAAATTGCCCGCGTTTTCACCACCAAGCGCTTTCACCACTTCATTGAACCAAGCCCTGGCCTCATCATATTTTTTTTCAGCCAGAGCAATGCGGCCGGTCTGGATATAAGCCTCCACCGAATCACGTTTTAACGTTCGTAATTGGTCGAGATTTTTACGTGCCTCGTCATACCTTTCCCGCGTTGTCTCCACCTGAGCTTTCAGAAGATAACCACGCCAACGTTCAGGTTCCCGAGCAATGGCTGCATCCACGTCGACAGCGGCCCGGTCGAGACTTCCCTGACCCAAAAGGGTTTGGGCGCGGTCGAGCAGAGCATCGTAATTGCGCGGGTCTTTTTCCAATTCGAGGTCGAGCTGGGTCAGGGCCTTCTGATAATCGTTCTGATCCAGATAAGCCTGGGCGAGAGCATGGTGCACGTGTTGAAAATCCGGATCGATCTTGATGACCTTCTGAAACTCCTCAACAGCGTTGCCCGTTTGTCCCGTGTCACGATAGATGCGACCGAGCAAGAAGAGTGCGCTTTTGTTTTGGGGGTTCAGGTCCAGAGCCTTGCGAAGATTCTGAATGGTCTTATAGGTATCGGTGATCATGCTCTGCTCGCCCATGCGGACGTAAGATTCCACCGCACGATCCAACGCATCGCTACATTCCGCAGGCAGAACCTTCACCTGCATAACGCCTGCGTAATGGCTGGCCGCTTTCTGATACTCACCACGGTCGAAATGAGACCGGGCAAGTTTGTAATGATAGCAGGCGCGGTCGTAATCGGTGAGTTCGGTCGAGGATGAAGCGAGGGCCTGTTCAATATGGTCCATGCCCTGGCCCATGGTAGAGTTGTATTCCATGAGCAAATCGCCCAACGCGAGGCGGGCCCGCACGTGATCGGGGTAGAGCGCCACGGCCGACGACAGTTCATCGTGTCGGGCCAGCATGTTCTGCCGATCGCGGGCAACTTCTGCATTGCGGAAATGCACCTCGGCCAACAGGCGCAGCACCTCGGAGGTACCGGCCTCATCCGTCATGGAGGACACGAGGGAGGTGAGAAGCTGCTGAGCCTCGGGCAAACGGTTGTTTTGCAGATAAAGAGACGCCTGCTGAAGTTGTGCTTGTCGGGCCTTTTCCTGCGCCTGACCAATAGCTTCCTGCGCCTGCCGGACACGCCCGCGAAGACGTGTTTCTGCCGGTGACCCTGCGGTCACTTGTTGCAGAGCCGCTTGGTAATACTCAAGGGCCGGCTGTAACTTACCGGCGGCCAGGGCTGCGTCGCCATCCACTTCCTGTGGTGCCCGATCGCTGCGCCGCAGCTCTCGTATGTCCGAACGCGATATGGAAATCATACCCACCGCGGTCTTAAGGGTTATCTCGCTGGGTGATTCAGAGGTGACGGCACCCTCCAGGGTCCGTCCAGATTTTAAAATGATTGTATCTGCGGTCGCTTTCCTTGCCGTACCAGCGAGAAGTAAGGCAACCAAGGCGAACGCAAACACCTTCATAAAAGATATATGCATGATGCCCGTTACCGTGAGGGGGGCAATTTACGAAGTCAAACTCTTGCGGTGTTGATCTCCGAGGGGGATTTCGGGTTGCACAGAACCCATCAACCAGATTATCTGGAGATCGGATATAGCATAATTAATTAACCCCTAACCCCCTGAAAGTGAGCAAATCGCGATGCGCGTTATGATCTGGTGTGACATGGAAGGAATTTCGGCCATCACCCGTTGGGACCAATGCACGGCCGGTGCAGCGCAGTATGAGGAAGGGCGGCGGCTTTACACTGCAGATGTGAACGCTGCCGTGCGGGGGGCGCGCAAGGGCGGTGCCAATCACATCGTGGTGGTGGACGGACACGGTGCCGGCGCAGACCATTCATTCAATAGTTGGATCAAGGAAGACTTGGAACCGGGGGCCGAGTATGTTTTCGGGCATCGTTGGAGCAGTTACGTGGACCCTCTGCGCGACGAATCGCTGGATGCGATGCTGTTTGTGGGCGCGCATTCCATGGCGGGAACACCCGACGGTGTGTTGAGTCACACGGTTTCCAGCTTGTCGTGGCATGCGGTGCAGATAAACGGAAAACCGGCCGGTGAGATTGCAATGATGTCAGCCGTGGCGGGCAGCTTCGGGGTGCCGGTGGTTTATGTGTCGGGCGATCGCGCAGCCGTGCGCGAGGCTCGTGCTTTGCTGGGTGATAGTCTCATGGCCACGGAAACCAAAATTGGTCTGGGGCGTTTCTCTGCGCGCTGCCTGCCGCCGTGCGACTCTCGCAAACGCATCGAAATGGACGTGGCCGAGGCCCTGCGCAAACGCGACCGCTGGCCTGCGGCTTACGTGCCCGGCACCTCGGTGGAACTGGGCGTGGAACTGACCTCGCCGGACAAGGTGGCCGATTATCGCAACAAAACCGGCGTGGAAATTACGGGCCCGCGGAATGTGGTCTCCCGCGCCTCGCACTATTGGCAGGCTTGGGATCAGTTCTGGCGAGGCTGAGGTCCAAGCCCGTTCTAAATTAAAAATCCGGGAAGACACCTTCTGCGAAGAAGGCACTTCCCGGATTCGTTATTTCAGAGTCTCCCCGTTTTGAGGAGACCTGAAGGATTGGATCAGTTGGGTCCGACGAATTTAACAGCGTCGGCGATGACGTAGTAACCGGCAGTGGTCCAGCAGGAGAGCTTGATGGAATTCGCTCCTGAAGACAGGCTTTTGGATGCGAGCGTGTTCCAAACGCCACCACTGGTCTGCTGATTCTTCGCGACGGTCGTTCCGTCGGGCAGGATGTAGGGAGCTGCCGCAGCGCGGTTGGCGTTGGAAGTCCACCAGGCCGACATGGTGTAGTTGCCACCGGTCGCGATGGTGGCGGTCCACTGGGCGGCATCGCTCACCGAGCCTGTGGCGCGGGCGCGATAATTAGTGCCGTAGTAGCCCGGCTCTGACGTGCTGAGCGTCCAATTGGTGGATGCGCTGAAGCCCGAGCTGGTGTTATCCACCACATAAGTCTGGGCCACAACGGGAGTGTAGGCCGTGAGCCCGAAGTGGTTTTGGATGGCGTAGAGATGATACTTCGCGGCCGTATCCTGATGCGTGGCGCTGCCAGTGTATACTGAGTCGCCAGCGTTGTCGACGAAGGCAAGCTCGGCCAGTTCGGCGTTCATGGCCGTGTGCTCGAGCACATAGTAGGCAGCCGTTTTCACACCACGATTAGCGCGTCCCCAGGCCTGGATCATGCGATCCTGCACCTTGTTGCGGAGGTCCTGTGTG
Organism: candidate division BRC1 bacterium HGW-BRC1-1; assembly: GCA_002842095.1. GTDB lineage: Bacteria > Sumerlaeota > Sumerlaeia > Sumerlaeales > Sumerlaeaceae > HGW-BRC1-1. The sequence continues at coordinate 354,191 of PHCB01000001.1, forward strand.
GTGGTGCCGGCGGTCGGTGAACAGAAAGTCTCCGTTCCGTTGGCGGTAGTATTAAAAGCATTGTTATGGATGCACATAAAGCGATTGGCGCCGGCGTTATTGGCCACGTCGCAACGCCCCTGCAAAGAGACGTACACGTCGGTTGAGCGCGTCATCACGACCGACCAGGACCCACCGCCACCGGCGTCGTTGGTGTCTTTGTCCAACCATGTTTTGAACTTAAGGGAAGTATTTAATACGTTAGTTGCTTCGGATTGTCCGAAGCCGCCCGCGCCGGGGTCGGAGCCACCGTGACCGGGATCGATGCAGATTTTGGCTGTAACGGCGAAGCAAGAAGTGGTCAGAGCGAAAGCTGCCACGGTTAGTGCAAGAGTTGTGCGTTTCATCGAGGAATTTTTCCACGTGATAGATTATACTGCGGGTTTTAGATCCGCAGTCCCGTCACCTCTCTTCTGCCCCGCCGGGCGAAGAAAAGGCCCTCATGCTTTCCTCCCTTCCAGAGATACGATATATTTAGCCCCAACGGTTACGAGGGGCTGAAAAATCAAGAGCCACCCAACGCCTGCATCACATCTTTTGTTGCCATTAAGGTCCGCAGAGACACTGTTTAGCTGGCTGCGGTACGACCTTCGTAACAACCCCACTTTTCACCCGAGGTGTATGATGCTTCCTTTAGTGTTTTGCCGTTGGATGGTAAAGTTGATGAATCGTCAAGCGGCATTTTCATCTTTTTTAACTTGTTTATTGGTCATCCCAAATCTGGATGCCGGAGCCGCCACGGTACACGGGGTTGTAACCGACTCCAAACGGGAGCCTCTGCCCAACGCCGTGGTGCGTTTGGAGCCCAATGTGCCGTCTCCACTTTTCGCCGATGAAGTGCTTCCCGTTGCAGAAACACGGACCGATCGGGAGGGACGCTTCTCTCTTGAGCTGGATACCACCGCTTCAATGGCCCTCACCGCGTCTGCTAAAGACAAGCGAACCGCGCGCTTTGAATTGACCCCGGAAGCAATGAAACGACCATTGATCGGCCTGGCCCTCGAACGAGGAGGGAACATCGCCGGACGCGTGACAGACCCCGAAGGCAAGCCGGTGGTGGGTGCCGCGATCGGTCCGCTCATGCCGTCCATCGATATGTCACCGGCGGATGCACAGAAGCTTATCCGTATGTGGACGAGCAGCGATGCCGAGGGGAAGTTCCGTTTTGAGGGTCTCGACAACGCAGCGGATTTTCATTTTACGGTACAGGCACCAGGTCTCCAAATAACCAATGTGACCGCCAAACCCGGTGCCGAGGATCTCAAGGTGAAGCTCGTCAAAGGGGGTTCGACCGTTCGGGGTGAGCTGGATTCCCGCGCGCGAAAGCCCGCTGATTTCGCGGGCACACCGGTGCGTATCAACGGCAATGGTTTCGATGTGTTGGTCCGTGCCGACACGCAGGGACGCTTCCGTGTGGAAGGATTGCCGAAGGGCGAATACTCGGTGGAGTCCCTTCCCGGACCGGATAGAATGGGTGAAGTGAAGACCATCGTCATGCCACGCGACCACGACAAAACACTGGTGTTGGAGATGTCTGAAGGATACGTGATCGAAGGCACGACGGTCGATTTTGAAACTTCCGAACCGGTGGGTGGAGTGGGTTTGCGCGTCAACGGACGCGATGCGACCTCGGATCCCAATGGGCGATTCGTGATTGGCAGCCTGATGATGCGCGGATCGATGGATGTGGAGGTGCTGTCGGCGAGTGGTTTCACCGCCATGGACCCGACGATGACGGTGGAGAGCGATGGCCTGCATGACGTGAAAGATGTCGTGGTGCGGGTGCAGCGCCTGAGCGAACTATCTGTGATGCTCACGGGTTTCGAAGCGTCCACCACTACCCCGGCGCGCCTGACGATGTTGACCCGCAATGACGCGGCGAGAAGTATATCGGTGACGACAACACCCGTAACGGTGCGCGTGGTCGGTTCGAAAATCATGCACCTGTTCGCCACCGCAACCGATTACGCATCGGAAGTTGAAACCGCCACGTTAACCACTTCAACGAACCTCTCGCTGGACCTGTCCATGGCCCCGCCGGCACGCCTGAAGGGGCGGGTGTTTATGGCGCCAAACGCGGGTAATTCCCAATCCAGCGCGAGCCTTGCGGGCACTCGCGTGGAACTGAGCGCCTCACCCGAAGGCATGCCGTTGGCCCAAACCGTAACCGGTGACGACGGATCTTTCGATATGCCCAACCAGCCAACCGGCGCCCTGCTGGTAACGGCCATCAATGCGGAAGGGACACAGCGGGTGTCGGCGGAAGTTTTGTTAACGGCGGGCGAAACAACACTGGTGGAATTACGCCTCTCGGCGGGCCTGGAACTTTCGGGCATGGTGACTTCGCAAGGCGATCAACCCGTGCGAGGTGCGACGGTGCGTTGGTATGGCAAAGGCGCAACGGGCGTCACGGAGAGCGACGCCTTCGGGCAATTCGTTTTGCGCAATCTTGCATCTGAAAAAATCGACTTGGTGAAGGGCGAGATGGACGGTTTTCTTCCCGGCGAGGCTGGTCCTCTCACGCTTCCGGCCACGGGAGTAAAACTGATTTTGAAAAAGGCCCCGGCATTAAGGGCGCAGGTGGAAGGCGCAACTGAAAGCATCTGGTCTGTGCACCTCGTTCTCATGCAGCCGTGGGGCACGGGTGCTTATCCCGAGCAGCTCATGGGCCACACATCCGAAATGCGCACCATCTCGGGGGGCGGCGTGGCTGAATTTTCGCCCCGCGAGGATGGCCGCTACTTTGTGGTGGCAAAAGGCGATGGCAACCAAACGCTGGTGGGGGGACCGGTCGCATGGAAGACCGCCGAGGCGACCGATGTTGAACTGAAATTAAAGGCTGACCAGAAATCACAGATGGTCGTGAAGGGCGACTCTGGATCGCTCAATGGCGCCGTTATAACCGCCACCAACATGACTCTGCCTGATAATGGAAGCGAGGGGCTGGAATTCTCCGACACCATGAAAGAGGGTCGGGCCCAGCTGGAAGGGCTTCCGGCGGGCGATTATCTGGTGGTGGCAGAAAGCGCTGCGGGCGGTGCAAGCGCTGTGAACGTGGAGGTGGTGCCTCCCTCCGCAGCCGAAGCGACCCTGGCGGAAACCACGCTGAGCAACCTGAAGGGGTGGGTGAAATCTGCCGGACGCGGGGTTGCCGAAGCCGATGTAACCCTGCTGCCGCAGCAGGAAGGAGGCCCGACACCTCGTTCGGTAAAAAGCGCTAGTGATGGATCCTTCGAGTTCGATGCCCTCTCGCCCAACAGCTATCTGGTGCAGGCGTCATGGAAGGATGGCGATAAAGTGCTGGCAGGTCAGTTGCCCGTGGATGTGAAACGGAACGAAGAAACCCCGGACTCTATCATCGATGTTACACCGGCTGAAAGCCTGAAGGTTGCCTTCCCGCCGGAGATGAAAATCGCCGTGGGCGAAAAGGTGAGCTTCACCAATCTCATCAGCCGTGTGGTGACAGAGGTGAAATGGAGCGAGACCGGAGCCACGGCAGAACTGACCGGCGGAAATTATGAAATATGGCGGGGTGATTCTGTGGCAGGAACGTCCGTGGTGGACAACGGGAAAGTGAGCTTCGAGGCATCGGGAGAATAGGGGTGCCCCATCGCCGCGTACCAAAACGGTTCTTGCGCGATGTAAACATGAAACCCGATGGTGCGGACCATGAGCAACGGTAACGATCCCATCGCGGAGTTCACCCGCCTTTTCACTCTGGCAAAGCAGCGAGAAACATCCGACGCCACCGCCATGACAGTGGCCACTGCAGACGCCGACGGCACGCCCCACGCGCGCATGCTTCTGTTAAAACAAGTGGATGAGCGCGGCTTCGTGTTTTACTCCAACCGCAACAGCCCCAAGGGCGTGCAGTTGGCAGAAAATCCACGGGCGGCTCTCTGCTTTCATTGGCCTGTCATCAAATACCAGGTGCGCGTGGAAGGGCCGGTTTGTCACGCCGACGAGGATGAATCCGACGCCTATTACTGGTCGCGGGCGCGCGGAAGCCAGTTGGGAGCGTGGGCTTCGTACCAGAGCCAGCCACTGTCCAACCGGGCCGAACTGGTGGCGCGCTATTTACAATTAAAGTTGAAACACGCAGGGCGGCGCGTGCCCCGCCCTCCGCATTGGGGCGGCTATCTGCTGACGCCCCTGCGCATTGAGATTTGGAAAGACGGGCATTTCCGCCTGCATGACCGATTCAATTACACGCGACCGGATGAGCAAAGCCCGTGGAAGTGCGAGCGGCTTTCGCCGTAACTTTTCTTAACTCGCCTTGATTGAGGCGGCAAACTATTGCCGGAGGAATTCCTCGATACCCAGGCGCACGCCGCGAGCGGTTTTCTTGCGGAATTCCGGATCGAGCATCTTCGCTTCATCCTCGGGGTTGGACATGAAAGCGTGTTCCACAAGCATGGAAGGCATCCAGGTGTTCGCCCGGATGGGTCCGTAATTGAACGACCCGACATTACCGAAATCACCCAGGCCGGTCTCCTGCAACAGGTGGCGGTGGATGGCCGCCGAGAGATCGCGCGAGGCGGAATGCTTGTAATAAGTGCTGGTGCCCGACACCCGCAAATAGCCGCGTGCGCTACCCGCTGAGTTGGCATGAACGGAGATGAACAGATCGGCATCAGACGCGATGGCGCGACTGGTGCGTTCGCCCAGATTGGGGTCATCATCCCCCTCACGGACAATCACGGTGCGTGCACCGGCGGCTTCAAGTTCGGCCTTCAACGCCTCCACCGTCATGCGGTTGATTTCCTTTTCAGGGATGCGGGTTGCTCCCACAGCTCCAAGATTGCGGGGTCCGCCGTGGCCCGGCTCAAGGGCTATCAGAAGCCCCGAAAGCGGCGACGAGACATTCGCAATTACCGGAGCCTTGCGCACGCGTATGCGAACCATGCTGGGTGTAACCTCGACCTTGTAGCCCCACAAGCGATCCTGGGCCAATTCGATTTTCACGCAAACCCTGTCGCGCAGGTGTTGCTCGACGGTAACCTCACGAACCAGAGAAGCCGTGGCGGAATGGCTGAGCCACGTTGCCGCATGGTGTCCGCCGAAAAACTCGACCGTGATGGTGGGCGGGGCGGAAGTGGGCTGATCGCTGCTGACGATAAAAGGCACGGGCGAGCCATAAGGAATCGACACGACATCGCCTTCGGTGCCGCCTCCAACGGAAATGCTGGTGAATGTCAGATAAGGAATCGCGGTTGCCGCTGACGCAACTTCCAGGTCCCCCTCGGAAATCCATCCGTCGAGTGTATTTGCCAGGCGAACCCGCACAGACGAACCTTTCTTTCCGGTGGCAAGCACGATGGTGCCGCTCGATAACTCGCCCATGAAGGGGCCGCCGAGGCGCACTTCATGAATGCCGTAGGCAACCGAAGCCCAGTCGCTGGTTACGCGCATGAGGCGCACTTGATTGGTGGACCAGAATCCAACCTTGGCCGGAGATGTTTCCACTAACTCGGAAGGTCCCTCAACCCCGCTCGCGGCCGTCAAAGTGAATTGAACCGAGGTTGTGTCGACGTCCTCGGTAATGGTTGGCACCATGAAATTCGCCCGATACTCCCCGGTCAGTTTTTTCGATTCCAGGTCGCGCTGTTCCTCAAGGGCAACCCACTGTCCCGCCACCTGAGCGATGACCGTGTGGCCTGAAGTGGCCCGCACCGCCAACGGCAGAACTTCGCCGGACTGAAGAACGAGGTCGCTCGATGGCTCGAAACTACCTTTAACAAACAGCAGCTTTTTCGACTTCGTCAGATCGATCGAAGGAGCAGGTTGCTCGCGCGTGACCGTCAGAGTTACAGTTGAAGCAGCAGTCCCGGCTTTGGTTTCCACGACTTCGAAAGAGTTCGATCCCTCTTTGAGAGGAACCTGATCCATGACGAAAATCCCGGTCGAAAAAACCTTCGCGGCCTCGCCGTTTACGGTAACGGATGCATCCTTGTCGGCCTTGCCCAGCAAGTTCACGGCGGAAGCTGTTACGGTACTCGAAGTCTCGCTGGGTTGCAGCAACTCCAAAGCGACAGCGGGCTGCGTGGTTGCGATCATCAGAAATGCCGACGCCGCGAGGGGAAGAATATTGCGAAGTCCAAGGGACATGGAAAGGCTCCTGCCTGAAGGTGTTGAAGCCGATCGCATGGCTCCAAACAACTCAGAGAGAGCGGCCAACGATCGCTTGTGAGGTTTCATTGATAGTGAGCCCGCCTTTGGAAGTTTCAAGGCGGAAACAGATTATCGGCGTGGTGCGTTCACGATTTCCGGATGATGCAGCGTGATCTCTTCGCCGCCTTGCAGAACGCTGTTTACCCATTCAACCCCCTGCATGAGCGAGTGGTCCTGGTTGCTCACCTCATAACGATGGGCTCCAAAGCGTCCGCGGGAGGAGATGCCAAGGGCGTCGAAGGCGGGCAGGAGTTGCGACAGGGCTTCGTCCCGCCGCAGGGCGGGCGTGGGATAGCCATGCTCCAGGCGGGTTTGCCAGGTGCTCACAATCTGCTCGCGGCTTTCGATGAGGCGGGTGTTGAGCATCCCTTGTATCACTTCTTCAAGCCTCGCGGCCTCGTCGCCGGGAACGATTTTCTCGGGCGACTCGCTGACCTCTGCCATGAGGCTCCAGTTCTGCGTGATGTCGGGCACGTTGTTGGGCGAGTAATTGGAGAAAACGGTCACGCGATAAAACGGACAGTTCATCTCGGGGAAATACATCCAGCATTTCTTTGCGAGATCCTCGCGCGGTGCACCCTTTAGACCCACACCAAAAATATGCGTGGCCGAGTGACGCAACATCGCCGCCCAGGGGGCGAGTTCTGTCTGGCCGGTTGCCTCCACCAGACGTTCAAGCGGGATGGTGGAGAGCAGGCGGTCGTAGGCCACCGTGCTGCCATCGGCGAGTCGTACCTCCCGCGCCTTTGCGTCCACCGAAACCACACGGGCGTTGAAACGCAGCCGCTCCGATGGCAACCGGTCGGCGCAAGCCCGCCACACCGCACCCGTGCCGCCATGTTTGGGAAACCGGAACGTGTTGTTGGGCCCCCAGGAGATGTCGTCGCGCTCCTCAAAAATATTGCGCAAGACCCGTTCGAGATCGACCACCGCCACGCGCTCCCCGATCCACGAGAAATCCAGCGCCTCGGGCGGATAAGCCCACACCTTGTAATTGTAAGGCCGCATGAAAAGTTCGGCCAGACCGGTGCCGAAGGTGGCGTCGATCCACTCGCCAAAGTTCGCGGGTTTTTCATGGGCGGGGCCTTCCTTATATAAACGCACCAACCCCATCACGCAGGCCATCATCTCCTCGCGAGGCAGACGGCGGATGTTCATCTGGAAGGGATACGGAATGAAGCGGTCACGCATCCACACCCAACTCTCGCGCTCATGCGTCAGCCACCCGTCGGCACCGAGCAGATCGTCCATCAGCCGGTCAAAGTAATCGTAGTGGGAAAACTGAACGTGACCGCCGAGGTCCCAAGTGAAGCCCTGTTCATCCACAATGGACGCCGACAAACCGCCCGCATAGGGCGACTGCTCAAGGAGCGTCCAGTTGGCGTGACCCAGTTCATTCAGCCGCCACGCAGCCCCCAGCCCCGTGGGTCCCGCGCCAATAATCACAATCCGTTCGTTCGACATGGCCCACAATAAAGCGGGATGTGCGTCAGGCTGTCACGAACGAATTCCCGCAGCCTTCAATACTTCATTAAATTTTTCGCGATACGCCTTTGAGGAAGAAAAACGGAGCGCCCGTTCACGGCCGGCTTCGCCCATGACCTTTGCGCACGCCGGATCGTGCAGCAGTTGTCGAATGGCTCCAGCCACGGCGGTGGGGGCTGTGGGGTCCACCAGCAAACCGGTCACACCATCTTCAATGGCATCCACGGCTCCACCGCTGAGGCCACCAATTACGGGTTTCCCCGCGAAGCCCGCCTCGGCGAAGACAATGCCGTAACCCTCACGCTCCCCATCGGGCATCTGGCGATTGGGCATCACGAACAGATCACACGCATGGTACCATACTGCGAGATTCTCAACCCTCCCCAGAAACAGCACCCGGTCTTCCACCCCCAGTTGCTGCGCCAATGTTTCCAATTCCGCCCGCATTGGTCCTTCACCGGCGACAACGTAAACAAGGTCCGGATACTCCGCAGCGATAAGCGCCAGCGTTCGCAGGGTCACATCGATGCCCTTCCTGGGAACCAACCTCGCAACTGTGAGCATGACCCGTTTGCTTTCGATGCCATGTTGACGGCGGAGGTTCTCGCCCTCGGTGGGAGACGTCACCAGTATCGTCTCGTCGGCAGGGGGAGGGCAAACCATCGGCGGGATTTTCACGGAAGGCTCCAGCGCCACGATCTCCGCAGCGCTCTCAGCCGTGAGGCAGGTTATGACGTCCGCCCCGCGAAGCACTGAGCGCAACCAGCCGAGCAGTCGCGCTCCCCGGGCATAAACCGTTACTTCCTCACCGTAGGTCATCACGATCACTGCGCTTCGGAACATGCGTCGCAACCAGAGCGCAACGTTCCCCGCGGGAACAGCGTGTCCGGCGATAACAACATCGGCACCAAATCCGCCGCGCAACATCGCCAGAAACCAAACCCACGGACCAATGCAGGCGCGCGCAACGCGATTGACTAACTTGTGCCGACTGGAGCCCGCCTGAAAAAGAGCCGCCCAGACCAAGCTTCGCCTGATGGCATATGGTTCATCTCGATCGAAGGCCTGCTGTGCCCCGTGGCCGCTCGTCCCTTGCGGCACCATCACCACAACCCGATGTCCTGCTTCACACGCGCCGCGTGCGCACTCCAGCAAAACCGCCTCGGACCCCCCGATGTTCGGCGCGAACGTATCAGACAAAAAGAGGATTCGAGCCATGCGCCGGTTTACTCGCGGTCGATGACCAGCAGAGTGAAATAACAGCGGCGCAGCGCGAGGTTCATCAGACTGTTCACGGGATGACGAAGATCGAATCGGCGTCGATAATCGAATGCGGTGACCCTGCCCTTTGCACCCGAACGCCGCAACGCACCTACGCCCCGCTCACGCCAGAATTCCAACGGCATGAGTCGCTCGTTGCCGAAATCATGCTCGGGGTAATTAGCGTTGGGCATGCTGGCCACCGTGCGCTTGGCGATCCGGATGCTCTCCGCCAGAAACGCCTCAATCTGGTCATCGCTGAAATGCTCAAGCACTCCCTGCGACGCTGCCACATCGAACGCGTCGGTCTCCTCGCCGGTTGCAAATCCATCGGCCACCCGCAGATCGACTTTGGCGTTGAGGGCATCGGCATGACGGCGCGCTTCGACGATCACACCCTCTTCGATATCAAGTCCGGCCGATTCCAAGCCAAGCAATCCCATGAAAATTGCCACGTTTGCACCGCCGCAACCCACCTCCACAAATCGGCGGGGAGAGGTGGCGAGGCTTTCACGAACCAAAGGCCCATGGATGGAGAGGAAATCCAGAAATCCTTCCAACGACTGACCCACGAGATACTCGGTCCAGGCGCCGGATCCGGAGGTGTCAGAAGAGGAAGTGGTCATCAGAATTTCAGCGCATCCTTCAGGGCACCACCCACCACGTCGCCAACCTTTTCGATGGGGATACGTTCCTGGGTCATGGTGTCGCGGTTGCGCAGGGTGACTTGTCCGTCGGTCATCGTGTCGACGTCGACGGTCACGCAGAAGGGCGTGCCAATCTCATCCTGCCGGCGGTACAGTTTGCCGATGGCGGCCGTGTCGTCGTACACGGTATAGAAATGAGGCTTCAGATCGCGCGCCAGTTTGCGGGCTTTCTCCACCAACTCGGGGCGGTTTTTCAGCAGCGGAAAGACGGCGCATTTGATGGGCGCCAGCGCGTAGTGCAGGCTCAGCAATTTGCGCGGCTCCTTGCCCTCGACGGCCTCCTCGCGGAAGGCGTCGCACAGGAACGCCAGCGTGCCGCGATCGGCACCGGCGCTGGGCTCGATGACGTACGGAATGTAGTGTTCGTTGAGTTCCTGATCGAAGTAACGCAGGTCCTTTTTGCTGTGGGTCATGTGCTGGGTCAGGTCGTAGTTGGTGCGATTGGCGATACCCTCCAACTCGCTCCAGCCGATGGGGAATTCGTATTCCACGTCCACGCAACCCTTGGCGTAGTGGGCCAACTCATCGCTGGCGTGGTCGCGCATGCGGAGTTTCTCGGCGCGGATGCCGTAGCGCAGATACCAGGCGTGACGCTGCTCCTTCCAGTGCTCCCACCAGTCCATGTCGGTGCGCTCGCCCTCGCGGCATTTGTCGCCGGGCTTGCAGAAGAACTCGAGCTCCATCTGCTCGAACTCGCGGGTGCGGAAGATGAAGTTTCCGGGAGTGATTTCGTTGCGGAAGCTCTTGCCGATCTGCGCGATGCCGAAGGGCAACTTGCGCCGCATGGTGGTGGAGACATTGTCAAAATTGACGAAGATACCCTGGGCCGTTTCGGGGCGCAGATAAACGACCGCTGCGGAATCCTGCACCGGGCCCACGTGGGTTTGGAACATCAGATTGAACGCCCGCGGAGGGGTCAGCTCACCACCGCATTCGGGGCAGACGGCCTTCACCATTTCGGGCGGAAGCTGTTCGGCGGTCCAGAAACCTTTCGGCTGGCTGCTCCACTCCTTGGTTTGCTTCACCTTCTTCATGGCATCGTCGAAATTCTCTGCCGGCAAAATCAGCGTGATCGCAGCAACAGCCTCGTCGGCGGGTTTCAGCAGGACACCCGTGAATGCGGGCAGGTGATCCTCGCGAAAGCGGCGGCGACAGCCTTTGCAATCCACGAGGGGGTCACTGAACGAGGCCACGTGACCGCTGGCGATCCAGGCGTCGGGGTGCATGAGAATGGCCGCATCGAGACCCTCGATGTCGTCGCGCTCGTAAACCATCGCGCGCCACCAGGCTTCCTTCACGTTGCGCTTCAACTCCACGCCGAGGGGGCCGTAATCCCACGTGCTGGCCAGTCCGCCGTAAATCTCGCTGGATTGAAAAATGAGTCCGCGGCGCTTGGCCAGCGATACAATGGCGTCCATGGTTACCGACATGTCAGAGATTCCTATTCGTGCTTGTTAGTTTCAGAGATGAATGGTTTTCAGCCGGGAGGGGCCTGTTGCAATCACAATCAAGGAATCCATAAAATCATTCCCGCGTAATGAAGACTCGCGCGGCGCGTTGAGTTTACTTCAAGGCATCGCCACGCAGCACAGCGCCGTCGGCGGTGCGCATGAAGCCGCGCAAACCGTCTGGCAGCACCACCCGCGTCCATGCAGGATCAGCCTCGAATTGCAGACGTGGCAAACGAGACCCTTCCACCGCATAACCCACCTGTGGGAATTCATCGCCCGGCCCGCTGAACACGGAAGCGCGTTTCTCCAGCACGACCACATGCGAAATTGAGTGAGCCTGATAACGCCGCACCCCGGCGGGGATGGCAACAATCAGCGCCATGGCCACTGTTATCCATGCGGCGCGGCGCCAGATGGCAATCCCGCGGGCACCTCCCCGACGAACCCACAACCAGGCCGCCACACACACCCCGGCGGCCGCATAGCAGATCGCGAAAAGCGTCCACCATTCGCCGAGTGTAAAGAAGCGAACCCAACGCCCGGGAGCGCCGAAAAAATCGGGAGGAGCCTCGTGTTCACCGGGGGGCAGCACCCGCGCGAAGTTGGCTCGCAAGTCTGCATCGCGGGGAATCCAGTTGAACGCCCGCGAGTAGTTCAACACCGCCTCACCTGTGGACCCCAATTGCGCCGCAGTGTTGCCACGGTTGTAAAAAAGATGGGGCGATACAAGTCCTTCCTCGATGAGGGCCTGATACCATCCGGCAGCGGCGGGAAAATCCTGCTGGCGGTAGGCTGCGTTCCCGGCGTCAAAAGCGGCCTGATCGGTCGCCCCCTCTGCGGAGGGAGCGGTTGCAACGGTTGGGGCGGTCGTCGTTGTTTCCACGGCGATGGCGGACCCCGTTGTCTGCACGCCCAGCACTGGAGCGGGGGCAAATAGTACCATGCAAATGGCGGCGAGGATTGCTTTGAGAATCAATGGCTGCACTCTCATCTCAATGCCTCCATGCCTTGCAGCATTTGTGTCGCCTGATCCAGGTCGTTGTTCATGGTGGCGAGGTTAGTGCCACCGGGCGCGTATCGGCGCTGGTCGCAACGCTCGAGCAGAACGCGAACCTGAGTAACTAAATCTTTCGATGCGCCGTGATGCTCCAACTCATGAGAGACCTCTTCGAGGGTCGGGCTGACTCCCGACATGAAACGATCGCCGATGTAACCACGAAGCGTTGTCGCCAGAGTTTCATAAAACTCGCCCGTGGTACTCTCGTTCAACAGACGACGTGCTTGTTTCAACCTCTGGCGAGACGCGGCACTGGCGGCAGCAGGCCGCCGACTTTTGCGCGATTGAACCAGCGACAGTCCAAACACCCCTGCCACCAGCAACGCAGGCAGCGCCAACACAAGCCAGAACCATCCGCCCTGCGCCGAGCCGAAACCGGGGCGAACCGTTTCAAGCCGACCCTCGCGGATGTAACGCATCGCATCGCCGTTGGTGATGGTTGTCATGTCGTCGTTTGGCTGGGGGGCGGTTTCCACCGGACCAGTCGCCGTGAGGGCGCTCTGCGGATTCTTGCTCGGCCCCACATCCAGCGCCAGCGGTGCCGAGTGGATTTGCTCATATTGCGAGGTGGACGGATTGAAAACCGTGTAGCTCACCGCAGGAATTTCCACGTGGCCCGGCTTGTTGGCCCTCAGCAGGAAGTCGAAGGTTTTTGAACTAACCAACATGTTGTTTTCCACACGGCGGGCGGTGGTGGAGCGCGGTGGTTCAAGGAGTTTCAGGCCGTCGGGGACGTTGAGGTCCGGGTCTGGCAGCGAGGCAGCATCGCCCTGACCTTCAATTTTCACCGAGAGCTTAACGATGTCATCGGCGGCCACGTCGTTCTGTTTGTCCAGCTGTGCGGAAATCTTGAAGTTGCCCACGGCCCCGCCGAAGTTCGCCGGCTTGCCCTGGTCGGGCAACGGTTTCACATCCAGCGGGGTTGTGGGTGATGAAGCGACAAGTGTCACCCATCCCCCACCCATCATCGCGCCGCCAAAAAACGGATCGTCCCCAAACATACCAAAGGGATCCGCCGACCCGCGCGCGTTGGGTCGTGCGTCGCGAATCATCAGTTCGAGACGGAATGGCTCGATGGTCAGTTCTCCGGACTTGGTGGGAATTGCAGCAACCTGATGCAGCGCGGCAACGGCAAAGCGACGCCCCCCAAGGGTTTGTTCCTTGAGGGTTAACTGACGCGGAATATCAAAGATCGTTTCCTTAACGAACTGCGCCATGTCTGGAATCTCGGCATTGCGCAAGCCCAGTGCATTGGAAAGTCCCGCTTTGCGGAGGGCGTCCAGATCAATGTAAAGATGATGGCTCACCAGCACCTGTTGGCCGGCATACACAGATTCGGGCTGGACAGTGGGCACGATAAAGACCGCACCCCGCAGCGCCCGTTGGAGAGCCGGTTCGCCGGAAACCAGAGGATCGACCACGCGTCCCTGCAAGGCCGGAGGAAGCGCGGGCGCGGGAGGCGCTTTCGCCACATTGAGCGAGACAGAATTGCTGCGATATTGCTCGCCCCCGACATCGATAACCGAGGCGGGCAGAATAAGCGTCCCTTCCTTGCGGGGAACGAAGGTGTAACGAAGTTCAACAGCCTTCACCATCGTCATGGTGCCGTTGACGATCTGCGTCGTCTGTCGGCGCTGGGACCCGGCCGAATCCCACTGTTCCAGACCAAGCCTTTCGGCATCGGCCGTGGGAAGTGTGGGCTGGGGAGGATCGGCTCCGGTAAACACTATCGAGAGAATGTAGAGGACGGTGTCGCCCACCATGGCCTGTTCGGGTTCCAGGCGGGCCTCAAGCGTGTATTGCCCCGACGACTGGGCGCGAGCCGACGTGGCGAGCGAGAGGAGCATGACCGCCAACGCCGCCACAAGGTAGGATGCAAAACGACAACGGTGGATTCGTGGGAAGCGAGTCATCACCAGTCTTTTTCCATCCTTTCATTGGTTGGTTTCTGATTGCCATAGAACCGCTGCAACGCCTCACGGTCGTTGTCGGGCAGACCGTTGAGTAACCGCTCCACGTCTTCTTTCGACATCTCGGGCGGCTGCTCGGGCGATTGGGTGTCGGGGTTTCCGGCAGTCGCATCGTCACCCTTGTCGGGCGGAGGTGTGGCATTAGGCGGCGGGGTCGCTTGGGGCGTTGGCCCGGGTGTCGGCGTGGGCTGACCCTCGGGTTGCTCGTCCTTCTGGTCCTTCTGGTCCTGCTGCTCGTCCTTCTGTTGATCGCCGTCCTTGCCCTTTTGCTCGTCCTTTTTCTGTTGGTTTTGCTGGTCCTGCTGCTGCTGATCCTTTTGCTCTTGGTCTTGGTTTTGTTGGTCTTCTTTGTTCTGCTGCTGATCTTTCTGATCTTGCTGTTGCTGTTGGTCGTCCTTCTGTTGGTCGTCCTTCTGGTCCTGCTGCTGCTGCTTTTTTTCTTCTTCCTGTTTCTTCAGTAAATCTTCGAGTTGCCGGCGCGCGACTTCGTAATTGTAGCTCGTGTCATTCAAATTTTGTTCGCTCAATACCGTCTGCCCCATCGTGAGCGCTTCGCGATATTTCTCCAGCGAACTCTTCAAAAGTGAGATGGTCTTCTCTGTGGCATCTTTTGCATTCTCAGCGCCCTGGGTCTGACTATTTTGCAGACCTTCGAGCGCTTCTCTGGCCTGGTGTTGCTCCACAAGACCTGCTCCGGCACGCGAGCGAGTAACGAGTCCTAAATTGTTCTCGTCATACACGCCAGTCAGTTGCTCCAACGCCTTGTCGGGTTTGCCCTCTTTGAAGTTCGAGAGGCCGAGATTAAATTTCAGCCTCGGATCGTTTGGATCGATCTTGATGGCCTCTTCATAAAGCCGGGCAGCTTCTTCGAAATTGCCCGCTTCATAGGCCTCTTTTGCCTTGTTGGCCTTCAGCGAAACTTCGCCGGGAAAGGCCGCGCCCGCGACGGCTGCCAGCGCCGTTATCAATGCCGACAGCATGAGACGCACGGTAAACGCTTTGGCTTGAAAACCCATCATGCCACCACCTGACCCGGTCCACTGCGGCGGCGGCGCATGGCTCCTGTCATCAGCATTTCAAATGCTAACAGCCCGATGGCCGGACCGAGGAACCATTGAAACCGTTCCGTGTAAACGCGCATGGTCATCTCGGTCTGATCTTTCGCCTTCCTGCTTCTCAGTTGTGCGAGAATGGGTTCGATCTCCGCGTTACCGGTCGCGTTGGCTCGCACAGCTTTTCCACCGGTCCCGTCGGCAAGGCGGGTGAGGGTGAGGAAATCGAGTTTGGAGTTCACCGTGCCGCCCTGCGCATCCTGCTTATAGCTGCCGTCACTCAGCGGAATGGGCATTCCCTCGCTGGTTCCAATGCCGATCGTATAAACACTAATAGAAGCCGCCTTGGCAGCCGTCAGTGCCGCGTCGAGCTGACCGTCCTGATTCTCGCCGTCAGTCAGCAAAACCATCACCCGCTCGCCCTTGCCTGCGGTTTCGAAGGCGCGCACCGCCGCCTGCACCGCCGCGAGAATCGACGTCCCCTGCACCGGCACCGTGCCGGGGTTGATGGATTCCAGCGCCATGGAAGCCATGCGAATATCCATCGTGAGGGGACTCATCACAAACGCATCACCCGCGAAGGCGACCACACCCACACGTTCGCCTTGCGCGGCCCACAATATATTCTGCAACAGTTCCTTGGCGCGAGCGAGACGGTTGGGTTTGAAGTCCTGCGCCAGCATGCTGAGGCTCGTGTCCACCGCGACAATCAGATCCACGCCCCGGCTGCGGATGCGGCGATCTTCGTAACCCCACTGCGGCCGCGCCGCCGCCAGCACCGCCAGCGCCACGGTGATGAACAATACCGTCACGCGCACCCGCGCCCAGCCCTGGCTATAGTTGGGCATCAGCGCATTCAACACCGCCGACGAAGCATAACGCGACAACATCGCCTTGCGCCGGGCAAGCATCAACCAGAGCAGCAGGACCGCCGCCGGCAACAGCATCAAGGGGAAGAAGGCATCTGGATTTCCGAAGCGGATCATCACGGCACCTCCACCCATCGCGTTGATTTCAAAATCGCCACGCTGCCAAGGGCCGCCAGAGCAAGCATCACCAGCCAGGGCGCAAGCTCGCGGAAGTTTTCAAACTGCGTACTCTCAACCCGGGTCTTTTCCAGATTGTCGATCTGATCATAAATGCCCGCGAGTTTCTTTTCGTCGGTGGCGCGGAAATATAGCCCGCCCGTCATCTGCGCAATTTGGGTCAACCCCTCTTCGTCGATCCCCGGTTCGCTTGGTCCAAAGATGGATGGGGGCGCATCGCTGCCCACGCCAATGGTGTAGACGCGAATCCCCAGAGTTTTTGCCGCCTCGGCCGCCACCAGTGGCGCCACTCGTCCGGCGTTGTTTTCGCCGTCGGTCAGCAAGATCACAACCTTGCTCTTCGCCTTGCTGTCTTCCAGTTTGGAAAGGGCCGTCATCAGTCCCATGCCGATGGCGGTTTGCTCGCCATTCACCAGAGAGAAGTTAATGCGTTCAATGAACTGGGCCAGCACGGGATAGTCGAAGGTCAGCGGAACCAACGCCGCGGCGTCCTTGCCAAAAATGACCAACCCGATGCGATCCCCTTTGCGCTGGCCGACAAATTCCGCAAGCACCTGCTTTGCGGCCTCCAACCGGGAAGGGAAAAAATCGTTGGCCCGCATGGAGAGCGACACATCGAGCGACAGCATGATGTCGATGCCGTCGCTGAAAGCCTGTCGTTCCACCCGGCCGAATTGCGGACGCGCCATGGCAACGATAAGCGCAACCAGCGCAACCCCGCGCAGCGTCCACATCAGCGTGCGCCAGATGGTGCTGCTCGCCGTGTGGGCCATGGCTTTCTTCAACAGCGCCGCCGAACTGAATCGCAGTACCGCCGGCCGTCGCTTGTGCAGATACAAGGCACCCGCCAACACAAACGGCACGGCCAGTAACAGCAGCAGCCAAAGCGGCGATGCGAAGCGAAATTCCCCCGCTGACGTTGAGAACAATGGCTGATAGGCCCAGGCAAATTTCATCGGCGCACCTGCCCTGTGGCCTGCCGGGCGCGACCATCCGGCGGTGGGGTTGCTGCCGGACCCGACACCTCGGGAGGCGGCTGCAACAGGAAACGGCTTTCGAGCACGATGCGCCGTCCGGTTTCCAATGCGCGCTTGCAACGCCCCGACTCGGGCACCAGTTGCGCAAACTTCACGAGATCAGCTTCAGCAATCAGACCCTCGATTTCTGCGTAAACAACGGAAGCTTCGGGTGTCTCGGCCAGCGTCCCCAGTAATTCCGTGGAGGTCTGTTCCATGGCATCAATCCCGAAGACGGCCCCGAGGTAGGCGCGCACTGCATCCGACACACGCGAGTAATGCTCTTTGATGAGATGCTTCTCCACGAGGTGGTCGCCTTCCACGCGGGCGAGTTCTTCCAGCGCGATCTGATCGGGCTTGGCCGGGGGACGCACATAGGCTATCACGCGGCGTTTGAAATGATAAACCAACCAGGCGACAAGCGCGACCAGCACGAGCAGACCCGCGAACAGCAGGCCGGCCCACAAGGCTTTGGGCAGAGGAATCGCCTCGGGGTCAGCAACCTCTTTTATGGGCAATTGTGCCGGGTCACTGTTGCTCGGCAGCAGACTTTCAACCATCACCGCCAGGGGGGCACTCAGCAATGGCTGCGTGGTTGCGCCGACCCCGCCAAGACTCAGGCGAGCTTGGGGAACGGTGGTCTCCCCTGCCGCGAAAGCTATCAGTTCATAACGAAAGGTTTTGGTATCAAAGACCTCATCGTCCTTCTTCGAGGGACGTTCGGTAATCTTTCGAACGCTCCAGGTGGTCGGAAGATCCTTTAGCGTCGGCTCATCTGGAACGGGATCGACCACCGTCAGACTCGACAGATCATCGCCCCGCGCCGTGATCGACAGAGTGAGTGCCTCGCCCAAACGTACCTGAGTTGCGCTCACCGTGGTCTCCACCTGCAACGGTGCAGCCGCTGGCGTCGCGGGCGATGTCGCCAACAGCAGCGCAATCGCTGCCAGCGCAAGCATCGATCTCCCACCATTGATCAGGTATGTGAGGTTCTGTCTCTTCATCGTTTATTTTTCTGATTCAGCGGGCATGCGCCCTGTTTAAAACGCCCTATTGGTTTTGCCTTGATACCGTGGTTGAGGACACGATGGATTGCGCCGAAGGGGACGGAGTTCGGGTTGTCGATGCGTCGGCAGACGTAGTCGTAGCTTCGTCAGTGGCGGCCTGTCCGGCTGGAGACAGCCTCGCCAATTCTTCTTCAAAGGTCTTGCGGATATTCTCACGATTCAGGCGCACGGTATAGCTTGCCGTCAAATCATCAACGGCGGTCTTGGGTGAGTTCGCCATCGCCTCGCGTCTCAGCACAATTTCGATCTTGGGACGCATTTCGTCGAGCGAACGAGTGTGCGCTTCGCTCTTCGAGACAACACCGATAATATAGGTGGAGCCGGCGATCAGGGTGGGCGATGTAAACTCACCCTCCTTCAGGCCTTTCAGTGTGCTGATTACCTCGGGCTGAGGGCCAAGGCCCGGCAGAAAATTGTCGGTGTCATTCACCGACCCACGCACCTGGGATGCGTCAAGCGTTGAGGTGTCCGTATAACTGGAAATGACATCCTCAAAACTGACACCATCCATGAGAGATTTGTAGGCCCGTTCGCCTTCCAATGGGCCTGCAGTTTTCAGTAGTTGAAGCTCCATGCGCCCCGGCACGCCGAAACGCTCCTTGTTCGCCTCATAGAACTTTTCCACCGCTTCGGTGGAAATGATGGCAGACTGGGATTTTTGCTTTTCGAGGAATCGTTCCGAGACCAAAGTCCGCTGATAATCGTACACCCGGGAGGCTACGTCCGGGTCATCGGCGATTCCGGCATCCACCGCCGCCTTGTATAACAAGGCTCTCTCCAGTTGCTGGTTCACCAATTCTTCGTAGTTTTTCACTTCGCCACTCAGAACCATGTCCTTGTAAACCTTCAGCCCCCCCAGCATCCGCTTCACCTCGCCGGCGTGCAGTTGCGTGTCGCCGAAGGTGGCCACCACGGGCCCTTGCATATCTTGAACCGGAGGCTGCGCCAGCACTTGTTTGCTGTCGTTGACTGAAGAAAGCGCAGACTTTGTCGCTGGTTTTTCTTCCGATGATTTCTGTTCCGGTTGTGCGGTGTGGTTATGCCCGTTGCGGCCGTTTGCTTTCGTTTCGGTCGTGCTCTCGGGCCGATGATTGCTCACACCCAGACGTTTGAGCTTTTCCTGCAGAACCGGGTCCTGCACGCTGCGCGGATAAATATCCCGTGCCCGCGTGAGAAGGCGCGCGGCCTCCCCGGGTTGTCCGAGATGGTCCTCCGCCAGACGCGCCATGCTCAGGGCCACGCCGGCCCGAGTGCGTTTGTTCAGGCGACCATTCTCCAGTGCCTGTTCGTACTCACCGAAAGCCCCTTTGAAATCCTGTTTCTCTTCCAACACTTCAGCAGTGGCCACATGATCCGACGCGGTGCGTTGGGCGGAACGATCATAGCTCCAGACCAGCAACACTACGCCCAATGCCAGCACGGTCCACAAGACCCCGGGCGGCATCCAACCAAAGAGAAGCGACGCTCCTCCCGCTTGCGAATCTTCCGAATCTACGCGACGTCTGCGCCTGATGCGTGTCATGTCAGTACCTCATGGCCCTTTTATGAAATAGTCGCACAATCGGATCGAGATACGGTTTATCCGTGTCGATCTCCGCAAAATCTATTTTAAGTTCTCGAAACATTTGGAGCGTATCCTCGTGCCGCCGCGCGGCCTCGGCTTCAAAATTTCGACGGAAGGATTTGTTCATCGTATCCACCCACAGGACTTCGCCCGTCTCCGGATCCTCGAAGGGCACCACGCCCACGGCGGGCATGGTCATCTCGCGGGGGTCTCGAATTTTCAGCGCCACCAGATCGTGAGACCGGTTGAGTACGCCCAACGGACGCCGTAATCCGCCCGACATAAAATCGCTCACCACAAACACAACGCTGCCACGCTTGAGCAATCGCATCACGTGGTTTGTGGCCGCCGGGAGGTTCGTCCCGCCCGCCTGGGCGTGCTCCGTCAGCACCTCGCGCACCACCCGAAGCACATGGTTTTTGCCCTTCTTGGGCGGGATGTAACGCATCACATCGTCAGCAAAAAGCAGCAGCCCCACACGGTCGTTGTTGCGGATGGCGCTGAATGCCAGCAGCGCGCACAACTTTGCGGCCACCACCGTCTTCAAAGCCTCGCCGGTTCCGAAGGCCATGGAACCGCTCAGATCCACCATCAACAGCACCGTCAGCTCGCGCTCTTCCACGAAGGTCTTGATGTGGGGCAGACCGGTGCGGGCCGTCACATTCCAGTCGATTGCGCGCACGTCATCGCCGGCCTGGTACTCGCGCACCTCGTCGAACTCCATGCCGCGGCCCTTGTAAACACTGTGATAGCTGCCGGCCATCACCTCGTTCACCAGACGCCGTGTCACCAGTTCAATCTGGCGTACCTGCCCCTGCAATTCGCTGGTTATGGATTTGCCATTCACCGCCATCAGCCCATGGCCTCCCCGGTCAGGGGACCTCCACCTCTTCAAAGATTTTGCGCACCAGATCCTGCCCCGTCACCTCTTCCGCTTCCGCTTCATAGGTCGGGATCACGCGGTGGCGCAACACGTCCATCCCCACGGTTTTCACATCGTCGGGGGTTACGTGGGCACGGTGACGCAGGAATGCGTACGCCTTGGCGGCAAGCGCGAGGAAGATGGTTGCCCGGGGGCTGGCACCATATTGGATGAAATGGGCGATATCGATCTTGTAATCGGTCGGTCGACGCGTGGCGGAGACGATGTCGATGATGTAATTCTTCACCTTTTCGTCGATGTAGATCTGCTTCACCAGTTGCCGCGCCTCAAGAATCTCACGGGTCGAGATGACCGGCTCCACTTTCATGTTCGACGTTTCCGGGCCTGTGTCCACTCCGGCCTGGGCAGCGCCCTGATCAAGCCAGGGATCGAGCATACGATCAAGTATCGCGCGCTCCTCTTTCCGGGTCGGGTAGGTCACATTCAGCTTCAGCATGAAACGGTCGACCTGGGCCTCGGGCAGCGGATACGTTCCCTCCTGCTCGATGGGGTTTTGCGTCGCCAGCACCAGGAAGGGCTCCGGGAGCGGATAGGTCGTCGTGCCGATGGTCACCTGATGCTCCTGCATCGCTTCCAGAAGCGCGCTTTGCACCTTGGCCGGGGCGCGGTTAATCTCATCGGCCAGGATGATGTTGGCAAACACCGGGCCCTTGCGCGGCTCGAAGGTGCCTTCCTTCTGGTTGAAGATCAACGTTCCCACGAGATCTGCTGGAAGCAGGTCGGGGGTGAACTGGATGCGCTGGAATTGAGCGCTGAGGCCCGCCGCCAACGACCGAACCGCCAGCGTCTTCGCGAGACCGGGAACGCCCTCCAGAAGAATGTGACCATTGCACAGCAGACCGACCATCAGGCGGTCGATCATGTAGCGCTGGCCCACGATAACCTTGCCAACCTCGGCGGTCAGCCGGTCCACAAACTTGCTTTGCTCGACTATCCGTTCCGTTAAAAGCTCAAGTTCCGAATTCATCCCAGTCCTTCCTTTTGCCGTTCCCTCAGGGAGGGAACCATATCACCTGTTACAATTGCCTCGCAGCGCGCAGTAGCCCGGAGGCACGCACCAAAGGCTTATGTTGATACAAGGAAAAGGGGGAGGTTTGGGGAGGGAAAAATTGACGAAGCGTTTAAATTGGCGCAGACGACGGCAGGGCCGGGGGGGGTGGGGGGGTGCTCCTGCCGCCGTCGCGCCAAACTTGTGACCAGCTTGTGATCCAAACTGATTGCTTCGGTCAAGATTTACTATTCCCGACCTTCCATTTTCCTCAAAAAAATCATCATTCTGCTGAAATCGTTACAATAGCGGAGGTGCCGCCTTTGCGTTCGATGTAGAGCAAATGCTCGCCAGAAGGACGTGCTTGCTGGGCTTCCTGCAGTTCCGCTGCATTCTGCACCTTCTTCTTGTTCATTTCCAGAATTACGTCACCCGCCTCCAAACCAGCGTGGGCGGCCCGACTGCCGGGCTTCACATCATCCACCACGACGCCGCGATTATCCGCCGACGGGCTGACCTTCAGGCCCAGAACATCGGGATCAGGCGTCGCAACTGCAGGAGCGCGGACTCCGTTGGGAGCAGAAACAATCTGATCCGGTGCAGGACGTTCATCCAGCGTCACAGGCAGCATCTTCTGCGTCAACGAGCTCTGGCCTTCGTCGCGATAAATCTCCAACTGCACCGTTTCGCCAGCCTTCCGTGCGCCGATGTTGTTGTGCATGTCGAACATCTCTTTGATCTCGCGATCATTCACCCTGGCGATGATATCATACCGTTGCAGCCCGCCCTTTTCGGCCGCACTGCCGGGGCGCACGTCGCGCACCACGATACCGAAATTCTTATTGTAGCCCATCTGCTGCGCGATACTCCCCGTGAGGGGCGACATGTCGATGCCGAGATAACCGCGGGGCACCTTGCCCTGAGCAATCACGTTCTCCGCCACGAAGCGAGCCGTTTTGCTGGGGATTGCGAAACCCAGGCCCATCCATGTGCCGGTGTTGGTGGCGATGGCCATGTTAATGCCAATCAGCTCGCCGTTCAGATTGACCAGTGCGCCGCCGGAATTGCCGGGGTTAATGACCGCGGTCGTCTGCAGAAGGTCCTCGATGGGTGCCTTGCGGATCACACGATGCTTGGCGCTGACGATCCCCTCGCTCACGCTGTTGTTAAATTCCAGAGGGTTGCCGATGGCCATTACGATGTCGCCGACCTCGGTCAGTTCCGAATCGCCCCAGGCCACCGAGGGGAGGTTCGATCCCTCCACCTTGAGGACGGCCAGATCAGTCAGTTCGTCCTGACCCACCATCTTCACGCCGCTGAAGGTGCGACCATCGGGCAATGCAATTTCGATGTCGGCGGGATCCACGTCGCGAACAACGTGGTGGCTGGTGATGATGTATCCATCGGGGCTGATGACGACGCCCGAACCCGACCTCGCATACTTGTATTCTTCCTCTTCGCCCGGAGTCAGGTTGGGCATCTGGCGTTCGAAAAGCTGTTCCAGATAATCGCGGGTGTCTTCGTCCAACCCGAAACTGGGGGGAATGGTGATTTTTCCGCGGGCGCGTCCGAACACGATGTTGCTCTTGATCTTCACGTTCACCACGGCGGGCATTACTTTTTTAGCCACATCACGATAGGTGTTGCGCGTGATGACCTGATCCTGCGCGTGCACCTGAACGGGTTGAGACGCCAGCAAGGCGGCCGCCGTGAGGCACGCAGCGGTCAGGCGGGGAATTCCCGCGCGGGTGAGAATGGAACCGGACAATTCCGGCCCGAAAGAAGTCGGCTGGGCTATCGCCCGGGATGGGTTCATGGAACGGGAAAACTTCATCGGATTCGATTACTCCTTAAACATTTCCGAGTCGCGGCCTGGGCCGCGATCACTCAATGAGCGAACATCGTGCCACATCACGCCCGACACCTCCCGCAGTCGGTGGGCTTGTCATGCATCAGGAAGTATAAGGTTGCGGAACGATTGCCGCGACATTCTGGCGCACTCCCCCGCCGGTGACCCGCCAAATTGCCCGCTCGCTTCAGCGGGCGGTTCAGTCAGGAACTTCCGTCGCTTTCGGCAAGCCCACCAATCGGTCACCCAATTCAGGGTGATACATGGCACGGCAGGCTGCCGCGGCGTCGTAACGGGCGTCTTCGTCTACATCGTTCTTCATGGCTTCCGCCACGAGAGCTTCCAATCCGCCGGGTGAAAGGGCCGCCTCGGCCAGTCGCAAACGCACACTTTCCCGCCCCGTGATTACATTTCGCCCCTGCAGCAAACGATACATGTCGACGAGATCTTGAAAATCTCCCCGCCCCCACATAATCCGGTCGAGGATCTGCACCGATTCCTTGACGTAATTATAATAGAAAATGGGCATGACCCGACCGATGCCATCGCCCTTCCACACGAAGACCATCCAGCGGGTCTGCAAAATCCTCCGCACGAAGGCCTTGGCCTGTCGGGATTCAAGTTTATCTCCCCTGGTTAATTGAATGTCGTACACCCTCAGGAGGGATGGGAAATGGAACGGAAACGCGCGCAGAAATTTCCTCAGGTAACGCTGCTCAAGCCGTGTGTGGTTGAAGGCTTTAGCCTCGGAAATCCGCGACAGAATGCGAATTCGCACACCCTGCAAAACCCGCGGGCTTTTTTCGTTTGCCTCGGCTTCATTCACCCTGCGTAACGCAGAATCTTGCGGCAGAGAAAAGACTGCCTTGCTCCAAAGTTTTCCACCATATTGCTTCAAACGCCACAACGCCTGTTTGCGCTCCGCATCGGTTGCGGCTTTCGATTTCAGGACCGTAAGCCATGCCACCGGATTTTCCACCCATTGCCCGGCAATGTCGGCGAACGCCTGGGGGGGTGCTTCGGGCTCGTAGGGATGTTTGCGAGGCGAAATTTCCGAGAAGGCCAGCCCCCGGGGGTCGGGCACCGTTGCGTGAGTCAGGAACCAGACATCCACCGCAACCACCGATAAAACTGCGCACCCCAAAAAAATCATTTTAGTTCGGGGCAACCAACGACTCTTCCGAGCCAGAACGGTCCATAGCCACCAGGCCGCCACCATCACCCAAACGCCCGAGCCCAGAAGGGCCAACGCCAGCAACCATCGGTTCTCATCCAACATTTCAGCAAGACTGTGATGTTGGAAGACCACATGGGGCAGAAAGGCGGGCAACCGATTCCAGAAGTCGGCCCCGAGTTGTCCAATTTCAGTCCAGAAAAACGGACGAAGGAATTGGTTCTGGTAGCCGGTCAGAAGAACGAGATTCAGCACCAGCAGCAGACCCGTCCACAGAGGCAGCAATCGCATTTCACGGCGGGGCAGCCGACTATAAACCGCCGCCAGTCCCAGCGCAAGCAACGGCACGATACTGCAAAAACGTCGCATTCCGAAAGACGCGCCCGCATACCAATCTTCCACGCAGGAGTTGACGTAAACAGCCACGAGAAGCGTGGCAACCATGGCCCAATGGGCGGGGGCCAGACGCGACCAACGCCACCGGAACAACCCGGCCATCAGCCCCAGGGCACCCACGAGCAACAGCGGGTGCCAGTAAAACGCCCCGTTCCAGCCGGAAAAAAGGAGGTTCATAATCTCCGGTTGGGTCCAGTGCATGAATCCGTCGGGCTGCGGCATGGTGATCCACCGCCCGAGGGTCGCCTTCCAGTAAGAGAACTGAAGGGACATGACCATCAGAAAAGCCAGCCCTCCCATTGCCGCCCCAAGCAGCGGTGAAAACCGTGGGCGTGAACCGCGACGGTTCAAAAGGTGTGCGATAAAAAAGCCGGCGGGGATGAGGACAAAAATTGCATCCTGCCAGCGGACCAGCGTCACTAATCCCAGAGCCAGCCCCAGGGCGATATAACTCCACGCGCTTCGCAGGTGGCGAAGTTTAAAACAAAGGAACAATAACAGAGCCACTGCGAAAGCCGACGCGGCGTGGGACATGGTCGACATCTGAAAAATGTAACCGAGCAATGGCGACGCCACGGTCATTCCAAGGGAGGCGTGCAAAGCGACCCTTGGGCGAAACCGCAGACGGCAGGTTTCGTACATGAGGAGACAGGCGAACATCCCCCAAAACAACGTGCCCAGCGATACAGCCCATAAATATGGTGCCGAGTAGCGATCCTGCGACCAGGCCGGTGCCGGACCAGGCAACGCTTGCGCGATCCACGCCGCCGCCCGCACAACCAAAAAAAACGGCAGCCAGAGAAGCGACGTTCCCAGCGCAAACAAATTCCTGAGGTGACCTCGCTCATTGGGTTCGGACAATTCATGCCGGATAAAATCGACAGAGTTTTCGCTCAGATAAAAATCGTTCTCGAAACGCAAATCCTGATCGAACGTGGGCGACGTGAGATAGGAGAAGTAAAACGTATCATCATACCCCTGACCGTTCCACGGACTAAACAAAACCAAAAACAACAGGGCATACACCGCGCCTATCACGCGGTAATGACGCCACACGATTTTGTTCCGTCTCATGAAATCTCCCAGCGAAATTGCAACGGGCCAACTCTATGACCACGGCATGGCATTTGCCAGTAAAACCAGAGCAAAGATGAACCAGACAGAGTGCAATGGCAGAGCGGCAATTTAATTCCATCTTTCAGCTTCCATAAATCGCATGCATCGCGTCGATGCTTACTCTCATGAATTCGTCACCACCACCCGCCCCGGATAATCCTTCAAAAGCCGCTCGCATCTCCCCGAGGCGATTGAACCTCTTTCGCTTTATCGCTACGGCGGGAAGCGTCATCGTTGCGTTATTCTTTCTTGAGCTTGGGCTGCGTCTTTACCTACTGCGATTTGCCGAATCCGTCGACCGCTTTCGCGTAGAGTATGCCCGCAACTGGGGGGATGACATGTCGCTGGTACATTTCATCCGGCCGGCCCGAGATCTGAACCGCGTCTATGAAATGATACCCGGTGCCAATGGCGTGTTTGTGGGTGCGCCCCTGCGGATCAATGCCGCGGGATTTCGAGACATTGATCGGGATGAGGCCAAACCCGACGACGTAAAACGCATCGCTGTGTTGGGCGATTCCGTGGCCTTTGGTTGGGGCGTTCCCCGCGAGGAAGGCTTCTCCGAAAAGCTGCAAGCGCTAACATCGAACACCACCGCTGGAGTCGAGGTATGGAACTTCGCTGTCCCCGGTTACAATTCCACCATGGAACTCGCCACGCTGGAAGGAGCCGTTCTCAAAACAGATCCGGACGTGGTGGTGGTCTCCATCGTTGCAAACGATGACGAACTGCCGAACTTCATCCGACTGAAGCCGCAGGTGTGGAGCCTGCGCCAGTCTTTCATTATGGAAACAATCCGCGACCGTCTCATGGGTCGTCCCTTCGGCGACACGGCGCGCCTGGCGGCCGGCGGCGTGGTGGAGGCCGGAGGAGTGGGCCACGGGCAAAACGTGAGGGGATACCGCCCCGAACTTGTGCCCCCAGAGTATCATCACCTTATGGGCATGGACAATGCCCGCAGGGCTCTGGCGACCATGGTTCAGGTTTGCCGCGCAAAAAACATCCCGGTTGTGGCGCTGGTTTTCTCGCCCAACCTGGGGGGAGCCAATGCGGCTAATGATGCGCCACCGGCCGATCTGGTCCCATGGATCGAAGCCGCCAAAGATGCGGGCGCGACGCTCTGCGATCCCACCCCGGCTCTGCGTCGGTATCTGCGTCAACACAGCCTGACCACCGCTGCGCTGTGGGTGTCATCGGACGACATCCACCCCAACGCAGCGGCCCATGAAATTATTGCGAAGGAATTGAGCCGGGTTATCGAAGGCCTGAAGAGCGAGTGACGGGACGATGATCGTCCCGAATGCACTCACATGAACATGGGATGTTTGTAAGACGCCGGCGGCCCGGCTGCGGCCCTCTCGGCGATCATCTTGCGGCGACGTTGCGCTTCATCACGACGCCATTTGATAACCTCTTTCAGGCATTCATCATATAATCTGTAGGCTGAGATGGCCCCCATGATGGCTGCGAAACCGAAGACAAACCCCTGCCCAATCCAAAGCCCGAGGGGAACCAGCAAGAATCTCGCTTGAATGAAAAACATAATGGCCACACCCGCGACAGCGCCACCCAGCAGGACGGCAAAGAACATAACGACCCGCATGAAAATAGACGCAGGGTCGCGTTCATCGCGATAAAACCCACTATCTGTGCGTACTCGCCGGATTGCCATAATACACCTTCTCAGGATGATCTGAGGTCTTAGACGAAGGATGTGTTCTTCGGGTTGACAGCAATTTTCACCATGATATCGTGGCGGTGTCAAATGGTTTGGGGTGGATGGACGGGATGGACGAAATGGACGATATGGACACTATGGACGTGGGTTGAAATGGTCCATAAAACAGCTTTCGTCCATTTCGTCCATGAAGTCCATATCGTCCATAAAGTCCATTGCTCCTAATCATCCCCCCACTTTTTGGCCAATTCGCCTTCACGTAGTAGCCGCTTCTTTTCCCCCCGGCGTGATTGCCAAACTGCGGTTATCCACCCCACCAATCCTAACAGTCCGCCGCCCCAAAAAAAGGTAAAGATTAACCCCCTGAGAACCCGGGTGCTTTCTGGCGTGTTCGTCGAGAGATAGGCAGTTGCTCCGGATGTGGTGCGTCCAAACAGAAGAAACAATGCCAGCACCCCAAGCCCTCCCCCCACCACAAACACAAACACCCCACCCAGCACGAGCATCAAAATCCCGGCCCGGGGCAGCTCATCTTTATAGGTTCCATCCGCCTTACGCTTGCGCTGCGGTCCACCCCAGCCGCCGGTCCAGTTCATCCCTTGAACCCCACGGTTTCCACCTTGAAGGCCGGTTCGCTGCGAAAGATTTCCAGCCTCTCCAGTGAGTGATCTTTCAGGTATGGCGCATCATCGTAAAAGTCAACAATGAGCGCTTCTTTCTTTCCCGGCGAAGACCGCAGCGCGCGGCCCACCCGCTGCAATGCGCGGGTTTCACTTTTCCCCCCACTGGCCAGAATAACCGCCCGCAGGCTGGGGATATCCAATCCTTCGTCGGCCAGTGTGGTGGCGATAACCATGGGCAGGTTCCCCTCCTGCAACTCCCTGAAAATCTTATGACGTTTTGTGGCCGCATCGGAGCCCTGCACCAACGGCACGTCCGGCATCAGGCGACGCAACGCTTCTCCATGGGTTACCTGACTCACCAGAATAAGCGTGGACTTGCCCGCCGCAACCAAAGCCTGAGCCTTCTCCACAATCAAAGCGTTCCGGCGTTTGTTCTCCACGATATAGTCTTGATAAATTTCCTGATAGTCGACCCGGCCCGACATGATTTTCAACGCCGGCACGGCATAAAAACGGATGCGTGGCGGCACCAGAAAGCCCTGCTCGATAAGCACCGAGGCATTGGCGCGAAAGAGGTTCTGGCCCAGCGCCGCCTCCAGCAGGATGTCCTGATGGTCGCGGCGATAGGGCGTCGCGCTGAGGCCGAAACGAAACGACGCGCCTAATGTCTGCATCGCCAGGCCGTAACAGGTGTCGGCGGGCAGGTGGTGACATTCATCGAAGAACACAACCGGGGCTTCACGCAGCGCCTTCAGCAATTCCACCCGGTGGCCTTGAATATCGGTTTTGTCGCGCTCGAGCTTCACCTCGTCCTCGCCAGGCTTGCTGGTTTCCAGCCCCAGAGCACCGGCGCACGTTTGGATGGTTGCCACCGTAACGGGCCGCAGGTCGATCACTCCATCGCCCACCTGACCAATAGGGATGCCGAGTTGTTTCGATAACGCTCGGCAGGTTTGGTGTAGCAGATCACGCGTGTGTACGAAGAAAAACGTCGGACGATTGAGTGCACGAATGATCATGCCCGCGATGGCCGTTTTGCCCGCACCGGTTGCCAGTTCAAGAATGCCGCGCCCGTGGCTAAGGGCCGCCTCCACGCACCGGGTCTGATAATCGCGCGGTTTCAGAGGGGACGCAGTAATATCCAACGGCAGGCATTCCGGCTCCGCCTCGCGTGTGATTTTTACATCAATCCCCTCAGCCTCGAGAACCTCCAACACACGATCCACTAGACCCGCCGGAAAGGTGTGCTTTTTCGCGTTGTACAGATGGCGCCGTCCGTCCCACTGGCCCTTCACATACCGGGGCATGAACTTGTAACCGGGCACGAAATACGAGGTAGCTTCATCAATGTCGGCGAATGGAATGCATTCGCCCTCCAGATGCGCCATCACATGGCCTACATGAATCTTGGCCTTCTGCCCCATGATGCGCAGCATCTGATAACGCCGCCAAATTTTGCGGTCGAGGGATTTGGGATCAAGGTTGAACAACTCGACAATCTCACCCAGATGACGGATGTTCACTTCCCACCGTCGGGAGTTCTTGTTCCATCGGCGACTGCCCAGCGCCCGCACCCGAGCCACCAAGCGCTCGTCGTAAGGAAACGACAGCGCCAAAAAATCCTCATCCAGCGGCTCTATGGTGACGCGTTCTTCCAAAACTTCTCGCGGCTCAGACTCCGCTGCGGGTGAACGTTCCCACGAAACCGCCCCAGAGACCGCCGAGGGGAACGATGGTCATCTTCACGGTGCGCGATTCGCCCGCCCCCAGCGTGAGCGACCAGACATGCCAGCGACTCTCTTCTTTCAAAGCAGGAGTCACCGCCCGCAAGAAGCGCCCGTCGACCAAAACCCCCGCAGTACTGTGGACGCCGAAGCGGTCATTGGACGCGAGATGAAAGGAGAGTGTCTTCGTCGCCCGGGAGTCGTTTACAAGGGGCAGTTCAAACCGGTAAATGGCCGGATAGTTTCCGCCAAAAAACACATGATCCCATCCCGATAGCGGATCCAGCACGCGCATAACATCGTTTACGAAAGTCGGTTGCACGACCCGGTAATCGCACAGGTTATTGATCGGTCCGCCCGGAGAATAGCCGAAGGCCAGACTCGTTGCTTCCTTCGCCGCAAATGCGCTGAGAGGCAGTTGGCCTTTTTCGCCATGGGCGTCGGGAAGAACCGCCACATCGGCGGTGAACCAATCAATCAGCCCCCGCGAAAAGGAAGCCAGCAGGTGGGGTGGCCAGGCCATGTCGGGCATGAGCGGGGCATCCGAACCGGGGTCGTCATCGCCCAGATAGCAATAGTCGGTCACGGTCAAATCGCCCGTCGTGTGGCCAAGCACCACGGCGCTCCAGGGGTAACCCGCCCGCAGGTTTTTCTCGTGCCACAGCGTGCGCTCCTCACCAACTGCCAGAGTGAAGGACGTTACGCCCTCCCCCACCAACGCCGGACGCCACGCATGCTCGTGGCCCCAGCTCTTGGTTTTTCCCATTCCATCAATCGTGACGGTCAGGGGTTGGGTGGTTTCGTTGGAGACCACAAGATGATATTTCGGCACTGCGCCCAGGGTTGTCGCTTCGTCCTCACCGAGATAATGGTAGGGAAAGAGCTGGAAGGAATTACCCGCAGGAACGGTGTCTCGCGCCAGGACCACCGGGCTTGTGGGATCGTCGGCCAGAAAGCGCTCGCCGGTTGCCTCCCACATCAGGTGTTCAATGTCGCTCACCCAGACGGTTTCATTTTCACCGCGTGTCATTCTGGCCTCACGGGGCGCAACGAGAAAGCGTTCCTCATGATTCATTGTGAACGGCGTGAAGGCGTCCGGTCCGGGAATTTCCAGACCTTTCATCCCCACTGCATTGTCGCCGAGAATCGTGATAACTTCCCCACCGCGGCCGGGCTCCCCGCCGGGTTTGACCACAATGTTTTCCACCGACGGACAGCGCATGTCGTCGAAACGCTGTGGGATGAATGGCAGGCGCTCGCCTTCTCGAAGCAGCCAGCATTGCTGCCACACCGCGCCTTCCACACGGGTTGCGGATTTTATCACGCTCTTCGCTTCGCGCCCCACCTGATCGATCGCGTTCACGCGTTTAAATTCCTGTTTCACGGAGGGACCAAATTTTTTTGCATCGAACTGCACGGTTAGCGTGCTGAGAAAATCGTTGGGCTCGGTGGTGCCGGCATCGGAGTAGCGGGCCAACTCGGCACGCCCCTCTTCTCCCCGCTCAAGGCAAACGATCTCCATGCCCAGGGTGCCCGGCGAGGTTGTTTCCACCGTCATGCGCAGGGTGTCACCCGCGTAATAATAATAGCGCGGATCAGCCGGTCCGCTAGACCAGCTCTGGTTGCGCCAGAATGGACGGAATGCCTTGCGCTCGGTGCTGGCCCGGCCGTCCGGCTCCTTCACTATTTCGTAACTCACGCCCGCGTCGATCTCCTGACCATCGGCGCTGCCACCCATATAAACTGAAGGGTTATCGAGGGCCTTGCCCGTGGCGGGATCACGCCGCGAGGGGTCGAGAAGAAACTTCGGCAACACGATCACGCCGGTAATGCCCCGCCAATGGGCCGTATCCGAAACCGCCTTGCGATAATACGCGCCGGGGAAACAGGGGCGGGCATTCACCACACCGGGGGAAAAGGGAACCGCTTCGATGGTTACCGCCGGTTCCGCCGCGGTGGCAAAGCCACTCGCGCAACACAATGCCATTGCCAGGGTCCATCGGGTTATTAATTCCTGTCGCGCCAAGTGCGCCTCCTGTTAATGCTTAATGGGCTTCGCCTGAACATGAAGATTGATTTGCTCCTGAGAATCCGAGACACATTCAACGCTTTTCGGGTCCGGTTAATCTCACGGCCTCACGTTTATCGTTGCGCCCGAATGATCCCACCTTTCGCTGACCTGTTGTTTTGATTTGATTTCGTATAAAAACTGGGTTGAATCGTGACCCTAAGAGTGTCGCACCCGTTGCATTTCACAAAATTACCCATTGGAACTACTCTTGCATGGCATGGCCCGTCCGTGAAGGGATGGGGTTGTGACCGAATAATTACGCGAATTCGACAACACGGGAGTCTCGCATGACGAAGCTTGCTGCTGCCATCACCGCATTTGTGGCTATCTCGGCCCTGGGCACCGCTCAGGAAATCGGAATGGTGACACTTACACCCAACCCCACCACAGGGGAGATGAGGGTGGACATGGGGGTTCGCCCCGATGGTGAAAAAGTTTATATCGTGCGCAAAGGACAACTCGTGGCTCCCGCCACGGTGAAATCCAGTGGCGGACAGGGCGGCTCGGTGCTCTCGCTGGCACCGGCGGATGCCTCTAAAATCACCATTGGCGACCGCGTTTCCTTGTCGCCCACGCTCACAGCGGAACTTCCAATCACGGCTTACAAACCGGCGGACAGCGTGACAGTCATCGCACCGGTAACCAATGCCACCGGCGAACTGACCATGATGGGCGAGGCCACTCCCGCAGAAGAAGCGGGAATGTTGGCTGCCCCCAGGCTTACGCCGCGTTCAGCCGGTGTTCCTCTCTATCCGGCTCCGGCCGTGACGCCCTACCCCGAAGCAAGCATTCTGGGCCCCTATGGCCAGGGCCTCGCTGCTGCGGCTCCCGTTGGCACGCCTTATCTGCGTAGCCCGGCCTTCGCCGGACCGCCCATTATTTACATGCCCCAGACGGTCACCCGCGTTCTTGTGCCCGCCTCCACGCCTTACCCCTCACAGTTGATCCCCAGCCGCAATTATATTTATGCGTCGGCACCGTTCATGCGCACCGACATTTATGTGAACCTGCCCTTCGGCACGTACTACTGGCCCCAGGGCTATGCGGGCACCGTGCCTGTTGAACCGCAAGTTCCTGCGTATGTGACCGCTCCCGCCAGCGCCATGATGACGGGCGAGGCCGCTTATGCCGCCGGACGTTACATTCCCCAACCCATTCGCATCGAAGAAGTTGGTGTAACTGTGACGGCTCCCACCACGGAACAATCCGAGATTACGCCCGCTCAGGAAGTTGTTGAACCGGCAAAGGATCTGTCCGTCTCTCCCGTCACGGTGGAACCGGCTTCCACACCTGTGCCGCTGCCCACGCTCAGTTCCACGCCGGTCCCCGCACCGGTTGTCGTGACCCCGGAAATGGTTGTTGTCCCGAACAACATATCTGCACCGGTTGTCGTTCCGAACCTGCCGTCTCTGAGCACTCCGCCGGCGTCGGAACCTGGTGCAGCAGCACCGCCGGTAGCGCTTCCAAGCCTGCCGGGTGCGCCAGCCGCAATGCCCACTTTACCCATGGTTCCCACCGAAGCTGCCCCGGCAGTCGCGCCTCCTCCGGGAGCTGCTTTGCCCGGCCTGCCCGGAGCCCCGGCAACGCAGGCTGCCCCCCCGCCGCCCGCACTTCCGGCAGTGCCCGGAGCCCCTGCCGGATTGCCCGGCTTGGGTGCCCTTGATATGTCCACATCTCCTGCACAGGTGAATTGATGTTGCGTACATCTCTGCCGGTATTGGCCGGTCTCCTCGTTGCAATTTCTGTCGCCCCCGCTTCGGCCCAGCTTGGCGCGACTCCACCGGCACCACTGCCAGCGCCCGCACTCTCCGCACCGGCTGCGGAGGTTGTCGCACAGGACGTCCCGATCATTGAGAATGGTCAGGCCGTGGGTATTTATCAGGAACTTTCATGCTACTCCGCGTCTGTGCGGCGCAGCTACGAGCCCGGCTACACGCCCCATCCCTCCACCCTATTCGAAAACCCACGCTCCTATCCGTCCGCAACAGGCGTGCTGGCCACGCCTTATTATATGTACGGAAATGTCCCCGGTTGGTTCTTTGCCTCCCCCAGTGGCTACCAAAGCAGCGTGCCTCCGGGCTCCCATGTGCTGGCTTACGAGCAGGGAAGGCTTGGGATTACCGAGAATTTGAAACGAGGCTATCCCGACGGCAAGCAGGTAATTCAGCCGGTCTTGAAACCGGTGGCACCGTTGTGTGAAAAGGCTGGAATTTTCATCAGCGCCCGCAACGAACCACTGGGATTGTATCCCGCTCCCCCCGAAGATTGCGGTTTGCCGGGAGTGCCCCAAGCGAACATGGGAATGACAGCACCGGCCCCGGTGGCACCGGCTGCGCGCCCCTCCTTCGCATCCGAAACCATCGACAAGTAATCTTTTATCGAGGGTCCTTCGCATCAATGCCGTAATCGGCTATTTTGTTGCGCAAGGTATTGCGGTGCACACCGAGAGCCTCGGCCGCACGTGCCTGATTGCCTGCATAGGCCTGCAAGGCGCGGACGATTTCACGCCGCTCGACATGCGCCAGAAGTTCCACCGGTTCGCGGTCGGTTTTTTGTGTACCTACTCCCGCCACGGGAGCTGCCAAATTAAAATGTGCGGCGGTCAGAACCGGACCATCGCTCAATAGAACGGCCCGCTCCACCACGTTCGCCAGTTCGCGAATGTTGCCGCCCCAATGTTGACGCTGGAGAAGCCACAGGGCTTCTTCCTGAATCCCCGTAACCTTGCGCCCCAGACGCGCGGCGCTCTGGCGAACCAGATGATCCACCATGGCGGGGATGTCCTCGGTGCGCTCCCGCAGGGGGGGCATTTCGAAACTCATCACATTCAGGCGATACCACAGGTCTTCGCGAAAGCGCCCCTCGCGAACAGCCTCGCCGAGGTCTGCGTTGGTCGCAGCGATTATTCGCACATCGGCTTCCAACGGGCGGTTTCCACCCACGCGATAGTAGGCATGATCTTGCAGAAACCGAAGCAGTTTCGGCTGCATGGCCAGATCCAGTTCGCCCACTTCGTCCAGAAACAGAGTCCCACCGTGGGCCATCTCAACTTTGCCCGGCGTGGTTTTAATAGCTCCGGTAAAGGCGCCGCGTTCGTGACCGAACAGCTCACTCTCGAAAAGTGCGCCGGGTATGGCCCCGCAATTAAGAGCCACAAAGGGCCCCGACGCCCGCGGACTCTGGCGATGAATGGCCCGTGCCAGCACCTCCTTGCCGGTCCCGCTTTCACCCTGGATGAGCACCGTCACATTGGTGATGGCTGATCGTTGGGCATCGCGAAACACCTGCTGCACACGCGCATTCATGGAGGACACGAGCCCCGAATCACCTGCGTCGGCTGGCATCATTTCGATCTTCTCAACGAGATGAGCAGCGTGGACCGCTCCCGTGGCCAGACCCGCGATGGCCTGCAACAGCCCCAGATCGCGAAGGGAGTAAAAGTCCAACTCGTTCTTTTCCACGACGATCATTCCCATCACGCGATCGCCGTTCATCATCGGCGCACAAATAGTTGAGAGGCCGGTGGCCTGTGCACCCTTGGCAGAGGGGGGAGATTTGGCTCCGTCGTCGGCGCTCATCAAAGCCGGAGGCGGCCCCGACTCGCCCGCCATGAGGGCGGTGGCTTCTCGCGCGGCAGTGTAAACCAACTCGCGGTTCATGCGCATGGGCGCATCCTGCGGCAGCGCCGCGATGGGCCGGAGGAGACGTCCCACCCGGTCAGGATCTTCGGGGCGACCAATGCGCTCCTCGGGGGGCAATGGAGCGTCCGTTTCGGGATCGCAAAGCAGCAGCGCGGCCGCATCTGCCATAAACATCTCCATCACATGCTGCAACAAACGGTCAGCGGTTTCATGGACACCCACCGGAGGCACGGCGAACCAATCCGCCAGACGCATGATGAAATCGATGGCCTGCCGCTCGGCGCCCTGCAGGCGCTCCAGCCCGGAATGACGGTTGGTCAGCGCAACCGTCTGCGCATCGGCAGAGTAAAGGTACACACTATTATTAGTGAAGCGCGCATTGCGGATATGGATATCCGAGTTGAACAGCAGCAGGGTGTTACCGACCTGAATTTCATCGCCCCGCCCCAGGAGTTTCTCGCGCACGTGTGTGCCATTGACGACAACACCGTTGGTCGACTCACGATCATGAATGATGAACGCCAACCGTCGCTGTTCGACCTCGGCATGCACCCGGGAAATGCCGGCGTCCGGAACCTGGATTTCGTTATCCGAAGCCCGACCGATGCGAGTGCGTTCTCCCAATTCGTAACGCATCCCAATGTTGGGACCTCTTATCACTAAAAGCGACGCCATGACACCCTTGCCTGTTTCGAGAATAGATCTATCTGTGTTCCGTTGCCTTGAAGGGCAGGTTTTGTGAGAGTAGACGGACGAAAAACGGCGGGTCAACACCCGAGACAATGTGTCGAAACTTGTGCAACCCGGTGAAATTGAAGAGAAAGGCTTATGGCGGGTAGTCCTTTTCTCTGTAAACATGCAAGTGTGTCTGTTGAAAATCTAAAGGCTTAATGGAAGGACGTGGTATGGTAAACTGACTTTGAGGCTCCGGCCTAAACGCAGCGCAGCCGAACGACAATCTGACTGATTCGGCGCCATCCCACCCCAATCCCTCCTTTTTGAACGCCTGTCTGATCGGGTTCCCCGATTTCGAGAAGGGCGTTTCCCTCTTAGTTTTTCCCGCAGTTGCAGGTTCACATAGTTCAACCATAAGCGTCACAATGGTACGCACACGCCCTGCATTTGGGCGGTTGCGACCTAACTTCCTGCGGGGTACTGAATGAGGGTTCACGAATTAGCTAAGGCTTGCGCAATCGAGAGTAAAGAAGTGCTGGCTGTTGCCAAAAAGCACAGGATTGCGATCAAGCCAAGTCCGAGCGCCAACATCGAGGATAAAGACATCCGGCGGCTCATGCCCCACATCGACAAGTGGAAGGCTGAGCAGAAGGATCGCGCGGAACTCGAGAAGCGCAAGAAGGCGGAAGAACTCGCCCAGAAGGAAGAGACGCGTCGCCTTGCCGCTGAGAAAAAGCGTCAGGAAGCCGACGCCAAGCGCGCCAAGGAAGAAGAAGATCGCCTGAAAGCACAGGCGGCTGCGGAAGCCAAGTTGATCGCGGAAGTGGAAGCCGACCGTCGCAAGAAGGCCGAAGCGGCAGCGCAGAAAGCAGCCGCAGCGGCAGCACCCAAACCTACAGCCGCCAAAGCAGCAGCACCCAAAGCGGCCGCTGCGGGCATAACGGCAACCCCGGTCGCACCCGCCGCCCCGGCGGC
>PHCB01000010.1 GCA_002842095.1 candidate division BRC1 bacterium HGW-BRC1-1
GGCGTTTACACCGCCGCCGACGTGCCCGGAACCAACCGCCACGGGCTCATCTCGCGCGACCAACAAGTGCTGGCCGACAAGCAGGTGCGCTACATGGGCGACGCGCTTGCCGTGGTTGTGGCCGAAACCGAAGAGGCCGCCGCTGCCGCCCTTGATGCCATCGTTGTGGATTACCACCCTCTCCCCACCATTCACACCATCGACGAGGCCCTCGCCCCCGGCGCCCATCGCATCCACGAATACGGCAACCAGATGGGCGGACGCCGCATCCGCAAGGGAGACCCCCAGCACGCGCTCGACCACGAGTCCGATGTGGTCGTGGAAGAGACCTTCCAGACCCAGACCGTCGACCACGCCTTCCTCGATCTCGAAGCCGGTTGCGCCCGTTTCGACGGTAACATTCTCGAGATCCGCGCCAGTGGTCAGTGGGTCCACGAGGAGCGCCGCCTCACCGCGCTGGCCCTCGGCCTGCCCCTCGAAAAAGTGCGCATCATCCAACCCGCGACGGGCGGCGCGTTCGGCGGACGCGAAGATATTTCCATCCAGATGCACCTCGGCCTGGCCGCCCTCAAACATCCCGGCCGCGGGGTTTACATCCACTACTCGCGCCGCGAGAGCATGGTGGCCCGCCACAAACGCCACGCCATCCGCGTGCAATACACCCTCGGCGCGCGCAAGGATGGCCGCCTCACCGCCGCCCGCGTGGTGGTGTGGAGCGACGAGGGCGCGTACGCCAGCACCGGCGACGCCGTGATGCGCAAAGCCAGCAGCCACGCCACAGGCCCCTACCGCGTGCCCCACGTGAGCGTGGACGTGTACGGCATCCACACCAACAACAACCCCACCGGGGCCATGCGCGGCTTCGGTGCGGCGCAGATGGCCATCGCCTACGAGGGTATGATGAACCGTCTGGCCGACCGCCTCCGCATGGACCCCATCGAACTGCGCCGCATCAACCTGCTCCGCAGCGGCGAGGCCGTCACCACCTCGCAGATCGTCCCGCTGGTCACCGCCGAGGAATGCATGGACGCCGCCCTCGCGCGCTATGCCTCCCCCGCCGGATCCCCCCGTGGCAGCGAAATGGCGGCGCCCCCCAACCCCGCCGCCGTGGCCGAAGCCTGGTCGCGCCCTCTGCCCCCCACCGGTGCTCCGTGGCTCAAGCGCGGACGCGCCCTCAGCGTCATCTGTTTCGGCCTCGGCTACGGCGACGGCTTCCCCGACGCCTCCCGCGCACAAGTTTCGTTCAACGATCAGAACCAGCTTGTCGTGTGCAGCGGCGCCGTCGAGGTCGGGCAGGGGCTTCTGAACATGATCGCCCAGGTGGCCGCGCAGGAAACCGGCGTCGAGCTGGATCGCGTGCGCGTGATCGCCGCCGACACCCATCTCACGCCCGAAAGCGGTTCCAGCTCCGCCACCCGCCAGACCTACTTCACCGGCAACGCCGTGAAACTCGCCTGCAGCGAATTGCGCGAGCACGTGCTCGACATTGCCGGAATGCGCCTCGGCGTTCACCCCCTCGAAATCTGCGCGCGCGATGGATGGCTGTGGGATAGCGCCCGCCCCGACGAGCGCGTCGCCCTGGATGAAGTGCTCGACGACGCCCGCCGCCGCGGCCAGAAACTGCAAGCCGAGGCGGTTTTCAAGCCCCGAACCGTAGCCGAGAACGCCGACACCGGCCTCTCCCCCCGGGCGTTCATCACCTATCTTTTCGGCGCTCACATCGCCGAGGTGCTGGTCGACACTGAAACCGGCGTCGTGAAAGTGGAACGCTACATCGCCTGCCACGACGTGGGCAGGGCCATCAACCCCGCCTCCGTGGAGGGACAAATCCAGGGCGGCGTGACCCAGGGCATCGGCATGGCGCTGATGGAAGAGGTTCTCATGGCGCCCGACGGACGCATGTTGAACGCGGGCCTCACCGATTACATCATCCCCAGCATCCGCGACGTGCCCCCCATCGAAGCGGTCATTCTGGAAAACGACGACGCCGGCGGCCCCTTCGGCGCGCGCGGCATCGGCGAGCCGCCCCTGATCGGCGTAACCCCCGCCGTGGTGGCCGCCATCGAGAACGCCACCGGCATTCACCTGAGCGAAACCCCCGTAACCCCCGAGCGGCTCTGGAAGGCGCTCCACGCAAACGGCCAATCGTAAACCGGGTTGCCCCGCTTAAAAGACTTTTGCCAACCCAGTGTAGTTGACACCATGCAAGCCCCGCGCCCCCACATAAAATTGCGCCGCATAGCAATTTTGATCGCTGCAATGACGCTTGTCACCGCAGTCGCATGGGCATGCCCTTCCTGCAAAGACAACCTCGACGCCGCCGCCAACGGCGCCAACCTGGGCCGCGGATTTTATTACAGCATAATCGCCATGGTCTCCGCCCCCTTCGTAGCCGTGGGAGCCATAACAACAGCCATAATCCGCGCCAACCGCCGCGGCGCAACCCCCCATTCCATCCCCGAGGGGTGACAGTCAGCCTCCCAGCGGGGGCTGATTGCGGACAACCAATATGTCCAATATGGGACCGGCGCCCCCCACCTAACCGCCCAATGGCAGACAAGAATATCTACCGCCACGTAACCACGAGGGCATGCCCGAGGGTTCTTGATACAAGCTAAGGCGCAAGCATGGCTTGCGCAGTCCACAGCGAGCGTATGGAGTGCGGCAGCCATGCTGCCGCCTTGCTGGGAGGAGGAAATGCACTTCCATCCTATAAGAATAGCTTTCCACTTGGGTAACAATATCGCCCCCATCGTAACCGTAGCAGCCATACCAACCGCCATAATCCGCGCCAACCGCCCTAGCCTAATTGCGGACAAACAATATAAACAAACCAATGTGGGACCGGCGCCCCCGCCGGTCGCCGCCAAACGGCCTCCTCACTTTCACTTTTTTTTCATCCATCAACCGAAGCCATCCCGGAGGGATGCCAGCAATTAGCCGGGGGTTGAGCGTAGCGATACCCCCGGAACAAACACGAACAAGTTTCGACCCCGGCAGGGGTCGCAGAAACAGCCCAGCATCCCTTCAGGATGCGGACATTAATGACAACGCAACCCGGTGGTGTCGCTGCGCTCAACCATCGGCTAGAGCATTTTCAATTCTTGCCCACTTGCTGGGGGATGGCAACCCCGATGCGACCGGCGTGCAACCGGTGTGCAACCGGTGTGCAAGCCCCCAAAACACCGCCCCTGATATTGCATTCCCCCGTGTCTCTGCACCTCGGTGGTGAAATTCGCTTTTCGTCTTTGCCGATCTCCGACAAGATTGGTGCCCTGAAAGAGCGGCAAATTTCCCCCCTCGCCATAGTGACACCCTTACAAAACTCAATCCACTCGGGGATTCGCTTCCTCGGGGGTTCTCCATAAACATTTTATGTGATCCTGATCAGGCAGG
Source organism: candidate division BRC1 bacterium HGW-BRC1-1 (assembly GCA_002842095.1). Lineage (GTDB taxonomy): Bacteria > Sumerlaeota > Sumerlaeia > Sumerlaeales > Sumerlaeaceae > HGW-BRC1-1. The sequence continues at coordinate 3,397 of PHCB01000010.1, forward strand.
ACTTCCTTCCGCACAAATTTAAAGCCAAGCCGGTCCTCGTTACCCCCAAGCCATTCTGGAAGCATGATATCCATTCGGCAAGACCCATCCTCGTTACCCTTAAGCCATCCCGGAGGGATGCCAGCCCTTAGCCGGGGGTTGAGCGAAGCGATACCCCCGGAACCCATAACAAACAAGTTTCGACCCCGGCAGGGGTCGCAGAAACAGCCTGGCATCCCTTCAGGATACGTAACTGTCCGATTGCCCGGTGCAACGCTCCTCCTGAGACAATGAAAGTTCCAATTGTTGTTTTACCTCACCATTTCGATAACTTGAACAAAGAGTATTCGCCCGTTATTTTATCATAATACACACAAAGCACAGGAGCTGAGGTTGGCCTGTCTCCAAGAAGCAGAACGCCAATATCGTTCTGTAAAACGCGATTACGTACCTCCTGCATGTGACTCCCAGTGACGGTTCTTGATGTTAAATCCGAACCGAAGCGTCCAATAAACCCCAAATCGCTCATTTGTTCCGTCTCGACCAAATAAGAACGCAACTCCGGAAACAGCCGATTCTCAAAATCTTTTCTGCCGCGATAATAATCGGACAACCCATTAGTATACCAGACGATCCCTCCTGCCAAGGAGCCAAACAAAAGGATTCCACTAACTAATAACAGGCAACGCATAGTTACGATTGAGCGCTGACAACGAATTCGTTTTAACATAACCAAAGAATCCTCCGCCATCCCTGTTTTTCTTTAAAATTTGCTAGTCGGCAGGATGCATAAGACCACATCTGGCCAACAATACCTGAGCAATTATCGCATAGATAGCGAGTGTATATATCAGGACCATAGCAAGGAAACGATACCAAATATGGGTGGGTTTTTCGAAACCCCAATCGACGAATGTGGGTGCTTCAATGACAATTGCTATCATAGCAACAAATATCGCTAACATTCTTAAGTATGATTCTCTCCGGGTTGGTCGAGAATGATATATGCCAGCGATGCGGACCTTCTCTCTTTTTGGTTTAATATGCATTGGGATTCTCCAAACGATCTTGGTTACAAATAAGGGCAACACAAGCTTCTCCAACAACCGTTCCTATCGCGCCCGCAACCGGTGATGCCCAACTAAATATTACCACGACAGCTCCGCCCCCTGTCGCAGGGCTCGTAGCTACCAAGCAACGTCCTACGCAACGCAACACTTCGCTGGCAGTTGGAGGGGGTGGTGCGGGGTATCTTGGAGCACCATTATGCGGTTTTGCCCACCCACAGTGTCCATGGTAAAAAGCGTGTCGGGAAGCCCACGGTTCACCGTGAATGCAATATGGATCACTCTTTTCGCAATGCATCCATGTCCACCTCATCAAACTTCGACACCATGTTAAGAAGATGTTGCCAGTCGTCATCATTAAGTACGCTCTTCTGCTGTCTTAGCAAAAGAAGTGGTGCTATGTCAGGCCTACGGACTGCGCGGCTCATTTCCGCCGAGTAGGCCGCGTGCAGCTTCTCAAGACCCCGTGCGACATCACCTTGCAGGCACAGGACGGCACCCAGGAACGCCCAATAACCGTGCTTTTCAAACGCATCACTATGATGACTTTTTTCCAGCGGAAGAATCTCAAGAAGTTCCCGGGCGCGCTCCATGTCCGGCTGGAACATGGTGAAAAACCGTGCCGCTGAACTGCGAAGACGAAGGCAAGCAGGGTTCTCACGTACCGCCTGCTCGCAATGGAGGGCCGCTTCATCCGTGCGCCCCAAGGAAACAAGAGTCCACGCGAGCATACTCCGGTATTCTGCACGACTGGGCAACTCCAAAGCATGGAGATTCCTCATTAGGTAGTCGGCCAGCGCGTCTAATCGCGACGGGAGAAGAAACTCTTGAAAGCCCGCTTCAAAATTATCCATTTCAGGTGGCTCGTACAGTTATGGTGATGAGAAGTTGGTGGAGTGGTAAATTATAATGCAAGTGCCCAGCGTGGGCACGCGTCCGGCGGGGTCATACGTCCAGAAGTTGTAGCTCAGCCCGGTGTTCATAATAATCGAGTCTTCTGACAACCGCCCTTGGGGATCATAGTAATAACCGGCCATCTGATTGAAAGCGTTCGTGATGCGGGACAACCGCTTAAACCCCGGCTGGTTGACGTAAGTATACGCTGTCACCGTCAGGGTCGGTAATCGTCGAGCGCCGACCCAGCACGTCGTAGCTCCACGACACCACAGAGCCATCGGGATATGTCTCCGTCAGCATGCGATCGAGCTTGTCGTAAGTCCAATTGAACATCTGTCCACCAACGGTGTCAGTCGTCAGACGCGAGTCGAACACCGACACCCGCCGCCCGATGGCGTCGTAGGTGTATTCAACGAACGGCCCCATGCCCGCACAGTCAAGCCTTATCATCTTGCCATTGGCGTCCTGTCCGCCAAACTTGAACGCTTGCTCCAAGGCAACATAGTCGCTCCCAACCACCGGCTAAGAGCTCACGCCCCCTCCAGGGGCTAAAAGCGAGGGAGTCTGAAAAACAGTTCAGACTGAATTCTTACCCCCCATCATGCCCCTCGACGAGTCGCTTCATCTCATGCGCACCATGGACTCGCTGCGCGCACAGTGGAACAAGCGGTATCCGTCGGAAGGGTGAAGGGGTAGCCGCCCGCGTCATTCCTATTCGTGCTTTCTTCGTGTCAATTCGTGATAATTCGTGGTAGGTTTTTTTGCGGATTGGCGGTGCCGGGTTCAGATGACGTCACGCCGCACCCGATTGGGAAGTGTTGACTCTGCCTGTGGCGCGAGGCGAGGGTTGACGCTATTCGGAAGCGGACGGCCAGAAAGGTCCGCACCGCAGACAGGCAAATTGATGCGCGCAAAGACTGAAGATTTCACAGGGGCAGGCACAGCCCACAGAATGTCCATCCCGTCCACATCGTCCCCCATGTCCACATCCCCTGCGGCCCGGTGGCGTCCCACGCTCAGGGCAGCCGTCATCGCTTCCGCGGCCGTTCTCTTCTGTGCGGCGGCCGGCACCGCGCGCGCGCAGCAAACCTCACCCGTTTCCCCAACCACCACGGAGGCAGCCACCGTGCAAACGACGCCCCTTGATGCGCGCCACACCATCGCCGCCGACAGCTTCACAAAGTCGGCCGACGGCGAATGGCTTTCGCCCGAGGTGGCCGCGCCGTTCGCGTTTGATGAGCTGATCTACTCGTGGAACCTGCGCCTGCCCAAGGGGCAGGGGTTCCGGATCCACCTGCGGGCCGGGTTCGGCGGCGACGACAAGTCGCCCTGGCTCTACGCCGGGTATTGGGGACAGGTCAGCGACCCGGCCACGAGTCGCACCAAGCCACGCTTCGACCGCGGCGAGGTGGACATGGACTGGCTCAAGATGACCGCGAAGGCCGTGTCGTGCCAGTTCAAGGTGGTGGACGCCAGCACGGTGACGCTAAGCGTGCTGCCCACCCTCACGGTGGTGACGACAGACAACCATCCCGCGCCCGAGGTGCTCGCGCGCCACGCGGCGCAGAGGACCACCGCGTCCGCGCGCCTGCTGGACCTGCCGTTCCGCCGCCAGATGGACTCGGCAGGCAACATCACGCCCAACCGCTGCCAGTCCGCCGCGCTTGCAACCGCACTGGAGTACTTCGGCAACGCGGTCCCGCTGGAGCAGATCGTTGATCACACCTGGGACCCCGAGTACAACTACCCCGGCCTGTGGCCGCGGGTGGTCGCCGCGGCGAACGAGTTCGGGTTCGACGCCCGCATCGACCGGTTCCGCGACTGGGGGGCAGTGCGCGCCGCGCTCGCCCGCAATGAGGTGATCCTCTGCTCGATCCGAATGAAGGAGGGTGAGTGCAAGGAACCGCCATACAAGTCCATGGGCAACCACATCGTCGCGCTCAACGGCGTGACCGACGACGGCCGCGTCGTCGTGACCGACTCCTTCCTCGCCAAGAGCGGCCGCGGCTACCGCTGCCAGTGGCTGATCGAGGACTTCGAGAAGATCTGGATGAAGACGAAGAACGGCGTGGCGATGGTCATCGTGCCTCCGGCCGACTTCAAGCCGCCGCTGATGCCCGAACTGCCCCCCTTCCCAGCGGGCCGCGCGCCCGTCACCGGCGACGACCACTGAGGCCGGCAGGCCCCGGTCCGCCCCCGTCGCCCCGGTTTACTTGCTGACTCGCGCTCCGCGTCAGGGCATATTTTCGCGCCATGTTGAGAGAAGCCATGATCGGAATGCTCATGTCGGCCGGCCTGTTCGCGGCGATCCTTGCGCTGCTCAATGCGGGCTACATTCTTGGCCGGCCGCTCAGCAGAGGCGCAGCGCGCGACCGCGCCGGGCTGGGAGGGCTCGAAGGTGCCATCCCGGAGGGATGTTAGCTAATAGCCGGTCCTCGTTACCCCAAAGCCATCCCGGAGGGATGCCAGCCATTAGCCGGGGGTTGAGCGAAGCGACACCCCCGGAACCAAGACGAAAAAGTTTCGACCCCGGCAGGGGTCGCAGAAACAACCTGGCTTCCCTTCAAGATGCCCTGCTATTATTAGAAGACACACTACACGGCTCCGTCGGGGGTCCAGAAGGACGCCGCTTTTCGGGTTGTTTCTTTACGGCACGTATGGCCAAAGCGAGCAAAACCAAGAATACAAACTGTACCAAGGCCCCCCAGAATCCAAATAGCCCCAGCAACGTGGAAGCAACGGAGAGAGCAAACGCGGCCACGGTTCCTGTGCGATGTCCTGACGGATCGTACCAGAAGCAAATCGGCGGCGCGACCGTGGCGAAGGCAATTACCGGGAGAAAAAGGATCACAAAAGGCGCTTCTCCCCGCCTGACATCAAGGATGACGGCAGCGATAAAAAGAATCCCTGTACCAAAAATCAAAACCCGGTTCATGAAATCGGAGTCGGACCTTAATCGCAAACCTTCTCTTCCCGCCGAGGCAACTTTGACTTCTTCCGCTACCGACGCAGAACTCGTAGAATATGAGTATCGCCATATAACGAATCCTGAAAAATGAAATAACGCCAAATAGAGCGCATTGAAATCGCTGGAAAATTCCGCGATGTTTGAGCTTCCGGAAAACAGCATCGGCAGCTCACTTTTCGCATAGCCAAGAACAGCGTAATAAACTGAATCGCTACTTAAAAGGATGACGCCACTTATGGAAAGTGCCGTCCCCCATACCAGCAATGGAATCCTTTTCGATAAGGTCATGGCTTAGATCTCCGATACCATCATCGTCTCGGTAGTGGCCCCGGTGCCCCCCAGCCATAGTCGGGCGGCAAATCATGAGCCCCACGTTCTGGGGGGGACTTGGCATCGGTGGGATTCGGACCCTTTGGTGTCCATCTCCTGTCTGCGAAAGTCTTGTCGTCACATCTCGGAGTGGCACACGATCCGCCTCTCAAATTTTTGACGTAGTAGAATCCCCCACCGCAGGTCATTCCATCGCAATCTTCACCCGCCCCAGTACATTCTCCGGGCTTAAGTTCTCTCCAAGAACCGTTACCAGCTAATACCCATTCATTTCCCCCCGATTTGTTGCAGCATTTTCCACCCAGGGGCCCCCAATCCCTCATTCCTGAGGGATCAATTCGACCCATGGGATTCGCTGAAGCTATCATATATGGATGCTCGATGTCGGGCGGAAATGGCGCTCGGCTGATAAAGCCAAATGCCTGGGTGGAGTACCACCGCGCATTGAAATAATACGCCCGTGCCTCAGGGTCGTACTCTTTCGTGGTCAGCCGGAACCCGGCCTGGCCGCCCTCGAGCACCGTGCCGAAGGCTTCCATGTCTATTATGTTGCTGACCATGCCATTAGCGCCGGTGTTAGCAGTGGTGTTGCCGAGCAGGTCGAAGTGGTAGAATTGGTGGTTCCACACGCTGGGGGTGCCGGTGGAGGTCCACGCCGTGGCGGTGTGTTCGGCGATGATCTGGCCGATGGACGCCTGTTTGAGGGTGTAGGCCCGACGCGTACGCCACGCCGCGCCGGTGGCGGGGCTGTTCTCGCGGGTCATCAGGATGGAAATCATTGATCAATCCACCATTTGTCATTTCTACTATCATAAATCATGCTCTCATACGAATGTTCTTGGTAGGGCACACTAAGCTCGTAATAATTATCACTATGCAATTTGTAAACCCACCGATTGACTCCAATCTCAGGAGCCGGAATAACTCGCAGAAGGTCAGGAACAAGCTCTTCTAAAGTTTCTGGATATGCACCCTTCAGTGATCGAAATTCTTCTATAGCGCGAATCAATGGCTTACCTGTTGATACCGGAGGACTCGTCTCGCGCAGTGTTGGGTAGCCGCAAGAACATAATGTTAAAACGGCAATTACCGGAATCAGCCATAGTTGGTTATTAATCAATATTCAATCCTTTTAATTAAATCCGGATTGGATCCACTCTTGAAATCCCACTTAAAGATTCCTCTTTTAAAGCCGACAAGGACTTCGTTGGAATCAGGTGTGAACGTCAGTGCAGTAATTATCGACCACTGGTCTTTGGCGTCCAACCATGGCAGACTAGCATGCTCAGCCCACGTCTCCACGGAGAGGAGCGATACTCCTGTTTGACCGGCAGCCATAAGCATAAACTTCCCATCCGGTGAAAAAGCAAACCTGCCGGTAGACGAAACTTTCGACGTTCTGTAAAGTTCTTTCAACGTGTCAGTCGCGAAAACCACCAACGCTTTGCGAGTTGGAGTGTCGCTGCCGAAACCGACTCCGATATAACCCCCATCGTGGGAAAACCCCAGAAAGCGCGGTTGCATCTCCAGATCATTCAGCCGCACTCTCTCGGTGAAGTCGGCGTTCAGAAGAGCCAATTCGTATCGTTCAGATGACGCTGAGGTGATCGCGTCGCCGCGAAGATTGTTCGATTGGTCCTGCCCCATTGACTGTCTTCGAACAATTCCAACGGCGATCGTTCTTCCGTCAGGCGAGACAGCGAGGCTCTCTACTCTCGTATTTTTAAGCGTACGAGATACTGTCGCCATATCATCGACACCACCCCTCCGTCTCAGGTCGGCGGATAGCACAGTTCCGCTTGTGTTATGGGCGGTGATTTCCTGACCCGTTGGACTTATAACAATAATGGTTTGTTGAGGCGGCAAACCAGTGTCATATAGCGTACGTTTCGGTTTCCCGACCCCAACAACAGAAGTGAGCAGTTCGCCCGGACCGTACACATAAACTCCACCTCCTGCTCGATCAAGCGTCAGGATCGGCCACGATGGTTTTACGTCCCACGACTGCGTAACACGAGCACGAGTCGACGATACGTCGAAGGCCATAACCCGCGCAGGTTTAGGATTTTTAGGATTCAACAGCATCGAAGTAACGCCGACGAATAGTGTGCTCCCGTCCTGAGAATATACCAACGAGCTAATGGCTGGGGGAAAATCCCGGTCACGAGTCGGCAATCTCACGCTGAACATAGCGATTGCCCAAGCGATCAGCGTAAGGGCTATGGGGAGCAGAAGCAGTTTGTATTGACGAAATAAGTATCTAAGTTTTGTCATGGAGAGTTTTTCCTTAAAAAGGAACACTCGAGGGATTTCTAGGAACAGAATTCAACAACCCGAGGCAAGACGCAGTACAAACAGCTGCACTATAGCGATGACCTTCACTATGAGTAGAACAACATTCTGCACAACATTTCCTTCGAAGGCATTTGCTTATGGAAGGGTCACCCGTCCCACAACCACCTTGAATTCCGCCAAATCTTTGTCCTGCAACGCCAGACTCTGCACAATCATTTCCTAGGCTCCGTGCGCTTTCTTCGGGAAATGGAGGCGATGGCTGCTGACCAGTCGGATCTATACGAAGGGTCGGTGTATTATCGCTGAGCGCATAATTATGCTCAGTAAAAGGGAAGGTGGGAGCTGACTCCAAAAACTTACCGATTGAAACAGCGTACCACCGCGCATTGAAATAATACGCCCTTGCCTCAGGGTCATACTCTTTGGTGGTCAGCCGGAACCCGTCCTGGCCGCCTTGCAGGACCGTGCCGAAGGCTTCCATGTCGATGATGTTGCTTACCATGCCGGTGGCGTCGGTGTTGGCGGTGGTGTTGCCGAGCAGGTCGAAGTGGTAGAACTGATGGTTCCACACGCTGGGGGTGCCGGTGGAGGTCCACGCCGTGGCGGTGTGCTCGGCGATGATCTGGCCGATGGACGCCTGTTTCAGCGTATACGCCCGTCGCGTGCGCCACGCCGCGCCGGTGGCGGGGCTGTTCTCGCGGGTCATCAGGATGTTCAGGCCGTCGTAATAGTAGCGGGTCCAGGTAACCCCATCGCCCGATTTGCGCCCAATGCGGCGGCCAAGAGCATCGTAGTAATACGTAGCGTTTTGACCCCATGCATCATAAGCCGCTGTCAGGCGATTGTCTGCGTTATGATTGTAACCGATGAGATCAGAAATCTCATGCACGTTACCATTTGAGTCGTAACTGATGGGCTCGCCGCTCTGTGTCACCAACTGGTTCCCGTCGTTATAAGTCGACGCCACCGTCTGCGTGCTGGAGCCATTGTAATGCACCAACTGCGTGCGGTTGCCGGCGGGGTCGTAGGTGTAGGCGTATCGGTACGCGCTGGCGTTGTTGCCCGTCCAGCGCTTGTGCTCCTGCGTGAGCTGGCCAAGGGCGTCGTAGCTGTAGAGCTTGTGGTAGGGCTGCACAAACCCGTCCGATGAATAATCGATGCGTGTCCGCATGGAGGCGGCATTGTAGGTGTACTGCTCCAGGCGGATGATGGCCATTTCGGCAAAGGAATAATGCCCCAGCGACCCAACGCGGCCCGCAGAGTCATAGTTCCAATAATTGACGCTGAGGTCGTTGTTGTTCTGGCGGTAAACCTCCTCGGCCAGCCGCCCGTCGGTGCCATAGATATAATTGGCCGACTTCCCGAAATCGTCAGAGATTTGCGCAAGCCCCTTATTCGAGGGCGATGAGCCGTAAGTATAAACCGTCACCCGCCCGTCCGGATCGGTCATCGTCGAGCGCCGACCCAACACGTCGTACGTCCACGCCACCACCGAGCCATCGGGATAGGTTTCCGTCAGCACGCGATCCAGCTTGTCGTAAGTCCAGGTGAACATCTGCCCTCCAACCGTATCCGTCGTCAGGCGCGTGTCAAACATAGACACCCGCCGCCCCGCAGCGTCGTAGGTGTATTCAACAAACTGCCCAGTCCCAGCGTAGTCAAGCCGTTTTAACTTCCCATTTGCGTAAAAGCTGTGCAACACTTCATTGCCAGCAGGCGGCCTCTTGTCTGCCCCCCTACTCTACCACGACGGCTGTTCCGCTGACGTTTATCATCAGCATCGACCCGGTCTTGCCCACCACCTCGTAGTCCAGGTCCACGCCCACGATCGCGTTTGCACCCAGCGCCGCTGCACGTCGTTGCATTTCCGCCATTGCTTCGTCGCGCCCGGCCGACAGTACATCCTCATACGCCTTGCTGCGCCCGCCCACCACATCGCGCACGGCGGCGAAAAGGTCGCGAAACAGATTCGCCCCCATGATGGTTTCGCCCACCACAATGCCCCTATAATCCACGATGCGGTGTCCTTCGATGGTTGGTGTTGTTGTTATAATCATTGGGTCGTCTCCTGAAAAAGTTGAAATCAGAAAGGATGCTGCCCTCGTTATCGCGAAACTTCAACAGCAACCCTGTCCCCCTCCGCCTTCTTCTTGAAATACGCGCACGGTTGGGCCGTAACTATCCTTATGGACGAACCCAATAATCATCATTGCCCCAAGTGCGGCCACGAATCTGCCGACCTTGTAACCTGCGAAGCCTGCGGCGCCCTTTTCGAAAAGGTGCGCCAGCGCAAGTTAAACGAAGAAGTGACCGAGATGGTGTACGGGACCTCACCCTACACCCAGTCCGACATCCGACCCGAGCGCCTGCCGCTGTGGCAGAAAGCCGCGGTCTTCGGCGTGCTGCTGATGATAGTGCTGGCGTGGGGCGTGAACCGCCTGCAAAACGCCCCTCCCGGCGCGGACGGGCTTATTACGTTCTCCTCCACCATGGTGCCCGACGGTCGCCCGGCCGTGGCCAAGTTTCATGCGGAGTGGTGTGGGCCCTGCAAAGTCTATGCGCCCATGTTCGACCAGACCGTGGCGGAATATGGCGACCGGCTGAAGGTGGCCCGCATCGACATAGACAAGAACCCCGACGTGGCCAGGAGCTTTGGGGTCAAGGCGGTTCCGACCACGATCCTCTTCGATAAAAACGGGAAGAATGTCGAAACGATTCTTGGCGCTGTACCTCCCGAATCACTGAAGACAAAAATCGATAAACTGTTTTAACGTTCGATTTTTCCGTCCAGACCTCCGGAATCATTTGCCAACGGCGACGATTCCCCAAAAAATCACATCTATTCTCAGCATTGAAATGAGTTGCCATGACCTCCAGCCTGCCACGGTTCTTTGCGCGCCGGCCCGTTTTTGCATTCATACTCCTGCTGCTCTTCTCCTCATCCACGGTTTTCGCCGCCGGCTCTGAGGGTGGGCACCACGATCCCCTGGCGGGCTTCCTGCTGTTTCTTGCCTTGGTCGTGATGGGCGCGGCCGTGGGCCGATGGGCCTCGGTCAAGGTACACCAGCCGCCCGTGCTGGGCGAGCTGCTCATGGGCGTCATTGCGGGTAACATCGGCTATCATTTTCTCCACGCGCCGCTGGCCATCGTGGTCATGAACCTCAATACCGCCAACGAGATCTTCCTGAAAATGTGGGGCTCCGGCCTCAACGTGACGCAGATCGCCCAGACCATTTTTACCGCCGAGCAACTGGCGCCCGGTGGCAGCGGCGAGCGGCTTCTGAGCGCCCTTACCGGCCCCGGCGGCGGCCTGATCTTCAGCGTCGAGTTTGCCCTTTTCGTTCTCTCCCAGCTTGGCGTGCTTTTGCTGCTCTTCATGGTGGGTCTGGAAAATGACGTTGCCGGCATGATGAAAGTCGGCGGACGCGCCGCCGCTGTGGGCATCGTGGGCACCATCGCCCCCATTGGCATGGGCCTGTTCGCCAGTTGGATGCTCATCCCCGACGTGCCCATGGCCAAGCATCTCTTCATTGCCGCCACCCTCTGCGCCACCAGCGTGGGCATCACGGCCCGCGTTTACCGCGACATGCACCGCCTGACGTCCCGGGATGCGCGCATCGTGCTGGGGGCGGCCGTGATCGACGACATTCTGGCTCTCCTCGTCCTGGCCGTGGTCACCGGCATCGTGACCACCGGCAGCTTCGACCCGTATACCGTCGCCCGCATCAGCATCCTGTCGTTCATCTTCCTCGGCGTCGTCATCGGCCTTGGGGGCTACATCGTCCGCGCGGGCATTGGCGTGTTCAAAGTCATCGATCGCTCCCATGTGCTGCTGCTCTATCCCCTGTGCCTGATGCTCATCCTCTCGTGGCTGGCCGCCAAGATCGGTCTGGCCTCCATCATCGGTGCCTTTGCGGCGGGCCTCATCATCACCACCGGCCACCTCGAAGACGAGGAAGACGAGCGCAACGTGACGGAAATCATGCAGCCCATCGAGTCGCTCCTGGCTCCCATCTTCTTCGTGCTCATGGGCATGCAGGTGAATCTCGCGACCTTTGTGGACCCCTCCATCATCGGCCTGGCTGCGGCCCTCACGGTTGTCGCCATCATCAGCAAAGTGATCTCGGGCTACGCCGCCGGTCCGGGCGCCGACAAGCTCAGCATCGGCTTCGGCATGATGCCCCGTGGTGAGGTGGGCCTGATCTTCGCCAGCATCGGCAAGAGCATCGGCGTCGTAAACGAATCGGTCTACTCGGCCCTCGTCGTCGTCATTATCGTCAGCACCATGCTCGCACCGCCGGCCATGAAGTGGTCCATGGCGCGGTTCGAAAAGAAACACGGCTACATCGCCCCCATGGCCGACTGATTCGTGGCGCTCTCTCCAGAGCACCCCATTGATTTTCCCGTTTACGCCTTTCCTTTGCGCCTTTGCGTCTTTGCGTCAAAGCTCTGGCTTTGAAAAAAGAAGCCCGCCGGGTTACCAGATTTCGGTAACGCGGCGGGCTGATGTTTCGTTTAGTTTTCAGTTAAGCTGCTGGAATCAGGACTTGGCTGCCTCCGCTGCCTCGGCCACCAGGCCGCGCAGGGTTTCGAGTTGGTCGGTGGGCATCACCTCGATGTTGCGATACTCCGGCAAGCCTGTGCCCGCAGGAATGAGAAGGCCCATGATGACGTTCTCTTTCAAGCCGCGCAGGTTGTCGAAGCGTCCGCGAACGGCCGCGTCGGTCAGCACGCGGGTCGTCTCCTGGAAGCTGGCCGCGGAGATGAACGAGTCGGTTTCGAGCGAAGCCTTCGTCAGGCCGAGGAGCTTCGGACGACCCTTGGCGGGTGTGCCTCCGGCTTCCACAGTCAGGCGATTCTCTTCCTTGAACTCGAACTTGTCCACCTGCTGGCCATACAGGAAGCGCGTGTTGCCCACTTCCTCCACGACCATCTTCTTGAGCATCTGACGCACGATGCACTCGATGTGCTTGTCGTTGATGTTCACCTTCTGCAAGCGGTACACTTCCTGGACTTCCTTCACGAGGAACTCCATCACTTCCTTCTCGCCAAGGATGGCCAGAATGTCGTGGGGAGAGGGCGTGCCATCGGTGAGCATATCGCCGCGTTTGACGTTTTCGCCGTCGCGCACGATGATGTGACGCACCAGGGGCGCGGAGTACTGCTTCTCCTCCACCACCTGCTCGCCTTCTTTTTCCGTGAGGTACTCGATGGTGAACTTCCGGGAGCCCTTCGCGGTGCCCTTGATGCGCACGGTGCCGTCGATTTCCGCCAGCACACCTGCGTCCTTGGGCTTGCGAGCCTCGAAGAGTTCGTCCACGCGGGGCAGACCGCCCGTGATGTCCTTGCTCTTGGTGCGCGCACGCGGAATACGGGCGATTACAGTGCCCGGTATAACCTTCATGCCGTCGCGCAGATCGCGGCTGAGGATGGTGCCCGCGCTGAGCGCGTACACGGCCACTTCCGTTCCCGATCCGTCGAGAATCATCACCCGCGGGTGGCGTTCCTCTTTGTGCTCGGTAATCACGCGCTCGGTGTTTTCGTTTGTCGTGTCGAACTCTTCACGCATGGTCATGCCGGCCACGATGTCGGACATGCGCACCGTTCCCGCGACTTCGGAGATGATGGGCAGGTAGCCCGGATCCCACTCGACCAGACGGGTGCCATTCTTCACGGCGTCGCCTTCTTTGACGCCGATCTTTGCACCGTACGGAATGTCGGGGAGCACCTGCAGCGTCTTGCCGCTATCGTCCACCACACGGATGTTACCCGAGCGATTGACCACGATGAGCTTGGCGTCGGGAGACGCGATGGTCTTCACGTCGTCGAAGCGCAGCTTGCCGTCCACGTTGGCTTCGTACCAACCCTCGACCTGCACGTTTGCCGTGCCGCCGATGTGGAACGTACGCAGCGTGAGCTGCGTGCCCGGCTCGCCGATGGACTGGGCGCTGATGATGCCGACTGCCTCGCCCAATTCAACCGTGCGGCCCGTGGCCAGGTTACGCCCGTAGCACTTGACGCAGATGCCGCGCCGTGTGTGACAGGTGAGAACGCTGCGGATGTTGACCTTCTGAACGCCAAGGCGCTCGACCTCGCTGGCCTTCTCTTCACTGATCTCCTCGTTGGCTTTCACGAGAATGGTTTTCCCATCGTTGGGGTCCACCACATCGTGAGCAGCCACACGGCCGGAGATACGATCGGCCAGGGGCTCCAGCTTGCGAACACCGGTGTGGGTCACCTCGGTGATGGAACTCACCGTGATGTGATCCTTCGTCTCGCAATCCTGTTCCGTGATGATCAGATCCTGTGCCACATCGCACAGGCGGCGGGTCAGGTAACCAGCGTCGGAGGTCTTCAAGGCCGTATCGGCCAGACCCTTGCGCGCGCCGTGGGTCGAGATGAAGTACTCGAGCACCGTGAGGCCTTCGCGGAAGTTCGACATAATGGGCGACTCGATAATCTCGCCCACCTCGCCGGTGATCTTCTTGGTCGGCTTCTGCATGAGACCACGCATACCGGCCAACTGACGAATCTGGCTCTCGTTACCACGGGCACCGGAGTTCGACATCATCCAGATGGGGTTGAGGCCGTTCTGATCGGCTTCCAGACCCTTCATGAGCACGTTGGCAACTTCTTCAGCAGCCAGCGACCACTCGCGAATGATGTTGGAGTAGCGCTCATGGTAAATGATGTGACCCTCGCGGAACGCTTTAACGACCTTGTCGACAGCCTTGCGCGATTTATCCAGAATCCGCTGCTTACCCTCGGGGATAACCATGTCGTCCACGCAGATCGAGATACCGCCCTGCTTGGCGAAGCCGTAACCGAGGGTCTTGAGCGAATCGAGCATGACAGCCGTGCGCTTCTTGCCGGCGATCTTGTGGGTAAAGGCGACGAGACGTCCGAGGATGTTCTTCGTCATTACCTGATTGGCAAAACCCTGAGACTTGTCGCCGAAGAAGTAATCCACTTCCTCGGGCAGAACCTCTGCAAAAAGGATGCGGCCCGGAGAAGTCTTCACCTTGCGCCCGTCGTTCAGGCGGACGATGACTTCTTCCTGCAGCTTCACCTTCTTGTGGTTATACGCCATGATACACTCGGCGGGGGACGAAAGGCGGGGCATCAGAGCGCCGCGCTCGGCATCCGTTTTGGCCGACTTGTATCGCTCGAGATCGGGAACAATCTTCGTGAGATAGAACAGACCGAGAACCATGTCCTGCGACGGTGTGGCAATGGGGCGACCACTGGCCGGCGAGAGAATGTTGTTCTCGGCGAGAATGATGTTACGCGCTTCCAGACGCGCTTCCGTGCTCAGCGGCACGTGAACGGCCATCTGGTCACCGTCGAAGTCGGCGTTGAACGCCGCGCAGGCCAGCGGGTGCAGCTGAATGGCCTTGCCCTCGACCAGCTTCGGCATGAAGGCCTGAACACCCAGACGGTGAAGCGTGGGCGCACGGTTGAGCAACACCGGGTGACCCTTGATCACGTGGTCCAGGATGTCATAAACCTCGGGTACTTCACGATCCATGAGGCGCTTGGCACCCTTGATCGTGTTGGCGTAGCCTTGCTTCTGGAGTTCACGAATAATGAACGGCTCGAACAATTCGAGCGCCATCTTCTTGGGCAGGCCGCACTCGTTGAACTTGAGTTCCGGACCCACCACGATGACCGAACGGCCCGAGTAGTCGACGCGCTTGCCAAGCAGGTTCTGGCGGAAGCGGCCCTGCTTGCCCTTCAGCATGTCGGCGAGGCTCTTCAAGGGGCGATTGTTGTGGCCCTTCGTGGGGCGCGTGCGGCGCGAGTTGTCGAACAACGCGTCCACGGCTTCCTGCAACATGCGCTTCTCGTTGCGCAGAATGACCTCCGGCGCACGCAACTCCATGAGCTTCTTCAAACGATTGTTGCGGTTGATCACGCGACGATACAGATCGTTCAGATCGCTCGTGGCGAACCGGCCGCCGTCCAGATGGACCAGGGGGCGCAATTCCGGCGGGATAACCGGCAGCACATCCAGCACCATCCACTGCGGATCGTTCTCCGAGCCGCGGAACGCTTCCACAACCTTGAGGCGCTTGATGATCTTCGTGCGTCGCTGGGCACTGGTGGCCTGGCGCATTTCGATAGCCAGACGCTCGCCCAACTCCTCGATATTAATCTCCGAGAGCATGAACTTCACCGCTTCAGCACCAATGCCGATGGACACCTTGTCCTCGTACATCTCGCGGTACTTGCGGGTTTCTTCCTCGGTCAGCAACTGACGCGGGCGCAGCGGAACGTCAGGGTCCGCCGCCAGCACGATGTGGCTCTGGAAATAAATGACCTTGCCCAGATCCTTGACGCCCATGTCCAGCAGGCTGGAGATGCGGCTTGAGGTGCCCTTGTAGAACCAAATGTGGCAGACAGGGGCCGCAAGACGAATATGCCCCATGCGCGTACGGCGCACGTTGCTCTCGATGACTTCCACGCCGCAGCGATCGCAGACAATGCCCTTGTACTTGATGCGCTTGTACTTGCCGCAGGCGCACTCCCAGTCCTTGGTCGGGCCGAAAATACGCTCGCAGAACAAGCCGTCTTTCTCGGGTTTGAACGTGCGGTAGTTGATTGTCTCGGGCTTCTTGACCTCGCCAAAGGACGACAGGTCCAGCTCATCGCCGAACTTCGAGCCGCCCAGGCTGGTGCGCCTCTCGGCGGCCCGCGCATGACGGCGCGACCACATCAAGACGCGTTCCGGTGAAGCGATGGTGATGCGCGCCACGGCGCTAACATCGTTCAGATTAACGGTATCTTCGCGCTCAGTCCCCATGGGGATGACGCGGTAATTCGGCCGTTCCTCCGGAAAAAGCTCGCGCACGCCCTCGAATTCAAGCTTTTCGATGAGCTGCTTACCCTCGCGCCGCGTCGTCTTCGGACGCACCGCCGCTTTCTCTGCCTTTGGCGCACGCGCCGCACGCACAGTCTTGGGTGCCTTTACCGCTTTGGTGGCCTTTACGGCCTTTACAGCCTTTACGGTCTTCTTCTCTTCGGTCGCCGCTTTATCGGTGCTTTTCCTGGTAGCGATTGGAGTTGCCCTCGCTTTCCTATCAGTGGATCGGGAGCGGCACCAGAGCCGCCCTCCGTCGCATTTGTGTTCGGATCCTGTTTTGAAACATTACTGCAAAACTTCGAAACCATCCCACCCCATGTTACCGGTCCTACGCCCAACGCCGGGAACGACGCCGAGATGACCGGACCCACCCGGTGCCTCCGCGGGCCGGCCAGAACTGACCGGTCCACGGGACACGCAAAGCGGGTTACATCATATCGTCGTCGTCCATGCCATCGGCATTCTGGAAGGGATTGCTGTCATCGAGGTTCGAGGACATCATCGCTTCCATGCCGCTGTCACTTTCCTCGGGGCTGACGCTCTCGTCTTCGGTAAGAAGTTCGAGGTTCAGTCCGAGACCCTGCAGTTCCTTCACGAGCACGTTGAAGCTCTCGGGAATGCCAGGCTGGAGATGGTTCTCGCCCTTGATGATCGACTGATAGATCTTCGTACGACCTTCAACGTCGTCGCTCTTCACTGTCAGCAGTTCCTGCAGGGTGTATGCGGCGCCGTAAGCTTCCAGGGCCCAAACTTCCATCTCGCCGAAGCGCTGACCACCGAACTGAGCCTTGCCGCCCAGGGGCTGCTGAGTAACCAGCGAGTACGGCCCAATGGCGCGGGCATGCATCTTATCGTCCACCAAGTGAGCGAGCTTCATCATGTAGAGATAGCCCACCGTAACCGGACGGTCGAAAGGCTCGCCCGAGGCTCCGTCGTACAGCAGGGCCTGACCGGTCCAGTTAACGATTTGCAGACGCTGGGCTTCGCTGACGCGCAGCCATTCTTCCCAGACATCCCAATAATCGGCGGGTTCGCTGCCCGAGGCCTTGCGGCGTCCCTTGGAGTCACGACCACGATCGCTGTCTTTCTGCCACAAATCCGCAATCTTCAGCGTATTAGTGCGCAGCGTCTCAACCGAGGGGATATGACGGAGGTCAACCTTCTTGCCCTGATCGTCCACCAGGTCGATACCCTTTTCCTCAATCGTCCGGCGCCATGCAGCCAACAGCAGCGTCTTGATGCTCATTTCGCTGGCACCATCGAACACCGGGGTCGCCATCTTGATACCCAGCGCCTTGGCGGCCCACCCGAGGTGGGTTTCCAGAACCTGACCAACGTTCATGCGCGAAGGCACGCCCAGCGGATTCAACACGATGTCGACAGGCGTTCCGTCGGCGAGGAAAGGCATCTCCTGCACCGGCATGATACGCGCCACAACACCCTTGTTGCCGTGGCGACCGGCCATCTTGTCGCCTACCTGCAGCTTGCGCTTTGTGGCCACGAACACCTTGCAGACCTTGATCACGCCGGGAGGCAGTTCGTCGCCCGTCTTGATCCGGTCGATCTTGTTGCGTGCGTTGTCATCAACAGCCGTCAGTTCCTGCACGTGCTCCTGATACGCCCGCTTCACGCGATCAGCCACAGCGCCATCCACAGGCAGCATGCCCGTGCGCAGGCTGCGCTTCACGTAATCCAGGGCCGACTGCGAGACCTTCTGCTTGGGCTTCAGTTCAACGTTACCGTCTTCAAAGTTGATGATCGGCTTGTCGATGTCCGCCAGCAGTTCCACGAGCTTCGCGTTAAACGCCTCGTCGAGCTGACTGCGCTCCTGGGTCTGCTTCGCTTCAATCTCGGTAATCCGGGTCTTGTCTTCCTTCTCGGTCTTCACGCCACGCTCTTTGCGGCTGAAGACCTTCACATCCACCACAACGCCCTGCGTTCCGGGGGGAACCTTCAGGCTTGCGTCGCGCACATCGTTGGCCTTTTCGCCAAAGATGGCCCGCAGCAGCTTGTCCTCGGGGCTTTGCTCGGTTTCGCCGCGGGGCGTCACCTTGCCCACCAGGATGTCGTTGTGCTTCACCTCGCTGCCGATCATGATGAGGCCGTTTTCATCCAGCTTGGCCAGCATCTCCTCGTTCACGTTGGGGATGTCGCGGGTAATGTCTTCCTTGCCCAGCTTCGTATCGCGGGCATCAACGGTATGCTCTTCAATGTGGATCGACGTCAGAACGTCTTCCGTCACCACACGCTCGCTGATCAGGATGGCATCCTCGAAGTTGTAACCACCGAAAGGCATGAACGCGGCCAGCAGGTTTGCACCCAGTGCCAACTCGCCATCGCGCACGGCCGGACCATCGGCCAACACGTCGCCCTTGGCAACCTTCTGGCCTTCCTTCACCAGCGTACGCTGATTCATGCACGTGTCCTGATTCGAACGACGATACTTCATCAGCGATTGCATATCAACCATGTGCTCGTTCGACGAACTGCGAACGGTCACTTCCGTGGCCGTTGCACGCTCCACCAAGCCATCAAAGGGAGACAGCAGACAGGCGCCCGAGTCCAGCGATGCACGCCGCTCCATGCCGGTGCCCACGATGGGGGGATCGGTAAAGATCAGCGGAACAGCCTGGCGCTGCATGTTCGAACCCATCAACGCACGGTTGGCGTCGTCATGCTCCAGGAAGGGAATCAGGGCCGCACTCACCGACACCAACTGGTTCGGCGAAACGTCCATGTAACGCACTTCCTTCGGCTGCACCTCGGGGAAATCGTCCAGAACACGCGCCAACACCATGTCCACGGTGATGCGGTTGTTCTCATCCACAGGCGTGTTCGCCTGCGCGACGATGTACTCATCCTCTTCGTCGGCAGCCATGTACTGAATATCATTGGTCACGACGCAATTTGCCACGCGACGATAGGGCGACTCGATGAAGCCAAAATCGTTAATCTGCGCGTAAGTTGACAGCGACGAAATCAGACCGATGTTCGGGCCTTCCGGCGTCTCAATCGGGCAGACACGGCCATAATGCGTATGGTGAACGTCGCGCACCTCAAAGCCTGCGCGATCGCGTGAGAGCCCGCCCGGCCCCAATGCGCTCAGACGACGCTTGTGCGTCAGCTCGCTCAGGGGGTTGGTCTGATCCATGAACTGGCTCAATTGCGAGCGGCTGAAGAATTCCTTCACCTGCGTCACGATCGGCTTCGAGTTCACGAGGTTCTGCGGCATCAGGTTCTCCGGACCGACCGAGTTCATGCGGTCACGGGCCGTCTTCTCCAACTCCGCCAAACCATTGCGAATCTGATTTTGCAGCAACTCGCCCACGCTGCGCACGCGGCGGTTCCCAAGGTGATCGATATCATCCACCTCGTCGTCCGTCTCCGCGATGCGAGCCAGCTCCTTGATTACGCAAACCACGTCGGCTTTGGTCAACGTACGCGGCGGCTTTACACCGGCCGGACGCTGGATCTTGAAGCGGCGATCAATCTTGTGACGTCCCACCGCGCCCAGATCATAGCGCTTCTCGGTCGAGAACGTATCCTCGAACAGGCGGCGCGACGTCTGAATCGTAACCGGGTTACCGGGACGCATGCGCTTGAAGAACTCCGTCAGGGCTTCTTCAAACGTCTTAACCTTGTCCTTCGCCATGGTCGACAAAACAACGTCAGGGTTCGACTCGTCGATTTCCATCAGCTCGATCTTCGAAATGCGACCAAGCGAAAAGCGACGAAGCAAAGTCGTGGTGATCTTCTCAAAGCAATCGCCGAGCACCTCGCCCGAGGACGTATCCACAACGTCGGCACCCAACACACGGCCCAGCAGATGCTCATAGCCTTCGGCCACATCAAGGTGGACGGAAACCACACCCTTCTTCAGCAGCAGGTCAGAAGCCTTCTTCGTAACCTTGGCTCCCTTTTGCACCAGCACGGTGCGTTCTTTCTTCGCCGCAGCGCCTTCGCCCTTGGGCTCCAGAATGTCTTCGATGAAGACCGTGCCTTTGAAGGAATCAAATTTTTCCGGGTCGTTCAGGTCCGCGACCAGCGTGGCGCCCTTCTTGAAATCGTCCAGCTTCACTTCCGTGGACTTGAAGAATTCCTTGGCGATCTCTTCGTTGTCCTGAACGCCAAAACAACGCAGGAACGTGGTGGCCGGCAGCTTGCGCTTGCGATCCACCATGACGTACATGACGTTGTTGATATCCACCTCAAACTCAACCCAAGCGCCACGGTATGGAATCACGCGACCGCTGTAAGTGGTCTTGCCGTTGGGGTGAACACCCGAACTGAACGAAACGCCAGGCGAACGGTGCAACTGCGACACAATCACGCGCTCGGCGCCATTGATAATGAAGGTACCCTGGGGCGTCATCAGGGGGATGTCGCCCATGTACGTTTCCTGCTCCTTGATGTCGCGCACTTCCACTTCGCCCGTGATCTCGTCACGGTCGCGCACGATCAACTGAAGCTCAACTTTCAAGGGGGCGGCATAGGTCATACCGCGCTCCATGCACTCCTTGATCTCATACTTCGGGCGACCAAAGGAATACTTCACGAACTCCAGCGTGCTGGGCGTGTTCGCGCTCACGATGGGGAAAACGCTCAGGAACGCTTCCTGAAGACCGATGCGCTCGCGCATGTCGGGCAAGACGTCCATCTGAAGAAACTCGTTATAGCTTTTTTTCTGCGTTTCCAGAAGATATGGCATCTTCATGACCGACGGAATCTGGGCGAAATTCAATCGCCCGTCAATCATCTGGTATTTAGCACTGCGGCTCGAGCTTGTGGCCATCAGACAGTAATCCTCCTCAGCGCCATGCGCATACGCGCGGGCGTGTTCGAGTGTAAGTTATTCATTTTGAAGGGTTGCGGTTTCGACACCGATTGAAGGGCGCAGATAATCGACGATTTTCCCCGGAGACATGGGCATGGCAAAGCAAATGTCGGATAGGGGAAAAGCGAATTCTTTATTCGCGCAATAATAGCATGAATTCCCACTTGGGGAAAGAAAAGGGAGTCGGGCACCAGACTATCAGACCATTCAGATCAATCCTTATTCAGGATTCAAACGGTCCCCAATGGTCACTTTCCAACCGGTGACGGTTATTTCTTCGACGACTTCGACCCGCTCGCCCCGCCCTTGGCACTCTTTTCCGACGTCGAACTCTTCTTCGAAGTGCTCTTTGAGGACGATCCGCTCTTCTTGCTATCGCTTTTCGCAGATTCGGACTTCTTCGAGTCGCTCTTGCTTTCATCCAGCGAACCACGGATTTTATCGGCCGCCTTCACGAACTCGCCGTCACTCTTCAATCCGTCAATTTCTTTCAACTCGCTCTTGTCCAGCTTGGCCAGAACGATTTTGTCGGCCAGTTGGTCCGCCACATACAACTGCGCGGCGTTCTCGGTCAGCTTGTCGATGGCCTCTTTAAAACCTTCGCAGCGCTGCACGATGGGTTCGTAGTTGCCCTTTTTCATGTCGGTCTTCATTGCCTCATACCCGGCGTCCACACGGATCATGGTTTCGCTCAGAGGCTCGCGTCGCGCCTGTTCGCCGAACCGGCTGGTCAGAATTTTATAGGACGATTCGACCTGCGCCGTAAGAGCTTCTGCTTTTTTCTTTTGGGCCACTTCTTTGGCCACTTCGAGGTCCGACGAAATCTTTACAAGATTTTGCTGCACTTCCGCCGGCTTCACGCCGCTGTCGAGGTCGGTGCGCACTTGCGAAGCCAGATCGTTCACCGTGGCGATATTGCTGGTGGCATATTTCCCGGCTTCGTAGCGCGAATCCTTCGTCACCATGGCGATGCGTGTCTGGGCTTCAGCCAGTTGCTTCTCCAGTGCCGCGTTGCGCTCGCCATCCGTCCCCACCGCAGGGAGGACTGTTTGGGGCACGCGGGTAACGTCTGGCGTTTGCTCCACCACCGCCGTGCCCACCGCCACAGGAGTGGCCATCGGGTCGGGGCTTGGTGAACCAGCATCTGCATTTACCTTCACAAGCACGCTGCCCGCAGTTGCCGCTTCCGCTTCTTTGATCGTCACAACTTGTTCCACCGGTGCCGGCTGCGAAACCGCAAGCTCGGTCATGTCATTACGCGACCCGGCAGTCAACTTTCCAGCCGAAGCAACTTCCACACTGTGCTTCACAACGCCCTCGTTGGCGTTCTTTACCGTGGGCAATTCGCTCAGTTGGGGGGCTGCCGCCGCCGCGACCTTCGCCTGCGCAAACATCCCCTCGGGGGCCGCCAGGGTGTGATCGCTGGACTGCTCGCCTTTGTTCAGAAGCGAACCCGGCGCCGAAACCGTGGCGCCCGCGAAGGCCGCCTTCGGCTGCACCACTTCCACACGGGAAGTGGTGGCCGCAACGGGGGCGGCCGCTTTAGCTATCGGAGGGATGATTCGTTCGTTGGCCGCAAGCTCCACGACAACGCCCGACGACTTCAGTTGGGGCTGAATGAGTTCAGGCTTGGGCTCGACGGATTTTTTGGCGGATTCCAACGCGGCCAACTTTTGTTCCATGGCGCTCAGGGTCGGCGCATCCAGAACTGCTGACTCGGCCAGGCCCGCGGTCTTGCGGAAATTGTTCAAAGACGCCAGCGTCTTCGGGCCAAGCTTGCCGTCCACACCCATGTCAGAATCACCGAGGATCTTCAGCAATTCCTGCGCGCGCTCAACATCCTTGTCAAAGGTCAGAGGGGTTTTAGCCGGCTTGGCTGCATCTGCCAGCGGCGTCTCGCGACGCACGGGCGTGGGTTCGGTGGAGGCGATGGACGCGCCGGAAATGTCCCGGGGACTCGGCAACGCAGCCATTACGCTGGGCGCCCGGTGACTCGCGACAGATGCCATCGGAGCCTCAACCTGGGTCGCAGGCGTGGGCGACGGCAGTTCCGTCAACACAACCGTGTTAGCGGCATCACCAGCGGGAAAGAGTTTTTTTACTCCATAAGGAGCGGCAACAAGCACAAACGCACAACATAGCGTGACCAACGTCAGCTTTAACGGTTTCATCGGGGAGCACCTCAACAACATTCAACGGGGGAGTTCAACACAACTCCCATCACTGGGTGCTAACTATTAAGAACAACCCAAATCGGTTTCAACAATTTTCGGGACTTGACGCTTCTTTTTTCGCATCGAAAAAACCGGTCGTGACCCATTGGTTTCTTACGCTTTGCATCCGCAAAGCCACCTCTCCGACAAAAAGAACATCATAAAAAAATGCACGTCCCTCATCATCCCGCAACCTGCGAAATGATTCGTCAGGAAATTGTCGTATCTTCCACCTGATCTGGCAAAGCTGCGATTAACGTGGCAGAGGCTTGTCGGGCCACCGCGGAACCATCGTTTCGAAGCCCCACAATCATCCGATGAATCGCGCCAAACATATGCTCAACCACCCAAACCGTTTCCGCAGGAATTGTTAAAACCTGATTGCCGTCCGGCATCAGCACATGCAGTTCGCCCTTCAAATCCCGTTCGCGTAAAACCTTTAACAAGGGATTGTTGGCATCGGAAATTTCCATTGCCGCGCCCCCCAGCGACACATCCACCACGTCTCCCATCAATTCCTGTTCGGAGACGTTGTCACCATTACGCTCTGTAACCACCAACCTGGCAGGAGCCAGCGCCGGCCGGCGCTCCGTCTGCCGCTTCTGAATACTGTAACGTTCCATATCACCATCCCATCCTTCCGAACACTAAACTACCAGCGCTTTATTGTCATGGTTCTCTCTGTCTCATGCAAGCACTACCTTGCCATGGGACAACGCCGCGCCCAGACGGTAATAAATTTCTTGCGATTTATCCACCCCCACCAATCGTTCTCTATACTAATGAAAATTCCTCTGACCCGCCCCGGAAAAGCCAAGCGCCTCGACCGCCGACCCTATCGAACAGTCAGCACCGTGGATGATGTCTTGGCCATATCGGCAGCATTCCATGCGGCAGGAATTCCCTTTTACGTGCATGGCGGGTGGGCTCTGGCGGGCTATTGCTCAACGACGTTTCAATCGTCGGATATCGATCTTTACGTTCCGGCAGAGTACGAAAAAGTCATTGAGGATAAATTTGGGGGCCTCATTCAGGCCCGCACCCGCAAGCGCGTGATGCTCAATTTTCAGAGTGCCGTGGTCGAGATTTCTTTTCTCACCCCGCTGCGCGATAACCGCTGGGTCATGGACTTCGGAATCAAAATATGGATAATTCCTCAGAGAGATATGCAAGGCCACCACATAACCATCTCCGGGGTGGAAATCCCGTCGGTCAGTAAAGCCTTCGTTTATGCCGAACTAACCAACACACTTTACAAAAACGACCGTGACATGCAGAAACACCGCGATCGCGCCGCCCTTGCCGAGGCGATTATGACCGACGACGAGCGTGCTCGCTCCCGGTCTTTATGGCCCCTTCGGGGTACATTTCTCAACCGGCTCCGCATCGCCATTACCGGCTGATTTTTTCACGCATTACAGGCTGCGCCAATCCTCCACGCCGGATGCCGTTACCGCGAGATTCAACGTGGTGAACCGCGTCGCCGACGACGTATCCTGCGCCCTCACCGTGAAGGTATAAGTGCCCGCAGCTGTGGGTGTTCCGGCCAGATTCCCGTTGGTGGCGAGAGTTATTCCCGGTGGCAGACTTCCGCCGGTAACACTCCAGGTAATCGTGCCGGAGACATAATCGCTCGCTCCCTGTGCGCGCAAAGCGCTAAAAAAGAATGCGCCTCTCTCAATCGAGGGAAAGCCACATGTGTTGATGCTCAGTCCCGTATGTTTCAGCACCCAGTTGTCGGGATCAAAATCCATTTCCACCGGAACAAATCCCTCCAACGGCACACCATGGGTAATGCTCGAAACCTGATTCTGCACCACCACAGTTTTAAAATTACCGGATGCATCTTTCAGGCGAAGCTTGACGGGCATCTGAAACGCCACGCCGCCCTGCACCTGGTCGATGGTGGCGCTGAGGAGCGTGGGCGAGGCAGGGTTGTAACTCGCGTTGAACTTATAGTCCGGCCGCCCGGGCGTGCCCACGTCGGTGCCCCGCGTGAGCCACTGACTGAAGAAAACCGTGAGATCGAGACCCGTTCGCGCTTCGCAAAAATCCTCAAATTGGGCCGAATCCGCAGTACCGTAACGCACCAACGGATAAGAAGCCCATCCCTTCAACAGATCAAAAAACGCAGTGTCGCCCAACATCCCGCGCATCATGTGAAGCACCCACGCGCCTTTGCGATAAGCCACCGTGCTCGCGAAATTGTCCGAGTCGGGTCCGACCAGCGGCTGGCTATCGCTTATCGTCGGCCAACCATTCACCCAATCGTGGTAAGCCTGCATGCCGCCCTCGTGCTCAAACCACAGCGCCTCGCAGATGGTCGCGAAGCCTTCGTTCAACCACAAATGGGTAAAGTTTTCGCACGTGATCAGATTCCCAAACCACGAGTGCGCCAACTCGTGAACGTTGCGACGCTGGCGGCCGTCCTGCACGTCGCGGGCAGGCATGCTGGTACACGTCTGATGCTCCATGCCGCTGCCGCTGGCATGGCTGGCAGTGAAATATTTTTCATTCAGGAAAGGAAACTCACCAAACTTGTCCGCGAAGAAATTCATCACCGCCAGCGTCCCCGCGGCACCTGTTCCCTCAAACGAAATATTTTCAGGATAAATGGCATGCTTGATGGGCATCTGCGTCACACCGTCGAGGGCCGTGTAGGTCGTGCCCACGTAAGTGTAGTTTGAGATGCAAAGCGACACGAGATAGGTGGCGATGGGATGTGCATTCGACCAGCGCCATGTTTCCGTGGAACCACTCGTCGTGCGGGATTGAAGCGTGCCGTTCGTGACCACTTCCCAACCCGCGCCAGATGGAACCATCACGGTCAGCCCCATGGTAGTTGCCTTGTCCGATGTGTCATCCTTGCAGGGCCACCACGTGCTGGCCTTATACGGCTCGCTGAAGGTATAAATAACAGACGTGCCAGAATGCGTCGTCCGATTGTAACCGGGACCAAATGTGCCGCCAGTGGCCGGTGTGCCATGGTAACGAACCCTCACGCGAAATTCCTGACCGGCTGCGACAGACGAAGGCAGCGTTACCTCCAGCGTATCCGATGCCGTTTTCACAGAATACGCCATGGCAGGGGTGCTTGGTCCGGCGTCCACGCCGTCGATCACCATGGACCCGCCATTGGCGTCGAAATCCAAAACGATGGTCTGCAAATTATTAACCAGACTTTTCGCCCCCATCCACACACTCGACGCCTGCATCACACGGCTGGTCATGGTGGGAGTCCACGAAACGTCGTACCATTGCACGTCGTAGTTTCCGCGGCGGGCATCCCGCGGTGGTTCCGCGCGGGTGACTGGTGATGCATCGGAAAAAGCCATGTCGAAGTGAACCTGTTCGCCGGTGCTCAGAAGCGAAAAAATTCGTGTGCCGGTCCATGAAACCGACCCGGCGGATGCAGGCGCTTCGACGCGCAATGTGTTACGCCCGGCTTGCAAATAGGGTGACGGCACATAGTACAACGCTCCGTCGGCCCGCAAAAGAGGCACCACCGCTAAATCATCGCCATTGAAGATAACGCGCGGCTGATCCGCCTCTTCGTCGCCCACGGTAATTCCCGCCGGCAGTTGCAGCGCATACGGTTCCTTTGCCTGCTCCGCCGTGAGGAACAGCTCAACCTCGAACGGCTTCCCCGCCGCAGGAGCCCACGCCCGCGACGCCGATCCACGCACCGCCGCATTGCCCTCGGCAGCGAAAAGAAGATCGCGCCCCTCGAGGGAAATGGTCGTCGCAGCTGAGGTAAAACCAGCCCATGCCATCAGTGAAAAAACAGCCAGACACGAACGCGTGAATCGGAAGAAAGAAGCAGGGAACATGAAAAACCTTTCCGGAACGTCAGGCATTTTTATTGACCGCTCATAAAACACCTACCCAGCCCGGAAATCTAAAATCCAGAATAACCCGAATATCTGCGCTGAGCATATCGGTATCGCCCGGCTTTGTCGCCCACAAAACCCCGAAATCCAGATCCAGCAAATGTGGGACCGATGCCCCCGCCGGTCGCAGTGAAGCGTGTTGCCCGCGCAATAATGTTTTTCTGGTGAAAACGCTTTTCCACGCAACCGCACCGAGGTCAGGCGACCGGCGAGGGCGCCGGTCCCACATTAGTTATGCCGAGCTCGAACAACCGGAACCCTACTCAACCATGTCCCAACCAAGAACGCCCCCGCCGATCCCACATCAGTTTAGCTGCCCTCCATCTCCACGGCCAGCACCCCGATGTGACCGCCGAAACCGAGCGAGAATTTCATGAAGCGGTTCACCTTCTGCCGCAGCACGCCACCGCGCACAAAGTTCATCCGAAACGCCGGGTCCGGCTCGTCCAGATTCAACGTCTCGGGCACGATCCCCCGCGCCAGTGCCATCATGCAAACCACCGTCTCCACCGATGCACTCGCCCCCAGCAAATGCCCGATGTGACCTTTGAGGCTTGAAACCAACGGCCCCGACGAACCAAACATAATCTCCAGAACGTGCGCTTCTGTGGCGTCATTGAGCTGCGTGCCCGTCCCGTGAGCGTTCACATATTCCACATCCGACGCCTCCCAACCGGCACGTCGCAGAGTCTCCCTCACGGCGGTCTGCACCGCCCGGCCCTCGGTTTCAACCGCAGTCATGTGATACGCATCGCTGCGAAAATCCAATCCGCGAATCCGTCCCAGAATCGCAGCGCCCCGGCGGCGCGCATCCTCTTCGCGCTCCAGAACCAAAACCGCTGCTCCTTCGCCCGGGTTAAACCCTCCCCGTTTGGCATGGAAAGGCCGACACAATTCCGGACTGAGTGCCCCCATATTGCAAAACGCCGCGAGGGTCACGGCATTGCCCGACGATTCACTGCTGCCCACCACAGCGGCATCAACAATGCCATCGCGCAACAGATTCACCGCCCCGATGATAGACGTCAGTCCTGTTGCGCAGGCCGAGGGATAATTCAACACGGGCCCCGTGAACCCATGCCGCCGCGCCACATGGCGACCCAATATTTCCCCCGTAAAATTATGAAACAACCGCGCCATCAATCCCTCGGGATCCCCCGCCGGTCCGTGCTCCAAAAACAGACGATTCGCCCCCAGCATGTTGCGCAACAGACCCTTGCTGGAACTGACAACCATTCCAACCCGATGGGACGCCAACCCGGCCCCGGCCAACCCGGCCTGCTCGATTGCATCCTCGGCAGCCGCAAGGCCAAACAGCAGTCCCTCATCATTGCGAGCAACTTCCTGTTCATCATCCGGGAGATGAGAAAACAGCACGTCCGCCCGATCGTAAACCGCCTCCGGAACGCGGCCAAACCAGACATCAAGACAGTCGTCCATGCGGCGATGCTTCACCGCACAACGTCCCTCCTCCAAGGCGAGCACAATTTCATTTTCCCCCAGGCCAAGCGGGGTCATCGCGCCCAAACCCGTAACCACTATGCAATCTGATGTCATGAGAACATTTCTGGATCGAACTGACGATCGCTGCAATAGAGAAAACGCTCCAACCACCCAATTACTTTTGCCGAGCTGAAGTACTTTTGCTTGCGCCAACCGGCGGCGACACCACAAATAGACAGCATACCCAAACGATATAAAAACCAGAGCCACTCAATCGAAGAGGTCGGGCCTCTATCTGTTAAGTAACTTCACACCGGGTCATTTTCTGGAGATCTGTAAACTATGTCTGTGTCTTCCAATGCGCTTGCGGCCCGCCGCCGCGAGAAATTCCGCCTGCGACGCGAAATGCTGATGCTTGAAACCATGACCAATGCCGAGGAATCGGTTGGTCCCCTGCGCGAGAAGCTCAAGCACGTCAAAAGCCGACACGACGACCTCGAAGAAATGTTAACCTCCCTCGCACTAAAACATGAAACCCTCCTCACGCAAGCCACAGCCCTGCGCGACCAATCACTACGCCAACAGGCTGACTTCGATAATTTCAGAAAGCGCACTCAGAAGGAAAAAGAACAGATCCGCACCGCCGCCGCAGAAAACGCTGTGGCCAACTTGTTGCCCGTCATCGATAATTTTGACCGCGCGCTCGCTTCCAGCCAAACTGCGATGGACACCGAAGCCCTCCGCAAAGGAGTGCAGATGGTGGCGACGCAACTTCAGAACATCCTGCAAGGTCAGGGCCTCGAACCGATCCAGATCGACGACTCCACATCCTTCGATCCCACCCTCCACGAAGCTGTATCCATCGAGGAACGCACCGACGTTCCCGACCAACATATTATCAACGTCATGCTTCCCGGTTACAAATTCGGCGATCGCGTGTTACGACCCGCCATGGTAACTGTGGCCCGAAATGTGGCACCTGCTCACGCCCCCCAAAACGAGCCCACCCCATCTGAAAACTCCGCCGACGAACCCGACAGTTCTTCCGGCGAAGAAAACAATTGAGGCTCCCATGAAACCCGGCGGCGCGGGCAACGGCACTATTGCATCCCCGGGCGGCAGCACACTACTTCCCACGCTACCCACCGCGCCCCTTCCGGTCGACGCGCCCTGGGCTGCGTATGGCCTCACCGCCGCCCTCGCCGAGATGGTGACCACCCTCGCCCCGGAGGGAGGATCTGCCCTGCTGCTGGCCCCCCAACCCGTCCTTCCCGGCCTCACCATTGGCCCCTGCGATCTGGCCACACTGACCCCTCAACCCACCGCCGCAGGCGAGGGAAAACTTGAACCGCTGCCCTTCGACTCGGGCAGTTTCACCTGCGTTATTCTTTGCGACACACTCGACCTGTGGCCCGTGGCCAAACGCCCGGCCCTCATCGCCGAGGCTGCCCGTCTCACCTCCGATTTACTTATCGTGGCCGGCCCCTTCGACACCCCTCTGTTGCGCACCGCCGAGGAGTCCGTGGCCGAAGTCCGCCGCCGCAACCCTCCCGGCTCGCGCAAGCGCGCAGCGGGGCGGCGCCGCCACAGCCTGCCCGATGGCGAAACCACCCGCGCCCATATCGCCGATTGCATCGATTGCGAACCGATGCCTCTGCCCGTGGGCGCGCTGCGGACATGGGCGTTTTTCGAGATGTTACAGGCAGCCGCACCGGACCTCGAACGCGAAACATCGCTCATCAACGCATTCAATGCCTATTGCAACGCCCGCTTCACCCGCTGGGATAACGGCCCGCCCGCCTACCGCACCGCCTACGTGGCGGGGCGCCAGCGCACCCCTGCGCGGTCCGCCGCGCTGGCCTCGCTACGCCAACGTTTCACGGCGACGCCTCACCGAACGGCCATGCGTGCCATCATGGATATGCTGCGCATGTTAGGCGAAACCTACGGCGAGGAAAACCACCGCGAACCCCAGGCATCCCTGCTCGACGCCGCAAACGAACGAATCCATGACCTCGAGAAAAAACACCGTCAGCAGGAACGCACCATTCAAAAACTCGAAGACGAAATTGTCGGAGTGCAGAATTCCCGTGACTCGACAAAACAAGAGGGGATTCTGAAACGGCTTTTTACATCCTGAAATCTTTCCAAACAAAAACTAAAATCTAACGGGAGCATCACTCCATGCGCATCTTAATCATTGCGAGCATCGCCGCCTCACTTGCCGTCTCGGCCACAGCCCAGGACGCCCGCCACTCCATGCCACGATTTGTGGATGGAAAACAGATCGTGGATACCCCAACCCCGGCACCCCAGGCACAACCGGTGATGGTGCCCATGCAACCGACTCCAGCCGTCAGCCAGAATCGGCCGGCATCTCCTGATGCCCCGGCGCGACTCGACCAACCACGCAGCGAACAAGCCACTCCCCGGCCGGAAAGCGCCGAACAGTCCGAACGCAGCACCCCCCGGCCCGAAGTAAAAAAAGAAGAACCCCGCCGCGAAGAAAAGAAGGCCGTGGAAAAATCGGACAGCAGCACCAAAACCGAGAAATCAGACAAGGCTGACAAGGACGCCACCACCGTTTCTGCCGTGGATGCCGCCACAAGCGCCGTGGGCGATTTCCTCCGAGCCAGCAATGACGGACTCTACAGCGCAGCCGCCGAGTATCTCACCCCCCACCTGCGCTCCTATTTCGAGCACGAAATCAGCGCCGCCACTGGCGGACTAAAAGCCGTGGCCGACCAGATCACCAAAGACGGACGCATCCGCCGTGTCGTGTATTCCAACTGGCGCGGACGCGGCGAGGGTGGCCGTCTGGATGTGCAACTGACCTATGATCTCGGCACTGAAGATACGCCCCGCATGGTAAGCGAGAACCGCACCTTCGAACTGCAAAAGGTTAACAAGAAATGGTGCGTGATCATCCCCGTGGTGCCCGGCTCCTCGGTGGACGGAATGGTGAACGGTGAAGCCGTGGAAGTGGCGCCTGAGGTATCCCCGGCCCCCACACCGGCAGCCACACCGGCACCGCCCCCCGCGGCCGACGCCATTCCCGGTGGTAGCGACGCTGCAGCCGCAGCCGCCCCCACCACAACATCAACACCCGCTGACGCACGCACGACCAAAAGTGCTCTCGACGGATTGCCCTGGTAATCCTTCGGGATGCCAGACCCAAAAAGTGTCTCCCATTAAAGTAGCCACCACCGCCACCGCCCGCCTGATCGATCAGCGCGCTCAGGAAGAGTTTCATATTCCGGGCGACGACTTGATGTCCGAAGCCGGCCGCACGGTGGCCCGCGAAGTTATTGATCGATTTGAAACCGCCCCCGTCGTTGTTGTCTGCGGCAAAGGCAACAACGGTGGTGACGGCATTATGGCCGCCCGCACGTTGACCGAATTCGGTTATCCGGTAACGGTCGTAATGACCCATCACCCCGACGAACTGAAGGGTTCGGCCGCCCGCGCTTACGAGGGATTGGCTGGCGTCGGCGTACCCGTGGCAGATTTCGATGAACTGGAAACCCTTCTCGAAGGTGCCCACATCGTGATCGACGCCGTCCTCGGTATCGGTTCCCGAGGCCCTGCAGAAGGACCAACGGCCCGCGCCATTGACGCCATCAACGACTGCAAATCGGTCGTGGTTTCAATCGATGTCCCCTCGGGGTTGCGTGAAATGGAACGCGGCGAAGACCCCGGTTCCATCGTGAGCGCAGACCTGACCGTGACCATGGGCCTTCCCAAGCTGGCGCTGCTCACCATGCCCGGTTGGCTTCACGCGGGGGAAGTCGTGGTCGCGCCCATCAACTTTCCCGTCGAGTTATTGACCGACACCACCATCGATCTGAACTTCGCCGACACGGCCGATCTTCTCGAGTTCCTCCCCCCGCGCCCGGCCGATTCCAACAAGGGCACCTTCGGGCGCGTGGGCATCGTGGCCGGCTCCGCCGAGGCCGCCGGTGCCGCCATCCTGTGCGCCCGCGCCACGCTGCGCTCCGGTGCCGGGCTTGTGACCATCTTCACGCCCCGCTCGCTGAACGCCATATACAAGGCCGCGCTCCCCGAAGCGCTCACAGTGATTGTGGAAACCGGCGGCTTCGAGGATCGCCTGACCGAGACCGCCGCCAAGCGGATTCTCGAGCGCGCGGAAGCGATGAACGTCCTCGCCATCGGCCCCGGACTTGGCACCGATCCCACACAGGCGGCGCTACTCACCAAGCTGCTTGAGGGATTCCCCGGGCCCATTGTTTTGGACGCCGATGCCATCACCATTCTGGCGAACCATCCACCAGCTTTCGATCTGGTCCGTGGTCGCAGCAATGTGCTGCTGACACCCCACCCCGGCGAGATGGCGCGCCTCACCTCGACGAGCGTGGAAGAGGTGCAGGCCGACCGCATCGCCACCGTCCGCCAATTCATTCAGGAACATAACGTAACCCTCCTGCTGAAAGGTGCCACAACACTGGTGGGCGACCCCGGCGGGCAAATCTTCATCAATGCCGGGGCAACCTCCGCGCTGGCCAAGGGCGGCACCGGCGACGTGCTGACGGGCCTCGCCGCGGCACTCATCGCGCAAGGCGCCACACCCACACAGGCGGCCGTGCTTGGGGCGCAGATCCACCTCTCCGCAGGACTCTCGCTGGCCGAGCGCAACGGCGAACGCGGTTTGCTGGCCTCTGAATTGGCCGATGAATTACCTCGGGCCATGGCGTCGCTGGAACAGCCACAACATTCTTCTGAAGCCGAAACACCCACCACCACCGAACCTCTTGAGGAGCATGACACACCATGGCGCTGATCAAACCCAAAACCCTGCAACCCGGCGATACCCTCGGCATCGTGGCCCCAGCCAGCGGACAGACAGATGACGTAGCCATAGACCAGGCCATCGACCAACTGCGCTCCATGGGCTTCCGCGTAAAACCGGGACGCGCCCTGCGCGGACGCCACGGATTCCTCGCGGCCACCGACGTCGACCGCCTGCGCGATCTTCACAATGCCTTCGCCAACCCCGCCGTCGATGCCATCATGTGCATGCGCGGCGGTTACGGAACCCAGCGCCTTCTGTCTGGCATCGACTATCGCATCATCTCCGCCAACCCCAAACTGTTCATCGGCTACAGCGACATAACCGCCCTGAACCTCGCTTTCCTCGCCTCGGCCCGTCTCATCAGCTTCAACGGACCCATGGCCGTCAGCACCTTCGCGCGCAAGCCCATCAGTATGTTCGCCACCGAGGGTTTCCTTCGCACCACAACCATCGCGCGCGCCGCCGGCAGCATCTGGACCGGCCACGCCGACGAAGAAGCCGGCGAACGCCAGTGGCGCATCATCACCCCCGGCCAGGCCACGGGCCAGCTTGTGGGCGGCAACCTCAGCCTGCTTGCCTCACTCGTGGGCACCCCCTGGCACATGCACGCGCGCGGCAAAATCGTCTTCCTCGAGGAAATCGATGAAAAACCGTACAGCATCGACCGCATGCTCACGCAACTCATCCAGGGCGGCGGCCTTGCCCAGGCTGCGGGAATTGTAATCGGCCGCAACATGGCCCACCCGGATTGCCTGGCCAACGAGGAGTCCCGCGCCGCCGCCGGCCTGCCCCACCGAATGCCCCGCCCGCCGCGCCGCATGGCCCGCGACGCCGAGCAAACCATGGACGACGTTTTCGCCGAGCGCCTCGGCAACCTCGGCATCCCCGTGATGAGCGGTCTTCCCTTCGGGCACATCGCCGACTCCGCCACGCTTCCCATCGGCGTGCGTGCGTCCATGGATACGCGCACCGGCGAGCTGACGATCGACGAATCAGCGGTGAAAAACAAATAGCCCGGAGTAACGGGCGACAAAATTGCCGCGCCACACTCCGGGCTTCAATCCGGTTGCCACCCACCCTTGCGGGCGCTTAATTAGTCTTCTTTAACCTTCGCAGCCGTAAACCCGATCTTGATGCCCGGGCTCATGGTGGTGCTCAGCGTGATGCTTTTCATGTAGGTGCCCTTGGCCGCCGACGGCTTGGCGCGCTGAAGCGCATCCAACAGCGACTGGGCATTCTCGGCGATCTGCTTGGTCTCGAACTGGATCTTGCCCACGGGAACGTGAACGTTGGCCAGCTTGTCGACGCGGAACTCAACCTTACCGGCCTTGATCTCTGTAACGGCCTTGGCCAGGTCCATCGTAACCGTGCCCGTTTTCGGGTTTGGCATCAGGCCGCGGGGACCAAGAACCTTACCCAACTTGCCCACTTCGCGCATCATGTCGGGCGTGGCGATGGCCGCATCGAAATCCGTGAAACCACCCTGGATTTTCGCCACCAGATCGTCGCCGCCCACTATCTCGGCACCAGCGTCCTCGGCCTCTTTGGCCTTGTCGCCCTTGG
The DNA here is from genome assembly GCA_002842095.1 of candidate division BRC1 bacterium HGW-BRC1-1. GTDB lineage: Bacteria > Sumerlaeota > Sumerlaeia > Sumerlaeales > Sumerlaeaceae > HGW-BRC1-1. The sequence goes on from PHCB01000010.1 coordinate 38,549, forward strand.
CGAACACAGCCACGCGCACCGTCTTACCGGTACCATGGGGGAGGCTCACCGTGCCGCGAACCTGCTGGTCCGCATGGCGGGGGTCAACGCCCAACCGAAGATCCATATCGACGGTCTCGTTGAACTTAGCGTAGGCGACCTTCTTCAAAATTTCAGCTGCTTCCGCTACCGAATAGGTCTTATCCTGATCGAAACCCTTCAGCGCGTTCATGTACTTCTTACCGTGCTTTGCCATGATTGTCATGGTCTCCTTTGTGGTCGATAGCGGCAATTCACCCCGCAAAGGGCCATTTGCCTGCCACGGCGGTCGTGCACCGCGAAAATAAACGACACACGCCAAGGGAAATGTATGATCCGCCGAAGAAAAGATTCACTCCTCGTGGCTTACTCCGGGACGGCAATCGCCAGACGTTCAGCCAGAGCCGCGTTGGGTCCGGCCGATCGAACAAAAACACCCGCGACATTATCTTCGTAAACCAGTGACCAGCGGTTGGTTGATTTGATCGCAGGCCAGAATTTCGAAACCAATTTCCCGTGTTTGGAAATCACGACGGTCTCCACGCCCATATCCGTCAGCCTTTGTTCCCAACCCTCCCGGGCAGCCACAATCTCCCAATAATCGGAATATTTATCCACTCCGTAAACTTCCATGCGACCATCCATGGCCACACGATATAGCGGATAGATCGTATGAATGAGATCCCCGCCAAATGCGGAATCGTTAAAAATTTCTCCCACGGGACGTTCACGAATCAAAAATGCCATGGTTTCAACAGGTCTTTTGGTCATGTCGAGGCCCAGACCCCAACTACCCATGCTTGCCCTTGCCCGAGCTATATGGGTAATCGTGTAAAATCCCGCGGGCATAACTCCAAACACGAGAATCGCTGCGATTGGTACAGCCCAAGTCCGGCGGGTTCTCTGCTCCCGGTTTGCCTCGAGCCGGCGTCCAGATCGCGAATCCCAAAGTTGCTGAAACCAGAGCGCAAAGACTGGGAATATGGCCATGCCAGCCATCGCAATCTGGCGGCGGGCATGGAGACTCATCAAAATCCAGAGCAGAACAAGGAACAGATGATGCAACCGAACCCTGCGCCAATTGGCCAATGCAGCCAATACCCCCCCGATCACAACACCCAGGAGCGGGAGAAAATAAATGCTCGTGGGGGCGGACCATTCGGCTATGTGCTGGTGAAAAATCTTATGCGCCCCAAGTCGGAAGGGCATAAACCACACTTCCCAGCCGAAGGGGTTCACAAGAGTGACAAGCAGACAGACTGTAATAAACAGGGCAAATCGAACCAGGAAGGCGATGGATAAAGATCCGGTTGCAGGCACCCCTTTGGCGCGCCGGATGACATGTTCCCCAGCCAAACCCGCCCACAAGGCTGCCATTGATAGCAACAGCGCTGGAAAAGCGGCATGCAGGTTGGCCCAGAAAATCATGAACAGAGGAACCAAAACCCACGCAAAGCGACGCGGGGTGGGCGAATCGCTTCGGATCCATCCCATCACAAGATAAACGGTGATGGGCAACAGCAATAAGCTGAACATGTAGGGTCGTGCCTCGTCGCCCTGCGAGAGACAAAACCAGGATGCCACCATGGCCGCCGTGGCAAACCAGCCATTACTGCCCAGGAGACGGGCCGTACGCCAGACGAAGGTCAATCCCACTACAATGCACAATGTTCGGAAGACGCTAAGGAGCTCGAAGCCGCCGGCAGCCACCACATAATACATGATGACCTGGGCACCCCACGAGAAGTCGGGCCAGGGCATTCCGTATGCCGTATGGGAGAACAGATCGGTCCGCATCAACTGTCCGTGCTCGACAATCCACCTTCCGGCGGTGACGTGCATCATGACATCGGGTTGCCATATACGCAGCAAGCTGAGGCAGCCCATCACCACCAGCGCAAGGACGGCCGTCACAACACAGAATGGCGAACAACTGCCTTGTTGTGAAGGGGTGTCCATATCGTCCATAGTGTCCATAAAGTCCATTTCGTCCATTCGACTCGGTTGTCACAAAAACAAAAAAGCGGGTTTCGGCGCTTAGCGCGCTGAAACCCGCTTTATATTAAAACCCGGCGACGATCTACTCTCCCATGCAGTTGCCCACATAGTACCATCGACGCTGAGGAGCTTAACTGCCGTGTTCGGAATGGGAACGGGTGTGGCCTCCTCGCCATAATCGCCGGGAAACTTTTATCGTGTAGGTTCATTGACAGGCCGAAGGGGCCTCACTGATTCAGACGCACTGGCAGAAGAAGAAATTATGTTAAGCCTCACGACCGATTAGTACTGGTCAGCTGAACGTATCGCTACGCTTACACTCCCAGCCTATCACCAAGTGGTCTACTTGGGGTCTTCAGGGGATTACTCCCGGGAATGCTAATCTCGAGGTATGCTTCCCGCTTAGATGCCTTCAGCGGTTATCACTTCCAGACGTAGATATTCAGCAATGCAGCTGGCGCCACAACTGAGTCACCAGAGGTCTGTTCCTCCCGGTCCTCTCGTACTAGGGAGAACTCCTCACAACATTCCTACGCCCACATCAGATAGGGACCGAACTGTCTCACGACGTTCTGAACCCAGCTCACGTACCGCTTTAATTGGCGAACAGCCAAACCCTTGGGACCTAATCCAGCCCCAGGATGCGATGAGCCGACATCGAGGTGCCAAACCTCCCCGTCGATGTGAACTCTTGGGGGAGATAAGCCTGTTATCCCCGGCGTACCTTTTATCCGATGAGCGATGGCCCTTCCACTCAGAACCACCGGATCACTTAGACCTACTTTCGTACCTGCTCGACTTGTTTGTCTCGCAGTTAAGCTCCCTTATACCTATACGCTCTACGCACGATTGCCGACCGTGCTGAGGGAACCTTCGTACGCCTCCGTTACATTTTAGGAGGCGACCGCCCCAGTCAAACTACCCGCCTGACACTGTCCCCCCCCCCGATTCAGGGGAGTGGGTTAGAAACTCAACATACCAAGGGTGGTATTCCAAGGGTGGCTCCACCTGGGCTGGCGCCCAGACTTCAAAGCCTCCCACCTATCCTCTACATGGCATGTCGAATTCCAATATCAGGGTGTAGTAAAGGTGCACGGGGTCTTTCCGTCTTGATGCGGGAAACCGGCGTCTTCACCGGTACCTCAACTTCACCGAGTCTGTTGTTGTGACAGCGATCAAGTCGTTACGCCATTCGTGCAGGTCGGAACTTACCCGACAAGGAATTTCGCTACCTTAGGACCGTTATAGTTACGGCCGCCGTTTACCGGGGCTTCAGTTTATGGCTTCGCTTGCGCTAACCACGCCCTTTAACCTTCCGGCACCGGGCAGGCGTCAGACCCTATACTTCCACTTACGTGTTTGCAGAGCCCTGTGTTTTTGCTAAACAGTCGCTTGATCCCATTCACTGCGACTCCCAAATGCTCAGACAGTAAATATCATCACATTCAAGAGCACCCCTTTTTCCGAAGTTACGGGGCTAGATTGCCGAGTTCCTTAACAACAGTTATCTCGAGCGCCTTAGGACTTTTATCCTCATCTACCTGTGTCGGATTGCGGTACGGTCGCTTTCGTGACTCACAGAACGAAGCTTTTCTTGGCAGTGTAGGGTCACCCAGTTGGTTTGGCCGAAGCCGCACTTCCCAATTCCCCTCAGTGTTGAATAAGAGCCCGGATTTGCCAAAGCTCTCCACCTACAGGTCTTGCATCCCATCCGTCAGGGATTAGGGCTACCTTACTGCGTCCCTCCTCTGTGTCTTTGTCGCCACGACAGCGGTGCAGGAATTTTCACCTGCTTCCCATCGACTACGCTTTTCAGCCTCGTCTTAGGGACCGACTCACCCTGGGAGGATTACCCTAGCCCAGGAAACCTTAGATTTACGGCGAACGGGTTTTTCACCCGTTTTATCGTTACTAATGCCGGCATACTCACTTCCAAGCGCTCCAGCCGTTCTTTCGATCGACCTTCATCCGCCCTTGGAATGCTCTCCTACCATCACAGTCTTAACGACTGAAATCCATAGCTTCGGTGCTGTGCTTGAGCCCCGTTACATTTTCCGCGCAATCCCTTTTGACCAGTGAGCTATTACGCACTCTTTAAATGATGGCTGCTTCTAAGCCAACATCCTGGTTGTCTGAAAGAAATCACATCGTTTTCCACTTAGCACAGTCTTTGGGACCTTAGCTGATGGTCTGGGGTGTTTCCCTCTCGCCAATGGAGCTTATCCCCCACTGACTCACTCCCGATCTCTTGAGTTACTGCATTCAGAGTTTGATTGGGTTCGGTAACCTTGTAGGGCCCCTAGTCCATTCAGTGCTTTACCTCAGTAACTGAGCAATCGAGGCTGTTCCTAAAAACATTTCGGAGAGAACCAGCTATCACGGAATTTGATTGGCCTTTCACCCCTAGCCACAGCTCATCCGAGCACTTTTTAAGGTACACCGGTTCGGACCTCCGGTCGGTGTTACCCGACTTTCATCCTGGCCATGGCTAGATCATCCCGCTTCGGGTCTACTCTACGCAACTAGTCGCCCAGTTAGGACTCGCTTTCGCTGCGGCTGCGCGCCTGAGGCGCTTAACCTTGCTACGTAAAGTAACTCGCCGGCTCATTATGCAAAAGGCACGCCGTCGCACATTGTGGCAAGCCACCATAGTGCTCCGACTGCTTGTAGACATACGGTTTCAGGTACTATTTCACTCCCTTTGAAAGGGTTCTTTTCACCTTTCCCTCACGGTACTAGTTCACTATCGGTCGCTGGAGAGTATTTAGCCTTGGAGGGTGGTCCCCCCGGTTTCACACGGGATTTCACGTGTCCCGCGCTACTCAGGTACGCACTAGGGCCTTTTAAGCTTCGTCTACAGGGCTTTCACCTTCTACGGCAGGTCATATCCAGTACCACTTCGACTCGCCTTTAAGGTCCCATATCGTGCGCCCTACAACCCCTGAGAGCAAGCCCTCAGGTTTGGGCTATTCCGCGTTCGCTCGCCGCTACTTGCGGAATCTCGTTTGATTTCTCTTCCTCCGGGTACTGAGATGTTTCACTTCCCCGGGTTGACTCTACCTGCCCTATGTATTCAGGCAGGAGTTCCTGATCTTCAATCAGGAGGGTTTTCCCATTCGGATATCCTCGGATAATAGCGCCTGTTTGCGGCTCCCCGAGGCTTTTCGCAGCTTACCACGTCCTTCATCGTCTTCCAGCGCCAAGGCATCCACCGTACGCCCTTAATAGCTTAACGATAATTTGTTATAACTGTCAGGCGTCTGAATCAGTCAGACTCCTTCGCTTTTCGCTGTCAATGAACCTATTCACGATGTCAAAGAACATTAAATCGCTCTGGCGGCAACGACCGGCAAAAACTTCCAAAAAAGCCGACCCGTTCGTCACGCACCAAACTTTGTCAATCTTGCTACCACCTTAGTCAACCGACCGGCGCGGCCGCAACTATTATCTCATGCCTTCCGAGTAATTGTGCTTTCGCTGGCTCAGTCTGCCAACTTGTCCTGCAAACCGCTTCGAGATCTGCCGCTTTGTGTTTCATCGGCTTGCGTCTCGGGCTCGGCTTCTCGCGCTTCGTTTTGTTACCCGCGGCGCGCAACGGCTATCTAACCTTTCCTGCTCTGGCTATTCACGAAATTTTCTTTTTCTGCATTTTTTCGTGAGAGCCGGCGACCGCCATTCAAACCAGCCGTCGCGGGGTCACTATTACGTTCCTCACCCGGAAGTATTTTATCTTTTCTCATTTTTTATTTTCCATCCCCCGACACACCACGCTCCGCACCGCCCATCGCCTTGTTTTCTCTTGGAATTCGCCCCAACTCAATTTCATAACATCCATGCGTTTCAAAGTTCTTCAGTCCCGCAAAACCCAAGGGGAGTTCGCCCATGACGTCTCTGCTGATCATCGACGACGAAGAGAAAATCAGCGCCGTGCTCGCGCGCATGCTCACCAAGGACGGCTACGAGGTAGCCCGCACCACCAACCCCGCCGAGGGTGTGCGCCTTTTCACCGAGCGCCACTTCGACGTCATTCTCTGCGATCTGCGTATGCCCGAGATGTCGGGCATCGACGTCCTTGACGCGGCCCGCCGCCATGCCCCCTCCGCCGATTTTGTGGTAATGACCGCCTACGCCAGCGTATCCACCGCCGTCGAGAGCATGAAAAAAGGCGCCCTGGATTACCTCATCAAGCCCTTCGCCGTGGATGAGTTGCGCCTGCTTCTCAAACGTATCGAGGAAACCCGCGGACTGCGCGAAGAGAACATACGCCTGCGCGAGGTTATCGGCGAAACCTACCGTCTGGAAAACTTCATCGCCCAATCGCCCATGATGCAAAACGTGCTGGCCCGCTCGCGCAAGGTGGCCTCAAGCGACGCCTCGGTGCTGCTGCGCGGCGAAAGCGGCACCGGCAAGGAAGTTCTCGCCAAGGCCATCCACGCCATGAGCCGGCGCGCCAGCGGTCCCCTCGTGATCGTCAACTGTGGCGCCGTCCCCGAAAATCTCCTCGAAAGCGAATTCTTCGGCCACATCAAGGGCTCCTTCACCGGTGCCATCGACAACCGCAAAGGCATGTTCGAAACCGCTCACGGCGGCTCCATTTTCCTCGACGAAATCGGCGAGGTTCCACTGCACCTACAGGTGAAACTATTGCGCGTTTTGCAGGAGGGCGAGATCCAACGCGTGGGCGAAAGCACACCCGTTCGAGTGGATGTGCGAATCATCGCCGCCACAAATCGCAACCTGGAACAGGACGTGGAGGAAGGCGTTTTTCGGCAGGATTTGTACTATCGCCTGAACGTAATCCCCATCCAGCTGCCGTCGCTGCGCGACCGGCGCGAGGACATTGCGCCGCTCATCGAACACTTTCTGCGCAAGTTTTCTCCCGGCGGCACACCACCCCGGGTCCCCCCCGATATGCTCCACCTGCTGCTTGGATACAGCTACCCCGGCAATATCCGCGAACTGGAAAACGCCATCGAGCACGCGGTCGTTTTGGGTGATGGGGAACAACTCACAGTGGATGATCTGCCGCTTCAGATTCAGAGCGCCCAGTGGGGCGAGATGCCGCCGACCAACAGTCGTGGGACCCCGGAATTCTCCTCGGCGGGGGGCGCCGGCGCGACGCGCAACACAGGCGGCGCAACCCTCGAGGAAATGGAAAAACGCGCCATGCTCACGGCTCTCGAATCGACCCGCTACAACCACACGCGAGCAGCCGCACTGCTCGGCATCACCCGCCGTACGCTCGGTTACCGCATCCAGAAATACGGCCTGACAGAGATCGTCGAAGAGAACATCCGCCGCCACCGCGAAGGACGCGGGTAAAGGGGGAACTTCGAGTTTCTATAAGTCTCACCGCAACTCGGGGGCAGGAATACCCCCGCTCCTTTTGGGTCCATAGCGCGTCCATATCGTCCATAAGTCCATATCGTCCATCCCCCCCGCGCACAACCGCCCTGCTACGCTTTCACAGCCTTCAACTGATAGCTTCCGCTGAAGTCCTCAAGTTCAACCACCTTAAGGCCGGCACCGGTCATCAGCCGGTCCATGGCTTCCGACGTGGGCAACTCGTGGCGCGACACCACTTCGCCCGCGTGACGGTGAAATTCGTTCAGCGAATCGCGCCCCTCGAAATGGTTGATCCACAACGCCCCGCCCTCCGGCGATAGCAGCCGCGCCATGTGCGACAGGATCATGGCCGGGTCGGCAAAATGCGGAAAAACGTTCAGGCAAATAATGCGATCGAACCAACCATCGGGCCGGTCGATAAACGAAATCGGTTGCTGACGAATCTGCACATGAGGCGGCAAACCGCGCTCGCGCGCCATGGCAATCATGGCTTTCGAAAGATCGCACGCCACCACTTCGCCCGTCGGTCCGGTGGCCTCAGACAGCACCGCTGTGAGGCGCCCTCCGCCACAGCCGGGCTCCAGCACACGCATCCCCGGCGTAATGGCCCAGCGCCGCAGAAATCCATTTAATTTGGCGCGCTCGCCCTCATCAAATTCAGCCATCAAACCCTGCGCTGCGCACCCGTCAAAAAACTGCGCCATGCGTTCATCGGCATCCTGCGGTCTAACGTCGGTCATCGGAAATCCTCCGTGAATTAATGCACCTCAAATTCGCGTTTCAACGTCCCCATCAAGAGACTCCGCGCCCCACCTCGCGCTGCCGGGCCACTACCAGCGCCACACCGTAAACCACCGTGGACACAATCACGATGCACGCCCCCACGGGCAGGTCGGCCAGGTACGCAATCCAGAAACCGCCCAGCGTGGAGATCAACCCGAACACGCACGACAGCACCCGCACCGCCCGCATGGAACCGCCCACTTCGTAGGCCGCCGCCGCAGGATTGGCCAACAAACTATAGATCATCAACCCGCCCACGATGTTCAGATTGATGGCCACAATCAGAGACGCCAGCAGCAGGAACGCCGTGGTGAGCGCGCTCACCCGAACCCCCGCCGCGCGGGCCAGCGGTCGGCTGAAAATCAGCGCATCTAGGGAACGATGCCAACGCGCCACAAACGCCACCAGCACCACTCCCAGCACCGCCATCAGCATCACATCCACCGGACGCACAAACAGCAGACTCCCCCACAGCAGGCTCAACAGAGGCGTCATATCACCCCGGTGCATTCCCATTCCGAGGAAAGCCAGGCCCATCATCAGCGACAACAAAATGCCCGTGCTGATGCCGAGGTCAGCCCGGGGCCGCGCCGATGCATGCCACGCCAGCGCGCCGCCCGACGCCAGACTCATCGCCACCGCAACCGGCAGCATGGGCCAGCCCGCCACCGCCGCCAGCACACCCCCCGCCATGGCCGAGTGGGCGATACCCACGCCGAGAAACGGCATCCGCAACCCCACCACATAAACCCCCAACAGCCCCGTGGAGAGGCCGCCGATAATCGCCGCAAGCTGCCACCAGAGCATCATGGCGCCACCTCGCTCCGAGCCGGTCCTGCGCCCAAACAATACGTCCGCCCGTGGCGGCGTTCCACCTCAACCCTGCAGCCGTACAACTCGCCCAACCGCTCAGCCGTGAAGGCCTCCGACGCGCGCCCGTCGAACAAAACTCGTCCGCACTTCAGTAGCACCACGCGATCAAATCCCGCCGGCACCTGATGCACCACATGCGTCGCCAGCATGATGGTGACCCCGGCGACCGCTGCCGACCCCAACTCCTCCAGCATGGCCACGAGTCGCTCTTGCCAGTCGAGATCCAGCCCCGTGGCGGGTTCATCCAGCAAAATGAGACCGGGGCGCCGCGCCACCGCCATGGCCAGTTGCACCTTCTGCTGCTCGCCCCCCGAAAGCCCCCGATAAGGCCGCCGCGCAAACGCCGCAATTCCCATGCGCTCCAGCGCATCATCGATGCGTTCGCGCACCTCAGCCTGGTTGCGCCTCACCGCCGCCGGCATCGCCATCCCCACCACGTCGGCCACCGTTGCCGGCACGAGGGGGTTGTGCTCCAGCCGCTGAAAAACCGTGGCGATGCGATCGCGCAACGCAGCGCGCCGGGCGGCCCCCGCCGACCAGACATCCTCTCCATCCAGCATCACGCGCCCGGTCGACGGGCGCAGCATAGCATTGAAAAGCGCCAGCAGGGTCGATTTCCCCGCTCCGTTGGGCCCCAACAACGCCACCCGTTCTCCCGGTGCCACCTGCAGCGAAAGTTCGCTCAGAAGCATCGCACGGCCCACTGCCACCGTCACGCCTTCCGCGCCCAAGCCGAGCGGTTGCGCTCGTTCGCCCTCGCCCGTGATCAAAGTTTTGCGGCGGCCGCAGCGGTCACCAGAGCGTCCGCGTTGTTCTTCACCAGCGTATCAAAATTCGGCTCCTTGGCGGTGAGATGGGGGAAATTCCCGAACACGACCACCGGCACCCCCACGGCGCGCGCCACCGCATCGGCCGACTGACGTCCCTCCTGCAAGTTACCCACGACGAGCACCACCTTTGCCTCGCGGGCGCGGAGAATCACGCTTTCCATGGCCGATGGCGATTGCATGTCGCTCCCCGAAAAGACCACCGCGGGGCGCAATCCCAACCACTCGGCAAACTCTTTCTGATGTCCCGCAACCGCGACCGGTTTGCCCGACAGTCCGGCATCTTTCACGCGCATGCGGAGGTCGTCACCCAGCGCTTTCATGCGCGCAGCAACACGATCCACACCCTCGCGCGCGCTCTCGCTGGTAATGACATCATTCTCCGCCAGGGCCGATGCAACCTCGCGCGACACCGCGAGATATTGGTCGGGCACACACATCCCCCCGGGCCCCGTCAACACCACCGGCGAAGGCGATTTGTCCGCGCCGGACGTGCCGCGAAGGCGGTCCGCAAAAGCCGATTGGAAATCGAAGAGAAATACCATCGCGGCCTCGCTCAACTCTCGGGCCGCAGAGGGAGCCATGTCGAAATGTCCCGGACATGATCCCGGCGGACAGAGCCGCGTGATGGCCAGCATGCCGTCCGGCGTGAGGTCGCGCAGCACACACTCCAACCACGAAGTGGTAACCGCCACCCGCACCGGAGAAGCCGGCGTGCGAGGGTCTGATTTGCCCGGTGTCGCGGGCAGTAGCGCCGCACCCACCACCGCCGCCGCCACCAGTAAAAAAACCATAACGGTGACGAACCTTACCGCAGGTCGAAATTTTGGCATGAGAAAATCTTCCCTTCACAACTTAACTAAAAACCGCGTGGACGACACCGCTCTTCACACGATTTTGCATATTGTGTGAACGCCTATGCGAGGCTGTAAAGCCCGAAATTGCTTTTCTCGGGAACGACTTACGACGACCGGCGAGGGCACCGGTCCCACATTAAATGCACAACGTTTAAGAAATTTGACCCTTCCACCCCCTCCATCCGCACTTGCGCTCATCGTTTGCCTTTGCGACACTTTGCTCCCATGGATAATGAAGCTTCCAGCAACTCGCCCGAACGCGACGACCTTAATGCCAGCGCTGCTGCCGAGGCCATTGCCAACAAAGATGGCGTGGTAGCAGCACATATCGATCCCGCCACCGAAAGCGTCTCCCTCGATTACGACCCAAGCAAGGTTTCCGAACCGGAACTGAAACTCATCGCCGCACGTATGGCCCCCACGGTTCGCCATCGCTATGACAAGTGCACCCTGCGCCTTTCGGGCCGCGCCTGCGAGGCGTGCGCCATGCGGTTCGAGCGCAAAGCCCGTCGCATCAAGGGGGTCCGACGCGCCACCGCTTCCTTCCAGGGTGGCGTGATGAGCATCACCTACGACCCTGAGGTCATACCCACCGAACACCTGATGAGCACCGTGGCCGCCACCGGCGCACCGGTTCGCTCCTTCACCCCGCCCCACAGCACCGCGCCCTCCATGGCCGTGACACCCCCCACGCGCATGGAAGCCCTGCACGATTTCCTGCACAAGGACACCACCGAAATGGCCTTCATGATCACGACCTTCGTGGCCATGATAGCCGGGTGGATCAGCGAGAACACAAGCTTTATGCCGGGCTGGCACTCTGCTATTTATGCCGTCGCCTACATCGCGGGCGGCTTCCACGGAGTGCAGGCGGGGCTGCGCTCGCTGCGGCAGTACACCATCGACATCGACCTGCTGATGGTTCTTGCGGCCCTGGGTGCGGCCTACATCGATCGCCCCTTCGAGGGCGCCATGCTGCTCTTCCTCTTCAGCCTGTCGCACGTGCTGCAAAGTTACGCCATGGACCGCACCCGCCGCGCCATCGAGTCGCTCATGGACCTGCGCCCCAAAACCGCCAACCTCATGGTCGGCAGCGACATCGAGACGGTCCCCATCGAGCAGCTGCAAATGGGCGACGTGGTGGTTGTGAAACCCGGCGAAAGCGTGCCCATGGACGGCATCGTTCGCGCAGGCGAAAGCAGCGTGAATCAAGCGTCCATCACCGGCGAATCCATGCCCGTGGACAAGGAACGCGGCAGCGCCGTCTTCGCGGGCACCATCAACCAACTCGGTGCGCTGGAAGTGAAGGTCACGCGCCTTGCGCAAGACTCCACGCTGGCGAAACTCATCCAGATGGTGGAGGAAGCCCAAAGCCAGAAGGCTGGCACCCAGTGCTTCCTCGACCGCGCCGAGCAATGGTACGCCGGCGGTGTGCTCATTTTCACAGCGGGATTGATTCTGGTCCCATGGCTTGTGCTGAACCAGGCCTTTGCCGCCGTGTTTTATCGGGCGGTCACCGTGATGGTTGTCGCTTCCCCCTGCGCGCTCATCATTTCCACGCCCGCCAGTTATCTCTCCGCCATAGGCGGCGCGGCGCGGCGCGGCGTGCTTTTCAAGGGCGGCGCGCACCTGGAAACCACCGCCGCCGTGAAGATTGTCGCCTTCGACAAAACCGGCACACTGACCATTGGGCGTCCCAGCGTGACCGACGTGATCGCCATGAGCGACGACCCCTTCCAGGGTGCCGCTGAGGCCGAGCGGGAACTGCTGACCCTCGCCGCATCGGTCGAAGCGAAGTCGGAGCACATAATTGGTGAAGCCATTGTGAACGAGGCCGTTTCGCGCGGCGTGTCGCTGCTGCCCGTTACCTCGTTCCAAAGCACCATGGGCAAAGGCGCCCGCGCCATGGTGGGCGATCAGGATATCGCGCTTGGCAGCTACCGTTATTTCCAGGAGTTCGACTGCGACTACTGCGATACTGCGGAGGTTCAAATCACGCGGTTGCAGGAGGAGGGAAAAACCTCCATCCTCGTGGCCCACATGCTGCCCTCGGGCAAGGCCAGGGTGATCGGCGTGATTGCCATGGCCGACCAGATGCGCCCCGAAGCGCCGGCCGTTGTGGCCGCGCTGAAACGCGCCGGCGTGAAAAAAGTTGTCATGCTGACCGGTGACAGCGACCGCGTAGCTCAAGCCATAGGCAGGGCAGCGGGCGTGGATATGGTGCATGCCGATCTGCTGCCCGAGGACAAGGTAAAGATCATCCGGGAGCTACACGAAGAAGGTCTCGTGGCCATGGTGGGCGATGGTGTGAACGACGCCCCGGCCCTCGCCTCCGCCACTCTGGGCATAGCGATGGGAGCCGCCGGCACCGACGTGGCCATGGAAACCGCCGACGTGGTTCTCATGTCCAGCGACCTGACGAAGATTCCTTATGCCATCGAGCTGGGCCGACGAGCGCGCACCGTGGTCTGGCAGAACCTCGGGTTTTCTGCGGCTGTGATCGCCGTGCTGATGGTAGCAGCCCTCGGCTTCCAACTTCCCCTGACCCTCGGCGTCATCGGCCACGAAGGCAGCACTGTACTGGTGGTACTCAACGGCCTGCGCCTACTGATTTATAACAGCCCCCGCACAGCGGGGTAAAAGATGGGAATTATGGGAGTAATGGGAAGAATGTGAGATAGGGCAACCGCCCCGCCTGACCAGGCCACACCAACCCCATTTTTCACATTCCTCCCATTACTCACATTCCTCCCATCACGCCTTCTTCGTGTGCTTCTGCGCCATGTAATACATAATCGGCACCGCCATCCGACTAATCAGCAGCGACGCCACCTCACCAGCCATGAGACTTATCGCCAGACCCTGAAATATCGGATCAAACAATATAACCGTAGCACCCACCACAACGGCCAGAGCCGTCAGCAACATGGGCCGGAAACGCACCGCGCCCGCGTCGATGACCGCTTCGTCCAGCGGCATTCCTTCGCGACGGCGCAGCTCGATGAAATCCACCAGAATGATCGAATTGCGCACCACGATGCCCGCCCCCGCCATGAATCCGATCATCGACGTGGCGCTGAAAAACGCGCCCATGGCCGCGTGCGCTGGCAGAATACCGATGAGCGAAAACGGAATGGCCGCCATGACAATTATCGGCACGAGGAACGACGCAAACCATCCCGTCATGAGCAGATAAATCAGCACCAGCGCCACCACAAAGGCCAGCCCCAGATCGCGGAAAACCTCCAGTGTGATGTGCCATTCGCCGTCCCATTTCATCGACGGCTGCATATCCGAATCCGGCATGGAGGCGTTGAAAATTTTCAACTTCGCCTCGCCTCCGCCGAACTTCCGCGCGTCCAGCTCGGCCAGTTTTCGGTTCATTTCCGTGATGGCATACACCGGACTTTCCACGGCCCCGGCCACGTCGCCGGTCACGTACATCACCGGCAGCAGGTTCTTGTGATGGATGGTTTTCTCCGCCACGCCGCGTTCCAATCGCACGACCTCGCTCAGCGGCACCAGTGGCGGCGCGGCCTGGACAACTCCGCGCTCGGGCAGGGCGTTGGCGTCGCCGCTGCGAACACGCAGCGACAGCAATTCCTCCGGCGTGGTGCGCAACCCGCGCGGCAGTTCCAGCACGAGGTTAACGTCCTCTTTCTCCGATGCCACATGCACCAGATCAACCGATTGTCCCTGCGTGGCAATGGCCAGCGTTTGCGCGATGGTCGCCGCGCTGATGCCGTTAAGAGCGGCCTTCTCCTTATCCACCACGAACCGCACGAGGGGCTGATCCGCCTCCTCGTACCAGTCCACGTCCACCACGCCCTCGGTCGTGCGGAAAATATCACGCACCGCATCCGACAGCGCCGTGCGATCTGCCGCCGTGGGACCATAAATCTCGGCCACGAGGGTTTGCAACACCGGCGGCCCGGGCGGCACTTCCGCCACCGCCACACGCGCCTTATAGCGCGCAGCAATCTCGGCCACACGAGGCCGCACCCGCAACGCGATCTCGTGGCTTTGCGCCTTGCGATCGTGGCGCGGCAACAGGTTCACCTGCACATCCGCCATGTTCGCGGCCTGCCGCATGAAATAATGCCGCACCAATCCGTTGAAATTGAACGGCGACGACGTACCCACATACACCTGATAGTCCGTCACCTCCGGCTCCACACGCACCGCCGCGGCAATCTCGCGGGCGGCCTGGGTCGTGAGTTCCAGCGAGCTTGGCTCGGGCATGTTCAACACAATCTGAAACTCGCTCTTGTTGTCGAACGGCAGCATCTTTACCTGGACGTGGCGCGTGTACACCATCGCCATGCTGCCCGCGAGCAGGGTAATAATGACCACAAGAAACAGCCACCGCGCCCACACATGATGGATCATCGGGTCCATAAAACCGCGATACGCCCGCGTCAGCAGCGATTCCCGCACCGGCGCGCCGTCATGGCTGCCCGACGCCTCCTCCGGGATTCGCCCCTTGCGGTTGCGCAGCAAATGCACCGACGCCCACGGCGTGGCGATGAACGCCACAAGCAGCGAGATGATCATCGCCGCACTGGCACCCACCGGAATGGGCCGCATGTACGGCCCCATCAACCCGCCCACGAAGGCCATGGGCGCAATCGCCGCAATGACCGCCCACGTGGCCAGCACCGTCGGGTTGCCCACCTCAGCCGCCGCTTCAACAGCCACACGCGCCAGACTTCGACCCCGGTTGCGCGCCATGTGATAGTGGCGCACAATGTTCTCCACCACCACGATTGCATCATCCACAAGTATACCGATGGAGAAAATGAGAGCAAACAGCGTGATGCGGTTCAGCGTATAACCCGCCGCCAGAAACACCACCAACGTCAGCGACAGCGTGGCCGGAATCGCCATGGCCACAATCCCCGCCTCGCGCAGGCCCAACATAAACCAGATGAGCAGCGCCACCCCCAGTATCGCATAACCCATGTGCAACAGAAGCTCGTCGCTTTTCTCCTCTGCCGTCAGGCCGTAGTTGCGCGTTGTGATCAACTCCACTTCCGCCGGCACCAGCTTCCCGCGCAGTCCATCCACCTGACGCAACACCGCGTTGGCCACCGTCACCGCGTTGGTGTTGGGGCGCTTCGCCACGGTCAGCGTCACCGCCGGTTCATCGCTCTGCTCGCCACCGGGCGCCCCCGCCCCACGGCCCGACAGCACATACTGCACAACCTCTTCCGGCCCCTCGGTCACCGTCGCCACATCGCGCAGATACACCGGACGCCCTTCGTACACGCCCACCACCACGCGCTCCACATCATCCGCCGATTGGAGAAACGCGCCGGTCTTCAGCAAAATCGTTTCATTGTCCGTCGTCAGGCGGCCCGGCGTCAGTTGCCGGTTGGCCTGCTGCAACATGGGTACCAGCCCCACCACGCTCAGCCCCCGCGACGCCAGACGCACCGGATCAATCTGCACACGCACCTCGCGTCGCGTGCCACCGATCAGGCTCGTCTCGGCAACGTCCGGGACCTGCTTTACCTCGTCTTCGAGTTGCGCAGCCAGCCGCCGCAACGTGAAGTGGTCGTAACTCGCACTGCGCAACGTCAGCGCCAGAATTGGCACATCGTTAATGGTTCGCGGCTTGATCAGCGGTTGCGTCACCCCGTGCGGGATGCGGTCGAAATTCGTCTGGAGCTTCTGGTTCAGCTTCACCAGCGAGTTTTCAAGATCCTCCCCCACCCGGAACCGCACGATGACCAGACTCGATCCCTCGTGGGACTGCGAATACACATACTCCACGCCCGGAATCTCCCACAGCAGCTTCTCCATGGGCCGCGTGACCCGCTCTTCGATCTCGCGGGGACCCGAC
Organism: candidate division BRC1 bacterium HGW-BRC1-1; assembly: GCA_002842095.1. Taxonomy (GTDB): domain Bacteria; phylum Sumerlaeota; class Sumerlaeia; order Sumerlaeales; family Sumerlaeaceae; genus HGW-BRC1-1. The sequence goes on from PHCB01000010.1 coordinate 55,096, forward strand.
CCCGGCATCGACACCATCACGTCGATCATGGGCACGCGAATCTGCGGCTCCTCCTCGCGCGGCAACAGCGCCACCGCGCCCAAGCCCAGCAACACGGATGCGATAAGAAGCAGCGGTGTCAGTTTCGAATTCGCAAAGGCCGCCGACAACCATCCCGAAAATCCCCCATGCTCCAGCGGCTTGTCGTCGAGTGGCGATCCGTCGTCCATCAATGCACGCTCACGGCGCGGCCATCCACCAGATCAATCCCGCCCCCGACGGCCACCGCCTCGCCCTCCTCCAGCCCTGCAAGGATGCTGGCCTTGTCGCCTTCTTTCGGTCCGGTAGTTTCAGCCACAGACAACGACTGTGCCGTGCGCACAATACGCAACCAGGCCCGGCCATCCTTCAAAACGAAGACAGACTCGATTTGCCCCACCCGCCGCACAGCCTTCTCGGGCACCTCGGTTTTCACAACGGATCCGGCGGGAATGTAAGCCCGCCCGAATTGACCGCTCAACACGCCGCTCGTGGGCGGCAGGTCAAACTTCACGAGGAACGTCCGGCTCATGGGATCAGCCACGGGGGTAATCTCCGCCAGAGTGCCATTCATTTTCTTCTGGGCCGCATCCACAGTCACCATTACTTCGGTTCCCATGGTCAGGTTGCCACTCCAGCTTTCGGGGATATACGTCTCCAGGCGCAGGGCGGTGTCATCTTCCATTTCCAGAAGCGGTTTGCCCGGGGCCACCACCTCGCCGTTTTCCACCAGACGCTCCCGCACAACCCCATCCATCGGTGCGCGCACCTCGCGGTATCCCACGGCGGTTTCGGCCTGCACCGTGGCCGCCTTTGCCCCCTCCAGTCGCGCCTTCGACTGATCGAAAGCCTCGCGCGAAACACTACGCGAAACGAGCAACTGCTCCGTGCGCATAAAGTCTTGTTGCGCGAGATTCAACTCCGCCCGCGCCGCCGCCAGTGACGCCTCGGCCTCCGGCGACGAAATCTCCGCCACCACATCGCCCTTCTTCACCCTCTGTCCCGCCTCGACAGCCGTGCGCGAAACGATGCCGTTGATCTGAGCGGAAACCAACGCCCGTCGCACCGCAGCCACCGTGCCCCCCATGGGCTCCAGTCGAGGGTAGCTGGCACGCGTGACCGTGGCAGACGTCACAGAAACAGGAGGAAGTTTCGCCACGCTTTCCGGCACCCCACCGGACGCAGTTTCCGAAGCCCCCTTATGGCAACCAGCCGTAACCACTCCCAAACCCACACACAACGCAGCCCCAAAAACCATGCCCGCATTTCGCCGAAGCAATACCAATGAGTTCATAGCATCCGCTCATCCCCTCACAACATCCCGAAAGCAAGCCGTTTTGGCTTCTGCTTTTCTTTGCGCAAAAGATTTACATGCGGGTTTCCGTCGACGGTGGCGGTGCGGGCGGGTTTACCGGCTGCGACGAAACCTGGCCCTGCGGCGCCTGGGCTTGTCCCCGGTCGGGGCGGTTTCCCTCTTTCGGAGCATCGGGCTTTGCGTCCTGCCTCGGTCGCGCGGTCGTTCTTTCAACCGTCGGTGCCGCCGCCGAACCACTCGACGCGCCACTGATTGCCCCCGGGCCCGTCATGGCCCCACTGGGCCCACGAGCGCGAAACTTAACAGGGCCGGTTGTGGCGTTATCCGTTATCGTCATCCGCGTCAAATCCGTCAGACCTTCCGGCGAACTCATCATCCCCACGGGGGTCACCACCGCAGGGGCTTCACCCAGCGGCACGGGAATCATCACTTCCTCGCGGATCACTGTATCGTCCGTCGGCGGGGCCAGCAGTTTCGCTTCCACGCCGCCCAGCATCGGGGCACGGGCGGTCTTGCTGTTCATCGAAGTGGAGAGCTTCGGCTCCGGCGTCAGCACGGGCAGCGGTTCCAGCCAGGTGTCGCTCAGGGTTTCGTCCACCGATGTTGCGGCATCCAGGGGCATCTGATTCTCCAGCGGCTCCAAAACCTCCACCATCGACTCGTCCGCCACCATGCGCCCCTTGTAGCGACGCATTCCCTTCACCTGCTCTTCAATGATCGTCGGCGTAAGGAAAATCAGCAGGTTACTACGATAATTGCTGGTATCCGGTTTACTGACACTGCCGAACAACGCCGGACCAAGAATCGGAATTTTGATCAAACCGGGCACGCCCGACTTCTTTTCCGCGCGGCTGTCGCTCACCAGACCACCAATCACGCGTGTCTCCCCACTGGGGATGATCAGTGTCGTGGCCAGTTCCTGGTTGTTCGTTCCGATAGCCGTATAATCCCGCCCATCAAACTTCTGTGTGGTTTCATTAGCGGTGTTATTGGTGATCTCGACTTCCATCTGAACCAGACCATTGGCCAGAATGACCGGACGGATGACGAGCGTCAGGCCGACATCGATGCGTTGCTGCTGGGGAGCGCCATAACTGTAATTGTTGTTGTTAGTAGTAGTATTATTATACGAGCTTCCGCCGCTGAAATAGGGAACCATCTGCCCCACAGCGAAGCTAACTTCCTTCTGGTTCAGCGCCAGCACCCGGGGCTGCTGCAAAATGCGGCTGCGGGAATCGCTCATCACAGACTTCAACGTGATGTAAGCATGACGCGACAACCACTGCGCATTCAACCCGCCACTCCCCATGGAGACAACGGGGAATTCTTTGCGGAAATTGATGAAGCCGAGGTCAGGAGCCGTCACTCCCCCACTCCCAATCGGTACGTTTCCAGCCGAACCACCCGTAGCGGTACCTCCTTCTGGTGTGGTGGAATCGGTGCGCCCGGTCAATCCATCAACAACCGACCCAAACAGATCCCCGCTCAGCGTATAATCGATCGAATGCTCGAAATCGTTGCTGAACCGGGTCTCCACGATTTCCGCCTGCAACTGGACCTGCTTCTGCGGTTGATCGAAGGCTTCAAGGATCTTCTCGATCTTCTCGTGGACTTCGGTTACGTCTTCTACCAGCAGCTTGCCTGCCAGCGTGTTAATGTTGTAATATGCATCGGGCGTCAGCACCTGCTGGATCGCTTCCTCCAGCTCGGTCTTGTCCGCCCCCTCGTAGCCGATGGTGTTCAGGTCGTACACCCGCAACTCCGGGCCCACGTCCAGCGTCTCCACCAGCAGTTCCATCTGGCGGATAATCTCCAGACGGTCGCGCACGATAATCAGGTGCGTGCGCACGTCGAAATCAATGGCCGGCGCCGCCGGACTTTTCAGGTTGGTCAGCTTGTCCACCAACTCCTGCACATCGGCATGAGCCACATAGAAAACGCGCGTCACAAATTTCACGTCGATCTGCTCGATCAGCCGCTGGATCAGTTCCAGCACCTCGGGCAGATCGGTTACGATAACCTTGTTCGACCGCGCGTCGAAACTGGCCGACCCGATGTTCGGCGTCAGCACGCCCTGAATGGCCTTGTAGGCCTCCTCGGCGGTAATTTCGCGCAGCAGGAAGGGCTTCTGGCGCACCCGCGTGGGCAGCACTTCCGCCTCGTAGGATTCTTGATCCCATATTTCAAAAGTATTGGCCGAGTCGCCCTTGCGCCAAAGCCAGTTCGGCTTCTGGTTCGCAATCTGATCGAGGGCTGCTTCCAACGGCTGGTTCTTTAAAATCAGAGTTACAGGCTGACCCAGGGTCTTGCCGCGAGCCACGATGCTCTTGCCCGTCTTTTCCGCCAGGCGCTGAACCACCTGCTCGACTTTCGTCTGCGAAAATGCCAGCGTGATCAGTTCATCGCTGCCGGGAGCAGCGGCTTCAGCGGCCGGCGCCGCAGGCGAATCCTGCGCGCACACGAATGTTGCCGGCAAGCCCAACACCGACACCAGCACCGCGAGGAACAACCCGTATATGTGACGCTTTAACATCCCTTAACCATCCAAACCCTCAGATTGCATGGGCGACTCACCGAACAATGTCCAACATTTTCCCATCGCAGCCCAAAACGGGAACTGTCATACCAACATGATTTCAACATGACGAGAACCCTTGTCATCAAACGAAGGTGCAAGCCGAAGGCAACAGGAATACGCGCCTGCCGCGTAATCCGATTTCTCCGAACCCGACGAAGGGCGGTTTCCCTTGGGCAAATAGTGTGCCCGAAGAACCCGCCTAAAATGGGAGCGACGGGCGGTGGCGCGTGCGGGAAACCCGATTACCGCCGCAAATCCACGGTTTGAGGATGGGAAGGAAATGGGAAGGATGGGAGTTATGAGAATTATGGGAGTTATGAGAAACCTCAGTTTTTGGGGCGCTCGTGCTTTTCATTCTTCCCATTCTTCCCATTTTTTCATTCTTCTTCCTCCTCCCCCTCCTCAATCATCTCCCGCGCAACTTCCGACGCCACCGATCCGTCGTAGCCTTTCCTCATAAGAAACTGTCCCAGCTTGGCGCGGCCCTTGGGGTCCTTGCGCAGCGCCACTGCACGCCGCCCGGCTGCCAGCCTGGCATGCTCCATCTGAACCTCCCGCGGTTCCGCACCGGCCACGGCTTCTCCTGCCGTTTGCGCGTCAACCCCGCGCTGGCGCAACTCATAGCAAATAGCCCGCGGCCCCTTGTTGGCCGACCGCTGTGCGGTGCGCGTGAAAGCCTGTGCATATTCCGTGTCGTCAAGCATCCCCAGCGCCGTGGCCTTCTCCAGCGCGCCCTCCACCGCTTCCTCGCTGAAACCCAACCGCGCCAGATACATCTGTGCCTCACGCCGCGATTTGCGCCGCAACGCCAGATACCGCACCAGCCGCTGGCGCGCCTCCAGCGCGTGCTGCTCGCGGCGCAGCCCTTCCAGCGCCGACGCGCTCAGCACCATGTCGGTCTTGATCTGATGCCCCACAGCCAGTTCCGCGTCCAGCTCCAGCACCGACCCATCGGACAGTTCCAAAGAAACGCGCCCCTGACCCCGCTTACGCACGTATGTTAATTGGGTGATTCGCATTGCGCGTTATGGACGCAAATAAGCTCTCGGCACGCAATAACCATTTGAGTCCGGACCAAATCAGCGCGAAACTTGTCCAACCGTGTCAAACCCCATATAACCGCATGAAACTCTCCATCCCGAAACTCTCTTATTGCACCCCGCGCGCGACCGCGCTTCATCCATTCGCATGACGGACAAGCTTCCAAAACCTCGTCCCCGTATCCGCCTCCATCGCCCACGGGTCTGGCGGCGTTGGTTGCGTCGCGTCGTGCACCACTCGCTGTGGGCCTTGCTGCTGGTGGGCATTGGTCTGGCCGCTTTCGTCTATTATGTCCCCTTCAGTTCGGCGCCCCTGAACCGTCGCATCGCCCGCTCCTTCGAGGAGCAAACCGGCCTTCGCGTGGAGTTCGACAGCGGACGCCTCTACGCAGCCCAACGCCTCTACACGCTGCGCAATGTGCGCGTGTATGTGCCCGGCTCGCCCGATCCCGATCCCGCCCTGGTTGTACAAAGCGTCAACGCCCACGTATACGCCATGCGCCTTTTCACCGGGCGAAACACCTTCCTCGAATCCGTCGATCTCGACAATCCCGCCGGACTTCATCTCGTTTACAACGGCCACGGCATCGCGGCCGGACCCCGCACCCGCGAGATGGTCGAGGCAGTTCAAGCCCGATCCGATCCCGGCAAGACGGGCTCGCTCCCCTTCCGCACACTGCGCCTTAATAATGCCGCCGTCACGCTGTCCGAGAGCGTCTCCACGGGCAGCCTCGAAAGTTTCTTGAACGTCCCCGTGGGAACCGCCCAGGGCTTCCTTATTTATGAACTCGACGCCGTTTTCACCGCCGGGGCGCGCCCCGACAAACCCAACGAGCTGAAATTTAATGGTCGCATCAGTTCCGCCGACGGCCTCGAATCAAACCTCGACGGCACCGCCACCCACCTGCCCGACAAGTCCATCGCGGTCAGCCTGAACATGGCCGACATGGTACTGCCCAATCCCTTCGGCGACGACGCGACGGGCAGTTTCTCCGCCGCCAAGCTCACCCTCGAAGGCAGCCTCGGGCTGGCTCCCGGCAATCATCCCGCCGCCGCCACCGTCACCGCCGAGAACCTGTCCATCGCTCTTCCTGCGCAGGCCATCAATCTCAACGACCGCAACGTGCGCATGGAACTGACCGGCGCCCACAACTCAGACACCCGACGCTTCACCATCAACCGCCTGTCGTTGCAAGGCGAAGCCATCGATGCAGAAGCCGACGGTTTCGTGGAGACCGCCGCACCCAACGCCTTCGAGGGACATCTCGTGGCCCGCCGCGTGGGAGAGCCCTATTACCGTCTTCTGGCTCGCTACCTGCCGCCACGATGGGCCATAGCCGCCCGCGATACCAGCATCCTCGTCGACGCCACAGCCCGGGGCGATCGCTCGGGGCTCGCATCCATCATCGGCAAAATCCGCCTCAATGACATCTCTCTCGCCATCCGCGACCTCGAAAAGCCCGTCAGCGGTTTGCAGGGCGAAATCGTGTTCGAATCCGCCCGCGTGTTATTTCAAAACTTCAGCGGCGAATATGGGCGCACCCGCGTGGGGCTCGACGGCTCCATCAGCGGCGACTTCCTGCGCGCCCGCGAGGGCAATCTGAAGGTCAACTGGCACGCCACCGCCCCGCCCGATGACATCATCTCGCTTTTCCGTTTCGCTAATCCGAACAACTCCGACCTTCCCGGCACACCCCGCCGCAACACCGGCTCCGGCGCCGTGACCACCACCGGCACGCTGGAGCAGTTCGTTTCCCTCAGCCAGCCCGATCGCACCACACTTCCCTCCATCCATGCGGAAGTCGACATCGCCAACGTCGATCTCACTCATTCGCTCCTTCCCCACCCCGTGCGGGGACTTGTGGGCAGCGCCCGCGTGCGCGACAACCGCATCCTCATCGACAACGTTCACGGCACATCAAACCACAGCGACTTCACCCTGAACGGCGTCATGCAGGGCGACGGCACCTTCTGGCGCGACCCCTGGCTCACGGCCACCCTCGCCATGAACTTCTCCCTCGAAGACGCGATCACATATCTGCCCAAAGAAAACCGCGACCACCTCGCTGAGACAAAACCCACCGGTGAGGCAACCATCAACATTGACCTCAACACGCCTCTGCCCCCCAAAAACGAAGCAACCTCCCGCGGCACCATCACCTTCCAAAAGGTCGGCTTCACCCCGCGTCTCGATTTTATGAACGCAGAGGCCACCGACCTCAACGGTCGCCTCACCTGGACCGGCGACAGCGTGCGCCTGGAAAAATGTGAGGGGCTCATCAACGGCGAAAGGCTCAGCGCATCGGGGCGACTCGGACGCGACGAAATTCAACTCGATCTATCGGGCAACATCCAACTTCAGACTCTCGCCATGACCTTCCCCAAAGCCACCCAGTGGCTGGAGTTGTCCGGGCCCGCCAGCGGCAACGTAACGCTGCGCGTGTCTGACGGCGGTGCCACCGGCGCCTCTTCACAGGGAACCCTCGGCGCACTGCTCGCCGGCTTTGCGCCCCGCCTCAATGCCGCCGTGGCCGAGAACCGCCACTCCATCGAAGGCACCATCACCCTCGGCAACGGCCAGAACGGCGCGTCTTTTCGCCACAAGGCCATGCCGCCCGGCGGACGCGGCGTGGATCAAGCCAACATCACCGCCATTCACGGCGACATCCGTTTGAAAAATCATATCTTCACCGTCCCCCCCGACTCCCCCCTCACGGGCAATTTCGCCGGAGCGCGCAACTGCCGCGCCCATGGCGAAATGGAATTTCGCAAGGGCAGCTTCCCGAGTCTTAAATTCACCCTCAACTGCAACAGCACCGCTTCCTTCGACCCTTGGATTCTCGGGTGGGGGACCGCGCCACGCCCCCCCGATGTACCCGCCCCGGAGCCAGGTCCGCCCGGAAAAACCTTCGATCTCGACGCCCGAATTATCGCCAACTCGGGGGCGTCCTTCCGGGGTCGAAAATTTGATCGTGCGAATATCGACCTCGATTACCGCTTCACGCAGGGCCGCCCCCGCATCACCAACATCCGCAAAGTGGAAACCACCGGTCTGGGCGGCAGGGCAATCGGCTCAGCCAAACTGGAAAGCTCGCCCTGGCTGGGCAAAAACGAATCGCTCAAATGGAACCTGAACGCAGACGTCCAGAATCTCACCATCCGCGATCTGCGCCGTCTGGTCTTCAATGAGGATTCCCAGATCGACGGAGCCATCTCCACAAACATCGAACTTTCCGGTGTGAGCAGCGTGCCCCGCTCAATTCGCGGTCAGGGCAATGCCACGCTGGCGGACGTCAACATCGGCCGCACCCCCATGGCACTCTCGCTCTTTCAACTTCCGGGGATCATGCAGGGAACCCAGCGCAACCTGCAGGACTCGCGCTTCGCGAGCATCGCTCCCGTGCGCTACACCATCGGCGACGGCGCCCTTTCCGTGCGCGAGTTGCAACTCGCCACCCAGGGCCTCATCATGGGCGTGAGCGGACGCTATATTTTCGGCGGCCAACTCGATCTCCTGCTGCAAATGAAAATTGTTCAATCGAGCCTGTTGGGCGATATTCCCATCCTCAGCCCTGCAGCGAAGTTAGTCGACACCGTGGCGGGACAACTTCTCGCATTCCGCGTTCGCGGCACCACCGATCGCCCCATCGTTGAGCCCGCTCCCCTCACCGGTTTCCAGCAACCATGACCCGGGCCGCCACGATTCCGCAAAACATCCCGCGCCCTACCGCGTAATATAATTTCACACGCCCAAAAACACCCAAGAGGTTTTCCAACCATGGCTCACATTTCGTCCCACACCTCTCATCTTTTCGCCGCAGCCCTGTTCATGGCCGCCCTCGTCACCCCCGCCGTGGCAGCAGACACCGCATCCATCACCGGCAAGGTGACGTTCATTGGCGAGAAGCCGAAGATCGAAAACATCCGCTTCTCCGCCGATCCCTATTGCGAAAAAATGCACGCCGACAAACCCGTCCCCCGACAGGATGTCATCATCAACGCCAACGACACACTGGGTAACGTCATCGTGCATGTGAAGGAGGGTCTCCCCGCCGGACGCACCTACCCCACCCCCGCCGAGCCCGCCGTGGTGAACCAGCACGGTTGCCTCTACACTCCCCACGCGCTGGGCGTGATGGTGAATCAAACCGTCCAAATCCGCAACAGCGACGCCACCATGCACAACATAAACGGACGCGGCTCCCAAAAACAAAACAAGCCCTTCAACTTTTCCATGGTGAACGAAAAGGTGCCGACCCGCGAAGTGAAGTTCGACAAGGCCGAATTGCCCGTGCGCCTCAAGTGCGATGTCCACCCCTGGATGGTCGCGCAGATCGGCGTGTTCGCGCATCCGTTCTTTTCGGTTACCGGCGAGGATGGCACCTTTAAGATTTCTGGATTGCCCGCAGGCAAATACACGATCGAAGCGTGGCACGAACAGTATGGCCGCGCGGAGATGGAAGTCACCGTGGGCGAGGGCGAGGCAAAAACCGCCGACTTCAACGCCGCCCGCACGGGTCTGAAGGCGTCGCAGTAACCCCGCGAAGCTCTAGAGCCGTTTTGACGTAAGTGTTAACAGCTCCTGCAATCTCGAAATAGTTGAAGCATTGGGTTCGGGGCGGCAGTGCGTTCTGGACAAGCTGGAGGTCGCGTGAAAGCCTGAGGCAGACCCCCCGCATAGATAATGGCTTGTCGATTGCGCGCCAGTTGCACCGCTTGCACACCGGTTGCACACCGGTTGCACACCGGTCGCACCGGGGTTGCCATCCGCCAGCAAGTGGGCAAGTGGAAGGCGGTAGCATCGGGTGCCCGGGCGAGACCGTGATGGCCACCGATGTCTGGGATGGGCAGTCACAATTCGACACCCCAGCGCACCACGAGTCTGTAATCATTTGAATCGAAAACGCACTAAGCTACCGCCTCAGTCGCGGCAACACGCGCACGGCTGCGTACGCGAGATACAACACACCCGCAGAACCCAGCATCACCACCTTGCGGAGAACCAGCGACGTGGCCAATTCGGGATTTGACTGCATCCACCAAAGCGCTGCGCCCAACGGCAGAAACCAAACCCCCGCGATAAGCATATCCGCGCCCAGCCGACCCCACGGCAGCAATCGTTTCCACGGCACCCCAAAGCCGCGCCGAATCCAAACCAGGTACCACGCCACCTGAACCGCCGTGGCGATGACCATGGCCCACGCGGCCCCGGCCATGCCCAGCCGTTCAGGCGCCATCAGCCACAGCGCCAGCGCGACGTTCAACACCAGTTCACCCGCCGCCCCCACCAACACGGCCCCATTGCGATTCATGGCGTTCAGCGTGGGGATGTACGACACCACCCGCAGCGGCAACATGCACAAATATATCCGGAAAAACAACGCGCTGCCGCGATATTCCTCGGAGTAAATCGTCGCGAGAAAATCCGGCGCGACCCACAATAGCGCAAACCACAGCCCGAACAAAACCGGTGATGTAACCGACGCCGCCCGATGCCACAAACCCAGCGCGCCCTCGCGGTCATTGCGCGCCAACCGCCCCGAAATCTCGGGCAGCAAAACCGGCAGCAAACTCGCCGTGAGAATTGCGATGAACGGCACTTCCGTGGCGCCGTAATTGTACAGCGCCAGATCCGCGTCACTGAACCGGAGAGCCACCAGCGCGCGATCCAACCAGAGCGATCCGGCGTCGAGCATCCCCGCCAGACCGATGGGAAGCACGTACATCGCATGACGCCCGAAACCCACCGCAGCGGCTTTCGAATCGCTTTGCTCGTCCGACCCGCCGTCCGGGGGATACAACCTTCCGGCCAGCACCAACGCGGGCATGAGCCGCACCACCGCCGCCGCCGCGATGGCCGCGAACAACCACTCCAGTCCGACACCCCCCAACAGCAGCAGCCCCACCCCGCCCACCTGAACCAGCGCCGCCACCAGCGACGCCGCGGCCCACACCCGCGCCCGCTCGGCCACCAGCAGCAACGGCTCCGCAGCCAACGCAGGAAGCGACACCACAATAACCGCACAGGCCGCGCGAATCAGCGGCACCAACGCATCGTTGTCCATCTCGCGCGCCAGCCATGGTGCCGCCCAGAAAACCGCAAATGCCGCCACCACACCCAGCGCCCCCAGCACCGCCACACTGCGCATCACCACCGCGCGGCGCGCCGAGCCGGTCAGCCGCGGCAGAAAATAATAAAGCGCCGTCGGCAACCCAAACGCCACCACCGGAACCACAATGCGGGCGACCAGATAACCCTTCTGAAAAAACCCGTTGATCTCGCGCGACAGACTCCACGCCAGCATGATCCCCACGGCCAATTGCGAAAACTCCGCCGCCATGCGCGCCACCGCTGCGGCTCCTGCCCGGCGCACCAAACGCCCGCCGCCAAACACTCCGCCCCCTACGCCGCTGCCCGGAGCGCTCATCGCCGACAGTGACGCAGTTTCAGAACCACCAGATCCCAGAACGCCGTCGCGCCCTTCCACGCAGAAACCTTGGTCCCCGGCGCGTTCGTCCAGGTCACCGGAAGCTCGCGCACCTCGAAGCCGGCCCGTCGCGCCAGCATCAGTATCTCCACATCGAAGGAAAAACCGTGCATGCGCTGCTTTGGAAAAACCGCCTCGGCTGCCTCCGCCGTGAACATTTTGAAGCCGCACTGCGTGTCGTGAATCCCTGGCACCAGCATCCATCGTACACAGCTATTGAACACGCGCCCCGCACCCTCGCGCATCGGCGACTGCCTCACCGTCAGGTGCGATTCCTTCAGCGCCCGCGAGCCAATCACCACCGCCGCGCCCTTCTCAAAATGCGACCAGAAAGCCTCGACCTCCTCGATGGGCGTGCTCAGATCGGCGTCGCTGAAGAGCCGGTATTTCCCCCGTGCTTCCAGCATGCCGCGACGGATGGAGAATCCCTTGCCGCGGTTGGGCGAGTTGCGAAGCACGCGCACCGCAAGCCGTCCGCCATCGCCCGCAGCGTCGGCCACCGCGGCCGTCGAGTCGCTGCTGCCGTCGTCCACGACCACCAATTCCCACGTGTACGGTTGCGCTTCCAGATACGCAATCATCCGCGCCAGCGTGGCACCGAGGCGTTTCTCCTCGTTGTACGCCGGGATGATGACACTCAGATGGGGCGGAGCCGGGGGCGCTTCCTGCATGGCGCTTACTGAAAGAAATCAACAGCATAACATGCAAGGAGGAACCTCACCCGTTGGCCTTCCCCGCCGCTTCCACGCGGTCGGCCAGCAGGTTCAGGAACAAGCCCACATCCGTGACAATCCCCACGCTTTCCAGACTGCCACGGTCGGCCAGCTTCGTCACCACCGCGGGGCTGATATCCACGCAGATCAGCCGCACGCCCGCCGGAGTCATGTTGCCCGTGCCGATGCTGTGCAACATCGAGCAGAGCATCAGAATCATTCCCGCTCCCTCGATCGCCTCGGCATATCGCCGTTGCGCCTCCACGAGGTCCATCAGAGTCTCGGGCAGCGGGCCGTCATCGCGGATCGATCCCGCCAGCACGAACGGCACGTCGGCCTTCACACATGCGTGCATCACACCGCCGGTGATCTTTCCCTGCGCCACGGCCTCCGCGATACTTCCGCAACCGCGCACCATATTGATGACCTTCAGATGGTGCCGGTGGCCGCCATGCACTCCGACGCCGCGCTCGAGATCGACCCCCAGCGATGTGCCGAAGGCATTCTCCTCCATGTCATGCACGGCAATGGCGTTGCCGCCCAACAACGACTGCACGCACCCGGCATGAATGAGCCGTTCCAGGTGCCGACCGCCCCCGGTGTGAATGACCACAGGCCCTGCTACCACCACCACTTTACCGCCGGAATCGCGCAGGCGCACCATCTCGCGGGCAACTTCTTCCACCACCAGTTCCACGCGACGCTCGCTGCTGACGCCAGCGCTCATGAAGCCAAACTCCTCCGTGGGCGTGGCCTCGGCGCCCTCGCGGCGAACCGGCTTCGTGTGAATGCGCACGCCCGCCACTCCTGTCACCACCGCATCGCCCCGCTGCAGGTCGCGGATCAACACGCACTCGGCCTGCGAACCCGCTTCGTTCACCCGCACCACCACGTCCATGCGCTGACGTTCCACCCGCAACCAACGCCCCGCCACCCGCACATCCGTGGGATAGATGGTTGTGCTGTAAAAATCCTCCGGCGCCACACCGTCTTGCGTCACAGTTTCAAGAGTAACATTTTCCTCGCTCTCAACGGCGCGCGCGCCCATCTCCTCCAGGTCGCGCACAATGGCATCCAGTTCCTCCTGCCCGGCCGCGTTCACGCGCACCCTCGCCTGGCTCGCCATCTCGCGGCGCTGCCCCGGCAGAAATGCCTCCACCTCGAACGTCCCGCCCCGCTCCGAGATTAAATCCAACACCGAATTCATCAAACCCGTATCGAGCAATTGCCCGTTCAACTCCATCAAACGTGAAGGAGCGACTGTTGTCTCCATAGAAGCCATGGCAAGGTTTCCTCCGAAAAAAGATCAACCCACCCCCCACCACGAATGCAAAGCCAAAACCACCACCAAGCGGCAACACACTTGCCACCCCCCGCTCCCCCGCCACTCATAATTCCCATCCTTCCCATCCCTCCCATTATTCCTCTTCCCTCTTTGGTACGCCCTTCGCTATAACTTCCCCGCTACGACAACGCACCAAACCCTCCACAAACCCGCTCCACCCACAGGTAACCCCAAACATGCCAAGACTCGAAGTCCCGCCGCCCAGAAAAGCAGGCTCCTCCCGTTCCTTCTCCATTCCCTGGAAGGTGCTCTTTATTATGTGCGCAATTGGAGGAGTCTGGGCTTACATTGCGTACCAATACGTACAGTTTCGTCCCGCGCCCTCACGCGGACGCGCAGCCATGAATGCCCAATCCGACCGACCGCGAAACGCCAACACCGGGGGACGCAACGCAAACTCCCGCCCATTTGAGGAAGCTCTCAAACAAGTATATCTGACAAGCGATCAGAAAACGAAACTCGCCAGCCTCGCCGAAGAAACCACCTCGCCCATGGCGTTCCAGCGCCAGGCCATGAAAGTCCTCACCCCGGATCAACGCGATATCCTGACCAGCGGAATCAAAGACGCCCGCGCCCAGCGCGCCAAGGCCCGTCAGGATGCCCAGGCACGCCAGAAGCGAATGCTGCCCGGCAGGGAATTGGACCTCGCCAAGCAGGCCAACGCCCGCATCAAGGCCGAGACGGAAGCCCGCCGACGCGCCGCCAATCCCAACGCAACACCCGCCCCAACTCCAAAACCCAAAAAGCCCTGAGAACCCCGGAGACACCTCGGACCAATGAAATCACGCAACGGCTTCACCCTCATCGAATTGCTCATTGTCGTCGCCATCATTTCCATTCTGAGCGCCATCGCGGTGCCTAATTTTCTCGAAGCTCAGGTGCGTTCAAAAATCAGCCGCACCCGCGCCGACATGCGCACCATCGCCCTCGCCCTCGAATCCTATCACGTGGACAACAACCACTACCCGGAAACCTTCGTCCAGCCCCGCTGGGCGCGGTTTGTTCTCCTGACCACCCCCATCTCCTATATCACCTCGATCCCGAAAGACCCCTTCAACATGGTAAACGACGAGGAGAACTTCATCGAGTGGAGCCCGCGCCATGGCGGTTACAAAATGGCGTCCATGCCGCTGGAATCACCCAGCCGTTGGGCCATGAGCAGCAACGGCCCCGACCTCGATGAAGATTCCGTGCCCATCAAAACCTATCCGGGCTTCTCGTGGGAACTCTTCACGGGTCAAAACCCCGATTACGATTACATGGTGTACGACGCCACCAACGGCACCATTTCCAGCGGCGACATCTGGCGCGTGAGCGACGGCCAGCTTTAACGCGCGGCGGCGTTGCCTTCGGGCGCGATGCGAAAGCCCAGACCCGCCAGCGCCTGCGCGGCTTCTGCGTTGGGTGGCGTCAGCGTGACCGTCGTATTCGAGAACTCGCGGCGCACCGGATACTGCTTGCGCAGCCGGTCAAAGAACGCCGCGCGTTCTTCCGCTGGCACGTTGCTTAATGCGCGAAACGCCGCGTCGTCCTCGCGAATGTCGTACACAGCACGAACCGCCTCGTCCACGAGATCCAACGTTGAGCGCCCTGCGGTGGTCAACTCCAGCCGGGGAACCTCCGCCTCGGGCATCACTTGCGACGCCTCCCACACGGCGGGCGTTTTCAGCCAATCGCACGCCGCGCGATAAACCATCTCGGTGCCGCGAACCTTGCCATCGTGGCTATAGCCCGCGACATGCGGCGTGGCGATCAGCACCGCTGGAGCATCCTCGTCGCCTTTGCAGCGCGATGCCAGCATCGCCGGATCCACCGCAGGCTCGTCCTCCCACACATCCAGCACCGCCAAAACGGGTCGGCCCGCTTGCAACCCCGCTGCCAGCGCCGCCTGATCCATCACACCACCACGGGCCGTGTTGATGAAAATACTACCCGGTTTCATTTGACCGAAAAAACCTGCATCCGCCAGATGGGCCGTTGCGTCTGGGCCAGACTTGGTCAGCGGCACGTGCAGCGTAACCACGTCCGCCGCCACCGCTTCGCGCAAATCCACAAACCCATCGTTCCCCTCGGCCCGCGCCCGGGGAGGATCGTTCACCAGCACCGTCATGCCCAGCGCCCGCGCATTGCGCGCAACCCGCGACCCCACGTTGCCCGCGCCCACCACGCCGATGCTCATCTCGGACAACGACCGCCCCTGCGCCCGCGCCGCCTCGAACAAAGCCGCGGTAACATATTGCGTCACGCTCTCCGCATTCGACCCCGGCGCCGATGAAAAGCCCATGCCGCGACGTTGCAGATACGCCAGATCGACATGGTCCGTACCAATGGTAGCCGTCGCCACAAACCCCACCCGCGACTCCACCAGCAGACGTTCGTCAACGCGCGTGATGGATCGCACAATCAGGACTTCCACATCGCGAACCATTTCGGGCGTAATAGCCCGTCCCGCCGCCGTGGTAACCCGCCCCAACGAAGCAAACGCCTCGGGCGCAAAAGGGATGTTTTCATCGATAAGAATGTTCATAAGTGCCCCAAACCTGCAACGGCCCCGCCCCCAACGCAAGCGCGAGAAAAAACAATTCTGTATTGCCGAATCCACACTGAAACAGCGATTACGCTTCGTACCGATTTAGGGGGGCAGGAATGCCCCCCCTCCTGTTGTCTGCCTTATCCGCGGCGCAGGCCCACGTCGCCGTCGCGGTCGAACACCGAATAATACGGCACCGACACCTTGCCCTCCAGCTTCAACAGGGCCAGCAACGCGTAGCCACCATCGCGGATGTTCAACACCTGGCGCACGTCGTTGCCGTCGTATTTCGCGTCGTCCAACCCGAAGAACCCGCCGCTTCCCTTGGGATCATCTTCGTTCACATATTGCATGGTCATCAGATGCTGCCCGGCCCGATGGGCCGCGTCGTGATATTCCGTTTTGCCGGTCAGCTTGAACAGATCCAGCAACAAAATCGGCGCCGTGGCTGACGCCACCGGAACCGCCGGCGTGCCGAAGCCGCCGTCCTCGCGCTGTTCGCTCATCAGCCAGCGCGCGTGGGCCTCCGCCCGCTCCAGATAAATCGGATCGCCGTAATAGCAATACGCCCCCAGCAGACCGATGCATGCGAAGTCGTCGTTGAACATGTGCATGCGCTTGTAGCCGACCATACTGTGGGCGGTGTCGTCGTCGTCGCGATATTTGCCCAACGCCGGATCATACAGCACCTTGAACTTTCCATCCGCGCCCAGAAACCGCATCAGCAGATGATCCGCGATAAACCGCACACCCCGGTCCAGCCGGGTGGTGTCGTGGGTTATGCGCGCGTAATCGTAAAAGAATCCTGCGCTGCCGCCGTGGAAATTCCCCTCGCTGTAATCGATCTCGAACCCCACATCCTCCGGGTGCTCGAAACGAAAATCCCACGCGGGCCAACCGCGCTGCATGGCAATTTCGAGGAACCAATCGCTGAAAATACGGGCGCGATATTTCCACTCGAGATCCTTCGTTTCCTCATACAACCACGCCATGGCCCAGGCGCCCGTCAGCGCATCGCGCGGATAGCAGAAATACGAGAACGGCGTCACCTCTTTCAACGCGCCAAAAAAGTCGCGCCGCCGCTCATCCAGAATCTGCAGCGACTTCAGGTACGACCCACCCCTCAGGGCCGCATCCAGATACTTCTTTTCGCCCGTGCGATGATACGCCGCCAACTGCCCGAAAATGCACACGCCCGTGGTCCAGTTGTGGGAATACTGCGGCGGCGTGTCGCGCCCCGGATAGTAATACGCCAGAAACCGTCCGGTGTTGGCGTCGTCTCCCACGTTGTTCACCTGGTTACGCTCCATCCAGTCGGCGGTGCGCAGTGCTGCTTCGAGGTACGATTGATTACTCATGGTTGTCATGGCTTCCGTGATTTTTTTGACGTCGTTTTCACAGCCTCTGGCTGCGATGTTGCCTCAATGCCTGAAACACCAAACAGCATGACCGCCGGCCCCTGGTTCGACGAGACAATTTCGATGCTCTCGATAACCTTCGCCGGGCGCGGGTTGCGCCACAGGCAGGTGTGCAGGTGGAACGGTTTGTCGCCGCGACCCTCTGCACCGGGGCTGGTCCAGCTTCGTTGCGTGGTCACCAGACTGGTGTTATCCTCCAGCGGGAAAATCGTCTCGCCCAGTTTCCAGGTGATGGATTCCGTGGTGTCGTCGGCGAAATGCACGGTGGCCGTTCCCAGCGTGGCTATGGGCGGCGCCGGTTGCGTGGCCGCCACCAGAAGCGCCAGCATCCCGGCCTTCTTTCCCACGGCTATTTCTGCCCGCGCGGGCCATTGGGTGCCCTGCGGATTAAATCCTCCCGCCATCAACAGACACTTCGGATGCCCCGCCTCGCCGGCTACATCGAAAAGAATGCGCCCCATGCGAACCTGCCCCACGGGCAGCTTGCCGGGCGTTGCGCCGCCATCGTAACCCAACCAGCGGGCATTGGCATCGTTACCCACATCAAATTTCGCCACATCGCCAAGTCCCAACGTCCAGCCCTGCGCGCCGCGCTGCGGCAGGTCGTTGCGCATCCAGATGCGCGTGAATTCCTCGGCGTAATCAAACGGGACCTCATCGGCTGAATTGTAACCACCGGTCCACGCGGCCTCGGCCGCCAGCAGATACGCGGTGAATTGCTTCTGCGCCGCAAGAAACGCCGGCTCGTCGGTCTGATAACCAGCCCACGTGGTTTGCAGAAGCCCCATCGCCTTGCCTTGCGTCGTGGTGCCATCCGCCCCCGCAGCGCGTGCGTTGGCAGCCGCTTTGGCGATCGTCACCACATTGGCCGGCTGCGACCACGGTGCCACAATCGTGTCGAGCCCCTCGTTCAACCACACCGGCAGGCTGATGTATTTCTCCGGCTTCACCGGAACATAGTGCCAGTCGTACACCAACACGTCATCGGGCAAATTGCCGCGCCGCGCCTTGCTCTCCGAGGTATTCAGCGCCGACGCCGCACTGCTGGCCTCGCTCGGAGCGAGGAACATGTCGCTCCACACCGCCGTCCGAATGCCGCGCTTGGTCATGAAATCGTGCCAATGCAGAATGTCGCGCCGCATCCATTCCGTCGTGGTTTGCTTACGGGCCTCGTCGCTTTCGGGGAAGCCATACTGGTCAATCTCGTCCTTGCCTACATGAAATATCCGGGGTTTGAAAAGTTCGATGGCTTCCGCATAAATGTCCTCCACCAGCCGATAAACTTCCGGCTTTGTCGGATTGAACGTGCGTGGCTTCTCGGGATTATCCGCCAGATCGAGGTGATGCCCATTTTGATAAATCCAGTGCGAATGGCCGAAACTGTTGATGATGGGCGTAACCTCAATCCCCTGCGCCCTGGCCTCCGCCAAAACCTGCCGGGCGTCATCCTGCGACATCGCGTATGTCGGATGGGCCAACTCCGGGTGCGATTTCCACAAGAGATACTCGCATTGGTACAGCAACTGGTTGATCTTCAGCGGACCCAGAATGGTGCTCAGCAGCCGCTTCTGGAATGCAACGCCGTCTTTCGCGATGTAGAAATGAACGCCGCGATAACCCAACACCGGCCAATCTTCGACCTCGGCCCTGCGCACACCCACGGTTTTCCCGTCCTCCGACACACGCATCAATTGCATCAGGGTTTGCACGGCGTTGTGAAGTCCCTCGGTGGTGGCCGCCTCGGCCCGCGCCAGCTTCTCCTGCACCGTGATCTGGTATCCCTCCGGAGGCAGTTCCAGATACGGGCGGAATAACACCGCAACCCCCGTGGGAGGCATCATCCGGTCGTAAGCCTTGCTCAGCTTGACCTCCGCCGAAACGCCGAACTCCTCCTGTGCCCGCTTCGCCCAAAACTTCGCAGCAGCCTCGGCCTCGGGCAGGTTCACCCACACGGTCAACGGCGTGGACAGAGGCATGGTCCCCTCGCCCCAGGTAATCTTCTTCGGGGTGGGAATCACCCGGTCCACCGGCTCCTCCACCCCCAATAATTCTTTCGATTCTTTCACCCCCGCATCAGCTTTTACAACACCCCTGGCCTGCGAAAGCCGCTCGCCAAAGTCGAAGGTCACCGTAGCCGTAATGCGTTCGTCCTTCTTCATCGGAGTTCGCAACGCGCCCATATAATAGACCGATTGGTTATCGGCCCATCGATTGAGTCGATAGTCCAGCAGACTCACATTAACCTTTCCATCCACTGCCACCGAGAAAGAGGTGCCGCGTCCGTCCACCTTCAGTTCGCGCAGGTTACGAAACAGCTTTGATCCCTCCAGATCATCCGTCCAGGGCATAGCCGGCAGAACGCCCGTGCTTGTGCCCGCGTCGGTCCTGGCCGTGAAGGGTCGTCCCGCCATCCATCCTCCCAGCGGCGCTGCCATCTGAAACTCGTATTCGCCCCCGTCGGCATTTTTCATGGTCATCTCCGTCGCCATGCGCAGGCGCCGCCCCTCCTCCAGCGTCAACACCATCGTGGCAGAAAACCGGCCCTCGGGGTCCGTCAGATCCAGCGTCGCCGTACACGGCCCGTCTTCCGATGCTCCCGCGCTACGCTCAAACTTGCTGCGGGAAATCATTCGATAATCCGATCGCGCATAATACAGCGTACCCTTCCAACCCGGATTCACCGCCACCAACGATGACTGATAAGAAAAGGGCACCCCATCCACATTAATGGAAAGGAACTGATCACCGCCCACGATCACCGAGATGCCATCGTTGCGCAACACCTCGCGTTGCGTTGGCGAGGCGACGGGAGCCGCGCCCGCGGCCTGGGGGACAACAGGCAGTAAAAGAAGTGCCGCAAATCGGATTAGGTTGAAACGGAGGCTTTTCATGGGGATAGAATCTGTGGTTACCCGGCTTCGAAATACAAGGCAAAATTTAACACCGTAACAATTAACACGTCAGAAGCAAAACAATCCATCAATTTAGTTGACGCCAATGTCATCTTGCCGAAATCCTGAACACTCAATTATTATAAGGGGATAGTTTTTTGGCCCAACACCCTATTCGTATTTTGTCATGCTTCCTCGTGTTGCTCTGTGCTTCTTTTGCCCATGCGGAGCGGACGCCCATACGTTATCTGACCTTTGAAACGTCGTACCAACAGGTTGATCTTCTGCGAAAAATGATCGCGGAATTCGAGCGTCAGAACCCCGATATCAAGGTCAACCTCGAGGCGACACCCGACGCCACCCGCATCTTTATGACCGACGCGGCGGCCGGCACACCCCCCGATGTCATGTATATCGGGCCGGAGAATCTGGGCCAGCTCGTGGAGAAGCGCATCGTCCAGCCGCTGGATCCCCTCGTGGCCCGCGACAATGTCGACATGAGCATTTATTATCCCCAAACCGTGGAAGCCCTCAACTTCGATGGTTCCCTTTATGCCATGCCCATCCATTACTCCACGGACAATATCTTCTATAACAAAGACCTGTTCGACCGCGCCGGCGTGCCTTACCCCGATGAAACCTGGGACTGGGAAACCTACCGTGACGCCGCCACCACCCTTACCGAGAAGCTCAATAGCCCGGGCCGCAAGGACATCTACGGCTGCCTGACCGTTGACCAACTCCTCATGCTGGCATCCTACGGCGTGCAGGTTTGGGACCAGGAAACCTCCAGCATAACAGTCAACACCCCCGCCGCCGTGGCCGCTCTCAAATACACCACCGACCTCATGGGCAAGCAGGCCCCCTCCACGGCGCAGGCCATGGACACCAATGACATGCAACTCTTCATGAACTCAAAAGTGGCCATGTACATCGGCCGCACCTGGCAACTGCCACGCTTCATGGAGACCATGGGTGACATCCGCTGGGACGTGGCACCGGTGCCCATTGGCCCCGCAGGTCGCGCTTGCATTTTCGCGGTGGGCGGCAATTGCATCGCCAAGGCATCCAAACACCCCGAAGAAGCCTGGCGTTTCGCGAAATTCTACACATCCGTGGAAGGCCAGAAGTTCATGGGTCTGCAAAAAAACTGCGTTCCTGCCATCAAGGAACTCTCCACCGACCCCACCTATTTCCTCTCCGCCCCACCAGACAACATCGGCATGTATCTCAAGGCTGTTGAGTACGCAAAAATCCCCTTCCCAAACCGAAGCTGGCAGAACGAATTCCAGCGCAACGTCTGGTTTCCAAACCTCGCACTAATCAAACTTGGTCGCCTCTCCATCGAACAGGCCCTGAAGAATATCGATAAAGACGGCAATGAACTGATCGTCGCCTATAGGGCTGATCAGGCGCAATTCGCCATGATCGACGAGGGCACCGACAGCACGGTGTTCATTCTGCGCCTGATGTATGTCCTCATGGCCCTGGGTCTGGTCACCATTCTGGTGGTGGCGCGCTCCAACCGCCGCTACTGGGAGGGCTATGCGTTTGTCGGCGTCTGGATTATTGGATTCATTGCCTTCATGCTGGGTCCCGTCATCGCTTCGCTCTATCTCAGCTTCTGCCGTTACGACCTGCTCACACCACCCCGCTGGGTGGGTATGGCGAACTTCATTGAATTAATGAGCGATGAGATTTTTCTCCGCTCACTCATTAACACCATCTACTTCGCCGCCGTTCAGGTGCCGCTCAGCCTCGGCTTCGCGCTGCTGCTGGCCGTCATGCTCAACAACAAGCTGAAGGGCATCTACACCTTCCGGGCTATCTATTACCTGCCGGCCCTTACCTCGGGTGTAGCCATCGCCCTGCTCTGGCGCTGGATTTTCAACCCCGAGTTGGGCCTGTTCAATTCCATTCTGCGCTTCTTTCAGGTCGATCGCCTTCTGGCCGTTTTCGGAGTCGGCATGCCTGAATGGCTGGTCAGTCCAACCTGGGCAATGCCTTCCATCATCATCATGAGCATCTGGGGAGGCATGGGTGCTTCCATGCTCATTTACCTCGCCGGACTGCAAGGCATCCCCGACCAACTCTACGAGGCCGCCGACATCGACGGTGCCAGCAAATGGCAGAAGTTCCGCAACGTCACCATCCCGATGCTCTCCCCGTCCATCTTCTTCAATCTCATCATGGCCGTCATCGGCTCGTTCCAGGTTTTCACGACCGTCTTCGTCATGACGAGCAATACTGCGGCCTCCCAGGAGCCCGGCGGCCCCGCCAACTCCACCATGGTCTACGTGCTTTACCTCTACATGAAGGGCTTCCGCGACTTGTACATGGGCAAGGCCTGCGCCATGGCGTGGATTCTCTTCGTTATCATTCTCGCACTCACCCTCCTCAATACTCACTTCTCCAAGAAGTGGGTCCACTACGATCAGGTTTAAGAAGGAACCCCCTCGATATGCAGAAGATCCTTTATAACACCGCCCTCTACATCCTCCTGCTCATTGGCGCCGTGATCTTTGCGCTGCCCTTCCTGTGGATGCTGCGCACGGCCCTCATGGAACCCGCCCAGGTGCAGAAGGTCCCCCTCATCTGGATACCCAACCCCATCCGCTGGAGCAACTTCGGCGAGGCGCTGACCTTCATGGATTTCCCCCGACTGCTTCGCAACACTCTCATCATTTCAGGCATGGCCATTCTCGGCCAGGTGATGTCGTGCTCCATTGTCGCTTTCGGTTTTGCCCGGCTGCGTTTCCCGGGCCGCGAGTTCCTCTTCATGCTGCTGCTGAGCACCATGATGCTCCCCATGATGGTGACCGAGATTCCCAGGTTCATCCTTTTCCGCCACTTCGGCTGGATCGACACCTTCTATCCGCTCATCGTCCCGGCGTTCTTCGGCGCGCCCTTCTTCGTCTTTCTCCTGCGGCAGTTTTTTAAGACGATCCCCATGTCGCTGGACGAAGCCGCCCGCATCGACGGGTGCAGTTCCTTCCGCCTTTACGCGCAGATCATGCTGCCGCTCAGCAAGCCGGTCCTCGCCACGGTCGTCATCTTCAGCTTCATCTGGAGCTGGAACGACTTCTGGGGTCCGCTGGTTTACCTGCGCTCCGCCGAGAACAAAACCCTCTCGCTGGGCCTGCAGGTCTTTCAGGGCGTCTATCAGACCGATTACCACTACCTCATGGCCGCGAGCCTCGTGGTGTTGCTGCCGATCCTCGTGACGTACGTCGTAGCCCAGCGCTACTTCGTGCAGGGCATCGTCATGTCGGGCATGAAGGGCTGACGCTCAGCGCGCTGCGCTCTCCGATTTCAACTGCGTGCGCACGATATCGCCATCGCTCACCGTGCCGTTGCTTGAGTCGTACACGAGGTTCTTGAACTTCGTGTCGGCCCCGCGATCCTGATCGGGCCCGCAGGCAATCATGCGCCACAACCCGGTCTTCGCCAGAAGGTCCTCCTGCACAGCGGGCGGAGGTGCGCCGGGCAGCGAGAAGTGGTGGCGCATGTTCATGTAATTTAAATAGCGCACGTAAGGTTCCACGCCCGGAAGCGTATTCGCAAACGGATCGCTCGGGCGTGACGTGAAGTACGCCACGGGCGTCGTGAAGTGCGTGCAGATGAACTCGTTCTGGTCGGGCACCATCATCCCACCCACGCCCGCACAGACTTCCTCCACCGCGCCGCTCTGCGTCACGCGACCATACAGTGGGTAGTGGTTGTAATCCACCATGTAGCTCTCAACCCCCGTAGCCATGGACCGCATATCCGCCTTGCAACGCGCCACCTTCGAACGCACCTGCGCCTCCAGAAAATTCGGCACCGCAATGGCCGCAAGGATGGCGATAATCGCCACCACAATGAGCAACTCGATAAGCGTAAAGCCTCTATGATCAAATAACATGGCGTCAAACTTTCACACGATTTTAGAATTCGTATGACAACCGCCGAATCCAGGTCAGCCAGTCAAACAAAAACCCCCGGTTTCCCCTCCACTCTTCCCATCCTTCCCAATCCCCCGACCACCCTCAGTACAAATTCTTCCCCTCAGTCGTAAACACCACCTTGCCGTGCTTCACCCCCTTCATGGCGGTCATTTCGCCGGCGAGATGGCGCACCTCGTGAATCCGTCCGCGCAAGATAACGACCTCGAGACAATTGTCGTTGTCGAGGTGCACGTGCGTGGCCGACACCACAACGCCATGATGATGATGCTGGATGTGCCCCAAACGCTCCGCCACGTTGCCCCCATGGTGGTCATATACCAGGGTCACCGTGGCTGCCACCTTACCCGTGTCGTTGTCCCATTGCTCTTCGACCAGCGCGCTGCGAATCAGATCGCGCACGGCCTCGGACCGGTTGGCATAACCCTTGGCCGCGATCATTCGGTCGAACTCCTCAAGCAGCCGCTCATCCATCGACACCGTGTAACGCGCCAACTGTTCTTTCATGAAAGCATCTCCTGAACCAGTGGAGTCATCGTTGCCTCAGAGCCACCAAAAGCAAGCCACGAGTTACGCCCCCGGTCCATGGTGTCCATCTCGTCCATAAAGTCCATTTCGTCCATATGACCCACACACAAAGAAAAAGCCCCGGACACCAATCTGGCATCCGGGGCAGACTTCTTGGGTTAACCGCTACCGCTATTAGTTCGCTGCGGTACCACTCGAGGGCTTGTCGCCGCACTTGGCCGCCGGGCAATCGCCCTTGGCTGCCTTGTCGCCGCACTTGGCCGCTGAGCAATCGCCCTTGGCTGCTGTGTCGCCACCAGCTGCTGCCGCTGCATTCTGCGCACCACCGGCCTTTTCACCGCACTTTGCTGCAGAACAATCGCTCTTGGCTGCTGTGTCACCACCAGCTGCAGGAGCCGCGCTCTGAGCACCACCGGCCTTCACTGCGGCCTTGTCGGGGCAGCACGACGCCTTCGCGCCACCTGCCGCTGCTTCCGTCGCCTGGGCGCCACCGCCCACGATCACTGCCGTGGAGGTTGTTTCCTTCTTGCCGCCACAACAGCCGGAACCAGCCAGCGATGCTGCCGGGCTGATCATCAGGCCACCGGCTACGATGGCTGCTGCTGCGATGCGCAGGGCGATGCGTGTGTTGAGAATGTTCATGGTTTCAAACTCCTTAATTATCAAATCCGTTGGGGTTGAAAATCACGCCTTCAACTCCCGTGAGAATAGAAACAAAACCGAATTAGTCCTTGTTCGCAAAAAACGACATCCACCGACCGATTTCAAAAATCGGACCATCATTTTTTCTCGCCGCTGACATGCACCACCATGTTCCGCGTGTGGGGTCGCACCCGGTGCTCGACCAGATAAATCCCCTGCCAGGTGCCCAACGCCAGCCGCCCCTGCGCCACCGGCACAGTTACCTGCACACCCGTAAGCAGTGCTCGCAGGTGGGCCGCCATGTCGTCGGGGCCCTCGTCGTCGTGCACGTAACGCGGGTCGCCATCGGGCGCCATGCGCTCCAGCCACGCCAGCAGGTCGGTCTGAACGCCCGGGTCGGCATTCTCTTGAATGAGAAGCCCTGCCGAGGTATGGCGGCAGAACACCACACACAAGCCGGTCATCACGCCCGACTCTGCAACCACGTCGGCAACGTCGCGGGTGATTTCCGTCATCCCCCGCCCCGAAGTGCGAACGGTTATTTCACGTTGGTACTGAACCATCATCGATCCAAATCCTCCCTGAGCATCTTTTTCAGGATCGCTTTGAATCTTGCTAAAAACCTGCGGATTGAATAGTTTGAGACTGGTAAAGACGTTTTCAGAAACGGCCGAACCGGCACGTCACGAGGGTTTTAACAGCCACAAAAAAATCTCGGTAGCCTATCTTCTTTCCCTCATCGAAGGTGCGTGCACGATAAACCACGGGGACTTCCACGATGCGCTCGCCACGCCGCAGCACCTTGGCAGTGACCTCCGGGCAGAACTCAAACCGGCGGCATTTCAATTCGATCCCCTGAATGACCTCGCGCCGGAATGCCTTGTAAGCGGTGGCTTCGTCGGTAACGCGGTGCCCGTAAAGCACCGTGACCAGCCATGCCAGCAGATGGTTCGCCACGCGATTCGGCAGGCGCATCCCCACCACCTCACCGAGGAAGCGCGAACCGTAAGCCACGCGCGTCTCGCCGCGAATGATGGGCGCCACCACGCGGACCATATCCTGCGGATCGTATTCCATGTCGGCATCCTGAATGATGACGATATCGCCCGTGGCGGCCCGCAGGCCTGTGACGATGGCGGCACCCTTGCCACAGTTCTCATCGTGGCGAAGCACCCGCGTATCGGGATGCGTTGCCGCCTCCGCCGCCAGGATGGCCGCCGTGCCGTCGGTCGAGTGGTCATCCACCAGAATCAGTTCCATGCGCAGCGGCACCGCCCGCACCGCATCCAGCACACGCGGCAACAGTTCCTGCTCGTTGAAGATCGGCATGATCACCGAAACAAGCGGATCGCTCAGCGGCGCAAGGGGGATGGATTTCTCTCGTTTCAATTCCCGAGCAGTTGGGGCAGCAACCGAAGGTGAAAGCAAAGGATAAGGTGGCGGCCAAGCTATTGACCAAAATTCAAAATCCTCCGCGCTTCGGAATCCTTTTTCTTATCTTTCAGTCCGAAACAGAACACATTTGCGCCATCACATCTTTGAAGAGGAGCACCCATCATGCGCTGGAGCGGACGCAGGCAGAGTAGCAACGTTGAAGACCGACGTGGAATCGGCGGTGGGACCATGATGGCGGGCGGGGGCATCGGAACCGTAATCGTGCTGCTTGCCGTGATGTTTCTGGGCGGAGACCCGGGTGTGGTGCTCCAGCAGATGAACCAGGCCAACGTGGGCAACGGCGGGCAGGCCATCGACGTCAATACTCCCGAGGCGCAACGCGCCAAAGAATTTGTGAGTGTGGTGCTGGCCGATACCGAGGACGTATGGAACGACTTGTTCGCCAAGGCCGGGCGCGAATACCGCGAGCCGACCCTCGTGCTTTTCAGCGGCGGCGTGGAAAGCGCTTGCGGCTACGCGGGCACTTCCGTGGGTCCCTTTTATTGTCCGGCGGATGAGAAGGTGTATATCGACCTCGCGTTTTTCGACGAACTCGAACGGCGCTTCAACGCCGAGGGCGACTTCGCGCAGGCTTACGTGATCGCCCACGAAATTGGCCACCATGTGCAGAAGGTACTGGGCATTGAGGAACGCACCCGCGCGGCGCGGTCCCGCATGTCCGAGCGTCAGGCCAACGAGATGTCGGTGCGTCAGGAGCTTCAGGGCGATTATTTCGCCGGGGTGTGGGCGCACCATGCCCAGCGCACGAAGCAGATTCTGGAGGCAGGCGACGTGGAGGAAGCACTGAACGCGGCATCAGCCGTGGGCGATGACAATATCCAGAAGCAAACTCAGGGACGCATCACGCCGGATTCATTCACCCACGGCACCAGCGCCCAGCGGGCCAGTTGGTTCCGCAAGGGGCTGGAAAGCGGCGACATGAACGGCGGGGATACCTTCGCGGCAGGGGCGCTTTAACAGAGAGAACTAAAACCCCACCGAGAACATCGCTTCCAGATCATGGCGCGAGTACGCCTGAAACGCGAGGTTGGTTTCGGTCTTCTCGATGCCGTCGATGGCCATGATATGCTTGGTCACAAGCTCGGCCATGTCCTCGTTGGTGCGCACGCGCAGGATGGCGATGAGATCGTAACGCCCGGCCACGGAGTAGACTTCGGACACTCCCTTCACATCGACCAAAGCCTCGGCCACCTCGTTGATGCGCGACCGCGCCGCCTTGATAAGTATGATGGCATTGACCATGAGAACCGTTCCTTTTGGAGAGTGATGACCTACATTACCCCAATGGGAGCGAGGCTCTCAACCGCAAAGAGGTAGGGATGGACTTAATGGACGATATGGACACGATGGACACTATGGACGATCAGCATTCCGTTTGTCAGAAAAGCTTTAGTCCATATCGTCCATTTCGTCCATAGTGTCCATAGCGTCCATCTCCCAAAACCTGTTGCGCCCGACTCACCCCCCATGAAAGGTTTTTGCCTTAACAACCCCATCCCCCAAAACCCAGAGAACAACCCCATGCTGAAACATTTTATGTTCCACTGCACCGCGCTGTTATTGCTGTGCGCCGCCCTGCCCTGCGCTCAGGGCCAGGAAATCGCAGTGGACAACGACGATGGCGCCCCCTCCTTCACCACCACCGGTGCGTGGACCCTCAGCGGTTCCACCGGTTGGAACGGCACCACCTACATCTTCACCGACGACACCCAGGTGCTCAGTTCGGCAACCTGGCGCCCAACCTTTCCCGCAGCGGGCACTTACGAAGTGTTCGCCGCCTTTCTCCGCAGCACGAACCGCCCCACAGCGGCCCCTTTTACCATAACCCACGCGGGCGGCAGCGACACCGTGCAGTTAAACCAGAACGGTTCCATCTCACAGATCGAAGTTTCTCTGGGCGTTTACGATTTCACCGCAGGCACCGCGGGATCGGTTACCATAGCCAACAATGGTTCCACGGGTTACTATATTGCCGACGCCATCCTTTTCCGTCCAGCAACCCCGGCCGGGCCAAACATTACATCGCTGTCGCGCAACACGAAGTATGTGTTTGATAATAACGCCCCCGGCATTGCCGCCACCATTACGCCGTTCGGCACCACCACCATCGCAGCCGCCACCGCCCAGGTCACCGTACAGCCCTCCGCCACGGTGCTGAATCTGACCATGCTCGACGACGGGGCCCATGGCGACGGTGCCGCCGGCGACGGGGTGTACGGCGTCACGATTCCAGCGCAACCGGGCGGTTCCACGGTGAGCGTTATCGTTTCCGCCACAGACAATCTGGGGCGCAGCAGCAGTTCATTGCCCGAGGAATACGATGTGACGGCCCAGCCCACGGCGGAGTACCGCTGCATCTGGGCAGATTCGTGGGGCACCAGTTTCCTCAACGCCACACAGGCGGCGGACCTCGTCAATCAGTGCCGGGCCGCCAACATCAACACCATCATCATCGAGGTGCGCAAAATCGGCGACGCCTATTACAGCTCAGCCCTCGAACCCCGCGCCACGAACATCAGCGGCGGCGCAAGCTACGATCCGCTGGCCACCCTTATTGCGCTGGCTCACGACACTTCGGGCGGCAAGAAGCGCGTTGAGGTTCACGGCTGGTTCGTCATGCACCGCATTTCGCGCGGTGAAACCCTGGCACCCAATCACGTGTTGGCGCAACATCCCGAATATCTGATGACGCGCAACGACGGCACCACCCAGGCCGGCGTCAGCTTCCTCGACCCGGGCCATCCGGGCGTGCCCGACCACAACGTCGCCGTGCTGATGGATTGCCTCAGCAAGTACGACATCGACGGCATCAACCTCGACTACATCCGCTATCCGGAATACACCGGAAGCTGGGGCTACAACCCGGTGAGCGTGGCGCGCTTCAATACGCTCAACAGCACCACCGGCATTCCGTCGGGCACCGACCCCGCCTGGGGCGACTGGCGCCGCGAATGCGTGTCGCTGGCTGTGAAGAAAGGCTACGTGAAAGCGTGGCAGATGAAGCCCCACGTTATCTACACGGCATGCACCGTGAACTGGGGCAACAGCATCAGCGATGCTCTCTGGCCCACATCCAGCGCCTACGCCGGTGTGTTTCAAGACTGGGTGGGTTGGCTTGAGGATGGAATCATCGACTACAACGCCCTGATGAACTACACATCCCTTTCCAGCCAGACCCGCTACGAGGGATGGGCAAATTTGTCACTGGATCACGACTCGAAACGCGGCACCATCGTGGGGCCGGGGGTGTATCTGCACACCAATCTTGCAGGCTCCATGGACCAACTGCTCTGGGCGCGTCATGCGGGTGGCAACCTGAACATCTACGACTGGGGCAGCGAGGTAAACGCCAACACCGAGGGAGCATCGCGCGCGAACTTTTACAGCACACTGCGCGCGCAAGTTTATCCCACGTGGGTAGACCCGCCCAAGCCGGCATGGAAATATGCCCCCACCACCGGAATTTTTGAGGGCGTGGTGACAGGCTCCAACGGCCTGCCGGTGGATCACGCCACGGTTGAAATAGTGGACCTGCCCGGCAGCGCCACCGTAACCGACGGCAGCGGCTGGTACGCCATCATGGACGTGCCTCCCGGCAATCAGGTCCTGAAAGCCAGCAAATCCGCGCTGCCCGACCGCACCAAATCCGCAAGCATCCCCGCGGCCGGGGACGTTGTGACCGTGAACCTGACCTGGGACACCAGCGACGTTACCGAATGGGCCGCTCACTGAGGGCGAAGAGGTTCACAGCTTAGTGAGGCGTGATCCGGATGCAGACGGGAAGGGCTGTTGACCTTCTTTGCAGACGTTGGAGCAAGGCGCGAGCATGGCTCGCGCAGTCCAAAGAAAGCCGCCTAAAATCCCCTTTGGAGTGCGGTAGCCGTGCTACCGCCTTTGTCGCTACTTCGACCAAGACAACGGCCCAACCAACCATTTTCAAATTACAAAATCACCGAAGACATCTGAAAAAGATTTTTTCAACAGCCCCTAATAAACTTCCCAACCCTCCACCTTTGCGGCGTCGTACGCCGGGTAATCGGTAAAGGTTACATCAACTATTCCGCGCCAGTCGGCGGTCACGATTTCATAGCTGCCGGGGGTGATCGTCGACAGAGTCAGGTTACCATCGGTCAGACCTTCAGCCGGATCAAGTGGGTTCTCGGAAATTCCATAAAGCAGATCGAAATCGAGCTCATCCACGTTTGACCGCAGCAATAGCTGGGTTTCGTCGGGCAGGACCATGTTGTCGAACCAGACCTGGTTGAGCGTCCGCGTGGTTCCCTCGCTGACCGCATACACCGGGGCGCTGGCGTCATCGTATCGCAACTCGTGAATGGGGTCGGTAACGCCATACAGAGTTTGTCCATGCGGTGAGTACAACCGCACGCCGAACACGATTTCAGCGGGAGTGAACCCCGAAGATTCATGGTCGTTGGTCACCATCACTTCACGCAGCATCACCGTCACACGGCGGCGGCCCATCACCTGGGCTGCCACTCCCACGCGAATGCCCTGGTGGGTCTTGGTCCCTTCGTGGGTTGCGTGGATGGCGCCGAGGGTTGGCCGTAGCCCGAGGTAACGCGATTGCGCCGTAAGGTCGTGCAGGAAACCGTCGCGCAAAAGAACCACGCCGTCGTTGGGTTTTCCCGAGGCCACCGTGAGGGCGCGATTGTTCACATTGTCGTCGGTCGCCAACCAGAAATGAACGGGCAGCGTGCCCAGCAGCGAATTGTCCGCCTCCGTGCCCGGATTATGCAGGTTCGATTCAACCCAATCATAGTTCATGTGCTCGATATCTTTGGTCGAAATGTCGCCGGCCTCGTTGAGGAGATCTTCAAGGGATGAGTTCGACTGCGACGCGAGCCAGTTGCCAGCCACCACGCCCTCAATGGAAATCCAGCTGGCCACGTTGCCGGCACTTACCAACCCTTCCAGGTCCTTCTCAACCATGTAGCGGCTGATGAGTCCGCCGAAACTCACGCCGATGATATTGACTTGTTTCGCGCCCGAACGTCGCATGACCTCTTTGGCAAACTTTGCCATGATGAGCGCATAACGCGGCACGCCGCCACCAAATTGGACCTGTGCGTCCTGCAAGTCAGCGAAGTCCTGCGGCGTATAGTAAGCCGGGGCCACGCTTCCATAGTACTCGCACACCGCCACCTGATCGGGCGCCGTGGGCGTTTGCCAGCCGGTGGTGCGTCCGATGGTCGCAGCCAGATCGGTCACGGTTGAATCGGCGACATCCACCCCGAAGGGCCCCGTGCGCGACGCACCAGAGCTATTGAAGCCAGTCACCACGATGGTCGCGGTTTCCACTGGAGGCGCCACCCCTGCCGCCGAAGCAAGACCGGCGATGATGAATGAGAGAATGACCAGAAGACTGATAGAAGGCGAGGTGAGGCGACGCGAGGCGTCGGAGTGAAACGTAGGTAGTGCGCAAGTGTTCATGACCGGTTTGAAACAATTGTTAGACCGTTAGTTCCCCTCACTGACCACTAAGGACTATTTTGCTCCCTGCGCGATAACATTCCTTGATGCAAACCCCTCCCATCGTCGTTGGTATGGGAGGCATAAACTCTAAAAACGAAAAGGTTCTACCCATGATGCATATTGGCGATACCGTTCCCGATTTCACCGTAGAATGCTGTCACAATTCCAGTTTCCGCAACGTCTCGCTATCCGATTATCGCGGACGCTGGTTGGTTGTATTCTTCTATCCGCTGGACTTCACCTTCGTCTGCCCCACAGAAATCAAGGGCTTCGACGCTTCATCGGAAGTGTTCAAGTCTCTCAAGACAGATGTCTTGGGCGTCAGCACCGACAGCGTGCACTGCCACAAGGCGTGGATCGAGCGCGATTTCGGTTCGCTGAGTTTCCCCCTGGCGAGCGACACCAACCTCGAACTCTCGCGGCAGTTTGGTGTGCTGATTGAGAACAAGGGCATCGCGCTGCGCGGTACGTTCATCATCGATCCCGAGGGTGTGTTGCGCTACTCCCTCATCCACGACAACAACATCGGGCGCAGCACCGAAGAAGTTATCCGTTCGCTGCAGGCTCTGCAAAGCGGTGGCCTCTGCCCCGTCAGCTGGAAGCCCGGCGACGAGATGATCAGCCCCAAGTAACCCCGCAAGGCAATGATACGGTGCCGGTGAGGCAGCTTGTTCTCGCCGGCACCTTTTCGCATTCGGTGCTTTTTGTCCCGGCCGATGTATTTCATTTTCGAGACCCCTGATACGCATGCCGATGCAAACCGCCTCCACGCGGCGACCGCCGCCTTCAGCCTCCCGCCAGCAGACTCTTGCGCGGTTGAGGCGCCTGCTCCTATTGTCGGCTGCGTGCGCGTGCGCCATCACCCTGGCCCTGTCGGCCCTGTGGGTTGGCGCGGGCGTGCTCCACGTGGTGGATGGCGAAGCGGGTGATGTGATGACACGCGTGGCGCTGAAGGAAAACGTAAGCGACGCGGCCGCGAAAAAATTGGCTCAACGCCTTGAAAGCGAAACGCCCGGTCTCAAAATCGATGTGATCGGCGAGGCCGAGGCGCGCACCCTTCTTTCGTTACAGGAGCCATGGATGAAGAACCTGCCGACGGTGGAGATTGGCCGCCTGCCCACGCTGTTGGAAATCCGCCACCCCGCCCGGCTCGAATCGCCCGCCACCGTTATGGCGTTCAACCAGAGCCTGCAAAAACTCCCCGAATGCGACTTCATCGAATTTAACGCCACCGGGTACGAAGGCATGGTGAGCATGCTGCGCAACGTGCGATTGTATGCGGGGCTGTTGGCAAAATTTTTCTGCGTATTCGCAGCCCTTGGCTACGCCCTGGCAGCCGGTTTACCGGGAGGCAAGGGCGCACCCGGACTGGCAAGGGGCATTGCGCGATCAGCCGTTGTAACCACCCTTGGCGGAGTGGTTGGGCTGATCATTCATCTTTGGCTGGTGCAATATGCAGCCGCTGGAATATACAGACTTCCCGCCCTTCCCGCAACTTCTGTGCTGCTGGTTTTCAGCGTCGCATTCCTCATCACGCTGCTTGCGGGGTGGAGCGGACGCACACCAGCGCAAACCACCGGCACGATCGGGTCTGCCGCGGAAACCAACAGTGAAGGCTGACAAGCTGCGTATGAACCGGGTGCCCGCCGTTGTGCTGCTTGCGGTGACGTTGCTGGCTGCGAGCGCCGGCAACGCTTTTGCTCAAACAAAAACCAATGCGGGCGATTCAGCCCAACTGAACCCCTTTTCAGCACTATCCTACGACGGCCTGTTGCGTCTGCCCAAAGCCGACGAGGCGGTGCGCTACCGCGTGGAATCGGCCCGTTTGAAGGCCGAACGGCTGGCCGCGTTGGTATCGCGCTTCGCCGACTTGATCGAGGAGCGGCGCACGAACATCCGACGAGGCACCGCGGCATTATATCTGCTGGGACGATCCCACAAAACGCCGGCCTTTATGGGTCCACAAATCACATCGACTCATCTCCTTGTGGCGCGTTGCTCGGTGAAAGACGACGCAAGCGAACTGGAGCGACGCATGCCCGCCTACAGCGACATGCGCGAGGAAATGAACGCCGCCGTGGACCATCGCGACCGTGTGGAACGCGACGCGGCCGCAGGACGGTTGGCGTCTGCGCCGGAGCCCGCAGAAGGCAACGATGCCACCTTGGAAGCGAGTAACGGCATAACCGAATGGCGCCCCGCCGCTGTGACGCGCATCAAAGAAGCACTGGGCGACGAACGCCGTTTCGACACGCGGGCTCTCATGGCCGTCATGGCCATGGAAGAGATGGCCCGTGCAGTCCCCGAGCGAACGAAACTGCACGCCTTCGCGCCACCCCCTCCGGGCGGCGAACCGTTCTTACAATCCGTCGTATCCGACGACACGCCAATGCCCATAGAGACCGGCCCCGGGCGCAAAGCCGCCGCCGAACCGACACTGGCACCACCGGACAACCGGGGGATTGACCTCGCCGCGAAGCCCGGAGCCACGGTGCGTGCAGCCGCTGCGGGCAAGGTGGGATTCGCCGGCGAATTTCGCGGCTACGGCAATCTGGTCATTATCGAACACGACGACAACCTGTTCTCCGTCTATGGCCATCTCGGCGAGATACTGTCGGAAACCGGCAGCAAAGTAAAAGCCGGTGCCCGCATCGGCAAAGCCGGAGGGGGTGGTGCCGTGTATTTCGAGGTTCGGCAAAACGAGCAAGCCGTCCCCGCCGCAACGCTATTAAAAACCAGGGACCCCGCCAGCGTGATTCTGAAGCGGTGAACCCTGATCTCTGATCCTATCTGGTTTTGCTTTTCTTTGCGACTTTGCGTCAGATTTCTGCTTTTACCAGCGCAGGCTATCGTCTGCTTCTTCGGGCGATTCTTCGTCGGCGTTTTTGCGCGGTGGCTCGCATCGGGCGGGAGGGGCTTGCACTTCTTCGACTTCTTCCGCAATCTCTTCCACGACCGTTACGTACTCAACCGGTGCCGGGTTTTGAACCTCGCGCAACTCGGCGATGTATTTCTCCATCACCGCGATCAGCGCTTCAATTCCCTCACCCGTGTCCGCGCTCACGGCCAGCGTCTCATGGCCCGCCGCGGTCAGCGCCGCAACGGCCTCGGTTACGATTTCCGGGGGCAGCAAATCGGTTTTCGTCACACAGACAATTTGTGGTTTGCTCATCATCCGGTCGCCGTAGGCGCTCAGTTCCTCGTTCACCAGTTTATGGGCATACAGATAATGCTCGACGTCCGCCAGAGCCGGATCCACATCGTCGGGAGGCCCGACCAGATGCACGAGAATCGAGGTGCGCTCAATGTGCCGCAGGAAGCGATCGCCCAGACCCGCACCGGTGTGCGCGCCTTCAATCAGGCCCGGAATATCGGCGATGGTGCAACGCGTGTCGTCGGCAAATTCCATTACGCCGAGGTTCGGGTGCATCGTCGTAAAAGGATACGGCGCGATGCGCGGCGTGGCTGACGTGAGCTTGCTCAACAACGTGGACTTGCCCGCGTTGGGCAACCCCACCAGTCCCACATCGGCGATACTCTTCAGTTCCAGAATCAGCGTACGCTCTTCGCCGTCGCCGCCATATTGAAATTTGCGCGGTGCTTTATTGCGCGAGGTGGCGTAGTGCTGGTTGCCTGCGCCCCCTCCGCCACCCTTTGCAGCAAGAAACAATTGCCCAGGCACGGTGAGATCCACGAGCTGCTCGCCGTCCTCAACCGTGCTGACCGTCGTGCCCAGCGGCACCTTGATGATGAGGTCCTCCGCCGCACGCCCGGTGCAGTTGCTGCCCATGCCGTGTTGTCCACGCTTGGTGGTGTAGTGGGGGTTGGCCTTCACATCCAGCAGCGTAGTCATGTGCGCATCGGCCACCAGAAAGATGTCGCCACCCTTGCCGCCATCTCCCCCATCGGGGCCGCCGCGGGGCACATATTTCTCGCGACGGAAACTGATACATCCGTCACCGCCGTCGCCGGCCTTCATATAAATTTTGGCGTAGTCGACAAACATAAGAGGGTCAGAGACCGCGCTTTCCCACGGGTTTGAATCCGGGGGGGACATCAAGTTGATTGAGCACGGGATTCACCGGTTCGTTCACACTCATCTCTTTTACTTCCACAGAGAAGCGTGTACGCGCCTCGGGCGATTCCACTACGAGTTGCGTGGGCAGCAGATACTTTTGGTCCACCACCTGATAGGCCCAGTAGCGCACTACAGCAATCGTTCGATTGCCGATCATGCTTTCATAGCGGTCCACCAGCAGGTCGCTCTGGCGCAGATGCCAGCGCTCGGATGAACCATCCGCCGCGTCCAGCCGGATAATGTAGTGGTCACGATCAGAGTACAGCATGGGCTGCGTCTGCCCCTTTAATTTGCGGATCAGACTTTGCTCCACGGTAAAATTTTCCACCAGTTGCTCGGGATAAAGCCCGGCCATGACCTCGGGGTTGGCGCGCAGTTCAGCCATCGTGCCGTCGAAGAAAATGCGGTCGGGGAAACTGACGAAGCGGACCTTGTCGTCGCGCACGAGAATATCGAACACGGAAATCTGGTCGCGTGTGCCGCGCACCCGGAGGAAGCCCGTGGGTTGCACCACCAGGTTGCCTTGAAAAACTTGTCGCGTGGAGCCGGCGCCGGCCGTCAGGTCGAGGTTGGCGCGCAGGCTGCGTACCGTGGATTGGCGTTTGTTCAGCGTGGCGACGATATCCTGCAGGCTCATGTTGCGCTGCTCCACGGGTGCGATGGGCGACGAAAAGCTCCGCTGTGCATCCTCACGAGCCGCCGCACGCCGACCCATGGGTCCCATGCGCAACTGGTTGCAGCCAACGACCGACACCAGCGTCAGCGCCAGGAGCACCAGCTTCAACATGCCAAAACGGTGAAAACGTTTAACCACCATACACCTCGGGTTTGAGGACACCAATGCAACTCAGGTTGCGGTAGTGCTCATTGTAATCCAGGCCGTAACCCACCACGAACTCATCGGGAATTTCGAAACCCGTGTAACGCAGCGGGATGTTGTAGGCCCGGGAGCAATTCTTGTTCAGGAGACAGCAGACGTCAAGGCGCATCGGGTTTTGAATTTTCAACAGCTCCAGCACCACGCTGAGCGTGTGGCCCGTGTCGAGGATGTCCTCGACCACAAGCACGCTGCGGCCACGCAAATCCAGCGTTACATCCTTCGTGATGATGACTTTACCAGAGGTGGACGTGCCCCCCTTGTAGCTGGATGCACCAATCAGGTCGAACGCATGGGGAGTTGAAATGGACCTCATCAGGTCGGCCAGAAACATAATGCCCCCCTTCAATATGCTGATGAGCACGAGATCCTGACCCGCGTAATCAGCGGAAATCTGCGCTCCCAGTTCCTGCACGCGGGAATCGATGTCGGCGGAAGTGTACAGCACGCGTTCGAGATTGGGGAACAAATCATTCTGATTGTCGGCAATGGGGGCCAATGGGGTAATCTCCTGAGGGGAAAAGTCGAGGCGTCACATTTTTTGGCGCACCCGCACACTATAACCCATCATACGTCTGCCCCGCCGGGGCATGCTCAACAAAAATGTCCCTCCAATGGTTGCACTTCCGTTTTTCTTCAAATCGTAATGGGTGAACCTTCGCTCGCATTGTAGTTTTACCGCGTAGGGCAGCAAAGGAGATTACCGTGACGACCTTCCGTACCATCAACCTGTTGTGCGCCGTCGTGATTTGCATGTCGACCTGGGCGACGCCTGCGTTCGCGCAGGATAAAAACGACTCCAACAAAAGCCGGCAGAGCACCAAGTCCAGCCCGGGATCGAGCGGCAGCATTCTTGGGATGAGGAAGGCTGAAACAAAGAAAGCCAGCGACGACAAAAAGCCCGCGGTAAAACCCACGCCCTCGCCCGCCAAGCCCGCCGAAGCGGCAAAATCCGGGACCGCATCCGCCCAAAAGCCGGGCACCCCCCCCACCACCCCGGGCAAGGCTCCCGCAAACAATAAAGGCAAACCCGGAGCCGCCGCCAAAGCCGGACCCAGCACAACCGGTCAGGTGAAAAAAGTTACCCGCGGTCTGCTCGATTCGGTTCGCCCGCAGCGGGTCACCGCTTACGACGAAGATGAAATGCGGGCGATGCCCGGCGTCATCATCCTCAACAGCCGCAAATATAAATCCGAGAAGTCCTTGCTTGAGCGGCAAAGCAGCGCAGCCATTGAGTCGAGTTCAGACGCCGCTCCTGCTTCACGATGAAGCCACCCTCTTCCGGCCCCACAAGTAACGGTAATCCATCGCGGGACGATCTTCCCCGGGCATCCGAGCACTGGGCACCAAACTTTTTTGGCGACCTGTATGAACGCATCTATAGCCGACACATTTTAACCGCCGACCGGACCCGCGAAGAAACCGAATTCGCTCTCGGCGAGTTGGGCGGTTGCCCCGGAATGTTGCTCGATCTCGCCGCCGGATATGGGCGCCATGCTCGCCTGGTGGCTCGCAAACGTGCCGTAACCGCGTTGGATATCAATCTCGCTTATCTGCACAATGCCCGCGCCGGATTAAGCGCCGGTGCAAAAGCGCGACTGCACGCCACTGCCGCCGACATGCGACTGCTGCCGTTCGCCCCCTCGTCCTTTGGCGGGGTGATGATGCTCTTCAACAGCTTCGGTTACTTCCCGCCTGAGGCGACTTCCCCGGCGGCATCTTCCCATGAACAGCCCACTGCCCCCACGCGGGAGGTCTGGCGCCTGCCAACGGTCTTTTACGAGCGCGGACTTGCCCCCGAGGGATTTAATGTTTATCAGTCAGAGAACGATGCGACGCCGGAGAAACCATTAGTTCCGGATGAGCCGACTGATCGCGCCCTCAACGAGGGTGAGGCACCCGACCCCAATCTTGCAGTGCTGCGGGAAGTTGCGCGGGTGTTGCGCCCGGAGGGGAAATTTCTCATCGAAGCACCGAACCCAGCACCTCTCCTCGCCGCCGTTCGGCGCAATCCCCGACGTCACCTGGTCATGGAGCGCTCGATTATCGAAGACGACTTTTTTTTCGACGAGGGGACGAAGGTGCTGGGCAATCGAACCCGGTTTGTGGATGGCAAAGATATGCACCATTGCGGCTACAGTCTGAGGCTGTACACGCGCGGCGAACTGACAGCAGCCCTGCGCAGTTGCGGGTTTGTCATCGAGCAAACAAAAGGCGATTACACCGGCAGTGCCTATGAATCGCGCACCAGCCCGATGATGCTCATCACCGCCCGCCGCCGCTGAAAACGAAAAAAGGCACGGACCTCAACAGGGTTCGCCTGTCTCGGTCCGTGCCCCGATTTCTCAGCGTCAGTCAGGCACGCGATCGTAGGAATAAACCTCGACGCGATCGAGCGTTACACGCCCCTGCTCCAGGTTCTGGTTTCCGTTGGTGGTGATGGAATCCAGCATGTCGAGACCCAGCATGATGTCGCGCATGGAAGGCGCGTTCACGCCCGGTCCGGGCTCCGTGCCCAAATTCGGCATGCGGGTCGACAGCGGCGTTCCGAATGGGAATTCGGGACGGATTTCGAGACTCATCGGACCATTGAAGAGCATCGTGTACCAGCCGCCATTGGCGACAACAGAGCTGTCGGCATTCAGGTTATCGGGGTTCAGACTGCCAACGCCCGGCAACAACTGCTGGGCCAGCGCGTTGTTCTGCGGTCCTTCAGCCCAGGCTCCGCCCATTTCCAGCTTCTGCGTCCAGTTGTACTTCACCGTGCGCGCCCTCACGCGAATCTGGGGCTGACGGTTGGCTTGTTGCGTGGACGTGAGGCGGAAGCGGATCTTGTACTGCTTGCCCTGCTCCACACGCAGCCGGTTGGCCGGAAGGTCATCGGTCGCGAGATCCACCACAGCCACACCGATCTTATCGGCGGGGATGGTGGTCGAGTCGATCGTGATGCCATCGGTGTCATTGATTGACCACGTTGGCACAACGCCAGAGCGGTCAACACCGCCAAAGGCATAAGGTTCCGGG
This sequence comes from candidate division BRC1 bacterium HGW-BRC1-1, assembly GCA_002842095.1. Lineage (GTDB taxonomy): Bacteria > Sumerlaeota > Sumerlaeia > Sumerlaeales > Sumerlaeaceae > HGW-BRC1-1. The sequence goes on from PHCB01000010.1 coordinate 95,473, forward strand.
CCCGGCACGTAAATGTAGCCATCGGCTGCCACGATATCGAGGTTGTCGCCCGCCTGAAAGACCTTCACCGGTGCGATGGTCGGATCCAACGCCGACACCGGATACACACCCACCACGCTCTCGGTGAGGGCGAGGAAGCCGGTATCCTGCGGGTCGATGGAGAAGGCCTCGAAGGCACGCTGCACGCCCTCGACCGCCGGGTTTTGTACAAGATACGGAACGTCCACAGGGTCGATGTCCACACGATAAACCGACGGACGCGCCGGGTTTGTGGAAGGAGCGAAATCGCCCGAGTAGGAAGTTGCGTGAGGATCCGCGTTCAAGTGGTTCCACACTTCAAGCATCGAGTTTTCCGCGAACCGGGCCTGCACCCGCAAACGCATGTTCGGAATGGTTCCGGAGGCAACCTGCTCGCCTGCGTAAACGAAGAACTTGGCCCGCACATAGTTGTTCGGCCCGATGGAGCTGTAAGGCAGCCAGTTGGCGGAGTTCTCGATGACACCGGAAACACGGGTGTAACCGTCACGAGGCACGATGTGGGCGCGATAAGCACCCGCAGCCTGGTCATAATCAGCCCAGCCCAGCGCGGGATCGTTGGCCCCGAAGGAGCTCCAACCCACCGTAGCCGAGGTTGGTTGAAGTTCCGTGTTGGTGAACTTGTCGCTGTACATGATGGTCAGCGGCACGGGTTTGGTCAGTGAGTAGGTGGCAATAGCCCGCACGTTCTCACTGGGCCGACGCAGGATTATCTCCTGTGTAGCCGGTGGCAACCAGTACTGGCCGCCGGGACCCACCACATCCGAGAACGTGATTCCGTTGTATCCCAATGCAACATCCATCTGGGTCTCAGCAGTGTTGAGCCACGGGTAGCCCAATTGTGAACCATACTGCTTGCCCGACACGCGCCACTGGGCACCAAGGCTGATTGCTTCGTCGGGTTGCAGAATGGTCGTGATCGAGCCCATCAGTCGCTGATAAGTCACGCTGACGAATTCCTGCTCATTCCACTCCACAACGATGGACACCGGGTCAGGCGTCGCCCAGCCCTGAATGCCACCGCGGACAAAAATGTCTGCGAACTCCACCACGTAAGGCTCAATGGGAATGTCACCCACAGTTATATTTGGAGTGAACCATTGAGGTGCTCCCGCCCCGGTTTCCGGAGGCAACGGCGAAGTGCCCACGAGACGCCAGCGCGCTCCTGCAGTCACGGCATCATCGCCCTGAATGCGCACACGCACCTGGCCGACTTTGCGAATATACTCGGCATCAATCTCCAGCAAATCATCGGCGGGAATCTGAACGTTACTGGGTGCAGGAGTAATCCAGCCCCAGATGTCCTTGTACACAATTCGGATATTACCGGATGGGAGACCGTCGAGTTGTACTCCGGAATCCATCCAATCCGTTGTGGTGGTGCCACTCTCGATGCGCCACTGGGCACGGTCCCAGAGCAGTGTGTCCTGGGCGGCGAATTGTCCATGAGCGTCTTCGCCCAATAAATTCACCATCAGAGACCCGAGTTCAATCTCATGCACTTCGGATATGAACAACATGCCATCCTGCACGATGGTGACCGTGCGACCGGCAGGTTCTTTCCATCCAAGAGTGTCGCTGTACTCAAGCTTCAGCCTGCCGACGGGCAGGTCCACTGCATCGCCGCTGTTATACCACGGTGAGAAGAACATGTCGTCCATCGTCTTTACGCGCCACTTACTGCCAGCCACCACCGCATCGAGGAAGTCCAGACCCTTGTTGTCGGACTTAATTTCCACCTGCAGCTTGCCGAGTTTCTGGCGATAAGTGACGTTAACCACCATCGTCTGACCGGGCTCATCGGGGTTGGGGTCGGCCACATTCACCTCGATGGGATCGGGGGTGATCCAACCGGGAATGGTCTCGAACTCAATCACCTGCACGCCACCGGGGGCGTTATCTTCAACTTCTTCGTCTTCCAGCCATGTGGTGGTTCCCGCACGCCGCCAGAGTGCACCGGAGAGGACCGCATCATCCGGCGAAATATCGACGGTCAGGTTCACATCTTCGCCCGTGGGCACGGCCTCGGTATAATTACCCGAAATAACCGTCGTACCGCCGGGTGTTACCTCCACGGTCTTGCGGAGCGGAGCCTTGTAGCCTTGAACAGGCAGGAAAACGATTTCATAAAGCCCTGCCGGAACACCAGCAATGACATCCTGTGTATCGAGCCAGGTGTTCATTCCAACAGCAGTCCATTTGGCTCCATCTGTAACGGCTTCCTCGGGGGTCATCAGCACCTGCAAGGAGCCGGCGAGCACATTCGTATACTTCGCGGTAATTATTTTCAGGAATGGATCACCGATGGTAACACCCACCTGTGAAGGCTTGTTGAACCCGGCCAGATCGCGGAATTCCACCAGATAGTCACCGTTGGGAATGCCCATCTCGACATAGCCGCTGTCGAGCCAGGGTGTCGTTCCCACACGCCGCCATTTGCCAATAAAGATGGACGAAGGAGTGGTTTGCAAATCCACCTGCAAAGCGCCGTAGTCAAGCGACCGCGCCTGCTTCATGTAATTGCCGGGAATCTCCCAGGTCTGGTTGCGACCCAGTATGCGGGAAATGGAGCCCGGCGTAAGCCATCCCTGCCTCGGGCGGAAGGACACTTCGTGGTTGCCCAGGGCGAGTTCCGTCACCGAGGTGCCGCTATTAAGCCATGCGCCTCCGTCGACGCGGAACTGGCCTACCGAGGTCATTTGATCGAGAGGCGAGATGTAACCGATGATCACCGGATCGCGCTTATAAAGACCGGTCGTGTTGATGGCGCTGTTAGCGACAATTGTCACGGTTTGATCCGCTGGTTTTTCCCAACCCGCCACCGGCTTGAAGCTTACGACATGGCTGCGATTGGCAAGGCCGATGGTCGTCTCACCACTGTTGTACCAATCGCCGTTATCCACGCGCCACTGGGCACCGGCCTCCGCAGCCTCGGGGGGTGCGATGTTCACGGTGAGCGGCGAGGCAGAAATGAAATTTTCTGCCGAGAGATGCTCGCGAAGATTTGTGTATTTTCGAAGGGTTGGATAGAAGGCATGGCCGGCCAAACTAGGCACCACCTGGCCCGACCAACCGCGGTGGACGATGTAGGTGTACTTGTTGCCCACCATAACGGGGGGGAAGAAGGGGTTCGGGGTGCCGGTCAGCGTCAGCGTAGTGCCATTTAATGGCGCACCAGCATCCGTGATAAAACCTTCCACCAAAATCAGATCAAAAGTCACCCAGCTGATCTTGAAGGGGCTTTCGGTTTTGCCCGCATCCGGCTGCACACGGATGTAATAATCGCTGCCGCCATCGGCCCAGAAGTCGGTTTGATTAACTCTGGAATTTTGGAAAGGTTGATCCAGATCGTCAACAGCATCGCCTGTGAACATGGTGACCTTGGTTGCTGCTCCCACGCCATTCTGGGGGGCAACGGTAAAGGAAACGCGGCAGCTCTCGGGCGGCGTCCACTTGTACCAGACAGACTTTCCGGTGGGTGCCGGTTCATCGGTTTCACTGGTTGCAGCAATGGTCCAGCCGGAGAGAGTTCCGCTGGTCACATCTTCCACGATTTCCTGCGCGTTGGCAAAGTCATTGTTGGCGGGTGTCTGGCTGGCAAGATAATCGTCGGCCCGGCGGTGTTCCATCAGATTGGTATAAACGCGTTTGGGTGGCGTTATGGACCGCAGGTCCATCGATGCTTCGATGGTGGCGCTCCAGCCCTGGGGGGCGATGATCGTATAAGGAGATTTGGTATCGCTGATGTCGGCGGAAACCGGGGCCGAGGACGAAGTGACAATGTCCAGCTTCATATTGACAGGAAAGCCGGCCTCGGTACGGACGCCCTTAATAAGAAGCAAGGGGTAGGTTTCGAGCAGGAAGGTATAATTGGCAGAGGGCGCAACACGCTGGCTGACCCGGATGTAATACTGGGTGCCGCTCGTAACACCTGTGTCTCCGTCGGCCCACAGGTCTGAGCGATTGGGGCTGGCATCTTGCGTGACTTGCGTGAGCGCTCCCACGCTGTTTCCTGTGTAGAAGGTAACATTCGCTTGGGAACCGGGACTACCAACCGGCGTGACCTTAAACGAGGCACGGCAGCTGAGGGGCGGGGTCCAGGTGAACCAGACGGTATCAAACCCGGCGGGCTCGCCCACCTCGGAGGTGGCTCCCACCAGAGTAAGCGACCCGGGCAGGGGAGCAGCGCCAAACAATGCCTGGGCATCAGCGAAATTATCATTGGCCGGTGCCTGCGCCTGCGCGGAAGAGAGGGCACCTCCCCAAGCGGTCAGGAGGGCTAAAAGGGCGGTTTGCATCATGCCTCGTGCGTTCATCGGAAACATCCTCAATTCACATTAATCTGGTTTCAATGTCGCGGGTTACGAACCGCGGTGTTCTCACACGGACCAAAGCCCGCGAGCAGGGGGTGTTGAGTTAAATAAAACAAAAGATAGTTGAGACAGGGCGACCCTCGAAGGCACCGAAACGCCCCCCATGTCACGTGGAAATGCATTCACAAGGGGGAGAGGAGGTTCAAGGCTTATTTGAATAGGCCATGTCAGGTGGTTGAAAGTGTGGTTTTCCCCGGGAGGGGGGGCGGAAAAACCGTTTGGTCGGGGCATGGCATCTGGCGGATGGCAACCGATGTGCAAGCGGTGTGCAAGCGGTGTGCAAGCGGTGCAATTTGTGCGCAATCGGAAAGCCATTATCCTTCCAACGGTCTGCCTCACGTCTCCGCACGGCCTCCAGCTTGCCATGCACGCACAATCGCCCCTAACCGAATGCTCAAACTATTTCGAGATTACAGGATCTGGCAACACTTGCGTCAAAGCTTCTACCCCCCGCCTATTCCTTATCCAGACTCCCGCGCGTTACGCCCAGCTTGCTCACGGCCCGTAACTCGCGCCACAGAGCCGATGTCTGGGTTTCGCCGCGCAGTGCGGCACCGTAGCGCGCTACGGCCGCTTTGACCTCCGCCGGGTCTTCGTTCAGGAATTCGATGCGGAACCGCTCCACGCCCGCCGTCTGAATCATGGGCAGGTACTCCGCCGCGCTTTGGGCCACGGCGTTGAACACGGTGTTGCGGCATCCAGCATCGGCCTTCACCGGGTGGTCGTACCCCTTGCGATCATGCAGCGCCAGCGCGTGATCCTCGCACGGACGCCCACAGTTGGTCCAGTCCGTGCCGTCGCTCAGGTAGCGGCAGAAGACGCAATGCTCCATGTGGAACATGGGCAGGTGCTGATGAATCACCACCTCGAACCAATCCACCGGCGCGGCCCGCAGCAGGTCCATGAGTTGATCGATGTTCAGATCATAGCTCGGCGTGATCCGCTCCAAGCCGCCGTCCATCACCAGTCCGGCAGAAAGTTCGTTGGACACATTCAGCGAGTAGTCGCCAATCAACGGCAACTCCGGAGCCGCCTCGCGCAGCACTTGCCAAGCACCGAGGTTACGCACCAACACGGCGTCGGGAGTGGACTCCATCAGCTTGCGCACAATGCCGGCCTCGCCGGGCTTCATAACGCGCAGCGTGGCCGGAACAAATCGCACACGCCCCCCCTCGGGCAGCAACGCCCGCGCCTCGCGGTGCCAGCGCACGTCTTCAAAATCTGTGTACACGGTGCTAACGCCGTCACACTCGGCTGCCGCTGCCACCTGCTCCAGTGTGCGACAGAGAACCGCCAGTTGGGGCGCGGAAGTTTTTGCCGGGCCTGCCGTGGCAACCTTCGCGCGCACACGCTCGCGCGCAACATGCAACGCATCGGGGTTGGTCGCGCGATCGGTTCCCTCGAGCCGCCGCAGCGCCACAAGCTCCTCCACGGCGCGACGACGCAAGTCGTTCAGCCGACTGAACGGAATCATCACCTGACCGGCGGCGGCGAACTCGAACTGCTCCAGATAAAACGGCGTGTCGCCCAACCGACCCGTCTGGCGGCCGGCGTCGTCATACGACAAACCCTTACGCCGCGCGGCCTCGGCGGGCAGCACATCTTCCACACGCACCAGATGCCCCGCCTCGTCCATCAACTCCAGCGTGGCCAACTCTCCCGCCTGCGCGTGCAGGCTGGCAAACACCGGACTCCGATGATGAATGCCCTCCGTCGCCCAACTGGCCGTGAGCCTGCGCTCCATCTCGGGGTCGCTCGTTTTCCACACACGGTCGCCCACGTTCACGCGACGCAATTGCAGGTCGCGCCGGCCAAACGTCAGCATCACCTCGGCCGGGGCCACCCGCACGATCTTGCGGCGTGCATCTTCGCTCCACGCCTCGGGGCCCTGGGGCGGATCATACGCCGCCAGGCGCACTCCCGCGCGCCACAACTCATATACTCGCCCACCCTCTTCGTCGCCCTCGGGGTGACCGGCGTCGAACACCACACCGTCGCCCGGTTTCACGCCACCTTCCAGCGCCACGATTACGCCCGCGCCAAATTCCACGTGAAGCACGCGGCCCAGATACAGCCCGCGCTTTTTAGGATACCGCCCCTCCACCACGGCCTGATGGTCGATGGCGTGCAGATACCCGCCCGTAAACCCGCGGCTGAATGTCATCTCCAGCGCCTCGCTGGTGGCGGCGTCCATCTCCAGCGTTTGCGGCGCTGCGTGGCCCGCCTCGATGCGCTCCCACACCTCGTCCACCGCGCGGCGATAAGCCTGCACCGTGGCCGCCACATAAGCGGGCGACTTGAGCCGCCCCTCGATCTTGAAACAGGTGATGCCCGCCTCCGTCAGCCGGCCGATGTCGCTGTAAGCCGCAAGGTCCTTGGGCGACAGCACGTACTTCAAATCGCCCGTGTCGTGGTGCTCGCCGTCCACCATCAGGTCGTACGGCAGTCGACACGCTTGCGCGCATTCGCCGCGGTTGGCGCTGCGCCCGCCCAGCGCCTCGCTGGTCAGGCATTGCCCGCTGTACGCCACACACAGCGCCCCGTGCACAAACGCCTCCACCTCGCAATCGGTCTGGTGGCGCAGCAGACGCAGTTCCTTCAAACTCAATTCGCGCGCCGCCACCACGCGCTCCACCTGCACGCCCAGCTCGGCGGCCCGCGCGATGGACTCCGCACTGGTGAGGGTCATCTGGGTGCTGGAGTGAATCGTAAGACCCGGCACGAGCCGCGCCGCCAGTGCCGCCAGCCCGAGGTCCTGCACCAGCACCGCATCCACGCCGGCATCCGAACACGCCATCAGCAGCAACGTCGCTTCTTCCAGTTCCTGCGTGAAGATCAGCGTGTTCAGCGTAACGTACGCCTCGACGCCGCGCTCGTGCAGCCACGCCGTCAGCCGCGGCAGATCGTCCAGCGCAAAGTTATGCGCCCGCAGCCGCGCGTTGAATTCGTCCAGACCGAAGTACACAGCGTCGGCACCGTTTTCCACGGCGGCCCACATCATTTCTTCGCTGCCAGCCGGAGCCAATACCTGCGGCTTGCGCGAAAGCGCCGGTGCCGAGACAGACGGCACCGCTTGTTTATGTTCGGATATCATGCAACCAAGCTACACCGCCGCTTCTGCGCAATGCGCAGGGGCAGCGGTTCAGCAAAAAGAAACAGGGGGACAGGAATGTCCCCCCCTCCTGTTTCACGTCCATTTCGTCCATTAAGTCCATATCGTCCATCCCCTCCTCAGTACAGCTGCCAATCCGCCACATCGCTGACGGTCGAGCGGACGCGGTAAATCGTTCCATTGGTGAGGGACAGAACGTACACGTAACCATCCGGGCCGGTTTCAATGTCCGTGACCGCGCCGAAGCCCGAGCCGAACTGGATGAGCGAAAGCGTGTCGGTGGGGTCGAACACATTGTCGGCCACATTGCCCGTGAGCACGAACGCGTCGCGCGCGCCGTTCAGTTCGAACTTGTACAGCCGCCCGTTGTTGGAATCACCCACCAGCATCTGGCCGTTGTACGCCGCACCCAGGCCGTTGCTCCGCACGAAGTGCAGCGCCGTGGGGGCCACGGTGTTCACCCACGAGAAGACCGGGTCGGCGTACATATCGGTGGCTCCCAACTGCACGCGGCTGGGAGCACCCTCGAGGTTGTTGCGCGACACCGGGCCCATGATATTTTCCCAACCGCTGTTGAAGCCCGGCAGCACGCGGTTGATCTCGTCGTACTGAGCGGCACCGTTTTCGGTGTCCCAGATGTCGCCGGACTGCGGGTCGAAATCCATGCCGAAGCTGTTGCGCACGCCATAGGCATAGAGCCTCTGGAGAGACGGGTTGCCGGCCGTGACACCTTCATCGTACAAGGGCCCCTTGTCGGCACCCGACGGAATAGTTCCGTCGCGATTGATGCGGATGACGGCGGCGGTGTCGTCGGGCGCTGCACCGGCGGCCCAGTTTTCGGTCCGGTTGTTGCGGTTAAGATCGCCAATGATGACGAAAAGTTTTTGCTGCGCAGCGGCAACCGTGGGCGGGCCGATGGTGATGATACCGCCATTGTGATTCGGGCCCGAGGTGGCGGGCAGCACCAAAAGATTCTGCTGACTGGTGAGGGCCGTGCCGGACCAGGTGAAGCGATCCACGCGGTTGTCCAGCGCCGTGCCGCCGTCGGACGCCGCGCGGGTGTAGTAAATGTAAACGTGATTGTTGGTGGCGAACTCGGGGTCGATAACCATGCCGAGAAGCCCCCGCTCGGAGTTGTTAGCCACCGCGAGATCGAGCACGTTACCCGCCTGAACAGCCCCGGCGATGACGCGCCGCACCTGACCGGAATTCTTCTCGCCCACCAGCACATCGGTGGCGGATAGAAAAACCATGGCCGTGGGAGAGTTCAGGCTCCCGGCGGTGACAGCGTTCTCCACCGTGAGACTCGGATCGGTGACGGTTTGCGCCGAAACGGCGACGGTCGCGAGGGTCAAAGCTGATGCCAGACATAAAAGTTTTGTGCGCATGGGAGGGTACCTTCTTTCGCGGGAAGCGAAACTGCATTTGATTGGTCCTGTATTAAAGAACCCCGCGCTGAGCGTCAAATTCGGACATTCTGACCGAATTATGCCCTCACTTCAGCTTCAGTTCCACCCGCACCAACGGGCCGGTGGTGGGGACGTCGACATCGGTGGCGGAGGCTGCGACCTCCCAGCCCATTCCGACCATGGCCTGCACCCGTTCGACGCGGCCGTTGGACCAGCCGATGGCTTCGCCGCGCTCGTCGGTTACCATGCGTTGCAGGCCGCCATCCACCGTGACCGCTACGCCCGGGGCGGGAGTGCCATCGGCCTTGCGCACGACCACCAGGAAGGGGCGCTTCACCGGGATTTCACGTTCGCCTATGTCGAGTGTGGCACCCGCCGGCACCGGACCCTGATCTTTCCAGAAGGCAACGCCGAGGACTGGCTTGTAGGTGTTTGCGGCCGACACGTTGAACTTCACGCCCGCCGGGACGAAGATTTTCCCTTTGCCGTTAACACCCATCCAGCTCACGGACTCCTCGTACTGCCAGGGGTTTTCCTTCGTCGGGTTCAACCCATGGGGTTTAACCGCCCACGATGCCGGCGCGTCGTACGAGACGTTTACGTTTACTTGCAAGTTTTCCGCCGGCACCCCCTCATCATTTCGCAGATAAGGGTCGGGAAGAGTTTTTGGTAGCAGCACGGTCAAGATGGCTTCCCCGGAGGGAACCATGACTCCGTCGGGCATCTTAACGGTTTCTTTCCGGCGGCTCTGCTCGCTGCCAAAATTCGACAGGTTGGACTTCAACGCAATGTACCCCGGAGCATAAGCGACGACTCCCATCGCCACTTTTCCCGGTGGGAGGTCGATGGCATAGCGCCCCTCGGCGTCCGTTCGACCCAAGGCAGAAATACTGAACCATGTTCCCGACTTCCCTATTTCACCCAGCGGGATGTGTCCGCCTTCATTGGTTACCGCGTCTATGCCTACGTTTGCCACGCGGTCATATATTTCATCGCGCTTCGCGGCTTCCATGGTGGCGAGGGTCCACGCGGCACTGCTCTCGAAACTGATGGCTAGATAAGCCCCGGCCACCGGCGCTCCCGTAACCGCGTTCACCATGCGCCCTTCCACGCGGGCGTGGTCGCCGCTGCCGGTGAAGACCAACAGAGTCCCCTCGCTGCCCCGGGCCACCGGCGCGCCCTCATAGCGCACACCGCGCCATTCCAGGGCGTAATGAGCGGGCACGGGAACACCCTGCAGTTCCACCAGACCGGTGTCGTCAACGGGGTTCATGATCATGTGCCCCCCGGACGTTTGCGAAGTGGTTCCATCCGCCCGGATCAGGCGCACATTACGGTCGTACTTGGCGCGCTTCAGGAAATCAGGAAGGGGCTGACCGTTATTTTCCAACAAACGAATCGTCAGGTTTTCTGTGTGGGTAAGTTTGATGATGTTTTCCTGACCCGCGATCAGGCGCGGCTCCTGTTTTCCGCTATTGCCGTCAGAGGCGGCAACACGCACCCGGAGGGCCGAGTTCGCGGGCGGAATCGTTTGGCCGGAGATTTTTTCCATCGCCGTAACGGGAACGCCAAAACGGAATTTCCCATCCTGCGACGTTGTCAGGGCACCACTCATTCCATTGTCCAACTGCACGCCGCCATGGCCGGGTGTTTCCAACCAAAACAAATTAATATTCGCCTGCACCGGCACTCCGTTTTCGTCCTGCACCACGCCGTAATAGAGCGGGCCGGTGGTTTCCACGGACCCCGATGCGAACAGCGCCAGAGCCACGCGACCCTCCGGCGGATTCAATTCGCCGGGGGGACGGAAGTTGAAGAGAGACCGCTTCTCAACCATGCCGGAGCCGGGATCGGTGATTTCGACTTCATCCCTGCCCATGGACATGTACGAGGAGTAACCGCCGAAACCAAGTGGGGTTCCCTCGGGCTGCAACAGACGCGGCCATTTCAGGCGCAACCGCGCTTCGCCGCTCAGGGTGCCCTGGGCCAGTACGAGGCTAACCTGCCGGCCGTTTATCTGCATGGTGCTGCGAACCACCACCGACAAGCCGGTGGCGGGTTTGCCGGTGGGGTCGACAAAATTGAGTTCCTTGGGACGGGAAGGCATGGGCATGCGGCCCCGGAGGCGCGCCTCATCGGGCGAAAGGGTTTCTTCTTTTCCAGCAAGATTGTAGCGCGTGGGAGAGTTCTGACCCATCGTGGTGTGGGAAAAGGTAAAGTCGGTTTCTTCACCAAACAACGCGGCGGCGGATTCGGGCAGTTCGTTGCGGGGCACGCGCAACATGCCGGGCTTGGCGGTTTGAGGAAGCTCCAGCGTGGCAGTGGTCATCGCCCCTGCGGCGTCGTTCATGACAAACAATTTGGCGTCTATGGGGCTTTCGACGAAAGACGAGCCGTCGGATGAAGGCGCCATCTGGAATACGGTGACCGCATAAACCTCGCCCACCCGCACCGGGGCAGCGTTGAGAGACGCAAGGGCGAGCAACACGCCCAGAAAGAAGCTGATCCGTAAAGCAGTAGTTCGCGTGGTCATGGCAGGGTCTCCGATCATGAACCATCTCAGAACTGAGATTAGAAAACCAAGCAATTTTTAAGGAAAATCAAGTCCCTTGAGAAACCGCCTCTCAGAAGACAACGTCTTGCTGCGACCGGCGAGGGCGCCGGTCCCACATTTGTACTCCTGCCCCCCTGAGGTTTGGTAGGGGCGAACCTATGTGTTCGCCCAATCGCATAGACACGAAACCAGCCGAGGGCGGACACACAGGTCCGCCCCTACGGTACAGAACGTCCTGCGGCGACCGGCGAGGGCGCCGGTCCCACATCCCGGCTTGTTCTGTTCATCCATTCACCCCCGGTCCATAACGTCCATATCGTCCATTCAGTCCATATCGTCCATCCGCCCCATCCCCCCCAAACAGAAAAGCGCCGATCTCGCGATCGACGCTTTCCTTGCGACTTAACTTTTTGAAACCGTAACCGCGCTTACGCGTCCTTCTTGGCGCCCTCGCCGGCTGCTTCTTCCTCGGGCTTTACTTCTTCAGCCGGAGGATCCACATACGTTACTTTGTTGTTGTCGAGGATGTACTTGCGTACCTTCGCGAAACGCACCTGCTCGACGAACTGGCCGTATTCGCGACGCTTCTCCAGCGCCGCACGGATGGCCACGCCTTTGCGGCCTTCTTCCTTGCCGCGTTCTTCCAGTGCCTCCATGATGTCTGCCTCTTCCGCGGTGATGTTCTCCGCCAGACCAATGGCATCCACCAGCAGCAGACCTCTCACTCGGGCGCGGGCATCTTCCTCGGCCTGGGTCTGATACTCCTCGGCGTTGCGACCAGCGGCGCGGGCCGGCATGGCGCCGGTGCGATACATGTAGTTCATATCGGTGCGCATCATGTCTTCCTTCACGCGGGCCTGCAGCGTGGGGGGCACTTCAAAATCGTGGGTTTCGAGCAGCTTCAGCACCAGCGACTCGAAGGCTTCGTCGGCGTTGGCGTCGTCCACATACTTCTGGTTGCGCTCGGTCAGCGTCGCACGCATCGCGTCGAGACTCTCGTGGCCGAGGTCCTTGGCGAACTCATCGTCCAACTCGGGCGTCTTCAGGGCCTTTACGCTTTTCACGGTCAGCGTGTAGCGTTCGGTCTGACCCGCGCGCTGCATACTGGGCGCCGACAGTTCCACGGTGTCGCCGGCCTTCTTGCCGTTGAGTTCCGCCAACACTTCGGCGGGGAACGCATCGTGCAGATGCTCAAACAGTTTGTTGCTCTCCTGGGCGATGGTTCGGCCCTTCGAGTCGACAACCTTCACGTCCAGCACTGCGGCGTCATGACCTTCAATGCCGCGCTCCACCTCTTCGAAGGTGGCCGCCTGCTGGCGCATGTTCTCAAGGTTCGTCTCAACGATGTTCTCCGGCAGGCGAACCTGCGGAACGTCGATGGCGATGTCCTTGTAATCTTTGGGGTTAATCTCGGGTTTCACTTCCACGCGAACCGTCACCACGGGGTCGGGGCCGTCCTCGGTCTTCAGTTCGGTGACCATGGGCACGCCGTACAGGGTCAGCTTGGAGTCTTCCTCGTACTGGCGCACGATGGCGGGCACGAGCTTCTCCATCACTTCGCCGGATGCCTCGCGCATGAAGCGGCGCTTCAGCAGACCCACGGGGGCCTTGCCACGGCGGAAACCTTCGATGGCGGCAGTCTTGCGCCATTCCTTAAACATCGCGTCGATGCGTGTCTGCCATTCCTCACGGGGGATTTCCACGCGAAGTTCCCGCATGGAGTTCTCCACGGGTTTGTCTTCCAGCACCTTGTGCGGCACACGCTCCTCGCGCTGCGCCCTTACCTGGGCAGCGGCGGTGTCGAGCGCGCTATCTTCGTGAGTCTCACCGGCTGTTACCGGCGTCTGTTCGGTTTCCGCATTCACATTTTCGTCTGACACGAAATCAAGTCTCCCTTAGGTGGTTGCCAAGCGTTCCTATAAACTCGTTCAAAGTCTTAATTCGGATTTCAAGCAAAAGCCTCGCAGAGGGATTGCTGTTGACGCAACATTCCAAAAGCCCCACGAACATGCATGAGTCGCCGCTAAACTTTGGGTAAGAAGTTACAGGAAGTGGGAGTAAAGCGCAAGCGACCTGACGCTATTTGGCAACGGGAAACGGTCGTAGTTACATAATGAAAGTGAAATGCCCACGCTGTGCCGCCGAAGTTGAACTGAGCGCCGAGGCGGATATGCCGGTTTGTTCGCACTGCGGGTCCTTCCTGCAGGGTGTGGCACCGCCTGTGCCTGTGGACCCGACCGACCCACCCCCCCCGAACAATAACACGCCGCCGCCCATGGACTTATCATCAGTGGCTTCGATGCTGGGTTCTGACGCGCCGGCTCGTGGGGCAGCGCCTCCCCCGGCACCCGCCGCCAAAGCGACACCACGTAAACCGGATATTTCCAGCCCCACCAACGACGTTACCGCGCCCTGCGACACCGATGCGCAAAAGCGGCTTCCCCTCAATTCAGCGGCGGCCGCAGCGCCCACCCGAGCCCTGGCAACGGCTTCGTCCTCTTCGAACGGGAATGATGACACCGACGACGATGGTTTCCTCGCACCCCAAACTGTCATTGGGAACTTCCGCATAGAAGGTCCCCTGGGCGTGGGCGGCATGGCGCACGTTTACAAGGCCACCCAGTTGTCCCTCAAGCGACCCGTGGCGCTGAAAATTCTCGCCTCGCGGCTCGCACGCAAGCCGGGTTTCGTGGAGAGATTCGACCGCGAGGCAGGCGCCCTGGCCTCCCTCTCCCATCCAAACATCGTCAACGTCATCGACAAGGGACGCGCTGGCGATCTCTATTACTTCGCCATGGAACTGGTCGACGGCATCACCCTCGACCAGCTCATTCAATCCGTGGACCTGACCCCGCGCCATTACACCCACGTGATCGCCGAAATCTCCAAGGCGCTCTCGTATGTGCACGAATTGGGCATCATCCACCGCGACATCAAGCCCGCCAATGTGCTCGTAACGCGCCACGGTGTGGTGAAGGTTTCTGACTTCGGCATTGCCCACATTACCGAAGGTGCCGCCGAGGGCAAATCGGACACGACCAACCGCTCTTCTTCTGTGGGCACGCAGCACTACATGTCCCCGGAACAGACGCGCGATTCCGACTCGGTGGACGCCCGGGCCGACATCTATTCGCTCGCTGTGACCTTCTACAAGATGTTCACCCGGCAGCTTCCGGCCACCGTGTGGCAGCCCCCCACGACGCTCAACCCCAAGCTGCCTCTGGACATCGACGCCGTGATTTCACGCGCCATGGCCCAGGACCCGGACGAGCGCCATGCGACCGTGAAAGAATTCTGCGACGCCGTGCTGGCCGTCTTTAACCCCGCCCTTCGTCCTCAGGATCCGAAGAAAAATTTTCAGCCGCCCAATCAAGGCGTCCTCTCCACATCGGGTCTTTTTTCGGGTACCAGTGGAACCCGCCGTGCGGCTTCCACCCCAGCCCCGGCAGCGGAGGGCGACGGCTCGGATTCCGGCGCCATGAGCGCCCTTTTCCGGCCCGCCTTTGTCATGTCGAATTTCGACCTGGAGCCGGGGACACCCTTCCCATC
>PHCB01000027.1 GCA_002842095.1 candidate division BRC1 bacterium HGW-BRC1-1
CAACGCCACGGGTTGCTCATTGTCGTCTTCTTCGTCGTCTTCCTTCTCTACTTTCACGAGCTTACCGTCGGTGGTGACAACGATCTCGAGTTCCTCGCCCGCAGAAGTTTTGGCGTCGATGGAATAGACGCGCATGCCATCCTCATCCTCGATCTCTGCCTTAACCAACTCGCCGCCCTGGACCTGCGCCTTCGCCGTGGCACTTACTGCGGCAGGCAGATCCTTCAACTCCACGGGTTGCGCATTGTCATCTTCTTCGTCTGCTTCGTCCTTCTTGCCTTTCTCATCATCGTCTTCCTTCTCTACTTTCACGAGCTTACCGTCGGTGGTGACAACGATCTCGAGTTCCTCGCCCGCAGAAGTTTTAGCGTCGATGGAATAGACGCGCATGCCGTCCTCATCCTCGATCTCGGCCTTAACTAACTTGCCACCCGTTACCTGCGCCTTTGCGGTAGCACTTACGCTGCCGGGAAGGTCCTTCAACGCCACGGGTTGTGCATTGTCGTCCGATTCATCCATCTTTTCAGCAGCCGAGATTTGCCCGCTACCCCAAACCATGGTAGCCAACAAAGCCAGTGTGGCAATTCCTTTTGATCCCATCGTTTCTTACTTCCTTTCCTTTGAAAAGTGGCGATGCGAAAGACCACCATACCAGCAGATCTATCCGCTCACTTATCATATACGCTCCCTTCATGATGAGAAGATTATGTCGACAAAAGAATCTGCCAACCCCTTGATCGGATTGGCCTTCCTGATTGTTAAACGAAACCATGAACCCCTCAACATCTCTCGTTTCTGAAGCACGTCCCCCTGTCCAACCTCTCGCACGACAAATCCAGATTGCGCTCTTCTTCACCGCCCTGTTTGTCGCACTGTTTCTCAATGGCCAGCGCTCCCTCTGGGACACCAGCGAAACGCGTTATGCGGAAGCCTCTCGTGAAATGGTTGCCTCCCAAAACTGGCTTTATCCCCAAATTGAAGGACACCCTCACCTCACCAAGCCGCCCCTCACCTATTGGGTCATTGCTTCAACGATCCGAGTCTTCGGAACCGGTGAATGGGCCGTCCGTCTCGGCCCGGCCTTCAGTTTTGCATTTGCAGTTTTGCTGACTGCCCTCCTCACGAATCTCCTGCTTAACGATCCCCGACGGGCGCTTTTCGCAGGACTCTTGCAGATGCTATCCCCCCTCGCATTTTTCGGGGCGCATGTGTTGACCACCGACACCTTCGTGGCTGTGTTCGTGCTCGGTTATTTCTGGGCCATGTGGAACGCGTTGCTCGCATCAGAAAACAGTCAGGGCCGACGCTGGGCATTGCTCATGCACTTCTTCCTGGTCCTCGCTTTCCTCACCAAAGGACCGCCTGCCTGGCTGCCCGCCGGCGCGGCCATTGTCTTCCTCGCAATCAACCGATCGCGATACCCATGGCGTCGACTGTGCCGCCCGGAAGGCATCACCCTGCTTGTGGTCGGGTCGCTTGTCTGGTACGCCGCCGTGCTTCTCACGGTTCCGAACGCCATGGCAGTATGGAGAGAGGAAGCCCTTCAAAAGGTTTTTGTTGCCTCCAACCGAAACATGCCCGCCGTAAACTATCTACCCATTCTCCTGGGTGGCGTGCTGCCGTCCCTGATTGTTATGCTCATTTCCTTCCGATCCCACCGACTGTCCGCAGCACGCGCTAAATTCTTTGCCGCCATGGCGCCACCCCAACGGGCCTTTCTGTCTCTTTGGGTAGCCGTGCCTTTTATCGTCTTTTGCCTGTCTCGCACCCGACTGCCACTCTATGTATTACCGCTGGCACCGGCCTTTGCAATCACGGCAGCCGCGGTATCTCCATCCTCATGGTTTCAGTCTGGGAGACGAGGCATGCCCGCATGGGTCACCTCTCGTTTCGCTTTGGTCGGAATATCATGGATCGTCGTCCTCATAGGGATCAAGGCGTGGCTTCCCCTACGGGGTGACACGTCAAAAGATATGAGGCCCGTAGCTGCGGCCATTCGCCAGGATTCTCAAAACCAGAAAGCATCTCCGCACCTGATGCTGACGATGCCGCGCATGGGTAGCGGTCTGCTTTATTATCTCGATGGTCCACCCACCGACCGCCTTGAGAACCATTTCCAAAATGAAAACAATCTCGGCAGATCCCGGCAAATCAAAGCCGCATTTTCGCGTGCCTTGCCCGAGGATGTGAAGGAGTATATCGTCCTGAGATCAAACGATGTGTCTGACTACGAACGCTTTCTGGCCCCTCATGTGCAGAGCGTTTTTTCTAACAGCGAATGGACAGTCTGGCGACGCAACAGTCAGCAGCCGGTCCAATTGAAACCTCCTGTTTCTCCTGCCTCTTGAGCAGGCATTGCTTTTCCAGTTGCGCGACACGACTAATCTCTTTCATCCGAACCGGACTCCTCAACACATGCGGTGGAAGATGAAACTCAGCGTCATCAGGTACTGACGGACGATGTGTACCGCCCGCCTGCTATTCATACAGGCCGAACGCATGGGTGCCCTTCATGAAGGGTACCCATATTGTGCCCCTCTAAAAACACGACTTCAACACCATGGGGTTGCCGGCGATGCCGCGCTGCGCGCCGCGTTGTAAAGCTCGGGTTTTGGGCTTATCCGTCAACATGGCAACACGGGCGGAGCGGCGTTCCGAAACGCCAGGATGCCAAGATTGCCAAGACAGCAATAAGTGCCTTCCCCTCGCTGCGCGCTTGCCGGATCACGGTGTTTCAATAGTTGAACGCATTGGGCGGGGTGGGGTAATCGACTTGCGAGGTGAACCAATGACCGGTTTCATAAGTGCTTTCCGAGGCGCCGTGTGCCTTGTGCTCGTCGGCGCCGTCGTGGCGCTGGCGCTCCCACCCGTCTTCGCGGACGATCTCGAACTCGGGGTGGAAACCAGCGCGTCGGTTTATGCGCGCGGGTTGCGCCTCGATCCGGCCATTTCCGCCAACCCGCAGAAGATCACCACGACGCTGCAAGGAATCACCTTCGACTCCAACTACGACAACGGCAGCCTGCTGTCGGTGGCATCCGCGGCGGGAACCGACGCCTTCAACTGCGGCATCTACACCGAGAGCGGCGACCGCGGCACGGCTGTTTACTGGTTCCGATTCCGCATGACCGGCGTGGCGGGGCGCACCGTGACGCTCAACATGACGCACACGCAAAACCCCCGCCCCGTGGTGAGCGTGAACGGCGCGCCGTTCCGGCGCACCACCGCTGTGGAGGCGCCCAGCACCAGCAAGCTCGTGCTGACCTTCGGCGCGGCGGAAGACGTGGCCGAGGTCGCCTTCTACTTCCCTATGGGCTATCAGGAGATGCACGATCAGGTGAACGCGCGGGTTGCCGCGGGCATTGGCGGCACCACGCAGACGATCGGCAACAGCTTCCAGGGGCGCGAGATGCTGATGGCAACGGTGACCGACACAGCAGTGACCGACACCGGCAAGCGCCGCGTGTGGGTTCATGCGCGTGCCCACGCGGGCGAGGTCACCTCCTCCCATGTCGCCCTCGGGTTCCTGGAGCAGATACTCGAGGACTCCGACCTCGGCAGGCGCCTGCGCCGCAACTGCATCTTCACCGTGGTGCCGACCCTGAACTGCGACGGGGTCTATCTGGGGCTCACCCGGTGGGACTCGCAGGGAAGGGATCCGGAGCGCGAGTGGAACCAGTCTCCCATGACCCCGGAGACGGCGAACATGAAAGCGAAGGTGGACCCGTTCATGGCGGGGCCCAACCCCATCCAGGTTGCCCTGAACCTGCACTCGACGGTGGGGTCCTACACCGACACCTTCTTCTTCAAGCATGTGCAGCCGAGCATCACGGCGAACTTCGAGCTGATCCAGCAACGCTACATTGACGCACTGAACGGCGCCACGCCCATGTTTGAAAATCTCTCCCCGCAGACGAGCCAGCTCGACCCCTCGATCTTCATTGAGTCCTACTTCTGGAACAATTGGGGCGAGGCCGTGATGGCTATGACCCACGAGGGCAACTTCCGCACGCGCGTGAGCGACGGCGGATGGAGCACCGACGCGGACTACCGCAACATCGGACGCGGCATGGCAGCCGCCATGGTGGAGTATTTCAACCTCCCGCCGCTCCCCTCGGGCGTGGAGGACTGGACCATCTACTAAGCCAGGGGCGCACGACCGCGGGGCTCCGCACCCGCGCTTTTAATCGAGGTGCGAGTTGCGAGCCTCGCGTTCCCATGGAGGGGTATTATATCTCACTTGAGACCCGCAAGATGCACGAACTCCAGAACAACGAGCCGGATGTCGGGTTGCAGCGCCGACCAACAAGACGCCCCGTTCAGGGCTGAAGCCGCCCGTACGTGTCAACCATGTGCCCCGGTTCATACTATCAAGGACGTGCCCGGTTCAGACCAAATGCCTCCACCCCTTTTTGCTGTTGCGAAACGGCGCCGCCACCGCTTTTCTGGTCGGCACCAACGTCATGAGCCAAGCCCCCTCTATGAAACTTTCCGTCATCATACCAGTCTATAATGAGCGGCAAACGCTCCGCGATATCATTGCGCGCGTGCGAGCCGTCGATCTCGACATCGAGATTATCGTGGTTGATGATTACTCGACCGATGGAACCCGGGACCTTTACGACGACCTGCGCGATTCGATCGATCTCATCCTGCTTCATGAGTTTAATCAGGGCAAAGGCGCCGCCCTGCGCACAGGCATCCAGCACGCAACCGGCGACGTGATTGTGATTCAGGACGCCGATCTTGAATACGATCCCGAGGAATATCACGTCCTTATAAAGCCCATCCTGGATGGCAAGGCCGACGCCGTTTATGGGTCCCGCTTCCTCGGCGGACAGGCACATCGCGTGCATTACTTCTGGCACATGGTGGGCAACAAATTCCTGACCACTCTCAGCAACATGTTCACCAACCTGACCCTCACCGACATGGAAACCTGTTACAAAATGGTGAAGGCCGACATCCTCAAACAAATATCCATCGAACAAAACCGCTTCGGTTTCGAACCGGAAATCACCGCGAAACTCGCGAAGATGGATATCCGCATGTACGAGGTAGGCATCTCCTATGCGGGCCGATCTTACGCCGAAGGCAAAAAAATAGGATGGCGCGATGGCTTCAATGCCATCTGGTGCATTTTGAAATACAGCCAGGGCCGCTACCGCGACTACGGCAAAGAAACCCTGCGCCATCTTGAGGGTTTCGGCGCATACGCCGAATGGATTTACGGCAAGATCGCACCCTTCCTTGGCAAGCGCGTACTCGAAGTTGGATCGGGCATTGGCAACAACGTGAAGTATCTCCAAACAACCCCCGACCGCGAACTGATCCTGAGCGAGCCGCGGGGAGATTACACGGATGAACTGCGCGAGAAGTGCGGCGACAATCCGCGCGTGAGCGTCATACGCTACGACGCGACTCAACCTCCCAACCAATCATTACTGGAGAACCCGCCCGACTCCATCGTCTGCCTGAACGTTCTGGAGCACATCGAACAGGAACGCACGGCGCTCACCAATATGGTCGCCACGCTGAAACCTGGCGGCACGCTTGTGATTCTTGTCCCGGCTTTCATGTTGCTGTACTGTAAGATGGACGAAAACCTCGGCCACTTCCGCCGCTATCGTCTCTCCGAACTGGAAACCAAAATGGCCGCGGCTGGTCTGAAAATCCAAAAGACCTTTTACTTCAACCCGGTGGGTGCCGTGGGTTGGTTTGTGGCAGGGCGTATTCTGCGAGCTAAACAAATCAAACCCGGCCATCTGTGGATGCAAAAGCTGCTGCTGCCTATCTCGACTTTGATCGACCGTCTGGGTTTACCTTTCGGGCTGTCGGCGGTTTGCATTGGCGAGAAACCCGCCGAGGTGCAGCAGACAAATGAGAGTGCGTGAACAAATCACCGCTTGATTCCCAACGCAGTTGTTTTTAGCGATGGGTCATCATGACAATCGACCTCGAGAAAATCCCTGCGGAAATCCGCGCTGAATTTGAACTACTGACCGCCAACGCTGTCGAGGTGCTTCCCGCCGAGGAATTCGCCCGGAAGCTGCTCAAATCACGCCGCGATAATCGCCCCCTGCGTATTAAATATGGCGCCGACCCCAGCGCACCCGATATCCATCTCGGCCACAGCGTGCCCATTCGCAAGTTGCTCCAGTTTCAGGAGTTGGGCCATCAGGTCGTTTTTCTCGTGGGCGACTACACCGCCCGCATCGGCGACCCCAGCGGAAAGAACACCGCCCGTCCGCGCCTCACCAAAGAACAAGTCGACGATAACGCCCGCACCTATCTTGATCAGATTTTCCGCATTCTCGACAAAGAAAAAACCGAGGTCGTCTTCAACTCCCACTGGCTTGAGAACATGACCGTTTCGGCCACCATTGAACTGATGAGCCGCTACACCGTCAGCCAGATGCTGGAGCGCGAGGATTTTCACAACCGCTTCGAAAACGAAACACCGATCTACATCCACGAGTTCATTTATCCGCTGATGCAGGGCTATGATTCGATAGCCATGAAGGCTGACGTAGAACTGGGAGGCACCGACCAGAAGTTCAACCTGCTCGTGGGCCGCGAGCTTCAACGCCAGGACGGCATGGAGCCCCAATGCGTGATGACCATGCCCCTGCTTGTGGGTCTGGACGGCGCGCATAAAATGAGCAAATCGCTGGGCAATTATATCGGAATCACCGAGTCCGCGCAGTCCATGTTCGGCAAGTGCATGAGCATTCCCGATGATCTGATGTGGGAGTATTTCGAGCTGGCGACAGGAGCATCCGCGCAGGAAGCCGCCGACATGCGCACGGCCATGGAAAACGGCACGATCCATCCGCGAGAGCTGAAAGAGAAACTCGCCTGTCGCATCGTAACTCTTTACCACAACGAAGAAGCCGCGAACGCCGAAGCGGAAGAGTTCCGGTCGCGCTTTACCCTGCGGCAATTCCCCGAGGAGACCGCCGAACACATCACCATGAGCCTCGCCGAGGCCGCCAACCTGACACAATTTCTCGTCAAGGCCGGCGTGGCAAAATCATCGCGTGAAGCCCAACGTCTCATTGATCAGGGCGGGGTTCGGATTATTGAAGACCCGGAACCTCACGGATTCAGCGATCCCACAGAAGAGGAGAAGGCGAACCTGTCGCGGAAGCCTCTCGATCCCGGCGTCTACAAAATGAAAATAGGGAAGACTCGGTTCGCCGTGGTGACCTTCGAACCCTGAAGGCTTGCTACTCGTGCAGTGACGAATTCCAGTAGGCCGCATCGATGAACTTCTGCCACAGCGAACTCTCGTTGGGCGGACGCAAATTGTATTGCGCGCAAGATAGCCAGTGAGGCTTTCGTGGGACAGACAGCAATTTCATGCCCGCCTGATTCACGAGCAGGCTACCCTTGCGCATGTTGCACTTCATGCAGGCCAACACGACATTTTCCCAAACACTCTTTCCGCCGCGACTGCGGGGTATCACGTGGTCGATGGTCAACTCGTCCTTGGGTGGCAGGCAACCGCAGTACTGGCAGGTGTGGTTGTCGCGCAGATAGATGTTGCGGCGGGAAAATTTTACGGACCGCGGCGGGAATCGGTTGAACTGCGTCAACATCACCACCTCGGGCAGCAGCACCTGAAAAGCGGGGGTCGATATTTTTTTCACAGATTCCGACATACGCGAAAATTCGCGCCAGCTTCCAAAGTCGTGGGTGGAGAAATCCTCGCTCACCACGCGGGCATGTTCAGAAAAAACCAGAACGAGGGCCCGGCGCACAGACGTCACATGAACCGCCGTCCAATGACGGTTCAGAACCAGAACGCTTTCGTTCAATAGGCTCTGCATGACTTGTCTCCGCCGGCGCAAAGAGTTGAAGCTCCAACGCTTGCAACACTCATGCGCCTACGGGATAGCGCTAAAAATCAAGAAAAAGTCTATTCAAGTCTCAGCCCAAAAACACGCAAACCGAAAATGCCTGTCAGTAAATCTCGCTCTTCGGATCCCGCGTAAGCAGATCGCCAACGGCCTGCCGCAGGTTGGCCCCACCATACAGAACCTCGTGCACAGCGTTGGTGAGCGGCGCTTCCACCTGGAGCTTACTGGTCAACTGATGGGCAGACTTGCAGGTGCGGTAGCCTTCAACCACCTGCCCCACCTCTTCAAGGGCCTGTTCAACCGTCCGCCCCGAGGCAATCAACTCACCAAAATGGCGATTTCGGCTGTGCCGACTCATGGCTGTAACCACCAGATCACCCAGTCCGGCCAATCCGGAGAAGGTCATTGGGTCTGCCCCCATGGCCCGGCCAACACGGGAAATTTCAGCAAGTCCCCGCGTAACCAACGCAGCCTTGGTGTTGTCGCCGAACCCCAACCCGTCGCACCCCCCCGCCGCAATGGCGATGACGTTCTTCAGGGCCGCCGCCAACTCCACGCCCAAGATGTCGTGTTGGGTGTAAACCCGAAACTCCGGCAGCATGAAAAGATCCTGCACAAATTCAGCTGTTTGGGCATTGCTTGATGCGCTGACCACCACCGTCGGAATGCGCCGACTGACCTCCTCCGCGTGGCTCGGCCCGCTCAACGCTGCGACCCGCTCCATGGCGGAGACACCGAAATACTCCTCGATAATCTGCGACGGCAGCTTGAGGCTCCCCTCTTCAATCCCCTTGGAAACCGTGATCAGAGTTCGCTTTTCCAAGCCGCCCACCAGCGGAACCAAACGGTCACAAAGCGACCGCACCGCAAAGGATGGCACGGCGCACAGCAACACCTCGCCATGACGCGCACACGCGTCGAAATCAGAGGTCATCTGGAGCGAATCAGAAATGTGCAGCTCGGGCAATTTGCGCGGACTGCGTTCGCGCTTCAGATGGTCCACCACCCCCGAGTCAAAATCCCACGCAACAACCTCGTTACCCTTTCGGGCCAGAAGGTCTGCCAGCGTAATTCCCCAAGCGCCCGCGCCGAAAACGCCGATCTTCAATGATTTCATGAATGCTTCATCCCCGTCCCAACCGTTGGGATACGTTCACTTTCGCCCTCCATGCTGAAACGATCCCAGATGCGGGGTTCCGCCCCCACCAGAAACCTCTGCATATTGGCACGGTGCCGCCAGATAACGACAAGGGCAACCAAGCATGTAACCGAGAGCATCAATGTGGGTTCCCCTAAAAGAAACATGAAGATTGGAAGAACGACCGCACCGGCCACACTGGCTATTGAGATGGTCCCCCATCGGGCAATGATGACCAAAGCGACCAGAATAGTGAGAAGCGTGGACGTAGTAGAAATCGCCAGAAAAACGCCCAACGCTGTGGCAACGCCCTTTCCTCCGCGAAACTTAAGGAAACATGAAAAAACATGACCCGAAATTGCAGCAGCACCCACCAGGAGATCCACCGATACTGAGGGCTTTAAGCCCAACAGAGCAGGCAAGAAAATAACCGGCAGTGCGCCCTTGAACAAGTCCAGCGCGAGCGTAAAAATACCCAGCTTGGGCCCGAGGGTGCGAAACACATTCGTTGCGCCAATATTGCCGCTCCCGAAATCGCGAACGTCAATCCCACGAAAGATACGCCCCACCCACAATCCTATAGGAAGGGAGCCGATCAAGTATGCCAATATCAAGGCGACAAGTAGTCTCATAAGCTCAATCACTCACGCGCACAGGAGCCAGATTCAAGGAATTATGAGCGCCTGTCGATCCACCATGATTGATCCGAATTGACGCGGTCGTTCCCTCCCGACAAGGTAAGCTTTCCATGACTAACGATGCCACCGAGGATCTTTTCGCGGAGGACCTGCCTCCCCGACCGAAAAAATCGCGCCCAAAATCTTCGCCACCGAAAACCTATAAGAGCTATGCCACGGTCGCGGTGAACCAACCTGTCATGGGCACCTTCGATTATGGCATCCCGGAAAGCATGCTTGCCCAGATCGAAGAAGGCGCATTGGTTGAAGTCCCCTTCGGTGGTCGTCTGGTTCGAGGATGTGTCATCAACATATCCGAACAGCCACCGAAAGATGTTCCGGCGCGAAAAATCAAAGCGCTTAAGCGAAGAATCACTCCTGAATTCCACATCACTCCCGCACTGATCGAACTCTCGGAGTGGATCAGCGCATACTACCTCGCACCCCTGGGCGAGACCCTCGCCAGTGTTTCTTTTATTGGCTTTCATGATCTGGCAGAAAAAAGCACACGCCTCGTGAGCCTTGCGGATAACTGGGAAACCATCGCCGCCGAGCGTAAAACCGCCACCGGCCGTGCTGCTCCCATCACAGCCGCCCAAAGGCGCGTGGTGGATGTGCTTCAACAGCCGGAAACATCGCTCCTCCAGCCCGGCGCTGTCTGCTCAAAAGCAGGTGTCGGCGCCTCGGTCGTTCGCAAGATGATCGACGATGGATTGCTTACCGAGTCCTATCGCACCGAAACACGACACGATGACTACGGGGCCGCAGCCCGGCGCGACGAACCCATCGCCTTGAACCCCGCCCAACAAGCCGGCTTCGATAGCATTGCCTGGGCCATGGATACTCGGGTCGCCCAAACATATCTAATTCACGGTGTCACCGGCAGTGGAAAAACCGAAGTCTATCTTCAGGCCATAGCCAAAGCTCTGGCTGAAGGCGGCAGCGCCATTGTTCTCGTTCCAGAAATTTCGCTGACCCCGCAAACCGTCGAGCGCTTCCGAAGTCGCTTCTGCGATACGGTCGGCGTGTATCACTCACGCCTGACTGCCGGACAGAAGTTCGATCTCTGGCGACAGGTTGAATCCGGCTCCTGCCGCATTATGGTCGGTGCCCGCTCCGCGCTGTTCACGCCCTTCCCGAACCTCGCCCTGGTTGTCATCGACGAGGAGCACGAAACCAGTTACAAACAAGACAGCTCACCCCGATATAACGCCCGCGATATGGCTGTTGTCCGTTCCAACATTGAAGGTCACGTTGTTCTTTTGGGTTCGGCCACCCCCAGCATTGAGTCCTACTTCAATGCCAAAAAGGGAACATACGAATTAATCGAATTGCCGGATCGCGTTGACGATCTCCCGCTGCCCCCCGTCCGCGTGATAGACATGACGCGCGAAGTGCGTGAAGGCCGCACGCCGGGGTTGCTGAGCGACGATCTTCACACCGCCATGACCCAAGCCCTTGCCCGCAACGAGCAGGTGCTGCTCTTCCTCAACCGTCGTGGTTTCTTCAATTTCGTCGTCTGCCTCGCCTGCAACACCGCCATTAAATGCGACCACTGCGACGTGACGCTGACCCACCACAAGCCACGCCAGATGCTTCAATGCCATTATTGCGGGCGCGATTATCCGATCCCCCGCAAATGCCCCGCCTGCGAAAGCCCCGAGTTGAGCATGGTGGGCCTCGGCACGCAACGCATGGAGGAAACCGTTCAGCAGGAATTCCCCAAGGCGAACGTGATCCGCATGGACCTCGACACGACACGCCAGCGCAACGCTTACATAGATGCATGGCGACGCATCGAACGGGGCGATGTGGACGTAATTCTCGGCACCCAGATGATCGCCAAGGGCATCCACCTCGAGCGGGTGACTCTGGTTGGCGTGCCGCTGGCCGACGTGTCGCTGTTCCAACCAGATTTCCGCTCCGCCGAGCGAGCTTTCAGCGTGCTCACGCAGGTTGCCGGGCGTGCCGGGCGCGGCGACAAACCCGGACAGGTGATCATCCAAACGTACGTGCCGCACCACTACGCCATTCAGTTCGCGCAGAATCACGATTACCTCGGCTTTTTTGAAAAGGAATTGCGCGTTCGTGAAGTGCTCCGTTTCCCGCCCCACTACCGTCTCATCTCCGTGCTTGGATCAGGTACCGACGCACCTCGCACAGCCGAGCTGTTCAAAGAATTTGCCCGGCGCGCCCGCAACGCCAGTTACGCCATGGGCGATGCCGTAATGGTTCTCGGCCCTGCCCCGGCCCCCATCCATCGCATCGACGACGAATATCGGTGGCGCCTGTTATTGCGGGGAAAAGACCACCGCCAACTGAAACAGGTCATCATCAAGGCCATAAAGCGTTTCGAAGAGGTGCCAGGCCGCACCGCACTGCGTCTGACCGTCGATGTCGATCCGCAGGATTTGATGTAACCTCGAAGTTAATTCTTCCCTTGCGGCGCTGATCCCACACGCATCAGATCACCTTGATTTTCACACTGCATAAGGAAGTTCCCTTGAGCCAGATCCACGCCACTGCCATTATTGATTCCGCTGCCGAGATAGATCCCACCGCTGAGATAGGTCCCTTCGTGGTTATTGAAGGACCGGTCCGTATTGGCGCACGCACCAAGCTTTTTCCCCACGCCTTTGTGACCGGCAACGTCGTAATAGGCGAAGACAACCTCGTGGGAGTGAATGTCTCCATCGGCCTCCCACCCCAGCACACCGGATGGAAGGACACCGACTGGGGCGTTCGCATTGGCGACCGCAATAACTTCCGCGAACACGTCACCATCCACCGCGGATATGTGGAGAACAACCCAACGGTCGTCGGAGATGACAACCTGCTTATGGTGGGCACCCACGTCCCCCACGACGCTATCATTCACAACAACGTCATCCTTGTGAATTGCGCCCAGTTGGGTGGTCACAGCGAAGTGTTCGACCGGGCCGTCTTGTCGGCTTTCGTGGGCATCCACCAGTTCTGCCGGGTTGGTCGTCTTTGCATGCTGGGCGCGTCTGCCGTGGCAACCAAAGACGTCCCCCCCTTCATGACCATGGGTCATGACAAATCTGTCCACGGCATGAACATCATAGGAATGAGGCGGGCAGGCATTGGCGCAGATACGCGCAAACAAATTAAAGCTGCCTACAAGATTCTTTACCGCTCGGGCCTGAACGTGAAGAACGCCGTGAGCCGAATGGAAAGCGAACTCGGCACTGTGCCCGAAGTCCGCGAAATGATCGATTTCATCCAGTCCGCCAAACGCGGCATCGTCCCTCATACCCGCCGTGCAACCGCCGACGACGACGAATAGCCTTCAGAAGCGGCCGCCGGATGATCTGCCCGGCAAGGCTCTGGGCATCGTCATCCTCAATCTCAACGGGGCCGAAGTTACCCTGGACTGTCTGGCAAGCCTGCGCGGATCGAGCTACCGCGATTTCTTCGTGGTTCTTGTCGACAACGGCTCGGTCGATGACTCTGCCGCTCGCATCCGCGCCGGGTATCCCGAGGTGGACCTGATCGAAACCGGCGAGAACCTTGGCTTCACGGGCGGCAACAACGTGGGAATGCAGCGCGCCCTCGACCGGGGTGCCCGCGTGCTGCTGTTGCTCAATAACGACACGCTGGCTGCGCCGGATTTTCTCGAGCGGCTGATGGCTGGTCTCGAATCCGACGACCACCTTGGCGCCGTGACTCCCAAAATTCTGTTCCACGACCCGGCAGACCGCATCTGGAGCGCGGGCGGGGACATATCCCTCTGGCGGGGAATCGCCCGCCATCGGGGCCTGCGCGACGCCATGGACGATCCCGCCTACGACAACCCGGTGGATGTGACCTTTGTCACCGGATGCGCGCTGTGCGTGCGCGCGGATGTGGTCCGAAAGATTGGCCTGCTCGACAACGACCTCTTTATTTATAACGAAGACACCGATTACTCGCTGCGCATAGCCCAGGCGGGTTTTGCAATGCGGTACATCCCCGACGCTGTCTTGTGGCACCGCGAGGGCTACGACAGTCGCCGCGCCACGGGCCAGAAGCGGCGCATGTTGCTGTGTACACGCAACATCCTGCGCGTCCACCGCAAGCACCGGCGGTGGTATCACGCACTGACCTTCTACCCCTGGTTCACTTTCCGGTGGGTCCTGCTGGCCGGTCTCAATGCCGAGCATTTTATCCGCCAGATGCATGCATTCAAGTTGGGCGAGCGGGCGTCAACCATCATGCACCATCATGCCAAGGGTTT
>PHCB01000011.1 GCA_002842095.1 candidate division BRC1 bacterium HGW-BRC1-1
GCCGTGTGGTTGCATCGCCCACTCCTCTGGCCATTGTGGAAATTGATTTGATCCGAAACCTGGTGGAGGCCGGCGAGATCATGGTTGTGGCGGGCGGCGGGGGCGTTCCCGTCTGCATTACTTCATCCGGTGAAGAGCAGGGTGTTGAATGTGTGATCGACAAGGACCGCACATCCGCGCTTCTGGCGGTCGAACTTGGCGCAAGTCACCTGATTATTGCCACAGGGGTGGAACACGTGTCCGTAAACTTCGGAACTCCCAGATCAAGAATTTTACGGAACGAAACCCTTGGGGATATGGAGCGCTTCCTTGCGGATGGACAATTCCCGGAAGGAACCATGGGTCCCAAAATTGAAGCGGCCATCTGGTTCTTAACACGGTCCCACCGCCCCGATGCCGAGGTAATTATCACGGATTTGCAGAACATGGTGAGTGCACTAAAGGGAGAAACAGGTACCCGCATTCGTCGGGGTTAATGGATTGTTATGGACTTGATGCGATAAAAGGGTGAACATCCATACCCTTTCCATTGTTCCAAAAACGGGTCATAACCCCTTAGGTAACGGTATTTGAATTCGCATATCCGAAATGTAGCCGTCGTGGCGCACATCGACCACGGCAAGACAACTCTTCTTGATGCAGTACTTCGCCAGTCGGGAATTTTCCGCGAGAATGAGCATGTAGAACGTCGCGTCATGGATTCCAACGATCTCGAACGAGAGCGTGGAATTACGATTTTCTCCAAACACACCGCCGTCATGCATGGCGACACGAAAATTAATTTCGTCGACACACCGGGCCACGCTGATTTCTCGGGCGAGGTGGAGCGTGTTCTGGCCATGGTCAACGGTGTGTTGTTGCTCGTTGATGCCAGCGAGGGGCCCATGCCCCAAACGCGTTTTGTGCTCAAGAAATCGATGGAAATGCACCTCAAGCCGATCGTGGTGATCAACAAAATCGATCGCCCCACGGCCCGCTGCACGGAAGTGCTGGATATGGTGTTGGACCTGTTCATCGAATTAGGCGCGGATGAAAACCAAATCGACTATCCCGTGGTGTACGCCAGTGCGCTTCAAGGCACCGCAAAAATGCGCATGGATGACCCCGATGTGGATCTTGATCCCCTGTTCGACACAATCATTTCGCACATACCGGCACCGTTAGGCGATCCCACCTCACCTTTTCTGCTTCAGGTGGCAACCCTTGAGTATAGCGATTACCTTGGAAAAATGGGATGTGGACGTATTCTGCAAGGGAGCATCAAGCCCGGCGATACGATAGCCCAATTATTGAACGTTGACCCTGAAGCGGCTCGCGATGCAGGAGATACCATCCTGAAACCCGAGCGCCGGACGGGCAAGATCACCCGTGTTTTTGGCTACCAGGGCATGAAGCGAGTGGACCTGGCAGAAGGCTTCGCCGGGGATATCGTGCTTATGGTCGGCTTGGAAGACCCGAATATTGGCGACACCCTGGGAGACCTGGTGGCGACCACCACTCCCCTGCCCGCCGTGGAAATTGGTCTTCCGACTCTTAGCATGAACTTCATGGCCAACACGAGCCCGTTCGCTGGTAGGGATGGGAAGTTTGTCACCATGCGCAAAATACGCGAGCGGCTTGATCGCGAGTTGAAAACGAACGTAAGTCTACGTGTGGAAGAGACCGAAGCTCCCGACAGCCTGAAAGTTTCCGGTCGTGGAGAATTGCACCTTTCGATACTCATAGAGACCATGCGTCGCGAGGGTTATGAACTGGCAATTTCGCGTCCACGAGTCATCACTCGTAACATCGATAACGAAGTTCATGAGCCAATCGAATACCTCTGCCTGGATCTTCAGGAAGAATACGTTGGCACGATGATGGAAGAAGTTGGGCGCCGTCGTGGCGAGATCATGAACATGGTCAACTACGGCACGGGCCTCGTGCGGATTGAGTACTACGTGCCTACGCGCGGACTGATTGGTCTGCGCAGCGTTTTGCTGAACTCAACCCGTGGCACGGGCATCATGAGTCACCGGTATGAACGTTACGAAAAATGGCGTGGAGCCATTGCCGACCGTTCACGCGGGGTTCTCGTGGCTCAAGAGCATGGCCGCAGCACGGGTTACGCGATCAACAAGCTTCAGGAACGCTCGACATTCTTCATCGCTCCCGGTGTGGAGTGTTATGAGGGAATGATCATTGGCGAGAACTCTCGACCCGATGATATGGTGGTTAATATCTCCCGCGAGAAAAAGCTGACCAATATGCGTGCGTCGGGAAGCGATGACAATATCATGCTGACGCCCCCGCGAGAATTTTCTCTCGAACAAGCTCTCGAATTCATCGGTGACGATGAGTTGGTTGAGGTGACACCGGCTTTCATACGCTTGCGGAAGCGGTTCCTTAGCCACGAGGACCGTGTCCGGGCCGGCAAGGTTGCCGCGTCCCTGGCCGAGAGCGCCTGACCGCCCGGATCAAACAACCGCACCCCCTTCATCGAGCATGTTAAATCTCAGTCACTAACTTCAATTATCTTAGCGTTCTTGGCTCGATATGGGCGGTGCAAATTTCCCCTGTGCTTACGGGTAATTCTGCACCGGTGAGATGTGTAACACAGGCGTCCATCCATCACATCCATGACTCCCATCAAAAAAATAGTTCTCTCTAACGGGGTTCGGATCCTCTTCGAACGCATTCCCTCCGTGCGAAGTGCGTCGCTGGGTTTATGGTTGGACGTGGGCAGCCGCAATGAGAACCAAGCGGAAAACGGGCTTTCCCATTTCATCGAGCACATGTTCTTCAAAGGTACCGATTCGAAGGATGCCTATCAGCTTTCCAACGAAATGAACCGCATTGGGGGCAACTTCAACGCCTTCACCACGCAGGAGAACATCTGCCTTTCAGCCAAGGTCGTCGACGAGAACGTGGGTCGCGCGATCGATCTGCTTACAGAAATTTATCTGCACAGCAGTTTCGCCCCCGAGGAGATTATCCGCGAAAGAAACGTGATCCTCGAAGAGGTGAAAATGTACAATGACACCCCCGACGAGTTGGTCATCGATCATTTCCTGCATCTCCTTTATGCGGATAATCCCATCGGACGCCCGATTCTTGGACCACCGGAGAACATATCCGCTTTCACCCGGGAGGATGTGCGCCGCTATCAAAAACGGGAATTTGCCCCGGACAGAATCGTTGTCGCTCTGGCGGGAAATTTTGACCTGAGAAGGGTGGAGCCACAACTCCGGCGCATTTTTGAACGGCTGACCCCAAACGGGTGGGAACGTAATCCGGTTCTGCCCCCCACCCCTGCTTTTCAAACGCACAATGAGGATCGCAAACTCGAACAATTGCATTTTTGCATGGGAACCATTGCCCCCCATCGAGACAGCGACGACCGATATGCTTTTGCTGTGATGAACACCATCCTTGGCGGTGGCCCGGCTTCGCGCATCTTTCAGGAGGTTCGCGAAAACAGGGGCCTTGCATATTCAATCGGCAGCTTTGAGTTCGCCTTCAAGGACGCCGGATGTTTCGCCATCAGTGGAGGGTCGAGTCCAAGGAACATTCGCAAGGTTCTCGACGTTTGCCTCTCGGAAGTACGCAAACTCTACACGGAAGGCGTGACCGAAGACGAGCTGGAGAGTGCACGCCAACAGTTGAAAACAGGTGTGTTACTGGGCATGGAGAGCAGTTCTACTCGAATGACCCGGCTGGCTGAATCGGAATTAATCTTTGGAGAATACCTGCCCATCGATTACGTTTTGCATCGCGTCAACTCCATCACCCGCGACGATGTGATGCGCATGGCGCAGACCTACTTGAAACAACATCCGGTGGCCTTTGCGGGAATCGGTCAGGAAAAGCGCTTCGAGCCATACCTGCACGGGATTACATTTTAACAGGTCTGCTGCCCTACTTGCGATGCAGGTCCGATGAATTCCGAAGCAGGGCAAAGGTAATAGCAGCCCGGAATGCGGGAGTAGCTCAGCTGGTAGAGCACTAGCCTTCCAAGCTTGATGTCGCGGGTTCGAGCCCCGTCTCCCGCTCCACTTTTTCTGTCAATTTCCCCATGCGAAACTCTCTCGAAACCGTCCGCAATGCGGTATTTCCTTGAATGGGTGTGTCGCCAGATTGCTTCTTCTTTGCATGAAAACTTCTGCCGCATTTTTCCTTTTTTCTTTCCTTTCAATAGCACCCTTGTGGGCTCAGAATGCCCCCTCCTCCAATAAACAAGAAGTCCTGATGTCAAGGTACGGCCTCAATTCTCCGGCTCTGGTAACCAAAACCAGCAACAAACTATTAGCTGTGCGAGAGGGAGTGGCAAAAGGCTTGTCTCTGAAAGCTGCCGCATCGAAACAAACTGCGGCTGCTATGAGGGGTGACAAGCTTCAGGTGATTCTTGTCGTCGACGATTTTTCGGACGATCTTCTGAACGCGGCAGCACAGGCGAAACTCGAAATTGTGGGCAGATATGAGTTGGCCCACGGCACACGTCATTTGGTGGTGCGGTGTTCCTCCCCCGCGCAATTGGATTCCCTGCTCCTCAGACCTGACGTGAAGCGTGCTCAGGAAGAGCCCAAGCGGCGGACACGCGCAGGCACGGTGGTTACCCAGGGCGATGCATCCATGCGCGCTCCTCAGGCGCGTTCAACGTATGGTGTGGACGGCTCGGGATTGCGCATTGGAGTAATCAGCGACAGCCTGAATCGCACTCTCGGTGGAACGGTACTCCCCGCCTTCGGCGTTGGAACTGTGACTGGTTCTACTCCCCAGATAGCAAACGAACTTCCGGCCTCAATCCGCGTGGTCGATGCTGGCCCCACGGACCTGTCCGAAGTTATAGATGAGGGTTCAGGCATGGCGGAAATCATTCACGATGTTGCCCCTGGTGCCGCCCTTTCATTCGCGTCGGCTTTTAAGGGCTATTCGGATTTTGCCACCAACATCACCAAGCTGCGCACCGATCCCGGGTTTGAGTGTGACATAATCGTGGATGATGTCGGTTACTTTGCGGAACCCATTTTTCAAAATGGATTCATTGGACAGGCCGCCAACGCCGCCTTTGCGGCGGGTGTGCCCTATTTTGCAGCCCTTGGTAACGACGGCGACAGTGCCCATGAGGCAGACTACGTGGATTCCAACACCGGCTCTGCTGACACAGCATATCCTGCCACCGGGGTGGATTTCCATGACTTCGGCCTGGCCAAGGCCACGGCTTCCGATAAATATCTGACATTTCTCCTGCAACCAGGTGACATCTTGAGCTGCATTCTGAAATGGGACGATCCGGGTGATGGCGTTTTTGCCCCCGGACCGGGTTCGGCGGCCGATCTGGATATGTATATTGTCTCCAATTTCACGCTCCCTCTCACTTCCTCAAACATCCTTTCGGAGGGAATAGATGCACAGGGGACAGTGGCTTCGCCAAGCGGCGAACCATTCGAGTATGCCGAGTACGAGAACACCGGCACCACAGCGCGTACTGTCCATGTGGTCATCGACCATTATGACGGGCGACGGCCCGTGCATCTTCATTTCTCTGCCTGGACTGATGGAACTGAAACCGATGCGGCGCTGATGCGAGGACGCACGGCCTACGGCCATACGATCGCTGAAAATGCAATGGGTGTGGCGGCGATCGATTATCTGGAAATCGACACGAACGGTCTTCTCCAATCCCCCATCACACAGATTAACGCGCAAACATATTCGTCAGAAGCGGGCAACAGTCCCCTGCTTCTCAGCGACGATGGCCTGACGCGTTTGGCGACCCCGCTCGCGCGTATGAAGCCGGACATCTCCGCACCTGACGGAGCCAACACCAGCACGTTCTATCCGGGTGCAGACCGTTCGGGCGATGCCGATTCCTACCCCAATTTTTTCGGAACATCCGCTGCAGCCCCGCATGCAGCTGCCGTGGCCGCGCTTATGATGCAGGCCAACCCCCTGATGACGGCCTCGCAGGTATATAGTATTATGCGCACGACGGCCGTTGATGTGGAAACCGTCGGTTTCGATGCACGCACGGGACCGGGTCTCATTAACGCAGAAACAGCAGTGGGAGCCGCGAACGCCTCGGGAGTTGCCGACTGGCAGATATACTGAGGGTACGTAGCGAAAGAATATGAGCAGTAACCTGAGTCCACAATCAGAGGCTGATGAGCCGGCAAGAGTGTTGCTGGAATCACTTTTGCGCGTTCCGCACATTCGCAACAACGTGGCTCATGTGCATGAGATTCCTCCGCGCGAAGCGAAGTATGGGGAGTTTCCCGGGGACTTGGACCCGCGTCTGATCCAGGCTTTACAAGCGCGAGGTTACAACCGGCCTTATACGCACCAGGCTGCCGCCATCCAGCACGCCATGAATGAAAAAAACGTGGTGGTGGTTACGCCGACGGCGTCGGGGAAAACGCTTTGCTTTAATGTGCCCGTGATTCAACGGGTGCTCGAGGAACCCGAAGCCCGGGCACTATATCTTTTTCCCACGAAGGCTCTCGCGC
Organism: candidate division BRC1 bacterium HGW-BRC1-1; assembly: GCA_002842095.1. Lineage (GTDB taxonomy): Bacteria > Sumerlaeota > Sumerlaeia > Sumerlaeales > Sumerlaeaceae > HGW-BRC1-1. Next base: position 6,486 of record PHCB01000011.1, read on the forward strand.
AGGATCAATATGGTGAACTCCACCAGCTAACGCAGGCAGCGGACGGCCAGATCAAGGTCTACACGTTTGACGGGGACACACCCTCCAGTGCACGCAAAGCCATTCGATCAGCGGGTAGTCTCATCCTGACAAACCCCGACATGTTGCACGTAGGCATTCTTCCGCTTCACACCCAATGGATTCGTCTTTTCGAAAACCTGCGCTATATCGTTATCGATGAAATCCACGCATACCGCGGGGTGTTCGGAAGCCACGTGGCCAACGTGCTGCGACGTCTTCAGAGGATATGCGCCTTCTACGGCTCAGCCCCCACTTTCATCTGCGCATCGGCCACGATTGCCAATCCACGGGAAATTTCCGAGCAACTACTTGGCGCGGACGTGGAGCTTGTCAGTGAAAACGGTGCTCCGTCGGGGCGCAAATATTTCATGCTCTACAATCCGCCGGTCATAAACGAAGAGTTGGGAATTCGCCGGGGCGTGGTAAACGAGACGCGCCGTCTGGCGGCACGCACGCTGGCGGCCGAGGCCCAAACTATCGTCTTTGCTCGCAGCCGTATGAGGGTTGAGGTACTGCTGAACTACCTGCGCAAGACCATGCGCAAGCTGCACAAGAATCCCATGAGAGTCGCCGGCTACCGGGGCGGTTACCTGCCGAATGAACGACGCCTGATTGAGCAGGGCGTAAAGAGCGGAGAAATTCTTGGGGTTGTCAGCACGAACGCCCTCGAGTTGGGCATCGACATAGGCCAGCTTCGCGTGGCAATTATCGCAGGATATCCCGGTTCCATTTCCGCAACCTGGCAACAGGCCGGCCGCGCCGGACGAAAAGCTGAATCGTCGCTGGCCATCATGGTGGCAAGCTCGGCACCGCTGGACCAATATCTTGCGGCAAATCCACATTTCTTATTTGGACAGGCGCCGGAATCTGCAGTGGTGAATCCTGACCATGTTCAGATTTATGCCGAACATGTGAAGTGCGCGGCCTTTGAACTGCCTTTTGAAGATGGCGAGCATTTCGGAGGGTTTCACCCACTGCCTTTGCTCCAGTATCTCGAAGACCAGCAGATTCTGCGTCACACGGGTAACCGGTGGCATTGGTCGAGCGACGTGTACCCAAGCGAGCATGTATCCCTGCGTAGTGCCAGTTCGGAGAATTTTGTGGTGGTGAACACTTCCGACCGCAATCAGGTGATGGCCGAAGTGGATTTCGATTCGGCACCCATGCTCATCCACACCGAGGCGATTTACATGCATCTCGGAGAGACCTATTACATCGACAAGCTCGACTGGGACCGGCGCACCGCCTACGCGCGTCCGCAACAGTCAGATTACTACACCGATGCACTTTCGAAAACGGACATTCGAGTCCTGCGTGTGGATCAAACCTGCGACGCTTTTGCCGCGTCTTCCGAGGATGAAACTGCATCGGAGGATCAACCCTCAACGAAGCACGAGCGTCTGAAGGCCGGCGAAGAATATCCGTTGACCGCCACCCCGACGGCGGGACTGCCCGCAAGCAAAGACCTCCCTCCTTACGGGCCTGAGGAAATCCGACGACAAATGCAGGGATCTGGACCAGAAGAGAACGAGGCCGGCATTCCTCTTCCCGCCGCTACCGTGCCCATGATCGGACAGCCGATGTTGTCGCGAAACTTCGGTGAGGTCGTGGTTTCGACCCTGGTGGCCAAGTTCAAAAAGATCCGCTTCGAGACTCACGAAAACATCGGCTACGGCGATGTCAGCGTCCCTGTTCTGGAAACCCAGACGGAGGCCTATTGGCTGACGCTGTCGGCTGAAACAAAGGATCGTATCGAAGTTGCGGGCGGTGATCTCGGGGCGGCGCTGAATGGCATGGCGACGCTTCTTGCACAGGCCGCACCGTTGCACCTGCTGTGCGACCCGTCAGATTTGCGGGCTGTACCGATGGTTCGCGCTCCCCATGACGACCTTCCCGCCGTTTACTTGTGCGATCGTTACCCGGGCGGAATTGGTCTCGCGCGCAAGTTTTTCGACATCGATCTTCAAGTTCTCGCTGCCGCTCGAGACATTCTTGCCGGCTGTCCGTGCGCGACTGGTTGTCCTTCCTGCGTCGGTCCGGAAATTGAATTAGGGACGAATGCGAAACGTGGCGCCATGATCCTGCTGGAGAGCATAGTGCGCCGCGCGGGGTGATCAGCCGATCAGTTTTTTCGCCATTTCCTTGGTCATTCTCCGAGCGACCAGAAGCTCGTCAGTGTGTGCTATCAGTGCATTGCTGATTGAGGAAAGCGTCTCCTTCATCGGTTTGAGGTCGCGCCGAAGAGCATCCGGTGCCGGCGCACCAACGTGGGTCTTGGCAGCAATAATGGTTTCGGGTGCATCCATGGCGAGATTCACCCGACCATGCCCAGCCTCTTCAGTCAGTTGAGCGACCACATCGGGAATAATATGTCCCTGCCCTTCGCTAAGGCGCACCGCTTTCGAAACGATATCGTACGCAGAGCGGAAGGGCAGACCTGCCACACGGGAAAGTGCGTCCGCCACGTCCACAGCATCCACAAAGTTTTCCTTTGCGAAAGCAGCGGTGCGGATTTCATCGACTTTCATGGAACTCACCACTCCGGCAAATATGTCAGGCGTCTGCATGGCTTCGTCGAAGATATCCATGACCACATACTTGGTCCACTGGGTATCGCGATTGTAACCAGAGAGCGCACCCCGCGCCATGCCGAACAGCGAGTTGGTCAGGTTTTGGATCAGCACCGTTTTCGCGCGCGTCACCTCGGCAAAGTCGGGATTTCGTTTTTGAGGCATGATGGAAGAACCGGTCACATAACGGTCGGCAACGCGCAAAATGGCCAGGTAGGGGGCACTGAGGACGATTATGTCCTGCGCCAGAATGCTGAGATGTGTCATGGCGAAGGAAATGCAATTCGCAACGTCGGCTTCCATTTCCCAACGGTTGGTAATGCAATCGAGCGTATTGGCCTGCACACTACGGAAGCCGAGGAGATCGGCCGTAAGTTCGCGATCAATGGGCCAGGATGTCCCGAACGAGGCGGCAGCGCCGAGGGGCGAAATATTGATGCGCTCGTAACATGATTGCAGGCGGTCGAGATCTCGGAGGAGAGCCTGAGCATGGGAGGCCAGCCAGTGCCCTATGGTCGTGAGACTGGCAGGCTGGTAATGGGTGAAGCCTGTGAGGGGAATGTCTGCGTGGGCCTCTGCTGAATCGAGCAAGGCCTGCACGACGTTCGCCACGGCCCGGCTAAATTGCAGGAGGTTTTGGCGCAAATACATGCGAACAACCGTGGCGCTTTGATCATTGCGACTGCGGCCCGTGTGCATGAAACCCGATACGGCGGTCGTGGCTTTCTCCGCGACGAAATGTTCGATATTGGTGTGCACGTCCTCTTTGCGAGGGTCGAGCTGCAGTTGGCCGGATTTAGTCTGCTCTTCGAATTCATCGAGTGACGAGAGAATCTTCTGCAAAACCTCCGGGGGCGTAATGCCTGCGCGGGTCAGCATGATGCTGTGAACGCGGTTTTGCCAGATGTCGAAAGGGATAAGCACTGCATCTGCCATGGGACGGGTGGCCACATCGCGGCCTGCGCAGAAGGAAACGTTCATCTCTTCGGGGGCTTCATCCATACGGCCACCCCAGAATGTTTCTTTCGATGGGGCAGACTTCTCGTCGGAGTGTTCGTCTTTTGCTTTGTCCGCTTTCATGCGTTCAATCCTCGTTGATATGCAATGACCTGTTCGACAATTTCTTCGATGCCGAAACGGGGATGGTAGTCGATGATCGCCCGGATACGCGAGAGATCTGGAACACGCCGCTGGAGGTCTTCGAAGTTTTCGTCATAAGCTTCTTCGAAGGGAATGAATCGGAGTTCACTGGTGCTTTGCGCCTTTTTCACGATGAGACGGGCAAGGTCAGCCATGGAAATCTCGCCATCATTGCCGACATTGAAAACGCGACCAACCGCAGCGGGTTCGTTCATTAATCCCCGCAGAGCTTTCACCACGTCCAGAACATGTCCGAAAGATCGTGTTTGGGTGCCGTCGCCATAAACGGTGATCGGTTCACCCGCCAATGCTTGCTGCACGAATCGGGGAATCACCATGCCGTAACGGCCGGTTTGGCGCGGGCCGACGGTATTAAACAACCTCACCACCACCACCGGCAGATCGTGCTCGCGGTGATAGGCCAGGGCGAGAAATTCATCTATAGCCTTACTGCACGCATAAGACCAACGCGGGCGGCTGGTGGCGCCCAAAACAAGGTCGTCCTCTTCGCCAAACGGAATTTTGGAACCCTTGCCGTACACCTCGCTGGTGGAGGCAATGATGACCCGCCGACCCTTGCGGGCCGCCAGTTCCAGCGCGATTTCCGAACCGCGGATGTTGGTCGAAATGGTGTGGATGGGTTTGTCGAGGATCAGCCGCACTCCCACGGCCGCAGCCAGATGGTATATCTCGTCCGCCCGATCAACCAACTCGGCCATCAGCGAATAGTGCATGATGGTGTCGATGTGATAGTGGAAGCGGGGGTTGGCGCGGCAGGCGTCCAGGTTTTCAATGGCCCCGGTGGAAAGATCGTCGATAACGGTAACTGTGTGACCGGCGTCGAGCAGTTGCTCGGCGAGATGCGACCCGATAAAGCCGGCGCCACCGGTAATGAGTGTGTGTGTCATAGCTCCCACTTCGTTTCGGTTGGAATGAGCAAATGCAATGAGAAGCAGAAAACGGGTGAACTCACCGCTCGGTTCTCGTGGGTGTGGGTTGACTGGTTTCGCCGGTGGCGAGGTCTGCGGTGCGTCGGGTGTTCTCCTCAATGTCGAGGAGAACATGGATTCCGTGAGCAAAGGCCATGATGAACAAGGTCAGCAAAGAACCGCCCAGCAGAGATGTGAACGCCGGGATCAGGTGCGTATGCAGAAATGACGAACCAAGCAATCCGGGGGTGGTGGAAATGACCTGTGGGGCTTGCGGCAGGGAGCCGACCACAAGCAGGTATGCAGACGAAAGCAGGGTGACAACCAATACGACATAGGAGAGGATCTTGAGGATGATTGCAATGATGGGTAATGCCGTGTAACGCGGTACCATGATTTACGCCTCGCTCAGATTCTTTTGCGTTGGAATTCCACAACGACTGGCTTGGGGTTTGCCAAGAAAAACATGAGGAGTTCCGATCCTATGCCTTCCAACCGCAATGAAGTTCCTCAAGCAAAGCATCTTCTTTCGTCCCAACAAAGCAATTTCGTATCATGGGGTTCGCTGGGCAACGCACTGCTGGGGATAGTTGTGGTGGCTTGGGCAGGGGAGTTGAGTCTTTACTTCTGGAGGAAAGAGGGCCTGTTTAATTGGACCCCGGTCCAGGCACCCAACGTTCCTGAAAAGATGTTGGAGGGGCGATTTGCCACTGCTCTGAACCATCTCACAGCTCCTTTTTCGGTGGGGTGGAGCAATGTACCATGGTTGGAACTGGGGATTTCAGCGGCCATGATAGTGGCATTTATACTGCTTGGCTACCTGCTGCTTGAGGCGGTTCGCATGGACCTCTCCCCTCTCGCCCGCATTTGCACAGCGTTACCTCTGGGTGCGGGAGCGGTTGGTTACGCAACGATGCTGGTGGGGTTGACCGGATATCTCAACCGCTGGCCGGTGCTGGGGGCATGGGTTGCGCTGATTGTGCTCGGATTTTATCTGCGGCAGCGAAGGAAACATCGGGAGCGCTTTGAATGTGGTGGTAATGACTGGATGGTGAAAGCCCGCAATGAGCAAAGGTGCCTGGGCGCGCGCGAATTCTATCGCAGGGCCCTCACTCCCCTTTCCCGGGTGGATGTTGTTTTCTGTTCTATCGCGGCGGCCCTCATCGCGGTGATCAGCGCCCTGGTCTTCGTCCATGCTGTTGGGCAAACGGAAACTTATTGGGACTCCCTGATTCTGTACATGGGCTATGCCCGCAAGATGTTCCTGCAGCATGGCTATCCCGTGAAGATTGTCGGTCAGGTGGGAATCGGGCTGGGGGCCAACTATCCGCATCTGTACCCCACCCTGACTGCCCAAACTGCTGCCATCGCGGGTTATTGGAGCGATTCGTTCGCCCAGATGTTGCCGCCGATAGCTTCGCTCGCATCCACGTTGTTCGTCTATCTGATCGGTGTGGAACTCACCCGAAGCCGGGTGGTGGGATGGGCCTCAGCGCTCCTCTTCCGCGCCGTTCCGTATGGTATCGCCTACGGTCAGTATGCCAGCGATTACGCTTTGGCGATTATGTACACGGCGGCTTTCCTGTATTTCGCGCTTCTCTATCTGAGATATGGGAGGTCCGGATCGCTGTGGCTGATATTCCTCATGGCAGCTTTCGCAGTGAACATCAATTACCTTATGGGAGCACTTTGGCCCCTTGGGGCGCTGGTTGCTGTCCTGGCGCATCTTTCCACGGGGGCCTTCGAGCAGTCCTCTTATATTCGGAATTCAAACGAAGTGGGGGCCGACGAGATGGACTCGTTTGAACTGGAACCGAGTCCTGCTCGATCAAATCCAATGCATGACCTGTTTGAAAAAGAACGTCTGCCCCTGGGCCGTTTTCTGCGCTCGATTCGCTTGTGGTTGCCCGTGGGAATTTCCCTTCTGGTGGCAAGCCCCTGGTACATTCGGAACATCGTGCTGACGGGGAATCCGGTCTACGCATTTTTCTACAACCTCTTCCCCAGCAAGTACGTCAACCCGGACGTCATGAAGTCGGCCGAGGTCGAATGGTTGATGAACGGAGATGGCCTGGGCCGGGTCGGTAGCACCGTGGCGGAAAAGCTTTCAGGTTCCTGGCTCTATTTTGTGACGGGAGCCCAACATTGGAAACTCGCCCCCGTGTTTGTGGCGTTCGTATTGCCGGGAGTTTTATTATCCTGCATAATGCTGATCTCTATGGTTTTCGCAAGCCGGCGTGCCCCGACCGACCCCGCATTCCAAGGCAGCAAACGTTTCGTCTTGGTTGCCCTTTCGCTATTTTTCCTGCTCTGGTTCTATGCCTATGTGGTGGCGGATTTTTACCTCTACCAGATCATCGTCGTTCTGCCATTGTTCGGTGTTTTTGGAGGATGGCTGCTCCATCAAATAACCTTTCGGCCAGCGCGACTTGCACTGATGCTGCTCGTGCTGGGCATCGGGTTCGCGCCAGGAGTTGTGATGGCGCTTATGGGATCGAAGCTGACGGCAGGGCACAATTCCATGCGGCCCATGGCTCCGCAATTAGAGCTGACCGCGTTGCGTCACCTGTTCCTGCCGGCTGACACCGTGCTTACCTATCAGTACGATGGAGACATGCGGGCGCTGGATTGGGTTAATGGGCTTCCATCAGGCCGACGAATTCTGACCCACGAGAATCGCCATCTGCTGTTGAACGAGAACCTCGTCATCGTGCATCTCGACGATTGGGATGTGCAGACAGCGTATGGCAAACCAGCGGATGAACGCCTTCGCATCCTGGACGATCTTGGCATCGATTACTATTTCTACGTCACGAACGAAGACAAACATCGCGCCAATTCCTGGTTGGGAATGGATGAATTGATCGGCCGGGGCGACTTCGAGCTCGTGGAGAAATGGCCCAGCGGCGGATCGAGCTCGCGTGAAGTCCTCCCCTACAAAAAAATCCTAATCGATGCTCTCGATTACAAAAATATCCCGGTCGATTCAAACGCGCTTTACAAACGCGAGCGTTAGTTGCGACGCCCCAGCAGCGAGAGAATGCGGATGAACATGTTGATGAAATCGATAAACAGGCTCAGCGCGCCGGCCACCCATTCATCGGGACCGAGTTTGTGAATGATGCGTGAAGTGTCATAGAGGACGAAAAGAGCAAAGAGCAGCAGACCACCGACGGTTACGGCGGTCACGAAGACATCGGCCTTGAAGAAGAAGGTGGCGACCATAAACCCGAGCAGAACGAAAATCCCGACGGTAAGGAAACCACCGAGGAAGCTGAAATTCTGGCGTGTGATGAGCACATAGCCGGTGAGTCCACCGAATACTAAACCGGTGAGTGCCAGGGCGTTCCAGACGATTCCAAAGGAATTTCCCGCGACCACATAAGCCCACAGAAACATGGGGGCGAGCATGAGGCCGGTGACGGCGGTGAAGGCCGCGTAGACGATAACATTAACGGTGCGAATGCGCGAGACCGCTCCGGCTGCCATGGCCATGACAATGTAGAGGATGAAGACTCCCCAGATCGCTCCCTTTCCCGTTATCAGGGAGCGCATCCATTCTGCATCTCCGGCAAGGAACCTGCTCACCAGATGAAACGCTGTGAACATGGTAATGGCGATGCCGCCGCTGAGAGTCAGATAAACCTTCTGCAGAAATGCGGCCCGAACGGCGCCAGAGGCCGCGGCGACGACGGGTGCGCCAACGCTGGGATCGTACTGATCCGAATAACGTTCGCCTACCTGCTTGTCGTAATCAGAGTTTTGTCCGGGGACGTATTTCATTGCAGCACCTCAGCATTGTTCGAGTCGTTGTGTTCGGGAGGAATTACACACCAAGATCGGTGCTCAATCAAGACAATCGAGATGGTGAACTCCGAAAGTCGACGTTTCCAAACAGGCACCGCGCTGTTGCGGTCGTGACGTTAACGACCTCATCCTTCGGAATTTGTTTCAGTTCTGCAATGCGATCCGCCACGAGGGGCAGATACGACGGTTCGTTGCGTTTCCCACGATGAGGAATGGGCGCCATATAGGGCGCATCGGTTTCCAGAACCATCTTGTTGAGCGGAACCTGCCGCACCACCTCATGCAACTCTTCCGCTTTTTTAAACGTCGCGGCTCCCCCGATGCCGAGCACGAAACCCATATCGATGAACTCCTCGGCTTGAGCAACAGTTCCGAAATAACAGTGCATGACTCCGCGGATGCCACCCGGCATGGGCGTTGCATGGGGGAAGAAGTCGCGAAAGATGCCAAGGATGTCCTCATAGGCCTCACGGCAATGAACCACCACAGGCAACTTTGCAGCATTGGCCAGCGACAACTGCTCCAGAAGGGCGTCGAACTGTTGGCGATGGGTGGCAAAATCGTAATGGTAATCCAACCCGATTTCACCAACCGCCACTACGCTGGGATGTACCATCAAGTCTTCCTTGAGGGCCCGAGATACTTCGGCACTCCAGGAAGCGGCGGCGTGGGGATGAACGCCCACAACGCTCCGAAAACCCGACCACACCGCTGCGCGCTCCACGACCCGACGACTGTCGTCCAGATCGCATCCGACCAACGCTATACCTTCTACGCCCGCGCTTTGAGCGCGCTGCAACACTTCGTCGAAGTCTGAGTCGTATTCTTTACCATGCATGTGGCAATGGGTGTCGATGATCATGAGCCGTGTCTAAACAGACGAGGCCGGCTTATTTATCCAGGTGATGTTGGCTGTGGCCACACTCGCCTGTTGACCGCCTCTCCCTCAGAACCTGTAGTGGCACCCATGTCCCGCCGAAAAGCGACCTTCACGCACTATCTATCCTACGTTGTTTGGCATTTGGTGTCCGCAATTTTGTGGATCATGCCACGACGCACGGTTGTAATTTTAGCGGATTTTCTGGCCTTCCTCTTGCATCGGGTGACACGCATACGCCGCAAAGAGGTTTATGGGAATTTGCAACTCGCCCTCGGCGATACCCATTCACCGGAGGAAATCTCGCGGATCGCACGGGATTCCTATCGAAACGGTGTTCTGACCTTTCTCGAATTCATAAGACCTCATGCGCTCTTTTGGGAAGTGGTGGGTATTTTCCGGGGTTTCGATGGGTGGGATCAATTTGAGGCGATGGGTGATAAACCCTATATTATCGTCACCGGCCACATGGGAAATTGGGAATCGCTGGGTGAGATCGGGATTCGTAAAGCGGGCATACCTCATTTCGTGGCTTTCATGAAACCAATGCACAATCCTCTCGTAAACGATTCCATCGTAAAACAACGCATGAAAATCGGACTGGAGCTCATTTCCACATCCGCCGGGAGCTTTAAGGCAGCGGTAACCGCCGCGCGCGAAAAAAAGATTCTCGTCTTTCTGGCCGATCAGGACGCCCGTCGCAATGGGATCTTTGTGGATTTCTTCGGCACACCGGCCTCCACGGCAGAAGGTGCCGCAATGTTTGCACACCGACTCAACCTACCGCTTCTCTGCACTTTCAGCATCAGGAATAATGATGCTCTGCGAACGCTTCGCATCGAAATAGCCCCGGCCATTTTCCCCGATCCGACAACAGAACGCGATGCCGACGTGTTGCGTTTAACGCAAACTCACGCGAAATATCTGGAAGATGTGGTGCGGCGGCACCCGGGAAGTTATTTCTGGCTTCACCGCCGATGGAAAACGCGTCCGAAGAACAAGCGGCAAAAGAGCGTAGATGAATGAGACGGGATTCATCCCCGTCGCATGACTCAACAAACTTTACATCGCTGCGGCTTCGGCACACAAAGGCTTCATGACCATCTCGAAAACAATTCTTGGATACACGCTCGCACTTCGCAGGACTGTTTCTGAAGTTGTCCAAACGATTCCTGAAAAACATTGGGAGACCATACCATCTGGCTGGTCCAACAATGCCCGATGGCATGTGGGCCATCTGATCATAACCCCGCAGCGATTGACTTATGGTCAGCTTAAGCAACCGGTGGCGGTGTCTCAAGAATACCAGAAATGGTTCGCGAGGGGCAGTTCTCCTGCTGCTTGGGCAGACGACGTCCTTCCCGAAATGGTTCATCTTTTGGATGAAATGATTACCTCCACTGAGGCGCTGTTTGAAAGTATGACCAGTCGATGGGACGATCCCTACTCACAGCCGATGGTCACGAGTTCTGGTGCGATTTTGCACACGCCTGGAGAAGCGCTTACATTCAACACGGCCCATGACGGTATTCATTTGGGATGTCTTTACGGCCTGCGACATGCATTATCAGCAGAAGCTCCCCAATCCAATCAAGACCGGCGAAAGAGTGCCATGCGATGATTCGAGTTCAAAACCTGACCAAGGAATATGGCGATGTACGAGCCATCGACGATCTCTCTTTCGAAGTTCTGGAGGGAGAAATCCTTGGATTCCTCGGCCCCAACGGTGCAGGCAAAACATCCACCATGCGTATCCTGACCTGCTTCTTCCCACCAACATCGGGGCAAGCCCGCGTGGGTGGATTTGACGTTGTCGAGGATCCCCACGAAGTTCGGCGCTTGATTGGTTATCTGCCCGAGGGTGTGCCGCTTTACCGCGAGATGACAGTGGCCTCGGCGCTGGATTTTGTCGCCCATGCGAAAGGCTTCAAGAGCGCCCAACGCGGCAAGGTGGTGGATTTAGCGATGGAAGAAACCGGTCTGGGTAGTGTTCGCAACCGCATTATCGGACACCTTTCCAAGGGCTATCGGCAGCGGGTGGGATTGGCTCAGGCTGTTCTTGGTGAACCGAAGGTGCTCATACTGGACGAGCCAACCGTGGGTCTTGATCCGCGCCAGATTTCTGAAATTCGATCACTGATCCGAAGCATGGCGGGGCGGCGTACGGTGATTTTAAGCACGCACATCCTGCCCGAAGTGCAGATGACCTGCAACAAAGTCATCATCATCAACCGTGGTCACATTGCCGCGCAGGGAACACCGGAGCGCCTTACGACAGAAATGCAAAGTGAACGACAAATCGCGCTGCGCGTAAACGGTCCGCCCGACCAGGTATTAGCGGGTTTGCGTTCCATCGAGGATGTGCGGTCAGCCAACATCTCCCGCGCACCCGGTGAATCGGATGAATTGAAACCATCGGGGGATCCAACGGATCACGAATACACCGTATCCACTCACGCGGCAGGACCCGATCTCGGTCCCGCATTAGCCGCGCTGGTGGTTCGGCGCGGTTGGCTGTTGAAGGAAATTCGTCCCATTGGTTTGTCGCTTGAGGATCTTTTCCTGAAGGTCATCGCCGGAGAATCCCCCACGCCATCCGTCCAAGCCCCCATCTCAGAATCAGAGAGTGTCCAAAATGCCGTTTAGGTTTTACCCCATATTTCGCCGAGAGATGAAAAGCTACCTCACGTCACCCTCGGTCTACGTCGCCATTGCGATGTATCTTTTTCTCAGCGGCATCTTTTTCTACGGTATCCTTGTGAACTTCACGGAAATGTCGACGAACGCTGAGTACCGCCGGATGGCAGGCGTGGAAACTGAGAATTTCACACAACACGTGGTATCACAGGTTTTCTGGGCCATCAACTTTCTACTGCTGTTTCTGGTGCCAATGATCACCATGCGACTGTTGGCAGAAGAGAAAAAGAGCGGGACTTTTGAGTTACTCAAGTCCCTGCCTTTCACCGATTGGAATATCGTGACCGCAAAGTTTCTGGCGGCCTATTCGCTCATCGCCGGCATGCTTCTGCTGTCTGGCTATTATGTGGGAATCATGGCCCGGTTTGGATCTCCGGAAATGCCGGTTGTGCTTGTGAGCGTATTGGGGCTACTTATCTCTTCCGCAGCTTACGTTTCCATTGGCCTCTTTGCTTCGGCCCTCACGGAGAATCAGATCGTAGCCGCCATCGTGTCGTTTGTTCTGCTGTTCGGGTTATTTCTCGTGGGCGATCTCACCACGCCTGCATCGGGCGGCATCAATCGAATTCTCGAGACCCTTTCCATGAGAGCCCACGCCGACAATTTCACCAAGGGACTTTTTCGGCTGGAGGACGTGATTTACTTTCTCACGATCACCACCGTGTTTCTTTTCATGACGTGTCGAACTCTCGAGATCCGGAGGTGGCGCGTATGAAAACCTGGATGAAACGCACCGCTTATATAGGCTTCATCTTGTTTCTGACCGGATTGATAACCACCGCATTTCAAGGTCGGTTCACTGAGCTTTCTGCGGGTCTGTGCATTGCAGGATTGGCTGCGGGAAGCATGCTGTTCGTGCGACGTCTCAGTCGCAACGCCGGACTTTACGCCAACGTCATGCTCTATTCGCTGTTCTTTGTCCTCACCCTTTTTACGATTTTTGTAATCGTGCAGCGCCACCCCGTGGTGTTCGATGCAACAAAGGCAAAGCTATACAGTATTTCGCCCCTTACCCGCAATTTCCTGGGGAGACTGAGTCAGCCAGTCCACATCACTGCCTTCGTGACTGAAGCGGAGAAGGCTTCGGTCTCTGACTTGCTGCGGGAGTACCACCGACATTCTCGTCAGGTGACGTTCGATGTTTTTAATCCGTACCGGGAAGTGACCAGAGCCCAGCGTTTCGGCCCGACGGTTGTGCCAGGCGATGCATTCGTGGAAGCCCTTACGACACAATCAGAAACCTTGGGACGTGTTGTGAAGGTTAACAAACTTAATGAAGAAGAGATGACGAATGCCATCGTCCAACTTCTTCGCAATGAAACCATCACGCTCTATTTTTTAAGCAACCACGGCGAGATGTCTCTCGAACGCAATACGGCATCGGCGATGATATCCGGGCGTCGCGTAACTCTGGACGAGCTGGATGTTTTGAAACAGCAACTCGAACGGAACTATATCCGCGTACAACCCCTTAACCTTGCACAGAGGGGGCGGGTGCCCGCCGATGCCAGCGCGATTGTATGCATCGCTCCTCAGACCGATATAACTTCCTCCGAGCGAGAGGCGATCTCCTCCTATCTGGATGATGGTGGCCGAGCAATTTTTATGCTGAACCCCGAACTCCAGACTGTTGGTGGGGGGTCCCGTATGCCCCTACGTAACATGGCTCAGATGTTGGAGCAATATGGGGTGCTTCTCCCTCCTGAGATGATCGTTCGTGAGAACACACGACAGCGGGGCGGATCAGGAGCCGCGACCTTCAACATCCCAGTTGCCCTGCTGAGACATCCGGTCACCGATGTGGAGTCTGGTGTTCCATTGATCTTCACGCAAGCACGACCTGTGTTGTCGTCTCGCAATCCGGATCCCTCAATTCGAGTCGAACCTATTCTTACAACCGCCGAGTCTGCCTGGCTGCTGTCCGTGGATGATGTGGCACGAGCCGTTCTGAGAGGCCAAAAACTAAGCATGCCCAACGATCCGAAAGAACAGGGAATCCAACAGCTTGGTGTTGCCGTAACCAAACGATCTGCAGGACAACCGGATGACAAGGCGACACGCATCGTAGTGGTTGGCAGCGGCGACTTCATTGCGTCATCTGTCATCGATCAGACCAGCTGGATGATGTTTCAACGGGCCGTGAACTGGTTGTCCAATGCCGGTGACCTCGTTGCAATTCCAGCCACGAAAATCGAAAGAACGCCCATGGTGCTTTCACCCGGACAGAGGCAGTTTCTTTTCCTCATGCTGGTCATCGTGGCCCCTGCCCTTGTTGGATTTCTCGGGTTGGGATATAGTCTTGCGCGGAGGGAACTACAGTGACCTGGAAGCGAACGGTTTTGGCAGCTATGGTCTTAGCGGTCTGTGTGCTGCTGTTGGTTCTCGATCGGCAACTGATCGAACAGCGCATTCTGCAAAGGGTGGAGGAAACCTCTCTGGCCCCGGGCATTAATGAAACTCAGGTGGTTGAAGCGCGGATAAAAAACTCCAGCGGAGAAACCTTGTTGGTGAAAGAAGGTGATTCTTGGAAAATTCGCACGCCTTTCGACGCTCAAGCCGATCCTGAACTGGTTAAGCAACTGCTCGTGAACGTAACCGCAGCCCGACGCAATAATGAGTTGGAAGTTAAGAATCTTGCGCAATACGGGCTCTCCGATGCAGAGATTACGCTTTCCCTCAAGACCAACAAAGCTCAATCCTTCGAGCTTCAATTAGGCAACGAATCCACTTACACCGGTCAGGTTTTTGCGCGCTATCCCAAGGGGAGTACCATCTTTACGGTGGGAGACCATGTGCGCAGTGTGCTGCTTCGGTCACCCCGAGATTGGCGACGGGCGCGCCTGATTGACGTAGATACGGGAAGGTTGGATTCTTACAAACGCATCGAACTTCAGAGCAATGGTAAAACCGTGGAACTGCGTGCTGATGCGGGCTGTTGGAGTGTGACTATTCCGGTAACCACCGTGGCTGAAACCGACGCGGTAAACGATTTCCTGAGAAAAACAGGATTGCTGCGAGCGACAACGTTTCTCACAGCAGATTCTGACAAACCCACAAGCATGGCCACCGCCCTGCAAGCATTGGCCACACCTTTCCTGACTGTGTCACTGGAACGGGCCGATGGTACCAATGCGAAACTGATCGTGGGTAAAGCAACAGACGCTAACGATGATACTGTTTACGTGGCACAACGCGGGAACGAACCTGAAATCATGGTGATAACCGCCTCGACTTTCAATGATCTCAATCAGGATGAAAATCATTTCAGGTCGCGTAGTATCTTTTCGCTTAAGCCCGATGATGTTAAAAGCTTCTCCATCGAGATTGGTCAGCTTCGCACCAATCTGGAGCGAAACGATGAGGGGAAGTGGATTTTTCGCGACAATCCCGATCGTCGGGTTGATCAAACGCAGGTCGACCTCAGGCTGGAAAACCTGCTGAACAGTCGGGCGCGGGATTATGTCGATCTCAAACCCACAGACGCGGGAGGCTATGGCTTTGCACCTCCTCAATTCCGTTACACCGTCATTGCAAAGGCTGGCGACCAAACCGAAGGGCTCGAAGTAGGCAAGCGCGAGAGTGGCAATGTTGGCTCGGTGTTTGCCCGCAGAATGGGAGATCAGGCTATCTTCAGCATGGATCTCTCCCCCGAATTGGTGATTTCACCTGAAGCCGTGGCTGACCGGAAATTTGCCCGCATGAACCCGGCCAGCATTCATCGTTTCGATGTAGAAAACGGTGGGAAGAAATACTCCTTCAAGCGCGAAGGCAACGAGTGGATGGTTCAGAAGCCGGGACAACCTGCGTTCTCATCCGCCAACGCCGGGCGGGTCCAGCGCATTGTATCCATCATCAACGAACTTGAATTTGACCGTGACCACGCAGCGAAAGGTGAAACGGTCATTGCCCCTCCGGACCCCGATAGCACGACGCTGTCGTTCTTCGATGACAAAGAAACCCAGATTCAGAGCCTACGATTAGGCAAAAGATTGGCCGAGACGACCTATGTCACGACCAATGACAGGCAGACCTATGATGTGGGAAACCGCGACGTGGACTCACTAAGCGGAGCAATTCAAACTCTGCTCCAGTAAGAATCACGAGTTAGTCTGCGTGCGCGGCGAACGATCACCGCGCACGCAGAAATTCGAGCTAAGCCATCAAGCCCGCTGTCTCATCGAGATTGAACATGATGTTCATGTTTTGCACCGCCTGACCGGCGGCTCCCTTGACGAGATTATCGGCAACGGCAATCGCTACGATGGTTCCCGTGCGCTCATCAAACGTGGCTGAAACATCCACGAAATTTGTGTCCACAATGAACTCGATTTGAGGCAACACGCCGGGCTCGTAAACTCTCACAAAAGGCTCATGAGCATAGCGTTCCTGAAGGCAATCGTACAGTTTCTGGTTGGACAGGCCCTTTGTGTTCTCGGGTCGGAGATAACAGTTGGCCATGATGCCGACTTTATACGGACCCACGTGCGGCACGAAGAGGGCTTTCACCGGTTCTTTAGTGGGAGCCACACCCGAGAGTTGCTGTTCGATCTCCGGCGTGTGCTGGTGGCTTCCAATTCGATAAGCCCGAATGTTTTCACCGACATTGATAAATAGATTCTCCGCCTTTGCCATGCGACCGGCTCCCGATACGCCGGAAATCGCATCGATAATAATGGGCGCAGAGCCGGACGCGTAACCAGCTTCGACCAACGGTACCAGGCCCAGAATGCTGGTGGTGGTGTAACATCCCGGATTGGCGACCAGGCGTGCTTTTCGAATCGCCTCACGATGGAGTTCAGGCATCCCATACACAGCTTCAGCCAGGTGCTCCCGGCGCGTGTGAGGGACCTTGTACCACTCCTCATAAGTTTCGGCCAGAAGACGATAGTCTCCACTGAGGTCGATAAATTTTGCGCCGGTGGAAAGAACCTCCTCCACGTAGGCGAAGGTATCCCCTGCGCGCTTGCAGGAGAAAACCACATCGCACTCACCCAGACGCGCCAGATCGAAAGCGTCGAAGTTCAGATCAACGCGGCCACGCAACTTCGGATGAGATGAAAACAGCGGCTTGCCCGGTGAGGAATCGCTGACACATGAGTGCAATTCTGCATGGGGGTGATTGAGGATGATCTCCATCAATTTGCCCGCGCTGATTGCGGCAGCCCCGATGATTCCAACTTTCAATTTTTCCACAATTAATCTCCTTCGTAAAAGCTGATACCTGAATCGAACCTGTTAGCCGGCCAGTGCCTTACGGTACCATTCGATGGTGCGTCGCAAGCCCTCTTCGAAATTTACAGAAACCTCATAGCCAATTGCAGCACGGGCGCGGCTGATATCTGCCAGAGAATGCTTAACGTCGCCGGCGCGGGGTGGCGCGAACGTCGGTTCAACCCTGGTGCCGAGAACTTCGTTGATAGCCGTGAGTAGATCGAGCAGGCTGTAGGATGTCCCGCAGGCAACGTTCATCACTTCGCTTTTCAGCCCCGGCGCCTCAGAGGCGGCCACATTTGCCCGCACGTTGTTCTCCACATAAGTGAAGTCACGTGTTTGCAAACCGTCTCCAAAGATCGTGGGCGACTCCCCTTTCAGCACCTTGCTGATAAAAAGGGGAATGACTGCGCTGTATTCCGAGTTCGGATCTTGTCGAGGGCCGAACACGTTGAAGTAACGCAGCGCTGCTGTTTCAAGCCCGTAGCAATCGCTGAACGCCTGCAGGTAATACTCGGCGGATAGTTTGGCAACAGCGTAAGGAGATTTGGGGCGAGGCAAAAGATCCTCGGTTTTCACAGGGGCCGGTTGATCGCCATAGGCGGACGAGGACGCCGCATACACAACGCGTTTCACTCCGGACTTCACGCAGGCGTGAAGCAATTCGACGGTTCCAAGCACATTAACCTGTGCGGACGTTACGGGGTCTTCCACACTGCGTTGCACGCTCGGCAGGGCCGCTTGGTGAAGAACATAATCGATCCCTTCAACCGCACGAGTTACAGCGCCGGCGTCAAGGAGGGAGGCCTCAATCAGTTCAACATCCTTGTCAAAACCGACGAGATTCTTTTTGGATCCCGTAGAGAGATCATCAATAACTCGAACTGCATCGCCTCGTTTGACCAAATGCTCGACAATGTTCGAACCAATAAAACCACAACCGCCGGTCACCAGATACTTCGCCATTCTTTACTCCTGAGTGGATATATTCAGCCATCCAAAAGCGCGGGTGAGGTGTGGGTTATGCAACCATAAAAAACCTCTCGAACGTCTGCTCATGAGCAAGCGGCGGACAGGGCTCGAAATTACAACAAGGTAGCACCGCAACCTTGACTTATCCAACGATAACGCTTCATCTCGTCCGTACCCATTACGCTATTCTAAATCGGAGATGATCTTAATGCTCGCCCCTATTTTTCGCTGCTTGCTCGCATCGCTTACCGTTGCGATATTTCTTTCAGGCACCCACGCCTACGCCGCCCCCCCACCGTCTCAAGAGGCACCCGAGCCGAAATCCTTAATGGACGGGGCATTCGCCGCTCACGTTTGGAACATGAAGCCCAAGGCCAAAGAAACAACGTCTGCGTTGCATGCTCGTGCACGCACAGAAATTCGAAAACTGATGGCCAATGGCGATCCCGATCAGCTCAAGAAGAATGCCGAGCATTGGCGCCTGCTCACATACCTGCACGATTATCCGTGGAAGAAGCTGCCCACGCGTTGGCAAGCTTGGTATTTGCAAGAGATGCCCAACCCTCGATTGACGGATGAACAGTCGTCGTCGGCCCTCACCAAGCTGGAGAAAACACCTATTTATAAAATGGAACCTAAAGAGGTGGACCTGTATCTGGGGAACCTTTGCAAAACCCAACCATCACTGCGTGAACGAGTGGTTCACATCGCGCGAAAAAATCTGGGACAACCCTATGACATGTATCTCCTCGGCGAATTCCCCTACGAGATCCATGACGACCAACCCCTGTTTGATCTGACCCATGGCGACTGCGTCGTTTTCTCCGAGCATACTTATGCCATGGCGCTCTCCTGCAACTGGACGGCTTTCTTCGCAAATCTGCAGAAGCTTCGCTATAAGAATGGCGAGATCGGTCTTGTGACACGCAACCATTTCACCGAGGCGGACTGGATCGTGAACAATCGCTGGTTGCTGACTGACATGACAACAAAACTGGACGCAACCACCGTGACGCATTATCGCGAAAAGATCGATCGTTCATCGTTTTTCGCAAAATTCGGAGTTGGACAAGGCATCCCTGTTCAGACCCTCGAAGACGAATACATCCCCGCAGAAGCCATTGCCAGTGTGGCCGGGAAGCTGAAAGACGGAGACTTCGTCAATATCGTGCGGGGGGTTGGCGATGGCGGCGTTTGGGTTGGACACGTTGGTCTCATCGCCCACGGGAAAGATGGCGAAGTTCATTTTATCCACTCGACCTCACCGAAATCTGTAGAGGTTCCCCTGCTCAAGTACGTGAACGACAACATCAAAAAGAATGTCGAACGTCGTCGCAAAGGCAATGCAGAATTCAAAGGGATGAAGTTCCTGACACTGAACGAAGACCTCCTGAAGAGCGGTCAAACTCCAGCCTCTTCACATTGATGGCTTTCAAATTTTGCGTCGTATGGTCGTTCGCACTTTTTCCCAAAAATTGAAATGCAGATAATTTAGCTTTTCGATTTGTTTTGACGGGAACAAATCCAGACCATTAGACATATTAACAAGTGACGTTCTGCGGTGGTGTGTTTCTTAACAAAACACATTTTCTCGCTTACCGGGAGCGTCAGTACCAGGTCAGCCGAAAGGCTGCACATTTCTCGTGAGAGGTAATAGCGATGGCTGAGAAGAAGGCTGCTCCCGCAAAGAAGGCTGCAGTAAAGAAACCCGCTGCAAAGAAAGCTGCTCCCAAGAAGGCAGCCGTGAAGAAACCCGCTGCTCCCAAGAAGGCAGCCGTGAAGAAACCCGTTGCAAAGAAAGCTGCCCCCAAGAAGGCAGCAGCGAAGTAATTTCAAAGGTGCCAACAAAGCCCTGATGGGCTACAAAAAAGGGTGTGGACTGAGTCCGCACCCTTTTTTCATTGTTTCCCAGTCACTCGATTTATGACCCACTCACGATTCATCAAAGAGTGCATCGACAAATTCTACGGGAACAAAGTCGCGCAGATCTTCGACGGACTCCCCCACACCAATCTTAACGATGGGCACATCGAAAAGATTCCGAATGCCAATCAGCACGCCACCTTTGGCGGTGCCGTCAAGCTTCGTCATTACCAACCCGGTTATAGGAATCGCCTCGGTGAAAACCTTCGCCTGAGAAATCGCGTTTTGTCCCGTTGTTGCATCGAGTACGAGTAGCGTCTCGTGGGGAGCACCGGGCTGGAGTTTGCCGAGCACTCGCACAACTTTTTTCAACTCTTCCATAAGATTATTCTTCGTGTGCAACCGGCCTGCCGTATCAATCAGGACAATATCGTTTTTTTCTGCACGGGCTGTTTCCACAGCATCGTACGCTACCCCTGCGGGATCAGCACCCATCTCCTTCGAGAGAAAATCTGAGCCCGTCCGTTGAGACCAGATTTCGAGTTGCTCAACGGCGGCGGCACGAAATGTGTCGGCGGCAGCAAGGAGAACGCTGTTGCCAGCGTCACGCATTTCTGCGGCGATTTTTCCAATCGTGGTCGTCTTGCCGACACCGTTCACACCAATAACTAATACGACATACGGTCTTTCAGGTCCGACTTGCAGCCTATGAGGTTCACGACCCAATATATCGAGAAGTTGTTTTTTAAAGCTATCGAGCAGTTCTTGTGGGGCAGCACCGCGCGCTTCAAACTCCCGCATGGCCTCCATCATTTTCATGGTGGTTTCGGCGCCCACATCGGCCTGGATGAGAATCTCCTCAATCCGCTCGATGAGATGTTCGTCCACCACACTTGCAGCTTTAACGGCTGCGCGAATCTGGCCGACAAAATCTTCGCGTGTTTTACGAAGACGATCGCTCAGGGCACTTTTCACCCGACCGAACAGACCGCCCGAAGCAACCGTTGATGGGTTCTGCTGTACCGTATCGTCTGGCGGCGGTTCAACTATGGGAGTTTTCACTTCTGCCGCTGAATCTACCAGTTCGGTGTTTTTCACAAACTCTGGTGATTGGTCCTTCCGTTTCCAGAATAAGGCCATGAAGCAAGATTCTCCCTTATAGTAATTAAGAAAAGTTCTGTGTCCTACCACCCATGCGGCAAGTTTTATTTGGTTTGTTATCAACGGGTACTGCCCGTCACATTTGCACGTCAATAGTCAGGAGACTTCTTTGAACCACACTGCTTCCTCAACAATGCATCTCATTGCGGCTGCCTTGTTCTGCCTCACCCCAGCTTTCGCCACCGCCGCCGAAAACCCTTACACCATGCCAGTGGGCACCCATCTGGTTTATGAAACAACTGCAACCATAGGCGTTGAGTCCAACGACCAGAAGCAAAATCAGTCCATCGCCTTTCGTCCCGAGTACACCGTATTGAATGAGAACGGTGCGATGCGGACCGTATTCTGTTCTTTGGAAGCGGGCAATGCTGAAACCATAACCACTGAACCACTCTCGGCAGCAGGCCGGTTCACTTTTGAACTGGGCGCAGATGGCCAGATCAGCGAGCGCACCGCAGGTTTCACGCCCCGCCAGTTGCCAGGGTGGAATCCCGCCGTCGAATTCCCGGCCTTCATCGGATCCGACGCGACCACAGCTTCTGTTAGTTCAACCATGGGCGAACCCGTGGATGTGAACGTCACAAAATCTGAAGCCGGTGGCTTGGTCACGTACAAGCTGACCAAGATCGACACGAAATCCACCGATACAATCGCTGACGCAGCCATCAAAAGCTACACCGCGACGGTTGTCTACTCCCTCGCCGACAAACAGGTGAAGTCCCACGACTCAGTTCTCGAAGCGGAGATCGCTCAGGGCCCAGCGGGCAAAACTTCGTTCAAACTCGTCGTCAAGAGCGTGGCAAAAGAACGTTCGGTCGTTCCCGCTACCGAATTGCCAGCCCTTCAGAAGGACATCCTTGCCGGCATCAAGGTTATGGAAACCCTGCAGCAAGGCGGAATGCAGTCCGGGAAATTGCCCGAAGAGCTTGAGCAATACCTGAAGGATAATCCCAAGGGAAAGTTCGCGAAAATCTTTTCCGATCTGAAAGAGTCCTTCGAGATGCAGACGACCATGGCCAAAAACAAAGCCAATCTGGCCGAGGGCAAGGCCGCTCCCGACTTCACAGCCAAAACGGTCAAGGGCGACGAAGTAAAGCTTTCGTCCCTCAAGGGGCAGGTTGTGCTTCTGGATTTCTGGGCTTCCTGGTGCGGACCGTGTCTGGCCGAACTGCCTGAGCTTAAGAACATCTATGACAAGCACAATGGCAAGGGTCTGACCATCATCGGCATCAGCGCAGACCATGATGAAGAGACGCTGGTAAACTTCGTGAAGGAAAACGACATCAAGTGGATGCAAATCTACGACGCGGACCGCAAGCCCGGTTCACCGGGTACGATCTACGGCGTCATGAGCTTCCCGACCACTGTTCTCATTGATGCCGAGGGTAACATCAGCGCGATGAATCTGCGCGCCGCGGAACTGGCCGAGGCCATCGATAAGCTTCTCGAAAAGAAGTAGTTTTTCACCATCGAAAACTAAAAAACAAAACCCGGTTGGGGCCAGAAAATCAGGCTTCAACCGGGTTCTTTTTTTAAGAGAATCGTCTGCTGCGGATTGATGAGATCAGAAAAGATTGAGCTGCAGGCGGGCAGCTTCGGTCATCATCGCCATGTTCCACGCGGGTTCCCAAACGAGTTCTACGCATGCATCGGTTACGCCTGGAACCGATTGCACTTTCATTTCCACCTCGGGAGGCAGGGTTCCTGCAACCGGGCACATGGGCGAGGTGAGCGTCATGACAACGGAAACGAAACCATTGGGTTTCACATCCACCTGGTAAACCAACCCTAATTCGTAAATGTTAACCGGGATTTCAGGGTCGTAAATGGTGCGAAGAACTTTTATGACTTCCTCACGAAGAGCTTCCGGGTCGCCATTCGCTGACGCCTCACTCTCCATGCCAGGAGTGGGATCAGACTTGGCGGTTTCTTCTATGGGGTCAGAAGATTTGTTTTCATCGGTCATCGTCATGCCCTTTCTTTTCGGGGGGTTTTCTGAGGAGGCTTTCCCCTCTCACTCAGAGGATACAGGTGCATCCTGATCTTTCGTGGCAGCCACGAAAGTGTGCCATGCAAGCGTGGCGCATTTAACACGCGCGGGATAATCGCATACACCCGAAAATGCCGCAAGCTTGCCCAACTCGGCGGCGGCGCCACCGGGACAACCCTTGCCGGTAACCAGACCGTGAAATGTTTCAAATACGTGCCTGGCGTCTTCTAACGTACGGCCCTTCAGGGTCTCTGTCATGATGGACGCCGATGCTGTGCTGATGGCACACCCACTCCCCTCAAAGCGGACATTGGTTACGATTCCGTCTTCCACCTGCAGATGGATGGTGATGCGATCGCCACACAGTCGATTGTGCCCAATCGCATGATGGGTAGCCTCGGGGAGTTCCCCGTAATTTCTCGGCTTTTTATTATGGTCCAGAATCACTTCCTGGTATAATTCTCTTAAGTCTGACATACGTCAGGTAAACACCTCAAAGACCTTTCTTATGCCTTCCGCCAAAGCATCGATTTCCTCTTTGGTGTTATACAGCCCCAGCGAAGCACGGGCCGTAGCGGGAATTTCGTAACGATCCATGACCGGCTGCGCACAATGATGACCGGTTCGGATAGCAATTCCTCTTTCATCCATGATGGTTCCGATGTCGTGGGGATGCACGCCCTTCAAGATGAAGGAAAGAACTCCAGCCTTTTGGGCGGCTGTTCCGATGATGGTCAATCCATCGATATCCTGCAACCGCGAGGTTCCATAAGCGAGAAGCTCGCTTTCGTGGGCAGCGATCCGATCGAGGCCAATGGCTGTCACGTAATTCAATGCGGCTCCCAGCCCGATAGTGCCGGCAATATTGGGGGTGCCGGCTTCAAACTTATATGGTAGTTCGTTGTACGCGGTCTTCTCGAATGTGACATAACTTATCATGTCGCCACCGCCCTGATAGGGTGGCATCTCCTCGAGCAATTCCCGGCGCCCGTACAGAACCCCGATACCCGTGGGAGCGTAAATCTTGTGCCCCGAGAAAACAAAGAAATCGCATCCCATTTTTTGGACATCGACTGAGGTATGGGGAGCGGATTGGGCCCCATCCACCAGAGTTATCGCACCTACTTTACGGGCAGCCTCCACCATGCGCTCAACAGGATTGATCGTACCCAGAGCATTGGAAATTTGCGTGAAAGCGGTAATCTTCGTTTTCTCATTGAGAAGAGATTCATACTCATCCCAGAGAAGTTCGCCCGCGTCATTCATGGGAGCCACACGCAGCCGGGCCCCATGTTGGGCACAGACCATTTGCCACGGTACGATGTTGGAGTGGTGCTCCATCGCCGTGATAACCACTTCGTCACCCGGAGTCAGGCGGATGCGACCCAACGACTGGGCGACCAGGTTTATCCCTTCGGTGGCTCCACGGACAAAAATGATCTCGCTTACTTGCCGGGCATTGATGAACGCGCGGACGGTCTCGCGCACAGCCTCATACTGCTCGGTGGCGTTCTGGCTCAGCTGATGCACGCCGCGATGGATGTTCGCGTTTGTCGTGGTATAATAATTCGTCAGCGCATCGATGACAACCCGGGGCTTCTGGGTCGTCGCAGCGTTATCCAGATAGACCAGCGGATAGCCGTTCATGACCGTCGACAGGATCGGAAAATCCTTCCGAAGATTCAGGAAGTCTCTCGAAACTGAAGAGGCGTTGGCAATGTTAGCGGGTGTAGAAGCAGACACGGAGAATTATTTCACCTCCAGCGTGGAAGGCTTGGCCTTCACGTCCTGCGCCACGAGCACAATATCCTCCAATTGATTACGTAGCGGCTCGATTTTGATGCGTCGGATGATGTCGTTGGCAAAGGCATAGGTGAGCAGACAACGGGCATCATGCTCTTCAATACCACGGGACCGCAGATAAAATATGGAGTTTTCGTCAAGTTGCCCGATGGTTGCGCCGTGGGTACATTTCACGTCATCGGCGTAGATTTCGAGTTGGGGGTTCGTATTTATCTGCGCCGTGGGCGATAACAGTAAGCACTTGTTGGTCTGCTTGGCATCGGTCTTCTGTGCGTCGGGGCGAACGAGGATGTAGCCATTGAAGACCCCACGGGCATCATCCTTCAAAATCCCCTTGTACAGCTCATGGCTAAGGCAATTGGGAACCGCATGATCAATGCGTGTATGGGTGTCAGCCAACTGCTTTTGCCCAATCATATATAAACCATTCAGGGTCCCTTCGCAATTTTCACCCACAAGGGTCAATCCAAGGTCGTTGCGAGAAAGGGATGCACCGAGGGTAATCGCATGAGATCTGAAATTACTTTGCTCCTCCTGCTGCACCTGAAGGCTGCCAAAATGGAAGGCACCGGGGTCCTCACACTGAAGGCGATAATAGTCGACGTTGGCGTGAGCACGCACAACTATCTCGGTTACTGCGTTTGTCAGATAGGTGTTGCCCGCGTTCACGCCCTCATAATTTTCCAGAACGGTGAGTTGCCCCTGCTCCTCAACGACAATCAGATTTCGGGGAAATGAAACGGTTGGCTGGTCCCCACCGGTTGAAAGATACAGGATCTCAAGAGGATCAGCTAACACAACTCCCTTGGGAATGTGGACGAAGGCACCGTCGCTGACGAAAGCCAGGTTGAGTGCTTGGAATGCACTCTTATCAAATCCCGTCTGACGACCCAGTTCCGCAGAAACCGTTTTGTTGCCTCCCTCGCGGAGGATTTCAGCAAGGCTGCAAACGATAACACCCTGGGGCAGTTTTTGAAGATTTGATAATTCTGCTGAGAAATGACCGTTAACAAAGACAATCTCGTGGGAGTCGAGGCCGCGCACGCCTGCGAGGGAGACCTGATCAGGCGATATTTCACCAGCGGCAGGTTTCGCCAACTCGAATGACAGGCGTTCAACCGGAGCGACGTTTGTGAAACGCCACTCTTCTTCTCGGACAGACGGAAAGCCCGTGGCACAGAACTGTTTGAACGCAGCATCGCGCAAGGCAGTCAGCTCAGCGGGTTGACGACGAGCCGCCTCCTCATGAAATGAAGAGAAAAGTCCGTTGAAGCATTGATCAGTTTTGGTAGCAGTGGTCATTAGATAGCCATTATATTAACAATATATTAGGTGCGGCCAAGATTTATATCGGCCGGAAATTGCAAAGAACAAACTACTCGTCCGAGAAACCGTGGTCAGGCGTTTACAGGCTCTTCCAACCAACTATAACCCTTGGCTTCGAGCTCTTGGGCAAGTTCCTTGCCACCGGATTTTACGATGCGCCCCGCAGAGAGAACGTGAACAAAGTCGGGAACGATGTAGTCCAGCAGTCTCTGGTAGTGGGTCACGAGAACGACGGCACGATCGGGGCTGCGCAGAGCATTGACTCCATTCGCCACCAGTTTCAATGCATCGATGTCCAACCCCGAGTCCGTTTCGTCCAGAAGAGCAAGCTTGGGGTCAAGCACCGCCATCTGGAAAATCTCATTACGCTTCTTTTCGCCGCCAGAAAACCCTTCGTTAACGGAACGATTAAGCAAGTCGTTGTCCATGTTGAGCAACTGCATCTTCGACTTGACGAGGGCGAGAAAGTCCATCGCATCCAGTTCTTCCAATCCCTGATGCTTCCGGATGGAATTCAGCGCGGCCTTGAGGAAGTAAGTGTTGCTCACACCCGGGATTTCTACCGGATATTGAAAGGCGAGAAAGATGCCCTCGCAGGCCCTCTCTTCGGGTTCCATTTCAAGCAGGTCCTTCCCCTCAAAGAGAACCTCGCCGGACGTGACCTCGTAAATTTCGCGGCCAGAAATAACCCCTGCAAGGGTGCTCTTACCTGACCCGTTGGGTCCCATGATGGCGTGTACTTCGCCGGGACGAACCGTGAGGTCGAGACCTTTGAGGATTTCCTTGTCTGCGACATTGGCACGCAGGTTCCTGATCTCAAGCATTCAACGCATCCTTTATTAATTCCGATTATTGATTGGGGCTCTCTCCTCGCCAAGTTTGGCAAGGCAGCCCCGATTATCCGACGCTTCCTTCGAGACTCACACCCAGAAGCTTTTGTGCTTCCACGGCAAATTCCATGGGTAACTCACGGAAGACTTCTTTACAGAACCCATTCACGATCATCCCCACGGCGTCCTCATGGCTGATGCCACGCTGGCGGCAGTAGAAGAGTTGGTCCTCGCCGATCTTTGAGGTGGAAGCCTCGTGCTCAAGGGTTGCGGTGGGGTTACTCACCTCCACATAGGGGAAGGTGTGTGCCCCGCACTTGTCACCCAGCAGCATGGAATCGCATTGCGAAAAATTACGGGCACCCTCGGCAGACTTCATGATGCGGACCTGGCCGCGATAAGTGTTCTGCCCCACACCAGCACTGATGCCCTTGCTGACGATGGTGCTGCGGGTGTTGCGGCCAATGTGAATCATCTTGGTCCCTGTGTCCGCCTGCTGGTGGTGATTCGTCAGGGCAACCGAGTAGAACTCGCCGACAGAATTATCTCCCAGCAAAATGCACGAGGGGTATTTCCATGTGATTGCAGAGCCGGTTTCGACCTGAGTCCACGAGATTTTAGAATTCGCACCGGCGCATTTACCGCGCTTGGTCACGAAATTGTAAATCCCACCACGGCCTTCCTTATCACCCGGATACCAATTTTGAACCGTGGAGTATTTCACGGTGGCGTCCTTCATGGCTACAAGTTCAACCACGGCTGCGTGCAACTGATGCTCGTCGCGCATCGGAGCTGTGCAGCCTTCGAGGTAACTCACATGAGCGCCCTCGTCGGCCACAATCAGCGTACGCTCGAACTGGCCCGTGTTGGCGGCATTGATCCGGAAGTAGGTCGACAACTCCATGGGGCAACGCACCCCCTTGGGGATGTAGCAGAATGATCCATCGCTAAAAACAGCGCTGTTCAAAGTGGCGTAAAAGTTGTCGGTGTAGGGCACGACGGAGCCGAGATATTTTTTGACGAGATCGGGGTGCTCTCGCACGGCCTCGGAAAATGAGGAGAAGATGATACCCAACTTCGCCAAATGACCCCGATAGGTGGTGGCCACGGAGACACTGTCGAACACTGCATCGACAGCAACACCAGCCAGCAATTCCTGCTCATGGAGAGGAACGCCCAACTTTTCGTAAGTCTTGAGAAGTTCGGGATCAACCTCAGCCAGACTCTTGGGTTGGTCCTTCATCTTGGGAGCCGCGTAGTAATATTGGTCCTGATAGTCGATGGGCGAAATTTTCAACATTGCCCAGTCCGGCACTTTCATCGTCAGCCAATGGCGATAGGCTTTCAGTCGCCACTCGAGAAGCCACTCAGGCTCCTCTTTTTTAGCAGAGATCATCCGGACGATTTTTTCGTCCAATCCCTTGGGGAAGTCTTCTGTCTCAATGTCGGTGATAAAACCGTGCTGGTATTCTTTTTTCGCAAACTCTTCAACAGAGTTGGTTGAGGTTGTCATTTGTTTAGTCCTTCGCCGCCCCACGCTGCGGGGCTTCAACACCCCGGGGGCGGTCCTTTGTTTCGTCCGAGGTATGGTCACCCTCGGCATGGTGCGCCGTTTGGGATCGGTTCGGTTTCTGAAGTCGTTTCGACGGAACGGCCCGTTCATGTTCGGCTTCATCCGCCAGCAGAGCCCCCTCGGGAACCTGTGCAACCATTTCAGCCAATGACATTTTTTGCAAGGCTTCGACGATGATGTCGTTCACGCCCTTCCATTTCAGACGCATGGGGCAAAAAAGTTCAAGCATGCAGCTGCGGGTGACCTGCTCGTCGTTGATACAATCGGTCATCGAAACCGGGCCCTCAAGGGCGGTTATGATATCTGCGACCGTAATTTCCTCGGGAGCGCGGGCCAGGCTGTAGCCACCCTTTACACCCCTGTGGGCAGTCAGCAAACCGTTACGGGCCAGAGTTTTTAACAACTTGCTGACAGTTGGCAGGGGGAGATGAACGTCCGCTGCCACATCGCGAGCATTGTTCACTCGTCCCACCCCTTCTTTAACGAACCGGGTGAGTATTACAAAACCATAGTCGGTGAGTTTTGACAGACGTATCATGATGCCCTCTTCGAAATACAGGACTGAAAACGTGCACAATTATTCGTGGAATCAGACCTATAATCAGTCCTTTTTCAATGGGAGCCCGAAAAAGCAGCTGTGCCACCATTCCACCATTCAGTTCCGCTGGGAAAAGAGGACCCTGAAAGAACGCATTTCAACGTAAATCAGCGTGGTTCGGTCCACTATACAGGAATGCGTGAAAAACGAAAAAAGCCCCATCCATTGAAAACCGGATGGGGCCTGGAAAAACGCGACCGGTGAGTTCTTGGATCACCGGTCAAATTGCTTACAGCGGGTAACTGACCTGCGGACGAGGCAGAAGATTAATAAGCGTCTTCCTTGTCTTCATCCTCTTCTTCGTCCTCGTCCTCTTCTTCGTCTTCGTATTCGGAGGCAGGTTCGAAAAGATTACATCCGCTATCCCCGGAGACGGTCAGAGTATACTCTTCCAGATCGGGATGGAGGCAGGAGGCAAGGTTGTCGTCAGAGATATCTTCGCCGTCTCGTTCCACGTCGTAGTGAATGCAATCTTTGCACTGACCCGTTTGGATTTCGAATTCCTCGTCCTCATCCTCGTCGTCGTAGGGTTTGGTTGCCTTGGCCATCATCGGGTCCTTTCTGCGATGGAAAATTTCATGCGCCGGGGTTGATCATTTCTTCAACAATCCGGAGGTGTTCAAGCGACACTATAGGTGAAACTTGCTAGGTTATGCGATGCAGTTTTTGAAAAAACGACACCACGAACTTTCCCAAACATTTCGGACAATACGAAAGGGGGTTTTATCGGGGTGAAACAGGCTCAATGGGTATTTCAAAAATGCGATTTCCCATGGATGAAATGAGCAGTTTGTCGCCCCAAGCCGCAGGTCCTGTGAAGATGAAGCCGGGTTGCAGAGCCACACTCCAGGCAACTTTTTGGGAGGGTATATCGATGCAATACACGTTCCCGCCAACCGACCCGATGTACAATTTATCTCCACGAATGAGAGGTGCTGAGTCGAACAAGGCGTCTGTCTTCTCGGGGCGCACATCCACGTCGAAACTTTTCTCGCCGGTCACCATGTTATAGCCAACCACGTGACCGTTGATCGAGCCGAGGTAGGCCATATCACCAACCAGCACGGCCGACGAATAGCTGGGACCCAATTCATCCTTGGCAGGCTTGTACATCCAGAGATGACTGCCATTGCGCGCATCCAGGCAACGGACGCTGTAGTCGTGGGTCACCATGAGGACACGACCATCTTTTACTGCCGGGTTGCAGGTGGCGGATGAGAGGCCAACCGAGCGCGATGCGGGCACTTTCCACACCAGTTCCCCCGACTTGGCATCGACGCAATAAAACCAGTTGTCCCACGCGCCGAAGTATAACTTCCCATTTTCCAAGGCAGGGGTCATCTTGATATGTTTCTGAGCGGCGAACTTCCACAGGATGTCGCCGGTGTCAGCGGACATGGCATACATGTGAAAGTCGCCACTGCCGATATACACTCGCCCATCGGCCACCAGGGGGGACGCAAGAATAGCGTTGTCCGTCCCGGTTTTCCAGATTTCTTTGCCCGTCTCGGCGTCAAAGCAGTACACATTGCCATCCAGCGCAGCGGTATAAACGCGACCGTCTACAACCACGGGTGTGCTCAGTGTTTCCCGCGTCAGGTCCGCATTCCATTTGATGTCACCGGTTTTCAGATCGATAGCGCGGAACAGGCCGTCGTTCGCTCCCACGTACATCACGTCACCGTTGACAGTCGGATTCGCCTGTCCACCCGAACCCAATGCCCATTCACGGGTGATTGTTGAAATTGGATCGAAAAGTGATGAGGAGTCTGCTGTAACCGCGCTGGTGTCGAACAAACATGCACGAAGATGCTTGAGGCCATCACCCGTTTCGGCAGTCACCACAATTTCATGGCGTCCGACCGGCAGCTTTTTCACATCCACCTCAAACCGTCCAGTCTCCAGCGAAGTTGCCGTGCCAGTCACTAGATCATCGATCTTGTACGAGGCCGATTTAAACTCATATCCGCTTGCAGGCTTCAGTTCGAAGACGCCAGCACTCGCTTGCTTTAAGTCGCCCGGCGCCGAGTCCGTAGCCCGCGTCATGGGGATAGGGTCTTCACTCTCGACTTCACTCTTGCCGAACCGGTGAATCTCGCCGTTGATGGCATCGGGGGAAACTTTCCAAACCCGGTAACCAGCATTCGCTCCGAAAGTGGAGCCGCCCATGGCATAGCTGGTTCCATTGTAGGCGTAACGAACGTAACTGTGACCGTGTCCGTCCAAAACCAGTGGGACGTTGTACTTCCGGATCAACTCCGCGAACTCCAGGTCGTTGTCGAAAAACCGACTGGAATGAAATGGCGGGTGGTGGAAGGAGATGATTGCCGGGGCGCCTTCAGGAAGCGAACTTAGATCTGCTTCCAGTTTCTTCATCTGAGCTCCGTCGAAATGGGCGTACTGTTCCACCAACATCGAAACGTCCATCGAGATGAAGCGAATGCCGTTATTGTCCCACTTCTCATAGCTCGGACCCACGATCTTTTTAAACATTTCCTTGCCGCTCTCACTCCAGCGGCCGTCGTGGTTGCCTGGCACCGAATATACTTTTTTCTTCGTGGCCTTGAGAGCTTCCACATAACTCGTCAACTCGTCACCCGAACCGAGGTCGGTCACGTCACCGGTAATAATTATGAATTCGGCTTCTGGAACGGCCTTGTCGATTTCCTTGAGACCCTTCCTCAGTGCCTCTTCGTTATTGCCGGAACCCACGTGCACATCGGAAATATGGACGAAAGTGAAAGGCGTCACTTCTGCGGAGGCCAATCCCGCCGAAAGCATGAAGCAGATGCCTGCGAAAGCTCCAAAAAGTTTTCTCATTCTGAGTCACTCCTCCAATTATTAAAGGCAGGATGCCGTTTGAATCGGGTGGCATTCTTTCCGGGTTATACGGGTGAAACTGTTTTCAATCAGGCCATGCGACCACAGGTTGTCTGGCGGCGGCAAGCTCATCCATGCGACTCACGGGAGTTGTTTGAGGTGCCGCAGTCACCTCGGTAGCATCGGTCGCAGCCAGACGCGCGATCTCAATCATGGCAGCGGCAAACAGATCCAACATCTCCCTGTTTTCCGTCTCTGTAGGTTCTATCATTAAAGCCTCTGGAACAATCAGGGGGAAATATGTGGTCGGCGGATGGAATCCATAATCGAGTAACTTCTTCGCGATGTCTGTCGCCTTCACACCCTGCGACTTTTGCTTGGATGCATTGATCACAAATTCGTGCATGCAGCGCCGTCCGAAGGGAATGTCATAACGTCCGGCGAGCAGCGCCAGCAGGTAGTTAGCATTCAGCACGGCGTGATCACCCACCTGCCGTAAACCATCGCCACCCAACTGGGTCACATAGGCATAAGACCGAATGACATTGTTTACGTTCCCCAGAAACGCCCGCACTTTTCCAATGGAGTGCGGCAGGTCCGTTTTCAGGCTATACTGGCCATCCTCGTGTACCACATGCGGGGAGGGCAAAAAGGGAGCGAGAAAATCCCTGACACAGATTGGTCCGCTGCCTGGTCCTCCCCCACCGTGGGGAACCGAGAAGGTCTTGTGCAGATTGATGTGCATGAGATCTGCACCGAAATCACCCGGACGGACTCGGCCCAGGATAGCGTTGAAGTTGGCACCATCCATATAGAGGAGCGCCCCGGCTCCATGAATGATTTTGGCAACCTCGCCAATGCGGTCCTCAAACAATCCGAGGGTGTTGGGATTTGTGATCATCACGCAGGCGGTGTCGGGACCAAGCTTCTCCTTCAGGGCCTCCAGACTCACCCGGCCACGGGAGTCGCTTTTCATCTCAACGGGTTCTAACCCGCAGCGAATGGCTGAGGCGGGGTTTGTGCCGTGAGCCGTGTCAGGAATGATGACCTTGTTTCTGTGGGATTCGCCACGCTGCTCGAAGTAAGCCTTCAGAACCAACAATGCGGTGAATTCGCCGTGAGCTCCAGCGGCGGGCTGAAGGCTCACACCGGGCAAGCCGGTCAGTTCTCCCAGCGCATGCGCCAGATCATGGTATGCCTGGAGGATACCCTGAATCGTCGACTCCGGTTGTTCGGGGTGGGTTTGGACAAAGCCCGGTAGCGAGGCGACGTCTTCGTTAATCTTCGGATTGTATTTCATGGTGCAGGAACCCAGTGGATAAAAAACCGTGTCGACCCCGAGGGTCCGCATGGACAAGTGCGTGAAGTGGCGCACCACAGAGAATTCGCTCACCTCGGGCAGCGCCGGTGCGTTGGCCCTCAGCGCCTGCGAAGGAATGGCTGTCTTCACGGCTTCATCGGTGTCGGGCGATTCTGCTGCCAACGAAAATCCCCGACGGCCGGGAACGCTCTTTTCGAAAATGGTGGCCGTATCCACCCGTGGCTGCACACGCGGATTATCGTCATCAAAGAGGGGGCTAATTTGGATATTTTTGTTCATGAACAGTCAGTTTGCTTTCCGGTGTCACAACCATAAGGCTTTGGGTTAAAGATGCGGGCGAAGGGCTTTGGCGAACGCTGTGATTTCCTCGTCAGTGCGTTGGTCCGTTGCGCAAACCAGCAGCATGTTTTCGAATTGCGGGCCGAGACGCTGGAGGGGAATCCCCGCAAGGAAGCCTTCTTCCAGCAGAGCATCGCGAACGGCAGATGCAGGGCCGGCTGTGCGCACGACGAACTCTTTGAAGACCGGCCCTTCAAAAGCAATGGCTTCAGGTTTGTGCGAATCGATGGCGTTGCGCAATTTTTGCGTGTTACGAACACATGCGCGGGCCATTTGACGAAGCCCCTCGGGTCCCATCAGGGCCATGAAGATCGTGGCGCGCAGCGCATTGTGTGCGTGGTTCGTGCAGATATTGCTGGTCGCACGGTCACGCCGGATATGCTGCTCGCGGGTTTGCAAGGTGAGCACAAACCCCCGGCGTCCCTCGCGGTCCTTGGCCAAACCCACGAGACGACCAGGCATACGACGAACAAAATCCTTGCGACACAGAAAGAGCCCCAGCGACTCGCCTCCAAGCCATTGACGCAACCCCAAACCCTGTCCTTCGGCAACCGCGATGTCCGCATCGTACTCGCCGGGAGGAGCCAGCAACCCGAGTGAAATCGGATCGCACACGGCCACCAACAGAGCGTCTGCTTCATGAGTGATGCGCGAAATTTCGTGTGCTTGTTCGATGATGCCAAGATAGTTTGGTGTCTGCAGCACCACCGCCGCAGCCTCGCCGGCCCGGGCTGCCAGTGCCTCAAGGTCCAATCGACCGTCCTCACCAGCGGGAATCGTCACCAACTCGATCTCAAAATGTTTCATGTAAGTGTGAGCGAGAGCGGCATAGTCCGGATGCAAGGTGGATGGCAGAAGAACCAGCCGTCGCTCGGGGCGCACTTGAAGCGCCATGAACAAAGCTTCGCCCAAGGCCGAGGCGCCATCGTACAGCGAGGCGTTGGAAACATCCATAGCGAACAGACGCGTTGCCATGGTCTGAAATTCAAAGAAGGCCTGAAGCGTTCCCTGGCTCGCTTCGGGCTGATAGGGTGTGTATGCGGTTACAAACTCAGACCGGTTGGCCAATGCCCCGACGGCAGAAGGGATGAAATGGTCGTAGATCCCTCCGCCAAGAAAGGAAACAGCCTGTTGGGTGGAAGTGTTTCGAGCCGCCAACCGCGAGGTCCAGTTCATCAACTGCGACTCGCTCATGGCAGGCGGCAGATTGAAAGGCCCTTCAAACTCAAACTCGGCCGGAACCTGCTCCGCAAAGAGGGCATCGATGGAATCCACACCCACTTTTTCCAGCATTTCCTTTAATTGAACGGGGGTGGTTTGGATATACGGATTCGTCAATGCGCCTCACCTGATTCGATAAGTTTTGTATATTCCTCTGAGGAAAGCAGCGCGTCCCACTCCCCCGCCGCAGACGGAGCAATTTTTACCAGCCAACCTTCAGCGAACGGATCCTGAGCCACAACCATGGGATCGTTCACCGCGACATCGTTCACGGCGATAATCTTACCCGACAACGGTGCGTACAAATCCGACGCCGCCTTCACCGCTTCGATGACTCCAAAGGTTTCACCGGCCTTCACTTGCTGACCGACCGAGGGCAATTCCAGATAAACGATCTCGTGGTTGAGCTGTTCGATCGCGAATTCAGACACGCCGAACACCACGTCGTCTCGGTCTTTGCGCGCCCATTCGTGACTCTTCAGAAACTTCACATCCACCGGTGCCGCCATCTCAATCGCTCCTCTTATAGAAAGGTCTTTTCACCACAACCGCGGGATGCCTGCGTCCGCGAATTTCAAATTCCAGATGGGTGCCGAGGCGTGCCCAATCACGGGCGACGTATGCCATGGCGATGTTCTTCTGAAGGCAGGGCGACATGGCACCGCTGGTAACAACCCCCACAGGGTCCTCCACGTCAGGCGCGCATACGGCATAATCCTGTCGGGGGACGGGGCCGCGCTGGGTCATTTCCAAACAAACCAAACGCTGCTCGGCCCCGCCGCTGTCGCGAAGAGCAAGTAGAGCGTCGCGCCCCACAAAAGCCGGCTTATCAAAATTAATGAACTTCTTTAGGCCGGCCTCGATGGGTGTGGTTTCCTCATTCAGCTCGTGGCCGTACAAAGGCATGGAAGCTTCGAGACGCAACGTGTCGCGGGCACCCAGCCCCACCGCTCCGCCACCCAACGGGGCGCTGGCTGCGATCAATTTTTCCCACAGTCGTGAAACCTCGCCCCATGGAAGATAGATCTCATAACCCAATTCTCCCGTATAACCGGTGGATGACACGATGGCCGGTGCCCCGGCAAACTTGAGTGTGACGTGATGGTAATAAGAGAGCTTGGTCGCGCAGCCCAATCCAACGGAATGCATCACCTCGTCCGAGGCCGGCCCCTGCACGGCCACCATTCCCCACTTGGTGGAGTAATCCTCCACCTCCACCTTGGGATTACCGCGAGCGGCTTTCTCCATGATTTCCATGTCTCTGTCATGGTTGCCCGCATTCACAACGACCAGGTGCTCATCGGTCCCCACATAGATCGTGATGTCGTCCATCGTCCGGCCTTCCTCGTTGAGGAGGAAAGAATACAAAACCTGGCCGAGACGACCATCGTCTAAAAAAGCCGGAGTTAGTTTATTGAGATAATCGAGAGCGCCGGAGCCACGAACCATCACGCGGCCCATGTGACAGAGGTCGAAGATGCCGACCGAATTTCGGGTTTCCAAATGCTCCTCGGTCATGCCTTTCATCAACAGAGGCATATGCCATCCGTTGAAGTCGGTCATGGTTGCACCGGCGTCCACATGCCACGCGTGTAGCGGTGTCTGCTTTAACTCCGTCATAGCCGTTTATGCCCTTTCGCCGCGTCGAATTCCGAATGTAAGCCCAAGGCTTGTCAAACGACAAATCAAAACCGACACTGCGCCTGCTTGACACGCATCAGATGGTTGGTCATGGGTCAAAATATGTCCAAATACATTCTTGCTCTCGATCAAGGAACCACCAGTTCGCGCGCGATTCTATTCGACCGGGCTGCACATCCGCTGGCAATGGCTCAGAAAGAAATCACCCAGATATTTCCGCAACCGGGTTGGGTTGAACACGACCCACGAGAAATCTGGTCCTCACAGATTGGCGTGGTAGCTGAAGTATTAAGTCACGCTGCGATTTCTCCCAAAGATGTTGCTACCATCGGGATAACAAATCAGCGCGAAACCGTAATCCTTTGGGATCGCGAATCTGGGGATCCCGTTTCCAACGCCATCGTCTGGCAAGACCGACGCACCGCCGAGGCAATGGAAAAGCTGAAGCAGGATGGTTTGGAACCGCTGTTGAGAGAAAAAACGGGTCTTGTGGCGGATGCGTATTTCTCCGCCAGCAAAATCCAATGGCTGCTCGACAATGTGCCCGGTGCCCGCAACCGCGCCTCCGCCGGCAAGCTGGCCTTCGGCACTGTGGATTCATGGCTGCTGTACAAACTCACCGGAGGTCAGACCCACGCCACCGATGTGTCCAACGCTTCACGCACCCTGCTTTACAACATTCACACCTGTGATTGGGACGAGGAACTGCTAAATCTTTTCAACATACCTCGCGAGATATTGCCAGAGGGCAGGCCATCAAGCGGGTTGTTCGCCGAGACGAGTTCGGACATTGGCTTCGC
Organism: candidate division BRC1 bacterium HGW-BRC1-1; assembly: GCA_002842095.1. Taxonomy (GTDB): domain Bacteria; phylum Sumerlaeota; class Sumerlaeia; order Sumerlaeales; family Sumerlaeaceae; genus HGW-BRC1-1. The sequence continues at coordinate 44,035 of PHCB01000011.1, forward strand.
AGGAATCCCGGTAGCGGGAATCGCGGGAGACCAACAGTCGGCACTATTCGGACAACTTTGCACGAAACCGGGTCTCATGAAAAACACCTATGGAACGGGTTGTTTTCTATTGATGAACACCGGACAACAGCCTGCCGTGTCCACCAACGGTCTGCTTTCCACCATCGGATATATGCGCGATGGCGTCGTGGATTATGCTCTCGAAGGCAGCGTGTTCATTGGAGGGGCCGTCGTTCAATGGCTTCGTGATGGACTCCAACTCATCCGCACGGCATCCGAAGTGGAGGCCCTTGCTGCCACGGTGAAGGATAACGGCGGAGTATATCTTGTCCCGGCGTTCTCAGGACTGGGAGCCCCCCACTGGAACCAGTATGCACGCGGCACCATCGTGGGAATAACCCGTGGCACAACCGCCGGACATTTCGCGCGGGCAGCTCTGGAAGCGATCGCCTTTCAGGTGGCTGATCTGGCCCAGGCGATGAACGCCGACACTCGAATTAACATGACCGAATTGCGCGTGGATGGCGGTGCGGCGGCTAATAACGTACTCATGCAACTCCAGGCTGACATCCTTCAGGTGCCCATCGTGCGGCCACGGAACCTCGAAACGACCGCATTAGGTGCAGCATTTCTGGCAGGACTGGCAGTCGGCTTCTGGAAAGACCTCGATGAGTTGGCGAATCTCTGGGAGAAGGACCGTTCGTTCGAACCCCAAATGCCCGAAGCGCAGGCCGCTGAACTTCGCGCAAATTGGTCACGCGCAGTTCAACGATCCTGCGACTGGGAGACAGATTAACTAAGGCAGATTATCGAACCACTTCCGAAATTGCGTCGCAGATATAATCGAGATTATTCTCGTTCAAAGCTGCCACGCAGATGCGGCCGCTGTTTACAATGTAAAGGCTCTTCTCGGCCTTCAACTTGCGCACCATCTCAAGATCCAATCCCGAGAAAGAGAACATGCCGCATTGGCGTTCGATAAAGCTGAAGTCGCGTTCAACACCTTTCTCTTTCAGCCTGGCCACCATCAGTTTCCTCATGGCGAGAATACGATTGCGCATAGTGGACAGCTCTTCCAGCCACTGGACGCGCAACTGCGCATCGCCAAGAACCAGGGCAACAACCTGTGCGCCATGGGAAGCCGGGCTGGAATAGTTGGTACGAATCACGCGCTTCAACTGACTTTGCACACGCTTCGTCTCGTCGGCATCCGCGGTGACAATTGTCAATCCACCCACGCGCTCGCGATAGAGTGAGAAAGATTTCGAAAAAGAGTTTGCGATGATGCACTGCAAGCCGCTCTCGGCAAAGGCACGCACAGCAAAAGCATCGGATTCCGGATCGACCGCAAAGCCCTGATAGGCGAAATCGAGAAAAGGGATCAGTTTCCGTTCGCGACAAACCTCGACAACCTTCATCCACTGATCGTGAGAAAGATCAACGCCGGTCGGGTTGTGGCATGATGCGTGAAGCAGTATAATGGACTGCGATTCCAACCGCTTCAAAGCGCTCATCATTTCATCAAATTCGATCCCGTGAGTTTTGGGATCGTAATAAGGATACGTCTGAACTTCGAAGCCGGCGGCCTCAAAAATGGCGCGGTGATTTTCCCAACTGGGTGTGCTGATGTAAACTTTAGATTCGGAAAAAAACCTCTTCAGAAAGTCAGCCCCGATTTTCAACGCGCCGGTGCCTCCCAGTGCCTGTGCAGTGAGCGCACGGCCTGAAGCCATCACCTCGGAATTCTCCCCGAGCACCAGGCGCTGCACCAATTTATTGTATGCAGGAACCCCATCGATGGGAATGTAAGATTTGGTTTCTTCTTTCTGCTGCCAGCGGCGCTCGGCCTCGCGAACCACTTCAAGGATGGGAACCTTGCCCGAGCCATCCTGATAAACCCCAACCCCGAGATTCACTTTTGCAGGATTAGTGTCGGCGTTGAAAGCCTCGGTAAGTCCGAGAATTGGATCAGCAGGAGCGAGCGCGATTTGCGAAAAAACAGAGGAGTTCATGTTTCAGGTCACCTTGAGTTAGTATGCTTGGGTGATGACGGTGAAACGATGAAGGCAATCCTTCAACCCGAATCTTGAGCAGTTGCGATGGAATTATGGCGGGTGATTCAGGAGCGCCGCCGAAGCATATCCTCTGCACCGATGGAACATCCCCGCGCGATTCTGCCCAGAACCTTGAACCGGTTCCCCTCACAAACTCCCACATCTTCCGTTTGTAGAAAACAGACGCTGGCAAGGTTGGCCAGATCCGTGATTCGCAGAAGTCCCTGTTCTCCGTCAGGCAGGGGAGATCCCGTCATCGGATTAACCGCTCTGACTTTGGCCCAGGGCGGACCTTCTTTCCACTCTGACGATTGCCCTTCGATAATGCTCACATCGTAAAACTGCGAAGAGAGTTCGGTCATCCCGTATTCGTTTACGATGCAGTGAAGCGGGATGTTAAACGCCGCGGCCAGTTGGGGATAAAATATTTTACGCGGAATTTCCCTCGAGCGCCCTTTGAATCCACCGGTCTCCATGATGCGGCTGCCAGCCGGAAGGGCCAATGAGAAATTCTGCTTATCGAGTTCATCCAGCAGGTGAACCAGTCCAAACCCGGTGCCGGCGACAATCACACGAGATTGGGAGCCCGCAACGGCCTCGATGGATTGGACCAGAGATTCAAAATCCAGGCGTCCCGCGCTCATAAAAAAACCACTCGTATCGTTCCCGATTTCGCCCCGCAGGGTCTCCATCATATGCGACAACGATGAACGAGGAGCCTCATCGGGACTTGGCATAAGCATCAGCAACGCGAATTTTTCGTCGCTCATACTCAGCCCCATATATTTCCCGAACGCACCACCGAGAGCAGCCTCGTATAGGGAAAAGGACTCGAAATAATGGCGGCCACTTTGGGCCTCCGTCGTTCCACTGGTCTGAAAGTAATGAGGAGCGACCTCTTCCGGAAGGGAGAGAACGCGACTTCTCTTGAAGGCAGATGTCGGCAGATGGGGAATATCCCGCCAAGATGCAATCTCAGCGCCATTGTGGATAGCCAGACAGCAGTTACGATAAACATCGTTGGCGTTGAGCTGAAAATCGAAGACGCGCAACGCAAACGACTCGAAGTCGTTTCCCGACCACGCCTCCGCACCGCAGGCGGTTCGTTCGAGGAACTCAGCCTTCAGTTCACTGTATCTTTTAAAACGGTTTGTCAAAAAGCTCTCCGAATTCTACGCACCATGTCGCGTGGGTTCGAAAGCCCGTGAATAGTCATCGATCAGATAGCGATCCGTCATGCCGCTGATGTAATCGATAACGACCCGATGAAGACCATCACGTTCGATGCGCGCCTGATATTTCAGGGGGAGCTGCTCTGGAATCTCGGTGTAGAGAGTGAACATCTTCTCCACTAAACGCTCCGACTTCGTCGACATGCGCACAACAATCGGGTGGCGGTAAACACGACGCATGAGGAAATCATTCAACACCCGCATCTTCATCTTCATTTCGTCGGAGTAGGAGACGAGATGCACGCCACGCAAACGACGCACATCGGCCAAATCCTTCACGTTGTGTTGGACTAAATTCGCCTGAGTGGTTCCCAGAACGTCGCGCACGTGCATATCAATGAGTGAGCCGATCGCGCGATATTTTACAAACTTATCCGCCACTCCCCCGCCCAATGCCTCGCGGGCCTTCTCAAATACCTCGTAAACCCAATCGACCTCCTTGAGATCATCTATGTGCAGGAGGTCCATTTTCAGCGCGTCATCAATATCGTGGTTATTGTACGCGATCTCGTCCGCCAAATCGCAGATCTGACTCTCCATGGTGGGCGCTTCCAATGGGGAAAATCTCTCGGGCACGCTCGGGGAATCGTACTCAGTATCATGCTTGATGATCCCTTCACGAACCTCGTAGGTCAGGTTGAGGCCGGGGATGTCGTGGTATCGCTCCTCGAGGAACTCCACCACGCGAAGCCCCTGCTCGTTGTGTTCGAATCCACCTTCCGCCACAAGAAGCCTCTTCAATGCGGCTTCTCCGCTGTGTCCAAAAGGCGTGTGACCAAGATCATGCGCCAGGGCGATGGCCTCGGTGAGATCCATGTTCAACCGCAGGCTGCGTGAAAGGCTCCGTGCAATCTGCGCGACTTCGAGGGTATGCGTGATGCGCGTACGGAAGTAGTCACCGAAGTGGGGAATATAAACCTGAGTTTTGTACTCCAACTTGCGAAACGCCGCCGAATGGATAATCCGGTCACGGTCGCGCTGGTATTCGGTCCGGAGTTCGTCGGCTTCGATTTCATATTCGCGCCCCCGAGTCTGACTACTGCGCATGGCAAACAGCGCGAGATTTTCATTCTCGAATTGCTCAAGTTCAATACGAGTCAGCATTTTAAAACCCTCAAGCTTTCTTGGGCGCGGATGAATTCAACGCAGTCATCCCAAGTTCACCTCGGCATCGACAGGGTCAAACCTTTTGTATTGAAGTAAACCGAAAGGAAGATTTATCCACAGGGGTGAAGATAAACAAGTGTGAGCGACGCCATGGCGCGGGATGAAGAAACTGGTCGGGAGCCAGAACCACGCCCCGATGACGAAGAAACGAAATCCCTGTCTCCCCACGAAGACATCGATGGTGATACGCCGTCGGATTCGTGGGATGAGATAGATGCGTTCATTGATCCGTTCGACCCGTCATACCGGCCTCCTCAGGGTGAGGAGGACTCGGCCAATGATCAACTCATCAAGCCTGGAGAAATTACTCGATTTCTCGCCTCATCGCTTGCGGGAGAAGCCCCCATTCATCCCGAGCGAGAGCTCACCCACGAAAATTCCGCCGCCGAAATTGAACCGACTCCTTCCGACGAAACAACGGGCGATGTTGTGGAGTCAGCACATGGGGAAGGCGACCCACTCTCTGAAGAAGAGCAACCTTTTGATGAAGCGGCTAACGTGCCGACCTCAGAGGCTATGGAAGAAGGTTTAGCCGCGGCTCTCGGTGTGGAGCCACCTCCCACTCCAAACGTCGACGAAACTCCGGCTGCCACCGAATCTTTTTTCCCGATCCCGGATGAAGTGGCTCCCCCCTCGGCCCATGAGGATACAGCGGAGATCGTGCACCGCAGGCGACGCAGACGTCCGCGGACAGGTGCAAGCGGACCAATATCCACCTTATTGAACCTTTTGCTCTGGTTCGTGCTCATCGTATTTCTGCTTTTGCTCGGCACCGCTGCTCTCTATGGCAAGTATGCGCGCGACAGGCTCTACGCCGAGCAGCCTGAGATAGAGCGGACCTTTATTGTGACCGTTAATCAGGGCGACCGCCTGCCTCAAATTATTGATCGATTGCGCGAGAAGCGGCTACTGCGCAGCTACATGGGCGTGGATGACGCATACCTGTTGAAGTTTCTCGCCCGGGTGAATGAAAACTCGCACCAGATCAAGGCTGGCATTTACAAATTCAACTCGACCATGGGCCTCAATGACGTTTACGCGAAACTTGTCAAAGGGTCTCAGGACTTCAAGATAACCATTCCCGAGGGGAAGACCGTAGCCGAAACAGCAGATATTCTGAAAAGCAAAATCGAAGATTTTGACACAGGACGCTTTGTTGATCTTGCGCGGAATCCCGCATTCATCAAAAGCCTCAAACTGGATATCCCCTCCCTTGAGGGTTACCTCATGCCGAGCACATACTTTTTCGGCCCGGCAATGCGCGAAGAAGAACTAATGCGCAAGATGGTGGAGGCCTTCGAGGTTGCGGTTAAGGAAAGCCTTCAAAGTGTGGCCAATGACGACTTCTCCTTCCAGGAACATCTCATCATGGCTTCCCTCATCGAACGCGAAGCCCGACTCGATGAGGATCGACCCATCATCGCATCCGTGATTTTCAACCGTCTCAAAAAAGAGATGCCGTTGCAAATCGATGCGACCGTTCACTATGCGCTTAAGGACTGGTCACGGCCGCTTACTTTTGCGGACCTTAAAATCGACTCACCGTACAACACCTACAAGCACAAGGGTCTTCCTCCCGGTCCCATTTGCAGTCCCCGCATTGCCTCCTTGAGGGCCACCTATGAAACCCAGCCCACCGACTATCTGTTCTATGTCTTAAAGGGCGACGGTAAACACGCCTTCGCAGCGACCGGGGCAGAACACGAAAAGAATGTTCAGTTTTATCGAAAATCGCTTAAAGAAGCCCGGCGCGAAGAGAAAAAATCAGAGGCATCGGACGAGGAACATAATAGCGGGGTTCCGGAAAAAACCGAAACATCCGATTCTTCGAATGCTTCAGCGGACGTGAATTCTTCAGGCTCGAAATCCACTAACGACGAGAACTCGTCCGGAGTTGAATCCCTGGAAATCGAATCACCATCCTCCGACTCGAAGGTGAAACCCAAGGGGGAGGTTGTTGTCGAAAAGGCAAACTCGAGGAAGTCACCTGTGCCTGAAAAGACCCCCTCGAAACCGAAGAAAAAGGATTAAGTGCCCATGAAATACGCTGATTCCAAGTCTCCCGTAGCGCGAGAGGCTCATCCATTTTTCTTCCCATTGCTGCTGGCTGCTCTCGCCACACTTCTTCTTCAATGGTATGCGTGGGCGTTGCTGCTTCTCATTCTCGCCCTATATGTGCTTTGGTTTTTTCGGAACCCCCAGCGGACTCCGGCCAGTGCCTCCGCGCTCGCAGTAATCTCTCCCGCAGATGGCAAGATTACTGCCATCGGGCTTGTTCCGGCAGAAGGTTTCGATGACGGCCAGGCGCTTCGAATAGCTGTGTTCATGTCGCTTTTTAACGTCCACATGAACTGGTCCCCCATGAGTGGAACGATCACCAGCGATAAGTATTTCCCCGGAAAATTTCTCAACGCCATGGATGACAAGGCCGGCGATGAAAATGAACGCAAGATTCTACATCTGCGCACAACCCAGGGAAAAAACATCATCATAAAATTGATAGCCGGTCTGGTGGCGCGGCGGATTGTCTCGCCCGTAAAGTCTGGAGATGATCTCAAGCAAGGCGAAAAAATCGGGCTCATCCGGTTCGGATCAAGAGTCGAAGTTCTTCTTCCTTCGGATAGCGAACTGAAGGTTTCTCTGGGCGAGATGGTTCAGGGTGGTCACACACTTCTCGCCATTCTGAAAGACTCTTCGACCCCCATAATCCTCCCCGAGAATCCCGAATAACCCATGCGAAAAATCTATCTTCTCCCCAACCTCTTCACCACCGCCAGCCTGTTTTGCGGATTGCTGGCAATTCTCAATGTGTTCAATGTTTCCTTCAGCGGCGATCTTGAAACCCACCGCTACGAGATCAGCTGCTGGCTGATTCTCGGCGCCGCAGTTTTAGATATGCTCGACGGATGGGTGGCCCGTATGACCCATACCGAAAGCTCATTCGGCGTGCAGTATGATTCGCTGGCGGACCTCGTAGCCTTCGGCGTGGCACCGGCGGTTCTGATATACACACGTCTCGTTGAAATGGAAAACCTTCAAGCCGCTGAGGTGATCACCACCGTCTATGTTATTTGCGGTGCGCTGCGTCTGGCGAGGTTCAACGTTCAGAAGTATAGGATCGAAAAACTTTCCTTTACCGGTCTCCCGATCCCGGCAGCAGCCGGCGCCGTGGTTTCCAGCTTCCTCTATTTCCAGACCATAGACCCCGAATGGAACAAGGAGTTCGTCCTGCGGGTTTTGCCCGTCTTCATGATGCTGCTGTCCTATCTCATGGTCAGTAACGTCAACTACTTCAGCTTCAAACAGCTTCACCTCGAACGTCGGAAACCGTTCAACGTTCTTCCGGTGGTCGCTCTGTTCTTGGCTGGAATGTTCCTCTTGAAGAACCATATCCCCGACGTCGTTTTCTTCGGGTTCTGCGGATACATCATTTGGGGCTTGGTTGCTGCTTTGATTTCCAAAATGAAGAAGACCGAAAAAGTTCCTCCGCCCTCCGTTTAATTCCACCCCAGCCTGATGGTGACATCTGGCGAACCGGCCTGATTAAGGATCTTCGGCATCGCCGGAAGTGGATGACGACTCGGAATCTTCATAAAAATTAGGAGTTACCCCTTTTTGTTTCGGGTCCCCCGGACCCGATTCCAAGGCATCGTCCTCTCCTTCATCCGGGGAAGATTCGGGTTTTTCTATCGTCCCCGTCGTCTCCTTACCCGCGAAAGACTTGTCACTTATGTTCTCCAATCTTCCCTGCGCCACCGTAACCGGAGACGAAGTCACCCCGTCCTGGGGTGCAGTAAAGGACTGCACGATAAACTTCCCCTCACCCTGCCACTTTACACGCAAATCCGGTGGTGGGCTTTCCTTCAACATTGCCTGAATGTTGGCAGGCAGAGGGTATCGCTTGACGCGATTAAACATCTCCGCCGCCGACTCGGCCCCCGCCGGGAAATAAATGACCTCTGCCCGGCCGTCTACCTGCGCGACGAAAATTGCCCCGTGGGAAGTTTCTATGTCCGCATCGGACAATATGTCGATTCGTGAGATGCCCCGTTGCTTGCGATAAGCATTGTAAGTCTCGATGGCCACCGCCACTTCGCGCACGAAATCGGCCATAAAAAACCCGGCCTCATTATCCGGAACGGTGCGCAGCAAGATGGGAAACAAAGAAGTGCGTCCCCGCGAGATATTGGCAATCGATGCGCTGGAAACAGCATCGCTGGAAGCCGCGCTGAATATCCAATCCGTACGCGGGTCGGGCGCCACAATCTCCAACAGGTAACCTCTCCCCGACGGTGCATGGACATAATAAAAACCACTTCCATTGTGCCCAATAAAACTGTCGCACGCGACCCACTCATCGTCCAACCAAAGCAAATTGGCGGGAGATGGATTAATTTCCGGAACGTCCACGGATCGCAGAAACTTGCCGGATTTGTCATAAATCCGCATCGAAAGCAAACCCACGAAACCGGCCTCGTCCCATTGGACATTTGCCGCCAGGACACCATTGGGAGCTGGCTTGGGTTCAGGGAGAAGTGTTCGAGGAGCCGCTGTAGCGTCCTGGATCCATGCTGTGACAAGCAGCAGTGATAGGGTCAAAACCAGAAATTTTTTAGAGATTCGTACCATGCTCAATTCAGACGATCGTTGTTGTTTGTATTGGACTGCAAAATAGTTGAGTCGCTTGGAGGATGCAAGTCTTCCTCACAACAAAAAAGCACCGACCGCTTCATGACACGGTCGGTGCTACGTTTACGAAATTCATGTGCGACCGTTTGCACGGCAATAAAAACTAATCCTGTTTGGCTCCGGGAGGAGGGGTGGGGGCCGCATTGCGCTTCTGAAGTTCTTCTTCTGTGACCTCTTCGCGAACGATCTTTACTGTAACTTCTTTTTCGCCACCCTCGAAAACAAATGATCCGTCGTCGACGATGGGCACATAGGGCTTGTCTCCCGAGTCGGGAGCGGGTTTGGTCGGTTCGCCAAACGCGTCATAACGCTGGGTGAATACGTCGTGATAGACGTAAGTCCCGAGTTCACTTACAGTGGGCGGGTGGGATTCGTAAATTTCCCCATTCTTGCCACGAAGCTTAATTATCGCAGGATACGGCAGAGGTTTACCGTCTTCAGCCAATGCCTTCACGGTGACACGGTTGACGGCTCCGAGAATCATTTCGCCAAATTCTGAGACCGGGGGCTTGATGATCCGATTTTCGATTACGAAACCACCGGGAAGTGCTCCATTCACGACGGCCAGACCTTGCTCCGCACTTCGCTTCATGAGTGCCACGCGCTTGTCGATCTGTTCCTTGGTCAGTTTTTTCGCGACGGCCTGACTATCAGCGCCGGGCTTCAGGTCAGAAGTCACATTCTCGAAAGGATCGTAAACTAACAGGTAGTTTCCGGGAGCCATTTCCAGCGAGAAACTGCCACCCTTATCAATGGCAACGGCCGCTTCAGCCATCTCTTTCACACGAGCCATGGCGCCCTCAGTGGGAATCTCGGAAATGCGGCGTTGGAAAACGAAATACACGACGCCACCGGTCGTTGGGACATCAGCTTCCAGAAGCAGACGACCTGAAACTTGGGTTAACTCCGGCGGCTTGACCGACTCGGAAGTTGGCTTGGCGGAGTCTTGGGCACCAGCGGTCGCAATACCACCAGCCAGTAGACCAATCGTGACTACTTCTCGCACGTTTTTGAACATGTTGTTGTCTCCAATAAGTTGAACTCTGTACGGGGACCTGACACGACTGCCCCAGATAGTCGGGCGTTTGCATGCCCTGCATCATTTTTAGCAAGGATAGTGCCCGAGTTTTAAAGCGTTGGCTAAAGCGAGAGCAGAATATCAGTCACTTGATATTCTGCAGACGATAATCACCCTCGGGGAATTCAACCGCGACGCACATCTCGCAAATTCTCGATGCGATACGGGGGCCGATTTGCGCCCTCAGTTCATCCAGGGTTCGATTGGTCGTTATGATTGTTGCCGTATCATTTTGATAACGGCCATTGATAAGAACATACAACCGATCAATGACATAATCACTCACCCGCTCAGCCCCCAAGTCATCCAAAACCAACAAATCAGCGTTAGTGGCTTCATCAAACAGATCAGCCTCGGTCAGCTCGGCGTCATCGCGCATCAGCCGCCGAAGTTCCAGAAACAGCTCGGGAACGTTCCAATACAGACCGGTGTACCCACGGCGTATGACATCTTTCAGAATACCCACCGCCACATGGGTTTTACCCGTTCCTTCCTTCCCCATCAGCAACAGTCCCCGACCGGGGTGGTCCGCATGCCGTCCACGAAAAGTTTGAACAAATTGGCCGGCACCGGTCACTATCTCTTTGTGCCGTCTTGACTTAGATTGAAAACCTTCAAGTGATTTTTGAAGGAACTTGCGAGGAATGCGCGCATCGCGAAAAGCATTTAGGGTCCGATGATCGAGACGGCAATCACAAGGGGCCGCCCCCTCATCTGTCACAACATATCCAACTCCCCCACATTTCGGGCAGAGGGCTGGCGCTATTTTATTGGCGATTTTCCTGGGCATTTTTTTGACGGCTTCGGACCAACTCCTTAACGACCCAACTCAAAGAGTGGATTTCATTTTGCTGCGCACGACGAAACTGACGCCGCAATGCATCCAACGGGTATCTCTCGCGGATCAATTTCAACTCGTCCAGAATGAAAGCGTTCATTTTCAATCCGACTGTGTTGAAATACAGATCAACCACTTCCTGCAACACCGGATCAACCCTCGGGTTGGTCTCGCCCTGTTCACGCGTTTCGATCTCTGCCCAGGGAGCACTGTAGCGGAATGCCCGAGGGTCATTCGGAAACAGCGAGGGCCACTTTGTCAGGATTTCAGCCATTCCATCGGGAGTTTCCAAGGGAATACGGATCCGGATAAGAGCCTCTTCTTCGTTGGTCTCCGGCAAAAAACAGGAAATCAGTTTTAGCTTTCGAAGCGAAAGAATGGCTTTTCGCGCCGCTCCGGGAGCCACGCCGCTTCGCCAACCCAACTCATCCAGCGTGATCTCCACTGTGTCCGGGATCAGGTTGCCTTCCAGATCCAATTCGACAATTTTTTTGAACACAGGCCAAGCCGCACCACCGCGTACCTTTGCGGCCAGGATGCTCGGCAACCCGCTGAATTCCAGCCACAACGGGAAAATTGCCTGCGGTTCAGTGATCATCAGGACCTTTCCGGTCTATTCCAGATTACGGTCGGTCTTGATGTCGCGCGGGTAGCTACCCATTATGCGCATGTTCCGCGTGTGAGTTCCCAAAGCCTCGAGCGCCTCACTGACCTTGGCCTCACTCTGATGACCCTCCATATCCACAAAGAACACAAGGTCCCAGGCTTTGCGGCGCGTCGGTCGGCTCTCAATCTTGGTCAGGTTGATGCCGCGCTCGGCAAACGCTTGCAGAAGGTCAAACAGAGCTCCCGGTCGATCCTGGATGGAGAACATTACGCTGGTCTTGTCCTGACCTGTCGGCTGTGACTTCTGTTTTCCGATCACGAGGAAGCGTGTTGTGTTATCCTTCATATCCTCGATGCCCGCAGCCAGAACCGGTACGTTGAACATGCGCGCGGCAATGTCACTGCCGATGGCAGCGGCATAATCGCGACTGCTGGCCAGTTCGACGCCCTTCGCCGTGCTTGCCACTTCGATGTGCTGGGCGGCGGGCAGGTTTTCCTTGAGCCAGATCTGACACTGCAAAAACACTTCAGACTTGGAGTAGATGGTTTTGATCCGCGAGAGCGGGTTCTTCGAGATCAGGTTCTGATGGATGTTCAAATAGATCTCGCTGCAGATCAGCAGATCGTATTCGAGGAACATATCCAGCGTGGTGTGGATGACGCCTCCCGTGGAATTCTCAATGGGCACCACGCCGAAGTCGATCCAATCGCGATCCATCGCGAGGAAGACGTCCACGATGGAATTGAACGTTTTTAATTCTGCGGAATTTCCAAATTCGCTCAAGGCAGCAAGATGCGAGAAGGTTGCTTCCGGCCCCAGGTAACCCACCGTTGTGGGCTTTTCCCGAGCCAGACACCCCGACATAATTTCCACGTAGACGTTACGGAGACTTTCTTGCGGGAACGAGCTATTGCTCATTGATATCGCGTTTTGGATGACCTGCTTCTGGCGTGATGGATCGAAAAACTTCTGCTTGCCGACCGAAATCTTGGCCTGACCAATTTCTCTGGCCACCTCCGCCCTCTCATCGAGAAGAGAAACGAGTTGCTTGTCGATGCTATCGATTTTGGTGCGATAATCATCGATAGATTTACCACTCGATGCCCCCTGGGGGGGATTGCTTTTTTCGGTACTCATCAGCTTTCAGCCGTCCTTTCGAGACCAGTCATAAGGGACCTCACCGCTATGCGGTTCAAGCCGAATCTCGTCCGGGTCCTGATGGTTATAAACATTAGTTGGGAGGTTAACCACGAGAGCCTCGTGCTCACTGATACATTTGAAACCGTGATAAACGCCCGCGGGGATTTTCAAAATCATGGGATTAAAATCGCCCATGAAAAACTCGTTAACCACACCCTTGGTTTCCGACTCTTCCCGTGCATCGTAGAGGACGATCTTCATCATTCCGCGCACGACCACGAAATGGTCGTCCTGAAACTTGTGATAATGCCATGCCTTAACAACGCCCGGATAGGCCGTCGTTAAATAGCACTGTCCGAAATTATCGAACATCTCTTCATCGGAGCGGAGCATCTCCATCAACCGTCCCCGCTCGTCGCAATGCACCGATAGCTTCTTGGTGCGAACACCGGATATTATGGGCTTGTCCATGACCAATGAAATAATAGTCACCGCAAGCCGCACGCAACAGCAAATCGGCTTCGAAGACCATGAATTCACTTATGCTTGCAGGTCGCTCTCCATCCGATGCGAGTGAAACACGGCAACGATTGATGCGAGGCACCCCTCGCCCTTGCCGCAAGATGAGGTGGAAAACATGAACGGTTGGATGACAGCAGGCTTGGTTGGTTTGGGTGGAGCCCTTGGTTCCCTGGCACGTTATGGCGTAACCCGACTATCATATCGCCTCTGGGGAGCGGCCTTTCCCTGGGGCACCATCATTGTGAATGTATCCGGCGCCTTTCTGCTCGGGTTCGTCGCGACTTACCTTTTTTCGCGCTTCTCTTTTCTGGCCGAGGCACTGCGCCTGTCCCTGGCCATTGGGTTTCTGGGAGCCTACACAACCTTCTCCACCTTCGAATGGGAGAGCCATCAACTATTCCAGACCGGAAATTGGTGGGCAGCGTCCGCTAATCTCATCGGAAGTGTAGCTGCCGGCCTCGTCGCAATTCGGCTCGGTGCGATGGCCGCCCAAGTTTGGAGCCAATAGCCTCCGAATCAAACTCTTCACTAAGGCAGGGACAACAACCAACCCGCGGCAGCATAACCCGACAGGGCTGCACCTTCAATGCGAGGACCACCCAAACCATCGCCCGCCACGACGAGCGGTGGGTATTGCTGAACGGGCAAAATGGGTTGAGTTGAAAGCGTCTTGGGTAAGCTGAATTTCCAACGACGGAGAATCTGCTTTTTTATCGGAGATGCAAGATAAGGCATAGCCGCCGCAGCCATGACGGGCGCAAGTTGCTCATCCGTCCAACCATAATGTTCCGCACTGAAATCGGGTTGGGCGTGGATCGTTACGGCATGAGCATTCGGCGAAATGCCCTTCATGTGGTTATCAGCGATCCAGGCGATGGGCCCGGTGTTGGCGGATAGCTTGATAGCTCCAGGATCTGGCAAACCGCTTGGTCCCTCCAAAATCGCGAGCAACGCAATGCACGGGTAATAGGTGATGGGGCCCAGTTTCTCCTGAAGTTCATCCGTAATTAGATCAGATGCGGCAAGTAGCTCCACCACCTGCGGCATGGGCATGGTTAAAATCAAAGACTTCCCATGCCAGCTTGCATCTTCCCCAGCGAACACTTCCCAGCCTTTGCTGGTTCGAGCAATGCGATCTGCTTTCACCTGAAGATGAACTTCAAGATCCTGGGCCAGATACTTGGGCCCCTGAGTCATTCCACGGGTCCCGCGAAATCTTGTATGGTGATCCGAATCATCCCCGACGTCCGCCCCCGAAAAACCGAAGCCCCAGCGACTGATTACTCCCGCGTCCGCCAAGTTGAGAACATTACGCCCGAAGACAGGGTCGCGGACCGTGAAGAACTGTGCCCCGTGATCAAAGACTCCCCCTTCGAATCTCCGCGTTGCCATGCGCCCACCCACTCCCCGAGCCTTGTCCAGGAGCACTGTTTGCACACCGTGATCCGCAAGAGTTCGGGCGGCAGACAAGCCGGCCATGCCGGCTCCGATGACGAGACAATCAGCAACTCCACCGCGCGGGCGCTTAACCCAGATCGTAAAATCCATGACATTCAGACGCCGCAAGTGCGCCTCGCTGCTTCGGGCGCGAACGGTTCCGAGACGTAGAGTGGCTTGCGGTTGCGGTGAATCGAACAATCCGAAACACCATTGAACTCCCCCGATAGAATTAGGGTCGGATCCATCCAGAGCATAACGATTATTGAGGTCGAGGGCCAGTTGAAGGCCTTCTCCGGCATCTTGCATCCAGGAAGCGATGCACTTGCCCCACGTCATGCGAACGTTGTTGTGGAGCGTGCCATGTCGGACGAGTGATTGTTGGACCAGATCGAACAACGGATCACCCGTCAGTCCACGCTCGATTTCATCCAGCGACGGACGCGAACGTCGGTGATTTGCCTGGTGGAACAAAGCCTCGCGGGCCCAGGGCGGCAAAGCTTCCAGAGTATCGTGTTCGGCGTGATACCTGCAAAAACAGTAGGACATCTCCCGCCAAACCGTCAGTTCATCTAGGAACTTGGAGGCACCGGCGGTATTGGAATCTCTCGCTTCCCGTGCAATCTGCCATGATGCAATCATCCCGTGATGAAGATACGGAGACAATCCACTTACAGCATGGGGCATTGCCGCGTCTGCTCGATCTTCAGCATATCGATCAAGAGGACCATCGAGAAAAGCTCTCCACCGATTTAGAGCGGTAGCCTCTCCCCCACGGATGTCATGAACCCGTCCCACCGAATGATCGATTTGCATGGAAGCAAGCAGACCGGGAATCTTTTCATCGGTAATCTCAGCAGATTCAAAGCCCGGATCACCCGACCACTGCGCGGGGGTGTCGGACAAGTGAATCATCTGGTCGATCCAACCAGCGCGACGGGTAGCCGTTGATTTGCGAAATTGCGACGCACGATCTGAAGGGTGCCCGACAATTTGCATGGGAAGAATGCAAGCGGTATCCACGACATAAACAGGGCGACCCGATGATGCCGCCAGCTTTTCTCGCCACACCGGATAAGGTTCGCAGGGGAAATCCTCTGTAACAATCAGTCCAGCACGCTTGAACAACCCGAGCATCTCTGGGGGAACTTCGATCTCCCGATCCCGAACAATGTGAACCAAGTGGCGCATGCCACGCTCAACGAGAGCTTGGTGCAAAGCTGGTATGCCCTCAGCCACGAAGGCGATATGACGGTCTGAAGCGTGAGGAGATGAGGCAAAGACTCCCTGATATATTAAGAAGGGCAATCCGCGATCCAGCGCGAAGGCGGCAGCAGCCTCAAGCGCCGGGTTTTCCGCAGACCGAAGTGCCGTTGCCATCCAGTAAACGACAAATTCTCCACCCGATTCGTCCCCGATATGCTCGAGCCGGATGCGACCTCCTTGCGGATTATCAGAAGATAGGATGTTCATGATCAATTCTGGGAATGCAGACTGTTCTGCAATGGATGACTCCTTTGAGCAAGGTTTAACGGTTCAAGCTCGCCCCCGAAGATGAATCAAAGAATGATTTTTCCTTTCACCCAGCCCTACTTCTTTCAATCATCAGAAGTGCTCTTACCACTACATGGAGTGCCCATGTCCCCGAAGACGGATCTGCCGAAGAAATTACGCGACAACATCGCCCGGGTCATCATCGGCAAGGACGAGGTTATTGAACTTGCCCTGACGGCGTTCCTCGCCGGTGGCCATTTGCTGGTGGAAGACGTGCCCGGTCTGGCAAAAACACTGCTCGCGCGGGCCATCGCTCGCAGTGTGGAAGCTCAATTCCAACGGGTACAATTTACCCCCGACCTGCTCCCCTCAGACATCACGGGGGTTTCGATTTATAACGAGCGCGAGCACCTGTTCGAATTCCGCCGCGGGCCCGTATTTGCCAACATTCTCCTGGGCGACGAACTCAACCGCGCTACGCCACGCACGCAATCTGCTCTGCTGGAGGCCATGGAGGAGCGCCAGGTTACCGTCGACGGAATTTCGCATCCACTGCCCAATCCATTCTTCGTAATGGCGACGCAAAACCCTGTTGAACAACAGGGTGTATATCCTCTGCCCGAAGCGCAGGTCGACCGCTTCCTCATGCAGATATCCATCGGATATCCCTCTGCGGCGGATGAAGTTCGCATCATCGAAAGTCGTTTGGCGGGCTCGCCCCTTGATGAACTGAAACCGGTTTTGTCCGTTGAAGAACTTCTCGATATCCAAAAAGCAGTGCGACGCATTCATGTGGACTCGACCGTTTCACAATATGTCGTGCGACTGGTTGACGCCACACGACGCCATCCCGACTTGATTCTGGGGGGCAGTCCGCGTGCTTCCCTATCACTTCTGTTATCCGGCCAGGCCCTCGCTTTCTTACGTGGCGAGCCTTTTGTAACTCCGGATCTAATAAAAGCTTTGGCACCTCCGGTACTTCGACACCGCCTGATCGTGCGGCCCCAGTCCGTTCTTGGTGGTCGAACTCCTGATCAGATTATCCGCGAATTACTTGATGAAATTCCCGTCCCTTTGCTGACCGGCGAATTCATCTGATCCTCTAAGCGACTCCCCCATTCATGTCGAACAGCCCCGACCAAGACTTTCAGTTTCACCTCTTCACGAGGCGCAACGTCGTATTGTTTTTATCCTCCTTCACTTTGATTGCCGGGTTGGCTTCCGCTTCACGAGCCACTTTTGGTTTCGGTCTTTTTCTTCTTACGCTCGTTATCTTCGAATGGTTGGAAGGACGACGCGTGCAGAGCGGGATTTCCTTACAACGTCTCCATTATCCGAGAGCTTTTGAGGGTGACCGCGTTACGGTGGATTTAACCGCCGAGAACCGATCGAAGCGGACGGCCCATCTTGTCGAGATCATCGATTCCTTCTCCCCCTCGGGCAATTATCATCTGGGCCATGTAGCGCCCAACCTGCTGGCGGGTGAAGGCGTTCAGTTCCGATACCGGCAAACCTGCAAGCATCACCGCGGCATTTATCTGATTGGTCCACTTCGCCTTCGCACACATTCACCCGTGGGACTTTTCACCTTCAACCAAACTCGCGACATCGTAACGACGCTGCATGTCTATCCGCAATCTGTGGGCATTATGGGATTCGAAGTTCTTGGCCGGGGAACCCTGCTGGAAATTGGCGAGGCAGTCGTGCGCCGGATCGGACGCGGAGAACAGTTTGCTCAGTTACGCGACTACCGCGCCGGCGATCCTCCGCGCTACATCCACTGGCCATCCACTGCTCGCAGAGGGTTTCCTCTCGTAAAGGAATTTGAGCAAAATGTCGTCACAGAAATTACGATTTACTGCGACCTCCATCTGCTGTCGCTGGCCGGTCTGGGTAACAACACTTCGCTGGAAATGCGCATCAAGGCAGCGGCTTCCATCGCTTCGGAAGCGATACGACACCAACATCTGGTGAGGGTTGTTGCGGTCAAAGACCCCATGGACATGACCACCCTTGCCGCGGGCCGCGACCATTTAACCGCCATCCTCGACTGGTTGGCCCTCCTTAAGGCGGAGGGGATCGGGAGTTTCGAAGCTCCCGTTATGAACGACGCAGAGCTGTTGAGGGCCGGGTCCACCGCGGTGCTGATTCTCAGCACAATCAACATGAGAACCGAGGCTACAGCCAGACTTGTTCAACTCCTTGTGTTGCGTCGCGTGAAAACAATCTGCGTTTTGGTCGATGACCGCTCATTTCTCAAACTTCGCACAGAGCAGGATCAGGCATTTGCAGATGCACTGCCATTGGCACAGCAGATCGGGATCCTGAAAGAGGCGGGCGCAGATATCTTCACGGTCCTCAACCAGCAAAACCTGGCGACGCAACTCAGGCTGCCATCATGACGCCCCTGCCACGAACAGAAGAACGGGCAGAAAGTCGCATCGCATTCGGACTTGGTTTTGCCTTAATCCTCACCGCTGCCATTCCGACCTCTCTGGTGCTATTGCAGAATTTCCCAGACTGGAATCTCGCCAGAGTCATCGCGATCGTTATCGGCCTTTATGCGGTCCTCCTCACCATCGGGATTGCCGGACGCGATTCAATCTCGGATTTGCTCCGCTCCGGCCCTCCGTCACAAGCCGTCTTTCTCTGGGCGGCCTCCGGCGCTCTCTTCATATCACCGGCACTCTTTCAAGGCCGCTTCAATTTCGCGGTTGGAGTGTCCTTGGTGTTGGTTCCCCTAGCCCTTGTGGTCGGAACGGAAGGAGGGATTTCACGTTTTCTTCTGCTTTGCGGAACCCTCTTCGTCGCGACCGCCACCCGCATTCCCGAGCCACAGAGTTATATCCTTCTGGGAGCGTTCAGCGCGTGTTTTCTTGCGTCTCTATCCCACGCTCATTTCTTTCTGAGACTTTCCCATTTCCGTTCCGTGGCAAAATTCGGCGCGTTCATTCCCTTCGGCAATGCAGTAAGGCAGGCCGCGTCTGCCGGTTTCGTCACCCTCACCTTGTTATGGTTAACCCCCGACCTCAAACCCCTGAAGAGTTTGCTACTGCCCGCCTCCAGAGAACTTCGGCGCCGATCTCCCATCACTCAGAATACGATAACAGAAGTTTCGATGCTCAGGCAGGTGATCTACAGCATTCTGCTGTTGTTGGTCACCGTGGCAGCTTTGGCTTTCTCGCGTTGGATAATCGACCGCTTTCAGAAGCGACGAGAAGCCCCCTTACCGGAATCTGTCGGGGTGCCCATGGGAACACCATACGCGATAAAGCGCACCGAATCGAGAACAGCGCCTTCAATTCCAGACGAGCCCCGCGAAAAAATTGCAGCGAAGTTTCGTCAACTCTCGCAAGATATGGAACGCGTCGGTGCGGCTCGGCGGCCTTCCCAAACTGCGGAAGAATTCCTACAGGGTCTCATCACCCGCGGTGATCTTCCGCAGGATGAGATATCCCGACTGACCCACGATTTCATTTCATCGCGCTATTCGGATGAGGCCGTCAGCCCCACAAAAGCAGCAGCGTACGCAACCCGTGTTGATCGATTCCTGAGCGGATTGAAGGTCATGAAAGCAAAATCGAGTGGCTCAGAGGAAAACGCAGATTAACGTGACGCGTCCCGGCGTTCTAACAACACGACGGCCTGGGCAACCATTCCCTCTTCACGACCGATAGCGCCCATTGTTTCCATCGTGGTTGCCTTTATTCCAACCGCGCCCTCAGACACGCCGATTGCAGCCGAAATGGATGCTCGCATCGATGCCACATACGGACCGATTTTAGGCTTCTCGGCAAGGATCACACAGTCCAAATTGGAAACCGCGTAGCCCTGTGCACTCACCATCTTCATGCTCTCTTCCACGAACTTCAGGCTGGGGCAATCCTTCCACCGTGGATCAGTGTTGGGAAAATGCTGGCCAATATCTCCTTCGCCAATTGCACCCAACAACGCATCGCAAATTGCATGGAGAAGAACATCCGCATCCGAGTGGCCGAGCAATCCCCTGTCATGAGGGATCAGAACCCCGCCCAACATAAGTTTACGACCTTCCGCAAACTGATGGGTGTCGAAACCCAGACCCACTCGAAACAATGGCTTCTGATCGCTCATCGGTTGTCCGTCTCCTCTATGTAAGCTGCGGCGAGCGTTTCCGCTACTGCCCAGTCTTCTGGTGTCGTTACTTTCAGATTCGTTCGCGGTGAATGGACAACCCGCACATCCACACCAAATTCAGCCAGCGCAGATGCCTCATCTGTGATGAGAATCCCTTTTTGAACGCAATGTCTTAGGGCATCCATAAGCACGCCGCGCCGGGCGAATTGCGGCGTTTGAGCAGCCCACAAGGTTTCGCGGTCTTCCGTGGCTGAGATAACATTCGATCCTTTCGCCACGCGTTTCACCGTATCCGTAACGGGACTCGCGAGAATAGCGGCCCCGTGTTGCCGGGCGATCTCTATCGCCTCGTGCACGGCCGGACCGGGAAATGGGCGCGCTCCATCATGAACTCCGGCGAAGTCGCAAGTTTCCGGCAATGCAGAAAGCCCCGCCAATACCGAATCCTGACGATTCTCCCCGCCCACCACCATTGCGGTTAATTTTTTCAATCCAGTTTCCTTCGCTTCTTTTTCCATGAAGGGAAGGTGCGCTTCGGGGCCGACGATAACCACTGAGCAGACATCCTGAAGAGAATCGAAAAAACGCGAACTCCACAGGAACAGGGGAAGACCACCCAATCGTTGCAACTGCTTCGGGATGTCGCCTCCCATGCGCAATCCTGATCCCGCCGCCACAATAACAATGCCACAATCAGCTTTCATGTCTTCACCGTTATAAGTTCACGCGCCGCATCCAAAAACATTTGGGCCGATTTCTTCCATGAGAAAGAAGCCGCGCGTTCTAATGATGGCCCGTGGGGTTGGGAACGAGGTGTCTCCGATGAGATCATTTTTCGCAACCATTCGTCCACTTCATCGCCATTCGAGAAGTCCAGATACCGCGCAGCATCTCCGCCGACTTCGGGAAGAGCTCCGCCACGAGACGCAACTACAGGACATCCGCAGGCCATCGCCTCTAACACCGGAAGGCCGAATCCTTCGTGGAGCGATGGAAACACAAATGCCTCGGCGCCGGAGTAAAGCGCCCGCATCTCTCGCAGAGTCACGCGCCCAAGTTGTAACACACCCATATTGGGCGATGTCTCTCGCTTCACCCGGCCTCCTGCCAGAACCAAGGTCCAGTCCTGCGGCGCAATCTTTCTCCAGACATTGACCAGAGCAGAAACGTTTTTCCGAGGATCGTCCAGAGATGGAGCCAGCAACCAGCCTCCCTTGAGGGACTTGGCCGCATCGGGGAGACCTTCAGCTTCAGGTTGGAACCACGACGAAGCAGCCTCCGGAACAACAAATATTCGATCCGCGGCATGAGGAAACAAGCGCGTCAGTTCGCAACGGGTGTTCTCACTGGGAACGTGGATCGCCTGAGAAGCGTTGACCGATAGACGGACAACCCAGCGCATATAGTGTCTGAACCCAGCCGGATAACATGCGCCGTAGGTGAACATCGTCACATCGTGAATCGTCACGATCTTCGGAATTTTCATAGGCGCCCAGGGCACAGCGAAAGCACAACCCCAGAAGAGATCAGATCCACTTTCTGCAGCCACCCTTGGCAGTTGGAAATGTTCGTACAGATCCCCTTTGGGATGCGACTGATAATCTGCCGAGACTGGAACTACGTTCACGTTAGCGGCTTTGCTATGCCAACGCTGTGGTTCCAGTGATGCGACCGTCATCCTCGCTCCTGCAATTTCGGCCAGGTGCAAAATCATTTGCTCGGCAAAAACCCCAACTCCCGTTTGACCTGAACGCACCACACGGGCATCAGCGAAAATGCGCAGAGGTTCGCTCGCATTCGATCTGCCTGTTTCTTTATCCGGGGGGCTCAAAACCATGGCACCAAAAGCGACTTATGCGTGGTGATCTGCAACCATCATATGAATGCACATCCCCCAACGTCGCAATTTATCTGAACGTGTGCGCAAAAAAATCATATCGCCCTTGGAAAGTCTGGGCAGGTCGGCTCTGGGCTTCTCCGAACACGCTTTTGGGGATCGCAATCGGACTGCTCAACGCAAACCTCCCCCATCGGCATGAAGATCGAACGATCGACATCTTCCTAACGCGCGGCCCAGTCCACTCATTTTGCAAATTGCTTGGGATTCATGCTTTCACCATGGGCGATTGTGTTCTGTGGCGTTTGCCTCCCACGCCCTATTTGCGGCTCCATGAGGAGCGGCATGTGCTCCAGTATCATGTGCTCGGTCCATTTTTTCTGCCTCTGTATTTTGCCCTGCTACTTACCTGCGGCTACTGGAATCACCCATTCGAAAAAGATGCTCGGCGCGCGAGCCAGTGCGCCCTTCCACCGCTTGATTTCCCCCACCAGAATTAACCGGAAGCAGCGCCCTTTTCATTAGACTTCAATCGATTGCCGACGTTGAAGACACTTGGAAAACAGAAACCCTCCTCGCATCCTTTCAGGATATCTCATTAAAGGAATTTATCTCTCCATGCATTTACCAAATCCTCTCGCGCTTCAGATGTGGACCCTTCGTGCTCAGGGCGGGCCGGAACTTTTGGCAGCCATCAAGGACGTCTCACACATTGGATATGGAGCGGTGGAATTCGCCGGTTTCGGAACAACATCCGCAAAGGAAGTTCGATCGGTTATGGATGCGGAAGGGATCGTCGCCGCCGGTTCCCATGTTGGTGTCGATG
Source organism: candidate division BRC1 bacterium HGW-BRC1-1 (assembly GCA_002842095.1). Lineage (GTDB taxonomy): Bacteria > Sumerlaeota > Sumerlaeia > Sumerlaeales > Sumerlaeaceae > HGW-BRC1-1. The sequence continues at coordinate 67,072 of PHCB01000011.1, forward strand.
CCCTGGAGAAGGATTTCGACCGCATCGCTGACTATCACGAAGAAGTTCAATGCCGAAACATCATCGTTCCATCGCCTCCCGCTGGATTTGAATTCACTGCAGAGAGCTGGCATGACCTCGGCCTCAGATTAGCAGCCTTGCAGCCCCGATGCGAAAGTCGCGGCCTCAAGCTTGGTTATCATAACCATAATCGTGAATTGGAGCGGTTTGATGATGCTCCTGCGTTGGATATTCTCCTGAAATCCGCCGGCCCGAGTGTTGGCGCGGAACTGGACCTGTACTGGTTAGCCTTTGCGGGAGACGATCCCGTGGAATCCATCCGTCAACGTGCCGATGCATGTGCCTGGGTTCACTTGAAAGACATGAGCAGATCAACGCCACCGACAGACGTAGAGGTCGGCGAGGGAATTCTTGAATGGGCCTCCATTCTTCAGGCCTGTCAGGATGCGTGTGTGGAGTGGTTCGTCGTGGAGATGGACAATCCACCCAAGCCGGGACTGGAAAGCAGCGCGATCGCTTTAAACAATCTGCGCAAAATGGGCGTGACCTGGTAAACTAAACGATCATTCCGACCCCGGCCGCCTTGTGGCCCAAGCTCCCCGGTCCGTGGTCTTCAGTGAATCATCTGGATGTCAGATATGTTTGAAGACCCGTCATCGTCATCGGATTGATTGTCTTCGCCCTCTGTGTCGCTTTCACTCGGTAGTCCCGAGGTGAGCAAAACCCGCGCAGCCTGTTCGGGTGGAATGGGGTTGATATAAAACCCGGTCCCCCACTCGAAGCCGGCCACCTTCGTCAACTTCGGCATAATCTCGATATGCCAGTGATAATAGGGCACATCGCCCGTGTCGTTGAACGGGGTGGTATGGATCACGAAATTATAGGCAGGATCCTTCAGGGCCTTTTTCAACATCGAGAACGTAGTCTTCATCAGGGAAGCCAAATCTGCGACGTGATTCTTCTGGATGTCGTTGAAGAATGAAACGTGCTCTTTCGGCAGAATCCAGGTTTCAAACGGAAAACGGCTGGCGAAGGGCAGAAATGCGATGAAGGCATCGTTCTCTGCGATCACGCGGACCTTGTCGTTCAGTTCCTGCTGAATGATGTCGCAAAAAACGCAGCGCTCTTTGTAATCGTAATACTTGGATGCTCCCGACAACTCTTCCTGAACTCGCTTGGGCACAATGGGCATTGCGATGATCTGCGAGTGAGGATGCTCCAGAGATGCCCCCGCTTCCCGGCCCCAGTTCTTGAAGATGAGGATGTACTTCATCCGGTGGTCTTTTCGCATCTCCACGGTGCGATCTCGGAATGCCCAGATGACCTCCTGAATCTTCTCAACGGAGAGGTCCGCAATGGTGTTGTCGTGGCTCGGCGATTCGATAACGACTTCATGCTGACCAAACCCGGTGATGCGATCGTACATTCCTTCGCCCGACCGTTTGGGGGGCGTCTCGGTTTGTAATGCCGGAAACTTGTTCGGCACAACCCGTGTCCACCAGCCCTCGGTGTCCTTGGCGGAGCCTGGCTGGCGATAGCTGAGAGTTTCTGGCGGAGTGCTTTTTTCGTTGCCGGGACAAAAAGGGCAAAAGCCGCCCTTACGTTCCTCCGGCACTTTTCCAAATGCAGCAGGCCTCTTGGCTCGCTCCGTCGCGATGATGACCCATCTCCCCGTTACGGGGTCTTTTCTCAGTTCAGGCATATCTCAGTCACTATGGGGAAATGTAATGACCGCCGAAAAACAACAGCCACTCGAATTAGTTCAAAATACGCTAACAACCTATCACCGTTTCATTTTCAGGCGCAAACATGAATGCGTTCTTCGGCAATTATAAAATTGCCGGGGAGATTGTCTGCAACGTTGGAGACGCGGCAAGGGGTGTCGTGGTTTCGGCAGATTTGGATTCGGCGGGGCGGGAATGATCCACCTGATGAATCATCTTTTCGAAGTCGAAGTCCGGGTCATTTTTGGGATCGTGGCAGACTGCGCAGTATTTCGCGTCAAATTTCATGTTCAACACAGCCTTCTCCGATGCGGGGATTTCCGAAGGGCGATTCATGCGAGCAAGGATTTTGCTCCGGCGCGACTGAACCACATGTTCGTAAGCAGGCCCGTGGCAAACCTCACACTGTACGTTGGCATACTCCGGCGTGGTTTTGATGTCAGAAAATCCGTTGTCCACCTGATATCCAGTTACGTGACACTTCACGCAGGAGGCATTGTTTTGTTCGCCCTTCTCCACAAGACTGGCAAAGGCCCTTGAGTGAGCAGTTCCCCTCCATTGGTCATACTCGGCCTTGTGGCACTCCACACAGGCGACCGCACTGATGTAGCTGATCTTGCGCTGAGTCATGGGAATGTTGGAAGCATTCGCATTCGGCATGGCAGAAATGTCGCGCTTGTAGCTCTCGATGATTTCCGAGTACGCGGGCACAGGTTCTACGGCTTGTGAAATCGGAATGATCGCGTTTCTTCGCTGCCCGATTTTACCACCCTTGAATTCAATCATGAGATTGCCGAGTTGTCTTCCCTCGAAACCCGAGGTCATCACAGTCACACCGTTAACTTCCTGGGGAATGGGCAACAGCATCAGAAACTCACCGGCCACCGCCGCAGATATGCCGGTTTGAGTTGGAAGCGCTTCCACAAACTTGCGCATGGGTTCAACCTTCTGATAGTCGAGCAAAACGATGGTGTCACATTTCGGTCGCATCTCGGGGAGCACCTTCACGAGAGCTTCCATGGGATCCAGAACGACAACCTCATCCCGGACATTTGCCGGCAGATCAGCGCCCTGTCCGCGACCCTCGGGTTGCAACATCCATCGTTGGGATGATGGCGAATCACTTACTCCCGACAGAGAACGCCCCAAATCCGGAGCGGCAGATGCCAGCAATGAAACCGTCCCCTGTCCATCGGCCGGGCGGGTAATACCCACAATGCCCACCCGCACAGTCGTGCCATTGGTCAGAGTAACGCTGGTGATTTTATATGGTTCAAAGAGCAGCTTTTTATCAGAAGCAGAGAGCAAATTCGCAGAGATGAGCGGAACCGACCACGAGGTTTGCGCGTCGCGCAAAAACTTCACCCCTTGGTTGAGGTCCACGGCCCCCACGTTCACAGCCTGCACATCCATTTTCTGCCAGGCTTTGAACAAAGCGCGCGTCCGTCGGAGTGCCATGTCATTGGGTTCGCTGCGCAAGAATCCACCGGCATCGACTTTCACAACCGGAATCTTCAGCTCATCCAGCTTTTCAAGAACCCGGGCGTCGCGGTCGATGCCTCCCAATTTATTGGTCACGCATCCACACGGTTCAATGGCCGACTGACGGAAACCAGAATAGATCAAACCAAAACAATCTTTGCGATCCGCTGTGAGTCCCGGTGGAAGAACAACTTTTTCCAACTCTGCAGAGGACATGAAAGCCCCCCCCGCCGTGGCTGAGGGAGCAACTCCCACTTCTGGGGTGGCTCTCAAGTCACCGACCCCACCCAAGATAAGGCACGTCATCACTGCGACGGCAGCGGATATTCGCATGGGGGATTTTCTTTGCATGGAAGCCTCAATCAATCGCTCAGATTGCGGTACGCCAATGATGTTACAATCTTTCCAAATCCGAAACATCATCAACCTGCCAGTTAGTGAATTTCAGCGGGACGCATACGCCTGTCAACGCTTTGCTGAAAGGCGGAGATACGCAGAGTGAATTACAAGCCGTCCCCAGTGAGCAACTTAATCGGCAATAAATCGGCGTTGCTCGTCATCCTGCTGTGCGTTGCGGCCTTGACAATGCTCCGCCCATCAATACATGGCAATGATGGCGTTCAGAATTATGCCCCGTTGCGTTCGCTGTTGATCGATGGCGACTTGGATTACGCGAACGAATACGCACATTATTTTCATCTGAACCCCGATTGGTTCGACAACCTGCCGGTTGCCTCTGATCCCACCACCAGGCACCCGACGAATTTGTATGGCATTGGCTCCGCCCTGCTATGGTCACCCTGGATCGTCGCGGTTCATGGCAGCGTGCTGGCGCTTAATGCCACCGGCCTCACAAATATTTCGGCCAATGGCTACGGACCTCCATACCAATGGGCCATTGGCATTGCGTCGTGTTTTTACGCGTCCCTGGGTCTTTTTCTACTCTTCCGTTTTTTGACGCGGCTGACCTCGCCCAACGCTGCATTCTGGTCTGTGCTCGCCATCTGGCTTGCTTCGCCCCTTACCTTTTATATGTATCTCCATCCCTCCATGAGCCACGCGAACTCGTTCTTTCTCGCGGTGTTGATGTTGGTTATTTACGCAGGTGGCGATTCGGTTCGCCGCTGGGCCGTGTTAGGCGCCGTGGCAGGTCTTCTCGTTCTCACACGATATCAAGACGCCGCGCTTCTGGCCGTCTTTATTCCGCTGGAACTTAAGCGCGTTCTTGAAGGCGCCTCCCATGGATTCCCCCAACGTCTCCTTCGCATTGCCACTGCAGCTGTCGCATGCGTCCTCGTTTTCTCACCGCAATTCGCAGTGTGGAACTATCTCCACGGAACCCCCTTCTCCGGGCCCCGGGAATACCTGCGGCAGGGTTCCTTCCATCCATTCCCCCCCTTGCATGCGTGGGATGTTCTATTCAGCTCACGCCACGGGCTGTTCTATTGGCATCCGCTGCTCCTACTCGGTTTCGTGGGTTTGCTGATCCCAAAACTCCAAATGAAATGGCGAATCTTCGCCCTCACAGGATTCTTCACTCAGGTCTGGATCATCGGGTCATGGAGTCATTGGTGGGCAGGAGCGAGCTTCGGCCATCGCATGTTCATCAGTTCGCTTCCACTACTGGCCGTGGGAATTGCACTGCTCATGCAGACATTCCCGCGTTTCAACCGATGGACGCCATCACTCGTCATTCTCTTCATGTTGTGGAATTTCGGACTAATCGTCCAGTATGGCGCGGGTTTAATAAAACGGGACCAGCCGGTTTCGTGGGCAGAAATGGCCCGAAACAATTTCATTTCGATCCCGGGAAAAATCGCTGAACGATTGAAACACTGAGAAGCGAAACGTCCTTCAGGGAGTTGAAGGCTCCGAAATGTGGAGGTCATCCACAATCCCGATGATGGCCGCATCGACCGGGATATCTTCCCCCCGCAAACCAGTGAAAACGGCGTCACCACTTGCCACGAAATAGACCAACTCCCCCACCCCGTGGCGCGCCCGAGAATCTGTTGCAATGACAATGTCTCCGACGGATTCGAGCTTTTCATTCAACGGCTGCAATACGCAAAGAATTGCGCCATCCAGGAATTCCACCTTGGTGGTTGCGACGATCGTTCCAATGATGCGAGCCATATCCATGGTTTGATCTTGTGTTTATACCGCATGCCACGGCAAGCAAAACCTCCATGGAAACGCCGACCCAAAATCTCCAATCGCTTCTGCCGGAATTGCAAGCCGCTCAGACTAACATCGATTGCAACCAGCCAGCTGAGGCTTTGCAAATTCTCCAGCCCTTGATGCTTGGCACCCCCAACAATGTCCCGGCGAAATTACTGGCTGCAATCGCTGCGTGGGATACGGGCGATTTTCATGCTGCAGCGGGTTTCGCTTCCGAGGTCATAGCCCTTCAGCCCGACAACAATCTCGCCCAATCCTACCGAGCGATGGCGCTCATGGCTACCGGATGCCACGAAGAAGGCCAGGCGATTTTCCACCAGCTTGGATTTAACGACAGTCCAACATTCCGCATGCGCCTGTCCGCGTGGGCCGAATCGCAATGGCTCGATTACAACAGGTTTTTCAACCAGTTGCAACAGCAACAAGTTGCAACGAAATCCCCTTCTCTTACAGCCAAAATCTTTCGAGGCAAAGTAGCCGAACGATATTTCTTTCGGCATAGGTTTCCTGAGCTCTTAGAACTCTTGGAACCGTCGGTATTAGCAGGAAAGGCTTCCATGGAGGATGTCTTCGCGACGGCTTTAGCTGCCGAGATGCTTCAGGATTATGAGCGTGCGTGGGAACTAATTAATCTGCTCCCTGCTTCCTCGGAACCGCCCCCGGATATCCTGCGAGGTCTTAAAGCCCGAATCCTTCTGCGATTGCGACGGCTGGAAGACGCCGCCACTGAAGTGAATGAAATTCTGATGATTGGGCCCGAGGATTTTGGCGTGAACCATGTCATGGGTGTGCTATGTCTGGCGTTCGGCAAGCCCGTTGAGGCGCGCAGATTTTTTCTGCGGTCCCACACGGAGTACATGATTGATACACTGGAGTACCAGCAATGGCAATTGGAACGGGCGCTGCTGCGACCAGAGAACGGCGGCGGCGACAGCCCGGCCTGATCTGTCAGACGATCAGCGTCTTCAGTTTCGTGGTAATGAAATCGATGGCCACGTGGTTATAGCCGCCCTCCGGCACGATGATGTCCGCGTAGCGTTTTGACGGCTCAACAAACTCCAGATGCATGATACGCACCACGTTCATATATTGCGCAATAACCGACTCCACACTGCGCCCGCGCTCGCGGATATCGCGCGAGAGCCTTCGAATGAAACGCACATCAGCATCGGTATCCACGAAGATTTTCACGTTCAACCGATCGCGCAACGTGGCCATGGCCAAAACGAGAATCCCCTCCACCATAATGACTGGCGCGGGTTCCATCCGCTCGGTTTTATCCGCCCGAATGTGGTTCGCATAATCGTAAACGGGAACATCAACAGCTTCACCAGCAGCTAAAGCCTCGATATGACGGGTCAGCAACCCACAGTCGAAGGCGTCGGGGTGATCATAATTGATTTTCTCCCGCTCTTCAAAGGGGAGATCGGGCCGGTCCAGATAATACGAATCGAGTCCGAGAATTGCGATGCGACCGCCAAGAGCTTCAGCGATGCTTTTTGCGACGAGGGTCTTGCCGGAACCAGTACCGCCGGCGATGCCAAGGATCATTTGTTTCATCTTGGAAATGCACACAGGCGACTTCGTCCCATGAAATCGAGGAAAAACGACGTTTAAACTAAAAGAGGCAACCTCTCACCTCAAGATCACCATGGATGGTGTCCGAAGTACGGCTATGCAATCGTCTCCCCCACAGGGACAGCAATCTGCCGGTGGGGTCCCGGAACATAACCTTCGATGCAAATATCATCGCCGAACAGGCGAACCTCCGACTCCTCCAGCACGATAGCCTGCGTCATAAATTGAACCCCCCAGCCGGTCACCGGGGTTTTAGGCTCGTTGCCACCCACCAATTTAGGGGCGATAAACGTCACCACCTTATCCACGAGTTGCGCGTCCAACAGAGCACCATTCAGTGTGCTGCCACCTTCACACAGGAGGCTTTGGACATTGTATTTATACAACTCTGTGATGAACTGACGGAGATCCAAAATGCCCCGCCTTCCCGGAAAAACGAGTATCTCATGCCCGGCATCGCGCAACTTGGCAATTTTATCCCGATGACCGGATTCCGTCGTCGCAATGATGACATGGTCGGGAGGGCATTCCTTGAGACATTTGGCCTGGAGCGGTATGCGAAGCGATCCGTCCACAATGATCCGCCGCGGTTGTGGACCTTCATAACCATCGAGACGAATATTGAGCTGGGGATTATCGGCAATAACCGTCCCGATGCCCACAATAATCCCGTCCACCTCAGCGCGTAAATGATGCACATGGCGGCGGCTTTCCTCATTACTGATCCAGCGTGAATGCCCGGTATGAGTGGCTATTCGGCCGTCGAGAGTCATTGCCCACTTCAGACGGATGAAAGGACGGTGCAAAATGTGGTGAGATAAAAAGGCTTCGTTAAGCTTTCGCGCCTCTTTTTCAAGCAACCCCACATGCGTCTCGATCTTCGCACCCCGCAGCAAAGCAACCCCCTTTCCCGCCACCAGTGGGTTGGGGTCCAGCATCGCGCAAACGACCTTCTTAATTCCCGCTTTCACAACTGCCGGGGCACAGGGCGGGGTACGCCCCTCGTGGCAGCAAGGCTCCAGCGTTACAAACAAAGTTCCACCGCGGGCCCTCTCCCCCGCCGCCTGAAGCGCCACAACCTCAGCATGAGACTCGCCTGCGGCACGGTGAAAACCTTCGCCCACCACTTCGTTATCTTTCAGGATCAAAGCCCCAACCATGGGGTTCGGACTTGTCCGCCCCAGGGCTTGCCGTGCCAGGTCCAGTGCGCGATTCATGTGAGAAATTTCTGCCGCTGAGAACTCGGGGGATGTCATGCTCACAATCTAACCCTTCGCACACGTTCCCGACGCTTTGGGCAAATCGCACAATAAGGTAAACCGCAGAGCAGGAGTTCCGGATCACGAGTAAGAATGGTGTCCATCGCCTCCACCAACGCTCTCAGCGCAAGAACCTGACTCATCGTCGGGCCGATTTTAACACGACGCATGACACCAAGTTGAGCCAGTTCATCTTCAACATTTTCGAACCCCCTGCTGCACCCGGGCACCTCATGGATTTCGCAGTACTCGACGTGCCTGTTCTCGTTAAGAAACCATGCCGTTTCGTAATCGACCTCGTCCGAAAAGGCGATGGGCAGATAAGGAACGGCTGCGTGGACTTCGCAATAGTGCAAAGATGAATTGCTGGTTTGGTTGGTCCCCAACATAACGATTTTAGCACCTGACTTGTGCATTTTTCCAAACGGCGAGGCCAGTCCGATAGCTGTGGCTTGCATGTGATCCGCCGTAATTTCTTCAGCGTCCGGACCAAGAACCGCCACCGAGTGGGTGGGATGAAAGCTTCGTTTAGCGGCAGGGTTTCGTCGTACCGATTCGGTGATAGCCCCTGTTTGCGACACCGAACTCTGAACGTCAAAAGGTGTCTTCATCCATTTGGGAATGCTGTAGGTAAAGGTCGGAACCATCAGGTTCCCCGACGGGCCAATGACTTCAACGAAAGCATCGACGACTGCGTCGGCGCCTCCCCGCATATTGCCGAGACTCTTCAGCGAGCTGTGAAGAATCACATTGTCTCCTCGACTGATTCCCGACAGATGAAGATCGCGGATTAAATCGTCACGAGTCGTCTCGGGCAGGGCTTCGTTCATGGCAAAAACGTTAATGAGGCAGCCACGGCACGCAAGCAGAACGTTCGTTTTTCGGGAGACAACTCAACCATTGCAAGGTCAGGCTCGAGATAGAACAAAACAACAACGTCCATGAGTGAAATCAAACCCATCGAAACATCGGAACAACCGGACACGATAGTTGCTCCGGCAACTTCCCGTGAACCCGGCGCTGTTGCCATTTTACGTATCAGTGGCGCACAGGCCGCTGATGTCTTATCGTTGTGTTTTAAGCCACGAGGCAGCCACGCACCAACAGCACGCCCCCGCCGCCTTATCCATGGTGTAGCTGTCAGCCCGACGGGGGAAGAAATCGATGATTGTCTCGCGGTTTGGATGCCCGGCCCGAACAGCTTTACCGGAGAAAATGTGGCGGAGATTCAGGGCGGCGGACCCGCCATAACCGATGCCGTGATGAGCGCGGCCATCACCGCCGGAGCACGGCCAGCCCAGCCGGGAGAATTCACTCGACGGGCTTTTCTTAATGGGAAAATGGATCTGGCCCAGGCTGAAGCCGTTGCGGACCTGGTAGTGGCCCGCACTGACCTCGCCCGCCGACTCGCTCTGCGGCAGCTTCGGGGGGGATTGAGCCAGCGCATCGAGGGCATCCGCGAAGTAGTGATTGATGTGGGAGCCGAGATCGAAGCTGCTCTCGATTTTCCGGAGGAAGATATTATCTCGGAATCTGTCGAACGATTGACCGCCCGAATCCAGGAGTCGCATCAAGCTTTGCAGTCGATGCTTGATGGATTCAGCAAAGCGCGCTTGGTACGCGAAGGTGCCAGAGTGGTCTTGGCGGGCAAACCAAATGCCGGGAAATCCAGCCTCTTCAACGCCTTGGTGGGTCAGGAGAGGGCTATTGTTACCCCCCACCCGGGCACCACCCGCGACACGATCGAAAGCACGGTGGACCTCGATGGCCTGCCGGTAAAGTACATTGACACCGCAGGAGTCCGCGACGCACGCGATGAGATTGAGCAGTTGGGAATTCAACGCACCAACGAGGCCATGGAATCCGCCGATTTGGTGCTACATGTAATCGACTCCACACAGGAGAAGCCGAGCCACACCCTCCCCATTCCCTTCACCCCAGACCTTCCAGCTGATCGTGTCCTGACAGTCTGGAACAAAATGGATCTGGAAGCCTCGTCAAATTTCATGCCTAAGGACGGCGGCTTCGCCATTTCGGCGAAGACCGGCTCGGGGCTCGCATCCCTCGAGAGTGCCATTCGAAACTCTCTCCTTGGAACCGCTCAGGCTGAAGACCTCGCATTGGCCGGTGAACGACACGCAAAGTGTGTCCGAGAAGCGACAGAAGCGCTCGCTCGGGCTGAGGTGGCTCTTCAGAAAGTTTTGGGCGGCGAATTGGTTATGATCGATTTGCGCGGTGCGATATTAAGTCTGGGCGAATTATTGGGGATACAAACCGGAGAAGAAGTTCTCGATCGGGTTTTTTCACGCTTCTGTCTGGGCAAATAAATTGTCCCGAAACGAAAGGTTTGCCGCATGCGTCGAGTTCAGGTGAAAGCCCATCCCAAGGCTCGCTTTGAGAAAGTGGAAGATGACGGTGCCGGAGGGCTAAAGGTATGGACCACCGCTGCCCCCGACAAGGGAGCCGCCAACGAGGTCGTGAGAAAAATGGTGGCAAAACATTTCGGCGTTTCACCATCACGGGTAACCCTGCGCCTCGGAGCCACATCGCGCAATAAGGTCTTCGAAATCGATGACTAACAACGGGTCGCCATAATGCGAAAAGAGGTAAGCCCCTTCGCGCAAGGACCTTACCTCTCGTCGGTTCCACTCTCATGTGCGGGTTGAACCGCTATATCAGGATAAACAAGAATTGAACCAGAAACGAAACATGGACTGACGAACTCCAATGAGCACCTAAATCATTGGTACCAAATGGTTTGAACAAGAACTCTCGCGTGATACTTTAAGCCATGACCTCGCGGCCTCGTACGACAAGGTACGTTGTCATTAAAAAGATTGCACGAAGTGGTACATCGTCCCAGCGCCCTTAACGGCTTCGAGGTGCCGGGGGACCCCAGACAGGGAATGGATAACCTGATGTCTGGGACGAAGACGTCATCGAGCTTCCCGTGAAAGTTCGCACTTCAGCAGTGCCTATAGTGTTCCCGGCACGCTGGTAGTAGCCGTAAGATGAAGGCTGCTTCGGCTTTTGCGCCCCGAGATAAGCTCCGGTTTGATCGTAGAACCTGACATCGTTTTGTCCGCTTTTCTCGGCACGGCCTTGCAAACGACCCGTACTGTCAGTCAGTCTGGAGGTGTTCCCGGAAATGCTTTCCCGTCCGGTCAACGCACCATTCTTGTCATAATAATTAATGGTATTCCCACTCTGTGTCGCCTTCCCCACCATGTTACCCGACTGGCCGTAATAGGTCGTTGTATTCCCGTTCTTTTCCTGACGCCCTGTGTAAGCACCGCTTTTATCATAGGTCCGCGCCGTCTGAGCCAGTGCCCCAACAGTCAGAAGCAGTCCCAACCCCATGCAGAGAAATAGTTTCATCTTCTTCCCCTTTCCAAAAGCAGGTTATATCCTCAGGCAATCATCTGCAAGGTTTTCCCGATCGCCCGTGTTGAGGGCCTTTCCTCGCCCGCCCCTGCAAAAAAATATTAAGCGGGATCGCCAAACTTCTGACGATCCCGCGCATTTGGTAACGCTATAATTCCCGGAACAGTGTCCTGCTCAGACCGTGAATCAGTCTTCCTCTTCCTCATCGGGGGCCGCTGCGGCTACAATCTTCGCCTGCACTTCAGCCGGCACGCGTTCGTAATGGTGGTAGTCCATTTCGAACATACCGCGCCCCTGGCTTATGGAACGCAGTTCCCGTGAGTATTCGAACATCTCGCTGAGCGGCACAAGGGCTTCAACGACCTGCTTGCGACCTTCCGCTCCCATGCCGAGAATGCGTCCACGTTTTGAGTTCAGGTCGCCCATCACGTCTCCCATGTACTGCTCGGGAACCGTAACCTTGAGTTTATAGATCGGCTCGAGAATGACGGGCCCAGCCTGCTTGGCGACGGTTTTGAAACCCTTCGAAGCTGCCACCTGGAAGGCCATGTCGCTGGAGTCGACCGCATGGAACTTACCGTCGTAGCAAGCCACCTTGACGTCCACCACCTGGTAGCCCGCGATGATGCCGCGTTCCAGAGATTGAATGAGTCCCTTCTCAATCGAGGGTTGGAACTTCGTGGGGATGACACCACCCACGATCTCCCACTTGAACTCAAAGCCGGCACCTTCGGCGTTCGGCTCCAGACGCAACCAGCAATCGCCAAACTGACCGCGGCCGCCTGACTGCTTCTTATGCTTACCCTCGCCCTCAGCCTTTTTCGTGAGAGTTTCACGATATGGCACGCGGGGAATTTCAAGTTCGACCTCGACCTTGCTCTGGTTCTTCAACCTCGACACGGCAACATCGAGATGGGTGTCGCCCATGCCCGTCAGGATGGTCTGGTGGATAGCAGGGTCACGATAAAGATTCAGCGTGGGATCCTGCTCGGTGAGACGGTGCATGGCGATACCGATTTTCTCCTCATCATCCTTCGACTTGGCCTTGATGGCCATCTGGATGACGGGCTTGGGCATCACGGTCGGCTCAACATCAACCGGTTTCTTCGGCTCGCTGAGGACGTCACCCGTCAGGGTGTTTCCCAATTTTGCCAATACCCCGATGTCACCGGCAGCAACCTGGGTAACGGGATCCTGCTTTTTGCCGCGCACGGTCATCAGGTGGCTGATACGCTCATCATGGCTGTGCCGGTTGTTCGTAAGCACCGAGTCATTTCGCACAACGCCCGAGAGAACTTTGAAGAACGTCAGACGGCCGGCGAACGGATCACTGACTGTCTTGAAAACATAAGCGACGGTCGTCCCTTTTTCGTCATACTTGAACTCGACGGGGTCGCCGTTTGGGGCCTTGCCCATAAACGGATGGGCTTGATCCGGGGAGGGCACGCACAACGCGATGAGGTCCAGAAGTGTGTTCACGCCCACACCCTGCATAGAACTGGCGGCGATCACCGGACTCACGCGACGATTCGTTACGACAGTCCGCAACCCCCGCAGGATTTCCTCATCGCTCAGTTGCTCGCCATCGAGAAACTTCATGGTCAGTTCGTCATCGCCCTCGGCCGCGAACTCCACAAGTGCCGCATGCAACTCATTGGCACGGGCAGATTCCTCGTCAGGGATGTTCACATAACTGGTCTTCCCCCCGCCAGCGGCCGAAGCCATTTTCATATTCAGCAGATTGACAGCGCCGACAAAAGAGGCCCCTTCGCCCACGGGCATGTTCATTTGTGCAAGGGTGCAGCCGAAGGTGTCTCGGATCAATTGCATGACTTTTTCGTAGGCCGCGCGCTCGTGGTCGAGTTTGTTGATAACAAAGATAACCGGAATTTCAAATTCCTGGGCATATTCGTAAGCAAGTTCAGCGCCCATGGGCATCCCACCGGAGGCATCGAGAACAACGATGGCGGCATCGCTGATCCGCATTCCCTGTCGGATATCGCCGACAAAGTCGCGATAGCCGGGAAGGTCCAGCATGTTAATTTTGACGCCCTTGTGTTCCAGAGGAATGAGCGCGCTGTTTATGGAAACGCGCCGCTTTATCTCCTCGGTTTCATAATCCGTCACAAGGTTTCCGTCCGTGGTCGAACCGAGACGGTCGGTCAACTTCATGTTAAACAGAATCGACTCGATGAGTGACGACTTTCCGGCGTCTGAGTGACCGGCAACTGCGACGTTGCGAATCTGGCTGGTGCTGTACTCTTTCATTCACGAGCTCCTTGGACTGTGGTGTGCATTATGAAAAAAGCCCCCGCGCGCGAGCATGGGGGCTTTGTTGTTTCCGTTAGTTCAGAGCGGCAGGAAGGCTTCTTCGGCCTCCCGCCGTTACAATGCCGTCGGGGCAACCCGCGGCAGGGCGTTCGTGTAGAGCGGGCAACATCACCCGTCCGTACGCATCAGCCCCTATGGTCAGACGTTCAGACAATGGGTCTGGCCGCCTTGCTGGTGTCTTCGCTTTGGCGAACGATAGATTTGCCCTGCTTCTTCGCCCGGCGATGCTGGTCAAACAGCAACGGCGATGCGACAAAGCTGGAAGAATAAGTGCCTTTGACGATGCCGATGAAGAGGACCAGAGCGAAGTCAAACAGACCGACGCCGCCGATCAGCATCATGACGAGAAGCACCACAAGCACCGTGCTGACCGTCATGATCGTTCGGTTCATCGAATCGCAAATACTGTGATTGATCATCTGCTGGAATGGCATCGAAGGATGCAGTTTCATATTTTCGCGAACTCGGTCGAAGATGATGATAGTGTCATTGACCGAATAACCGAGAATCACAAGCAAAGCTGCCACCACATCCAGCGTCACCTCACCAGCAAAACCGAAATACCCGAGGATATTGAACAGCCCGAAAGTTATGAGAACATCGTGGAAGAGGGCCAGCACCGCAGCGAGGCCAAAGGCAAACTCGAAGCGGAACGCCATGTAGGCGAGAATGCCAAGCGACGCGATAAAAACTGCAATGATGGCTTTCTGTGTGAACTCTCCACCCACCTCATTACTCACGGCCTCGCTACCCTGGATGGAGAACTGCCCTGCTCCGAGAGCCTTGGTCAGCCCGGCCTCAACCTCGGCCACAGTCCTCGGAATCTCGTCCTCACTTTCAGATGCCAGTTTAGCTCGGACGATAAATTTGTTCTCTCCGGCCACCTTCTGGAGACGCCACTCAGGATACTGTTCCTGAAGTTTCTGAACGTTAACATCCTCCACGGACTCCACGTCCACCAACACACCGCCCGTAAAATCGACGCCCCAGTTGGAGCCGGGGAACGGTTTGAAGGGAAGAACCCAGAGGACGCAAATTGTAAGCAGCGTGATGGAGAAGGCGTAGGAATATTTCCGCAGGCCGATGAAGTCAAAATACCATCCGGTCTTGAACCATTGAAACCGGCCGAGGCTAAGCTTCTTGCGCCAGATGTAATAAGCCTCCACGAGAGTTTCTGTCACAAAGAGGCCTGTAAACAGGGTTGCGAGAATACCGATGTTCAGCGAAAGAGCAAAGCCCTTCACACTGCCCGACCCGAATTGCAACATAACCAAACCCGAAATAAGGGTGGTCAGGTTGGCGTCGAAAATAACGCCAAAGGCGCGACCGAAGCCGAGATTGATTGCCGTGCGTAATGACTTCCCACCGTGCAACTCCTCGCGGATGCGTTCATAGATCAGAACATTCGCATCCACCGCCATGCCCACCGTGAGCAAGATACCACCGATACCCGACAGAGTGAGAGTGGCGCTCATCAGCTTCATGAATGCGAAAATGATCATGACGTTGATCAGCACAGCCAAGACCGAGATAATGCCTGCGGTGCCATAGTAAGCGATCATATAGATGGCGACGAGGATACTGCCAACCGCCAGCGCGAAGACGGAACTCTTAATGGAATCGGCACCCAGTGAAGCCTCAACGGTACGCTTCTCCTTGGTCGACAACTCTGCCGGCAGGGCACCGGCTTTGAGAACCATCGAAAGGTTGCGGGCCTCTTCCAGCGAGAAGCCGCCGGTGATGTTGCAACGTCCACCGCTGATCTCTTCGTTCACATTCGGTGCGGAATATACCACGTCATCCAGCAACATGGCCAGGGGCTTGTTCACGTATTGAGCGGTAACATCGCCAAAGCGTTTGGCGCCCTTGGGCTTGAATTCCACAACCACCTGATTCTGGCCTGATAAACTGGTTTGGTCGACAAAGGCGAAGGCGTTTTGAAGATCCTCGCCTGTCATCTCGACCTTCTTCTTCACCAGAATATAGCGGTCTTTCGACTCAAGCTCACGCGTCTCTTTGTTCACGGAGGAAATCCGCATAACACGCTTTTCGTAACCGGGAGGGATCGACTTGCCGGGCAGAACGTCGCCCGTTTCGATGTTGATGAACTCCTGGCTATTTTCGGGGAAACGCTCTTTGCCGTCACTATCCGTATAGCTTTGAGCGCTTGTTGAAACACCGCGGAATTCCAAGCGGGCGGGGCGGATGACTTCTGTAATCACGCGATCAGGATTTTTCTCACCCGGGACCTGAACACGAATGCGGGTCTCACCTTGTTGAATGACCACCGGCTGCGTAACGCCCAGCTTGTTCACACGCTCACGAATGACCGTCAGCGAACTCTTCACCGTTTCAGAGATGTCCTGCTGCAGGGTGTTCGGGTCGACCGTCACCACGAAAGGCTTGCCGGCCTCGATGGCCGTGGGAACCTGAGAGAAAATACCGTTTTGCTGACGCTTGGCGAGGATGTTCTCCACGCTGCGCACCTGCTCGGCGCGGTTGACCGTCATGGTGATGGTTTCTGCACCGGAGGTCATTTCCACGTTCGCGTCGATGGCGGGGCTTTCCTGACGGAAATCGCTCGTCAGGTCATCGACAAATCCCTGCACCTTGTTCTGGCGGGTTTTGACTTCGTCCACGGCAAGCAGAACATCCACGCCGCCTTGAAGGTCCAACCCCAAAGGCACGCTCTGGAGGCGAAGCTCTTCGAGCCGCTCGGGGGTCGCATCCACCTTGTCAGAAAGCGAAACGAAATAAACCATCGTGGGATAAATCAACCAGATGGATAGGGCCACCACGCCCAGAACCACACCTAAACGCCACTTAATACCTGTCTGCATAACGCTCCCACTCTCGCTCTGACGCCGGAAGACATGACATGCCCGGCGTATTTATTTATTGTACTGGTCCGATGATCCACCGACGTGAAGTCGGCGGGGTGCCGGGGAAACTCAGCTTAACTGCACGTCGTTAATGACGAGCCTGAAATCACAATTCAAGAAATTCGCGCCACGACGACTCATCTTCATTCGCGACATAAAAATCTCAAAATATTCGATGACCTGACTGATCCGAGTATCGATCTGCAGTCTCAAGGTGATGACGTGCTTCTCCTTGTCAACGAATAGCTCAGATTTTTCCGCCGCATAATTCACACGGTCATGAATGTCGAAGCTGATCATTTTGGGATTTCGCACCCGCGAGCGAAGCACATCGCTCTTGTCGGCAATCATCAGCGCCGCGCTCACGTTGGATACGGGCTCCCCCACCCCTTCGTCGTGATTGGCAATTGCGCCCGCCACCACGGCGATTTCCCGCGTGGCCATGCCCAACCGAGTCAGGATGGGAATGGCCAGGAGGGCGCCGCTCTGGGCGTGGCTCGAGCGATGCACCACATTGCCGATGTCATGAAGGTAACCCGCAATAATGGCCAACTCACACTCGCGCTTGGGTAAATCCAACTCCCGCAGGATCACTCCGGCCCGGGCTGCCACGCGGGCCACATGCCCTATGCCGTGATCCGTGTAGCCGGCCACGTTCAGGTAGGCATCGGCCATGTCGATCAGATCGCGAACCTCGGGGTCGTTCTTAACCATCTCCACGGTAACGCGTGCAGGCATCGGTTCGTTCTCATCCTGAGCCGGTATGGGGCTTGAAATAGACAGATCCTGACCTCCTCGTAGAGTGTGTTAAGGCCCGGCAGAACTACTCGCCGGCGGCCGCAGCCTTGGCGTCTTCTTTGCGGAAGACAGACTTGATGGCGTTACGCGAAAAATCCAGTTTCACATTTTTATCCACCTGCACCGACACGATGTTGTGCGTGGTGTCGACGGCGACAACCGTGCCGTGGATACCGCCGATGGATTCCACCTGGTCGCCCTTCTTCACCGCGTCCAGAACCTTCTGCTGGCGCTTTTGCTCGCGCTGCTGCGGACGCAGAATGATAAAATAGAAGAAGATGGCCAACACAGCGAACATCATAAGCATGTAGGATGTGCCACCACCACCCGGAGCAGCCGCGCCCCCCTGGCCGACCAGTGCGACCGCTGAAAACCAATTCATGAAAAGACCCCTGATGAAATACAATCTGGCGGCAACGCGCCGCTAACTAAGCATCTACCCACGTTGCGGAGGAAATCTTTAGTGATTAGCCGCAAAAGTGGTTGTTTTGAGCAGACTTTCGGTCTGCGAAGAATTTCCACGCCCAGCCTCCTGGCCGGAGTTTGCTCGCTGAAATTAATGATGCCCCCCGCGAAAACCAACTCGGGGGGCATCATCATTCTTTAATCGATTAATAGCTATTGTTTCACGCGGAAGATATCGCCGGGCGATAGGGTTCCGTTTGTCGGATCGTATGCGAAATTCAGCAGCTCGGGTGAGGGCTGGGTTTCGTCCGGGTTGTAGAGTTCCCAGTTCAGATCGTATTTCTTATCCGGGCCGGGGCTCCAGAGAACCCAACCCGACGAAGTATTGGTCTTCACTGAGTAATACGCGAAGGTATCCTCAGGGCCGGCAAAGGAGTCCTCAGGATACCTCGCTAAGTATGAAATTGGAGTGGTGAGATTGGATGCGTCCTTCGCGCCGCCCCTCATCTGCGCTCCCGGAATCTGCTGCCGGGCCAAACCCGGTGATGCGACGTATTTCCCCTCAACGGTTGTGAAAGCAGGATAGGTATTATTATCGACGAAATAGGCTTCCAAACCAGTAGCCATGCTGCGTTGATCCGAGCGAACCCGCGAAACCTTGGAACGTAGACCCGCCTCAAGGAAATTCGGAACCGCAACAGCCGCCATAATGGGCGCCACGAACAAGCCACCCGATTGCGCAAAGTTGCGATTTACCTTATCGCCCTGGGTAACCATCAACAGACCCGTATCATCCCATGTGGCCCACGTAGCCAGACCATTCTTTCCCGGAAGGACCTCTTCCAGAAGTCCGGAAAAGTTCGGAATCGATGACGACATCCGGTCAGATTGCGAATGG
The DNA here is from genome assembly GCA_002842095.1 of candidate division BRC1 bacterium HGW-BRC1-1. GTDB lineage: Bacteria > Sumerlaeota > Sumerlaeia > Sumerlaeales > Sumerlaeaceae > HGW-BRC1-1. The sequence goes on from PHCB01000011.1 coordinate 85,994, forward strand.
CTCTGAACCTGACCCAATACATCCTTCGCCGCGGCAAGGACCTGCGGTCCGACAAATCCCACAGCCGAAACTGCTGCGGGCATGCCCTCTGTCACTTTCTTGAAACGCTCCGAGGCGAACAGGCCACCGCTGGCTGCGGAATCCTCCGCCAATTTAAAATCTTCCGGCGACGAAGCGATAAACATCATCCCCTCGCGCTGCGCGAAAACCGGGCTCCAGCCCATGGGATTTTTATCCACAATAGCGGTCAGGATTTCCCCAGCCGAATCATTCGTTAAGGTAATCTTGCCCGGTTTTTTTTCGCTCATCTTTTTCAAGGTCTCAAAAATCACCGGTGAGTTTGTCTTCAAAGCCAGTGCGAAACCTGGACGAGCCATGGTTATAGCAGCGCTGCCTTCGCCCAGAGTGACTTTACTTCCATCATCGAGGCGCATCCATAACATGGTTTCACCACTCAGGGATCGTAGCATTGCCTCACCATCAACACCTTCCATCTTTCCCTGTTCCAACGCTTTGTCCACCATCCCGGTGCCTACTGCACCGAGCATTGAGGAGGCGGTGCTGCGTGCCAAAGGGATGATCTCCGCATATTTCACATCCTTCACGCCACCAATGGCGGCGTCTGCCGGGATGTACTTGCTGATTTCCATGGCTGCCGCCGGCTTACCCAATAGGGTAAAAAGACCTTCGGGTTTCGGCATCATGAGATAGCTCTTTTGACGAACCCCGCCATCACCGAAAGGCACCTCGCTGGCACCGATCATTTCCACCGAGGAAAAGCCCAGCGCCTTGCCGCCCACTCGCAGATACGTGCCAATGGCGAGTGCCTGCCCATTGCCCGAACCGGCGCTGAAATTATCAATCATCTTCGCGACCTTGTCGATGGTCCCTCGCGTGTCTGAAATCAGATAAAAGCTGCCGCCCTTATCCAGCTTGGAAGCGACCGTATCAAAGTCGGCAGAAGCGGAAGGCTGGCCGATCGCCAACCCTGAAACCAAACAAAGCGCCGAGGCGCTAAAAAGAAGTGTGCGTAAGCCTGCCATGGGGATGTTCCCTTTCGTTGATGTGCCTGATTGATTCTTATTAGAACGAGAAATCTCACGCCATGCAATCACAAATATAACGGCCTCCGCAGTTTCGCCAAGGAGGCCGTGGGAAACCAACCCATGCGGACAACCAAAAAGATCTGCAAACATCATGGCGAAGCGGCGGTGGAATCTTCAGCAGCCCCTTTTTCTCTCCAAGTCGGCGCCTCGCCCCATTTTTTCGTCGAATTGCAATCGAAGTGCGACCGGTGTGCAACCGGTGTGCAACCGGTGTGCAAGCCCCCAAAACGCCCGCCCTGAGATTGCATTCCCCCTTGTCTCTACGCCTCTGTGGTGAGATTCTCTTTTCGCTTTTGCCCCTCTGCGATCCCAGCCCCCTACTTCCCAAACCCCGGCTTGCGGGCCATCGGGAACCTCTCTTACCCGGCTGCTCACTCCATGCAAACATCACGCCGAAAATGGAGGAGAATTCTCCAGCAGTCCCGAAAAATGACCCACACAGACAGCCGTCACCTCTTTGCATCGATCGCCAGTTATTGTTTCACCCGAAAGATATCCCCACCCGACACGGACCCGTTCGTTGCGTCGTACGCGAAGGTCAGCAATTCCGGCGAGGGTTGCGGATCATCGGGATTATAAAGGGTCCAATCGAGATCGTATTCTTCATCGGGACCGGGGCTCCAGATAATCCAACCAGCACTCGCACTGGTTTCCACCGAATAATAAGCAAATCCCCCGCCTCGGACTGGGGCATAGGGATCATTCCAATACGCCGTAACGTAAGGAATAGGCGTGGTTAAATTTGCAGGATCATTGTCCTCAAATTTCGCTCTCGGCCCTGGAATTTTTAGGCGAACCAAACTGGGTGACTCCACGTATTGTTCAGAAATCGTGGTATGAGGAGGATAAGCATGATTGTCGGAGTAATAAGCTTCCAAGGCTCTGGCAATAGTTGTTTGATCGTTGCGAATTCTGGCATTAACGCCAAGCACGTGCCCTTCAACAGCCTTGTGCACACCATAACGCAGGCCTGCAACCAGACAGAGCGCTAGTCCGATAAATATTAATGTTCGAGGTCTTACCATGGGAACGCCTCTTCCGTTGATGTGACCCAATGCGTCTCAACTAAGAAGGACCAGTTCCCGAACCCGATAGCAACTAAAACGGCCTCCGCGCTTTTTCAACGCGGAGGCCGTGGGAAACCAACTAACATATTGAACGCTCTATCAGCGCTCCCAGAAACCGATCAGCGGACTTCGTCCACCAGAATCAGGTGGTAACCAAACTGGGTTTTTACGGGGCCGAGAACCTTGCCGACTTCGCCGTTGAACGCCGCGGTCTCGAACTCAGGAACCATCTGGCCCTTGCTGAACCATCCCAATTCACCGCCCTTGGCGCTGCTGGGGCAGGTGGAGTTGCGCTTTGCAACGCGGGCAAATTTTTCGCCGTCTTTCTCGATCGACGATTTCAATTCCAAAGCCTTTGCCTCGGTGGGCACGAGGATGTGAAAGGCATGCACTTCGTTGGCCATGTTGTTATCTCCTGTCTTTTAGTGGTTCTCCATCGCATGCGCGATTGGAAGTGGGTTGGGTGAAACTCAGGCGGGGCGGGCCACCGCGTCGGTTTTAATGAGCTTGGGTTGGGTGTCGTCGGCGCTACTCCGCACAGGACTCGCAGACCTCGCCAACGCAGATTTGACCCGCTCGACAATCTTGTCGGGAGAAATACCCGCGACTTCCGCCTGCCAGGATTGATCTCCATGCTCGATATAAATATCCGGCACGCCGAGAATCTCGCATTGGGTCCGGATGCCGAGGGAAACCAGAGATTCATTCACGGCGCTGCCGAAGCCGCCCATGATGGCTCCATCTTCCACGGAGAGCAGCACGGGATAACGGGCGGTCACCTCGCGAAGCATTTCCAAGTCTATGGGCTTCACGAAGCGGGCGTTAACCACCGCGACCTCGATCCCCTCATCGGACAGGGTTTTCACCGCTTTCATCACGTTGGCAAACACGTGGCCGTAGCTCAGGATGCAGACCTGACCCTCGGCGGGACGAATCATCTCGGACTTGCCGATGGGCAATGCCACCGGTTCACGCGTTATGTCGGCGCCAGTTACGCCACCACGCGGATAACGGAACGCGATGGGACCCTCGGTGTGGTTGACCGCCGTCACCATCATGTCGCGCAACTCGCTCTCGTCCTTGGGCGCCATGACCACCATGTTGGGGATCATGCGCATGTAACCGATGTCGAGCAGGCCGTGGTGGGTCGGGCCGTCGAAGCCCACAAGACCGGCGCGGTCCATGGCGAAAATAACCGGGAGATTCTGCAAGGCCACGTCGTGCATGATATTGTCAAAGGCCCGCTGCAGGAAGGTCGAGTAGATGGTTACAAAGGGACGCAAGCCCTCGATGGCCATGCCCGCGGCGCTGACCACGGCGTGGGATTCCGCAATGCCCACATCCTTGTAGCGTTCGGGGATTTTGAGAGAGAACGGAACCAGACCAGTACCCGTCGCCATGGCGGCGGTGATCACCACAATGCGGGGGTCCTTCTCGGCCAGTTCCACCAGCGTGTCGCCGTAAACGTGTGTGTAGGATTGCGCCGTCGAGTCTTTGTATTCGCCGGTGTCCACCTTGAAGTTCGGGGGAGAATGCCAGAATATCGCATCGCCCTCGGCCTGCTTGTAGCCTTTGCCCTTGGTAGTCAGCGCGTGCAGCAGCACGGGCCCGGGCATGTGGTCATGAATGCTCTGGAGGGTGGGAACCAGCTCATCGAGATTGTGCCCGTCGACCGGCCCGATATAGCGGAAGCCAAGGTCCTCGAAGAAGAGCGAAGGCACGATAAGCCCCTTGGTCGACTCTTCCAATTTGTGAATCATCTTCAGCACGCGCTCGCTCATGGGGGCGCGTTTCATGAGGGCGTAGGCTTGTTCCTTGCCCTTGTTGTAAAATTGCGACTGCACCAGCCAGTTGAAATATCGCGAAAGAGCGCCGACGTTTTCGCTGATGGACATCTCGTTGTCGTTGAGGACAACGAGCAAATCCGTCTCGGTGTGGCCGGCGTTGTTCAGCCCTTCAAACGGCAGGCCGCAGGTCATGGATCCGTCTCCAATGACGGCCACCACGTCGAAGTCTTCCTTCTTAATATCGCGCGCCTGGGCGATGCCCACGGCTGCACTGATGGATGTGCCCGCATGACCCGCACCAAAGACGTCGAATTCGCTCTCGTCACGGCGGAGGAAACCACTGAGGCCACCCCTACCCCGCAGCGTATTAAAGCGCGACAGCCGCCCCGTGAGGAGCTTGTGAGGGTAACCCTGATGGCCAACGTCCCACAGAATCTTATCCTTGGGAGTTTCAAAAACCTTGTGCAACCCCACGGCCAGTTCCACGGCCCCCAGCGATGAAGCCAGATGCCCGCCATTTACGGATACCGTTTCGAGGATGACCTCCCGGATATCTGCCGCCACATCCTTCAACTCTGCGATGCTGAGATTCCGGATGTCCTGCGGGGAGGTCACATTCTGCAAATATTTCATGGGGCAGCCTTCACTGAAATTGCTTAATATCAATAGAACCAGTTCTGAATCTATTTATGATTGTTGCCGAACGGGGGAAACTATTCGTCGGATGATTCTTGCTCGAAATCTACGAGACGGGGTTCGCCGTTGGAGTTTTCGATGACCATCTTGATTTTTTTCTCGATGGAGGTCAGCTCAGTTGAACATCGCCGACTGAGTACCATGCCCCGCTCGAACATGCGAAGCGACTCTTCAAGGGGTATGCTCTCCCCTTCCAGCGCGGCCACGATGGTTTCGAGTTCTTCGAAACATTTTTCCAGCGGCCAGGTTTTGATTTCTTCTTCGAAACCCGCGGGAGCAGAGGCAGAAGGTTTGATGGAGGATTTTTCTTTCATGACGATTGAAGGTTTCAATACGTTCCGGCAGGGTGTAAAGTCTCAAAAAATAGGATAAAATCCGTTACTTCACCACTTCAAACCGAAGGTCCTTTACCGCGATGCCCAGTGCGCCGGTGGCGATGTCGTCTCCCACGGCAGGTTTGAGGGACTGTATTTCGAATAGCGACGTCGTGTGGAGATCGCTCGAATTGAACTCCACGGATAGTTCCTCAAAGTCCGGCCCAATCTCCTGCGGGCGCAATAACCAGATTTGATCCGGGGCGTACAAATTCAGATAAAGCGAGGTAGGGACCCTCTCCGCCGGACGCCGCGAGGCGACGCTGACAGAAAGTCGCAACCTTTCGAAGGGCGGAGCCTCCCGCAACATCTGACCCAAAGAAAGGCGCGCGTTGCCGTTCGTCCAGCGAAACGAGGAACCATCGGGAAGGGGTGACACCCCGAAGAAACCTTCCATCGCATTCTCCGAGATTTCACCCATGGAAAGAGTCAGAGGGAATGAATCGATCTTTACAGGTGAAGCGGGCGGGCGTTCCACCGGGCTCCAGTTGGGAGGCACCAGATCGGGCTTCAGCTCGAATATATCGATGCGCTCATCCACCTGAGCGATGTCCGGCCTCAGGGCGTGAGCCGAATCCCACAGTATCTCGCAACGGATATGTTCCTCCGCCATCGGTGTCAAAAACTCCGGACCCGTCGTTTCGCGGTTAACGAGATGGTTAGCCAAATACACAACCCGACGCCCTTCGCCGGCCACGATCTTCGCGAGTTCCATCGTGTGGTTCCAATCCTTGATGGGGTTGGGCTGGATATAAAGGTCCACATCGAACCGCGCCTTCAAGTATGGCACCGATCGGCCCAACCACGGCGTGGGCGAGCCAAGCACCAGATCTTCGCTGCGGAGGTGGGATGCCAGCCTGTCCATGGATGGAATGAAACCACGGTAGTTTCTGGCGCGGATAAGTTGCGGAGCAGAATTGATCGTCGACACCGCAATGATAATCGCGGCCACGGTTGCAATGGATCTCATGGCCGTCGTTCGTCTGCGCCAGAGCAGATCAATCAGATAACCCATGCCAGCGCACCAAGCCGGAAAAAGGAAGGGTACCCACCGCCGCGCGCCCCAGGGGTGAAGGGCGTCAAGTCGCCTCTGCCATAGGAAATAAGCGGAGCCGGCCAGAAGAAGCAAAAATACCATGAGCCGACGCGATGAAACACGGCGCACCATTTCAACCAGCCCGGCGAGTCCGGCCAGAAAACCAACCGCTGAAAGATAAAACGAAAATTCAGCAAGGTTGGTGCGTTCGTGCCACACGTCTGCCGAGGCCCCGGTTAGCTGGGCTAACAGTTGCTTCTGATAGGCCCACGCCAGGGCCAGAACGAGCCCCACGCCCCAGAGAATGGCGGAACGCACCGAAGGTCGATTCCACCAGTCGGGAACCCATCGGGACTCTCTCCGCGCCCACCATCGTCCAACCTCAAAGGCCACCCCGATGGCGGCTATAAACAACACTGGTGTGAGCCAGAAAGGAATTCCCGCACGGCCGAGGCTGAAAGTCCAACTCCCGAAGAGGTAATAATCTGCAAAGATGGTGGCATTAGCCCACGCAGCCGCACCCAGCAATGGCAGGCTGACCCACGCGGTGAAACGACGCACGGGTAATTCGCCCCGGGCTTGAGAATATCCCGCCGCCAAAGCAGCCATGGGTAGCAGAATCCAAGTGGCGAATTTCATGAGAACAGCCGCTGCTAACACAGCAACCGCCAACCACCAGGCGAAACGTCTCGCGGGCAGGTCACCGGCCTCTGCGCGTCCGTCCGCTTTGTCAGACTCCTGCTCCGCCGCCACAAACAAAAACGTGAAACCCCACAGAAATGCCTGCATCATCATTTCGTTTCCGGTGAAACGAGCAAACCATAGCTGGGCCGGGTTTACGAAAAGCAAGAGAGTCGCAAATCCCGCAGCGCTGACACCGGCCAGTCTTCGGATGAGACAGAAAAAAGATAATGCGGCGAGAAGGGCAAACAGGGCGTTCACGCATTGGGTCGCCTGAGAGCCACCGATGCCAAAAGCAAGAGCCAGCCAAACCTCGTAGCCCCCCAGAAACTGCGGACGCACCCTGCCGGTCGTTTCATCCCTGATGACGAATCCGGGGGTACGCTCCCACCGGGGCTTGCCTTGGTAGAAGTCCTTCCAATCCACAAGAAACGGTTTCGCGGACTCCAGACCATAGCGTTCTATGACCGGGTCGTTCCAACCAAAGTCGCCGGTGCGAGACAACTCGATACCTGAGGCCGCGTAGATTCCCGGATCGCGCATCCCTTCGACTTCATGAAACCGTGCCACCACGCAAAATGCGACGAAACACGCACCGGCCAGCACCACCGCGATTTGCCATAACCGTTGTTGAGTGGATGAGGCCTGGGCACCACGCTGGGTTGCACGGACAGGTTGTTGAACCTGTGGTAGACCGAGTCCCCTGAGAAGCAGTGCGCTTACCACCATAGATGCCGCGACCACCCACGCCGAAAACCATCCCAACCGAGCGAAGATCAATCCACTGAAGGTAACCACCACGGCGACGGCCAAACCGCCCACGGTCCATTGTTCCAAAAGAATGGCTCGTGGTCCGCGCCGAGCCGCGACCCGCGCTAACACCAATGCGGCGGCGACCAAAAGGATAGCTTGGAATAAGCCGTTCACAATATATGGTCCCCCGCGACGAACACACTGCTCACTTGGGAAACCCTGGCGAGCAAAGCCTGACGAAGCGTTGGTTCATCGAAAACTTCTGTTGGGTGGGAGAACAATACCAGATCGGCTTCGGCACCAACCGAGATAGTCCCCAGCTTTGCGCCGCTGCTTGCGATCAACCGGCTGCGCGCCGGATTTCGTGTGACCATGTTCACCAATTCGCCACCGGTTAAGAACGGAAACGACTCCCCCGTCAGGCGGATCATTTCCAGCATGCTCAGCGAATCACTACTGGCCAGGCTATCCGTTCCGAGACAGACATTTGCCCCATCTGCCAATATCTCTTTCATCGGGAAGGGCGGCCGGTCGAAGAAAGCGTGGGTGCCCGGGCAATGCACAACCGCCCGGGGTGCGGCAAAATGTGAACTGCCTTCCGGCCCGGGATGGTTCCAATGGAAGACAGCGTCGCAGCGATCCCACAGGCCTTCATGATTCATAAAATCTGCGGGGTGCGCTCGTGGTGCTTGATCAAAAGGCAGAGGGATGTGGTTGCGTTGGAAAAACTCCATTAACTCCCCCGTTCCGCTTTCGAACATCTCGACCTCGCCGGCTGTTTCAGCCAGATGCCAGGCAGTAAGCAGATTGGGCCGTTGCGCAAGAACCGCGCGAAGTGCTGCGCGCATGGGCCCGTTCACCGTGTAGGGTGCGTGGGGATTCAATCCCCGGGCCAGCAACCCTTCAGCAGTATCCTCGTCGCTCCTCCCCAAAGCGCCGCTTAGAGCACTCTCGGCGTCTCCGCGCAAATGAAGAACCTCTTCCAAAGCGACTGCCCGCAGGGGGGTAACCCGCAGCTTCTCCATCGACTCGGCATCGACGTAGCTATTAACCACACACGTCGTGCCACCGATGATCATTTCCTCAAGCGCCCGATCCATGGCGGGAAAGTAATCCTCTCCTCCACCATCGACCTTCAGACTATTTATCGCTTCCAGCCACTGCGGAAAGGAGTGGTTATCTCCGCGCGGCATTCGTCCCTTCAACCAGGAATATTCGAGGTGGCAATGGGCGTTGATGAACCCCGGCAGTAAGAGGTCGCAAGATTCAGTTGGGGAATCAAGGTGGTCAGAAGTTCTGATTAAGTCGGTGATGACACCGCTTTCAATAACGACGGCGATATCCCGCGCCAGTTCCTCACCATCGATCCACGCAGCTTTCGCGTGGATGACGCGCCGGGCAGGGTTCATGATGTCACGGAAACCGGAGTCGCGGGATTTCCCCCGTGGTTGGGGTCGTACAGATGACACGCAACCGTCTGCCCCGAAGTGCCAACAGGCATCAGTTTCGGCAAAATCTTATCACATGGTCCAAAGCGATGAAGGCATCGTGGATGAAAGGCGCACCCGGATGGCGGATTCAGCGGCGAGGGCACATCGCCCTGAAGGATAGCCCGGGTTCCCCGCTTGCGGGGATCGGGCTTGGGCACCGCCGCCAAAAGCGCCTGAGTGTAGGGGTGAAAGGGCGCCTCAAACAAAGCTATCTTCGCCCCCATCTCCACGATGCGACCGAGGTACATAACCGCAACCCGATGGCTGATATGACCAACCACGCTGAGGTCGTGGGCGATAAAAATAAAGGAAAGTTGCCGCTCCCGCTGGAGCCGCTCAAGCAGGTTGATCACCTGCGATTGGATGGAAACGTCCAAAGCACTAACGGGTTCATCCGCCACGATGACCGACGGTTCCACCGCCAGGGCGCGGGCGATGCCTATGCGCTGGCGCTGGCCTCCGCTGAACTCATGGGGGAACCTGCGCATGGCGCTGGTACTCAGGCCAACTTCGTCCAGCAGTTCTGCAACACGATCCGTACGGGCCTTCCCACGGGCAATCTTGTGGATTGTGAGAGCCTCGCCGATGATGGAACCAACTGTCATGCGCGGATTAAGGGAGCTGTAAGGGTCCTGAAAAATCATCTGCATACGACGGCGATAAGGCAGCAGTTGCCGGTTGGAAAGTTCTGAGAGGTTCGGAGAATCGAACAGGTGGACCGACCCCGCCGTGGGGCGGATTAACTGCATTAATGCGCGGCCGGCGGTTGTTTTGCCGCAGCCACTCTCCCCCACAAGGCCGAGCGTTTCGCGCGGACCTAGTTCGAAGGAGACATCCTCCACGGCCCGGACCAATCCCTGCACACGCCCCAGCAGCCCGCCTCGAACGGCGAAGTGGCGGGTCAACCCTTCGACCTTTAACACAGGATTGTCAGCAGATGGAAGCATGTCGATCATGAAGGGCAATCAGTCACCTCGGGGGTGAAGATGCAAAGAAGAAACTCCCTCCGACCATTTTCCCCGCGTTAAATGTGGGCTCTGATTCAGCGAATTTCACCTTGAAAAAAGCGAAGGTCATAGTTAAATCCTATTTTACATGCCAAGATTCTATGTCCGTTTGGGTGGGAGATTGGTTCACACAACCTTGTCCTTCAGGAGGATGCACACGATGACTCGTATTTTTGCATCACTAGCGGTTTCTGCATTGCTGGTCACGGCGGCCTTTGCTGCTCAGCCAACTTTCACCCTCAACAACAATATTAATTACCAACCCGCACCCAATCTTGGGAATGCCTACCCGATGGTAAGCCGTCCGGCTGGTGGTGTGGTTTTCGCCGATGGTTATGACGATGCAATCGCCCGCGTAGCCACCCCTCTGACCAGCGATGGTGCCACGGACAATGCTGCAAACAGCTGGGATGTTAACAGCAACACTGATTTGGCGCGCGGATTTAACTCTGGAGAATCCTTCCAGGGAATCACGTATGACGGCGCGAACTATTTTGCAGTCGGTGTTCTTGCCACGGGTGCAAACCTCTGGATGTTCACTGATTCGGGAAGTGAATCAACCCGTTGGGCTGGGTCGAAGATCACCGTTTCCCCCGATGCACCTTACTCTGGCGTCACTGCAGTTGCGGTGAACTCTCTTGTGATGTGTGACCAGGAGACAGGATCTTTGCAGTTCTTTCTCGTGAGCGGCGGCTCCGCTGCTGCCGTTGGTTCGCCCATCGCAAATCCAGGCGCCACCGGTCTGAAGACTACCTGCGTGGTTTATTACAACGGCCCCGGACAGGATTACTTCTTCACCTATCTCGCCAGCGATACGCTGACTCGTCGCATTGACGTTTTCACGACCGATGGTACCCCCGCCGGAACGGCGCACGCTGGCACTCTTTGTACCGGTGTCGTTTCTAATATGCCCGTCGCAGGTCACTATAACCAAAAATGGTCAACGATCAACGTCGACCCTGCGAAACAGCTTCTCGTCGCTGCTTCCAATGAAGCCGACGCTGCAACTGCCAACGGGTTTGATGCCTTTAACCTCTCCACAGTCGTAACGAACGGAACAGCGACACCTTACGTTCAAAACCGTGACGCCACGACCTTCGGAGCAAAGCCTGGTGCAGCGATAACCGGCATGGCATTCTTCAAGGTCGCCAGCGTGGATTATCTTGCGGTGAACTACAGCAACCAATTGGCCGTCTTTACCATGGCGACTGCCGCTGCGGTTAGTGACTGGACCCTGTATTAAGTTCTAACTCTTCCCCAACGGGGAGGTTCATTAACAATCCAAAGAGCTGCCGCCCAGTGCGGCGGCTCTTTTTTTGTATCAGCCACTCTTATGTCGGCGGGCCACAACCAGTGGCACTGGCAACAGACGTTCCACCCCACCGCGATCGCTCGGTAGATTGACGACACCATCGCTCAAATCCGGGCTGAGCTTGAGAGCGTGGGCGCGGGGATCATTTATAAACATGACCGACGATCCACCGCCATCGAGATTCATGGCGCTGACGCAGCCGAGATTCACCATCATCTGCGCAAGTTCGGCCAGAGTCACACCGATGGAATGACGCAGGTTTGCGCGACCATCGACGACGACAAGGACAACTCCCCCATCGGCACGTACACCCACCGCTGTGCGCGGTGCGCGGGTACGGTTCCAGTCATAGGGAAACCGCGAAGGTGGCACACCCTTCTTCTCGCAATCCAGAAAGGCTGCCGCCAGTTCGGTGCGGGCAAGGGGCGCGTTCTCCGCGAAAGAAGCCGCCTCGCGCAGCACGATCGGCTGAAACTCTTCCTTGCTCTCCCCAAGAGGCACGACGGCTCCATCCTCAACCAACAACGGTCCCACCGCGAAAGCATGACGCACCGCCGCCTCTCCTCTTCCATCGGGATTGGGCACCTGCACCTGCGCGGCCTTTTCGGGGTCCAGTTCACCGCCATAGGCTTCTGAATCGCCCACCAGCCAGGCATTGGGGGGGATCTCGGTGGCCATCTCTTCGAAGGTTTCCACGATGGCATCGCCCAAAACGACACTGCCGAAAAAGAGGGGTCCGAACTTGTTCTCGCGCATGGGCTTCATGGCGCGCGTGAAACCGTTCGCTGCGACGGATTCACCCTCATAGATGAGGGCCTCGCTGTTCAGTTTGTTTCCGGCCCGCGTGGTGATGGAAGCGGTGCCGTTCTCCGCAAGAACGAAAGCTGCGCGCCGCATGGTCCGAATCTGGAGCGTACGACCGTTCTCCACCAACAACGCCACCGGATCGTTCATGGCACTGTGGAGGGCGGAATACTCTTCGGGGAAATTTAGGAAGAACGTGGAGTTGGTGGCGGCAAGAATCTCATCATCAAAATCCTGAATGCGGCCGCTGGCCTTCAACTCGGCGGTGTGATGGACTACCTCCGATAAAAATGCACATCCCGAGTAGGGCACAACGCGATGGATTCGGGTGAAGTCTTCTCCGATGCTGTTAGTGTCCACGAAAACTGATCCCTCAACAGAAGCGCCCTCGCCAAAATTTTGCTCACGCTCCCGCCAGGCCACGAACAGTCCGAGATTCTCACCGATGGAGGAATCCACGAACGCACACCGGTTGAGCTCAACCAGCGCGATCTCGATATCGGCCATCGTGAGGCCGTGATCCTTCGGATTGTATTGGTCCCCCACAACAAAGCGGCCGGTCCGGCGGTGAAGAAACAACGCGCGAGATTTTGAGATCGATTCGACGATGTAAGCCATGATGGCAGTGCGACCAAAGAAACGCCGACGCAGGGAAACGTAGCGTTCACGAAAAGGCGGGGCAAACTCGTGCGGGTTGGAGCGATCAATGGGCAGGAAAGCCACTGGAAAAGTGGAACCTCGCTCTGCACGAAGAGCACCCGTGGCCCAGAATGTCTGCCAAAATGCATTTGCCACCGCATCCTGAGCGGCAAGATTTCCTCGGTCGCACGGCGAACCATCGGTCGCCAGCGCATGGAGTGCAAGAGGGCGCAAATCAATGGAGCCATCAGCCAGTGCCGTGGCAGGAATCTCGATCACATTGAGAGCGAGGCCGCCCGAGAGCTCCGAAGTGCTGTTATTGGTCGGTGAGAGAAACTTTTTCCAAGCGTCCAGGTTTGCTGAAAAAAGAGAAGTGCCTTCCGTCAGAACCCTGGCCGGAATAACCCACTGACCGGGCGTTGAGGTCTCAACCAACACGTCTTGAGGATTCTTCCCCGCAAAGTCGTCATCCATCACGACCTTCAAAATCTCGACATAGACCGGATAGAGCACGTAATTACAGCGCTTATAGGAAACAGGTGAATCGCAGACCTTATCAAGCTGCTCGTTCGTCAGCGGTCGATCATATCCACCCACCTCACGAACCGACGAACGCAGGAAATCCACAAACCCCGCTGCTTCCGTTTCGAGATGGTTCAATCCTTCTGCCAGATCAATTTTCCCAAGACCGAGATCAGCGTCCTGCGAGGCCGCCCTGACCCCCTTTACGATGTTTGCATCTCCTGATGGCTGAACGACTGAACTCATGAATGGTGGGTGTCCTTTTCTGAGAAAACTTCGGCTGAGAAACGATACAATTGTGCGACCATCCATTGATCGGGTGGCAGGCCGGCCTTCACTGCTGTCTGGCGCAAAAACTCTTCAGCCCCCCAATCGCGCTCAGAAGCCACTTGAGGCAACAAAACGCCACGGTGCGTAGAGGTTGAAAGATAAATGCCGTGTTGACCGACGACGATACCTTCGGGGCCCACGAAGGGTTCCAAAGGCGTCAGCGCGGAAATCTCGAGATCAAGGTCCGGTAACTCCATAGCTGTAACCGCTGGAAATCGAGAGTCGTGCAGGGCCGCACTTTCCGCGTTGCGAATCACGCCGTCATATAAGGTGCCCACCGGCACAATGTTTCCGATGCAGCCGCGCAACCGGTCAGCGCTGTGGAGCGTCACAAAACTTCCGCGCTCCACCTGCAATTCGTCCAGACGGGGAAAGGACTGCTCCAACTCCGACCCGGAAAGGTTTGCATTACTTACTCGAGATTCGATGACACGACGCGCCATTTTGAGCAGTTGAATTCGCGCGGTTGGTGAAAGGGGAATCATGTCAGAGAAGACTTCCTTGGTCCGGTCAGAATTACATGGAGAGGTAGAACGAGTAAATCACCCGGTCTTCCTCGTCCTCACGGTAACCCGAGATGAGCACGTCGCCCAGACCGTCTCCGTTCATGTCCATGACCGTGATGGATGAGAAACGGGTGGGGGTTTTGATCAGCGCGACCGGGTCGTTGGAGAAGCCCTTGCCCTCAAGATTTTTGAAGACGGAAATTTCCTGGGCGCCGGTTTTCATGACCAGGTCAGGGAACTTGTCGCCATCCATGTCGGTGCTCATGACGATCTGCTGCTGGAACAACTGCCGCGGTCCGTAAATGTCATAGCTAACCAGCACGCGTTGCTTGAATGCGAAAGCCTCCGGGAAACGGTTCGCCGCTTTGTCCCAGAGATAGAAGCGAAGGTCTCCATCAAGTCCACTGCGCAGATAACTTTTAAGCTGGGAGTTCATGGATGAGGGCTGAAAATCCAAATGGAGGAGCGCGATGTCCACGCAGCCATCACCATTAAGATCGCCCAGAGGAATCACCTCGCTGTAGGCAAAATCCCGGGTCCGTAAAACGAAATTTGGTTCATCGGAAAAGCTGCGGTTTTCACGCCCAAGAAAAACCGAAACATCTGTGCGGGGCAGTTTGGTTGTGGTGTTCGCAACCTGGAAAGTATCGAGAATCCCATCACCGTTGAAGTCCACAAGGTTTGGCGCGTCCACCACGCGGTTTTTGTGTGCCGCGCGGGCGGTGGCTATGCGGCTATACACCGAACTGGGGCGGGCGTTGAAATCGCCTTTGTCATTCTGGAAAAAGATCTGTCGTGGCGTCACGAAATCCAGGCGTTTGTCGGAGTTAAAATCCACTGCGAGAAACGGATCGCTGTACGTTTCCACGGCGAATTGAATACCATACCAGCGGTCGAGGCGGGGCTGCACCTGGACCATGCTCTGGGGGCCGCTTTCGCTGAAGGCGAGGCTGCCGAGAACAGCAGGTTCGACGCGCAGGCGGGTTTCCTGCATGGTGTTCATCGGGAGTGAAATGCGGGATGAGGAACTGAAATTCATGTTGGCGTCGGCATGATAAATTTCGAGGAGATCGCCATTGGGCAGCACAAGTTCAGTCTTGCCGTCGCCATCTACATCCAACGCAGCGTCGAGAAAAACGAGATTGGGACCGGATGTCAGGTCGAAATTTTTCCGCAGAAGGGGCTTGGGTTCCACGGGCTCGGCTGCATTGCCGGATAATTGATTGGAGGAAAGATAATCCACACCGTTGGGCCCGATAAGAAGAAGTTGCAGGCCATCAACGCTGGCGACCTTTCCCACTGCGATGGCCGCATAGGTTTCGGGAATGGGTTTGCCTGCACCAATTTCCACATCGGGTGCGGCGGGGAACGTGTTTCGGGAGGTCTGCAAAAATATCAGGATGCGACGCTGAAATATAGAAACAACATCCGTGCGGTTGTCGCCGTTGAGATCAAAGCGTGTTTCGAAAGCCGACGTCGATGCCGGCAAATTCATGAACGACTCCTGATAGCGAACCGCCGGCATGGCTGGCAGCGTCAGGGCAATCAATATGGCAGCGAGAATTATGCGCATGGTCTTCATGGAACGTGAGACTTGGTGACACGTTCAAGGAAATCGTGAAGAAGAACATCTAAAAGGCCTCGCCATTCCCAACGGACCAAGAAGAAGCCCCCGGCTCCGAGTTTTAGAGGCGGGAAACAAGTCTTTGGGCGGAGAAATGAAAAAGCTGAACCGCAGCCCACCTTGACAAATTCCGGCTTAGGCGCGTTGGTCTGACACAGGTCAACGGAAAAGCGCTCTGAAATCAAAATCGGTGGAAACACCCTTGCAGAAATTTATTAAAATTGGTGAGACGGCATTGACTTCCCTCCGACCCGGTTGCAGTTCATGGGACGTTAGACTGAAGAAGTGAGGGTTGATCTGAACTGATCGACCTTTTCCCCGACTCCCTGCTCCTGTTATCGCCGTTGAAGTCCCCTCGGACACGCGATTGCGCCGCTGTGCGCACCCCCCGTAAATAAGCTTGGTATTATTGCGCTTCTTCACGCCTTTCACGCGTCAGACAATTCATTTTATTAACTTTATAAAATAGTCATTATTCCTGGGGATCACAAAATGGATCAAGCAGTCGGCCGGCAGATGTGGGAGCAAACGCTGGCATATCTCAAAAACGTAGTCGATGAAGAAAGTTTCACCACCTGGCTTCATCCGACCAGTTTTCATCACATGAACGACAACGTATTCACCATCGCCGTGCCCAGCGGTTTCACGCGCAATTGGTTGTTGTCGAACTTCCGTGATCGAATCGTTTCCGCGCTTCGCGATGTGGCAATGGAAGATGTTGATGTGCAGTTTCTCGTCCACGCTCCCGCCGCCGGAGAGACCCAGTATCCGGCCGACATGCCTGTTTCTCCCGAAGCCCGCGGCGAAGGTGTCGTATCGCCTGCGTCCTCGTCGTCTGAATCAGATTTCCCTCAGGCCTCGCGTCTCAATCCCCGCTATACATTCGACCAATTTGTGGTGGGTGAAAGCAATCGCTTTGCTCACGCGGCCTGCCGACAGGTGGCCGATCCCAGCTCAAAGTCCTACAATCCCCTCTTCATATATGGAGGGGTGGGGCTGGGTAAAACCCACCTGATGCATGCCATCGGGCGGCAGGTGATGGACGTCAATAACAAGCTGCGCGTGCTCTACTGCACCAGCGAGCAATTCATGAATTCCTTCGTCAGTTCCATTGAGAAGGGAAAGCAGAGCGGCTTCCGCGATTACTACCGAAACGTCGACGTACTAATGATCGACGACGTCCAGTTCTTCATGGGTAAAGAGCGTACCCAGACAGAGTTTTTTCACACGTTCAACGCGCTCTATGACGCGGGCAAGAAAATCGTGGTTTCCAGCGACCGCCCTCCCAAAGAACTCAATAAACTGGAAGACCGCCTTCGCACGCGGTTTGCCTGGGGGTTGGTGGTGGACATTCAACCGCCGGATCTCGAAACGCGCATCGCCATTCTCAAAAAGAAATGGTCGAAGATTGACGAAACCGAGCTTCCCAACGAGATAACCCTCTACGTGGCGGAAAGAGTTCAGTCGAACATTCGCGAACTCGAAGGTGTGCTGGTACGCCTGAAAGCCTATTGCTCACTTCACGGGCAACCGCTGACGCTTGGCACCACACGGGAAGTCCTGGCCAACCTCCTCTCCTCCGACAAACCCAAGGTGGTGGACATCGAGGACATTATGGAGTGCGTCTGCAACAACTTCGACCTGCGCCGCAGCGATCTCATCGGCACAAGCCGCCTGAAACGCTTCAGCACACCGCGCCATATTGCCCAGTATTTATCCCGGAAACTCACGTCAATGTCGTACCCCGAAATTGCTGCACGCTTTGGCGGCCGGGATCATACATCGGTTCTTCATGCCTATCGCAAAATTGAGGGCGAAATTAAACGCGATGAAAATCTGGCCAATCTTGTGGCTTATCTTAGTCGCCGTATCGGTGGCCCGGATCGCCCCACTGAGGATTGATTCCCTGTGGCGCGTTCCTTGCTCCAGTCTGAAGACAGTTCTCCGATTTCGCCCTAAGATAGCTGAAAGGCAGGTTTTTACATGCGATTCTCCCGATTCTCCAGATCGGTCAACCGTGGTTTCACGTTTATCGAGATCATGCTCGTCGTTCTTATCATCGGTATTCTGACCGCAGTTGTCGTCCCCCGAATGGTAGGCCAGAGCGACAAGGCCCGTGTCAGTGCAACCAAGGCCCAGATGGAATCACTCAAGACCGCTCTCCAACAGTTTGAAGTTCGTGCGGGACGCTTCCCTTCCACACAGGAAGGTCTGGAAGCATTGGTAAAGAGGCCTTCAGATCTGACGGATGATGAATGGGACAAAACCATGGATAGCGTTCCGGTGGACGCCTGGAAGCAGGAGTTCATCTACAAATGTCCCGGCGATGACGGACGCGATTTCGACCTGATTTCCAAGGGTAAGGATAAGCAGGAAAACACCGACGACGACCTTGCCAACTTCAAAAGAGAAGACGCCGGGTCTTCCTCTGACAATTAGTTCTTCTGATCCTTCACAAAACAGCTTGCCCCGCGGGTGCCCGTGGGGCATTTTTTATGGCGTCGTCAAAACGAATAGCGCATCAGAAAAGACTATAAGCTATCTTCTGCTGGCGGTATGCTCCGACTTGGGGTGAGGAAACGTACCGCAGGCCTCAATAATGGAAGGTTTGAATCATGGATTCTAAAACGCTCACCCGTTGGATGTACGAACGCGCTCTGGCGGAGGCGCACGGTTTTGGCATGAAAATAGACGAAGCCAAATCCACCTATGATCGCCCATGGGGCGGGTACCTGTGTATCCATGAAGAATCCTATGATCGCTTTGCGGCGGCCTATTGGCAGGATGTAGATATTCCGAGGCCTGCGCCGGGCATGAAACTGGCCCCCAAAATTTTGCTGATTGCCCCCGAGACCCGCCTCTCCCTGCAATATCACATGCGACGCAGCGAACATTGGCGGGTGTTGGATGGACCTGTGAAGATTATCACAGGAACAAGCGGCGACGACCTGTTGGAGACCACCCGCCACGCGGGTGATGTAATCCGCATCGCCATCTCCGAGTGGCATCGCATCGTCGGCACAAATAACTGGGCACGCATCGCCGAAATCTGGCAGCATGCCGTAGCCACACACCCCAGCGATGAAGAAGATATCGTCCGAGTACAGGACGATTTCGGCAGGCGATGAGCATCTTAATCACACCCCTTAAATCATCATGATTCGCTTCATCAACATCACTCATCTGGCCGGCGACAAAGAACTGTTCGAGGGCCTGACCTGGCATATTCGTCCCGGCGAACGTGTGGGTCTAATCGGCGATAATGGCGTGGGCAAAACCACCCTGCTGCGTATGTCCACAGGTGAAACCGAACCGATGTCAGGCGAAGTGGTGCTGCGACGCCACGCCAACATCGGATACCTGAAACAGGAAATTCAGGAGGTCTCGGGCGACATCGCCGTGCTGGAAGAGACCATGAAAGCCTTTCAAAAAGAGCAGGAGATTGAGGAAAGAATCGCCGCGCTTTATGATAGTGTTGCTCACCTGACCGATGAGGATGAACAAGCTGCGGTTTTGAACGAGGCGCATGATCTGCAAAGCCACATCCACCACCATGATGCTGGCAGCGCGGAGAGTGACGCAAAGAAGATTCTCGTGGGGTTGGGTTTTTCACAGGATGACTTCGACCGACCGTTGTCGCAGTTCAGTGGAGGCTGGCAGATGCGCGCCCACATCGCGCGCCTTCTGTTAGAAAGTCCCGACCTCCTGCTTTTGGACGAACCGACCAACCATCTCGACCTGGAAAGCATCGAGTGGCTCGAACAGTTTCTCACCTCTTTCCCCGGCGCGGTTGTGGTTGTCTCTCACGATCGGTATTTTCTCGATCGCATCACCACGCGCACGGCGTGGATGACCCAAAAACGAATTCTGTCATTTACCGGCAACTACTCGCAATTTCTGGTTGAGCGCGAACTGCAGGAAGACCTTATGCGCCGTCGCTACGAAAACCAGCAGGAAGAAATTGCACACATCGAAAAGTTCATCGAGCGATTCCGCTACAAAGCCAGCAAGGCTTCCATGGTTCAGAGCCGCGTTAAGTCTTTGGAAAAATTGGAACGTGTGGAATTACCTGCCGCATCACGGCGCGTTCGTCTGCGCATCCCCGCCCCGGCGCCTGCCGGGCGGCAGATCGTCGAATTGCGAAATGTCCGCAAGTCGTATGATGCAAATCTGGTTTTGAACGGCGTCGACCTCATGGTCGAGCAGGGCGACAAGATCGCTCTCGTGGGCCGCAACGGCGCCGGCAAGTCCACGTTGCTCAAAATCCTGGCCGGGGTTCTGGACTATCAGGGCGAGCGGCTGCTGCATCCCAAGACCCAGGTAGAGTATTTTTCCCAGCACCGAATCGACACCCTTAACCTTAACAACACTCTCCTCGAGGAGTCGCGCCCTGCGGGCGTGTCGCAAACCGACGAGCAACTTCGTTCGTTGCTGGGTTGTTTCCTTTTCTCAGGGGATGATGTTTTCAAACCGGTAAGCGTGCTGAGCGGTGGTGAAAAATCGCGCCTCGCTTTTGCCCGCATGCTTCTGCGGCGAGGGAACCTGCTGCTGCTTGACGAACCCACCAACCACCTCGACATTGCCACCCGCGACGTCCTGCGCAACGCCTTGCATGAGTTCAACGGCGCGGTCGTCATGATCTCCCACGACCGTAGTTTCATCGATGGAATCGCCAACAAGATTGTGGAAGTGGCCGACCAAAACATCCGCATCTACCCGGGCAATTACTCGGAGTATCTTGAGAAAAAGGGTGTGACCGGCGAGGGAGAAGCTGATCTGCGGGGTCGCGCCGCCATTAAGGCGGACAACGCAAACGAAGCCGCAGCCAGTGCAGCAGCCAACCGAAAACTTGAAGACACTCTGGCGGTCATCGAACAGGCAAAGTCAGACCGCGGTTCGTCGCGGCGCGCTCAGGCCGATGACCGTAAAACCCGAACCAAACAGCGCAGCGGGCTGAGGGCACGGATGACAGAGCTTCAGAACGAGATCGACGCAATGGAAACCCGCTTCGCGGAAATCAGTGCGTTACAGGCCCAACCGGATGCATACTCTTCCGGGGCGGTCACACCAGAAATTTCGGCTGAGGGTAAGCGCATTGAGCAGTCGCTTCCAGGCTTGCTGGATGAGTGGCAAAAAGTTGCCGAGGAGCACGAAAGCCTGTCGGCGTGACGGTTACGCGCCACCCTGCGTTGGGATGCGCACACCCTCAATAATGTGCAAACCGGCCTTCTGCATCTCTTTCAGATAGCGATCGTGACCATGGTAATGGTGCACGAACTGCTCGCGCTCATCTAACACTGCTGCCAGTTCTCCCATTTCGAGACCGTTTTCTTTCACCAGCCCACGGATGCGCTCCATCAAGGGTTTAACATCTTCTCCCCTCTCCTGCATATTTCGGAGAATGGAGGGGAGATACCCCCCGGGACCTAATTTAACTTCGGTGCTCGAAAAGGCACCAGCTACCCGTGTTGCCTCGATCTGGGTTTTCATCGGCACGCGGCAGTTGGGAAAGACCCAGGTTCCCTCGCTGGGCAGGGAGAGCAGATAAAGGCCTGCAAGGGCAGGGAAGAGTTTTTCGAGGTTCGGCGCACGGCGGGGCCTAAGGTCTGTTTCCCGTGTGGTGATATGGTTCCAGATGGGCATCCCGATGAGCATGGGATGCTCGGCAGTGGCACCGTAAGTCTGGCTCAGATAGCGAGCGTGATCAACGGTCGCCAGGAACTCAGTGACGATGTCCGGGTTGAGGCCGAGCATACTTCCCAGACCTGGTTCAATGCCGGCGCGCATGGCTCGTTCCTGCGAGCCAATACGAAAGCGCCAGCCATTACCCTGCTTGTCGACCCGCCAGTCATCGTCGATGCCAAACGCCTTGGGTCCCCCCACCACATGACGACGGTAAACATCGGGGTCGTAAGCTTCCTGCCAGACGATCATGTTATCCGCACCGGCGGAGCGCAGGTCGGCATATTGCGCCTCGGTCAGGGCCAGGGTGCAGAAACTGATCTTCCCCTCCACCCCGCGCTTCTCGAATAACGCCCGGGTTTCTCGAACCAATCTCGGGATCAATTCGCGCACGACGGATACATCGTCGCCACTCACAAACTCGATATAATGGATCCCCAGGTCGATCAAATACTCCACTTGAAGCATGGCAAGTTCGGCGGGCAACCGAAGGCGTTTCATGGCGCGGTTGGAAAGGCGCCATCCGCAGAAAACACAATCAGAGACGCAGGCATTAGAAAGCTCAATGGGTGCCATGGCGACGACGTTATTACCGAACAACCGAACGCGGACATCACGGGAGGCGGCGCACACCGCCACCGAAACCGCAGCGGAATGCTCGTGATCCAACAGACCCTTGAGCAGCGCGGCAGCCTCGTCGTGCATAAGCGGGCCACCGTTGGCGTCTTGCAGAATTTTCTCCGCCGTCGCAGGATCAGCAGCAGGGGTTGAAACTGCCAGAGCTGAAAGCGACTTCAGATCAGGCAGGTAAAGGTCGTCAGATGTTTGTGGCGATGCGCTCATAACGCTACCGTTGTACAGGTCCCTCCCGCAGGTGTTCGGCACTTTCCCTGCTGCAATTCCATGAAGGACGAAAAACCATTGCCACCCCCCCGCCCATGGTCGACAACTCTCTCCTGCTATGATCCCTTATCCCAATATATCCCCCGACCTCATCCATGTGGGCGCGCTTCGCGTTCGCTGGTATGGCATCATGTACATACTTGGTTTCATCGCCGGACGCCAAATTCTTCGTTGGTTGTGCAGACAACGTTTCCTGCGGATGGACGCGGAGAAGGTCGATGATTTTCTCATGTCGCTGTTCGTGGGGATGTTACTCGGTGCACGCCTGCTCTACATGGTCGTCTATTACGTGCCCGAAGAGGGGGAGATTTGGCACTGGTACACGCCCGTGGCGGTTTGGCAGGGAGGATTATCGTTCCATGGCGCGGCGATTGGAATGTTTATCGCCACCTATGTTTTTGCACGCGTTCAAAAGGTTCGCTTCTGGAACCTTGCCGATGCGCTTGCGCTGGGTTCTCCCGTGGGATTATTCCTTGGCCGCATCGGCAACTTCATAAATGCCGAACTGTTCGGGCGCGAAACAGATGTGCCATGGGCTGTCAGCTTTCCCGTGCGCGATTGGGATGGAGCAATCCTGGGTTGGACAGCTCCCCGCCATCCTTCGCAAATATACGAGGCCATTGGTGAAGGACTTCTCGCGCTGATCCTGCTCTGGTTCTTGCGCACCCGAGTGAAGTGGCAGGGGATGCTCATCGGAACCGGTGTGTTGTGGTATGGGTTTGTGCGCTTCATCATCGAGTTCTTCCGCGAGAAAGACGCCCAAATGAGTTACTATATGGGTTGGATGACCATGGGACAGATTCTCTGCCTGATTATGATGGGCGTGGGCGCAGGCATGATCATGATCGCGATGAAACGCCGTATACCCATTAACGCCCCGTTGCATAATCTCCCAGACCCGGCGACGCCGACCGAGACCGCTACCGGATAGAACTCGGTTTTACGCCAATTGATGAAGCAGTTCAGCCAGTCGCTGCGCCGCATCGCGGCTGTCCAGAGAAGAAACCACCTGACCACGCTTCTCTGACCGGCTGTCACCGAGGAGCTTGCTTATGCGTTCCGCGAAAACGACCGGAGTCAGATCCTTTTCAGCAACCATCTCCCCTCCTCCGGCGGCGACGAACTCCGAGGCGTTGGTTGTCTGGTGATCGTAGATGGCGTGGGGAAACGGGATGAACAGCGTCGGGATACCACAAGAAACCAACTCGGCCCCCGCGCTCGCACCCGAGCGGGCCACAGCAAAATCCGCAGCTGCCAGCGCAAGATCCATGCGATCGATAAATGGCTGAAGCAAAACCGACAGATGCTTCAAAGGCAGACCCTTCAGCCGATCGTTCAACATCTCGAAGTTCGCGGCCCCTGTACTCCAGAGGAGTTGAACGTCAGAATGATCAGGCGTATCCAACGAAGGAAGCGCATCCATCAGATTCTCATAAAGGAATCGCGCGCCCTGGCTTCCCCCCACCACGAGCAATGTTCGGCGGGCGGGATCTAGTCTGAGTTGCTGCATGGCCTCGGCTCTCTCCCCCTCAAAAACTTGTTTGCGGAGGGGCATGCCAACTCTCACCGTTCGGCGTGCCTTCCAGTATTTTCCTGTGGTCTCAAAATGGACCGTCGCCAGACTCACCAAGGGAGCCAAGATACGATTGGTTCTGCCGGGCACACTATTGGCCTCATGAATCGCCGTGGCTCTGCGCGCAAAGATACCCGCCAATACCGCCGGTCCGGTAACGTAACCGCCCATACCGATTATAACGTCGTACTGCTCATTACGAATAAGGCGGAAAGCCCTACCAGTATTCGCGGCGGCCGCCAGCCAACCTCTGGCCCGCGAGACAATCCCATTGCCCAGTTGGCGCGCCGGCAGGACGATGGGTTTGATCCCCTGCTTTTCGTATAGCCCCAACTCAAGGGGCCGCTCCCCGCATAAATAATCAAACCGGGTTTCTGGGTAATAGCAGGCAAGAGCCTCCCCAAGAGCAATCGCTGGAAAAATGTGCCCACCGGTTCCCCCGGCTGCGATCAGAATTTTCAATGAAGATCCCCTCTTGACGTTGCCACTCTGAATTTCTTATTTACTCTCGCCATGAAAACAAAACTCATTCTCTTCAGCCTTTTTGCAACCGTTCTCCTGTCGGGGTGCGACTACGGCCATCGCAAAGGAACCTTCATGATGGTTCCCTACAGCCAGACGGCTCCCGACCCTGTGTATCCCCTCGTCAATACAACTCCTAATGGAACTTCCGCCGCAGGCGTGGCGGGCGTTCGTTAACTAATCGCGGAGGACACTCCCTTGCGTCTCGGCGTTCTTCTTCCGATCCTGATCGCAGCGGCGTTTCAATGCACCGGCTGCACTTCTCAACGTGCGGTAACCCCGGCGAGCACTTCAAGCTTTGACGAAATTCAGCAGCGCATCGATGAAATCAATGCTGATGAAGATGATTCTGCTGTTGAATCGGACAGCGTTGAGGACGCGTAGTTTCTAACGCCTACAGCCGAATTAATGGGGCGCAGGTATCCCTGCGGATTCGAGAACAATCACCTCGGCCTTGCCCCCGGTGGTTTGGGCGGTAAGCCGGGTTCCAGCCTCACGGTAATCCCATTTGACCCAAGCCAGCGCAAAATCATCCGCACCAAAAGAGGCCACGCTGGTCACCTTGCCCAGAGACTTTTCTGCGGCTTCGATCTCTGCACCGACCTCTATGGTTCCCACTTTCCCTTGGATCTGAACCAAGACCCGAGCCGGATGACCCAGATTGTTAATGCGGGCGACAACCTCCTGACCAGGGAAGCAGCCTTTGTTGAAATCAATGAGGTTATCCAGCCCCGCTTCAAGGGGAATGGTGAAGCTTGATGTGTCTATCCCGAACAGAGGAACCGCATTTTTCACGCGCACTGCATCCCAGGCGAGATGTCCGCATGCCCCACCGCCCAGTTCGTGAGCGGCATTAGCGGCCCGTTCGAACCAGACTCCGTGCGAGTCTTCTGTAACAATGAGAGCACAACCGGGCACGCCGATGTCATCCATCTCCATCACAACGATCGATGACGCATCGTCGGTTTTAGACGTGATAAGTTTTAGCAGATCGAGAGCGTCCGGGCCGCAAAGCGCCACTACCGCGTGATCCTTCGAGATATCATCAACCGTCACATCATCCATGATGACGTAGCGCTCAACCTGAGCGGCTAACGTTTCTCGAACAATGGGCTGCCCCACCAGCATATAACGGTCGGCTTCAGCGCGGTGAACCTGGAGATCGGAAATCATGCGCCCATCCCCGCCCAGAAGGGCCATGCGCCGCGAATCTCCCGTTGCCATGGTTTTCACATTCCCCGTCAGGCGACGATGTAGGTAGTCGGTGGCATCACCGCCGGAAACCTTCACGAGACTGAGACCCCTCAAATCGCAAACGCCCACCGTGGCGAGTAGAAAATTTCTCTCTCGCAATTCATCCACAAACGTCTCCGGGCGTTCGACTCCCTGAAAATCAATTAACGCACGAGGCTGAAGAACCATGAGATCATTCCTTTCAGATCGAAGCCGGCTCGGAAATTAGTCGAGGAACCGAATTCCTTCCGAATCACCCGCCATGATGAGCGTCGCGCATTTCACGCCGACGCTATCCAATACACCTTTCATGGCTTGTTCGACAGCGGGAGCTACTTCGGTTCTTGCCACAGCAAGCATGGTCGGCCCGGCCCCGCTCAGCACCACGGCGGCGGCACCAGCCTTCTCGGCCTCCCCAACCACGATGTCATATTGGCGAACAAGGCACTTGCGGTAAGGCTGGTGGAGGCGGTCGTCCATGAGGACGGAAAGATCCTCAACGTTTCCCGTGGCAAGACGATCCCACACAAGCGGGACTCGCGACAAATTAAACACAGCATCGCGGAACGGGACCGATTTGGGAATCGCTTCACGCGCCTTCATCGTCGCCAATTCGTAGTCGGGGATGAGGAGCACAAAGCGCAGACTGGGGTGGGGCAGCGTGCGGGTATACATTAATTTGTTCCCCGAGCGCACACACGCCACAAGGCCCCCCTTGGCGCAGGCGACGACATTATCAGGGTGACCTTCCATGGCCACCATTTCCTGCAGAAGCAGGTCGTCATCCAGCGGAGTTTGCAGCGAGGCGTTTGCCGCAGCCATGCCAGCGGTTATTGCCGACGCGCTGCTGCCCATGCCACGGGCGAGGGGCGCCCTGATGGTCAGTTCCAGCCGCAACGGTGGCACATCCACCCTGGCCAGAGAAAAGATCCTGTTCATGGCCCGGTACACAAGGTTGTGCTCATCCCGCGCAACCGAAGTGAAATCGGCGTCGCCGAAAATTTCGATTTCCAATTTGCCCGAGGGTGAGGGCGAAAGCACCAACTCGTTGTGAAGCTCCAGGGCCAGCCCCAGCGTGTCGAACCCCGGCCCCAGATTGGCCGTGGAGGCAGGCACCCGGACATGAACCGGAAGTCTTTCTATGAGGTTGGAAGCCATTAAAAGAGGCTGCTGACGCTCTCGTTTGTGTGGACGCGTCGAATGGTTTCAGAAAGCAGCGGCGCGATGGAAACCACCGTGAGCTTCTTCAAGATGCCGGAAGGGTGAGGAATGGAATCCGTCACAATAATTTCTTTGATGGCGCTATCGGCAAGGCGCCCCATGGCCGGTCCGCTCAGCACAGGGTGAGTGCAACAAGCATAGATGTCACGCACTCCTCGCTCCTTCAGAGCCTCGGCAGCACTCACCAGCGTTCCTGCTGTATCAATCATGTCGTCAAAGATGAAGACGTTTTTACCCTCCACATCGCCGATGATGTTCATCACCTCGGCCACATTAGGTTCGGGGCGACGTTTATCGATGATCGCCAATGGCGAGTCGAGGCGTGTGGCATATGAACGAGCCCGCTTTACGTTGCCGACGTCGGGAGATACCACGACGAAATCGCGGATATCGCGCTTCAAAATATACTCCACAAGGATCGGAGCGGCATACAGGTGATCGACGGGGATGTCGAAAAATCCCTGAATCTGCGCCGAGTGAAGATCGATTGTGATCACGCGATCAGCGCCTGAAGTCGTAATGAGGTTTGCGACCAGTTTGGAGGAAAGCGCAACGCGCCCCTCATCTTTGCGATCCTGTCGCGCATAACCGAAATAGGGAACAATGGCGTTAACCTGCCGCGCCGATGCACGCTTGAGAGCATCGATAATGAGCAGAAGCTCCATAAGGTGTTCATTAACGGGGGTGTAGGTGGACTGGATCACGAAGCAAACCCGGCCCCTCACGCTCTCGTTCACCTTCACGCGCACTTCGCCATCGCTGAACCGACGAATATCAATTTGCCCCTGGGGCAGCCCCAGTTGTTCGCAAATTGTTCCGGCAAGGTGACGGCTGCCGCTGCCTGAAAAAATAATGGGCCGGCGGCCGTGTGCATCTAACGCGATAGCGGTGTCAGTCAAATCAATGGCTCCCTGAAATTCTCAACTCACAGCCCTCACAACACGAGGCAATTGCAGGGCCGGATCAACCATTTTCCGCGGCGTCGTGTCGCTGCAAGAAAGAGTTTTGCCCCCGGCATCATAATTTTTGTTCAGAATCCGCTGATGCAAGCTGGTAACTACGGCGAAAGATTGGTTGCCCCAACCCTTCAAACCGCAGCTCAAAAGCTGTTTTGTGCTCCAGCAAAGTCTCTGGAATTTCAATGGGACTCCATTGAGGAAGCCCGTCCATGACCCCCATCATCTCTTCGAAATAGAGTGCATGGTCCGTCCGCAGATGAAAAAACCCCTGCGGTTTTAATGCGCGTTCTATCAGCGACAGGTTCAAGTTGTTAAAGATCCGTCGCTTGGCATGTTTGTTTTTGGGCCATGGGTCCGGGAAATAGACGTGCACTGCATCCAGCGAACCAGCCGGGAACCAATCGGTGAGGAGCGGTAAAATATCCGCCTGAATCAGGCGAACATTGCCGTGGCCTCCGCCACGCATTTTGTTCGCCGCACGCCGCATGATAGGCAGATTGCGCTCGACGCCGACAATATTCGTATGAGGATTAGCCGGAGCCCATGACATCAGAAAATCTCCCCGGCCGCTTCCGATTTCCAGTTCCATGGGATGGTCGTTACCAAACAAATCTTTGGGCGACTGCTCCCAAAGTTCTCCCAGCGTCAGAATGGAAAGTGGTTTGATGTACCTCACGGTGTGGGGGGGAAGTCTTCGGTGAGAGAGAGAATCTCCGGCGGAAGATTGCTTTTGTCGAATTCAAGACCGGGGCTCGTGAGCAGTAGGAAGTCACGAATGACCAGAAGTGAGCGCTTCACCCCCTCGTTGCGGGCAACGGCTGTGTGAGGGTCAATGCGCAGGGTGACGCGATTTCCTTTTTGCTCTGCAAGCGCATAGAAGCTTTGCACGAACCCCGATCTCACTGCGGTGCAATCGAACAATAGCGTTTCGCCATTGCTCGTCATATAGAGTTGGTTCAAACGGATGATCCATCCGTTGCTATCGGCCTTCATTGATTCGAAGGAGCCGTGAGCCGCCCGAAGGTCGGCAATTCCCTTGTAGATAATATGTGGCATGTCGAAATGTGCCAGACACCAAAACGCGGAGACTCTTCATTCATGCGCATTATTGCCGGCGAATGGCGCGGTACAAATATCCACACGCCCAAGGGTGAAACGACACGCCCAACCCTTTCGCGCATCCGCGAAGCGCTCTTCTCAATGATAGCAAATGAGCTTCCCGGTGCCCGTGTTTTGGATGTTTTTGCCGGCAGTGGATCACTGGGATTCGAAGCGTTAAGTCGCGGTGCATCCATGTGCGATTTTGTGGACACGGGGCGCGACGTTCAGGAATGCCTTCGTCGGAACGTCGAAAAACTCCACTGCGAAAACCGCGCGCGAATCCACCTGCGCGATGCGGCGTCGTACCTTCGCTCCCCCGCCCCGAGCAACGTGCAGTGGGATATTATCCTGTGTGATCCCCCCTACGGTTCGAAGAGCGTAAGCGGTGCCCTTCACTCCATCACCGAATCTCCCGGCCTTAACATGGAAACTCTCGTGATTCTTCAATCCGCTCGAAAGGATGAAGTTCTCCTTCCTTCATCGACCATCGAAGAAATCCGACGCCGTGATTACGGAGAAACCGCCCTGCATTTCTTCCGTCTGCGGCGACCGTGAAAAAAGAAAATGCAATCGGGAAGAAGCAATCCCGCTGCAATGTATATATTTCTACACAACGGTTCGAGGTTGGCATGGAAAACTTCTACGGCACATCCCAACGCGAGAATGCTCTTCTTCTGTTTGAGAAGGCATTCGATTGTCAGATGAAAGGCGATTTACATCGCGCGCTCACGCTCTACCGTGAATCTGTAGAACTCTACCCGTATGCAGAAGCGTATACTTTTATGGGCTGGACCATGGGATGTCTGGGTCGCCTGACCGAGGCTATCGACCTATGCCGCCGCGCCATTCGCGTCGATCCTGATTTCGGCAATCCATACAACGACATCGGTGTTTACCTTATGGAACAAGGGCATTACGACGAAGCCGAACCCTGGCTCGAGCGCGCCCTGCGAGCACCGCGCTACGACTGCCTCCACTATCCGTGGTTCAATCTCGGTCGAATCCATGAATCTCGTCAGGACTTTCATCTGGCCAAACAGTGCTATGCCCGCGCACTCCGGGAAAATCCGAATTACTGTCTGGCGCGCAAAGCACTTTTTTCACTCATTTCTCGCATGAACTAAACCTCTCCCGCCTCGGTTCCCCCTCTTCTCGGGACACCAGATTTTTGCTTGAGGCAGAGTTCCCGTTTGTCCTTCATCTAAATTCACGATGTCGCTCTCACACGAAAACGGGTCCGATCCCGGCAAACCACCGCAGCCTGAAATTTTGATTTTTGCCGGGGAATTGAAACATGACCCCCAGGGGAAATTTTCGCGTCCGGTGCAACTGGCCCGAGCCCTCGGTCGTGCCGGCTTTTCTATTACGATAGCGCTGCCAGACCCGGAGTCTGTGGACGACAAATTCGAAATCCCCATCACCCCCTCTGAATCACGCACACTACCCGGCCTGCTGAAGCGGCACGACGTTGTCATCTCCACCGGAACCGAGTATGGTCCAAGGGAAATGGTGCGCGAACCTTTCATCCAGATTTTCGATGTTGCCGATCTGAGCTTTCACCAACTCGCCTGCGTGCGCGATAATGAATCTGCCCGACTTCCCCTCATTGCAGAAACAGGCGACCTTCTGCTCTGCGCCAACATTTACCAGCGAGATTACTGGCACGGTGCCGCCACAGCCTTTGGGCGTTTTGCGGAGCATGAAGGGCGCAACATGAACACCCAACGCATTGCTGCGGTGGTTCCTCACGGACACGACGGTTCCAAGCCGCCCAAAGCCTCCGGCCAATTGCGGGGGGCCTTGCAGGGCATTCATAGTGACGACACGCTCTTCATCTGGAATTCCGACTACGAATCATTCCTCGACCCTCTCGGCGCGCTGGAAGCTCTGGCCCGGGCGATCAAAATCAAACCCGAAATCAAGATTCTGTTTCTTCCCCCACGGCCAACGGCCACCCCGGCGGAGGTGCAATTACATGGCGAAACTCAAACCGCGTTGGATAAGTGGGAAACCCTGAAGGGCAAAGTTTACTTCCTGAATGAATCCTTCTCCGAAGACGAAAGGCTCGCGCTCCTGAGCGAAGCGGATGCTGCGCTGATTTTCTCGACCGATTCCCCCGGCGCCCGCCTGTGGGCAGGGCGTCCCTTCACCGAAGCCATCCGGGCGCGGGTCCCGTTCGCGAACTCCCTCGGTGGAGCATCCGTGCAAAACCCCACCGGAGATGTCATCAGCGTAGCCGCCCGCCCGGGAGACATTGAACACATGGCGGAGAAAATAATCGAGCTGACCGATCCCGGACGGCGCAACCGAATGATCGTAAACCTCGATCGCATCCATGCGGACTTCTCATGGGATCAAGTGGTCAAGCCCCTCGTTGAATACCTGCACCACCTGCCAAAGATACCGGCCAGACATGACAGCGCTGAGGAAACCGGTTGGGGAATGACAATCCGACGCACCGTGGAAAAGTTCTTCGGGTGACACCTCCCGCCAAAAGATCCCCGGGAAAAATGAACCTGCCCAACAGGCTCACGCTTCTGCGAATCTTGCTCATCCCTTTTTTTGTGGGATTGATGCTGGTGGAAAACGTGACCTCGGACCTTCGACTGATCACACCAGCCCGGTGGTTGGGGCTCACTGTATTTATCGCCGCCGCCATCACGGACTATTACGATGGTGCCATCGCTCGCAGCCGAAACATGATCACCAGCTTTGGAAAACTTTTCGACCCCCTCGCAGACAAACTTCTCACCATGGCGGCCTTTGTTGTTTTCGTCGAGATACAGCTTCCTTCCGGACGTCCCATTTTCCCCGCATGGGCAATCGTAGTTGTGCTGGCGCGTGAGTTCCTGGTGACTGGCCTCCGCACCCTGGCCATCAGCGAGGGGCGTGTCATTCAGGCCGACCGATGGGGAAAACACAAAACCGCCTGGCAGCTCTCTGCCATCATATCCATCACGGCGCTATTGTGCCTGCGCGATTCCCTCATGCTGGCCGGCATCGACACCAAATATCTCGATCTGTTCCTGCCATGGATTTGCGGCATCCTGCTGGCAATCGTCATCTTTCTGACGGTCATGTCAGGCTATATCTATCTGGCCAAAAATCGAGACCTGCTTCGTGATGACAACTGACCCGGCGCCCATTGTGAACACCGATGCCTGGCTTTCCTGGATCGAAATTGATATCGAAGCCATTCGACACAATTTTCGTATTTTCCGAAGTTTAGTCCCCCCAACGACCGCCATGTTCGCTGTCGTAAAGGCTGATGCATACGGGCACGGCGCCATCCCTGTAGCCAGGGCTTTGGCGCAGGAGGGGGCAGAGGTTCTTTGTGTCGCTCGCGTTGAAGAAGCGCTGGAGTTGCGGGGCGCTGGCATTGCAACTCCCCTTCTTGTCTTCGCTCCTCCTTTTGGCCCCCAAGCGCTGGCAGTAGCCGGTCAAAACATTGCCCTCACCATTTCTTCCGTCGAACATCTCGCCGCTGTAAGTCAGGCCGTTGCCGGTACGGGTGCCGACATACCGGTGCACATTAAAGTGGACGTGGGAATGGGGCGACTCGGCATCAAACCAGAGGACGCGTTAACCTTCGCTCAAGTAACAACGGGTCGATCAGGCATCATTCTCGCCGGCGTGATGACCCACTTCCCCTGTGCCGATCAGGGGCGCGGGGAAACCACCCTCCAACAGTTGGAAACCTTCAAAGAAGTGCGCCAAGCTTTTCACGAGGCAGGGATTTTTCCGCGATATTTTCACTGTGCCAATAGCGCGGCCACGTTGGATTTTCCCGAATCACATCTCGATGCGATCCGTCCGGGAATCAGCCTGTACGGTCTGATGCCTTCACCCGATGTTATCGCCCAACCAGATCTGCGCCCGGCAATGGCGATGCGTACCAGAATTACCCTTCTGAAAGAGGTTCCGACCGCAACGCCCTTGAGCTATGGTGGAACATTTGTAACCAAGGGCCCTTCGCGCATCGCTACTGTGCCCGCTGGTTACGCAGACGGTTATCCCCGCCATGCAAGCAGCCGTGCTGTCGCTCTTCTTCACGGTCAAAGAGTGCCACAGGTGGGCCGTGTTTGCATGGACCAGATTCTGTTCGATGTTACAAATGTTGAACGGGTCAGCGTCGGAGACATCATAACCCTCTTCGGCGAAGATGAAGGGAACTTCCTGTCTGCGGAAGAATTGGCCGTGGCCGGTGGAACCATCGGATACGAGATTACTACCCGCATTGGTAAGCGACTGCCCCGACACGTCGTAGGCTGATCTAATGCACGATGATTCTGTGACGATTCGCCGCGATAATCGCCGGACCAATCCCCTTCACCCGGTCTAATGCATCGGCGGATGAAAAAGGCCCGTTCATCTGACGATTCAAAATGATGGTTCTCGCCTTAACCTCTCCGATCAATTTCAACGACATCAGTTCTTCCATGGTTGCCGTGTTTATGTTAACCGGACCGGTGTATTCCGTCTTCGTCGATTGAGACGCTGAGGGAGGGAGCGACAACATCGGTGCGATTGGAGCCGCTACGGGACGCATGGCCACCGGATTTGGCGTGGGGGCAACAGACGCTGAACCAACGGCTTGGTTGGGAATAGGCGCACTCTGCTCGGCTGCAGACGCGGTTCCACTCTGTCCCTGGTTTGAACCTCCAACCGTCACCAGAGGCGCTATTTTTGCCAGAACGCTCGGGCCAATACCTTTGATCCTATCCAGTTCATAAACCGAATTGAACCCGCCGGCATTGCGACGATATTCCACGATATCGCGCGCCTTGGCGGGGCCGATCCCCGGTAATGAATCCAGAGTTATTTCATCGGCCGTGTTCAAATCGATAAGCATGGCGGCCGACACCGATGTGCCCGCATTCCCTGGACCCAAATTCGCTAAGCTCCGGACTGGACCCTTCGCATCCATTAGCAAGTTTCCTGCGGGAGATTGGCCTGCCACAAAAAACGAACGGGAAGCCTGCCAACGCTCGAACCCCATCCAAAAAGCGCCAACACAAACTGCAACCATCAGAAACACCAAAGCATTACGTTCGTGACGCGTGATCCCCGATAGCACCCTCGGCAATCCTCCTTGCCCCATAAAAGGAAACGAAAGCCGTTTCATAGCCTCTCGCTTTTGATTGTCCCTCTTCCAGAATAGCTTAAAGGGGGAAAATCAAAGGGAAAATCTACCGATTAAGATTTTTCGATTCTTTCAGGCTGTCAGACTTTGGGGTGCAAGGCAAAGCTCCGTACCAACTCCACGAAGGTCCGCACGCCAAAGCCGGTTCCACCGGCTCCCAGATAACGCCACGGTTTATCGAGCATGAAAGTTCCGGCGATATCCAGATGGGCCCATGTCATCTTGGGATCAACAAATTCCTTAAGGAACAACGCAGCCGTGATGGCTCCTGCACGCGGAGAATTTCCCGTGTTGTTCAGGTCGGCCGCTTCGCATTTCAACATCTCGGCATACTCGGCATGAAGCGGAAGCCTCCAGAACATCTCCCCGGCAGCACTCCCCGAAGCATCGATGCGAGCCGCCCAACTATCCTCGTCGGTGAACACCGCCGCCATGGCGGGACCCAATGCATTAGCGGCAGAACCGGTGAGAGTCGCGATGTCGACCGCATGGGATGCCTTTAACCGGGCGGCCTCCTGCAGAGCATCCATCAAAAGCAAACGTCCCTCAGCATCCGTGTTGTCGATCTGAACCGTTTTGCCGTTCGCCGTACGGATAATATCGCCGGGAAGCATTGCCTTCGCGTCGACAGCGTTGCAGGCGGCGGGAACGATTCCGGTCACCTCGACAGGAAGTTTCATCTCCGCGATAGCTCCCATGGCCGCCACTACGGCCGCGCCACCCGCCATGTCCCCTTTCATCTTCCACATGTCTCGTGCGGGTTTGATGCAGTATCCACCGGTGTCGAACGTAACCCCCTTACCCACCAGCGCAAGGTGAACACCTTTCACGGTCTTCGTGGGTTTGTAGTGGAGAACGATCATGCAGGGTGGCGTTACACTCCCCTGACCCACCATCGCCACGCCGTTGTAACCGGCCTTGCGCAGGGCCGCGTCGTTCATGATTCGACAGGTCAGACTTCCATGAGCGGCAGCCACCTTTTTGGCCTGGTCGGCCAATGCGGTTGGGTTCATCTCGGAGGGAGGCGTGTTCACCAGATCGCGCGCAAGATTAGTCCACTTCGCCAGCGAAAGTGCTTCGTCCACGCCACTCTGAACAGACTTCGAAGCCGTGCCCGCCAGCAGGATTTCCGCTTTAAGACGTTGCTTGGAAACTTTCCGTGCAGACCCCTTACCATCAGTATACTCATAAGCTGCCAATGCGACGCCCTCTGCGGCTGCCTTCACCCAGTCCTTCCCCTGCTCCCCATCCAGCAGCAGCACAACGCGGTCGACCTTCAGTTTGCGGGCAAGTTTCCATGCTTCTGCAGCAGCAGTTTTCAAGGCTTCCCGCCCCTCGACATACTTGATACGACTCAGCATGAATCGGGCAGCGAAACCCCGCCCCTCGCTTGAGCTACCCACAGGAATCGGATAGGGGGGATGACAATCGGACAACTCCACCAAATCTCCGCCGCCCAGTTTTCCCCATGTTTCCTTGCTGGAAAGATCTCCCAAATCGGCCTTCTCGCTGAATGCTGCGAAAAGTGTGGCCACTGATTTTCCAGGTTTGGCGATTAACTTGATCTTGTCCATGACTGACTCCTGTTGTATAAAATCTCCATGAAAGTGATGAAACCACTTCTCACCGTGCAACGGAAAAGAATCGCCACGCGACCTGTGAAAGCTCCGCTGTGAAGAGACTGATTGATAGGGGCAACGCCGCGCTCGATTGTGTGCGAACAGAAGAATGGCTGCTGGCTTCCATTCTTGTGATGATTGGCTCCATTCATTGGCTTCTCTCGGTGCCAGTAAGTTTGGTTCAATCCCTGCAGGAAAATGTTATTGCGGATCCGTCTGTGCAAACCGGCTTAGGGCTGGCCTTCCTCGGATTAGTCATTCTCGCGGGATGGGCCATTATCGGACGGCCTGACAACATAGGAAGAAGAACCCTGGGAATTTTCCGAGACTTTCTGCCGTTCGCGCTCATGTATGTTATTTACGAAAGCGTCCACACGATCGGGCCAAGCCTGCATGGGATCACCTACGATACGGCGCTTTCGAAAATCGACCTCGCTCTGTTTCGATCCGAAGCCTACGTCGATTTTCCCGTAGCGGTTTTCCGCACCCCGCATTATCGCTTCGCCGCCTACTATCTCGCTTTTTGTTACTCTGTCGTATTTGTGGTTTATTGGGGCCTGGGAATTTTTCTCCGTGGCACACGGTCGCGTCTGGTTTTTCGTCGCTACATGCTCAGCGTCCTGATGACCAGCCTCTTTGCGTACCTCAGTTATATCCTTGTGCCGGCCCAGGGGCCCTACGAATCGTTTGTTCGCAACGACATCGCAGCGCAATTTGGTCAATGGAGCAGCTACGCCGGTGCCCTTTCCATCGCCAGTTTTGCCGATAACATCCGCATTATGCACCCGGGTGGACAAGCCGCCTTCGATGCCTTCCCGAGTCTTCACACCGCCTGGGCAGTTCTCATGATCGGCTTTTCGGCCCGTCACGTTCCCAAACTGCTCTGGCTGATCGTTCCATGGGCCTTCGGCACGATCCTCGGAGCCATCTACTTCCAGCAGCACTATCTGATCGATCTCGTGGCCGGCATCCCCCTGGCCGCCGCTGGTTGTTATGCGGCCCATCTCTTGCTCGTTACTAATGGGGAACTTCCGGCACATGAACAAATCGGGTAACCTTGTTTGTGAAACGCCCCGCCTTTGCTCTTGCCCCTGCACCGATAAATACTCTGTATCATCATCCGATAAACCATCATGAACGAAAAGCCTCCCCTCCCCGCCAAGCTGCACCCGTTGTCTCCCGAAGGCAAACCGCTCGCACCTACTGCTCCCTGGAAGATTGTGCGGTTCTTGTTCCTCACTCACTTCCGGATTTTTCACGGTCTTCGCGTTCGTGGTCTTCATAACGTCCCTTCTCAGGGACCAATGTTACTCGCACCGAACCACGTGAGCTATTTTGATCCTCCCCTGGTTGGCTCCACATTTCCTCATCTGGTTCATTCCATGGCTTGGGATGCGCTTTTCCTTATTCCTGTCTTCGGTCGCGCCATTCGATCCTTCGGAGCATTCCCCGTTAAGCTTAACACCGCAGACAAGGGAGCCATCACTCAAAGTCTTCGTATCCTGAAGGGTGGTGCCTGCCTCGTGATCTTTCCCGAGGGAGGACGAAGCGAAACTGGTGGGTTACAGGAGTACGAACCGGGTGCCGCCCGGTTAGCAATTCAGACCGGCGCAACGGTCATACCTGTAACCATTCCCGGCGGGTTTGATGTCTGGCCAAGGTCGAACAAATTGCCGCGTTTGTACGGGCCAGTCACCGTAAAGTTTCACCCGCCCATTCCGGTCCATCAGGTTCACGGCCGCGACGCCTTGCAGGAGGCCTTGCCCGCTCTCATCGAGGCCATGCGGCATCCCGTGGAAAGAAGATTGCGCGCATACGAACGTCTCAAAATGCGGAAGTCGCGCTCCAAATAAAAGCTACGAATGACCGCCAACATCATCTTCTGATGACACATCCTGCTCGCCGCTCTCCGGCGCCGCCGGCCCACGCACCGTTTCGAGGAACCGCATGTTCTCGACCAGAACCAGCATCCCCATGCTGATGATCACAACCAGTGCCAGCGTGGAGCGGGCTTCCAGCCGTTGCAACACATAGGCCGTCACGCCCAGATAAGCCGTGATGTAATAGAACGTCAGCACCGTGCGTCGCTCGGAAAATCCCAATTGCAGAAATCGATGATGCAGGTGCCGTCGGTCCCCACGGAACGGATGCTGACCACGAATTGCGCGCCTGAAGAAAGCAAAAATGGTGTCGAATATCGGAAGCCCCAGGGCAAGCAACGGCATGAGCAAAGCCAACAGGGCCGGGGCTTTCGTACTGGACATCAACGCCGTCCCCGCAAGCAGAAATCCGAGCAGAAGACTTCCCGCATCACCCATGAAAATGGTGGCCGGTTTGAAGTTGAATGGCAGGAATCCAAGACATGCGCCCAGAACCAAAACGGATATCAACGCACCGGCATACTGGCCCAGATCGAGAGAAATAGCGCAAAGGGTGGCGGCAGAAATAGCCGCGATGCCGGCGGCCAGACCATCCAGACCGTCAATCATGTTCAGGCCGTTCATTAATAAAGCGTACCACATCACGGTGCCCAGCAAGCTGAGCGGAGCCCACACCGTCATTTGACCGCCGAGGGGATTGCTGACCCGTTCAATGGCAAACCCAAAGCGATACATGAGATAACCAATGCCGATTTGGCCCAGTAGCTTGACCCACGGTTTCAAATCCAGCAAGTCATCGGTCATCCCTAGCCCGACCGTTGCAGTCGCGCCGATGAGAAGCCCCACCATCTGCCTGTCGGCCGACAACCACAACTCCGGTGACAGATGCAGCGCAGTCACGAGTCCGGCCACAAAGGCAAGATACATGGCGATGCCGCCCTCGTAGGCCACCGGATGGGGATGGGCTTTGCGATCCTTGGGGAAATCGAGAATGCCCACCTTGCGCATGGCACCTCTCACCAACCAGGTGAACAATACGCTCAGCCCGGTGGTGAGGCAGAAAACCAAAGATATTTGGCGAAGGTCCAAATCGATTATCCCGCGTCACAGTCAGGGAAGAATTTCATCAAAATCAACGCTTTAACCCGCTTCATGGAACTTCGATCATCTCAGCCACTCAAGAGTATGATTTGCACATGATCTTGAGACGTCTTCTTTCTGCAAGTAACCCTCTCGGCATCTTCCTGATGTTGGCGATCCTGACGAGCCTTCCGTTCCACAGTTGGTCACAGGGAGAGCGCGCTGCCGGAGCGGGTATTATTGACCCTTCTCGCGAAAATGCTCTGCGGATTAAACTCCCCTATCCCCCTGGTAATAGTTACCGAATGATACAGGGACCCCACGGGGCATTCTCCCACGATGGTTTTAATGCCTACGCCTACGATTTCCGAATGCCGGAGGGGTCGCCCATCAGCGCGGTCGCACCGGGGCGTGTGGTGCGGGTAAAGCAAGATTCTCGGCAAGGCGGAAAGGATCCCGCTTACATTGATCAGGGTAACTCCATCATAATCGATCATGGCAACGGTCTGTTCACCCAATACCTCCACCTGCAGCACCAGTCGGCCCGGGTGAAGGAGGGCGAATTGGTAAAGGGGGGAGAAATAATAGCCCTCAGTGGAAATACCGGCTACTCTTCCACTCCCCACCTCCACTTTCAGGTACAGGATGCCACCGGACAATCTTTGCCCTGCGCCTTCCTCGACGTGCCCGGCACGGGTATTCCAACTCTATATCGAACCTATGAGTCCCAAAACGATGGCATGGGAGTTTCGCCCTATGCGGGTGAATCGGCGATGCCGAACGATGCCTTCGCTGGGAACGGCCTGAAGATTATCCGCACCAATCTGTCGGCTCACGCCTTGCGGATAGATAAGCGCTACACCCTCAGGGGGCGATGCACCGCCACTCCCGCACCCCGACAGGTGGCCTTGTACCTCATGCCAGCACGGGGTGGGAAACCAATTGTTTCCACCTATGCGCACGTGGACGAAGCCGGTTACTTTACATGTACGCTCGATCTCAGTTCGCTACCGACCCGAAGTGAAAACTGGAGCGAAACTAATGATCAGTCAAATATGTTTGCTCTCGCCCTCGCTCCGATCCGGCCCGACAGTTCCTTCTGGTCGAAGTATTCCATACAGGTCACGGCCCGTTGAAAACCATTTCGCAAAGATGCAAAAGAGGCTTGCGCCCGCGAGCAAACCATAATTAGACTCTTCAAACGAGTAACATGTTCCCTTAGGCCCCCTGTTGTTTAACCGTTCCCGTTGAGGCTGATGCTGATGAGCTCGGATATGACTGTTGAAGAATTACTGGAAGAAGCTGAAGAAGCCATCCACGCACAGGACACTGAACGTGCCCTTCGTTTGGCTCGACAAGCGCGTGCCATGGCGCCCATGCGGCCCGATGTCCGTGAACGCGTGGCGTATTTGCTGGAGCAGGTCGAGGCTCCCCCTGAAACTCCCTCCCGCAGACCAGCACGCCGTGCGGTCTCACCGCCTGTCGAGGAAGCACCCCGTCCTTCCCGCCGCCAGCGTCGCTCTGCCGAACGGGCTTTCGCTGGTGAGCGAATCGAGGAAGAAGATTCCTTCAGCGATAAAGATTTACCACAGCCCCCCCGCCGGTTTTCGTTCGCCTCCCTGGGGGCACGCACACTCTCCTTCCTCATGGGCGACGACGAAGACGAGGAAGACGAGATACCTCAAGAACCGAAGCCACGCCGGGTTGCGCGTGAATCACGTAAGGCCCCGGTAGCGGCGTCTTCACTGCGTTCCACTATTACGCCCGTCCCGGATTATGAGCCTGAAGAGAAACCTTTTCGCGACCGGGAAGTCATGGAAACCCTGTCAGTTCCCGACGAGGAAATGCATGCACCGGTATCTCCACCTCGAAGCCAAAGCTTTGAGCCGTCCCAGCCAAGCCCTTTCGTGACCCGTCTGCGCCGAAATGCTCAGCAGTCATCACTGGCCAACCGTCTGGCAGACATGGACGAAGAAACGGAAGACACGTCACCGCAACGGGTACGTCGTCGTCCTCCCCCTGAGTTCGAGGATCGTCCAGCCGCAACGGCCGTCACCCGCAGGCGCAATGCCCTTGCCGATGAAGATGCAACCGCTTCAAACGACGCAGACAATGCGTCCCCGCCACTCCAGGTTGCCATGGCGTCCCGACTACGCAGCGTCCATCCCCGGGTAGTGGCATGGTCCATGCTCCTTAGCAGCATCTCTATCTTCATGATGATCGCCGGCACCGTCAGCTATTTTCAATTCTTCCGTCCCATGTCTCCCACGGGATCTCGCTTCACTGCTGCCGCAACCTCTTCCACGGCAGGCATAAATGCGGAAGACGAGAACCATATTCTCCGCGCCAACGAATTCATCACCGCGGACAAGTGGGACAGCGCCATCGAATTGCTCGCCCCCTCCGTGCGGAAGGATGCTCCCAAAGCCCTGCGCGAACGCGCGACCGCACTCCTTGCCCTTGCCCACAATCGCAAGGGTGAAGCCCTCCTGCGCAACACCGCGGGATCGAAACTCGCCATGCCGGCAGAACAACAAAAGCTGCTCGATTCAGTTTCAAATTATCGACGCGCGGTAGAGTTTGCGCCATCCAACTCCCAATACCAACTTCATCTGGGCAACGCCCTCTATTATGCAGGCACTCTCATCCCCCTCGAAAAAGGGAGCGGATATCTGGAAGAAGCCTTGTCGGTGGTGAAAAAATCCATCGAACTCGATCCGAAAGATCCCCTCGCCGCAGAAACCCTTGCGCAGATATACGAAAGCATGCAAGACCGGCAACAAGCACGAGAAGCATGGATGCGGTTTCAACAGATCGCACCGACAAAAGATGATGTGCAGAAAGCAACCGAACGCTTGAACGCACTCTCCATGGCGAAATAATGACGGAATCCCCTGAGAACAAAAGCCGCCCCCGAGCAAACCCAAAAATGAAACCTCCCCTGCCGATGGGTGGGGTTGCATTGGCACCCTCTATTCTCAGCGCCGATTTTTCTCAACTGGGAACGGAACTGCGCAAACTTC
Organism: candidate division BRC1 bacterium HGW-BRC1-1; assembly: GCA_002842095.1. Taxonomy (GTDB): domain Bacteria; phylum Sumerlaeota; class Sumerlaeia; order Sumerlaeales; family Sumerlaeaceae; genus HGW-BRC1-1. Next base: position 127,667 of record PHCB01000011.1, read on the forward strand.
TTAGGGCCGGATGTTCCTGGATTCATCTCGACATTATGGACAACCATTTCGTCCCAAACCTCACCTTCGGCCCGCCGGTTGTTAAAGCGCTCCGCAAGGTTTCACCCAGGCTCTATTTCGACGCCCATCTCATGATCGACAATCCAGAGACGGTAATCAATGCCTTCGCCGACGCCGGCGTACAGCACCTGACGGTTCATCAGGAGGCCTGCCCCCAGGGGGTCAGCCGAACGCTCCGTCTCATTCGCGAGGCAGGCATGCGAACCGGTATCAGTCTCAAGCCCGACACGTCCGTGTCCACCATTGAACCTCACCTTGGTGAGGTCGATATGGTTCTGGTGATGACGGTCGAACCCGGCTTTGGTGGACAGGCCATCATCCCAAGTTGCCTGAACAAGGTTCGTACATTAAAACGGCACCGGGAAGCCAAACGGCGAAACTTCCTTATCCAGGTTGACGGCGGCGTAAATCTCGACACGGTCGGACTTGCTGTGGCTGCCGGCTCCGATGTGCTTGTGGCAGGTAGCGCCGTTTTTGGCGGTGCCGAAGTTGCGGAAAATATCGCTGCCATGAACGCCGCAATCCAAAGGGCCATTCATTCCTGATGGTTTTTGGTTGTATGCCCTGTGGGCTGCTTTATGAATGTAACCCAACAAATCGGTCCCTCCGTAAAAAAAGGATTTCCATAAATCATGATTACTGAACTCCTTCGCCTTACGCGAATCTCCCCCCTGCTGATCGTCGCGCTTCTTGCCTCGGCCTTCATGCCAGGCTGTTCCGCCATGGCGAAACCTAAGAAGGCTCCAGCCGAGGAAGAGCGCCTGATCATCCCCGATTACCCGACACCCAAGGATCAATACAACTTTGCCCGCGTCTATCAGGCATCACAAATTAAGGCGAATGACCCAAAGCGCCTTTCGTCACAATACGAGAAGGCCATTCAGGCATATAAAAAAGTCCTCGAACTTTTTCCCAACGATGAACAATTCACTCCGCTTGCCATGTTGAACTGGGGCGATTGTGTGGGAATGCAGGGAGATATGGCGGGGGCACGGGCAATATACAAAGATGCAGCCGAACGGTGGCCCAATATCGATCTGATCCAGGCCCGCGCAAACTATTCCACCGCACGCACGCTGGATCAGGAGAAGCGTTTTGAGGAAGCCAAGGTCATCTATAAACTCCTGATGGACCACTTTGGCAATTCGCAAGATCCCGCACTCCGCCAGATCGCAAAACTTTCCTCAGAGTATTATTATAAACTGCGCACAGAACCCGTAAAAGAAACGAAGGGTCGCCGCAAATAACATTCATAGACCGCTTCTGATCAACCCGCCGGGAGAAGCAGAGTTCCTCTACTGCTCCATCCGTTTTAATCGGAGCATAGTCAGGCGTTCGCTAAGTTCCTTACTGGCCTGGCGCAACATACCCAGCGCCGCTTCAAGGGCCATGAGGTCTTTGCTGGCAACGGCCACATCGAACTTGAACAGAATCTCACGAAGCCTTCGCTGCAAGTCCTCACCCGGAGGATTTTCAGTGTCTTCAATCAACATGACCAGACCGTTGGCCAGATCCTGAGCCTGATGGCGAACATAGGCGAGGCGAAGATGCAACCGGTCCTCTTCCTGGGCAAGCTCGGCAGCCTCCACCATCTGACGGGCTTTTTCCTCACTCACATGACTGTAGCTTTCGATTGTGATGGACTTGGAAACACCGCTCGTCGCTTCCACGGCGCTGACTTCCAGAAGACCGTTGGCATCAATCTGGAACGTCACCGAAATCTCGGGTAATCCACCCGGAGCCGGTGTGATTTCGGAAAGACGAAAATATCCCAGGCTCTGGTTCTCGCTGCATTTCTTACGCTCGCCCTGCGCGGCATGAATCTTCACAATGCGTTGATTATCGCGAGTTGTCGTGTAGGTTTTGACAGCCTTCGTGGGGATGGAACTGTTGCGCGGAATCAGCACACTGAAAACATTTCCCTCGGTCTCCACACCCAGAGACAGAGGTGTCACGTCCAGCAGAAGAACCTCACGCAGGCCGCCGCTCATGATGGAACCTTGCATGCCCGCTCCGATGGAAACCGCCTCATCGGGGTTCAGCGAACGATTTGGCTCTTTACCGAAAAACGTACGTACCGCTTCCTGAATGATCGGTATGCGGGTAGACCCCCCGACCAGAAGAACATGGTCAATGTTTCCCGCATCAAGATAAGCATCGGCCAACGCCTCGCGGCAGCAATCGAGCAGGCGTGGGATCAGGGGCTGTATGAGTTCGTTCAGCTTGTCGCGTGTAACAGCATGGCTCAGGTGAACCGGGGTTCCCTCTGCAGAAACGCCGAGGAAGGGCAGGCTGATTTGTGACTCGAGGGTGGTGGACAACTCACACTTAACCCTTTCAACCGCCTCGAGAAGCCTCTGCCCCGCTATGGGCTCCTGGGTGACATCAACCCCGGTATCCGCCAGAAACTGAGCAGCTATCTCCTTGTACAGAATGAGGTCGATAACATCGCCGCCGAGGAAGGTGTCTCCCCGGGTTGACTTCACTTCGAAGACATCGCGATCGAGTTCGAGAATAGAGATATCAAAGGTTCCGCCGCCGAAGTCGAAAACGGCCACTCGTTGCTCAACGGATTTATCGAGGCCAAATGCCAGAGCGGCTGCGGTCGGCTCGTTGATGATGCGCGCAATCCGCAGGCCCGCCAATTCACCGGCACGTTTGGTGGCGGCCCGTTGGTTGTCGTTGAAGTATGCCGGAACAGTCACCACCGCCTGTTCCACCGGCTCGCCAAAGTAATCCTCGGCGGTCCGCTTCAAAGCCCGCAGGATTTCAGCAGAAACTTCTTCAGGCGAAAGCTTCGCCCATCCCAGATCCACGCGCACACCATCATCGGGAGATGCGACGAGACTATAACCAATCCCCTCTCCGCGGGTGGCCATATCGGAATATCGGATGCCCATGAACCGCTTGATGGATTTTACGGTCTGGAGAGGGTTCATCGCAGCCTGACGCCGCGCGACTTCTCCGACAACGACGTCCTCGGCTCCCTTGAAAAAAACGATGGAGGGTGTGGTCTTTGACCCCTCAGCGTTTACAATGACAACCGGCTGACCCTGTTCATAATAGGATACGACCGAATTGGTGGTGCCGAGATCGATGCCAATAACACGCTCCATGCATCGCTCCCGTTATTTTAGGCCTAAGAGGCGTTTAAGAAATGACTTCTTGGAAGGCCGCAAAAATTCCAACGCCGCCAACGCCCGCTCGTGATTGGGGTCCCACTTCAAAATTTCTTCGTAGCTCTGGATGGCCAGACTCTTGCTTCCGGCAGACTCATAAATTTCCGCGAGGATGATGCGAAATTCAGTGTTGTAGGGATCCAGAACAACGGCTCGGTTGGCTGCTTCAATGGCCTGACTAAAACCGCGTTTGCCACGCAGAAATGTGAGCGCAAGCTTGGCGTGGTATTCAGCCGTATCAGGGTTGTTCTTGATGGCCATCTTAAAATACTCGGCAGACCGGGTGTAATCGCCATCCTGCAGGCTCTTCAATCCCATGAGGTAAGCCCGTCGGCCAACAGATGCTTTGCTCTTGTCGATGGCGGCCGCCGTCATCTTGCCAGTGTCATTAGCCACGGACGTTGGAGTTTTCGAGCCCGAGGATGAAGAGCCGCCACCCTCGTTCGGGGACTTATCGGACCGAGATAAATGCTCGTCGTAGGCTTTGCGCTTTTCGGGATCTTTCAGGGTATTGTAAGCCGTGGAGACCGCAACGAATTCCTTTTCAAGGCGCGACACATCCTTGCCGTCTTCTGCCTTGTCGGGATGCAACTGCCGCGCCAGACGATGATACGCAGCTTTAACGTCACGCTCGCTCGCGCCCCGTGGAACTCCCAGGATTTCGTAAAGGGTCTTACTCACTCAGAACACTTCTCCGATACTTCCCCATTCTCCTGTAATACTCCCATTCGGTGCCTCGCATTGTGAGCAAAAGTAGAATCTGGAAACTTGTCTACGATTCTTTGGAGGAATTCAACTGCTTGTTCATGGTTTCCACGTTCCCACTCAATATCCGCAAGGCGATGAAAAACTGCCGTGGTCTCTTCATCCGCAAGGCTTCCGAGAGAAACAAACCGCAATTTCTCCCGAATGAAATCATCCTTCAAGCCTTCACTCAACAACGCATCCGCATACATTTTCGAGAGCGCTTTATCGGCCGGAGATTCGATCGTCAGATTTCGTAACGCCACCAATCGCCCCTCCTGAGGCACAACCACGGGGCGGGAGGCAACCGGTGTTTTAACCCTGGACCAGGAATCAAAGCCGAAAATGGAGTCGACAATTCTGCGCGCAAAAAAATGCGAGATGGCACAGCTTAATGCCAGCGCACCCACCACCAGTCCCACACTGATAGCAATTGAACCCGGGCTTCCAAAAGACAGAAAACCCGTGGAGTAGAGGTAGCCCAGAATGGCAACACTGATCAGCAGTTCAATGAACATGCTCGGGATCATAGAAAATCCTCCACCGGGCTTTCAATGAGAGAAACCCCGGCGGAGGATGTTGAACCTATTTTAAGAAATCGCGTTTGCCAGAAGCAGGATCAGTGTTTGCGCGTACAGCACGCGCAGGATCATGGTGAGTGGATAAACGGTTGCGTACGCTACCGACGGGGATTCGTTACCCGCCACGCTGGTGGCAAAGGCCAATGCCGGGGGATCCGTCATGCTACCCGCTAACAAGCCGCAGAGGTTCATGAAGTTCATTTTCATGAAGACGCGGGCCACGAATCCCACTATCAGCAGTGGAACGGCGGTGATCAGGGCACCATAGCCCATCCACATCATGCCGTCACCCTGTAAAGTAGCCACGAAACTATCCCCCGCCTTGAGCCCAACGCAGGCGAGGAACAAAGAAATCCCCAATTCGCGAAGCATGAAGTTGGCGCTGATGGGCATGAAATAGTTCAGGGGACCAATACGGCCAATACGGCTGAGAATAATGGCCACGAGCAACGGACCACCAGCCAGCCCCAACTTAACCGGGGCGGGCATGCCGGGGAACTTGACGGGGATGGAACCCACGATGATACCGAGCACGATGCCCACAAAAACCGGAATGAGCTGAGGATGGTTCAGACGCTTGGTTGAGTTGCCCATAACAGCCATCACGCGTTCGATGCTTTCCAGCTCGCCCACCGCTAAAACCGTATCTCCGAAATGGAGCTCAAAGTTTTCATTGGGCGTAAACTCAACCTCTGCCCGAGAGACACGGGTAATGGTCACATCGTTTTGAGGCAGCACTTCCAGTTCCGACAGGGATTTGCCGAGCACGCCTTTGTTAGTCACCAAAATCCGCCGGCTTGCGATGGAACTGGGGATGTCCTTGACGTCAACCTTGGCCTCCGCGCCGATCAGAACCCTCAAAGCCTTGAGATTGTCCGCCGGACCCACGCAGTGTAGCACATCGCCTGTGTGGAGAATTGTGTCGCCCTGCGCAACCTCCACCCGGTCGCCATGAAGCACGCGGGAAATAACCACGCCCGCAGCAGAAATCATGGGAATTTCACCAATCCTCAAACCATCGAGGTTTGCATTCTTAACTTCCAGATTGGTGGTGCCGACTTTGGGAGTAGCCTTGGAATGACGCTTCACGAATTCCGCAGTTTCAGACTTCACATCCACGCGGAAAACAAATCGGAAGAACAGCATGGTCAGGATGATGCCGAAAACACCGAAGGGGTACGAAACCGCGTAACCCAGACCGGGCATCTTCGAAATCTCGGTAATCCGTTCGGGGGTGAGATTTTGAACCGCAGCAGTGGCCAGGCTGAGAGTAGAGGTCGTGCCACCCATTGATGATCCGTATGAGACCACGTCATGGACAGCCTGCTGAGCTGCTGCCAGCGATGGAGTGTTCGTAGTTGCACCGGAGAAAAGACCCGCTGCCACGGGAAGCGGAACACCGCCCAGTTTATGGATCAAAACTGCAATGACCAGACCCAGCGTGACTATGGAAAACGCCAATATATTAAGGGGAAGGCCGTCGCGTTTGAGTGATGAGAAGAAGCCTGGACCGACCTGAAGACCGATCGTGTAGACAAAAAGGATGAGACCGAACTCGCGAGCGAACTCAAGGATCTCGTGATTCGGACGAATCCCATAATGGCCGAAGAAGATACCCACGAAGAGAACACCGGCTATGCCCAGGCTCACACTTCGAATTCTCAAACTCCCCAAAGCCAAACCCAGCGCCGTGACCAAACCCAACACGACAACTGACTGAGCCACCGATTCCTTCATAAACAGATCAATTAACCAACTCATACGGTCCGAAACTCCGATTCATCCCATCCAGATTTTTACCATCAGGCATTTGGACACAGTGCCCATCGCCGCAAGCGCGGCAAACCCTGATGCTATACAACGGTTTAAAATAAGCTAAGGGATAATTGAGCGATTCAATCATTATTTTTTTCTCGATTAAACCGCGCTTAACGAGACAGGAATCCCCGCAATGCAGGCATATGGATAAACTCTGTCCGTCTCGAACCATCTCGAAAAATCGAAGTTATCCACAGTTGGACCGGATGAGCTGTGAAAAACCTGTGAGCAGAGGTGGTGAAATTTCAAAGAACCTCTCAGCCCATGTCACAATTTTAAAATTAGCGACGCCATGGAGGGGATTTGAGTTGCCGTGGGTCGGATGTCATTCAAATTGGTCCCTGCGATGTGAACGGAACCTCGGACCGCCTCGCGTTTTTATCTCCCGAAGGATTTCGAGTCGACCATGAGTTCTCCCGGCCCCGCACCCGAGCGGGTGATGCCATCCAATAACGACGCAGAAAAAGCCGTGTTGGGCGCGATGATTCTCGACGCCAACGCCATCGATACGGCCACCTCGCTCATCTCCGCCGATGTCTTTTACAATGCGCGTCATCAACAGATTTTCGGTGCCATCATGGATCTCCATGAGCAGGCCGTCACCGTCGATTACACCACGCTTATCGATGAGCTACGGCGCCGTGCCCAACTGGAGGGGATCGGCGGACAGGTCTACATCTTTGGTCTGGAACAGTATGTTTTTTCGACCCGCCACATCGAACATCACATTCGGATCCTCCTCGATAAATATCAACTCCGCCGCCTTGCCCAGACCGCCCAGGAGATTCAGGAACGCGCCCTGACCGAGCAAATGAGCGCCGCAGATTTGCTGGAAGAAGCCGACAGCCGTCTCAGTCTTCTGAACCAGCAAGCCTCCACGCGGGATTTTGTGAGCGTCCACGATCTGACCCTGGAAACGATGGACCACATCGAGCAAATGTCTCGGGGCGAGGGCGATTCCGGCGGAGTTGCAACTGGCTTTCAAGACCTCGATCATCTCACGGGTGGCTTCCAGAAAAGCGATCTCCTCATCCTCGCTGCCCGGCCCTCCCTGGGCAAAACAGCGCTGGCATTAAATCTGGCGCTGAACATAGGGGCTGGGCGGAGAGGCAAATCCTTCCGTCCGGAGCTTTCGAAAGCTGTGGGCGTCTTCTCCCTCGAAATGAGTTCGCTGCAGGTGAACCAGCGTCTCCTGAGCAGTATCAGCGAGGTGCCGATGCAAGTCATGCGCACCGGGAAAATGACGCAGAGCCAGCACAAGGCATTGTTCGAGGCGGGGCGTCATCTGGAAAACGCACCGATATACGTGGATGACACCCCCAATATATCCGCTGTTGAACTCCGCGCGAAGGCTCGACGTCTTGCGGCGAGGCTGGACCACAAGCTGGGCCTCATCATTGTGGACTATCTGCAACTCATGCGTGGTGGTGGCGGGCGCAACGAGAACCGTCAGCAGGAAATTTCGGAAATATCCCGATCCATCAAGGCTCTGGCACGAGAACTGAACGTGCCCATTCTGGCCCTCAGCCAGCTCAGCCGTATGATTGAGCAACGTAAGGGGAAGAATGCACGGCGGCCCATGCTCAGCGATCTGCGCGAGTCAGGCGCCATCGAACAGGATGCCGACGTTGTGATGTTTATCCACCGTGATAAAATAGCAGAGTCCAATCCAGACGATCCGGATTACGAACCACCTCCCACCGACGACGCACTTCTCATCGTCGGTAAGCAGCGTAACGGTCCCCTTGACGACGTCCCCCTGATCTTTTTCCGCAAATCGGCAACCTTCATGCCCCGGCTTGACTCGCGGCACGAACCCCTGCCCGATTATTAAATCCCCCGGAGGAACACAATGAGATACATTGCACGCGTTGAAGTGCTGGAGCGTCACGCTGATGGCTCCATGCGCAAATTCACGAGGACGCAGGTTGTGGAAGGCGAGATGAACGTGAAGGAGCTTTTTGCGTGGCGGAACAAAAAGGTGCACGATCCCTTGAACGGTGAGTTCGCATCGGTCGAAGTCGTCCTCACCCAGGATGACAGCATCGAAGAATACTGAGACCGGCTCGAATCCTTTATCCGGCTGGAAAACTACGGATAAACCTGCGCGTAAACCTCGAGAGTCTTTCGGGCAGTTTCGGTCCAGGTGAATCTCGACTCGTTTGAATGACCGGCCTCGGTGAGGATCCGCGCCGTCTCTTCAGATTCCAGAATGTGATCGAAACAATCAGCCAGTTCTTCCGGATCCTTCGGATCAAAGAACAATGCGCCCTTCTCCCCCGCCACCCAAGGCATGCAGGATGCTCGCGAGCACAACACGGGTGTGCCAATGCGTTGGGCCTCAAGGATCGGAAGTCCGAAACCTTCGTAGAGCGAGGGGAAAACTAACGCCTTTGCAGCAGCGAGAAGATCAGGCATGATGTTGTAACTCTGAAATTCGAGAATGCGGACCCCCTCAGGTTGATGGGCATCTATGTATTTAGCGAGGGGACCTGTGCCACCCTTCACTCCACATATAACCAGCTCAATCGCTGCGCCACTGTGCTTGCGCCAGGCACCAAAAGCCTCGACAAGGAAAACAAAATTTTTGTGAGGTTTGTCCACGCCCGCCGCGAGAAAGAAGTCTGTGTTGAGAGCCAGACGCCGCCGCAACGCATCAATAGCACCACGCCCCGGCGGGGCAAAGTGCCGCGACACCGCATTCGGTGTAAGGTGGATTTTCGCCGGATCGACTCCAAGGTGTTCCACCAGGTCAGAACGCGTCCCCTCGCTCACCGTAAAAACGGCCCGCGCGCGCGAAACAGCGTGCTTCAGTACCCTCCGCCCCAGCAACCATTTTGTGCGGGACGGCACGTATTCGGGGAAGAGCAAATGAATGAGGTCATGCACCGTCACCACGAACGGGGCATTCTGACGAATGGGCGTGTTGTAATGAGGAAAGTGATACAACCCAACGTCCGCGAGTCGGGGAAATGCCACCTGTTCACGAAAACTGTAAATGGGCATGGATGCATTTACAGTATCGCCTAACATCCCGAATGCCGGATAGAGCGCCAGGGCCTGCGCATCTCCGAGGAAGGTAAAGTTGGGGAGGGTGTCTGGAGCGCTCTCCGCCATACCCTCGACCAAACCTCGAATATGGGTCCCGATGCCCGAATGATTCACCATGCGGGCATCGAAAGCGATGTGTGGTTTGCTTGTGTCCCGTGCCCTCAATTTCAGTCCGATTTATGCTTTAGTAACGCAGAGTCGCCTGGCTCCAGAAGTCGCACGGTAACATCGCCCAACTGTGTGAGATCGCAATCCATGGTAGACGGATCGCCCACCACGAGGATGCGAAGACGCGACGACTGGATAATCTCCTTCGCAGCGTTCGTCACATCAGCAGCAGAAACTCCCCGCACCCGTTCGACGAATTTGTCGATAAAATCCGACGGATAACCCTGCATGTCATAAATCATACGGTTGGTAAGAATCTTCCGGGGAACGTCAAACTTCGTGATGAATCCGTGCACGACTTCTCTTCGGGCGGTATCGAGTTCCTTCTCTGAGAATGTCCCTCGGGCTGTCGAGGAAGTGACCTCCATCATCGTGCTGAGCGCGGCACAGGTACTGGCCGCTTTGCTGCCCGCCACCGCGAAAAATATTCCGCGTGGATCATCGGGTAACACTCCCCCGCCCACGGCATAGGCATAGCCACGCTTCGTGCGAACTTCTGTCAGCAATCGACTCGAAAAGCCGCTCATGCCGTAAATGCTGCTCATCACCTCCGCCGGAATTAAAAGAGGACTATTGCGCGCAATACTAAGGTGGCCCAAACGGATTTGCGATTGGGCTGTGCGTCGGGGAATCAGCAGAATTTGGGGTCGTGAACTTTCCTTATCGGAAGGTTCTGGGAGGGCTGCAACGGGGGGTGCCGGCTTGCTCCAGGAAGCGAATTTGTCTTCGATCCACTTGGTCGCTTCAGCCTCACCCGCATCCCCTGCAATACCAAACCAACAAACCGAGGGGGCAATGTTCGTTTCGTAAAAACTCCGGGCGTCTGCTAATTCCACCGATGAAACAGTGGCAGTTGTCGGAATTCGCCCGAGGGGGTTGTCGGCACCATAGAGTTCCTTGCGAAATTCACGGCGTGCGACATCCGAAGGCTCGTCATTTTCCCGACGCAATTCTTCCAGATTCAACGCCTTGCGCTGGTCAAATTGCTTTTCATTGAAGGCCGGGTGCAGAAGAAGATCCTCCAGCAATGCTAGTGCTTCTTCACGCTTCTCGGAGAGTGCAAACATGTCCAATCGCACCATGTTTCGTTCCGTGCTGATGGACAGTTGCGATCCAATCTCGTCGAGCTTCTGGTCGAAATCATCGGGCGAAAGCGAACCAGTGCCTCCCGCGCGCCAGGCGGCGGCCGTCAAAGTTGCAAGCCCCACCTTGTCCGCGGGATCGAGGGATGAGCCGCCCTTGAAGAAAACGATAAAGTAGAGACTCGGACTTTCGCGCGATTCGAGGGCAAAGACGCGAATGCCGTTGGGCAACACAACCTGCGACACTTGGGGAATTGTGACGTTTTCATCGTTGTTAACCAACATCTCGGGCCGAAGCGGGATGGCCTCCCCTCCGCGCTGCAGCGTGGGAGAAGTGGCATCGACCGCGAGTATCGGCTGCAGAAAATCACGACTTTGAGGTTCGGTTGTTTGGGCGAAACCGGAGCCCGCCAGAGTTACAGCAACCGCCGCCATATAAAGGCTTCTTGAAAGAATCCTCATTGCGCCGCTCCCGTCGGGGAAGTTGAGGAATCTTTCGCTTTGGGCCGTGTGCTGACCAATTCAGCAACCGTGCGATTATCCACCGTGAAGTACTTTTGAGCCACTCTTTGAATGTCCTGGGGGGTAACGTTGCGCATCTTTTCTCTCATGGTGTCGAGAATCTGGGGATCGCCGGAAGCAAGATAGTAAGCCCCCAACCGGCGGGCGAAATCCCGATTGGTTTCGATGCTCTGCAAAAGATGAGAATCAATCTGATTACGGATTTTTTCCAATTCCTTTTCGGAAACCGGCTCGGACTTGAGACGTTCAATCTCCACAAGTGCGGCAGCTTCGGCCTCAGCGTTTGTGTGCGGAGCGCGGGGCTCGAGTCGGACCACAAACAAGCCGGGGTACTTGTCACCGGGAGCGGTGAACGACTCGGCACTCTGGCAAATGCGAGCGCCTTTCACGAGACTGCTATAGAGACGCGAGGAGCGTCCCACATCGCTCAGGAGGAATTGGAGGACCTCAAACACCGCCATATCGTCATTGGGAAACGTGGGTTTGTGCCAACCGATCCAAACCTCCGGCTCGGCGGCAATGCTCACGCTGATGCGCTTTTCACCCACCTGCGGTGGCTCGACCGTATTGGCGCGCGCCGGCGAGGGACGGGAAGGGATGCTGCCGAAATACTTCTTCAGAATGGGCATCGCGCGCGCTTCATCAACATCCCCCACCAACAGCACCACCATGTTCGATGGAACGTACCATTTATTATAAAAGTCGGCCACCCGTGCAACCGTCAGCGATCGAATGTCGGACATCCAGCCGATGATTGGATTGCGGTAAGGGTGAGCCTTAAAGGCCGCCGCTTTGAACTCTTCATACATGCGCCCACTCGGCGAATCCTCGACGGACATCCGCCTCTCCTCCGTCACCACATCGCGCTCCAGATAGAACTCCCGCCAGGAGGGGTAAAGGAGACGCTGAGTTTCCAGGAGCGCCCAGAATTCCAACCGGGTCGAAGGGAGGGTCATGTAATAGTTCGTCCAGTCGGTGCTTGTGCTGGCATTAATTTCCTGCCCTCCCTCGCGCGTGACGAGGTTATCGTACTCATTCGGCAGAATGATTTCAGCCACCTCTTTGCTCAGTTCCGCGAGGCGCTTTTCTAACTGATCAATCAGTTCCTTGTCGGGTGTTGATTTCTGACGTTCTGCCGTTAGCTGCGAACCCGTTTTTTCGATTTCCTCTTGCAGGGGGCGCTCTTTCGCCCAATCCCGTGTACCCATCCAGGGTGTTCCTTTGAACGCCATATGTTCCAGAAGATGGGCGATGCCCGTCTCGTTGGTGCGCTCTTCGGCCGAACCCGCATCCACAAACACCATCCCCGTAAAAACAGGGGCTGTGGGGCGATTAACGATGAAGTATCTGACCCCATTGTCCAGGGTGCCGAACAGCATTTTGTCTGACAAACGGGTTTCCCCAAACGCCGACGCAGAAACCAGAAGGCCCAGAAGAGCCACCATCCAGATTTTCAAATTTAATCTCCCTCGCTAAGCATCTTAATAGAAAACAGCGCAAAACAGTCGTGAGTGTCGAAATGCCTTTGAAAGCGTCATGGCACCGTTCATAGCATGATATTCCGTAACAGCATAAAATGTTGCAGTGAAAAGGAAAGACATGGTGATGACAGACAACCGTTGGGTTGGTTTAACTCTGAAAACGGTCGAAGAGGCAGAAGAATGGTTCGGAGAACTCGATTGTTCCCTTGAAGATTTTTTTGCAGCTCCCGAAAATTCGTTCATCCGATTAAACCACTCGCGTTGGTTGGAAGCCACCACGGAGTTTGAGGAACCAACATTGGTCCGCAATCAGGATGGGGACTCCCCCTTCACCCACTATCTTTACTTCCGCAAAAGCGACGTTTCCCTGATCCGCCCTCTGACCAAACCGTTGAGCACCTCGGACGACCCGTATACACCCAGTTCCTAATCCGACCTTTTTTAGTCCTATAACATTGATGCGTCTTAACATAGACTCTCTGAATTAAAGACAAAGATCGGCCAGCCGGGAACCCGGCGGGGCTTTGCCGTTGTCTTACCTTGATTGTGGGACTTCGCGCCCTTTCATAATCCAGCAACGAATTCAAAGGGGGTTACACCCACCCGTGCGATCCAACATTTTGCTACGCTCCTTCTGTAGCACGGCTATCCTTTCATCCTTACTTTTACTATCTGCCTGTAATGGTCAGAAAGATACCACCGACTCACCCTCGACCGACCAAACCACCGGAACAACCACAACCGAGGCACCGACATATCCATCTCCGACCGATGCCCCCACAACACCTGTTGAAGCGCTCGATCTGACCAAGGCCACACCCTCGGCTTTGGTGGATGCTGGAACTCTGCCTCCGGTGGCCGAAACGGGGGGTACTTCCGAATCGCTCCCTCCCACAGCCATAACCGCCACCATCGCGACCCCGTCAGCAACTCTGCCTCCGGGCGCAAACCTTCTGGATCAGGCTCGCAGCCCTGAACTGCGTCGAGTGGCCACAAGCGGCATCCACTGGATGGAATGGGGACCAGCGGCCTTTGAACGCGCCAAGGCCGGTGACCGCCCCATCCTCGTTTTCATAGGCTCGAACTGGTGTGAGTACTGCCACCTGATGGACGCCACCACCTTCACAAATGAAGAAGTGGTGAAACTTTTGAATGATAATTTTGTGTCGATTCGAGTTGACCGCGACGAGCGCCCCGATCTCGACGAGCGCTTTCAATCAGCTTACTATCACTTCAATCAAAATCAGGGCGGTGGCTGGCCTCTCACCGTCTTCTGCCTGCCCGATGGTCGCCCATTTGATGCGTTAACTTTCGTCCATGCTAAAACCGAGGGAGACCGCATCGGCCTGATAGACTTATTGAAGCAGTCTCTCACCGTGCTTCGCGAGCGTCGATCCGACGCGGAAGCTTTGGCCGCCGGCGTCATGGAAAAGATGAAGACGGGCATTCCCACGGCTCCCCCATCTGACGCCAGCGTGAACGCAGATGTTCTGAAAAGCCTCACGAAAAGCATTAGTGACAAGTTTGACGAAAAGAACGGCGGCTTTGGCCCGCCCGATCAGGCCCACTTCCCCAACGGAACCGCGTTGCTGTTCCTGCTCCAGATGAATTCCGACACAGGCAACCAAGAGCTTTTGGCGCACGTCAATAAATCGCTCCTGGCTTATTTCAAAGGCGGCCTGCGCGACAATGTCCATGGCGGATATTATCGCTACACGGCTGATGGCGAATACGCCCAACCCCGTTTTGAAAAGATGCTGTTCGTGCAGGCAGAATTGCTGAGTGCATTCAGTCAGGCCTACGCTGCCACAAACCGCTCTCTTTTCAAAGAGGCCGGGCAAGGCATTCTCCGGTTCATGCGCGACACACTGGAGGATCCCGAGGGAGGTTTTTATGCCTCCATGGATTCTGACACCGACCCAAAAAGCGGGAACACCTATCACACCTGGACGCCTGACGAAGTTCGTAAGGCGGCGGAAGGCCGACCCGGGGATGTTTTCGTACGTTATTTCCATATCGGAGCAGAGGGGAATGTCGATGCCGATGGTCGCAGCGTTCCCCGCGCCCTCGGATCCCTGAAAGAAACCGCAGATGCCCTCAACATAAATTACTCCGATGCTCAGGATGCGCTCGACACCGCACGCAAAAAGCTGGGAGAAGCCCGCACTGCCAAGGGCGTTGACATCCCTCACGTCGATAAAACCATTCTCACGCCGTGGAACGCCCTCATGATAACAGCCTACATCGACTCTTATCGATATCTGGGTGATACCGAGGCACGGGATTTCGCTCTGAAATCGGCGGACTTCATCCTCAAAAACATGGTGAGCGAACAGGAAGGAATTGCCCATTCCTTCATTCTTGGGAAAGCCTCGGTGTTTGGCCTCCTCGACCCCCAGGTTCAAATGGCAAATGCCTTGCTGGATTGCTTCGAAGTGACCGGAAATCAGGCCTATCTGGAAAATGCCCTTTCGATTATGCAGTTCGCCGAGGGTCGTTTTCTGGATGAAAAGCTTGGTCTCTATCGTGACCGACTACCCGATACCGGCACCGGCCCCATGCTGGAAGTCCCGCGCTATCCGCTCTATGACGTCATGTCCCCCTCCCCCAATGCGACGGCTGCCGTCGTGTGGTACCGGCTTTATCAGGCCACTGGCGACGAGAAGGCGTTGGAAATTTCGCGCCGCATAGCCACCGCTGCCACTTCCCAGCCGGGCATGGGTGGCGCCGCCGCAGGCACTCTCGCGAGGGCTGTGGCGCTGCTGATCAACGGCCCACCCAAGATTAATCTCGTGGGAAAAGAAGATGACCAGACCATCGATTCCATGAGAGAAGCAGCGCTGCCGGTTTATCGGTTGGGCAAAATGGTGAATACCGTGCCGCTTGACCAAGCCAAAAAGAGCGACACTCCTCCGGATGACAAGGGCGATGCGCTTGCGTATATCTGTGTCGGATCCAACTGCGCGCCCCCGGTAAAAAAGAGCGATGAAATAGCACCCCTGGCAAAATCCTTCGGCAAAACTTCAGATTAGACCAGGGGGAAATAATCAACCTCAACGCTGGGGGAATCGGCAAAAAACTTTTCGGGCCGATCCTCTCCCGATTGTATTGAATCCCTCTGACCGTTGTGGGTGGGTGACCTTACTCCTATGATAAAACGAACCATTCTGCTTGCCGACGATGAGAAGAACACGCGCGAAGGTTTGCGGTGGGCTCTCGAAAGCAAAGATAGAAACGTGCTCCTCGCTGAAGACGGCGAGGAAGCGATCCGGCAGATTTCAGCCAACCCTGTCGATCTGCTGATAACAGACCTGCGCATGCCCAAACTCGATGGTATGAAGGTGCTCAACCGCGTACGCGAGATCTCCCCCGAAACCACGGTCGTGGTTCTCACCGGGCATGGCACTGTCGAGTCGGCGGTAGACGCAATGAAACACGGGGCCTACGATTATCTGATCAAGCCCATCAACATCGACGAGTTGAACCTGCTCGTGGATCGCATCCTCTCCAACCGGGCCATGGCCGAGGAAAATGTTGAGCTGAAGAAGAAGCTCGATTCACGTTTCGGCTTCGAGAGCATCATCGGGCGCAGCGATGCAATGAATGTCGTCTTTTCGCGAGTACGTACCGTAGCGCCCACCCGGGCCAATGTTCTCCTGTACGGAGAAAGCGGAACAGGAAAGGAATTGATTGCCGCTGCCATTCATCAGAACTCGCCCCGCAGGTCTCGCCCCTTTGTCAAAATCAACTGTGGTGCCCTGCCTTTGAGCCTGCTGGAAAGCGAACTCTTCGGTCACGAAAAAGGTGCCTTCACCAACGCGGTGCGGATGCGGCCCGGTCGCTTTGAAATGGCCGACGGGGGCACCATCCTTCTGGATGAAATTTCCGAGACTGCTCCCGAGTTTCAGATCAAATTATTACGTGTTTTGCAGGAAGGCGAATTCGAACGGGTTGGTGGCACGCAAACCTTGCGCACGGACGTCCGCGTAATTGCGGCAAGTAATCGGCGCCTGGGTGACCTCGTCGACCGTGGAGAATTCCGCGAGGACTTATACTATCGTCTCAAGGTTGTGGAGATTGATCTCCCCCCCCTTCGTGACCGTCAGGGAGATATCCCTCTGCTGGTAGATTTCTTTCTTGAGGAACTCTCGCGTTTCCATGGCAAACCCAAGCCCCGCGTCGCTCCCCGGGCCATGGCCGCATTGCAAAATTTCCACTGGCCGGGAAACGTCCGCCAATTACGCAACGCCATTGAGGGGGCGCTGGTGATGACCGAAGGGGATATCACTCTGCGCTCGCTTCCCGCCGAGCTACGATCGGAAAAAGGCAGCGATTTGTATCTGAAAATTCCGATTGGGACAACCCTCCGGGAAGCGGAAAAGGAGTTGATCCAGGCGGCTCTCATCCAGAACAGCGGCAACCGCGCCAAGACCGCACGCGTTCTGGGAGTCGGGCGCAAAACGCTCTACCGCAAAATCGAGGAATTCGAATTAGACTGATAGACGAAGAGTTACGGGGGAAGGAACTCCCTCCCCCCTCGCTCAGCTTATCTTATCAAATTCGCTGATAGGTTCTTTGCAGACCGGGCACTTTTCGAAATCAAGCATGGTGACGGTCTCGCCACAAACGCGGCAAACGTAGAATTCTCTCGGTTCACGCCACTCTTCCAGAGCATCAATGGCCGCTTGATAAAACCGGGCATGGCTCTCTTCCGCAGCCTTGGCAAATGCAAAGGAACGGATGGCTCCCTTATCGCGGTCGCCTCTGGCCTTAACGAGAAACTCGGGGTACATAACCTGAAACTCATGAGTCTCGCCCGCAAGAGCGTCCTTCAGGTTTTCCAAGGTACTCCGCACTTCAGGCGGTGGAATGATTGCTTGAGGCGTGGCTCCTTGTGCTTTGATCACTGCTGCATGATTGGCCGCATGCACACGCTCGGCGTGAGCAGCTGCGCGGAACAGAGAGGCCGCCCCCGCGTAACCATCTTCGTCGGCTTTTTTCGCGTAAACCGTATATTTGGCTGCTGCGTTAGACTCTCCCTCAAAGGCAGCTTGAAGGTTTTCCAACGTGGACGTCTCGGTGTTATCGGCTGAATTGCTCATGGGTGGTTTCCTTAATTCCCTGATTTGGGAATGTAGTGATGTCGAATGCCACCTATGAAGGGAAAGGCATTAGCGCAAGCATATATCACCCACCATCCCACTTACGAGAGGACGCTTCTATCGGGTCCGTCGGGCAGCATTAAAAATCTCAATTAATCTTTGACCATTCGTTTTTCACACAGACACTCCGTCCAGAAATATGATTGCAGACCCGGAGGTCTTTTATGGCGTCGATGAGTTATAAACTCTTGTGTGGAACATTTTTATTTTCGATGCTGAGTGCTGCTGCCTTCGCTGCGCTCCCATCGGATCCAACGCCCACCATCGCCACTCAGATCTTACCCGCGCCCACTGTTCAACAAGAGCGCCCATGGTCAGCCCCCGCTCAAGGTCTCGATCTCAATTTTTTATATGTGCCCGAGGGCACCACCGATACAGAGCATGTCCTCCCTCCTTTCACTTTGGGTTGTCCTGATGAGCTCAAGATTCAATTGGGCGGAAGCTACGTTTTCCGTTATGAAAAACGACGAAATTTTGACCTCAACAGCAGCAAGGACGACAATGACTCACTGCGCTTCATGCGCACGTTTCTCGACCTCGACGTCGTCTACCGGGGGATGATTCGCGGATACATGCAGCTCATCGATGCCCAAGTGAGCAACTACCGCGTGGAACCCTCTCCTTTCTCTATCGATCGATGGGACATTTATCAGCTCTTCGTCGAGTTGAAAGAATCGCCGGAGTCACCTTTCACCCTGCGTCTTGGCCGTCAGGTACTGCCTACGGTTTCAGAAGGTCGTGTGTGGGGCAAGCCACCCGTTGAGTATTATTGGTTCAACATCATCCCCGTTTTTGACGGGGCCATGCTCGACTACAAATCGAAGAACTTCGACTCGCACCTCTTTCTCCTCCGCCCACTCGTTCCTCGTACGCTGCAAGACGGCGTATCAAGGGCTGATAGTTTAAGAGAGATTGATGGACGCCTGCACTATGGTTCCTACAATGTCTGGCGTGGATGGGCTCCTCACCGTCTGGAGTTTTATCTGCTCGGCCTGCATGATGGAGACAAAAATCGCGTCTTTCCGCCCTCATACACAAGCGAAGACAAAGTGGCCGGCTCGCTGGATCGTTACACGGTGGGAGCTTTTATGCGCGGCCCCATCCACGAATGGGAAAATTGCGGAACGCTGGGATATGGCATCGAGGGTGCCTTCCAATGGGGACATCAGTCAAACGATGACATAAAAGCTTACATGCTCCATGGCGACATCAACTATCAATGGGTCCACCCTTGGAAACCAAAAGTTACCCTTCTGGGCAATCTGGGCACCGGCGACCGCAAAAGAGGCGACGGCGAGAACAACACCTTCGATCCGATGTTCGGTGCCTCCCATGGTCCCTACGGCACGATGGATTTCGAAAAACTGACGAACCTCCGTGAGGTGGCGCTTACGGCCAGTGTGGAACCCACGAAGAAACTGAAAGTAACGGCAGAACTCCACAAGTTCTGGCTCGACTCACGCACAGCTCCCTGGGTTTCCCCCCTCGGAATTAACTACGGGTCCGACCCCACGGGGCAATCCGGACGCGATATCGGAGCGGAAGCCGATCTGACGATTGCCTACCAGGCGAGCAAGAAGCTCCGGATTGAGACCGGTGCCGGTCACTACTTTGGCGGAAGATTCTCGGAAAAGCGCGGTGACACCGGCAATGCGAATTTCATGTTCGTGCAAACCGTCATCAAATTCTGAGCAAAGGAACCTGCGAATCTCGAAGGCCCGGTCAGAGTAATCCAATACTGGATAGGCGCTGTCCTTCCGTCTGAAGGAAGGTCTGCGTCGAGCCCAGCATGAGCATAACGGGGCATTCAACAGCGTGGAATTTAAAGACTACTACAAGACCCTCGGCGTGGCTCGAAACGCCTCGGACGAAGAGATAAAAAAAGCCTTCCGCGGCCTGGCCCGCAAATATCACCCCGACGTGGCGAAGGACAAAAAAACCGCAGAAGCCAAATTCAAAGAGATTAACGAAGCTTACGAGGTTCTGCGAAATCCTGAGAATCGTCGCAAATACGATGAGCTTGGGGCAAACTGGAAACAAGGCGCCGGCTTCCAGCCACCTCCCGGGTGGCAGCCTCATGGTGGCATGGGCGGCATGGGGGGTGGCCAGGCCCATGAATTTCGTTTCGCAGGCACCGGATTCAGCGATTTCTTCGAACAGTTTTTCGCCGGCGGTGGGGCGCAATTCTCGACCATGGATGAAACCGACCTTTTCGGGGCAGGAGCAGGTCGTCGTCAGGCCGGGCCACGCCAACGCCGCGGTGCCAACGTGGAAGGCGACATCATGGTGACCCTCGAAGAGGCTTTCACCGGCTCCGTAAGGGCGGTCTCGCTGCAACAGTACGATCCCCAAAAGGGCGAATCACAGGTTCATACGTTTCAGGTGCGCATACCGGCTGGAGTTCAGGACGGGCAAACAATCCGCGTGCCGGGTAAAGGCGATGCCGGCAGCGGTGGGGCCGCAGCGGGTGACCTGTTTCTCCACGTACGATTTGCATCCCATCCTGAGTTTCGGTCGCATGGTGCAGACTTGTACCACGAGCTGGATCTCGCACCCTGGGAGGCAGTTCTTGGGGCCACCATCGAAGTACCCACACTGGAAAAGCCGGTAACCCTTCGCATCCCGGCCGGCTCAACCGACGGCAAAAAATTGCGTGTTCGCGGACAAGGACTCCCCTCAAAAAACGGTCAGCGTGGCGAACTGTTCGTTGTCCTCAATATTGAAACACCGGCGCAGCTGACGGATGAGGAACGCAAAGCCTGGGAGCATCTCGCAACGGTTTCTAAATTCAGCCCGCGAGACAACTGACCGCCGCTCTTGGTAGTTTCAGGGGCGGCAAAAGGGGCAGGGCTTCAGATCCTTGGCAAGTGCCTCACTCCGTGTGAGAGGCAGAGCTTCGCGGGCGAAGCGGCAATCACGCTTGTGAAAGAGGCCATCCAACGTCGCATACACGCGCACACGATTTTTGGCGGCATTTGACACATTCGCAGAAGCTCTGTTTTCCAGATCGGTTTCGGCGGCGGCCGGAACCACCGCGGTTTCCGGGGTGACAGCAGCAGCAACGTCGTCTGATGTTCTAGGCAAGACGTTTCGCATAGCCGGCAACACCGTTCCCGGCACCACCGGCACCGGGCGCGCAGCAATGGGACGCACCGTCGGGGTAGGTGCAACCCGAGAGTGGAGCCCTGAAGGAGGATTCAACTCATTTTTCTCCGGAGAGTGGGCCCCGATTGTTAATTCAGGCTTAGTATCCAGAGAACTATTATCCGGCTCCTCTGAAGGCGCCGGACCTTCAATCACGGAGGGCTGACTGGATGTTGTTTCCCCTTCATCGGATAACGTGGATGGCACAGGCGGCTGCGCACAAGCCACCGCGCTTATCATGCAGATAATTCCTGTAATCCGACCGATATGCACCGAACAAGTCTCCGCGATTCATCGCTTTGTAAAACTGCGAAACCCCCAAAAAGACAACGTGAGCGTGATACCAGAAGGAGACAATCGAAGGATTTAAAAATAAGACAACCAATGCCTCATCAAAGTTCGTCACGGCATGGATGTGTCAAGGCCGTATATGCCAAAAGGAGGAAGAAAAAGATGGTGCCGGAGGTGGGATTCGAACCCACACGAGTGTGACCTCGGAGGATTTTGAGTCCTCTGCGTCTGCCATTCCGCCACTCCGGCACAAGGAAGGCTGGCCAACTTCGTCATTGCATTACTCACACCAGCAACCCTTATTTTGCTAAGTTATGAGAAGAGTTAATTGCCTAACCATAGCAGGCAGCGACCCGAGTGGAGGGGCTGGAATTCAAGGCGACTTGAAAACCTTTACCGTGCTGGGCGCATACGGCATGGCCGTGATAACCGCCTTAACCGCTCAAAACACCCAGGGAGTGACCGGCGTTCACGAATCACCCCCCGATTTTGTGGCTCTTCAGCTCAAAACCCTGTTTGCTGATGTGAAGGTTCACGCAGCCAAAACAGGCATGTTAGCCACCGCAGAAATTATAGAAGCCGTTGTGGCAAACCTGCCCGACGGTTTACCCCTCGTGGTGGATCCCGTAATGGTCTCAACTTCAGGCTCCCGGTTGTTGGAAGCATCGGCGGTGGAAGCGATTAAGAGTAGACTTCTTCCCCGGGCCTGGATGGCGACCCCAAACGCCCCCGAGGCCGAGGTATTAACAGGCATCTGCATTCGCACAGTGGATGACGCCGTGGCAACCGCCGAAGCGATTACCGGTATGGGCGTCGAACATGTTTTGGTAAAGGGTGGCGACAGCAATCTCGAACCGGGAATTGTTGTCGATGTGTTCCGAACACATGGGCAAACCCATATTTTGCGAGAGGACCGCATCGACACCATCCATACCCACGGCAGCGGGTGCGCTCTGGCCTCAGCCCTGTGTGTGGCGGCAGGCCGTGGTTACTCGGCCCGGGAGTCGGTGGATTTCGCACGGGAGTTCATCCAGCGAGCCATCCTCACGGCAAAGAAATTCGGCGAGGGCCATGGTCCGGTAAATCATTTGTGGCCTTTGGAGGCACAGTGGACTGGCGAAGTGGAATAATTGCAATCTCGTAACCATAGCCATTGTTGACGCTCAAACCATGACCAAACACCAGCACACCACTGCCTTCACCGCATGAATTCTTTAGCATCCGAGGCCGCCCCGCCGGTGGCTGATCTCACATCAATCTATTCGATAGGCTGGCCCCTGCTGGCCGCTCTGGGCTTACTGATTATCTGCGCGGGATGTTCGGCCGCCGAGATAACAATTTTCTCCCTCACCCCCTCTCATCTCGATCAGGCTCACATCAGCCGCCGGCGCAGGTTAAAGAACTTAAAAGCAATTTTCGCAAATCCGGGGCCTTTGTTTCTGGCTCTTACGGTTGTTCGGATACTCTCCCAAATCGGGGTGGCGTTACTTTCACTCACCATCGCGTCGAGGGTCATGCCCACCAATTCCCCGTGGCAGACCATCCTGATAGCAGCGCTCATCGCCTTCCTCGCTCTCACGCTTTTTGGTGAGTTTCTTCCGAAGGCAGCCGTCATGGACACCTCCCTTCAATTTGCCGCCCGCCTCTCAACCCCTTTGCTGATCTTCGCCCGATGGTTGGGCCCCCTGCCAAAACTATTCTTCTCCATAGCCGAAAAGGCTTTCCCCCCCGACGCGCGTCAAACCGAGTTTGTCGCCGACTTCCTCGCCCGGGCCCAGTTGAAAGGACTCATCGACCGGGGCGAGGTGGAGGGTCTGCTGGATGACCGTGAACGAGAGTTAATCTCCGACATATTCGAATTCCGCCTTTCAACGGTGGATCAAATCATGATTCCCCGCCCCTTGATCGAAGTACTGCCGGACTCGCTGAGCCACGAAGAAATGTTGGCGACTTGCCGACAAACCCGGCATTCTCGGATTCCCATCTTTCGCGACACGGTCGATCAGATTATCGCCGTCGTACACGTGAAAGAAATCCTCGCGAATCCCGAGACCCCTTATACCAACTTCTTTCGAGAGCCTCTTTTCGTTCCCGAGAAGTGTGATCTGACTGATCTTCTGGCAGAATTTCAGAAACGCCGGATGCACCTGGCGCTGGTGGTTGATGAATACGGGGGCATATCAGGAGCGGTGTCTCTCGCCGATCTTCTGAAAGAAATCACCAGTTCTTTCGTCACGGTGGAAAAATCCACAGCCATCCGCAGTGTCGGAATCAACCGTTGGGTGGTGCGCGGTGATTGCGAGATTTTTGATTTCAATGACCTCCTCGAGGCGGAACTCCCCGATCGCACAAGTCGCACCATCGGCGGTTTTCTCACGGAAACCCTGGGCAGATTTCCCAACCCACAGGAAGTCATTGAATACGACAATCTAAGATTCACCGTGCTCCGGATCCAATCCCACCGTGTAGCACTGGTCAAAGTGTCGCGTCAGACAGATGCGGATGAAACCGGCCAACTGCAAAAATCGACCAGCGATCAAGAGCAGGAACGATCATGACCCCGATTCTTGCGCTTCTCATTCTCCTGTTGGCCATGACTCTCGGAGCTCTCTTTACGGGCATGGAAACCGTCGCCCTGACAGCCAACCGAATCCGCATCCACCGCGATGAGTCCGGCTGGGCGACTCCCATGCGTGACGTGTACCGCCTGCTGGGCGTCACTCAAACGACAGTCGCGGCTGCAACCATCGCTCAAATCGCCTGCCTTGTGACCGCTGCCATTGCCGCCGACCTGCTCACGGATCAAATGATGCGTTCCACTCGTGGATTTTCGCCACGCTCGCTATTCGACGATCTGATCCTCCTTTTTCTCCTGACCCCCATCTATATTTTCTGGGTCAGGCTCCTCCCCAAGTTTTACTTTTCACGAAATCCTGAAAGCTATTTACTGAACATCTTAGAGCCTGTGGTCTGGCTTCCCCGTCTGCTTGCTCCCCCCCTGCGATCATTGGCCAAGGGAGTGCGCCGAATCTTTGCTCGACTCGGTTCAGTCTCCGACACCAGCAGGGTGGTTAGTCTTACCGACAGTGACCTACAGGAAATGCTTTCGGCCTCCAGCCATGCGACGCGTGACCTCGCCCTGGACAAAAAGATGATTTATGGTCTCTTCAGACTCGAGCAAACCATCGTCCGTGAAATCATGCAGCCGTTGGTAAACATCGCGACTCTCTCCCGCCATGAACTCTCGCGCGAAGGTCTGCTGGCTCTGGGGCGGGTATCCGGCTATACGCGGATTCCGGTCTATAGCCACCGCGTATTTAACATGGATGGAATCATCAGCGTATCCGATGTTTTGAGAGATGACAAAAACACCCCTGTTGAGAAGTTCATAACGTCACCATTCTTCGTGCCCGAAACCATGCACGCGGACATGTTGCTCTCGCGCATGATTGCCAATGAAATCGACATGGCCATCGTCATCGACGAGTATGGCGGCACGGTCGGCGTCGTTTCCCAGGAAGATGTTATTGAGGAAATCGTCGGAGACATCGAAGATGAATTCGACCCGGCGCGGATTCAGGTCGTTCGCGATGAACAGGGTGATTACCTTGTGGATGGTCGCATGGATATTGACGATCTTAACGATCGCTTCGGTGTGCATTTGCCCAACGAGGATTTTGACACTCTGGGCGGCTTCATTTACGACAACCTCGCACGGGTGCCCCGCGTGGGCGATATCGTCAGTACCGGCGAACTCACGCTGGAAGTTACCACAATGGATGGAAAACGCGTGGAGCGTGTGAAGCTGACGCTACTCACCCAAGATGAATCAGACCATCCGAATACCTGAGTGAAGTTGCAGAGGGGCAGCCCTCCCCACCGGCTCGTCTCTTACTTGCGCTCGATGACTTCCTGAAGAACCTGATAGGTGCTCCAATCCCCGTCCAGATCATGCATGCGCAGGGTAATGCGCAGAGGCCCTGAGAATAACCGTGAGTCGCCCAGAGCAGCAATGGGCACTGCGGCACGAAACATAACCGCCCGCTGACCTCCGTTATTTACAGGTGCCTGGCCATCAAATAATTCGAAATCCGCTGTGGAAATAATTCCCGCCGGCCGTGTTTGCGAGGCCATTAAATTCACTTCCGGGCGCGTGGCTCGCGACCCAAAGTTGAGAACAAAGCTCACCCGCCGCGAGGCAGAGGTTGGATCATCAAAAGTAAACTGAATGCCATCTCCGCCATAAGTAATCATCCACCACTCAGGCATGGCAGGGCGGGCGATGGGCTGGCAGAAGGGATAATCATCCACGAACTCCCCACGCACCACGACCGCATCCGGCGTGAAGCCAATATCACACCGCAGAGAAGCATCGACCGGCCCATTCCAGTTAAAGCTGTTTTGAACAACCTGACTGGCCGAGGCGATCAAAATAGGATATACTGAAGTCAGTTCCCGGGCGGCGTCATCAAATCGGACATGCTCGGCTCCGCCCGAAAAATCAGCATCCACCATGGATGACCGGTTACCGCCGCTGGGCGTAACCTCGTCTGCATGACTCAACGTAGCGGGAAGCATGAGCGTCAACGCAACGGAGTAAATGACGGAACGTATCGAGGGCAAATTGCGCATTCAGAAAACTGAGATTAATATGCAACGACAGCAGCAGTGGCTGCTACGTTTGCCGCTCTTCCGGTTACCCGACGGAGTGTACCCACCGCGGCCCCCGTGGTATCCACCACCGCACCCACGGAATCTGTAACGCTTTCCTTAATGACGGAGGAGGGTCTGGTGCCAGTCTGCATGTCGCGTTGGGTAATCCGCCGGCCGAAGCCCTCGGGCTGCGACGTGGATTTCTGCGCGGGCCGTGTAAAGCCGAGAATTCTCTTCGGGAAATTAAGAACACGGTTCTTCAACGACCTTTCGGGATCGATGACTTTTACGCTCCCGTCTGCCTTTGTAACGACATATACCCGCCGTGCTTCAGCGTTCGATGAGAGCAATAGGAGGCAGACAAAAAGAGCCGCCAGTATGTGAAATGGTCGGATACGCATGATCGAATCCAAATGAACCAAACGTCCGAGGGTGGAATCAACTGTTTTTCCTTGCCGCAAAAGCACTATGCGTTCTTTTTTCCAGATCACGGACCGACGTTTTCCACGGGCTCATGGAGAGAACAAGGTCTGACTTCACACAAGGTTGGCGATGTGATAAACGAGCGACTGTATCGGGATCCGGTCCACAACATCATCGCGCTCGATTGCAATAATCCCGATGACCTCATACTCATGCGCCTCATTGACACCCCCGAAATGCAACGCCTGCGTCGCATCCGACAATTGGGGTTGGCCTCCTATGCCTATCAGGGCGCCGAGCATTCCCGGTTCACGCACTCCATCGGGGTTATGTGGATCGCCAACCGAATACTTGCACGTCTCATGCAGGAACGCACTGTTTCACCCCGACTGGCTCTGGCAACCCGCTGTGCGGCCCTGCTGCACGACGTGGGCCACGGCCCCCTCTCGCACATTTTTGAATCCGTCCTCGGTGTGCATCATGAGGAATGGACCCGCCGCATTCTTCTCAACCGATCGAGCCAAATAAACGTAATCCTGCGCGAGGCATCACCCTCACTCCCCCGTGCGGTGATCGATGTAATCGAAGGCCGTGGCAATCCCCCGTTCTTATCACAAATCATATCATCGCAACTCGACGCCGATCGCTTCGATTATCTGTTGCGGGATGGTTTGATGACGGGCGTGAAGTACGGGATTTACGACCTCGAACGCATTCTTCACATTCTACGCCTGGACAAAGCGGGCCGTCATATCGTCATCGCTTCCAACGGCGTTATGCCCGTGGAAAAATATCTGCAATCGCGCTACAGCATGTATCTGCAAGTTTACCTGCACAAAACCGTTCGAGCGAGCGAAACGATGCTGTCACGGTTGCTGCTCCGGGCCGGCGACCTTGCGCGGCAAAATAAACTGCCACTGGCCACCGATAACGAACCCCTCTCCCGGATGTTACGCGACGGTACTCAGGCATCCCTCGGCGATTTTCTGCTGGTTGATGACGATTCTGTTTACTCCCACATGAAACACTGGAGCAATTCCCCGGACCCAATTCTGCAAGATTTCTCCCGCCGACTCCTGGAACGTCGATTGTTCAAAACCATCGACATCACCCACACGCGGGGATTGCGTCGAAAGCTGCAATTGGCCCGGTCAGCACTGCGGGATGCGGGTCTCGACCCTCGTTATTATTTCATCGTGGACGAAAGCACCAACGTGCCCTACCGCCCCTACGACGCCCAGTCCCCCGAGACAACCCGACACATCCTTGTGGAAGACAACAAGCATCCGAAGGGTACTCGCGACCTGCATGAAGTCTCCGAGGTCGTTCGTGGCCTGACCCGCGCGGCATTCACCATTCGGCGGGCCATTTTCCCATCTGATGTCGACGGGTTCAATCTGCGTGAAAAAATGGACGAAATCTTTTCAGAATGACCTTCGGCTTTCGGACAGAATCTACTGCACTTCAATCTCCACCTGCAGGACATTAAACCCCTGTCCCGCATTTCGCTCGGCGTAAATTCTGGTCACTTCAAAAGAGGTCAGCGTTCCATGTTCCTCCTCCGCCTTGTGAATCATCGCCTGTCGGATGGCATCCTCCAAGGCGCGTTGAAATGACAGGTCCATCGCTTTTCCTGTGAACTGAGGCATGGCTGCGACTCCTTTTCGATCACGTTAATACTAGGTTTATATTTCAGACAATCCATTGTGCAGATAAGAAACGAGATCGCAAGAGGTGTCATGAAAAAGGCCCGACACATCTCAGGGATGCATCGGGCCGGTTTGGCAGACTAATATCCACGGGATGTGGAAGGGTTCTTTTTATCGGGCCGAAGTTCCGCTCATGGCGAAGAGTATCAGGCCACTGGCTTGTTGATTGGACTCGATACGCACAGAGCGCACTTTCTTGTCGGGGGTCGGATTGCGCCAGACGTATTGATGAAGAACCTTCGCGGGTTCTCCCACGGGAGTATCCTTCCAAATAGCCAACGAGGTGGCACTGACACGGGGATCATCCACAGCGAATATCGTTTGTCCGAGTTTCCAGTCGAAAGTGTCCGTGGTACCGTCGTCGAAGGTGACCACGGTCCTGGCAATGGGCGGATGAGTCGGACCCGCCAAAGTTGCGGCGGCAGCAAATCCGATGGAAGCAGCGGAACGACCAATGGGAATGGTAATAGCAGCTGGCCACTCGCCCTCGGGATTCATCTTGCCAGCCAGCAGCACTGCCTCCGGCGAACCCTTCTCACCCTGTATTTCATAAGTGAAACGACCGAGGGGCTGTTTGCCGACGGGCAGATTTTCCATACCACTGACTCCTACGTTTCCGAGAAAATCCTTCTTTTCTCCAGCAACAGCTGTGAAGTTTACAGCTTTGCCGAGGTCGATGGTCCAACCCGCTCGCTCGCCTCTTGGCAGATCTGAACCCGACCACATACGGGCAAATTCTGTGCGATAATCAAAATCCCATTTGTCATAGGATTTTTCCGCGCCAGTCCAGGAAGCTTCCGCAGCCAGGAAATACGCAGCGTATTGATCCTGATTTTCGTCAAAGGATTCCTGACCGAAAGAATAACCCGCCCATGTCGTGTCGAGAATGCCGAGAGTCTGGCCCTTGCGGGGATTTCCCTCCTCATTCTTCACGTCTTTGGTGGCTTCCCATTGCAGACCCGCAGCGCGTGTAAAATTGACCACGTTGACGGGATCGAACCAAGGGCAGGCCAGAGCGTCGAAACCGGCATCGTTAAACATCTTCAAGCTGGGATGTTTTTCCACCGGTGCCGGACTGTAGTGCCAATCGGTAATAATTACGTCCTTCGGCAAACGGTCGCGACGCAACGTGGAAGTCTCCACGTCGGGGGCATGAGCCGCATCATCAGCCTCACCCGGGCCGATAAACAAATCGCCCCACAACATGGTGCGCACACCACGAGCATGGAGGAAATCATAATAGTGCATGATGTCCCTCAGAATCAACTCGGTCGTGCCCACTTCTTTGTTCGCTTCCTTATTCGGGAAACCTTCCATGGTGATCTCATCGTGACCGATGTGCAGAACGTTCGGCTTGAAGAAATCTAGGACCTCGATAAGAATCTTTTCCGTCAGTTCATAGACTTCAGGATTAGAGGGATCGTAGGCATAGGGGTGATTCGGATTATCTGCGAGGTGACGATAAACCTTGTTGGCAATCAGCCACTCACTATGACCGAACAGATTGATGAGGGGCGTAATCTCGATCCCCTGACGAACGCACTCTTCCACTACTGCCCGCGCGTCCTCCTTCGACATGCCATATTTCTCGTGGTGAACCTTGCTTGTGGCGTCCCACATCACGTACTCGGACTGATAGCAGATGTTGTTGATTTTCAGTGCGCCGAGGATGTCGCGAACCATCTTCAACTGAAGTTCCCGGGCATCCTTGCCTGAGAAGAAGTGGATGCCACGATAAGGCATCGCGGGCCAGTCTTCAATCTCGCAGCCTCGCATGGAAATCTTGTCACCTTCACCGCGGACGAGCTGCTGAAGGGTCTTAACAGCGTTCATCAGACCGGCCGAGGTGTTGGCCGATGCGCTGACCGTATCGCCAATTTTGACCACGTACTGCTCTTGATTATCAGCCTCGGTGACGGAGACCGAACCGTCCTTACAGGATAAAACGATTTGTTTGGGCGACGGCATTTCAGACATCTTAAGAGTCACCCCGAAGTTCTTCTTCACAAAGTTGATGAAGCCATCCGCCGCCGGTTGAATTTCATCAGAGTTGGCTGCCTCGATACGAATAGTCGTATCCACATTCAGCGAGAAATTGGATTTCGACCAGGCCACTTTTTTGGGTGTGGGGAAGATGCGGTCAGGCATTTCAAGACGTGCAAGTACCCGTGCTTCGTCCCTGGGTTTCGCATCAACCTCGATACGCTTGGCGGCAGCAGCGCGAGCCGGCGGGAAACGGAATTCAACGCTGTAGCTCAGCACCTCATTGGGTGTGAGTTTATGCTCCAGAATGCCGATCCAATAGTGAGGTGTGAGTGCATACTTGTGCGCACGATAATCCAGCACACACGGCTTGACCCCGCCCTTGGCAATAATCTCCAACGGCCCCATGCGGGTGTCGATGGTCATTTTATCAAAGTGCGAAGCAATGGCAGCACCCAGCATTTCGGCCTGTTTGGCCACGGCGGGAGCCACCGTGAAAGATGTCTTTGCATCGGGGCCGGAAACCGTGAAGGGACGTCCGGCCACCCAGGCCGGATTCATGCCGCCCATCTGGTGTTCAAAGCTTGCATGGGTTGTGGTGGTAACGAGGACGTCCACCCCCAACCGCACAACTCGTCCGGGCAACAGCTCCAGTGACTGAGAGGTGACAACGATGTTATCTGGACTGCTAAAGGTCATGTCAAACCGATCCCCACCGTCTGGGGTCTTGCTGCGTTTGGCTTTGGAAACCGCTTCTCTGGCATCCGGATAACCGAACCAGCGCCCTTTCCAATCCTTCTTCACGACAAAAAAGGTGCTCGCGTTCACGAAAGGCAGGCCGTCCATCGTTATGACTGCTCCGGTTCCCGCTGTCATCCCAACGCGGATTCCCTCGCGCTCAGCCCCGATTGATGCGTTATCGTCTTGGGCAAAAGCAAACCCGGCACACAGTAAGATCATCGCTGCGGTTATAGTTTTTCGGATTTTCAATCTTTACTCTCCGTCATGTTTTAGTGATCAGTTGGCCATCCACTGGTCGCAACCGGGCGTAGAAATGGCATTTGAACAGCAAACTGGAGAGGTGAAGATGTAGGCTCAAGCAATATCGTTCAGAACTGAAATAATCCCCTTAAAGCTTGTGCTGCCTGAGCTCTTCGAGGGAATAAAACGAATCGCGCCACCGGATTCCACCCTTCCTGAGAGTGACTATCATGCTCCGAAGAACAGTCCAGGCGAACAACAGCGCACCAATGGGCAAGCTGAAAGCCAGCACGGGTGCCGTACGCGCCAGACGGGTTGCATTCCACCCCACCCACGGCTGGACTACCAGGGCCGTTATGGCGCACAACAGTCTCGCTTGCCACGGGCCGAACCCCATCCCCAGCCACGGCCACAAATATGCAAACAGCATCAAGGAGACGGCCGCAACGGTCCGCCCCACGCTGTAGCCCAGACCCGCGAAGGCGTTTTTTTCCAACCCACGAATAGTCCCCGCGAGAGAATCCTGCCAGCGGATGTGAATCATATTGCGCCCCAGAGCCACACGCACACGCCCGCCGGCATATTTAATAATTTTACCGAGCCCTGCATCGTCCACAACCTGCAGCTTCAAAAAGCGGTGGCCCCCGCAACGTTCGTATAGCGAGCGCCGAACCATATTAAAAGCACCCACACCGACAAACTTGCTGGACCCCGCCTGCATCGCTTTCCACGGCGGAAAGGCCGTGACCAGCGCCTGCCCGAATACCAGAACCAGTGCTCCTTCGCCCAGCGAGTGGGTAATGAGGTCTGGAAAAACAACCAGCATGTCGGCCTCTTCTGCCTCCATGTGCCGCACGGCCCGCGAAAGTGATGTGGACTCGAACCGCACATCACCATCGGTGAAGAGGATAAAATCGCCCTGGGCGCGCTTCGCACCCTCGGACATGGCATTGCATTTCCCCAGCCATCCGGGAGGGCAATCGGTCAGGTGAATCACCTCCAACAGTCCCCCACTTTTTGCGGCCCATTCATCGCCAATGGAACCGGTGGTATCCGTCGAACGATCATCAACGAGGATAATCTGCAGCGATCCCGGATAGTTTTGCGCCAGCAGACTTTCCAGACATCCACCGACAGCCTTCTCCTCGTTGCGCGCCGCGATGATAACGGTGAGGGATGACAGGGTGGGATCGACTTTGGGCGACTCCGCCGGCGGGAGATGTTCCAGATAAGGAATACGGTTCATGCCGCGAATCCCGCGGAGGGCCAGACCCAACCACGCCAGTGTTAGAATCGATGCAGTAATTGTTAAAAGCATTGCACGCCAACTACCACAATTCACGTCCTAAATGCCCGGGCAGAATTCTACCTTGGGAACCACGACTAACGGTTGAATCTCTTCCTCTGTCTGACACAAACAAGTGCATGCCCATGCAGCCGTCCCAACCTTCCAGCGAACCTGAGTTCAAACTTGATTTGGACCCGGTCAAGCGACGCGAATTTGTCGCTTCGTGCAACGACCGCCTGATCACCGCCCGCAACCACCACATGCAACTGTGCCTCGAAGGAGGCGGCATCGACAGTTGCCGCCAGCTGACCACCGAGGTGGACGCCATCATGAAATCGGTTTATGACTGGCTCGTGGAGGAGGCCTGCCTAGACTCCGCCGATTGCGATCGCATCGCTGTTATTGCGCAAGGCGGATACGGTCGCGCCGTGCTGAACCTCCACTCAGATGTCGATGTGCTCTTCCTCATGCCCGAAAATTCGCGTCCCAGCGAGCAGGCCTTCATTCGCAGCTTTCTTTACATCCTTTGGGATTTGGCGAAGTTTGACCTCGGATACGCGGTGAAAAAACCGTCGGAAGCGCTGGCCGCTGTGGGCAGCGATCTCGACTCCACCACCGCGCTCATCAACATGCGCCTCATTGCAGGCAACAAGTTCGCCGTAGATGAACTGGCGCACAATCTTTCCAAACGTCTATCGGGCAGCGGGCGCAGGTGGTTCGTCGAGTCAAAAGTTGCTGAATGGCGAAACCGCCGGGAGAAGTTTGGAAGCAGCGTCTACCTGCTCGAGCCCAATGTGAAGGATGGCGAGGGCGGCCTGAGGGATGTCCACTCGCTACAATGGCTTTCGTTTGTTTTGTTGGAAACCAGTAGTTTGGAAATCCTCGTCGAACGCGACATCCTCGAACCTGAAGAGCTGTTGCGCGTGCTGCAAGGTTTGGACTTTCTCCTGTCGGTGCGCACATTACTGCACAGCATCGACGGACGCAAACAAGACGCCCTCACCTTTGACAAGCAGCCCGCCGTGGCCAGGGCGCTCAATTATACCAGCGATGCCCAATTGCTGGCCGAAGAGCGAATGATGAAGGACTACTACCTTCACGCTCGCACGATTGACCGTTACTCACAAAAAGCCACGCGCATCCTCACCCTGCGCGCTCAGAACTCCAGGGAGATTTCACCCGAGGGCAATCGTCCCAAAACAATCGACGCCCATTACCACCAACGCGATGGCGTGATGTTCCTCAACGATGCTCATTCGACCCTGTTCATCGACGAGCCCTGGCGGGTTATGGACTGTTTCCGGATTGCGGCCCGGAAGAAGGTCGTTTTAAGCGAGGAACTCAAAGACCATATCATGGCGGCCCGGAGCGTGACGGACACCGAGGCTTTTCGGTCATCGGTCCGCTGCCGCGATATTTTCATGGAGATCATGGGCCTGAGAAGCGGCACCGCCGATGCCGTGCACGCCATGCACGACACCGAAATCCTCAACGATTACATGCCGGAATTCCGCAAGCTCTTCTGCCTCGTGCGCATCGACCATTACCACCGCTATACGGTAGATGAGCATCTGATAAAATGCGTGGAGGCCAGTGAGGCACTGCTCGATGACAGCAAAATCCACCGTCCGGAACTGGTGGTTGTCGCGCATTCCATCGGTCGTCGTGATCTGCTCAATCTTGCCATTCTGCTTCACGACATTGGCAAGGGCGAGGGCCATGGCCATGTTCTGCGAGGAGCAATCATTAGCAAACACATGACCCAACGCATGGGGCTGAATGCCGATGAACAGGAAATTGTGCGGCAACTCATTCTACAGCATTTGCGCATGGCCCACATTTCTCAACGCCGTGATCTCGAAGATCCGACGGTCATTCACGAAATGGCCAACCACGTGCATGACGCGGAATTACTGAAGATGCTCTACATCCTCACCTATTGCGACACGCGGTCCGTGGGACCCAATACGTGGTCGGACTGGAAAGCGATCCTTTTGTTCGATCTCTTCCGCAAAACCATGTTGGTTCTCGAGGGGAAGAATCCCATCCCGGCTGTGGACGAAGACACCCGATTGCGGGTCACCCGTGAGTTAAGAGAGTTGCTGGATTCTTCCTTCGAACCAGCGGTCATCGAACGGTTTGTGAATAATGCTTCATCCAAATACCTCAACCTGAATCCCCCTGTAAAAATGGCGCGGCACCTGCGGATGCTCGAACATCTCTCCCCCGAGCATCGCATCTATTGGGAGAGCGATGAGCCACCGGGGATGAATTACACAGAGATCACAGCCGTCAGTTATGACCGCCCCGGATTCATGAGCCACGTTTGCGGTGCCCTTGCTTCCAAAGATGTTAATATACTCAGCGTTCAGGTCTTCTCGACCTCGGATGGTTATGCGATCGATACTTTTCAGGTGACCAACCTGCTGGGCGATAAACTGCCTACTGGATTTCGCCTTGATCGACTGCGCGATGATCTGAACACCGTTCTCCTGGGGCAGGCCAAACCAGAGGAGAAGTTTCCCCGCCGCAAGCCGCGCCGCGCCCGCCAGGCCGAAGTGAGCGTTAAGAAACCTGCACAGCTGATTTTCGACAACGATTCATCCCCGGATTTTACGGTGCTGGAAGTGAAAGCCCACGACCGCCCCGGCTTACTTTACGACATCACCCATATCTGCGCTGAACAAGGCTACTACATCCATCTGGCCATGATCACCACGGAAGCATATCGCGTCGTGGACGTGTTCTATGTCACCGATCTGGAGTTCAACAAAATGACTCCCGCCCAGATCAAGAAACTCCACGCCGCACTCGAACCAATTATTTAAGTGATATTACGATTCGTGAAATCGGCTGGAAGAGACTATTTCACCAACGCATCGTAACAGAGATAGACCACCGATTGGTAAGTTTTACCGGTCCCTGCGGTCATGCCAATTTCGCACGTGCGGCAGGTTGAGTAATAACCGACTTTGGCCGAACCCTCGGCAGTTCTCACCGACTCGGTCGCGAGGCGCAATACCTCCGCCGACTCCTGCCTGGTCGCCGACATGGTGAGCTCTGGGACATTGTAGCCTCGATCGCCCGCAAAACCACAGCACTCGTCGTGCACCGGATAAGAAGCCGAGTTGGCAAACGCGGCCACCACCGTTTTGAGATCATCCAGTGCTCCCAACTTCTTCAACGTGCAGGTTGGATGAATGATGGCATGACGCGCGGCCTTCGGCCAGGACGCGCGCAACGGAATAATCTCCTTTGCGATGAACTCCACAAAGTCGAAAATGCGAAGGGCCTTCCACTGCCGGTGTTTTTCATCCGTCAGTAATTTACCACCACCGCGCAACTCTCCGGTGCAGGGCGAGGTGTCGCTGATGATGGGATACTTGCCCTCCTCGCTCGCTTTGAAGAGAAGGCTGACCGTTGCCGACAGACTATCCGTGCAAGCCTCAAAAAGGCCTTTGCTGTAAAACGGCTGACCGCAACAGGTCTCTTCGACTTTGGCGGGGATGATCACCTCATATCCCAGTTTCTCCAGAACGGTCACCACCGCTTCGGCCAGACCAACGGTGGCTCTTTCATCATCCAGACTACCGAGCGACCGTGTCAGGCATGATGGATAATAAACGATCTTGCGGGCATTGTCGCCGCGCGATTGGGGCTTGGGCAGTGGCAGGGCGGGTTTGGGAAGGAGGATGCTTCCATCGATGCGAGGGATGGTGGCATCGCTCAGCTTGTAGGCTACGTTTGATGCAACCCGCGCAACAGCCATCCCGGGCGCTCCCGTTGCCCGAAGGAAACGGATGCCAAAACGTGCACCTGCGGTTGCAGCCTTGAAATTAGCCGCCACCCGCCTGGCCACCCATTTCGCCATGGCACCATGCTTTTCGGCCCGCATGTTTTTGATCATCGCACCGGTATCGATATCCACCGGACATGCTACAGAACACATGCCATCACCGGCACATGTCTCGATGCCATCATAGCGATACCCCTCCATGATCTCGCGGGCTTCCTTGCGCGAAGCAGCATCGCCCACCGCTTCCAAACGCGCCACCTCGCGAAGCAACGCTATGCGTTGGCGCGGCGTGATCGTCAAATCACGGGAAGGACACTTCGGTTCGCAGAAACCGCACTCGATACACTTGTCCACAATGGGGCTGACCAGCGGCATCATTTTCAGATTCTGCAGGTGAACCTTCGGGTCGAGATTCAGCACGATACCCGGGTTCAAAATGTTCAGAGGATCCAGCAGCTTTTTGACGCGCCACATCAACTGGTAAATCTCGGTCCCCCACTCACGCTCCACAAAGGGAGCGATGTTGCGGCCGGTACCATGCTCTGCCTTCAGCGACCCATCGTACTTCGTTACGATGAGACTGGTCAGTTCCTCCATCAGTTCTTCGTAACGAGCCACATGGCGCGGGTTGGCGAAATCATTACAGAGGACGAAGTGAAGGTTTCCCTCCTTGGCGTGGCCAAAAATGATCGCGTCATTGAAGGCGTATTTGTTCAGCAAATCCTGCAGGTCCACGATGCATTCGGCGAGACGCGCGGGGGGAACCGCCACGTCCTCAATCAGCACTGCCGTTCCCATTTTACGCATGGCCCCCACGCTGGGGAACAGACCCTTGCGCATATTCCAGTAGTGAGCCTGCAGCTTGGGATCGCGGGTAAACTCCACACGAGCGATCAGGATGTGGCGCGAAAGAATCTTCACCGCCTCGGCCATGCGCGCTTCAAGCTCGGCTTCGCCTTCCTCTTGAAACTCGACCAAAACGGCCGCACAATTTCCCGTTGGCTCGAACCCATAATTCATGTCCTGGGCTACGGAAAGCATGGACTTGCGGTCCATGATTTCCAACACCGCCGCCCCCGCATTGGCCAACTGATGAATAGCCAGCCCCGCATCGGGAAGGTCGGAGAAATACACCAGGGCCGTGGCCTTGAGCGGTTTGTCGGGAATCGTGTTGAGTGTAATCTCCCCAATAAAACCAAGGGTGCCCTCACTGCCCACGATCAGGTGAGCC
This sequence comes from candidate division BRC1 bacterium HGW-BRC1-1, assembly GCA_002842095.1. Taxonomy (GTDB): domain Bacteria; phylum Sumerlaeota; class Sumerlaeia; order Sumerlaeales; family Sumerlaeaceae; genus HGW-BRC1-1. The sequence goes on from PHCB01000011.1 coordinate 165,014, forward strand.
AGAATGTCGGCGGGATTTTCATAATCCACGAACGCGTTCATGCTGTAACCGCATGTGTTCTTAATCGAAAACTTCGAACGGAGACGGTCCTTCAACCCCGGAGTGGTAAGTATGATTTCCCGGATGCGCACCAACTCCTCGTAAATCTGCGGGCGTTCGCGCTGCAGAGAAAGATCCGGATCCCCCTCGGCGGTATCGAGATAAAACCCATCGGCGAGCAGCAGCTTGATGGCTGCCATGGTGTTGTAAGTGTTGAACTGCACGCCGCAGCACAAACCAGAAGCGTTATTGGCTGCGATGCCGCCCATCATGCATGCATCAATGGATGCGGGGTCGGGGCCCATCTTGGTTTTGTAGCGCTTCAGAAATGCATTCACATGGGAACCGACAACACCCGGTTCCACAGCGACCTGCCCCCCATCCTCCAGAACACGAATGCCTTTCCAATGGTGCGCCACATCCACCATGATGCCATCCGTTACAGCCTGCCCGCTTAGCGACGTTCCCGCCGCGCGAAACGTTAGGTAAAGTTTGTTATCCCGGCAATATTCGAGAATTGCGTTCATATCGGCGAAGTCGCGCGGCCTTATCACCACAATGGGCACAAGGCGATAGATGCTCGCATCCCCCGCATAAGCCTGAATCTCCACTCTGCGGGCCAGGACTTGCTCATGCCCGAGTGATTTGCGAAGGTCGGCTATTATCTCATTATTAGAAAGTGCCATGGCGAAGGTTCACCTCTCGTTTCGCCGCCAGATAGGCCAGCGTAGTTTCAATTACAACAGCACCACGCTGAAAAATGGCAGGTCAAGCATCCTGCTCATGGGAAACGCGGCTCAAATTTGTCTCTTCGCATTTCGATTGATGCAACGAAGGCACCTGACCATTCTTCAGATGCCATGGGCGCTCAGACAATAAATACCATTTTGCCCTTAAACCGACCGGCCAAACGCAGGTGTCGAACAGGATTTCTAAATATCCTGCTCGTGGCCAGCGCCCTGCATGGTCTGCTTGGCGGGGTTCTTTATCTCATTCCTACTTCTGGGAACGGTTCCATCCCTAACAAAAGATTGCTCGTCGCATTGGAGACTCCCCGGGAAGGACTTCAGTCCCCATTTTTCATAGCAACCTTGCCGGCAACGGTATCCCCCGAAGCCGCTCCGGCTCAGTCGGTTGATATCAGACCCGATGGTGACACACCAACGCCCCCCAGGGAGTCCATCCCTCCTGATGTAAAGGAAGCTTTGAAGGCTGAAAAAGAACGTCTCCTTGCCTCCCTTTCGCAGCAACGGGGCCAGGCCGCCACCATCACTTCACAAGCTGCCTCAACTCCCCCCCCCCCCCCCCCCCCC
>PHCB01000012.1 GCA_002842095.1 candidate division BRC1 bacterium HGW-BRC1-1
CACCTGGCTGCCATCCTTAAGCCCGGAAGGGTCCAGCCATTAAAGGAACGGTACATCCTTTAACCCGGACAGTCCGCACCATCGGGCAAACGACCCATCCTTGAACCCGGAGGGTTCAAAGCTCATTAGCCGGTGGTTGAGCGAAGCGACACCACCGGTCCACAGCCCCATTAACGTTCGCATCCCGGCGGGATGCCAGAACCTTTCGGCTGCGCGGTGTCAGCTTTCTTCCACGGGCTCCGGGGTTTCGGCAAGGGTCTCCGGAATTTCAACAGCCGCTTCCATTGTTTCAGCGGGAGCAGGAACAGGAACAGGAACAGGAATATCCGTCCTCACCAGCGTGATGGGTTTTTCATCGGTGCGCTTGCGTTGGTCGCGGATTTCGCGAATCAGATGCAGTAGCACCCCGCGGTTGCGGATAAAGCGCCGTGTGGAGAAGAACGTTTTCTCTGCCCCGTCGCGACCGATGCGCGCCTCGATGCCCAGCTTGTTACCGTTTGATCGCATCCCGCTGATCGCTTCGATGGGAGCTTTGCGCAAAACCATGCTGTTCAGCATGACATAAACGTTATGGCGGTCGATGCCGACCTGATAATAAAAGAGTTTCCGGACGAACAACAACCCGAAGAAAACCGCCGCGTACAACGTCCACAGGCGATAAGGCTCGAACGTGGGCGAGAGCCAGAGCTTGTCCAGCAGAAAGGCCATCACGAGGGCCACGATTGCCGCGAGGTACAGCACCAGTCGGAGGTTGGTGCCCGGTTCGCGCTGGGAGAAAAACAGGGGGCGCCGGCGCCGGTCCATCTCGGCCATCTTGCGCCGGCAAATGGCGGGCACTGAAATCTGCACCGCGAGCCGTTCCACCTGATGAAAGCCTTCAAACTGCCGGTTGGTGATGCGCATGCGCCGGCGTCGCAGGTCGAAGAACCGCCGCACGGCGTACACCTTCAACTCGCGCATGGCCGTGGCCTTGCCTTCCCAGATGCGCTCGACATGCTCGATGAGAATCTCGTCGGCATCGTTCCATTTAAGTTCGCGGGCGGGCAGCAACGGCATCTTGCGAATGATCGAGACGGGAGTAACGGTGAGCGTTGCCAACTCGCGCCAGAACCAGACCAGCATGAGCGCCAGCCAGACCCACGCGACAATCACCGTGCGATGTTGCAAAATCCCGTGATCAGCAAGCCAGACCACGCCGGACTTGATGACCGCGACAGCCGGATGACCGGCCGGGATGCGGCTGATGTAATCCAGCACCAATGGCACAATCCACACCACCCCCGCCAGAAACAGGGGGAGCAGTTTGCGCCACAGGGGCGTGCGGAATACGTATCGGACTTGATCTTTCACGCGGGTAGAGATGATTTCCGTGGCGGGGGCATTTTGTTCGTATTTCCGCACGAGATGATTCTGCGGTCAAGGCAATGTAGTGGGCTGCGCCGGTGGCTTCACAAAGGTTCCCCGTGCGGCAACTCCCCATCAATAACCCATGGACCGCCACGGTATAGCAATCGCGGCCATGGCAAACATCGATCTTACACACCGTCTGCGCGACGTGGAAACACGCTTCGAATCCATCGAGGCCGCCCTGGGCGACCCCTCCGTGGTCAACGATCCCAACGAGTTGCGGCGGCAGTCGAAGTTGCATTCCGAGTTGGGCCGTATCGTGGCGCGGTATCGTGAGTTGAAAACTGTGGACGCCCGCATAGCCCAGGCGCGGGAACTGCTCACTGACTCCGACCCCGATCTGGTCGACATGGCCCACGCCGAACTTGGCGATGCGGAAGAGGCCCGCGCGACATTGCTGGACGAACTTCAGGTACTTCTGCTGCCGAAGGACCCTCTCGACGATCGTAACACCATCATGGAAATCCGCGCCGGCACCGGCGGCGACGAGGCCGCGCTGTTCGCCTACGATCTGTTTCGCTTGTACTCCCACTACGCCGAGGGTCGCGGGTGGCGTGTGGAAATGCTGAGCAGCAACACCACCGGCCTCAATGGTTTCAGAGAGGTGATCTTCTCGGTTGAAGGCGACCATGTGTACAGCCGCCTCAAGTTCGAGGCCGGTACCCATCGCGTGCAACGCGTGCCGGATACCGAAACGCAGGGTCGCATCCACACCAGCGCCGTAACCGTGGCCGTGCTTCCCGAGGCCGAGGAAGTGGACGTGGAGATTCGCACCGAGGACCTGCGCATTGACGTCTTTCGCAGTGGTGGCCCCGGCGGCCAGAGCGTCAACACCACCGACAGCGCCGTGCGCGTGACCCACATTCCCACGGGACTGGTGGTGCAGTGTCAGGACGAAAAAAGCCAGCACAAGAACAAGGCCAAGGCGCTGAAGGTTTTGCGCTCACGCATGCTGGAAGCTGAGATTGGTCGCGCCCACGCCGAGCAGGCCGCATCACGCAAAGAAATGGTTGGCTCGGGCGATCGCAGCCAGCGCATCCGCACGTACAACTACCCGCAAAATCGTCTGACGGACCACCGCATCAACCTGACGTTGTACAGCCTCGACCGCATCATGGAAGGCGATCTCGACGCGGTGGTAAACCCGCTGATGATGGCCGACCAGGCCGAGAAACTGTCCGCCACCGAGCAAGCCTGACGGCCGACAAGCGCCGGTCCATCAGACCCGCCGCTCTCACGGTTTTTTCGGAGCCAGGTATTCGAGACATCCCTTGAGTAAAGCCGTGCGCTCGCCCGTCGTATCGCTCACGCATTCAAGGGGGAACGCCAGCACGATGCGTCGTCCGCCGCCCGCATCGCTTGCCACGGCTGCGCCCATGGACGCCTCGCGGTAGCGCAACACTGCCGGGTCTGCCTTGGCCAGACCTTCGATGACACCGGGGTTTTCCGCGTGGTACGCACCGTCGGTTCCGGCCCCATTGGCTATGAAAGGTTCGAGTCGCGTGAAGGGCGACGTCGTTTCCGATGACTCCACCAGGGCAAAACGCGGCCCGTGCCCGCTCATGTAGCGGGTGCAAAGAACATCCTTCAGGAAGCTCGCATCGGCCGCACTCGCCGTGGCCGGTTCAATCAGATCTGTGGCCACGTAACTCCCGTTGGCGAGCAGCGCGCCGCCCTGCTCGATATAAGCGCGAACAGCCTGCTGATGCTCGGGCGGCCAGCAAACGAACTCGGGCTTCATCCGATCCGCGGCACCCTTGGTGGCATCGCGGGCCGGTGGGGGTGGCGTGGTTCTCTCCTCACCGAGGAGCCAATCCACCACGGGATAATCTTTCAGAGGCACGAGACCGGCGCTAACGGATTCGTCGGACACGGAATCAAAAGCCCAGCCCAGCTTTGCGAAACTCTCGCCATGAAGCAGTGCAAAGTCGCGGGTGTTGCCCGCCTCCTGACCGCGCTCCATTTGGGCATAGCTCGCGCCATGGCCGGGGTTGTCGTTGGTAAAGGGTGTGTCGTTGCCAGACCAGGCGTGACTGCGATCGAAGTCGTACTGAGAGCCAACCAGACCGACGTTCCAACCATCGCCAACACCGTTGTCCTCGGAGCGGTCCGCACCCTCGCGATCGCCTGTAACCAACGTGGGCGGTGCCAATCGATCGAAGGCATTCACGATGAGCGCGCGCGGGGCTCCGGCCTCTCCTGTTCGTACAGAAAGAATTTCGCCGGGCAGACTCTCGCCGCCGGCGTTCCAGGCCGTCACACGGAAACTCACCACGGCATCGGGGTCACTCACCTTCATCTCCAGCGAAGTGTTCTCCGCGCCCTTTACAAGCGTTCCATTGTCAAAACCACCGGTGGCCGTGCGAGCATACACAACGTAGCCATCGGGAGCAGCGCTGGTCTCAAGCGGATCCAAAACGGGTTTCCACCGCACACGAATGCGACCCGGCGCTATTGTGCGAACCTGCAGGTGGTCGGGAGCCAGAGGCATCACGATGGGCGTAAAACCGTGCTCACTTGCCAGGAAGCGCAGCATGCCCTTATAAATGGACCGGGCCACATCGAAGCGGAAACGGGGGTCGAGGGCAAACTTCATGTCGTCGTAATTCTGATGCGACAAAAGCTCCACCAGCACTGACGGCGTGTTGGGTCGGCGCGCCTCGGCATAGCTGGCGTCGCGCAGATCGCGGCGGGTCCAGTCGGAGGAATATTTCGCACGCACATCATCCACGATCTGCGTTTGAATGAGGTCCGCCAGATCGCGATTCATCATGCGGTCGCGTCCATTGGGGAAAACATCGCGCTTGTTCTCGCCGCGACTCGTGAAAATCGCCAGCGTGCCGACGACTCCGGTGGAGATGCCGGCATCGGTGTGCAGCGCAAAACTGAGATCGACGGGCACACCCATCCCCGCAAACTCGGGCTTATGATTGGGCCCGGTGGGAGCGCCAGTCAGAATGTTTGCGTACTCGGAGCGGCTCATAAAATCTTCTGTATATTCGTCGCCAGCATGGCGGCCATAGGCATACGCCAGAGCCGGATCAATGCCCGCGTACTGGAACCAATAGCGTGCAGCTTCGGCATAACGTGGGTAGCCGCTCACGCCCTCGCCCCGCTGCACGTTGCCCATACCCCCGCCAATTTTCACAGCGTCGGCGCTGACCGTTGCGTTGGCGTCGACGGATTGATTGTCCAACTCCACCACCGCGTCACCACGGGTGGAGAAACTGAAGGTGCCCAGATAAACCCAGGTATTGCCTACCATGCGCTGGTTCACCCGAAACTCCGTGGCTCCCCCACCATGGCGAATGGTGTAGTGCGCATCGGTGGCCGATTCGGGTGTGCTCGCATACGAGACATAAACCGCGTAGTCGCCATCGGCGGGAATTTTCGCCTGCCAGCGGGCGGAACCCGTGGCGCGACCCGTGGTTGTCAGGGCATAGCGCGTGGTGCCCTCGCGGTGTGGATTCAATCCATCGGGGAAAGGCGCCAGTCCGTTTTTGAAACCAGCGGTGCTGGTCGTGCGGAAACCGCGCCCACTGGTGGAGAAACCAGTGTACTCGCGCCGCGACCTGGAATCTCCGTCATCGACCACCACCTCGTTCAACTGCGGATCACGTTCGCGGCAGGTGAACACCGTGGCCCCGGCCCTCTCGAGCATGGGGATGAGGTACGGATTAATGATGCTCATGGTCAGGAGATCTTCGACGGTGGTGAACATGCGCGGACGCTGCCACTCCCAGCGCTGGGTGCCTTGGTTGGCAAAGTACACGCCGTGACTGGGCCACACTACAATATTACGGCGGTCGAGTCCGCCGCTGGGCACCGGCGATGCAGCACTTACATTTCGCGCGAGCGGCACAGTGGCCAGCGAGGTGACCGGAGATTTTCCCGCCCGCACGGGCGCACCGACGCAGTAGGCCGGCGGCACATAATCCATGAGGGAGCGACCCGCCACGGCCAGCGCCACAGGCTGGGTGGTGGCGGTCGACAATGCGGACGTCACGCGAGCCAAAACATCTGTAACCTCGGATTCCCTCCAGGGACGCCGGACAGCTTCGGGCGAGAGATCAATGACGGTGGCCGTGGTGGTAACATCCACTGCCGCAACCTTGGTGGAAGGAGGGAAAAGCGCGCGTTCCGAGGACCCGCTGTTAGCTCGGATGAATCGTGCGGCCTCATTCCGAAGAGCGGACGACTCATCCGATTTCATTTCATTTGAAAGAGGAGCGCTGGTGTCTTGGGCGAGGCTGATATTAGCAGGGAAAGAACAAAAAACGACGAGCACAAAAATACTACGCATGGCGGTGAATCGGGGCATCACGAGATTTCCTTAATAAGTGCGATGCCAGTTTTTTGAATCCCGTCGAAACTAAAGACAATGCCTAAGTGGTGTGTTGCCGTCCGAGTATCAGGATTAACGATTATCCCATCCGCTATGGTGAAGCTACCCGCTGGGCCGAGCCCTTGAGAAACACCTGATAGGAAAACGCCACGGGTTTGTTTTCCTCGCCCGGTTTGATTTTGTATTCCATGAGCGCGTCACGTGACTGCCCCGCTGGAATTTCGTCGATCATGGTTTCGCCAAGCAGAGCCTCCGGGGTGGGTTGGGCGCTGGTATAAAACGCCACCTTCACACCTCGGGCTGCGCTTTCCCCCGTGTTGCTTACCGTGGCCACCATGCGCACGCGACGCAGGCGACGGTCCTCGTCGTCGAAGGGCAGCGCGTGGATACCCAGCGGGGTCAGCTTGTGCTTCGTCCTCACGCGCACTTCACGCTGCACCATGTTGTCAGCCGGGCTGCGCTCGGCGTCATCCTCCACGGGCACGGCGCGAAATTCCACGCGACGCAAACCCGCGTTGCGGAAGGGGTCCCACCGCAGCGTAACGGTGGTGATTTCGCCCGCATCCAGCATGAAGAGTTTCCCACTGCCGGGCACGCGCGATTCCATCTTGATGGGAACCGTAGTGGTTATATCATACGCTTCGAGCCTCGCCCCACGACTGCGACGGGCACCGCTGTTGCGCACGGGCACATCAAAAACGATCGTCTCACCATCGGCCGGTGAAACCGGCTCCATGCGAATCCCCTCTCCCATCACCTGCAAGTCGGGCTGCACGTCACGCCCCACTTGCACAGACATGCGCGGCCATTCATCCGACCCCTCCACGCTGCTCAACGCATCAAGCCGCAAATGCAAAGTCCGTTGGGCCGGCACCGGCGACAACGTCAGGGGCAGCGTTATCCGCTGGGATTTGCCGGGGAACAACGGCTGAAGCGTTACCATGCTCTCCATCAGATTCACACCATCCTCACCCACCAGCGCCACCCGCATCTCCGGCGAGGTGAGGTCCGAAACATTGTGCAAGGTCACGCCGATTGCCAGGGTCGCCTGCGGGCCATCCTGCCTGCTGGCAATCGTCACAGATTCCGGATCGGGTTGCACCGTCTGCGCACCCGGCAGAAGTTTGCTGACCGCTGCCAGTTCAATAACGCGGTTGCCCCGGGGTGATTGCAAAACCTCCTCAGCCTCGCCACGCGCACGCCACTTGAAGAGGAACCGGTTTACTCCGGCAAGAAGGCGCGGACGCACTTCCACATCGCGCTCCTCGCCCGGCAGAAAATTGACCGCCGCCGATTCAACCACCGGCTCCTCACCCGCAGTTTTCAACAGGCTCAAAACGACCTCGCGTCGGGCCGAGGGCGCTGGGTTGCGGACCCTCACCACGATTACAGGGACATCGCCCTCGTTGAGCGGTTCCTCATCGGTGGCCGCCACGTTGGCCAGTCTCCACGACACGATTTCCATGTCGCGCGGAGCTGCAGTGACCGCCGGACGCTCCATCAGCAAATCCGCGGGGATGGCGTTGGGCGGCTTTCCATTGACGGGGTGCAGGTCCAGCGCCGGGTCTCCCAGCAGCAGGAACATCCGCACCAGGTCCGGTGGTCCGCCCAGTTCCAGATAGCGCAACGCGGCCAGCGTTGCAGCGGCGCCAACGGGTCTCGTTTCATCCGTGAGCAGTGCGTGGTTCAGTTGCGCGGCGAAAGTCTCATGGTTGCGCGTAAGGCCCGGCCCCGTGGGCACGAAGCACCCCACCGCACCGCCGTTGGGCGTGCGCATGAAATCCTCGCTGATGCAGACGTTCCATCGCGGTTGGGGGTAATCGATGGCGCCACTGTTGCAGGTCATGTTCACGATGAACGGGAGGCGCGCGCCATTGGTTAGCATGAGGTTGTCCGAGTTCTCGCTGTCGCCCCCGAACCAGATGCGTTCGCTGCTCCAGATGTTGGGCGAGCCGTGACCGAAATAGGTCACCATGGCCACACCACCGTTTATCATGTCGCGGATGCGGCGCGTGGCTTCTGCGCTCACCTTCGCCTTGCTGCGTTCGGCCACTTCTGCCGGGAAATAGAAATTGTCGCTCCAGGGCTCGTCATCCAGAAAGATTCCGGTGCAGTCGAATTGAGGCGGCACGCTGTCGCGCATGACGCGCTCGACAGTCTCAGAAAAATCCGAGTGGTCGGCCACGAAACCCAGGCGTCCGCGCCATGGGTCGCTGGTAGGGGCACCGGCAAAGGCCAACTGTTTGGAAACCACCTGCTTGAGGTCGTCGACATTGTTCACCGAGAAGCGACCGAGCATCAAATCAGGCACCACGTCATCACCAAAAAGGGTGGCGTACCACTGGTCGCTGGCCCAGCGTTCGCCGGGATTTGCGGGGTCGAGAACCGTGTAACTGGGCACGTAATTGACGACATCGTTTCGGAACTCGTTGCGATAGGCGCTGGTCGCATCGCCCACGAGCAGCACATAGCTGGCTGCGGGCTCACTACTGGTGCCGCGCCAGTGGTCTGCGGCATGGCGCAGGAACGCCTTGATGGCCAGCGGGGTCTCCTCGCCCTCGGCAAACTGGTCGTATACATCGCGCACATCAACCACCGCAACGGCATGCCCCTGATCACGCCTGGCCTTCGCAAAGGGCTCGATGCCCGCGATAAAATCGCTGTGAGAAATGATGATGTAATCCGCATGCTGCTTCGCCTTGCGCAAGTCAGGCCGCCCGCGCACGGCCCCCAGCGCCACCGTGGAAGCGGCATCGGCACGGGCGAGGATCAGACGGGTCGACAAACGTGGACCGATAAAATCTGCCGTCGTCTGCCCCGGCTCACCCAACCACAGCAAGGCGGGTGAGGTGCTTGTCATGTCCAAAACCAGGCTTCGCCCACTGGTTGTGATTTCGGTAATTTGGTAATCCGTTTGGTCTTTGGAAGAAATCGAATTGATCGGTGGTGCAAACTCCAACTCGCCATCCACCGCACGATACGCCCGGGGGTAGTTTACCTCCAACTTGTCGAGGTGCACCTGCGTGCGAAAAACTCCCGCGCGCAACGGCTCGCCGCCACTCGTTTGGATGTCTCCCAATGCAATCGTCAACACGTTGCCGTGCTCTTTTAACAAGTCGCGCGGAATACGGAATTGATGTGTGGCGTCATCCTCCGCCGACACTTCGAAGGTTTGAGGAGACGACCCGTTCACACGAAACCGCACCGGGGCCTTCGCACCTTTCAACCAGTTGTGAATGTACAACGTAAGCGTGGAGTCGGCGTCTTGCACGCCTTTCACAAGGCCCGGCATGTCGAACTGCACCTCCACCGGCGCGCTGGTTGTCAGTTCTTTCCACGCCCAGCGGAATCCGAGGATCGACAGAAACTGATCGTTGCGGATGAGCACCTCGTGGTCTTCCTCCACGGTCAGCGAACTCTCAAACATGGCGCCTGGTTGTGGTTCGCTCCATCGCGAAAGCGCTTCCCCCGAGAGACCCCACCGCAGGGCGGAGCCGGTGGCGTCGACCACAAGCCAGTAGGGATTCACCAGCGTGAAGCGCGAATCATTCCGACGCCCATAGAACAGGAACAGATCGTCATCCGCCCACCCCACCGCCGGCGTTGTGGATTCATCCCAGCCACTCGTTGCGCGAAGCAGCAACATCGGTTGCTGCTCACCGCGAAGAAACAATTTCACATGGGACGGATCAAGCGCAGCGGTGTCCACGCCGGCTTCGCGCAGATCGCGCCCCGAAATCTGCACAAGACTGTTTGTCGTAACCGGCACCCGCATGACATGGGCCGCGCCGGGAAAACGGGCTGCACGGGAATCAAAATTTCCAAGACCCGGACCCGGCGCAATAGTCCCACGATCGACCACGGCGAACCGGTCGAGGTCTTCCGGATTGGCGACAAAGGCCTCCAGCACACGTCGCAAGGCTCCGGTCGATGCGGTGTCATCGACAGCCTCCAATTTAATGAAAGTTGGCAGCGACTGAAAAAAAAGTTCCACGCGGCCTTCCACTATCCTGTTCGCGGGTGCCTCACGCATGGCCAGCGGGATGAAAACCTGCGCGAGATGATGACCGCGCATCCACCCCAGCGACTTCATCTCCACCGCCACCGGCACACCCCCCTCCAGCGGCGTTATAGGCGGGGCTGCAAGAGCTGCATCTGCCATGGGCACCATGGCTGTCGGCGTAAGTTCTGCTTTCAAAAACCCGCCTGCAGGCACACACAGAGCCACCGTGGAGTAGCTCTCCTCCCCGGGCCGGTTGACATGAAAACGAAACGAGATGCGCCCCCCGGTTGACTCATAATCCGAGATGCTTGTGGAGGGTTGGGCAGCCAGATCAACCGACCGGCGGGCAGCGGCCGCGTGCCAGGCAGACTCCGACATATCACGCGGCAGGGAATCCAATGGATGGTCGCCGGCCGCACAAACTCCCGCCAAACCCGCCATGGCCATCACGACAAACCGCCGCAACCGGATCATCATTGTCCTGTTCCTCCGCATCAATATTGTGCCACATTCATGAAACAGCCAGACATGCCCCGTGCAAGTTCTCTTGCATTGCCCGTTGCCCATCTTTGAAACATAAACCTGCTAAAACATGAATACCTCTCCAGCCCTTCGCATTCTCCATCTCGTGGCCACATACCGTTGGACCGGTGTCGCCGAGCCCGCCACAAGCCTTGCGCTGCACCAGTTGCGCGCCAGCTGCATGGTGGAGATGGCTGCCCTGTGGGGATTTTCGTTTGAGCAAGTTCTCCAACAACGCGAAGTACCGATGGCCCGCGACCTCATCATCGAGCGACACATCAATCCCATCAGCGAATGGGCCGACATTCGGAAATTGCGCGTATATCTCGAAGAGCATCATTTCGACATCGTCCATTGTCATCTGATCCACGACCACTGGGTGGCCGCCATGGCCATCCGCGGCATGGCCCCCGACAAACGTCCCCGTCTCATTCGCACGGTTCATCGTTTTGAAAAGATGCGACGTGACCCGTTCCACCACATCCTCTTCGAGCGCATGACAGATCTGGTAATCACAGTGAGCGAGGCCCAGAAAAAAATTATTGAAACGGCCCTCCCTAAATTGAGTGAACGCCTGCGCGTTATCCATGGCGGCGTCGATCCCGAGCGGTATCGTCCCGACCTCGACGGCGCATCCGCAGTGCGTGCCGACATGGGCGAAAAGCCCGCGACCCAGGTGGCCGCCATCGTTGCGCACCTCGGCTACAAGCGCGGCCACCACTGGTTGCTGAAAGCCGCACCCGCAGCGATGGCCAAACTCCCCCACGCAACCATCTGGATAGTCGGCAGCGGCGAGATCGGCGAGGACCTGCGCAAAGAATTGCGCGACGAACGCTACCGGAAGCAGGTCGTAATGGCCGGTTATCGGAAGGATGACCTCCCTGAATTGTATGCTACCATCAATGTCGGATTACTTCTCGCATTGGGCAGCGAAGGAAGCGCACGGGCCGCGCTGGAATGCATGGCCGCCGGACACCCCGTGATCGCAGTAGCCAAAGGCGCGCTTCTGGACACCATCACCCACGGCCACGATGGTTTACTCGTGCCCGAAAACGATGTGGAAGCGCTGACCCGCGCGCTCATCGATTTGCTGGGCGACCCAGAGAAATCCAGGCAGATGGGCCTGAATGCCCGACAAACAATCCTCGCGCGTTTCACCGAGGAACACCGGGCCGAGAAGACCCTGCAGGCGTATCGCGAAATCCTCGCTGCTCCACGGGCGAAAAGTTGAAATTTATGATAAAACACTCGAAAGGCACACCATGCACTTCTCTCTCACTCACCTCGCAGCAGGCGTTGCGGTGGCTCTCCTGATGACCGCCGCCAATGAAACTCAAGCCGCCGGTCCTCCGCTCGTTGTCGCTCACCGCGGCTTCTCCTATGTCGCTCCCGAAAACACTCTCGTGGCCATGCGCGAAGGCTGGAAAAGCGGCGCATACGGCGTCGAACTCGACGTACACATGACTGGCGACGGTCAGGTCATCGTCATCCACGACGATACCACCTCGCGCACCACCGGCGTGGATCTGCCCGTTTCCGCCACGAAAACAGCCGACCTGCAAAAGCTCGATGCCGGCACGTGGAAGAACCCGAAATACAAGGGCGAGAAGCTGCCCCTGCTGAAAGATGTCCTCGCGGAAATGCCGGAAGACGGTCACATCTTCATCGAAATCAAAAGCGGCCCCGAGACGGTGCAACCGGTAAAGAAGATCGTGGAATCGGGCCCCTGGGAAAAACGCGTCACGATCATCGGCTTCGGTTTAACAACCATGGCCGATGCCAAGAAGGCGATGCCCGAGCGTCAGGTGTATTGGCTGCGCGGCGCGGATAAAGATAAGAAAACCGGCGAGTACATCCCGCGGGGCAAAGACATCATCGAGCCGGCAGTGGCCAACGGCCTCGACGGGCTGGACGTAAGCTGGGCGGGCATCACCCCCGAATTTATCAAAGAAGCCAAAGCCGCAGGCTTGAGCGTTCATGCGTGGACGGTGGACTACGACAAAGAAGTCAACCGCCTCATAGAAGCCGGCGTCGACAGCATCACAACAAACCGGCCAGACGTGGTGCTGGAGTTAGTAAACAAAGCCACCGCAGCAGAATGATCTGATCGGCAAACAGGTTTCAGAGGTAACCCCAAGGGCAGGCCCCCAAGCCTGCTCTTTTTTTATGCGGGACCGGCACCTTCGCCGGTCGCCACCGGATGAACTACGGCCAGAAAACGGTTTCTCCGGCCCCAATCAATCTTCCAGCTTCACCCCATCGGGAATAACCTCGTCCAATTCCACACGCGGGATGGCGCCTTCGCGCAGGACCTGCCATTTGCTGTCGAGCACCGACACCACCGTGGGGGCAGGCAGTTTGCCCGCTTGCCCGGCGTCGACGATCAAGCCTATTCCCACGGGATACGACTCCCCGACCTGCTGGGCTGTGACCGCCGGTTCGCCTGTTGTCAGGTCGGCGGTAACAGCCGCGAGGGGGCGCCCGATAAGGCTCAACAGCGCCAGCGCTAGATAGTTATCCGGGATGCGTATACCCAGCGTGGAGTCGCGCGATACGCCGGGAAAACTCCGCGGGTGGCGCTCCATGACCACGGTCAGCGGACCCGGCCAGAACCGCTCGGTCAGGTGCATCAACTGCGGCGTGAAACCGCGCACCATGTGACGCAGTTGTTTGGTGGAGTGAACAAGCACCCCCACGGGGGCACCGGGGTCGCGATCCGTGAGCGTGAACAACCGCCGGATGGCATCGCGGTTCGTGGAGTCCACGGCCAGCATGTAACTCGTCTCGGTGGGCAGCGCCACGATGCGCCCCTCGAGCAGCGCGCCCATGGCCACCTCCAGCACATCGAGCTGCGGATTTTGTGCATCCGTCACAACCCGCTGCGGCGCGTCTTCGTCCAGCGGTTGCAGACGCTCCAGCGGCGGCTCAAGCTCCGTTGGCCGGGGCGGCACGGAAGTCGCCTCGACCTCCGCCGATGCACCCTCCGCCGTCAACCCGCCGCCCAGCTTTTCGCGCAACATCGCCTCGGTGCGTGTGAGCTGTTCCTCGTCGTATTCCGTCGGGGGTTCCGGCTGGTTCGAAACCGGCTCGGCTTCCTCCGCCTCGTGGATTTCATCCGGCAAACGGCCATCGCGCACCAATGCCTCCAGTGCATGGGCCTGAATCCCATGAGCACTTAAAAGCGCCCCACCGCGATCGTCCACTGCGCGCAACATCGATGACAGCAAATCCGTCGTGGTCACCCATCGGCGTCCTGCGTTTCGTGCCGAATCCTTCGCGCGTTTCAACATTTCCTCGGCCCCATCGCCCAATGCCAGAACGCCACCGCTGGAGGTTCGACGCGCGGGCAACATGCGCTCCACCTGTTCCAGCATCAACGCCGGCTTCACCCCC
Organism: candidate division BRC1 bacterium HGW-BRC1-1; assembly: GCA_002842095.1. Lineage (GTDB taxonomy): Bacteria > Sumerlaeota > Sumerlaeia > Sumerlaeales > Sumerlaeaceae > HGW-BRC1-1. The sequence continues at coordinate 13,671 of PHCB01000012.1, forward strand.
ATTTCGCGGAGTGCCGTATAAGCGGCCGTGATCGGGGATTTCAAAATTCCGCCCAGAAAATGGATCGCACCTACTTCCATGCCCTCGCGCGATTGTGCCAACTCTCGCGCCGCGCCGAACACCGCCTGCGCCGAGGGGGTGTAGCGCAGTGACTGCGGGAGTGTCGGTTTTTGCTCGTGCGCCGCCGAGTTTTTATCTTTCTCCGCAGTCGCACCACTCCCCTTGCGGGAGCGCTTCCGCGACGCTGAGTTCTGCGCAAACTCGCGCTCAAGACGCGCAAGTTCGGCCATGTCGGCGTCGTCATTACTTGCCGATTCTTTGGGCACCGACACCTTAATTTCTTTCCGTGACGTCGGGCTTTTTTTTGCTGCGGAAGGTTCAACTTCTCGCCCGTCCTCCGCACCCATCTGCGCACCCCGGGCCTTGCGCCATGCAACCAGACGGTCGGCAAGATCCGGATCGGCCATTGCGAGAATTCGCAACGCCCGCATCGCAGCGACTTCCACCGCAGCATCCGCCTCCACCACCGGAGCAGCCGAGAACGCTTCCGCCATGACGGCGGCCACGGGCGATGCACCCACCGTCACAATCACTTTTGCGCCGCTCTGTTCCAGCTCGCGCAACCGCGCTCGCCAGGCCTCCGGTGGAAAGAGCGCGTTGACCACCGCTGTTTCGTGCCCCACCTGCATCGAATTCACCAATTCCAAAGCAGTCTTCAAAGAGGCCGTTGCGCCCCCCTCAGCCATCAGGAATCCTATTTTCAATTTCATGTCCGCCACCGTGCGATGTCTTGCTGATTGGTGCAAATAATAGTTACACCAGACACAAATTCCACTTGCATGCGCCAATACATTGCACCGGCCCATTGTAGGGTTTCCGTGAATACACGCGCATTTTGCATTGTTTGAAAGTGGCGTAACCGGAACCGATCTCAACACCGGAGCCGGACAAGCGGTGTCGCCCCGCGCAGGGGTTTCTTACACAAATATGCGCGGGATGACGAACATAATAATCTGGGAAGGAAGCTTCGAGAGAAGAGCCCGACTGACCGCTCAAGACAACCCATAACGGCCACGCCCCCACATTCTTCCACTGGTTCCCGGCTCGCGACGCTTTGTGCGCCCAATGCCCCCGAAATCATGAAGACGGTGAAACCCTTCACCACTATCCGGCGAAAATGCCCCACGGAATCTTGAACAACATGTCATCGGCGCCATGACTCCCTCGGAACGGACGTCTCGGTTGAGGAAGGGTTTGGGGAAGGCTTATGAAACCATCACCCGAATCACGAACTAACGATTTTGAGCAGTTGATTGACCTTGGAAAAGAAAAAGGGCACCTCACATACGGCGACATTAACAAGTTCCTGCCCGAAGATGTGAGCACCGGCGATATGGAGACGCTCCTCGAAGAACTCGAGGAACTCGACATTGAAGTCTGTGAAGACAAAGAAGTTGTCGCCCAGTTAAACAAATCCGAAGCCGCCGAAGCAGACGCAGACACCGACGAGGATGCTGACAAGCCCGCCGATGTGGAGCGCGAGGTTGAAGAACCTCAGGACGACGGCGACGACGGCACCAAGATTGACGACCCCGTACGCCTCTACCTAATGGAGATGGGCAAGGTTCCGCTGCTCACCCGCGAGGAGGAAGTGACCCTCGCCAAGCAGATCGAAAAGGGCCGCCACGAAATTACCCAGGCCATCGCCCGAGCCAGCGCCACCGCCGGCGAGCTAAAGAAAATTTACACCCGCGTTGAAAGCGGCGCCGTTAACCTGAACGACATTCTGCGCGCAAACGTAGACGAGAGCGACTCCGACGAGCGTAACCGTTACGTGCGCCACGTGCTCGATAACCTCACCGCCGTGCTGACTCTTTACGCCGAGATCATCGACAAGCTGGAAGTGCTCGAAGACCCCTCGATCTCCGGCAAAGAACGCACCGCCATTCACAAAGACATTGAGAAGAAGCGCCAAACTATTTATGATCATCTGCTGAGAATCGACCTAAACTTCTCGATCATCGAGCAGGTGGCCGACCGCATCAAGGACGTACACCGTCAGATAGCCGGTTCTCGCAGCGAGATTCATGACGTCATTCTGCGCACAAACCTCAGCGAGGACGACCTGCGCAAAATCGTCAAAAAGACCCGCAAGAACTCCCCCGAGGCCAAGGTCCTGCAGAAGAAGCACGGTCTGAACCTCGACCAGTTCATCAAGATGGACAAGCGCGTCCGCAGCGCCCAGCGCATCGTGAAGCGCCTGGAGAAGGACGCCGGCAACACCTTCGACGAACTGGCCATCATCGTGAAAGAAATCGAGGCCGGCGAGAAAGTCGCCCACAAGGCGAAGATGAAAGTCGTCGAAGCCAATCTCCGCCTCGTGGTTTCCATCGCGAAGAAATACACCAACCGCGGCCTGCAGTTCCTCGACCTCATTCAGGAAGGCAACATCGGCCTGATGCGCGCCGTGGATAAGTTCGAGTACCAGCGCGGCTACAAATTCTCGACCTACGCCACCTGGTGGATTCGCCAGGCGGTCACCCGCGCCATTGCCGATCAGGCCCGCACCATCCGCATCCCGGTGCACATGATCGAAACCATCAACAAGCTCAGCCGCACCAGCCGCTTCCTCGTTCAGGAACTGGGCCGCGAGCCAACCCCCGACGAGATCGCTGTGAAGATGGGTCTCCCGGTCGACAAAATCCGTCGCATCTTCAAAATCGCCCAGCAGCCCATCAGCCTTGAAACGCCCATCGGCGAAGACGGCGATTCCACGTTCGGCGATTTCATCAACGATCCCGACGCACTGAACCCGGCCCTGGCCGCCGGCAACATTCTCCGTTCCACCGCCATCGACGAAGTGCTGACCACCCTTACCGACCGCGAAGAGCGCGTGCTGCGTCTGCGCTTCGGCATCGGCAACAACGACTTCCCCCGCACCCTCGAGGAAGTCGGCACCATCTTCAACGTCACCCGCGAGCGCGTGCGGCAGATTGAAACCAAAGCCCTCAACAAACTGCGCCACCCCAGCCGCCGCAAGGAACTGCTCGACTTCATGGAGTAGCTCTCCCGGCGCATCAGGGTGTGCTAAAAAAAGACCCCCGCGAAGGAGGCGATCGGATGAAAGTCCGGAAGCCCACCATCGCGGGGGATTTTTTATTTTCTGAACCCTCTCGTCGAGAGGATCAACGTTTCCGGCCACCCGCCCGATGTCACCATCGGGCGAGGGCCGCGGAAACGTGCGGGGTTACTTGTTGAATTCGTCCTCGACTTCGTTCTTCCAGGGACGCTCGGCGGGCTCAGTCGACGGCCGCTCATTGCGGTCACCGGACAGGATGCGGGGCGTATCGCCCGAAGCCTGATCGCCAGAATGATCCGAGACTTCAGGGGCCGGGCTGGGATTCGGTGAAGCTTCGTTGGAAACGCCGGGCTCACCGCCACGGTCGCTGCCACTACGGCCTCCACGGTCGCTTCTCTCGCCGCCACGACCACCACGGTCGCTACCGCCGCCACGGGAGCCGCCACGGCCACCACGATCGCCGCCACGGCCACCACGATCACCACCACGATCACGGTCGCGGTCACGTCCACCACGTCCACCGCGATCACCACGGTCGCCCTGGTCACTGCTGCCGCCGCCGCCTTCTTCCTCGCCCTGCTTCGTGGCGGGGTACATGGCCTGCTTGCGCGACAACCGGATTTTGCCCTTCTCGTCGATGCCGATGACTTTCACCATCAATTCGTCGCCGAGGCGGCAAACGTCTTCCACGCGCTCCACACGGCGGGGCTCAAGCTCGCTGATGTGCACGAGGCCGTCCCTGCCCGGGAGAATCTCCACGAAGGCACCGAACTCGGCAATGCGTGTAACCTTGCCCGTGTAAATGGCGCCCATGTCGGCTTCCGCCGTCAGGTCCTGAATCCACTTGATGGCGCGGGCCATGGCTTCGCCGTCGGCTGAGGCGATAAACACCTGACCGTTGTCGTTGATGTCAATCTTCGCGCCGGTCTTGGCCACGATCTCCTTGATGACCTTGCCGCCCGAACCGATGACGTCTTTGATCTTCTCGGGGTTGATGGTGATCATCTCGATGCGCGGTGCATAGGGCTTCAGTTCCGAGCGGGACTCCGGCAGCGCCTCGAGCATCTTACCGAGAATATGCTGACGGCCTTCCTTGGCCTGATGCAGAGCCTTTTCCATAATCTCGAAGGTGATGCCCTCGATCTTGATGTCCATCTGAAGGGCCGTGATACCGTCCTTCGTGCCGGCCACCTTGAAGTCCATGTCGCCGAGGTGATCTTCGAGGCCCATGATGTCGCTCAACACCGCGAACTTCTCACCCTCGAGGATGAGGCCCATGGCGATGCCCGCAACGGGAGCCTTGATCGGCACGCCGCCGTCCATAAGCGCCAGGGTGCCACTGCAAACGCTGGCCATGGAGCTGGAACCGTTGGACTCCATGATCTCGCTAACGAGGCGGATCGTGTAGGGGAACGTTTCGTGATCAGGAATGATGGGCTTGATGGACCGCTGCGCCAAATGGCCATGGCCAATCTCGCGACGGCCGGGGCCGCTGATGCGGCGGCACTCGCCCACGCTGAACGACGGGAAGTTGTAGTGCAGGTAGAAGTTACGCTCGTCGGTCGATTCCAGATAGTCGACGTTCTGCGTATCGTCGCCGGTGCCAAGCGTCAGCACACCCAGCGATTGGGTTTGGCCGCGCGTGAACAACGACGAACCGTGGACGCGGGGCAGAACGCTGGTCTCGATCCAGATGGGGCGAACTTCCGTCAGCTTGCGGCCATCGGCGCGCACGCCCTTCTCCAGAACGCTCTCGCGCATGCTCTGGGAGTATTCGTCCTCCCACACCTTCTTAACCACGTCTGCGGCATCCGGATATGCGTCCGTCAGCGCAGCGGTGATTTCCGCACGCGCTGTGTCCAGAGCGGTTTGACGCTCCTGCTTATCGAACAAATCGTTGATCTTCGCGAAGTGGGGCTTGGCCAGATCGCGAATCTTGGAGACCAGCTCTTCGTTGCGCTCGGGCGCGACGAAGACGAACTTCTCCTTGCCCACCTTCTCACGGAGTTCTTCTTGCAGCTTGCAGATTTTCGCAACGGCTTCGTGGCCGAAACGCAACGCCGCGAGCATCTGCTCTTCGGTCAGCATATCGGCGCCACTCTCCACCATGGTGATGGCCTTCTGCGTGCCCGCCACCACCAACTCCAGCTTGCTGGTTTCGAGCTGATCGGTCGTGGGGTTGAGAATGTAATCGGTGCCGTCGAAGCCGACGCGCACGCCCGCCACCGGTGTGTTGAAGGGGATGTCAGAAATATAAAGCGCCGTGCTGGCTGCACACAGGGCCACGATGTCGCCCGAGTACTTGCCGTCGTAAGACAGCACGTTGATGTAAACCTGAACCTCCTGCTTGAACCCTTTGGGGAAGAGCGGACGCAGGGGGCGATCGATGAGGCGGGCGCGAAGGATTTCGTCCTCCGTGGGGCGACCTTCACGCTTGAAATAGCCACCGGGAATGCGGCCAGCCGCGTAAAGCTTCTCGCGGAAATCAACCGTCAGCGGGAAAAAGTCCAGCGGCTCGGGGCGCGGCCCCGCCATCACTACGGAGGCGAGAACAACGGTGCCTCCCATTTGGGCCCATACGGAGCCATTCGCCTGGCGGGCCACTTTGCCCGTGCTCAGGATTAATTCTTCGGCGCCGAATGAGGCGCGCACCTCGGTTGCTTGGGGACTGTTGTCTGTCATGACCACTTGAATCCTTTCGTGTGGCCACGGGTCTCATTGAGGAGCCGCTTCCCCTCCCCCAGAAGGGCAAGGCAAGCAGCCATATACATAGGCGAAGACAGAAAGGGAACGGTCGGGGTTTTAAACTCCGGCAGAACCGCAGCGGCCCACTTCGCGCCGTTTCTGCCGATCCTTAAAAACCCGATCGCCGCCTGCCTCTCAGGCAGGAGAATTCCCTTATTGCCGCGACTCCCCCGTGGAAGCCGTGACCTCTCATTTCTTTCGATTTGTGGGCTGCATCAAAGCTGGGACATAAACACCATGATGCAACCCAGCATAACGTACACGCCCTCCCGCCCCTCATTCCCCACTATAATAAAGCACTTCTGCCCGGTTGGCCATGGTAGAGCCTGACCAGCGCTCCGAAGCCAGCCACCCCAAACCCGCCAGAGAGTTTTCGATTCAAATGATTACAGACTCGTGGTGCGCTTGGATGTCGAATTGTGACCGCCCATCCCTGTGGTAGGTTGCTACCATGACCTCGCCCGTGCGCCCGATTCCACCGCCTCCCACTTGCCCACTTGCTGGCGGATGGCAACTCCGGTGCAACCGGTGTGCAACCGGTGTGCAAGCGGTGTGCAAGCAGTGCAACTAGCGCGCAATCGGCAAGCCATTATCCGCACAGAGCTCTGCCTCAGGCCTCCACGCGGCCTCCAGTTTTGCCCTGCACGCATAGTCGCCCCGAACCCAATGCTTCAACTATTTCCAGATTGCAGGATCCTTTAACACTTACATCAAAACCGGTCTAAGCGAAGATCGCAAAAAGAAGATAGGCATTCAAAACCACAATAACCGCCGCCACAAACCAGGCGACACCCTTCATCCATGCACCATTGGCAAACTCCCCCATTTTTGCCTTTTCACTGGTGAACTGCACCAGCGGGATGACGGCGAAGCCCAGTTGCATGGAGAGAATCACCTGACTCAACACCAGCAGTTTACCCACACCCCGCTCGCCGGCCACAACCGCCACCACAACAGCCGGCACGATGGCGATAAGACGCGTAACCAGCCGCCGCAACCAGGGTTTCAGCCGAATGTTAAGGAATCCCTCCATCACGATCTGGCCGGCCATGGTGCCCGTGAGTGTGGAGTTAACGCCCGACGCCAGTAGCGCCACCGCGAACAGGGTGCTGGCCAACCCCGCCCCCAGCGTGGGCGACAGGAGCTTGTAAGCATCCCCAATGTCGGCCACATTGCTGTGCTCCGTCCCGTGAAACGCCGCTGCACTTACCACCAAAATAGCGCCGTTGATAAAAAACGCGAAAAGCAAAGCCACTGTGGAATCGATGGTCGCAAACCGGATGGCGGATCTCTTGCCGAGTTTGCTGACCTCGAACGCGCGTGTCTGCACGATGCTCGAATGCAGATATAAGTTGTGGGGCATAACCGTCGCGCCCATAATACCGATGGCGATATAGAGCATCAACGGGTCGCTGACTATCCGGGGCGACGGGATCAGGCCGGCCCCCACCGCGATCCAATCCGGATGGGAGGCAATGAGTTCATAACAGAAACAACCACCGATGGTCAGGATCAGAGCCACCACGATCGCCTCGATCCACCGGAACCCGTGGTTTTGAAGAACAAGAATTATCAGAACATCGGCGGCAGTGAAGAGCACTCCCCAAACCAAGGGCAGGCCAAACAGAAGATTTAACGCGATGGCCGAGCCGATCACCTCCGCCAGGTCACAAGCGGCAATCGCTATCTCGCAAAGCACCCAGAGCACCATGGCCACCGGTTTGGAATAATGGTCGCGACACGCCTGCGCCAGATCGCGCCCTGTTACGATGCCCAGCTTCAACGCGAGATGCTGCAGCAACATGGCCATGAAGTTGGAAATCAACACCACCGAGAGCAGCGTATAGCCGAACTTCGCGCCCCCCTCCAGGTCCGTGGCCCAGTTGCCCGGATCCATGTAGCCCACCGCCACCAGCATCCCCGGCCCGGCAAAGGCCCACATCATTCTCCAGAAGCTCTGCCCTTTGGGCACGGGGATGGTGCGGAAGGATTCCGGGAGCGACGGAGAAGGGGCGTCTCGCAACCATCCCCCGGTTTCTTGTTCTTCCAGCGGGAGTGGTTCTGGTTGCGTTGTCATCAATTTAACTCAATGCTTGTTAGTCATTGCTCAAATAGTAAGCATTGTCTAACAAAATTCGTAATCGTTAACATAGATGCTAATGGCTAATAAAGTGTATAGGGTATGGACATGGCCTCCTCAAAGACACACCAACCACCAACCGTCCGGACCCGGCTTCAACACGCCGAGGAGAACACCCTCGACTACGTGAAGGTCATTGCGGAGTTGATCGAACGTCGCGGAGAAGCCCGCGTGATCGACATCGCAGACGCGCTCCATGTCAGCAAAGCCACGGTCAGCAAGAAACTGCTCCAGTTACAGCGCGAGGGATTGGTGCGCAGCGAACCGTATCGTTCAATATTTCTCGAACCGCAGGGCGCGAGCATGGCCTCGGCGGGAAAGATCCGCCATGCCCATGTGCTGGATTTCCTCCTGGCCATCGGGGTCCCCCGGGAAATTGCCGAGGATGATGCCGAGGGAATCGAACATCACGTCAGCCCTCAAACCGTTCGGGCGCTTCGCGAGGTAACTCGGAAACTATCCGAGGAATCCGAAAAACAATCCGGGAAGAAGTGAGCGCCGCCCCGGCCTATGCTCAAATTTCACTCCCCGGGACCAGGAACATTTAACGAGGTATAAACTCAAAGCCTGTCCCTTTTCGCGAACCCGCCCCAACCCTCGAACACCCCTTGCCATTTGATTTTCCTCCCTCCATTGTGTTTTTTCGGATCATCTAAATGGAATCACTGGGGAGTGATACTTGTGCGTTTTCTTTCAGCTTCTTTAACCATCTGCACCATACTGCTGTCCACTTTGGGCATGGCTCAACTGCCCGTTATCACTTCAACTCCACTGCCCGTTACAAGTTCAACCCCGGCCCCGTCAGCCGCACCCACCCACGAATTCCGCGGCTTGTGGGTTGCCACGGTTGCCAACATCGACTGGCCCTCGCGACGGGGGTTGCCATCCGATCAGCAACAAAAGGAGATGGTCGAACTGCTCGACCGCGCTAAGGCTCTGAACTTTAACGCCATCGTCTTCCAGGTGCGCCCCGCATGCGACGCCTTATACGATTCGAAGTTGGAACCCTGGAGCGTCTACCTGACCGGCAAAACCGGCCAGCCTCCCACGCCCCTTTACGATCCGCTCACCTTTGCGGTAAGTGAAGCCCACAAGCGCGGCATGGAATTGCACGCATGGTTCAACCCTTACCGCGCAGGACTGGCGAACACCACGAGCACTCTGCCAGCCAACCATGTGGCCATCAGCGACCCCCAGATGGTGCGCCAGTATGGCACCAAGCTCTGGCTCGATCCCGGCATGCCCGAAGTGCAGGACTACTCGTTGCGCGTTGTGATGGACGTGGTGAAACGTTACGACATCGACGGCGTTCACTTCGACGATTACTTCTATCCCTACGTGGAACGCGACGCCAACAAGAACGCCATCCCCTTCCCCGACGAATCGTCCTATCAGGCATATCTCAAGCGGGGGGGGAAATTGGAACTGAACGACTGGCGACGCGACAGCGTGAACCGCTTCATCAAGAGTGTCTACACCTCCGTGAAAGCCACGAAACCCCATGTCAAAGTCGGCATCAGTCCCTTCGGCATTTGGAAAAGCGGCACACCCCCCGGAATCTCCGGACTCAGTTCCGTGAACGAGCTTTATGCAGATTCGAAACTGTGGCTGAATGAGGGATGGGTCGACTACATGACCCCGCAACTCTATTGGAAAATTTCCTCGAAGCAACAGAGCTACCCCACGTTGCTCGCCTGGTGGGTGAGCGAGAACACAAAAAAACGCCACATTTGGCCCGGCTTGCACACGAGCCTGACCGGCAACGGAAGCAAAGCCTTCTCTCCCACAGAAATCGTGGAGCAAATCGCCCTCACCCGGGAACAACCGGGTGCCACGGGAGAGGTTCATTTCAGTGCAAGAGCCATCATGAGAAATCAGGGGGGAGTCGCCGACGCTCTGCTGGCGGGGCCGTATGCAAAACCCGCTCTCATCCCCGAATCGCCCTGGCTGCCACCGCCTCCCGCCGGGTCCGGACCACAGGCTCAATAACCCCCAGGATGGAAAGGTCGGAAACAACCATGAGCATCCTCATTCGCAACGGACGCATCGTCACCGCAACGGATGATTACATTGCCGACCTGTACGCCGAGGACGAAACCATCTCCCTCATAGGGCGCGACCTGAAGGTAAAGGCCGACCGCGAGTTCGATGCCACCGGTCGCCTTGTCATCCCCGGCGGCGTGGACCCCCACGTGCACCTCGACCTGCCCGTGGCTCCCGGCGTGGTGAGCAGCGACGACTTCGAAACCGGCACGCGGGCCGCGGCATTCGGCGGCACCACCTGCGTCATCGATTTTCCCACGCAGGATCGCGGCGGTTCCATGCTGGACGCATTGGCCACGTGGCACGACAAAGCCGCCGGACGCGCATGCATCGACTACGGTTTCCACATGATCGTCACCGATCTGCCCGAGTCGCGATTACCCGAAATGGATCGCCTCGTGCAAGACGAGGGAGTGTCCACGTTCAAGCTCTTCACCGCCTACCCCGACCGCCTCTACGTGGACGATGCCGTGTTGTACCGCGCCATGCGCCGCGCGGGGCAGTTGGGTGCCATGGTAATGATGCACGCAGAGAATGGCATTGTGATCGACGAGATCATCCGCGAAGCCCTGCGCAATGGCCACACCGGGCCAGGCTGGCACGGGCGAACGCGCCCCGTGGAAATGGAAGCCGAGGGAGTGTACCGCTCCATCGCCATCGCCCGCGTGGCGGAGGCGGCGGTCTACATCGTGCACCTGAGTTGCGCCGCCGCGCTGGAGGAAGTGCGCCGGGCCCGCGAAACCGGACAGAATGTTTACGCCGAGACCTGCCCCCAGTATCTCTTCCTGGACGACAGCCGCTACGACGCTCCCGATTTCGAAGCCGCCAAATGGGTGATGACCCCGGCGCTGCGTCCCGTGGCAAACCAGCAGGCGCTCTGGCACGGTCTGCGACTCAACCACCTGCAAGCCATCGCCACCGACCATTGTCCGTTTTGTTTCGCCGATCAAAAACATGCCGGACGCGACAACTTCACCAAGATCCCCAACGGCGCCCCCGGCATCGAAAATCGCATGAGCCTCGTGTACAACGGCGGCGTCGTGGCCGGGCGCATCGACGTGAACCGCTTCGTCGAACTGACCAGCACTGCGGCGGCGAAACTGTTCGGCCTCTTCCCGCGCAAGGGCACCATCGCCGTGGGCAGCGATGCCGATCTGGTGATTTTCGATCCCGAGCGGCGCGAGACGATCAGCGTGAACAACCCCCTCATGCATCACATGCGCGTTGATTACAGCGCATACGAAGGGATGGAGGTGCAGGGTTATCCCGAAACCGTGATCTCCCGCGGACGCGTCCTCTGCCACGCGGGACAATGGCACGGCGAGTCTGGCGCGGGTCGCTTCCTGAAGCGCGCCCCGCTGGGCGCTCAGCGAAGCTGATATTCGAGGATGAACTGGGCCTCGGCCCGATCGTCGTCAAACAACTTTACACCCAAAGTCCCCACGAAAAAGTCGGCGTTGGCCCGCAGCCAATCCGCACGCGCCGGCTTCGAGGTGAGAAGCGCTACATCCTCCACCACAGCCATGCGCGGAGGGGCTGATGTCGCGTCGGGATTTTTTGCCCGGACCTCGTCAACACACGCACTCAACAGATAACTGAGAGAGCGCTCATACCAGGACCCACTCAGGTGATCCAACCGACCATGACCCACGCCCGCCTCCGCCAGCCGACAGGCCAGTTCGCGCTGAACCTTCAACGCAATGTAATACGGCCCCGGCACGACCTCGGTCCGATCCACGATGCGCATACAGTTCACATGCTGCGTGGCATAACCCGCACCACCAATGATGGCGGCGAAAATTGCCACCCGCAACGCCAGCCCATCGCGACCCGCTTCCACAAGCCTTGAAACGGGCAGACCTGCCAGCAGAAACAGCGCAGGCATACCCAGTGCAAAATAAGTCGAGTTGGGGTGTGACACCAGTGCCCCTCCCACTACCGCGGGCAGGGCCAGCCACAAGAGCAGCAACAATTCCTGACTGCGAAAGTGCGATGCGCTTTCCCTCCGTAATGCCTTTGCGACCCACTGCGCAACGCCCCACGCGACCAACGCCACGCCCACACCACCCATGGCCAGAAAAAGAAAATCCAGAACATGGGACCAGGTCCGTTGCTCTTCTGTGAGCAGAAAACCCAAGCCGCCCAACGGCCCGCCGCTCGCAAAGGGTTCGAACACCGAGGCCAGACTCTCCTGCATACGCTGCCAGACAGGATCGGGAGGAGGAATCTTTTCCACGAAATTACGAACGAAATCTGGCTGCGCCTCCAAGGGCGTACCACGCCGAGCCCACCAATCTGACGCACTGGGCAACAACGCTGAACCAAACGGAATGAAGCTTAACATCGCACCTCGCAGCAATGCCCCCCCCGACAAATCACGCCGCCGGGCGAGCCACACAAACCACGCCGACATCATGATCAGCCAGAGGGCCGACGCCGGATGCACCAACACCGCAAGCGCAATCATCCCGAGACAGAAGGCCCCGTACCGCGCACGACGGACTGCATCGGCCGACCCATCCAACGCCCATCCGGCACCCCACAAGGCCCACGCTCCCAGCATGGGCAGGAAATTTTGCGCCCAAATGTTGCGGCCTCCCATCACCATGACCGGCAGAAACAGATAGAGCACCACGGGCACCAACCACGCAGGCCCGGCCAGTCGGCGGCGCGCGAACCAATACAACGGCGTAACGCCAGTCAGCACGAGCAACGCCTGCCAGGCCGCTGTCACCTCAGGCCACGGCGATGCCAGACCCGCCGGCAACAGCAGCCAGATCAACCCCGGCGGATTGCGAAACCCCATCGAATTAATAATGCCGGTCGGCGGAGGAAACCCGAGGTTAAGCGTTTCCCGCGTACGCTCCAACGCTGCCGCGGAGTCGTATGTAAACGGAATGAGATCCAGCCGCCACAGCCGCAAAAAAACGGCGACGGCCGTCAGAGCCAATAGTACCAGTAGTGACAGCGAAACCCTCCCACTCTTTTCATGGGCATGGCCTGTGGCCTCCACATCGGGGGTGGTTTCGGTCACGCCGACATCACGCTCAGGATTCAAGAAACGAAAGTTTAGGTTCCACACCCAGGCCCGGTTTTTCAGGCAGCGTGAGAGACCCGTCCGCCGCGCAAAGCACGCCCGTGAAGGGATTATTTTTCACCAGCAGGTTCCCGTCGAGATCGAGGTTGTCCGCATAGGCGCCCAGATGCGCTGCGGCGGTGATGGCCACGCTGGTCTCGATCATGCAGCCGATCATCACGCGCATATCGTACACCCGCGCCAGCGCCAACATACGCCGCGCCTCCACCAACCCGCCACTTTTCATCAGCTTGATGTTAATGCCATCCACCGCCCCCACCAGACCGGGTAGATCGGCGGCCGTCATGGAGTCTTCGTCCACGAAAATCGGCAGCGGCGCGTTCTTCTTCAATTCGCGCAGGGCCGCGATCTCGCCCTTTTCCAGAGGCTGCTCAACATACTCCACGCCGAGGTCCGCGAGCACCGACATTGCCTCACGCGCTTCGTCCAGCGACCAGCCACCATTGGCATCCACGCGCAAAACCTTGTCGCCGGCCTCGCGCCGAATTTCGCGCATGATATCCAAATCAAACTTCAACTCGCGACCCAGCTTGATCTTCAAAATGGCGTAGGCCCGCGCCGTATCTACCTTGCGCAGCATCACCTCCGGCGTATCCAAACCGATCGTAAATGAAGTCGTCAGAAGCCCCACCGGTTTACGACCAAACAAACGGTAAAGAGGCATCTCCAGTTGTTTGCCGAGCCGGTCGAAAAGCGCCATGTCGATGGCCGCCTTGGTTGCTCCTCGAAAAGTTTTGTGCGGATGCGACGCGCGCTCGGGCATCGCGTCAATGGCCGACCAAACCGCTTCCTCTACATCATCGATGAAATCCAGACGGCCGGCGTCTCCCGCCGTGTACTGCTCAAGGGCGCGGTCGGCAACTTCCATCGCCCGGGCGATGTCGTCCGCAGTCTCGCAATAATAGCGCGAGCAGGCTGCCTCGCCCCATCCGCCGTCCACTTGCACGAGCATGGTGTTTTGAGTGCTCTGGGTCCCCCTGGATATTCCAAAGGGATCGATCATCTCCAGCTTGTACAGGTGTGTTTTAATCACGGAATAGACTTGTGGCGCCCGCACCCGAGTTGCTCAGAGGCGGCACCTTGCTCCTTCGTTTAGAAATTTATTAACGACCGACCAACGACCTTACGGCTGATAGATGATACCCGTGCCGGCGCCAACACCCTCAACCGAGAAAACCGGTCCTACTTGATGATAGCCACCCTCACACTCGAAGGGCTGGAGCAGGTAAACCGAATCGAGGTCGCAGTGCGTGAAACAACCCAAACCGCAGGCGAGATGCACCGACGCGGCCAGACCAATCTTGCTCTCCATCATGCAGCCGATCATCAGGCTGATGTTCGCGGCCCGCGCGATGCCCGCGATGTCGAGCGCCCCCACCAGGCCGGCCTTGGCCACCTTGATGTTGATGACGTCTGCGGCCTCCTCGCGCACCACGCGAATCGCATCCTCCGGCGTGAAAACCGTTTCGTCGGCACCCACCAGAAAACCGCAATGCTCGCGCACATAACGCATCCCCGCCAGATCGTCGCGGCGCACGGGTTGCTCCAGAAGGCTCAGTTCAATACCCGCCTTTTCAATGCGACGCGCCAGTTCCACCGCATCCTTGGGCGAGAAACCCTGGTTCGCGTCGAGCGCCAGGTCCGCATCGGGACACACCTCATGAACCGCCTTCACCCGGGCGAAATCCACCGCCACCGTCATGCCAACCTTGATTTTGATTTTGTTGAAACCCTGCTTCACAGCCTTCGCCGCCGACTTCGCGGTTTCCTCCGGCGTGCCCAGCGACAGTGTGTAGTCGGTCTCCACCTCGGTTTTCACGCCACCAAAAAACTGGTGCAAACTAACACCCGCCATCTTGCCCCAGGCATCCAACACGGCAATCTCCACTCCACTGTGGGCCGCGAACTGATGCCGCAGCGCCTTGCGCGTATCCACCAGCAAAGTCCGCCACGACTCCACATCGCGCCCCTCAACAACTGATCGCAAGTGGTTGATGGCCGCAATGGACGTGGCCTGCGTATCGCCCGTGGTATAAGGCGACGGAGCCACCTCACCAAAGCCCACCGTTCCGTCCTCCAGTTCCACGCGCACCAACACATTGTTGGCGGCATCCTTGCGCCCCGTGGCGATAATAAAAGGCTCGATCAGCGGAAGATCAAACGGCTCGGCAGAAAGCTTGGTTATACGCATGGCGGAAAAGGTCCTCTTCTAAAATGATTAAACCGGCCGGGCCAACCCGCGCCCGGCCACAATGCTAAATTTCGATCAATGTTGACCGGCTGATTCAGCCTCACCCACGCCCCAGACGCGTTGCCACTGCGTCGTCGGCCACGAGGAAGTCATTGAACTCTAGCGTGCGGTCTTTCAGGGTCTGCGTCGTTTCGTGACCCTTGCCGGCGATGAGCACCAGATCGCCCGGCTGGGCGATTTCCACGGCCTTCAGAATCGCTTCGCGTCGGTCGTGAATCACCTGGGCCTTCGTGCGATCTTTCAGACCCGCCAGCACGTCTTCGACAATCTTGCCGGGATCTTCCGTACGCGGGTTGTCGTCGGTCACGATGACCAGATCGCTGCCTTCTTCGGCAATGCCCGCCATGATGGGGCGCTTCGTCGCATCGCGATCACCGCCACAACCGAACACGGTGATGATCCGCTTCGGGTTGGCTGCCTTTGCCGCCGCCAGTACTTTCACCAGACCATCGGGTGTGTGGGCGTAGTCCACGATAACGGCGTAGTCCTGCCCGCGCTCCACCGGCTGAAACCGACCGGCCACCACGATGCTCCGCTCGAGACCCGCCACCAGCGTTTGCAGATCCTCGCCCAGGACGTAACAGCACGCCGCGGCAACCAGACTGTTGTACACGTTAAACTCGCCCCGCAGCCGGCTTTTCACATGGGCCTCGCCCTTGGGCGTGACCAGCGTGAACTCCGTGCCCGACACTGAAAATTTCACATCCTTGGCAGAAATTTCAGCCGGATTCACCAGACCGATGCGAATGACCTTGGCCCGCGCGGCCTTCTCAAAATGCTCCACGCTCGGATCGTCGGCGTTCACAATCACGTATTTGTCCGGCTCCAGCCAGCGGAAGAACTCCAGCTTGCACTCGCGGTACGCTTCCATCGTGCGGTGATAGTCGAGGTGATCCTGCGTGAAGTTCGTCCACGCGCCCACTTCAAACTGGATGCCATCCACGCGGTGGAAATTTACACCGTGCGACGAAACTTCCATCACCACATGGGAGCATTCCTCCTTCACCATCTCCTGAAATATTTCCTGAAGATCCGGCGGTTCGGGCGTCGTGTCCTTCGACTTGCGGATGTCTCCCGCCACCTTGTAATATAGCGTCCCCATCAGGCCAATGCGGTGCTTCAGGGCCAGGATACTCTCCACGATGTGCGCCGTGGTCGTTTTGCCATTCGTTCCCGTGATTCCGATTACTTTCAGTTTGCTCGAAGGATGGCCATAAAACTCACCGGCCACATCGGCCAGCACGTCGCGGGTATCCTTCACGAGGATCTTCGTCACGTTGGCCGGCACCGGCACATCGCGCTGCAACATCACTGCCACAGCCCCGTTGGCGACGGCCTCTTTAACATGATCATGGCCATCGGGGATCTCGATTTTGTCGAGCTGCGTATACATGTCGATAGCCACAAAAAGAAATCCGGGCTTCACCCGCAGCGGATCGTAAACAACACCCGTAATGTCGAGGTCCGGATTGCCGGTAACCTGCGCGTCGGGAGCAAGGCTAATCAATTTGCTGAGCTTCATTTTAAGAAATATCTCCGTGGATGTTTGGGTGATAAATACGATGCGGATGCAACAGCGCTAACATGGCGTCGCCAAGCCGGTTTGCAATGCTAAACTTCCCTGCCCAACTCGCCCATCAGGTATGCGCTTGTGCGAATGCCAGCCATGAAATCCGACAGACTGAACTTCTCGTTGGGGCCGTGGATGTGGTCATCAGGCAGACCAAAGCCCAGAAGCAGGCAAGGCATTCCATAATCCTCAACGAACCGCGTGACGATGGAAATACTGCCGCCCTCACGGATAAAAACGGGCTTGGCCCCAAACCCTTTTTCAAGCGCCGCCACGCTGGCGGCCACCCAGCGGCTGTCGGTGGGAATGGACACCGGCGGTGTGCCGTGCCCCCCCTCAACTTTCACCTTCACGCTGGCGGGAGATGCCGCTTCGATGTGGCGTTTCACCGCTTCGATCACCTTGGCGGGAACCATTCCCGGCACCAGACGCATGCTGCACTTCGCCCACGCCTTCGCGGGAACGATCCCCTTGTGGCCCGGCCCCTGGAAGCCGCCACCGATGCCAACAATTTCCAGCGTCGGTCGCGCCCAGATGCGTTCCAGCGTGTGGCGGTCCGGCTCGCCGCCCAGAGTCTGCGCGCCGGCCGACTGCAAGAATTGCTTCTCGGAAAAAGGCAGCGCCTTCCACGACGCCATTTCCTCATCCGAGGGCGCCTTCACGTCGTCATAAAAACCGGCCACAGCCACGCCACCGTCGGGCGTATGCAACCCCGAAACAATCCGCGTCAGCACGTCGATAGCGTTCGGCACCGCACCGCCAAAACTACCCGAGTGCAAATCCGTCGACGATGTTTCCACATGAATCTCGAACGCCGCAATTCCCCGCAGGCCCGTGCAAACCGACGGCAACCCCGGCCCGAACTGCGAGGTGTCGCTGATCACCACCACGTCCGCCGCCGCCAGATCGCGATGTTCCGCCAACCATGCGGGCAAGTTCGGACTGCCTATTTCTTCTTCGCCTTCCAGCAAAATTTTCACGTTCACCGGCAGGCACCCCGCACCTTTGAGCCATGCCTCCACGGCCTTCACATGGGTGAATGCCTGGCCCTTGTCGTCGGCGGTGCCGCGCCCCACAATATTGCCGTCGCGCTCCACCGGCTCGAAGGGGGGCGAAGTCCACTCATCCAGCGGCTCCACGGGCTGCACATCGAAATGGCCGTAGAACAGAATGGTCGGCTTGCCCGGTGCATCGCACTTCTGCGCGAAAACCAGCGGATGGCCCGGCGTCTCGTGAATCTCCGCCTCCAACCCCATGTCCGCGAGATGCTTCCGCACCCACTCCGCCGCCACTCGCACGTCTCCCGCATGCGCCGGATCACTGCTCACACTGGGAATCCGCAACAGATCCTTCAACTCACTTATGAACCCCTCACGCCCCGATTCGATTGCCGCCAGAACCTTTTCCATAACTTCAGCCATCCTTCCGTCTCACCATCCGGCAAAGTTGCCGGCGAATTCGTTTCGCAATAATACACCAAGCCCGGGTCTTTGCGGCATGGATAAATTTCCCTCGTCGTCGCATTGCACGCCCTCGAAGGGATCATTCTTGATAAGCAGCATGCCATCGAGATCCAGCGAATCGGCCCACGGCGCCAGATGCGCTGCCGCCGTCACCCCCACGGAGCTCTCGATGCGACCGCCCAACATGACCTTCAAACCCAGTCCGCGTGCCACGGCAATCATCCGCCGCGCCTCGGTCAGGCCGCCGCTCTTCATCAACTTGATGTTCACCCCGTCACAGGCATCCGCCCAGCGCACCACGTCGGCAGAGGTCATGATGTCCTCATCGGCGTAAAGCGGAAGCGGCGAAACTTTGCGCAGTGCCCGCATTTCGTCAAGGCTTCCCCGCGCGAGGGGCTGTTCGACGTATTCCACGCCCAGATCGGCCAGCACCGCCACAGCTCGCACCGCATCGTCGAAGCTCCATCCGCCGTTGGCATCGATGCGCAGCACGCGCTCGCCGCCCACCTGCTTCCGAATGGCCGCCATCACCTCAAGGTCGCGGTCGATATTTCGTCCGAGCTTGATTTTCAGAATGCGAAATCCTGCCGCCGCCTCAACCTTGCGCAGCATCTCCGCCGGCTCCGCAATACCGATCGTGAAAGAAGTAACCGCCGGTCGCCACGCCCGCCCGAACATCTGGTGAAGGGGCACCCCGGCCCGGCGTGCGGCGCGATCCCAGAGCGCAATATCCACAGCAGCACGGACGGCACCGGATGCTTCCGGACAGCGCGTTGCGAGCGCGTCGGCCATATCTTCAGGAGAATCCAACGCAGGCAAGCCATCCATCCCGGCCACGGTTTCCAGCAGTTCCAGAACCGATTGCTCCGTTTCCCCGAAAAACCCCGACGACGTGGCCTCGCCCCATCCCCCATTGATGTTCACAAACACAGTATCACTTTCAGAATAGGTCGACCGCGAAATACCAAACGGCTCCCTCAAAGAAAGATAATATAAAACCCTCCGCATCTCCATGGCCAACCAGCCAACCCCGCCCGAAACCAAAGCGCCAGATAAAACCCTGCCGAATGGGGCTACCTTTGGTTTTCTTTGCGTCTTTGCATCTTTGCGTCAAATTTTTTCTTTCTCCCCGAATGCACCTCCTCCCCGAGCGTATCAACCCGTTGGCATTGGGTTTGTCCTCAAAACCGTTGCCCGCACCATTTTCGCGCCCTGCTTCGGCCGGGCGGAGGGTATGTGTCCCGCTGTGTTTCATGCGGCCGACACCTCTGCCAAACATATGCAGAAGGAGCTGCCGACCATGAGCAGCCAGATTATTACCGACTTCGTGTCGGGCATGTTGAAGACGGATGTTCCCGATTTCCAACCGGGTGATACCATCAAGGTGGCCGTGCGAATCATCGAAGGCGACAAAGAGCGCATTCAGGATTACGTGGGCGTTTGCATCCGCCGCAAGGGTAGCGGCATCAGCGAATCATTCACCGTACGCCGGGTCAGCTATGGCGTCGGCATGGAGCGCGTTTTTCCGCTGCATTCCCCCAAGGTCGACAAAATCGAAATCGTTCGCCGCGGCCGTGTTCGCCGTGCGAAACTGTACTACCTGCGTGATCTGCGCGGCAAGAAAGCCCGCATCACCGAACGGAAAACTCTCACCGCCTCGGCCAAGGCCGCCCAGCGGGCAGAGAACGACGCGAAGTCTTCCGCGAAGTAACACCGTTTAAACCAGCAACACCCCAATTGCACCCCCCTCAGACCCGCCTCCCCACCCGGGATGGCGGGTCTGCTTTTTTTCACCCGTCTGAATGGTCCCACCCCACCCATTGTCACTCTATGGCAACAAACCACGCGAGGAAGGAAACCCTTTCTTGCCGTTCCCGCTGGAGAATAACCCTGTGCTGAAATTGCTTCGTTCGCTCCTCCTGCTGTTTATCTTTGCCGGTATTTTCTTTGCCGCCTTCGTTGGATTCAAGACCTACCTTGGCGCACGTCCCGAGGCTGCCCTTTTCGCCGCAGATTCCGAAACGGCCACCGGTGCACCCGACGCCTCAACCACCGGCTCAACCGAGCGCACCTCCATCGCAGCCGAATACCGTCGTGCCGAGGAACTGGCCCGCAATGCCCCCCGCGCCGCCGCCGGTGCGTCCTCCTCCACGCTCACCGCTGCTTCCGCCGAACCCATCTCCACGCCGCCCCTGAAGAAGATTGTCCGCGAATGGAACACCAACCGTAAACTGGTGGCTCTCACGTACGACGACGGCCCAAACACCAAACTCACGCCGAAGTTTCTCGAACTACTAAAAGCCGAAAACGTGCGAGCCACGTTTTTCCTCATCGGCCCGAACGTGAAAACCCATCCCGAACTGGCCCGACAGATTGCCGAGGCTGGATTTGAAGTGGGCAACCACTCGTGGACCCATCCCCAGTTCAACCGCATCGGTCTGGAAAAGGTGCAGGATGAGGTGCAGAAAACCAGCGCAGAGATCCTTGCCGCTACCGGCGTTGAACCCGCCGTGCTGCGCCCGCCCTACGGTGAGGCAAACCAGAAGGTCCAGGACCTCATCGGTGACGCCAACCTCCACATCATCAACTGGAGCATTGATTCCAACGACTGGAAAAAGGGAATCTCCGCCAAGGACATCGCAGATAACGCCATCAAAAATATACGCGACGGCTCCATCATTCTGATGCATGACCGCTTCGACAAATCCCTCGAAGCCACCGAGGCCATCATCAAGGCCGGCAAAGAGAAGGGTTACCAATTCGTCACCGTCAGCGAGCTTCTCGGCACTCGCGCCATCGGTGATGTGCCCAAGCCCAGACCCGTAGTGGCGGCATCTCTCCCCGCCTCGAACGAATCCGCCGAAGACGCTCCCGTGCAACCAAACCTCGAATTGTACAATGAAGCCTCCCAAGATGTGGAAGTCACTCCCACCAAGCCCGAGGGGAAACTTCCCACTCCCGGTGGCGGCGATGCAAACCTGCGCCACGACGAAAACCATGCGGCCCCCGCGCCTTCTGTCAACATCGCGCGCCAGCAATTGCTGCCCAACATCAGCGATAACCGCGTCACCCAAATACCCGCCACGGCGCGCTGAGGCCCATGCCCCCCGAACCCGAATCCATCTCGGCGGCAGTCGTCCAACCAAGAGTTTCCGCGCCGTCGGCAGATATCGTAATTCTTTCCTATAACAGCGCGGATTATCTGCCCGCCTGCATCGCCTCCGTCGCAGCCCTGACCAGCCCGCCCCTTCCCGTGATCATCGTCGACAACGCCTCCCGCGACAACTCGGTGGCCGTAGCCCGGGAAGCCTGCGACCACTCCGGCCTCACCGCCGACATAATCGCCCTCGACCGCAACCTCGGCTGCGCCGGTGGCAACAACGTGGGATGGCATGCTGGCAGCGCCGAATTCGTCATCTTCCTCAACCCCGACACCGAGGTCACCCCCGACTTCGTCACGGAACTCCTGAGACCCCTTCAGAACGACACCACCATTGGCATCACAGGTGCCCGTATCCATTATCCCGGCGGGTACACCCTCCAGCACGCCGGCGGTTTTATTTATCCCAACGGCATGACGGGCCACTTCGCCGCGGGCGAGGAGGACACCGGCGCCCCCCACCAGATCACCCCCCGCGATTGCGACTACGTGACCGGTGCCGGCTTTGCCATTCGCCGCAGCCTGCTGGACCAACTCAACGGGTTTGATGAAGATTACTTTCCCGCCTACTTCGAGGAAACAGATCTCTGCACCCGTGCCCGCCGCCTCGGGGCGCGCATCCGCTACGTGCCCGAGGCACGCCTCATCCACCACGAATCCGTTTCCCTCACCGTGAACAGCCCGGCCTTTCACCGCCTTTATCAACGCATGCGCATCCGCTATTGCCTGAAAAACTTCACCCTTCGCGACTGGCTGCGCGGCTTCATTCCGTTCGAAGCCCGCTGGATGCTCCGCGAACCTGCGGCCCGGGGCCACCGCCTCGAACAATTCCGGGCCTACGGCGAGGGATTGTGGTGGCGCATTACCGGAAAAAGATAAAATCCCCAGCCTTGACCACGCCCGTCTTTTGATTCAAAGTACATGCCTCTCCCGTCGTAAACTTTCCCGGAGGCTTTCCCCCACAATGAAATTACTGATCACCACCCTGACCGCCGCGCTGGCTGTATGCTTTGCCGCCGCCGCCACTGCCGCCGAAATCCAGCCGATCGAGTTGGCACCCGGCAAATATGCCGCGTTCCATACCACCGAGGGCGACTTTGCGGCCCGTCTTTTCGCCGAGGATGCCCCCGCCACGGTCGAGAATTTCATCGGTCTGGCCACCGGACGCAAGTCGTGGACGCATCCCGTCACCCTCGCCCGGCTCGAAAAACCCATTTACGACAACACCACCATTTACGAAACCCTACCCAACTTGCTCATTCGTGGTGGCGACCCCATCAACCGGGGCAGCGGCCATCCCGGCTTTACCCTGCCGCTGGAAACCACCGCAAAAATCGACTTCACCACCGTGGGCTTGCTCGCCATGGAAACCTCCGGTCCCACCGGCAACGGCTGTCGCTGGTTCATTACCCTTTCTCCCATGCCCGATCTGAACGGCAAACAGAGCATCTTCGGGCAGATCGTCGGTGGCCTTGAAGTCGTGCGTGAAATCTCGAACAAACCAACCCGCCGTCCCCGCATCCCCTTGGAACCAGTGCTTTTGACTTCTGTGGAAATCTTTGAGGTGGAACCCGGCACACGAGCCCAAGCCTCATTCTCCCAGGAAAACGATCGCTCCGTGATGTCGGTCATACGCCTCACGCCTCCCCCACCGGTCTCGCCGCCCCCGGCTCCCATAACCCACGAGATCATCTCGGTGGATGAAATGACCTCGGAAACCTCGTCATCGTTATGATGTATGGTTGCCGCCCCACAAGCCGCCGGATATTTCGGGATGAAATCTCGCTCCTTGCAAAGGCGGCCATGGTTGCGCTGTAGTGCCTTGAGGGTGTCGCATGTCTTATGAGTAACATTATTGAGTTCGCCAATCGCCTCCGGGACCAAATCGACATCGTTCAGGTGATCGAGGGATACCTGCCGCTGCGCCGCGGTGGCATCAATTTGAAGGGGCTCTGCCCTTTCCACCGCGAAAAAACGCCGTCGTTTACAGTCAACCCCGCCAAGCAGATGTTCCGCTGCTATGGCTGCGGCGAGTTTGGCGACGTGATCAAGTTCGTCCAGAAGGTCGAGCGCGTGGAGTGGATGGACGCTCTGCGGCTATTGTGCGACCGCTTCAAAATCCCCATGCCGGAACTGCGCGGCGGCACGCGCGCCCCCGGCCAGGATGAGCTGCGCGAGAAGCTGCACCAGGTGAACCATACCGCGGTCGAGTTTTTCATGAAGACCCTCGCCACCGCACTGGCTGATTCCAACTGCGAAACCGCCCAATATTGCCAGCGGCGCGGCCTCGATGCGGAAACCGTGAAACGTTTCCATCTGGGTCTGGCGCCCGATTCCTGGACCGCCTTCCACGATTTCGCGCGCTCCTCCGGCTTCGAACGCGACACGCTGGTCACCGCCGGGTTCGTGATCCACAATCAGGAGTCGAATCGTTTTTACGACCGATTCCGCCGACGCCTCATCTTCACCATCTGCGATAACCTCGCGCGACCCATCGCCTTTGGCGCCCGCGTTTTCCACGCCGGGGCGGCCCCCGAGGAACCCAAGTACGTCAACTCGCCCGAGACGCCCCTTTATCGCAAGGGTCAGCAGTTGTACGCCCTCCACCTTGCCCGCGAAACCATCGCCCGCGATGGACGCGCCCTGATCATGGAAGGCTACATGGATGTCATCCGCGCCCACCAGCACGGGTTCACCAACGCAGTGGCGACGTGCGGCACCGCCCTGACCGACGAGCAGGCGCGCGGCCTGCGCAAACTTTGCACCGAGGTGGTCTTCGCCTACGACGGCGACGAGGCCGGGCAAAAAGCCATGCTGCGGGGCAGCGAAATTCTCCTCGAACATGATCTTAAAGTTCGCATCATGGCCCTCCCCCCCGACCATGACCCCGACTCCTTCCTGGCCGCCGAGGGACCCGATGCATTCCGCGCCCTGGTTGATGGAGCAAGTGATCTGATCGATTTCTTCCTCCGAGTTAACATCGCCCGCTACGACCGCCGCACCGTGGAGGGGAAGGTGCAGATAGTTGAAGCGCTCCTGCCACTGCTACGAAAGGTGCCCAACGCCGTCGCCCGCTCGGAATACATTCGCCACACCGCCCTGCTGGCAGGTGTGGAGGAGGCCAGCGTGCTGCGGCGACTGCGCGATCTCGACGAACGCGCCTCGGGCCGCCTGCGCGAACAGGTGGCTGCGGCTGCGCCCACAAACCAGGGCGGCGAAGGCGCTCCCCGCGAACGCTACCTGCTGAAGCTTGCCGTCGAAATGCCCAAACTGCGCCCGTTGCTGAATCAAGTGGACCCCGAATGGCTCACCGATCCCTGCGTGCGGCGATTGTTCTGCTCCCTGTGTGGCGCCGAATATGACCCCAACGCCCCGGCGCCCACATGGAATGCTCTCATCGATGGTTGCGAAGATGAGACAGACGCCCAGACCCTGAGCGCCATTGCCCTCGATGATAATTATCCCATCAGCGATTGCACAGAGGAACTGCAGAACATCCTCGCCAGACTCGAACACCGACACCAACGCAAAAAACGAGATCAGCTCCGAATCCTCGTTGGAGAATATGAACTGATGCCTCCTCAAACCGGGGAGGAAGATCCATCCACACCTCTCTGCAACCAGATGGATGAAGCCCGTCAGACCATGCGTGATCTCGGACACTTGTACCACGCGACCAATCCCACACCCTCGCTTTTGCGAAAACCCCGTCGATAGAAAAACTCCAATGTATATCAATCCCCATTTCAGCGAAGAAAAATCGTTGCCAGCGGCACCACAAAGCTCAAGCTTCTGTCCCAATTACTATGCCCTGCCCCGACATAATCCATTCCACATCAGACGCGAGGTCGCTCCCAGATGAAGCTTGAGTCTTTCGGCTTATCCGACGTCGGTTTGCGTCGAACCCATAACGAAGACAGCTTTCACCGGTGCGACGACACCGGACTCTATCTCGTAGCCGACGGCATGGGTGGCCATGCTGCGGGTGAGGTGGCCAGCAACAACGCCATCGAGGCCATCGTCGAATTTTCCCTTCAACATCAAGGCAACGATGCCACCTGGCCCTTCGATTTTGATCCCGCTTACAACCGCGCCATCAATGTTCTGATCACCGGCGTTCGCGCCGCCAATCAACGCCTTTACAACATGCAACGCGAGCAACCCGAACTCAGCGGCATGGGCACCACCATTGCCGGCATTCTGATTCAGGATAGCGCTGCAGTGGCGGTTCATGTGGGCGACAGCCGGGTCTATCGCTGGCGCAACGAAGAACTGAAACAGGTAACCAGCGACCATTCATGGGTGAACGAGCAACTCATGAAAAAGATTATCACGCCCGAAGAAGCGCGCAATCACCGATACAAAAACGTCATCACCCGCGCCCTCGGAAACCGTGTGGATATCGAAGTAGAAGTGGGAATGGACGACCTGAAGCCGGGCGACATTTATATGATTTGCAGCGACGGGCTCTCGGGCATGGTGGAAGACAGCGTCATGACGGAGATTCTGAAGACGACTCCCGGGCTACGGGAAGCCGCCAATCGTCTCGTAGCCGCCGCCAATGAAGCCGGTGGCCACGACAACATCACGGTGGTACTGATCCGCGCGGTGGAGTAAGGCGCAGCAATGGGAGGGATGGGAAGAATGGAAACCATTGAGGATCAACGGGTTCCACCGCTCTCTTCTTAAGAAACCGTTGGTTCCTCATCTGGAGGTGTTGCCGGATCGGCGGCTTCTGATTGATCCGCCACTTCGGTTCCCTCTGCGGGACCTTGACCGTCATCACCATCGAAGAACGGATCGTCGTCCTCGCCATGCGGCGAGAATTCACCACCCTGCCCGTCTTCGTAACCTTCATCGCCAAACTGCGATTGGGTCATTTCCGTAAGTTGCTCGAGGTATTCGCGAGCATCCTGAATCATGGTTCCGGCCAGTTCGCGGTTGCCGCGCAGAAAATCGACCAGCACCATCTCGTCGGCCTCGGCGATGGCCTGAACACTGTTGAATGATGATTCGTACAGCGCCTCCTGCAAGCCGTCGGGCCAACCATCCAGTTGCATCAGGAAGTCGTCGAGATACTTGCGCGCCACCTCGTCGGTGTCGCCGCCGCGCTGCTCTTCTTCAGCTTCGCTATGGATGTCCAGCTTCCACCTGGTCAGCATCGCTGCCAGCCGGGCGTTCTGTCCGCGCTTGCCAATGGCCAGCGACAAATTGCCGCGCTTCACGGTGACCAATACCTTGCGGGGTTCCTCGCTCACAACCTCGATGCGCTGAATCTGCGCAGGCACCAGCGCCGAGGCGATGAAGTGGCGCGGGTTTTCATCGAAGGGAACGATGTCAATTTTCTCGTTTTCCAATTCGCGCACGATCATCTGAACGCGCGAACCCTTCACGCCCACACACGCCCCCACGGGGTCCACATCGTTGTTGGTGCTTTCCACCGCAATCTTCGTGCGCGAACCCGGGTCGCGGGCCACGTTAACCACACGCACGGTGCCATCGGCAATCTCGGGCACTTCCTGCTCGAAAAGCTTGGACACCAGTTGGGGATGTGTACGCGAGACAACGACGATGGGGCCCTTCGACTCCAGATCGAGTTTCAGTACAAGAACCTTCATGCGGTCGCCGGTGCGATAGTGCGACGTGGGTGATGTCTCGATGCGCGGCAACAACACTTCGCTTTTGCCCACCAACAAAACCATGTCGCGCTTGTCGAAACGCAGAACTTGGGCCGAAACCACCTCGCCCAGTTTCGAGTCGAATTCTTCGTAGGTCTTCTGGCGCTCGGCATCGCGCAACTTCTGCATGACGACCTGTCGCGCGCTCTGGGCGGCGATGCGCCCCAGCGCCGAGGGAGGAATCTCGATCTCCACATCCTCGCCAATCTGTACGCCGGGTTGAAGCTTCACGGCTTCGCGGAGAGAAATCTGAGTGCGGGGATTGGAGGAGATGTTCACCACGGATTTTTTAACGAAAAGACGCAACTCTCCCGATTCAGCGTCCAGGTCGCAGCGGGCGTCAAGGAACTGGGACAGGTTCTTCTTGGACGCAATAACGATGGCCTGCTCGATGGCATCCTTCACCACGGACACCTCAAGCTCTTTTTCTTTACTGATTAGCCGGATGAAAGCCTTCAGTTCGCCTGCGTTCACGTTGCACCTTCCTTTCGCCGATTTTCCGCAGAAGCAGGATTTTCATCCTGCCCCAATCGAAACCATTGCACAAAATAAAAAGTGGGCTGCATAGCCCACTTGAAAATTAAACAAAAAACATCCACTTACTCCGAAACAATCTACATGATCAGAAGGTTTTATTCATTCCTGTGATCTGCGGTCTGATGTCGGAAATCCTCACTGCAAAAACAGTCTGCCATGCCGAAGGTCTGCATCAGATAAGCGGAGCCCCTTGACCCGGCCCAGGCATTCCCGGCTGATCCATGCCCGGTATCATGCCCGGCTGTCCCATACCAGGTATCATACCCGGTTGTCCCATGCCCGGCTGGATGACAGGCGTCGCATAGGGATTCACGCCAATCATGGGTGTGAGGGCCGGCGTGGGTGCAGCTGCTCCCGGAGCGCCTTCAGCGGGCGCAGGGGTTTCCTCTACAGTGGCGATCTCTTTGTTGAGAGCCATGACGAAGGCGCTGCCCAAGGCCTCGCGCTTGTTGTCACGCTGCACCAACTGGCCCTGCTCTTCCATGGCAATGCGCAGCCGGTTCTGTACGTCACGGATAAAACTGTCGCTCATCTCAGCATGGCGCAGCACATTACCATACGACACAATGGCCGTGTCGTAATATGGCTGGGCCTCGGCGGCTGGTTTTTTACGACCCATCTTCAGCGCAACCGCCGCCGTTATCAGATTCAAACGCAGGGCGTCGGGTTCCAACTGCGCCGCTTTGGACAAATTAATGTAACCGTTGAGATGGTCGATGCGGTCCAGAGCGTTCACGCCCGCCATATAAAACTGCATGGCATCCGGCGAGAAGGTGGAAACTTCCTGAGCATCGGGCAGTTTGAACTCCTCGGCATGCACCGTCGCTGCCGTAAATATCATCGCCGCCGCTGTCAGCACGACCATGAAGGCTTTTCCTGCGAGCATACCGCGCCTCCGACTTCCGTTTTTCATTGGGTATAATTCACGCAACACCGGCATCACTCGGAACACATTCATCCCGCGCGAAACCGCCTTGCAGCATTCAACATCCATAGGCTTGCGAACTTCGGGGTTGTAAATACTTTTTTGGATGGGGAAGTTACGTTGCCTTTGTGGTGTAGTGCAAGGGGGACCGCAATCCTGCGGCATCCGCCTAAATGACAATAAAGAGAGCCGACGCATGCCCAAGGACAAAGACCTCAAGACCCCGCTACTCAACGCCGCTCAAGGAATTTTCGCCCGCAAAGGCGTGGCAGCCACCACCTTCGAAGACATCGCCAAGGAAGCAAAGGTGGACGTAAAATCCGCCAAGACCGTCTTCCCCGACCTGAACGCCCTCACCGAGGCGCTCATCGGGCGCGACATCGAGGAAACCACCGATCTCTTCACCAAGGTTATCAACGACCGCGGCAAGGCCGACATCAAGCTGACCCGCCTCGTGCGCGATCTGCTGACCCGCTACCAGAAAAGTTTCGCGCTGTTTAACGTGGCCAGCGCGGGATTCGAGGAAGGCGTGGAGGACGAGAACCTTCTCAAGTCGCGCCTGACGACCGACCACACCGACCGCTACCGCCAGAACACCGCCATTCTCGGCCGCCTCGTGGCTCAGGGCCAGAGCGAAAACCTGTTCAGTGACGTGGACCCGCTGGAAGCCGCCTACATCCTGCGCGGCATGATCGGCGCCGCCATCCGCTACCGCCGCATGGCCAAGAAAGACGACGACATGCGCGACCACGCCGACGTCATCATGCGCGTATTCCTCAAGGGGTTGCTGCGATAGTTTAACGCCTCGCATAACGTTTTCACCAAGCCCAGGGCCCCGCGCCTTGGGCTTGTTTGTTGGGCTTCTAAGTGTGGGACCGGCGCCCCCGCTGGTCACCGCCAAGACCTTATAGTTAATACCCAACGGTTTTCTTGGAACGTTCCCCCAGATTGAAAAAACAAAACCCCGCAAACTTTATCAGGGCGGGGTTTTGATTCAACTATGGTTGGGCTGACGGTCCACTCAGTGATTGAGCGCTCCCGGACGACTCCCCGAGGGGGCCATCATGCCGGGGGCGTATAACATTCCCGACTGCAAATAACTATGGCTGGCACCCGAACGCAAGCCGGCGTCGCTGGAGGTGCGCACCTGGGGTGTATAGCTGGCCCCGCGCTCATAAAAATGGGGATTCTTCTCAGTACCCGGGACCATGTAGCCGCGCTCGAACGATGCCGTGTAGCGCGGACCCACATACCAGGGCGTGCCCGCATAAGCCCGCGGCCCCGCTGCGGTGTACATCGGATCGCCAAAGCGATCCTGCACAGGTCCCGCCATCACCGTCTGGCGCGCATACTTGCCCGCCTCGTAATCCATGGCGCGCTGAGCCGTGGTGGCGTTGTGCTCCACCACATTCTGCAACCCGCGATAGTGGTCGCGCAAGCCGCCCTTGGACAAGCGGTCGGACACTTCTCCCGACACGCACGTGGGAATCGCCCCCGACAAATCGAAGCACGGCGCCGTAAACGGCTGCACCATGGGGGCCACGGCCACGCACGAAACCGGCGCTGACGCCACCGGTGCACACGGGTTAATCGCATTGGGTCCGTTAACAGCCGGGGCCGAGCATGAGCGACAACCCGAGGCCATAACCGGCGCGGAAACCTGCACTTCAACCGAACCACCGGCCCAGGCCGTGGTGGCTGCCAACCCTGCCATTAAACCTAAAGCTGCAATTTTTGGGATCATCATGGTGTGACAAAAGCTCCGTGTGAAAAGTTTAAGAAAATCCATGCCTGCCGCTCACAGGGGCATTCCCCCCTCGTCGTGGCGGCAGACCGTTCAGGGAAGCGTGTGAACTTTCCGCAGACGATAAATCGCCTCGTTCGCTTCGCATTCACGCCACTGCAACTCCTCGCGCAGGTAGCGATGCGTAAGCGCCAGCGTGCCCCAACGGGCGTAGGCTTGGTCGGCAAGGATGAACCATTCATCCTCGATGTGGCACCGGTCACCGGCGCACACGCCGGAGGGATCGGTGGGAATTCTGCAAGTGGAGCATCCCGGCGCAAGGAGCATGACAAAAGCAAACGCCGCAGCGGGTAATAGGTTTCGAACCGAGGTCTTGATCATGGCCTCGAATCAAACGCCGCTGCGGCGTGGAATTCAAAGAAAATATCGCTTAAAAGAAAAAGCGTGAAAATCGGCTGAAACCTCAGGCTTCGGCGGCCTTGTTCGCGCGCTTCATCAGGCGCGACTGCAAACGCGACGCCTTGCTCTTGTGAATGATGCCGCGCTTGGACAGACGGCCGATCAACGACTGCGTGTCGTGAACCAACACACCCTTCGTCTCGGCGTCGGCGGCAATAGCTGCGTTCGTCCGTTTGATGGCCGAGCGCATCGTGGCTTTAGCGGCGCGGTTGCGCACCTCGTCACGGGCATTCGTCTTTACGCGCTTCTTGGCTGATTTAATATTTGGCAACGTTCCAACACCTTTGCATAGTTATGAATCGAGAAATTGGGTTGTGGCGGGCGGCGTGTCAAGCCCGCAGCGCAACAATAAAACCCACTGCACCCGACCGCTTTACCATCCCCACCGGGAATTGTTCGCGAAGCATTGCGGCTGACACCGAAGCTCTTCGCGATCAGGGTGCCACCGGCAACAACTGCAGCGTGATCGGCGGCGCCTCGCCGTTGGGTGGGACCTCCACTGTTTCGGTTTTGGATTTTACGTTGGAAAAGTGGCGAGCGAAGACTGAATAGGTTCCACCCGCCAAGCCTCGAAGGAAGAAGGTCCCTGTATTATCTGACCTCGCCGATCTGACTTCCCGAAGCACCCCCGCTCCTTCCCGCGCATTGCTGCCTGTTAAGGAAATATCTGCACGATCAACGGGATTGCCATCGGCATCAACCACGCGTCCCGTTAAACTTCCGCTGGGCATATTTATATCCAGCTTCTGCTCCCCCTCCCCTTTAATGTCGAGCGGCAGTGTTCGATAGAAAGAATTACCCGAATTCAAATCTCGCATGTGATATGATGCCGTGACTTTGTACGACCCGGCTGGCAGGTCGTTTATCGTATAGCGCCCTTCCCAATTTGTCTGGACACCAAAATTAAGTTTTTCATCCGCACCCTCGCCCTTAGTCGACAGGGTAATCTGGCATTGGGGAAGTGGTTCCCCCTCGAAGGTAACCAAGCCACTTAACGTGCCTGTTCCCAGGGCCATGACGTATTCCGTAACCTCGCCCTCCTTCACCGTGCATGAACCGTATACACTACCACTTTGATTCCTGACAGAATAGGGCCCTGCTGGTAAGCTCTCAAAAAGGGCCAGGCCATCCCCGTCAGTATTGGCAATATGACGTTCCATCGAACTACCTGAATTTGGACTATTCTGACTCAGCGAAATATTGACCGGGACACCCGCCATGGCTTGTTCTCCGGGGTTACGCAAAAACTTCACCCGCAGGGTTCCACCCGTGCCCACCTCGATGTCTCCCAGATCGTTGACCTTGTGGTCTTCCACCTTCACCGATTTTGTAATCGCTTCGCGCCCGTTGCCAGACTTCGTTTCTAACAACTGGTCCCCGCCGGTCACCTGCGGGAAGACGAATTGTCCGTCGGCCTGGGAGGTGGCCCACTTCGTCGCATTTCGAATATGATCAGGCACATGCCCCTGATAGGGTGAGGGAGGGGCCAGCGATATTTTAAGCCCCTCAAGCGGTGCCTTGTCGCCCTTGGAAACGACGCGCCCAATAACCGACGCACCCGGGCCCATGAGAAACTCGACTTCCTTGATCGCAGGCCCACCTCGCTCGGCAGAGACTGTCTTTTTCTCCGGCGTATATCCATCCGCCATAACCGTCATCTCAAACAGCGTATGCGTTTTACCCTCAAATCTGAACGTCCCGGGTTCAGCGGGATCCCTTGAAATTTCCCAATTGCACGGTGCCACCTCAAACGTCCTCACGAGTTGACGGGTCTTGGCATCCAACACCTTGCAGACAAAAGTAACGTTCGCATCAAGGTTCGCTTTTTCTTTCGCTTCCTCAAAAACGAAATCCACATCGGCGCGATCTACTTTGATCTGCTCTATCGACATGTGCATCCAGGAGGATTTTTCCACCGAACAGTTCCCGATATAGCGGTCATCGGCCAGACCCTCAATGCGGTAATTCCCGTTCACATCAGATTTGGTCGAATCAAACGTCCCGGATGAACCACTAAACGAAAGCTCGGCCCCGCCAATGGGGTTCTTCCGCGAGTCGAGCACACGCCCCGCTATAAAGTGCGCTGTGCGCAACGACAGCGTGAGGCCCTTCCGGGTCTCTCCCTCCCCCACCGAAACGTTCATCCTCTCGGCGGGTGCAAAACCCTCCTTTTCCGCGCCCAACAAAACGTCATTTGACGGAACATTCAGAAGCGCAAAAAGGCCTTCTTCATTACTGAGTGCTTCCGCCGTCCAATCCCCCAAACCCATGTTGGCGAAATATACGAACTTGATGGCTTTCACCTTGGCACCCGGCGCAGGCTTACCTTTCGGGTCCAGCACCACCCCGCTCAGCGTTCCGCCGGCCTTCAAAATAAAGTCGATGCCTGTTACGGGACTATCGCCCACTTCGAGGGGATCGGAATAGACAGGCGGGTAACCCGGCGCCCAAGCCTTCACCCGCACACTGGTGTTGCGAAAAACTCTGATCCGATAACTCCCATCGGCGGAAGTCTTGATGGTTGGAGTGCCGCGGCCTCCGGTTGATAGCGTTTTTACTTCGCCCCCCGGCACAGCGTCGCCGTTTGCCAGCGTCACCTTGCCCGAGACCGTCAGTTCTTCTCTCATCGTGAAATCGTGGGTGGCCACGAGCTTATCGCCCAGCTTCACGCTCA
Organism: candidate division BRC1 bacterium HGW-BRC1-1; assembly: GCA_002842095.1. Classification (GTDB taxonomy): domain Bacteria; phylum Sumerlaeota; class Sumerlaeia; order Sumerlaeales; family Sumerlaeaceae; genus HGW-BRC1-1. The sequence continues at coordinate 47,236 of PHCB01000012.1, forward strand.
TGCTGCTTTCGCCCCGGACAGGATTAAACATATTGCTCCCACCCTCGCCGCCACCCAGCACCCAACCCTCTTTTTTCACGGTCAGCATTTCGTAGCCAACGGGGAAAAGTTTGTAGCGCCCGTCAGAATCCGTCAGCGCCGAGACCTCGTTCCGCCCCCCCCGTTGAGAAACCTTAACACCCTCAATGGGCGCTCCCAGTTCTTCATCCGTCACGCGACCGGAAACTGTGTAGCCCGGGAAGAGAAACAGTTCCGGTTTTAAGTTGGCGACGCCACTGGTGACAGTTACTTCCGCGGACCCCTTGCCGCCCCGGACGGGGAAGAGATCCTCCGCGTTTGAATAACACCGATACGTGCCGTCGCTGACTCCGTTGATGCGAAAATGTCCTGATGAATCCGAAATCGCCGAACTGCCCGATTCCCTGTTTTCGGGATTCTTGCGCAGAAGGCTCACACTTGCGCTGCTGACGCCCTGACCAGTTGCCAGCAACAGGACCCGGCCTTCGATTGTTGCCCCCTCACCCAAGCGAATTTCCACCCCGCTGGTGGGGGCGGTTAACTTTCGCCACACAGGGGCATACCCATCGGCCCACGCCTGCAGTTTTACCTCGCCCTTGGGAACGGTTATCGAAAAACCATCCTTCTCGGTGGCACGTTCATGGGCACCCACACCCATGGAAGATGAGCCGTCATTTTTCGGAGAATTTGCCTCCACCCATCCCGACAGCGGCGCTCCGTCAGCACTCACCAATCGACCGGAAATTTCAGCGCCGCGTACCAATACAAAATCCTGCGTGATGACGCCCGCAGTCAAAGGTTTGGCAGATTCTTCGGATGCGAGAGAGCGCCTTTGAACGAGGAAACCTTTAGCTGCGGCGAAAACCTCTCCACTGGCGGGCGGTGCTACTTCAACGCGGTAAGTTTGATCGGTGCCAAGCGTTGTCGTGGTGACATCGAACAGAGGCCTTCCCTCCACTTGCGGGGTTGAGGAGAAAACAGAAACCACCACCGTTGTGCCGAAATCGGCCCCATCGTCCGTGGTCACTTTGCCCGTCACCACCAGCTTGTCGGCGGCACCGACGGTTGCGGATGTGGCGCTGCTGTTTTGAGACGGAACCACCGGCACAGTCGGCTTTTCCGACGGCCCCGAAACCACCGTCCCCTTGGTCGCATTGATGCGGGTCGCGGGCACCGAGGCGTCCTGAGCACGCGAGCCGGATTCCTCCGCCCCCGCCCCCCCATCTTTCACCGCCTCACCACACCCCGCCAGCGCCAGCAACATCGCGCTGCAAATCACGCCCTGCGTAAACCATCTACCAAAACCAAATCCGCATCGCGCCATGATCGCACGTCTCCCGAACGTTTAATCGATATTGCCTGCTGCATCTCTGGGTTTCCTCGCGCGGGAAACGGGTTGCGTCAAGGGATTGGTTTTGGGCCGCTAAACCCACACTTTATTAAACGAGTCTCATCACCACTTCCGCAGTCTCTCCATGCCCCATTTTTTCGTCGAATTCCAACCGGTGTGCAACCGGTGTGCAACCGGTGTGCAAGCCCCCAAAACACCAACCAGAGCCACCCTGATATAGCATTCCCCCGTGTCTCTGCGGCAACAGAAAAACATCCGGTTTCAGGCAGAACAGTCTCCCGCCTATAATGGCCGTTCAATCTTATTTCAGTGTCCGTTGAATCCTTGGAAGTACGGCGCAACAAATTCGGCACTGCGCAAACCGTCTCCCGAAACCCGGCCCGCTTCTCATCACTCCTCCACCGGCAACAGTTGTAACGTAATCGGCGGCGCCTCGCCGTCGGGTGGCACAATTACTGTTTCGGTTTCGGATTCTCTATCGGGGAATCCATCAACGTAGAGTGTGTAGCTGCCCCCCTCCAAACCGTGCAGGTTGAAGGCTCCGGTTTTGTCTGATTCCGCCGTCCTGCCTATCCGGTTAAAGTGTGGTTCATTCGGGGCCTCGTTGTAGGCTGAAGTGACATAAGTATTCTCAACCGGATTGCCGTCGGCATCAATTACGCGCCCCGCTATTCTACCGCTGGGCATGCTTATATCGAGCTTCTGTTCATCTCCCCCCTTTATGTCGGTTGTAACCGTTAGAAAAGAAGCTTGCCCCGGACCGGCATCCCGCATGTGATAAGATGCGTCGACTTGATACGACCCCGCTGGCAGGTCGTTTATCGTATAGCGCCCCTCCCCATTTGTCTGGGCAATAAAATGAATGTTTTCTTCCGCACCCTCACCCTTAGTCGACAGGGAAATCTGGCACTGGGGAAGTGGTTTCCCTTGGAAGGTAAGCAAGCCACTTAACGTGCCGGTGCCCAGGGTCATGACAAATTCCGTAACCTCCCCCTCCTTCACCGCGCATGAACCGTATAGCTTCGCGGACTGTTCACGCACATAATAGGAACCGGAAGGAATGTTTCCGAAAAGGGCCAGGCCCTCACCATTGGTTTGTGAATCAAACGTTATTATATTCCCGTCAGCGATAGAGGATATATCTGGACTCAGCGTGATCTGGATCGAGGTACCCTCCACCGGTTCACCCCCCGGATCGCGCACCACCTGCACCCTCACGGTTCCGCCGGTGCCAGTCAGCATGTCGCCCATGTCGTGGACCTGATCATGGCTCACCCTCAGTCTCTCACGGCAAGGGGCCTTCCCCTCAATCTTCGCTTCCACCACCTTCACACCCGGAGGCGTTTTCTGAAACACGAATTCACCCTTTTCGGTGGTGATGGTGTTCAGCACCTTGACGCCCAACTGGGGCATCACGAACCCCTGCATGGCGCCTTCACTTCCCACTGCCACCTTTACGCCAGCCAGGGGAGTCTTATCGGAACGGTTCAAAACTCGTCCGATAATGGTTCCGCCCGGACCCATGGGGAAATTATATTCCGGAGGTACACCACCGGGCCATTCGCTGGCGGTCATTTGCTGCGTGTAGGGCAAACATCCCTCGGCAAGAACCGTGACGGTGTTGCTCTCGTTGGGACGCATTTGCAGTTGGAACTCACCCGGTTTGTCGGGCGATTGTTTGGCAAACCCCAACGCCCGAACCTCGAACTGAGAGATCGGCTTGAGGGTTTTCCAATCGGTGACCTTGCCGACAACGGTGATGAAATCCAACTTCGGTATGTTCAGAACGAAATCCACCCCTTTGCGATCCACCTCCACGTTTTCCAAGCGGGCACTCGCCACATCGGGCACCCTGCACTGGCCCATGTAGAGACCTTCCTTCAGTCCCTCCACGCGGTATTTGCCCTTCTCATCGGACTTAGTGTTTCTGAGATAAACGCCGGAAGACCTATCGTTGTTGAAGAATGAAACGGTCGCCTCCGGCACGGGTTTTTTGTTCTGGTCCATCACGCGCCCCTCGATGAAGTGGGACTTGCGCAGTTGGAGGCGAATGTCGGAGCGCGTCTTCCCGTTTTCCACGACCACGCGCTTCAGTTCACAATTCGCAAATTGCGCGTGGGCGGCGTTCAGAACGATTTCGCCCGAGGGCAAATTGAAGAACACGAACTTACCGTCCGCGTCAGATTTCGTCTCCCAAAAACGGTTTCCCTCTGGCGCCTTACCCTCCTCCGGGGGGACGCTCGCACCGACATCGGCTCCGAGCACGGGCTTTCCCGCGGGATCAACCACCACGCCTGCAAGAGTTCCCCCGGTTTCCATGAGAATCACGACTCCCGTTACAGAATCGTCGGCGATGTTCACAAGGTCAGACCAGGCATTGGCGTATCCCTCAGCCGTGGCTTTCACATTAAGGTTGGTATTGGGCTCCACGTCGAACCTGAACGTGCCATCGGGTTGAGTCTTTTTAGGATTTGGAGACTGTCTCGTATAACCGTAACTTTCCAAACTAACCGTCGCATCAGGTACCGAATCGCCGTTTTTCAGCGACACCCGGCCTGAGACGGTGAGACTTTCCACCATCTCGAAATCGCGGGTTATCTCGGTCTCCTCGCCGAGCTGGAGCCAGAGATTTTCCCCTTCCGAGCTTCGCGGGCGGATGTCACCGGGCGTCTCGGAAACAACGTCGGAAAGCCGGAAGCCTTCTTTGTAAACGATCAACTCGTTCCTGACGACCCCCGTAATGGTGAAGCGCCCATTGGAGTCCGTAAGGGTCGGTTTGTTCTTATCCCACCATTGCTTGAGTCTCACGTCCGGCATGGGGGCGCCGGTCATCTTCTCGGTCACCTGCCCCCTCACCGTGTGACCCGGATAAACAAATAGCGTGTGGCCGGATGTGCTGAGGCCGTCGGACAGATTAAGCTCCAGGTTGCCTTTGGGGCCGGGCATCGGAAACAATTTTTCGCCGCTCGCCGAGAGGGAGAAGCTGCCCTTGGGCACGCCTCGGAACATGAAATTACCCAGACGGTCCGTTACGGCGGAAGCCTTTGTGCGGTCGAAGAGGCGATTGTCCGGGACCCCAATAGTCTCACCGTTCATGAATACCGTCGCGCTACTCACGAGGTCATTCGAGCCGACCTGCAACACGCGCCCTTCCACCAGCGCGCCGTCGCCAAAGCGAAATTCCACTCCGCGGGCGGGCGCGGTTACCTTCTTCATCAAGGCCCCATAACCGGGTGAGGCAGCCATAAGCGTTACTTCTGTGGCACTGGTTTTTAGACGGAACTCACCGCCGGGACCCGCCTCGGTCGTTGAGTCGTTCACAGGAAAACCGCTGGCGACATCCTCCTTCGTGGCCAATCTTTCATATTCCCACACTGCGGTGACGATGCCGGACAGCGGCGCGCCGGTCGTATCGACCAGCCGCCCTGAAACCTCCGCACCCCTCTGCATGGCAAAGTCGCGCACCACGACCCGTGGGGTCCCACGAAGGGGCGCTTCTTCCCCTTCCGGCGAGGTATCCGCCGCCATGGAGATAAACCCCGCGCCGCCGGCGTTCACCATGGCCGAATCCACCGGGTCCACTTCAAAGCGGTACTCACCGCCACCGTGACCGACCAGCGTGGTCGTTGTGAGATCCAAAGTCACCGCGCTGGCCGTGGTCACGCTGGCGTTAAGGGCCACCGTCACGGTAGTATCCAGCGACCCTCCATCGGCAGCGTAAACCAAACCGGTGTAAACGCTCTTGCCGCCGGGCGCAGCGGCGATGTTTTTTCGACGCTCAGCCCGCGCCTGCGGCGAGGAGGCTTTGGCATCCGATCCACGCGATCCCGATGCGGTTACTTCCCCGGTCGAGAAACCTTCCTCGTCCAAGATCTCACCCGGTGCCAGGCCGCCCCGCTTCCATGCAAACAGCACGACCAAAGCCAACGCCACGACCACCAACATCCACGACCAACGTTTACGCATCGGTTCTATGTCTCCACGGTTGAGCGGGTCTCAAACGAAAGTGAGGTTAGGGTAGTTGGAGGCGGACATCGCTGCGAGTTTTCCCCTCATCCACTGCTTCTTTCTGATTGGCTGAGGAGGCAAAACCCTCCTTTTTTGCTATCAAGGTTACCTCTCCAACGGGAAGGTTCAGCAACGTGAAGCGTCCTTGGGAGTCGCTTATGGTAGTTCCCACGTCAGTGTTCGAATTGAGGGTTCCCACCCTGACAATATGGCTTGCGAGGACTTCTGCCTCGGGCACCGGCTTACCCTGGGGGTCCACAACCACGCCACCCAGCGCACCTCCAGCTTTGAGAATGACATCCACGCCAGACATAGAGGTTCCTTTCACCTCGACCATGTCTGAAAGGCCGGGAGCATAACCGGGAGCAAAGGCCTGGACACAGCCGGAAATGTTGGGAAGAACTTCCAGTTTGAAGGTGCCATCATTCTTCACCTTGACCATATAATGAGTGATTCCGGCATCACCGGAAGTAATGAATGAGATCGATGCATCCGGGATGATATCGCCGTTTTTCCGCATAACCTTGCCAGAAATCGTGATGGTATCCGCCATTTCGAAATCCCGAGTGACATCCAGTGCATCACCCAAATCCACTTTCAGAATGGACGCCATCGCAGCGCCGGATGGAAAAAACATCTGGACCCGCTGTTGCGGATTGTCATCAGCGGCACGCAGTCCCTCCTTCGCCACATACAATTTGCCGCTGGTTACAGGAAACAACCTGTATCTTCCGTCCGCATCGGTTTGCGCCTCAACCTTTGGAAGACCATAGCTATGTAAAATGTCTACGCCTGCAATCGGTTCGCCAGTTCCTTTTTTCGTCACGCGACCCGTGACGGTGTGGCCGGGGTAGACCATCAACTCTATCCCAGACGTACTGACGCCATCGACGATAGGCACCCAGTCGTTTCCTGTTCCTTTACTATAGGGAAAGGGGAAGAGTTTCTCACTGCTGGCCATGAGAGCATAAACGCCATCACTCATGCCGCGCAGATGGAAAGCGCCCTGGGGGTTGGTCACAACTTCAGAAAACTTGGCCCCGGGAACTTCTTCCATACGGCGGTTTAAATCTTTGGCATTTACCACCACCGTGACGCTGGAAACTCCCTCGCGGGTCCCATGCATCAAGACCATTCCCTCTATGGAGGCCCCTTCGCCTAACCGGATTTCCACACCACTTGCCGGTGCCGTGGTGAGTTTATCCACCGGCCCGTAACCATCCGAAGAACCCACAAGCTTAATATCACGGGAGGCCACCGTCAGCGAGAAACCCTCGCTGGCGAATGACCTGGCCTGGAAATAAGGCATAACCCTGACAGCATCCGGCTTTGCGTTGCGCCAGGAGTCCAAGTCCATGGGCCAGGTGGCAATGACTCTCCCGTCCACCGGCGTTCCGCTGGCATCCAGCAACCGACCGGAAACCTCCAACCCGCGCTCCATCTCAAAATCGCGCACGACGGTTTTCCCTTCGGAAGGAATGCCGTTTCCCTCACCGATAAACGTAGCCATGGTAAGAAGCCCTTTACCGCTGGCACTCAGTCTCGCCATCGGCGGGGAATCCATTTCAAATTTATAGCGGCCATCATCACCCACCAACACCGCGGAAGTATTGGTCTCATCGCTCAGTCCTCGGACCACACCCAAATGCAAAGATAGGGTAACCGACGTGCCCAAGGGTTGCCCGTCGGCGGCGGTGACTTCGCCCATGAAGATCGTTTTTTCCGGCGCGGCTTTGGGAAGATTCGATTTGGGTACCACGCCCGGCGAGGCTTGTCCGCCCGCCTTGCCGAGTTCTGGTGGCGCGGCAACCTTGCCGCCATCCTCCGAGGAACCGCAACCCGCCAGAACCAGCATCACGCTGCAGAATGCTGCCGCCACAAAACCCGAACCAAATCCGCGCACCTGAATCATCATCGTATCCCCATGATTTTCTGACTATGCACATTCACTGTCACCGTGAATGAACGAGTTTCATGCGAAGTTCCAGTTCAATCCACTGCACCACCTACGGCACGCTTACGGTCACCTCGACGACTTCGTGGGCTACGATGGTCATTTTCGCGGTGGCGGTTTTTCCGTCGGCCAGTTTTACGGTGGCGGTATAGTTGCCGGGGAAGAGGCCGCGGGCTACCCACAGGCCGTTGGGGTCGGCCTTGCCGCTTTGGGGTTTCTCGATGCTCTGGGGGTCATCGGGGGCGATGGAGCACGGGGCACCGGGGATGGGTGCGCCACCGGCGCCGGTTACCGTCAGACGCAAGGCTCCGGCGTCGTACAGCACGTCGTCGAGGCGCACGGTTTCGCCGGCCTTCACTTCGATGTCGTGATAGCCCATGGAGAATCCCCACGAGCCGACCTCCACGCGGTATCGGCCGATGGGGATGTCGGGGATGGTCATCAGGCCGTCGGGGCCGCGTTTGCCGGAGTGGTCATAGCGTCCGCCCGTTTCGACGGAGGTCAGGTAGCACCAAGCCTCGGGGATGGGCGCGCCGGAGGTGTAGTTGAGCGCCGACGACACGACGGTGCCGGCGTTGCCTTTCTCCAGTTTAAGCGTCACCGAGCGCGAGTTTCCCTTGGCGGGTACTTCAACCTTCTCGGGTTTCGAAACACCCTCTCCGGTCTTTTTGGCCGAGATGGTGTAATCTCCGGGGGTTATTCCGGCCAGGTCGAACTCGCCCCTGTCGCCGGATCTGAAAGTGTTGCCATAGCTGAACATCGAAGCGTAGGCCGACCCGGGGTCCAAGGGAACGACCGTGATGGTAGCACCAGAAACCGGGTTGCCCGCCTCGTCCGTCACGCGCCCCACGAGGTGCCCCGCAGGAAACTCGAAATCTTTTACCTGCACACCGGACCCGCGAACCTCCAGGGTTTCTTCGATCCGAGACATTCTGCCTGCCTGTTGCTCCTCGTAGGACATAACCGTTGCCCGATACGTTCCGGCGGGAAGATTTTTGATTTCATATTTTCCCTCCCCCTCCACCTGGGCACTCATGTTCACGCGTTCGGACGCCTCGCCCCCCTGACGGCTGAGCGAAATACCTCCGGCGCTGATGGGTTTGCCTTCTTTGGTAATCTTGCCGGTTAATGTTCCCCCTCCAAGGCGGAGAACCACTTCCACGGTAGCCTCGCCGTTCACGACGGTGTTGCCATGGATTTTGTTGTTTTGGTCGCTAACGCTGTAAGGTCCGGGAGCAAGATTTTCGAAGAGGGCTGTTCCCTGGGCGTCGGTTTTTTTAGAACCACGAGTCCCACTGCCGGGTGCCATTTGGGACATGATATTAATGTCGGCCCCTTCCACGGGGGAGTCGCCCGGATCGCGAACAACTTTCACACGGATGGCACCGCCGGTGCCAATCTCGATGTCGCCGGCGTCGGCAATCTTGTCGTGTTCCACCGTGATGGTTTTACTGGCGGGAGCTTTCCCTTCGCCGACTTTAACTTCTATCTGCACGGAACCGGCGGGTGCCTTTTCGAAAACGAACTGCCCGTCGGCCGTGGTGGTGGCGTTGCGCATGGTGGCTTTCAATTCGTCGGGCACCCATCCGAAATTAGAACCGCTCGACATCATGGTCAGTTTCGCCCCCGGAATGGGGGCCTTGTCTGCCTTATTGACCACCCGCCCGATGATGGTACCGCCGGGCCCGAGGAGGAAGGTGATCTCCTTGGTAGACCCCATGCCGGTGTCGGCCGAGAAGCTTTGAATGGATGGTTGGTAGTCCGGTGCGGAAACGGTCAGGGTGTAGGTAACATTCGCCTGAGCCTGGAGGGTGAATTCGCCAGGTTTGTCAGGGGATTTTTTCACCTGATTGTATTCGGGGGTCACCTTGAAATCTTTGATGGGGTCGCGCGATTTCCAGTCGAGGACCTTGCCGATGACGGTCAAATCGCCCTTCTTCTCCTCGCCGAGGATGAAATCGACGTCGTCGCGATCGACTTTGACACCCTGCTTCTGGGCGTTACCCTGGGGTTGCTTATTGCAATTGCCCGTATAGGTTCCCTCGGCAAGATCATCCACCCGGTATTTCCCATCCTCGTCGGTGGTAGCCCTTCCCGAACCTCCGGATTGGCTGTAGAAGCTCACGGACGCCCCCGCGATGGGCTTTTTATTTGTGTCCGTTACCCGCCCGGCAATGAAGTGAGGAGGGCGTAGTTCGAGCCGCACATCGCTGCGGGTTTTATCCTCTTCGATTTCTTCCTTTTGATCAACGGAAGAGGCGAAACCCTTCTTGTGGGCCGTCAATGAGTTGCTTCCGACCGGAAGGTTTAACAGTGCAAACCGTCCCTCGGCATCGCTCACGGTATCTCCCACCGTTTCGCCCATACTTGACATTCCCAAACTGACGTAGGCTGTTGCGTTAACTTTTGCCTCGGGCACCGGCTTGCCCTGGGGGTCGACCACCACGCCACCCAGCGAACCACCCGCGTTGAGAATGACCACCACACCAGACACGGAGGTGTCCAACACCTCGACCATCTCTGAAATGCCGCGGGCATAACCGGGGGCTACGGCTTTCACGCGACCGGTGATGTTGGGGACCACCTCCATTTTGAAGGTGCCGTCGTTATTCACTCTTGTGAGATTTGCTGAGTTCATTCCACCCCCACCAGAAGAGAAAAGAGAGACCGACGCATCGGGGATGATGTCTCCATTTTTGCGCGTCACCTTGCCTGAAATGGTGATGGACTCCGCCATCTCGAAATCCCGGCTGACATCAAGTTCGTCGCCCAATTCCACCGTCAGTCTGGATTTCATAACAGGCCCGGCGGAAAACATCTGCGCCCGTCGACTGGACGCCGAGTCCACCATTCGAAAACCTTCCTTCGCCACAACCAACTGGACGTTGGTTACCGGGAACAACCGGTATCTTCCGTCTGAATCGGTCTCCGCCTTGACCGCGTTGGCATAAACATTCTGAGAAATTTCCACACCCGCGATGGGTTCGCCGGTCTCTTTGTTCGTCACACGACCGGACACCGTGTGCCCGGGATAAAGCATCAGTTCGATCCCGGAGGTGCTGGCGCCGTCGGCGATGCTCACGCTGGCTGTTCCCAACCCTTTATTGCCGGGGAAGGGAAAGAGTTTTTCGCCCTTGGCCATGAGAGCATATTCGCCGTTGCTCATGCCGCGCAGATGGAACATGCCCTGTGGGTCAGTCACTACCGCCGAAACCTTGGCGATGGGCATCCTTCCACCACGGGGGGTCATGTCTTTGCCGCTCACCTGCACCGTTGCGCTGGAAACACCCTCACGGGTGCCTTGCATCAGCACCATGCCCTCAATGGAGGCGCCTTCGCCCAAACGGATTTCGATGCCGGTGGCAGGGGCCGTGGTGGTTTTTTCCACGGGACCATATCCTTCTGCGGAACCCACGAGAGTGACCTCACCGGAGGCAACGGTGAGCGAAAATCCATCGGTAGCAGAAGATTTGTCCTGAACAGAAGGAATAACCCTGACATCATCCGGTTTTGCGTTGCTCATAGCGGCCATGTCCACGGGCCAGGTCCCCGTTACACTACCGGTTAAGGGCGCACCGCTGACGTCCACCAGTCGGCCTGAAACCTCAACTCCACGCTCCATCTTGAAATCGCGCACGACGGTTTTCCCATCATAAGAACCGCCGTTCGGATCATATACGGCGGTCACCATCATGAGGAGACCTTTGCCGCTGGCGGTCAGGCTGGCAAATTGCGGTGTATCTATTTCAAAGCGATAGCGACCGTCGGCACCCACGGTCACGCTGGTGGCATTGGTGTTATCGGGCATTCCTGTGGAAACACCCTGATTCAAACCAACCGTAACCGACGTGCCCAGCAGTTGCCCGTCGGCGGAGGTAACTTCGCCCATGATGATCGTTTTTCCGGGTGCGGCTTTGGGATGATTAGGGGTGGCCTCCACGCGCGGTTTCGCGGGCGCGGGGGTTGGCGCGGGCGTGGCATCGGTGCGTGTGATGCGCGTGGCCGGGGTGGCTTGTTCGGCCACATTGCCGGGTTCTCGAGGCGCGGCGGACTTGCCGGCATCATCCGCGGAATCACAACCCGCCAGAGCCAGCATCACGCTACAGAATGCCACCGCTGCAAAACCCGAACCAAATCCGCGTAGCTGAATCATCACCGTGTCCTCTTGAGCATCTGATTGCGCCGATCCGTATGGACGGCGTTTTTTTCCGAACTGGCACCGCTGAAATACTTAAAAACTTCTGACCGGAGAAACCGCATCGTGTGCGCATTCGCCTTACGGGGCCAATCAGGAGATTGGCGTTCCCGGACAAAAGCGAACCATTCCTCGTTACGGATTTCCAGACATTAAATAAGACGAGAGGGGGGCCAAGATGGATGACAGGGAATCTCAAAATAATTAAAATTGATGGTTTGGTAAAGGCCTGTCATCGGTGGGGGCAGTCGGTGCGTCTAAATGCGCAGGTGCATCGAATCTACCCCGTAGGAGCCTTCCCTTTGTCGAAAATACGCGGCGCGTTTACGCTCATCGAATTGCTGGTGGTGGTGGCCATCATCGCCATACTGGCGGCCATAGCGGTGCCCAACTACATGGATGCGCAGGCCCGATCCAAGGTGAGCGTGGTGCATAACGATCTGCGTGTGACCACGCTGGCGCTGGAATCTTACCGCGTGGATTTCAACCGGTATCCCTCCGCAAGGGGCGCGACGGCCAGTACGGTAATGCCGTTTGTGAATCCTCTCAGCCTGCGACTTCAGCCCCTTACGACGCCGGTGGGTTATGTGACGAGCGTGCCCAAGGATGTGTTCCGCTGCAACGCCGCATGGGGTAATCCCGACAAGTCGATCATGGACAGCTTCGATTACGTCTGCGCCGAGGACGTGCCTACGCGCGGTAGCGGGCTCACTTCGGGCGGCTGGTGGCGGTTGAACAGCAGCGGGCCGGATCTTTACCAAGCGTTCGGCGGGCGGCCCCATGATGATTTCGATTGCAACGAGAAGGGCGTGGACTACGACCCGACCAACGGCACTCGCAGCGTGGGCGATATTGTGCGGGTGGGGCCACTGCACACGCGGCTGGGCAACCCGCTGGACCCTTCCAACCCGAACCGGCCTGGGATCGTGCGGGTGCCTAAGTATATGGAGCAGTATCAATGAATTCGCGAGGTTTGCGTTGGGCGGGGGCGGGAACTGGTACTGGCACAGGGCATCGCTACACTTGAGGGGTGCGCTGGTTCGATCGGGGGTAGGAATGCCCCCGCACCTGTATTAGGGTTCTTGTCCCCATATTTATAGCGCGGGGCTTGACGTGGCCGTTTATTGTGTTTCCATGCAGGGTACTATGATCGAAACTCTTCGGAACTCTTCTGCTCGTCGCGCTTTTACGCTTATCGAATTGCTTATCGTGGTGGCCATCATCGCCATCCTTGCGGCCATCGCGGTGCCGAACTTTCTGGAGGCTCAGGTACGCAGCAAGGTGAGCCGTGTGAAGGCGGACCTGCGGAGTATGGCGACGGCCATCGAGAGCTACGTGGTGGACAATAATAAATACCCGCCGGAGAACTGGGCCAGCCCACACCTGATAACGGTGTTGGGTGGGCAGCACATCCCCAACATCATGCGGCTGACGCGGCTCACCACACCGGTCGCGTATGTGACGGCGATTCCGGCGGACGTTTTTGCGCCGAATGATGACCCCATCAATCTGATGCTGCCGCACACGTTCCATTACGTTTCGATCAACGATCCTCTGCATCCCGGCGATCAGGTTTTTTTCCTGGGCCAGAATGATGAAAAGCGCCAGATGATGTGGATGCTGCAAAGCTGCGGACCGGATCGCGGATCCGACGGACCGGCTTCCAGCACCTATTGGCAGTTCCCGCAATACGACTCGACCAATGGCAGCGTCAGCATCGGCAACATTCTGCGCAGCGGTCCGTAGGATTTGGTGGCAGCCACCATCTCTTTCGCTCTCTTTTTTCTTTCCGCCGTTGCACTGCTCGGCACCGGTGCGCTGGTGGCGCGCACGGTGGCGGTGCGGCGTGATGAGCGGTTTTTGTGGATGTCGGTTTGCGCGGGCCTGCAACTGGGGCTTCTGCCACAGCTGCTCTCGGCGTTTCATGCGCTGAACCGACCGACCTGGCTGGGCGCGCAGATGGCTCTGCTCGTGGCGACCGCGTTAATCGTACGCTTCATGCCGCGATCAAAGTTGCGGCTACTCTCCACGAACCCACGGCCCGCGCTGCGCCAGCCTCCCGTGATGCAGATGGCGACCGCACTGGCGGCGATGTTCGTGGGGGTTGCGCTGGCAGCGTCGTTTTATCGCCTCACCACGCGCCCCGTTCATGCCTTCGACGATCTGATGTATCACGGCTCGCGAGTGCTTTATGCCATTCAGGAGCAGACCATCTTTTTCGCGCCGACGCACAACGAGCGTCAGACGGCATTCGGCTGGATGGGCGAACTGCCTTTTCTGTGGGCGCTGCTTTTCACGCGGCACGAGTTGTTCGCCCGCGTGGTGGAGTGGTGCTGTTTTCCGCTGACATGTGTGGGGATGGCGCTGACGGCGGCGCGACTGGGACTGCCGCGGGTAGCGCAATGGGGCACGGTGGCGCTGTGGTGCGCCACCCCGGTGGTGTTTCGCTTCTCACCGCATATGAAACCAGACCTCTGGATGGCCTTCTGGACCCTTGCGATGTTCTGGGGGATCATCGCCGCAGTGCGCCAGCCTCGTGCGGCGGGGGTGCGGTGTTTGGTGCTGGCGGGTCTGGCGCTGGGTCTGGCCACGGGGGTGCGCCACATTTCGCTGGCGATGCTGCCGGGAGCGGCGCTGGTGGCGCTACTCGTATGCCCGCCCCGCGCCTCGCGGCAGGCCTCGCGGCAGGCCTTGCGGCGGTTTGCGGCCAGTACGAGTTTTGTTCTCGCGCTAATCATCGGCGCGGGGGCGTCGGGTTTGTACAGCGTGATGGTTCTGAACACGTTGCAACTGGGCGGGCCCATCGGGTCGCCGGGTTTCGTGGCGTTTCATTCGTCGCCGTTCATCCCTTTAAAACCGATCGTTCACGCAGGACGGTTGCTCTTTGAACTGGCCGAACTGCCGGTGATGCCGGTGGGCGCCGAGGCGTTGGAACAGGCCCAAGCGGCACTGGCCCACAAGCTGACACTCGACCATCCGCTGCCTTGGGAAGTGGGTCGGGTGCAGGAAAAGATCTTCCAGATTGCCGTGCCTCACCGGGCGTTGCGACTGGGCCTCGGGGGGATGCTGTGGCTGGTCGTTGGCTTCGTAATTTTGATCGCGGCCACCAGGGCCCGGGGACGGCGCGGACGGCTTCGGCTTGCATCCGCGGCCACTGCATTTGTGAGCCTGAGCGGCCTCGCCGGAATTGTTTTTCAACTGGCCTGGCGATCGGGCAACATGACGCGCTATCTGGTGGGGCCTTTTGTAGCGGTGCCGATCATGGCATTTTGGGCGGTGCGAAATCGCCCGCGATGGATGCTGGTGCTGCTGGCCGTGGCGCTGCTGCAAGGCGGCGCTCTGGTGGCAGGCGACATCTTTGCCAACCGGTGGCCAATGCCCGAAGAGCGCCCGTGGGTGGATCAGGTGAAGGCGGTGGACGCCGCCCTGCCACCCGATGCGCGCCTTCTGTTATTCTGCCATCAGGATTGTGCCGATTACCTGCTCTTCGGACCGTCGACCGGGCTGCGCCGCCAGGTCATTCCGTGGGGCAACGCTGCCATCACCACAGCCACTCTGGCGCACATGGTTATCGAGAGCGACGTCGATTATGCCTTCTTCGAAAGCACGACGCGGGTTAGCCGCCATTGGGATCCGGAGTTCGTGGTCTCCCCCGCCGCTGAATGGTTTCGCGAAACTGCCGGATGGCAGCAGGTGCCGGTCGACGGCGTAACCACCGGCGCGCTTTTCCGCCGGGCTCAGCGGTAGCGCGCCGCCAGCAGGGTGATGTCGTCACTCTGGGCGGCGCCCTCGGTGAAATTGTGGATGGCCGCCAGCACACCGTTTACCGTTTCGGCGGGCGTGGTGGTCCTGGCGGTTGCGACGAAATTCAACAGCCCAT
Source organism: candidate division BRC1 bacterium HGW-BRC1-1 (assembly GCA_002842095.1). GTDB lineage: Bacteria > Sumerlaeota > Sumerlaeia > Sumerlaeales > Sumerlaeaceae > HGW-BRC1-1. The sequence goes on from PHCB01000012.1 coordinate 62,642, forward strand.
CCTCGGTGAACATTTCGCGGCGGGCGTTCATGGCTTCGGTCACTCCATCGGTGAAGAGCAAAACCGTGTCGCCGTGGGTAAGCCGCAACGCGGCCGCCGTGAAATCCTGATTGGGCACGGCTCCCAGCGCGATGTTGGCCGAACCCGTCAGGCGTTCGTGGGTGCCATCGGCGTGGATGATCACCGGTTCATCGTGGCCGCCGTTGCAATACTCGATGAGGCCCGATCGCAAATCGATGATGCCATAGAACGCCGATACAAACATGGTCGGGGCCGTGCTTTCCTCCAGCAGGTTGTTCACGTGTCGCAGCACATCGGCGGGGCCAATGCCGCTCATGGCCGCGGAACGAAGCATGGCGCGACTGGCTGCCATGAGGATCGCCGCCGGAACGCCCTTGCCCGAAACATCGCCGACAAGGATTCCGAACAGATCGTCATCGATGAGGAAGTAATCGTAAAAATCGCCGCCGACTTCCTTGGCGGGAATCATTTCCGCGTGAACGTCGAACTCTTCACGGCCCGAGAAGCGCCCGTCGGCGCGGGGCAGGATGGCATCTTGAATCTGGCGGGCGACGGACAGCTCGCTATCCATGGCCAGAAGACGGGTGCGCGCGTCCAGGGCCGCCTGGCGCTCGGTCAGATCGCGCACGAAAACAGTCACGATGTGGCGGCTTTCGAGGTGCGCCGGCGACACGGCCAGTTCCACCGGCAGCGTGGTGCCATCGCGGCGCACGGCGATGATCTCCAACCGCTGCGCTGTGATGCCGCCATCCACCGCCGCAAGCCTGTTCCAGGTGGACGTATTGAATGTCCCGCCTTCGGCCTTCTTAAACAGGGTGTCGAAGTTACGTCCGATGATTTCGTCCGGCGTATAGCCGAACGTGCGCTCGGCCTGTCGGTTCCATGCGAGAATATTGCCGTGGGCATCAAGGACCACGAGGGGGTCCAGAGCGGTCTGAAAAACCGCGCGATAACGCTCCTCGCTTTCGCGCAGGGCAACCTCGGCTCGACGCCGCTCAACTATCTCCGTTTCGAGGCGGGTCGCATGGCCGGCGAGTTGCGCGGTCTTGCGTCGCACCTGCATGCGCAACAGCACCGCAATGAGCAACGCCAGAATCAAAGCGCCACCACCGCCGACCAGGGCCCACACCGCCCACCACGGGAACCAGTTCGTGCGTGTGTCGGGCAGCCAGCGGGCCAGCGCACGATTCAACGCCGAGTCGGGCGACTGCTTCATGGCCTCCAGATGCCTGTCGATGGCCTCGCGCAGATCGGCGTTTTTATCTTTGGGAAATGCGAAATGAACGCGGATCGGGTCGAGAATCATGGGACTGCGCTTGATCTTGAAGCGTCGCTCATTCACCATGCCCGCAATGCGACTCAGCAGCGCGGCATCGGCCTTCTTTTCAGACACGGCTTCAAGCACCGCTTCGTAATCATCGAAAATTTGGTAATTTACCTGAAGGCCGAAGGTCTCCAGCATGGTCTGGAGGGGCGGGAAATGTACGTCGTTGCGAAGCACCGCGATGGATTTTCCTTCCAGCCCTTCGTAGCTTTGAAGGTCTGAATCCCTGGGCACATAAATCTGCGCCCAGGTGCTGAAGATGCTCTCGCGGGAAAAATCAAAACGCTTTGCGCGCTCGGCACTGTAGCCGATGTCGGGCAGAACATCGATCTCGGCCGCAGCAAGACGGTCGAGGTTTTCGCTCCAGCTTCCGGGGACAAACTGGTAAGTCCACCCCTCAGCCTGGGCGATTGCTGCGAGCACATCCACGTAAACGCCACGTGCCACGCCACCCTCGCCCATGAAAAGCATCGGACGGTTTTCGTATACACCGACACGCACAACTCGAGCCGCCCAACCGTTACCCGCTGACACAAAACAAAGCAGCAACAGCAGTGCCACGCTCCACACAAACCGCAAAGGCCGTGGTGGCAACGTTGGGGCACCCGTGGGGGCGTCAGGCTGTTGATGTGGTATCATGGGCTTGTTCGTGAGAAGTTGCATCTCCCGACCCATCTTGTGAACGATTTTCCGCAGGATTCGCAAGGGCGAAAGATTGCTGCTTCAGGAAAACAATCCGTCGGATTCGAGCGCTTTGCGCACTGCGCGCCCATCCAACTTTCGAGGGGTGATGTTTTCCATGCAAGCCATTGCGGCAGCGGTTCCCGCGGCCTGGCCGAGGGCGTGGCAGGTGCGCGAGATTCGAACCGCGGCTTGAGCCTCGAAGGTGGCCGAGATGCAACGGCCCGTGACCAGCAAGTTGTCCACTTTCAGGGGCACCAGGGCCCGATAGGGGATTTCCACATAATCGGCGGAGAAGGAGTCCTGCGTGAACATCAGTCCCTCGTCGTCCGAGGGGCTGTGAATGTCGGGCGGCCAGTTGTTTCGAGCAACGGCATCGGGGAATTTCATGCCGCTCAACACGTCGACTTCTGTCAGGACGTATTCGCCCACGATACGCCGGGATTCGCGCACGCCCACCATGGGCGCCGTGTAGGCGATGTAACTGTCTTCAAACCCGGGAATGTAGCGTTGGCAAAAATCCATGATCTGCCCGATCTTGCGGCGCCCTTCTGACTGCATGCGGCTGGAATCCCAGCCATCAGTTGCCGAAAATTTTCGTAGTTCAGGACAGTTAAAAGAGATTTCGCCGGGACGCCCCGGAGCGGAGTAGAACTGGAAGTAGTCGAGGATCTCGGGGGCGACACGGCCCTCGGCAAGCATCTGACCAAAGAATTTTTCGAGGTCCTTCGCGCCACCACCACGGGCAAAACTCACGGATGGAGTAGACAAATTCTTCACACCGTTTTTTCGCAGGAAGGCAGAACATTTTTCAAAATTTACATTCCCTGCGATGAAGCGCAGCGAAGATGGCTGGTTCAACCGGTCGAGCAGGCGCCCCGATTCAACAGGCACCCCGGCCCGGAACGCCACATCAGCATCGCCGGAGGCGTCGATAATTTGGCGGGCCATGAGCGCCGAGCGGCCACCCTTGTTCTCCACAATCACACCGGTAATACTGCCGTTGTCGCGGATAGCGTCGCTGACGATAGTGTTAAAGAGAATTTTTGCACCCGATTCCTCCACCATCTCATCGAGCAGATATTTGAGAGCTTCATGATCAAACCACGGCCAGTCCTCGTCGGCGTTGTAGCAACCATTGACGCGGCCCTCGGCACGACCTTGTTTGGCCAGGCGGTCGAAAATTTCCTGTCCGATCCCCTCCGTGAGGGGCCTGCCATCGGGATGATAATTGGGACAAACCGGATTGACCAGAGCCGCCGTGTGAGTTCCTCCGAGAAATCCGAATTGCTCCACAACAAGCGTCTTCGCTCCATGACGCGCCGCCGCAATGGCAGCTACAACGCCTGCCGTGCCCCCGCCCACAACCAGCACATCCACTTCCGCTGCCACCGGAATGCGACGGGCCGGTTCTTCAATTGTCTTCATAGCCGAAATAGTTCCCTTTTCAGGGCAAAGATATTTTGAGACCTGAGAACCTTCAGATTGGAGAATGGTGGTCAAGCGCCCTTTAACAACCCTAAAATTGGGGTTGAGGACCACCAAATGCGACAACGTCTTCAACGCGAAAAATCAGGGGGTGTCGACTTTTTCCGTGGCTCCACCGGCCACAACCCATTTGGAAGCGGCGGGGGTGGGGACGATGTTTGAGAGGGTGAGGGGACTGGTGGTTACGTCGGCACCACGCAGCACGCGTGAGCCCTGCCGTGAGAAGTTGATCGACTCGCCAAGGATACGCACCGATTCCTGGGGTGCATGGAAGCCCATGGAGTTTTCGGCCTCCACGAAATCGAGGAAGAACTGGGCGCGCTTCTGGAAAACCAATGCGCCGCTGAGCTGGTCGTCATTCACACCCTCTACGCGGGCGGTCTTTATGTCATTGATGAGGTCGACCAAAGCGTTCATGGCCTTATCGCGCATGTTGAAAGTCTTCTCCTGAATGGAGACGGCGCGGGCGAGCATTTCCTCTTCAGGGAATTTGTGGCAGGTCTGGCAGGCGTTGTTGATGTTCAGCAACGGGCTGCGCACATGGTGGTCGCTGATCTTCTGCGCACCGACGCGCATATAGGGCATGTGGCAGTCTGCGCACGACACGCCACTGCGGGCATGGATGCCCTGATTCCAGGTTTCGAATTCGGGGTGCTGCGCCTTCAAAACCGGCGCACTGGTTTCTGCATGGGTCCAGTCGGTGAAGCCGACTTCTTCATAATAGGCGAGGATGTTTTCGACCTTGAGGCCCTTGTGCCAGGGATAGGTCAACTGCTTGTCCGGGCCCTTGAAGTAGTACTCCACGTGACATTGGCCGCAGACGAAACTGCGCATTTCCTGATGGGTCGCCTGAGTGTTGACGTCGTAGTTTGAGATACCCTGCGACTCTTTGAGAACCTTCATGCCGTTGATGAATCCGGGGCGAGTTACACGCAACGCCATGGTCTCGGGATCGTGGCAGTCGAGACATGCGATGGGATGTTCCACCAGCTTGCGTGCCTCGGCATAGGGCATGGAGTTAACCTTCTGGAATCCCTTTTGAAGGTCGCCGCCACCTTGCTCCAAATACACGTTATATACTGACCCGTGGCACTGGATGCAGGCACCGGGTTGTTTGGCGATTTTCTGGCGTTCGGTGAAAGTCTGATCATCGAGCATGTAGGCGTGGCCGCGCTCTTCGCGGAAATCTTTCGAAAAAGCATAACCGGCCCACATGATTTTCAGGCGGGGATCTTCTTCAAGGCGACTCTGGGAAACGATGCCGCGAGGGTCGGCGTCTGTGGGCGTGCGGGGCATGGCTTCGCTGCCACCGAAGCGGGTGCGCACCTGGTCCACGGTCTTTTTATATTGATCATACTGGAGTGGGAAGTTTTTGCCCCACTTGGCCGGATCCACATCCTCGGACGTAATTTCGACCACGCGGAAGAACGGATTGCGCGCTTCCTGTTTGTGTTCGAAGATGTTGACCAACAGGGCCGTGACCCCCAGCGCCAACGCTGCGGTGAGCAACGACGCGGCCACCACAATGATAGCGAAGCGTTCGATGCTAATGGCCTTGCGAGCTTGTTTGGGTTCCTCGGAATTGCTCATCGTGGTCTCTCCTGTTGGTTCATTCCATGTGTCCGACGCCGGCATGACATCGGATGCACGACATGTCGCGCCCGGTGCCGGAAGCGTGAAAATCGATCTGGTTCACAATGTCGGCATGACAATGCCGACAAGTCTGTTCGGTGACGCTTTCATTACGAGCAGTGATTTGAATCGGCTCGTGAAATTTTCCCGTCGTGAAGGCCAGCGAGTGGTGGTAGCCATTGAGGGATTTCGTGAGCCACTTGCCCACGAAATCGTGCGGGGTGTGGCAATCGTTGCAGGTGGCAACGGCATGGTGACTTCCCTTGCGCCAGGCATCGAGATGACCCTGCATAACGTGGCAGTTGGCGCACGACATGGGGTCGTTCGTCATGTAGGAAAAACCCTTGGCGTAGATAAACGTGAAACCGCCAACGCCGGCCAGCAAACCAGCGCTCAGGCCGAGCAGCACGCCGCCGATAACAGCAGCCCGGGTGGAAAACTGAAGGTGACCAAGTCTCACGTTTGCGCCAACCGGAGGAGATCTTTGACATTCAACACATGGATACGTCGCCCATCCACGCGCACGGCGCCCTCGGCCTGCAGCCGTTGCAGGGAACGCGAAAAAGTTTCAGGGGTCATGGCCAGAGCGGAGGCCGCAGATTTTTTTGTTCCCGTGATCATTACCACAGATCCCTGACCTGCTAATCGCGGAAGGTCAACAATCCACTTTGCGACCCGCGTGAGGGCGCTTCCGGTTGAATGAGACTCAATTCGGTCGACAAGGGCCGTGATTCGGCCCGCCAGAGACGCGATGAGGCGACGCGATAAATCGGGCCGGGAGGCCAGCAAATCCAGGAAAGGTTTGCTTTTAACTTCGAGAATTCGAGCGGAGGGAGAAACCACGCGCCCCCCGGCGGGATAGATCCCTCCCGCGAAAAGAGCAGCGCATGCAACCAGGCCCTCGCCCTTCACCTCGTGGAGCGCAACTTCGCGCCCATCGGCCTGAACGCGAAACATCTGCACCGATCCCTCCAGAAGCAGATGCATCCAGCCGCACGGCTCATCCTTTTCGAACAAGACTTGACGCTCGGTTACTGTGCGAACCCGCGAGATCCGAGAGACGACGCCCAGATCTTCCGCAGCCCAGCCCGCAAAAAGAAATGTCTTCTGCAACCAGGCAAGAGCTTCTGCCTCGCGCTGCCTGGGTGTCTGGGCCATCAGAGCCTGTCCCTCTTCTCTCAAAAATGTGAAACCGACACCAATGGGCACTGGAAAGCTTGATCTAAATCAAGACATTCATGAACGCCCTAGGTTGCTTTGGGTCTGTTCCCTTGGTTCCAAAATTCCTAACCGAAAGCGTTAACCCAACCATGAGCCTGATGCACTGTGACCAATGCGAACAAACCTTCCGCGGCGAAGCTTGCGTGGATATGGGCGTGTGCGGTAAGAACCCTGATGTCGAATCATTGCAAAAAATCCTGCTTTATGGATTGAAAGGCATGGCCTCCTACAAACACCACGCGCGCCGTCTGGGCAAGGTGGATGAAGAGGTGGAGGCTTTCATCGAAGAGGCTCTTTTCGCCACCGTCACCAACGTAAATTTCGACATTCCCTCGCTTCTGAACATGGTCCTCGAATGCGGGCGCATGAATCTGAAAACCATGCAGCTGCTCAACGACGGTCACGTGGAAGTAATGGGCAAGCCTTCTCCCGTGGAAATGACCGAGGGCATTCAGGACGGACCCGGCATTCTCATCACGGGCCACGACATGGTCGACCTCAAGCGTCTGCTGGAGCAGGTCGAGGGAACCGACATCAAAGTTTACACCCACGGCGAAATGATGCCCGCCCACATGTACCCCGAGTTGCGCAAGCACAAGAATCTCGCGGGCCATTTCGGCGATGCCTGGCAGAAGCAGCGCGACGAATTCGAGCGCTTTGGCGGCCCCATCATTGGCACAACGAACTGCGTGCTCATCCCATGGGCGACCAACACCTACTCCGACCGTTTCTACACCACCCGCGCAACCGCTGTTCCCGGGATCAGGGTGCTCTCCGGAGACGACTTCTCCGAGGTCATCGAACGCGCCAAGCAGATCGGGAATCTCAAACCCACGGCTCTGAAGAAGAGCACGGTCGGGTTCCATTACTCCGTACTCCTTGATGCCGCCGACCATATTGTGAAAGCCGTGCAGACCGGCGAGGTGAAACGCTTCTTCGTCATCGGTGGCTGCGACGGCGCCGAGCCGGGACGCAATTACTTCTCGGACTACGCCGCCAACACCCCCGCCGACACGCTGATTCTGACGCTCGGTTGCGGCAAATACCGCATTCGTCAGCATGACCACGGGACCATCAAACTGGACGGACTCGAAGTGCCGCGCCTGCTGGACATGGGCCAGTGCAACGATGCTTACGGTGCCATCCAGGTGGCGCTGGCGTTGGCGAACGCGTTCAAGTGCGGCGTGAACGATCTGCCGCTTACGATGGTCATTTCGTGGTTCGAGCAAAAGGCCGTGGCCGTCCTTCTCACGTTGCTGCATCTGGGCGTCAAGGGCATCCGCCTCGGGCCGGCGCTGCCCGCGTTCATCTCCCCGAACGTGTTAGCGATCCTGCAGGAGCAGTTTGACCTGCAGCCCATTGGTACGGACGGTGCCGCGGATGCCAAAGCGGTTATGGCGGGAACTAACTAAGCGATTTAGCACGCTGAAGTAAAATGGATTGGGAAGGGCAGGCGAACGTGCCTGCCCTTTTTTTATTTGGGGGTGGTGTGGAGAAACATCCTTACCTGACCAACCCGCCCTGCTGCGGCCGGCGAGGGTGCCGGTCCCACATTTCGTTGGTCGGAATTATTGGAAGGACTCCTTCTCCTCAAACCTTGACGCGGGTTTCAGAAACGGCACAGTAGTGCCATCACCATGCAAAACGAGCATACCATCGCACATCACGCCGGGGAAACCCTGCCATGATCATCAGCCCTCCGGCGCTCATGCGGTTGTTGTTTTCAGGGGTGGCGATATTGTTGCTTTGGGCCATGCCCACCATATTCCATGACTATTACGCTCGCTACCACACCACCGCAGCCCGCGTGGCGCCCACTTCCACAGAATACACCAAGGCGCTGAACCGCGCTCTCACCCATAACCCGCAGTATAATTATGCCAACCAGCTCATGGCCCAGTACGCCTTGCGGGAAAATCGCCTGGGAGGCGCTCTGGAATATCAACGCGCCGCCATGGAATCCTTCGTCAGTGTCACCAGCATCGAGCGTATGGGCACGATCCTATCCAAGCTGAACCGGCGCGATGCGGCCCGCGCGCAACTTGAAAAAGCCGCCCGTATCCATCCGGGGAGCGTGGGGGCTCTGGAGCAACTGGCCTTCTTCGCGTACGACGAAGGCGACTCAGCCCGACTGCAATCGCTCACGGCAGAGATCCTGCGCTACGATCTCGAGAATATCAACGCGTGGTATCTGCGCGCCCTCGACGCCTGGAAAACGGGCAATCTGGAATCGGCGCTCACGTACCTCGAACGCGTATCGGCCGCGCTGACTAAAGAGGGCGAAAGCACACGGCGTTTTGCCGGGACGCGATTTGAAGTGGACCGCCGCCTGACCGAATTAAAACAGGCCATCGACCGCAAGTGACGACGCCACGCCTGCGAATCTTTCTCGCCGGAGCCGCCGTGGTGGCCCTGCTGGGAGCATCGTTCTGGATGCTTCGCGGTATCTTTCAGGAGAATCACGCACGCTTCCTGCTCAACCAGAACAAGACCGCAGAAGCGGCTGAAGTGTTGCAATCCGTTCGGGCGGGAAAACCGAACGATGAATCGGCCGCGCTTCTTCAAGCCCGGTTGTTTCTTTCCTCCCATGAAACGACCGGCGCGCGCAGGGTTGTATCCGGGCTGAAACCGTCCACGGATCGCACCTGGCTGATGGCAATGGTGGAATATCTGGAGGGTAACGATAAGACTGCCATCGAACTGCTCACGCCTCCGGCACCCCCGACTCCGCTCAGCAGCGCAGGCGAACGGCGACCCACGCCAGCCGCGCCACCGCAGCACCCATGGGCAGCGCCGTTTGTGACCATGCTGACGAAGCTTGCGCCGCCGGCTGCGGCGCTTCCACCCCGCCCCGCCCATTCCGGCGTGGAACTGATGCTGCATCACGCCATGACCGGACGGGTGGCCCTGGCCGAACGCAACTGGGCGAAAGCCTCCCGCGAACTGGGTTTCGCAGAAGCCCGGGGCGACACCAACCCGGGAACCCTGGTCGCGCTGGCCGTTGCCCGCGCAGCATTGGGTCGGCTAAATGATGCTCACGAAGTGGCCGACACGCATCAATGGACTGCAGAAAATTTTGATCGGGCCGCAGAACTTGCCACCGTGTTGCGCAAGGCAAGCCTGACTGACGTTCTGGCCCTTGATGACGCCCTGGATGCGGGCATGGACCGCCGTCGGTTGGAAGGGGCGCGTCTGTGGGCATTGGCATGCAAGGCCGAATCGGTCGCAGAGACAACTCCATCGATTCGGGCGGAGGTCATCACCGAATTGGACCAGGCACTCGTTACCTTTCCCCGCCACCCCATCCCATCGGTTTTGCGTGCGGAACTGCTGGAATCCAGCGGACGAATCTCCGAGGCATACGCTCAATACGAAGAACTCCAGCAATCGCTGCCCACCCTGAGCGTGGCGCTGCGCATGCGTTCACTGGCCGGTGAGCCGATCCCCTCTCCCGGCGAAATCGATTGGAACCAGTGGGGATTTACTTCACCCGACGGCATCCTAACTCCCGCGGTTTTTACGACGGACGATGCCGTTTTGCGACCCTCCTTCCTCGCCTTCTTCCGCGAGTCGCAGGCCTCCGCCGATTTCACGACCACCGCTCCGGGTGCCTACGAAATAACGCTGCTGGCCCGCGGCGACCGCGCCTTCGGTCTCGGGCCCCGCGTGTCGTTAAAACTCGACGATGACCCGATCGCCCAAATTTACGTTGCGGCGGAGGGCTGGGATTGCTACCCGATCAAGGTGCAGGTTAAGGAGGGGCATCATGTTATCTCTGTGCGTTTCGAGAACAACTCTGAACGCCTCCCGTCCGACACCGAAGACCGCAATTTTTATCTCCATTCCATCATCTTAACCCATACCGAGGGTCGCTGAATTGGCATCCGAAATATCCACAACGGAGACTCCTGAAGTTGCCGGACCTCCCCCCGCTCCCGCACACCGCCAAGACATGGCGGGCGAACTAATCGCCCACCTTTGGCAACGGCGTGTTTTCATCGCGAAGTTTATGGCAGCCACCATTCTCGTTCTCCTGGTGGTGCTGCTGCTCATCCCCAAAAAATATCGCGCGGAATGCACCATCATCCTCATTCCCCCGCGCTTCGTCAGCGAAGTGCGCACGCAATCCCTCAGCGTGCCCACGGCCCGCAATCTCCTCATGAGCGGCGAGATCACACAACAGGTCATCGATCTGGTCAAAGCAGGGAATGTCCTGCTATCTGAACAAGCACAGATCATTGGCGGGAAAGGTGCCCTCGACGCAAAGCTCGGAGCGGGCGAGAGCCTCGACTTCGCAGCGATCGCCAAAGACAATCTCGCCCTTGGTGATTGGCTCGCCACTCTTTCATCCGATGAGTTGCAGGCACTGCTGGGATACGATGCAGCGGAATTGGAGGATTGGACCGTCGACTCGCTCGTTGAAAGTTTCAGCAGCGAGGAAATCGTCGAGAAAAAAACCGCCACCGACGTTACCCTGTCGCCGATCATCAAGTTGCTCGTGGTGAGCGACACGGGAAGCCGCGCTCAGTTGCTGGCGAACACATGGGCTTTCATCTTCGAAAAGAAATACGACGACATCACCAATTCCAAAACACGCCGTCAGTACGAATCCATCGCCAAACAACAGCTGGCCAGCGAGGCCGACCTCGACACCATTACCTCCGAGGTGGTGACGTTCAAGGCTCGCAACAATATCGCCCTCTACAAACGCCTTCTGGAAGAGCATTCGAAAAATCTGGGACGGTTTACATCCCAGAAAGTTCAAACAGCCCAACAACTCGCCAATGCTCAGCGGGCACTGGACGAAATGATCCAGATCAATCTGGCTGTAACCGATCCGAAAGGGTCCTGGATCGGCTACTACACCCCCACTGCCGACTCCAACACCACGGATCTATCCGCATACCTTGCAAATATAAACACCCCTCCCCCCGGACTGGCCGACCAATATAAATCCCTGCGCCAAAAAGCCATCGAGAGTCTGAGTATGATGCACGGCTCCATGAGCGAAGTGGAAGACTTCTATCTGAAGTATCCGGTCGAAATGATGGAGAAGGATCTCACTCAGATGCAGACCGATTACATCGCGTTGGAGAGCCGTTTGCGTACAGCGCAAATCCGCCTGAAGACATTGAGCGATGCCCTGGCCGCCATCGACGACAAGCTCTCCTCGACGAAACAATTCCTCGTTCTGTCCACGCAGGTTCCGGCTGAGACCATCGGTCAGGCCGTTGCCACGGGAAGAGCCGAGGATTTGCGCCGCCTGTCAAACGTCCAGTTTCAGGAAGAACGGATGAATCCGGTTTGGGAAAGCCTGCAGAAGCAGCGGGCCGAAATTGGCAACGAATACGAGCAGGTGCTGAGCGAAGTGGCCACATTGGAAAAAGGCCTTCCGGACAAGCGCGTGGAGGTTACGACCTTGCAGGCGGACCTCTATCGCTCGCGCATGCGCGAGAAACTGATGAAGAACAATCTCGCCAACTGGACCGAGATGAACAAGCAACTGAGCGCAGATTTTACGCGGAACAGTTCCGACATCTACACCACGCAACAATTGACGTTGTTCCTCACCCAACAGCTTGAACAACTCGACCAGGAGACGTCGCAGGCGAAGGACCTGGTTGAGGGCTACCAGTCGAAGATCGATATGGCGGAAGCGCAAATGGAGTTGCTTGCGACCCGACAGCGAGCCGTTCAAAAGAATGCGGACCTGTTGCTCGAAAAGCTTCAGGCTGCGCAGGTTGCCCGCGATCAGGAACTAAGCGACATCTCCATAGCCGCGCGAGCCGTGGCACCCGCGCGACACTTCTTCCCGCGGCGCAGTGTGTTTATGATATTCCTGACCCTTGTAACTTTCATCCTGCTGTCCGGCGCTCTCAGCCGGCAAAAATATCTCGAACTCACGCAAGCGTGAAGGTGAGCGTGACGGCCATGTCTTCCGGGAAAAAACGCCTGTTCCCACCGCGCACAATCCTGTTTTTTCTCATCATGGGATTGTTCGCCCTGGCGACGGTGCTCATCCCACGCGTAGCCTTTCATTTCACAAAACTTCTGCCCGACAATTACAGTTTCACTGCCCGCCGCGCCATTGATGCCGGTGATTTTGCAACCGCTGAAACCATCACGCGGAAACGGCTCGAGAAGGAATTTTACGACTTCAACGCGCTGTACCTGCTGGCCGAGGCGCAGGATCGCGATGGTCGCCCCGCCGAGGCGGCGGAAACCATAAAGGACATTCTGATACGCGTCCCCGGCGCATTGTCCCGCAAGGAATCGAAAACAGGCTACGACGAATCCCAGACCTTCTGTCAGCTGGCCATCTACCTCTGGCATGCGCGGGCGTTCGATGAGGCATGCGAGATGGCGCGCGCGGCCTTCGACATAGGCACCGCCAGCGGCATCGCTGACGTTAAGAATGAGATCTGGTCGCAAAATTATGGCGCTCCGAAAGCCGCAGTGGCGGCGGCCCGGCTGGCCCTGCGCGCTGCGGATTTTGGGCAGTTCAAACGCGCCCTCACAACAGCCTCGGCGCTCCCCATTGATGTGACGATTTTATCAGCCTCATGGATTGAGAAGCGCGAACGGGATCCCCTGTCAGCCGAAACCCAGTTGCGTGCGGCATTAAGCGGCACGCCGTCCAGTCCCGCGTTGCGTCTGGCTCTCCGGAGCCTGCTCTTGCGCCACAAATGGAGTGACCCCGACCTTGAAGCCGCGTTACGCCTTGAGGATGCAGAGAACGCACGGGTGCTTCCCCTCGCTTCGTTCTCGCTGCCCACCGGGGCGGAGTTGTCCACCACCTCTCTCACACTTTCGAGAACCTCCACTGCCGTGGCCCACACCAACACCGGCGTCTTTCCGGTTCACTCGCTGCTCATGGTGGCCTCCGGCAGCAAGGCCATGGGGCTTTTCCCGATCCTCATCGTGCGAAGTGGAGAAACCGAGGTTTCACGCTTTTATCTCGATGCCACCAAACCCACACTTTTTATGGCGGAACCCTGGCCCGACGCAGCTCCTAAAAGCCTCGACCTGCGGCTCAATTTCAGCAACGATGGTTTTGACCCCGCTTCAAGAGCCGATCGCAACATGGCCGTTTACGACCTCGCATTTCATTAAAACGAACCCGAGTCTGTCCTCACCCAAGGAGTTTTATCTGATGAAATTATCACAGTCCTCATTTCAGAATCGAACCTTCGTCACTGCCAGCCTTGCAGCCATACTGCTGGCCGGTCCTGCCACCGCGCAGGTGGAGTCAGAACCCCTCCCCGGCGATGCGACAATCGTGGCTCCCGGCGTGCACCATTGGCAGGAAACCCAGCCCGACGCGCCTCTCTTTTTCAACGTCCTGACCGTTGATCTGACAAAGCGTAACCTGGGCGTCGAAGTGGAGAAATCCAGTCGCGGACTTTTTTCCGGCGAGAAAGTTGCAAAACTTTCCGAGGACGAATCCACCGCCGGACACACGGTCATCGCCGGAGTGAACGCAGATTTCTGGGCCATGTCGCCCCGCCCCTATAACCCCATCGGTCCCATGGTTGCCGATGGCATGATATGGTACGTTCCTGCCGCGCGCATGGAACGGTCGTCGCTCTGCATCACACGCGACAAAAAGGCCCATATCGGCGTTATGACCATGGCCCTTTCCATTGATACGGGGAACGAAGTCATCCGACTCCAGAGCGTGAACAACGCCGGCGTGAAGGACGGCGCGACACTCATCACCCCGCCCATGGGAAACAAGATCGCGCTGGGCTCGCCCAACTTCATTTTCGTCCCCCTGCGTCTGTCAAAAGCGGAATTCCTCCCGAACCTGCCGGTGCTGGCCAAGGTTGAAAAACACATCACGTCGCCCACCGGACCGCTGGATGCGGACATTGTGCTGGCTGCGTTTTCGCCGGATCGCGCCGATAACATCGCCACGCTGAAGCCCGGCACCGAAGTGACACTGCTGGCGAAGGTGGCCGAGGTGCCCGGCGTGATCGAGGAATGGGTGGGCGGCGGCCCGATGCTGGTTGACGAGGGCAGGGAAGCCGTTCGCTACAACACCGAGGGCGTGGGCAAATCGTTCATCGACACCCGCCACCCGCGCACGGCGGTGGGCATTTCCCGCGATGGTACAAAACTTTACCTGGTAACGGTGGACGGGCGTCAGCCCCAGATCAGCATCGGCCAGAGCCTGCAGGAACTCGGCCGCTATATGGCCAAGCTCGGATGCTGGAAGGCCACCAACCTGGATGGCGGCGGTTCCACCAGCATGGTCGTTCGCGGCGAAGTGGTAAACAAACCCAGCGACCGCACCGGACCCCGCACGGTGACGAACGCTCTGCTGGTGGTAAACACGGCGCCCATCGGGCCCCTTCACTCGCTGCAAATTCTCCCCGCCGAACAGCCCCTGCGCATCCCTGCGGGCACCTCCGTTAAGTTCTTTGCGAAGGGTTTCGACGAAAACTCGAATCCCGTGAAAATACCCGCCGGTTCTCTCACGTGGAGTGCGTCACCGGAACTTGGAGAAATTGCTCCGGACGGAAACGACACCAACCTGAAAGCATCGTCCAATCCGTCCAATGGAGTTGTGACGGTGAAAGCCAGCGACAAAATTGAGAGGTCCGCGAAGATTGCCGTGGTCTCTCTGGATGAAATCATAACCGATCCCGAAGTGCTGCTCCTTGCGCCGGGCGAAAGTGTCCCACTCTCCATCAAGGCCGTTGCAGGCCCGTGGAAAGTTCCGCTGTTGCCCGGCATGGTGAGCACTTCTTCTGCTGACGGAGCCCTCTCATCCAGCATCGATCTGGTGACCGCCGTTACATCCGGCATACACACGCTGGACCTAACCATCGGCACCACCACCACGAAGCTGGCTGCCTACGTGGGCAGTTACCGGGCGGTGGAACTTGCATCGTTCGACAACCCGCCGGCCGAGACCGCACCCAAAGGCGATGCCTTCGATGCTGCAAAGACCGCCTTTGAGCGCGACGCGTCCGACCCCCGCGAGGGCAGCGCCGGTCTCGGCGTGACCTACGCCATGACCCGCGGCGGCGGGCCGTCCCTCATCGTTGTTCCCGTTAACGCCACGGTGACCGAACCGCCCGTCAAGTTCGGCCTTTGGATTTACGGCGACGGCGGCGAGGCGTGGGTGCGCGGCAGTGCCGTGGACACGGCTGGAAAGAAGTTCATCGTCGACTTCACGGAAGGCAGCAAAGGCGTTTACTGGAAGAACGAGTGGCGCCGCACATCCGCCAATGGTACGACGCTGCGGGCCGATACCGCCAATCCCGGAGCCAAGCCGGTCTATCCCCTGGTAATTGAAAACCTGACTCTTTCGCAGGAACAGGAAGCACTCAAAACTTCGGGACGCATCATACTCGATGGTCTTGAAGCGGTCTACACTCCGCCCTCAACGCCCTGAGGCGCCGAAATGTTCTGCCGTCACGTGGTACAGAACTCCCATAAAATGTCAGACAAACTGTCAGATATCGCTGCGACGATAGGTGTGCCCGCCGCGCGCCATCATATCTTTCTGTGCTGCGACGCGTCCGATTTGAAGTGCTGCAAAAAGAAAAGCGGTCGTGCATCGTGGGCCTTCCTGAAAAAGCGACTTAAGGAATTGGGCCTCGACGGCCAGGGCGGCGTGTTACGCTCGAAGGTGGATTGCCTGCGCATCTGCATGGACGGCCCCATCGCGGTGATTTATCCATCGGGCACCTGGTACCGTGCCTGCTCGCCGGACGTTCTCGAGCGCATCATTCAGGAACACCTCATCGGTGGCGAGCCCGTAGCCGAATTTGCGTTCGCCCAACACCCTCTGGGTGATGAACTGTGACCCCGGTCATCGATCTTCACCGGGCGACCAAAAGCTACCCGGGCAAGCGGGGGGCGTTCGATCTCACCTTCAACGTAAAGAAAGGCGAGATATTTGGTTACCTCGGCCCAAATGGCGCGGGCAAAACCACCACCATCCGCATGATGCTCGGTCTGGCCCGTCCCACCAGCGGGAGCGTGAAACTCTTCGGCCACTCCCCCGGCAGCCGCCACTTGCGCAACGGGCTGATCGGGTACCTGCCGGGCGAGCCGGGCTATTATGAAAACATGACCGGCAATCGCGTACTTGCTCTCTACGCCTCTCTCACCGGACGCCCTGCCAAGCTGACCGACTGGCTTTGCGAGCGACTCGATTTCACCGCCGCCGACCGCGCCCGGCGCATCAAGACCTACAGCAAGGGCACCCGCCAGAAACTCGGTCTGGTTCAGGCGCTGCAGCACGACCCCGAACTCGCCATCCTCGACGAACCCACCACCGGCCTCGACCCGCTGGTGCAGCGCGAACTGGGCGACGTGCTGCGTGATCTGCGCGAGCGGGGCCGCACCATCTTTTTCTCATCCCATGTGCTGTCGGAGGTCTATGGCCTGTGCGACCGCATCGGCGCGCTGGTGAACGGGCGTCTGGCGCTGGACGGCACCGTGGCCGATCTCATCACCGACGCCGACCGGCTCCTTTGGCTGAGGCCCCACGAGGAATTTCACGACATCCCCGACCACGCGCCCATCCTGCACCACGCGGATTTTCTGCGGTCCGAAGACGGGTGGCTCGTCTATCGCGTGCCGGCCCATCATGCAGCCGCCATTCTTGACGAGCTTCACACGTTGCGCCCGACAGACTTTCGCCTCGAAGCCGATGTCGAATCGAGTTTTATGAAGCTCTACGAAACGCACCCCGCATGAGAATCCTCATCGAACATCTGCGCCGCACCGCCAGCCTGGGCATTCTCGCCACGCTGGGCGCGGGCATTTTTGGGGCCATCGCCATGCGCTCCTTTGCCAGCATCGTAATGCCCGCAGGCACCGACATCCTCGCGGCCAGTCTCCCGAAACAATTCCAGGCGGCTCTCGGAATCGACAAGCTGCCCTTCAACACCCTCAACGGTTTCCTCGGGGTCATTATCCAGCACCCGTTTCTCCTCACCATCATGCTGGGTCTGCCCATCACGCTGGCCACGGGCCTGCTGACCCGCGAAGTGGAAACAGGCACACTGCCCCTGCTGCTAGTGCGCCGCGTGGGCCGCATGCAGATTGTCCTGTCGGCGGCCATCGTCATGGCCCTCTGGACGCTGACCGCATCCGTCGCGGTTTATGTGGGCATCGTCTATGGCGCCCAATGGGCCCATGTGACTCCCCTGCCCGATCGCGTCATGACGGCGCGCCTTGTGGCGGGACTGGTCATGCTTTCCCTCTCCGTATCAGGATGCGTGCTGGCCATTTCGACCATCAACAACGAGCGCGGCGAAGCCGTGCAGTGGTGCCTCGTGCCGTTGCTCATCATGTACGTCTGGAATTTTCTGGCGTCGTTCTGGCCTCAGGCCGCCCAAGTCGCCAAGTATCTGCTCTTCCACTATTACGCGCCCGTGGAGATCATCCTGCAGGGGCAACTCGATCCCCAATCGACCATCGTGTTCGCCGGCGTGGGTGGCGCGGGACTTCTCATCGCACTGATCGTTTACTGGCGGCGC
Source organism: candidate division BRC1 bacterium HGW-BRC1-1 (assembly GCA_002842095.1). GTDB lineage: Bacteria > Sumerlaeota > Sumerlaeia > Sumerlaeales > Sumerlaeaceae > HGW-BRC1-1. The sequence continues at coordinate 80,510 of PHCB01000012.1, forward strand.
GAGTTTAACCTCTGAGCAGGGGCGGCTATCCCTTCAGCTTCTCGTACAGCGCCTCGTATTTCTTCGCCGATGCATTCCACGAGAAATCCATGGCCATACCGGCACGCATCAGGGAGCGCCACGCGGCCTTGTCCTTAAACATCTCCAGCGCCCGTTGCATCGTCTTCCACAGCGCTGCGGCATCGTATGCGTCGAACATGAACCCTGTGGCGCGTCCTGCTTTCAAAGCCTCGGGCGTGGTATCCACGATGGAATCCGCCAGGCCACCCGTGCGCCTGACAACCGGCACCGTTCCGTAGCGCAGCGAATACATCTGGTTCAGGCCGCATGGCTCGTAGCGGCTGGGCATCAGAAAGATGTCGGATCCGGCCTCAATGCGATGAGCCAGTCCGTTGTCGAACCGAAGCTGCGCGCTGACCTTCCCTGAATTCGCTTCCGCGATCTGCTCGAACAGCGTGTGATATTCCTCCGCACCGGTGCCCAACAGCACGGCCTGCACATCATGCTCCAACAGCTTCTCCATCACCTGCGCAATCAGATCGAAGCCCTTCTGATTGTCGAGGCGCGAAACAATGCCCAGGAGCGGCACGTCTGCCCGCGCGGGAAGTCTCATCTCCTTTTGCAACGCTGCCTTGCATATGGCCTTCCCCGCCAAATCTTTCGCGGAGAATTGCGCTGGCAAGTGCGCGTCGGAAGCCGGATCCCAGACCGTCGTGTCGATACCGTTCAAAATCCCGAACAGCCTTTCCTTCACGTCCTCCAGCAGCCCCTCCAGACCACAGCCATATTCCGGAGTCTGAATCTCCTCGGCGTAGCGACGGCTGACGGTGGTAATCGCATCGCTGAAAACAATGCCGCCCTTCATGAGGCTCAACTTCCCCCAGAATTCCAACGCAGACGGATGCCACAAATCCTCGCTCACGCCCATGTGGAGCGCCTCTTCCAGCGAGAAGAGACCCTGATAGGCGAGGTTGTGGATCGTGTACAACACCCTCACGCCGCGCCATGCCTCATCCGCCAGCAACTCCGGATCCGTGCGCAAAAGAATCGGGATCGCCGCCGATTGCCAGTCGTTGCAGTGGATCACATCCGGGGTCCAGTCGAGTCCCTTCAGCAGCCACAGCACGGTCTTGCAGAAAAACCAAAAGCGCGTCGCGTTGTCGCGATAGTCCCCGCCGCCGTCGCCATACAAATGCGCCCGACCGAAGAAGGGCTCGTTCGCGACGAAATACACCGGCACCTTGGTGTCCGGAAAAACTGTCTTCTTGATATAGGCAGTGTGATTCTGCTCGCCGATGCGCACACGAATCTCATCCAGAATGGGCAGCAGGTTATACTTTGCGTCATCGATGGAAGCATACCTGGGCATTACGGTGCGCACGTCGTGGCCCAGCTTTGCCAGTGCCAGCGGCAGCGCCCCTGCCACATCGGCAAGCCCCCCGGTTTTCGCAAACGGCACCACTTCCGACGAAACAAAAAGTATCTTCAAACCAGCTCTCCCGCAGGCATTATGGAGACATCTCTCACTTCCCGTGAGCATGCCACGGGCGCGCCTCAAGGCAAGCCGTTATGCAATGCCCTGCGAACGTACCTGACGTTTGTGGGTATGTCATGGCAGGACGAGACGACCCACCCGCCTCGCCAGCATTTCAGCCGAGAGAAAGCCATCCTGTGAAAATAGTTTACATGGGCACCCCGGGGTTCGCAGTTCCCGCCCTCAAGCGACTCATCGATTCGGAACATCAGGTGACCGCAGTCGTCACCCAGCCCGACCGCCCGTCCGGCCGCGGCAAGCGGATGCAGTCGCCCCCGGTGAAGGATCTGGCGCTCGAACACATGATCCCCGTGCTCCAGCCCGAACGGATCAAAAATGTCCAGTACGACACCGTGCTGAAAATGTACGATCCCGATATTATCGTGGTGGCCGCTTACGGCCGCATCCTGCCGCCCGAAGTTCTCAACATGCCCCGCTTCGGCTGCATCAACATCCACGCTTCCTTGCTGCCCGCCTACAGGGGCGCAGCGCCCATTCAGTGGACCATCATTAACGGCGACCACGAAACCGGCGTGACCATCATGCGCATGGACGAGGGGCTCGACACCGGCGACATCATTGCCAGCGAAAAGGTGGAAGTCCTCGACGACGACGATACCCACAGTGTTTCAAACATGCTCTCGGTCATCGGCGGCGAGGTGCTCATCCGGGTTCTTGCCGAAATCGAGCGCAAAGGCGAAGTCCGCGCCACAGCGCAGGATCACGCAGCAGCCACGCTGGCGCCCATCATGGAAAAGTCCGACGGCCTGCTCGATTGGAACCTCAACAACGAGCAAATCGTATGCCGCATACGGGGTCTTCAACCGTGGCCAGGGGCTTTCACTTTCCTGCATGGCAAACAGGTGAAAATCCTGAAGGCGGAGCCTTTTGCGGATCCCGAGAATCTGTTTTTCGGCCCAGGCGCGGCGCCGGGACAGCCCGACAGATTTGATCCGGGAACCATCTCAGCACTCATTCGCGGCCGTGGTATTACCGTGAAAACCGGCGACGGGCACCTGCTCATTACAGAGCTTCAACCCGCAGGGCGCAAGGCCATGTCGGCAAGCGACGCCATCAACGGCGGAGTGGTGCGCAAGGGCGACGAGTTCATCAGCTCGCCGGATTTCCTGATCGGCAGCGGCGACAACTAACCCGGGCAGGGCGGTCTCGTAATATTGCCGTACTGACGAACCAGCTTAGCGCTGGCGGTGGGGCGGGCCTTCTTCGCGCAGATAGATGAACAGCTTCACCACGCCGTCCAACATCATCTTTGCGTCGATGCCCATCAGGTACGCCGCATTGTCCGATGCTTCGCGACCCACGAACAGTGCGCCGCCGGGATGTTTGCGACGATCGGCAAACTCCACCAGCGTTCGGCAAGTTTTCTGATCGATCACTTTCCCTTCGATCTGGAACTCCGTGGCGCCGGCGCCGAAGCCGATAAACGAACGCACGCCGGCGTGGCCGCTGTTGACCTCGGTGATGCGCACCTCAAGCCTCAAAGCCTGGTGGCGCGCTGCGGCAAAATACGGGTCGCTGCTCACGAAGGGGAAAATCTGTGCGTCGCGCAGACGCTGCTCCACGGTTGCCTGAAATGCCGCACCGATCTGGCGCGCAGCCTCGCGGTCGGACTCACCATGACGCCGATAGGCCCAGGGATCAATCTGCACCGGGGCCACATACACCGAGCGATATTCGCGCACATCAAACTCGGGGTGAATCCACACCTGCTCCAACGGCACCCCGCCCACATGGTTCAGGCGGTGGTAGTCCTGCAGGAAGCCACTCGGTTGAACTGTGGCCGCAGCCACTACCGATGGCAGAACAAGTGAAGCGCAAACAATGAGGGAGGCCCAGAGGCAGCGTGTATTCATGGCAGGACTTTTCCAATGCATCCGACGAGGGTTTACAAGCAAAAACACCAAGTGTCCCCCCGCCGCCGCGTAAACGGCTATGCCGGGAACGGCGGCAGCGGAGGAAACCTGACGATCAGATTAACCGGCGAAGGCCGGCTCGAAGAACCCGAAGTTACCATCCTTGCGCCGATATATCACGCCCAGTCGGTCCGTGTCGCTGTTGACGAAGCAGAGGCAATTTTCGTCCTTGAAGAACAATTCCTCTGCGGCGGCCTCCAGCGACATCACGTCAATGTTACCCTCCATGGTTGTGAACAGGCGAAGCCCCAGCTTCTCGATGAAGAGCGGTTGATCTCGATCCAACGCCGGTTTCTTTTTGCCCCGGGCTGCTTTGCCACCCCCCTTGCCAGCCCCTTTGCCTTCCTTTTTTTCTCCACCGGCCCAACGGCCGCCCGACTCCTCGGACTCCAGAGGATAAAGATCCATGGCGGAGAGGTCCACCTCCATGCGGCCCCGGGCGGGCAGATCCGTTTTACGTTTCGATGCAACTCTTTTTGAACGCTCCTTGGTAATCACGCGCTCCATCTTATCAATTAAATCGTCCACCGCTGCCAACAAGTCGGGGTTCTTGGTCTTGGCCCGCACAGAAATCGCGCCGTCCTTCAGCGCCATTTCCGCCGTATAATTATAGCTGTCCTTCGACAGCACGATGTCGATATCCTGCGCCTTGTCCGAATACTTCTCAAGCCTCGGCAATTTTTTCTCGATGTACTTGCGAACTTTTTCCGTCACCTTCAGTTGATGGCCCGTGATGTTTATCGGCATAAAGCAGTAGCCTCCTGATGGAAAAATGGCAAACCGTAACACAGCGCGCAAATTACTGTCTCAATGGGATGAGACAACCGAACGCCTGTGTGTGATCCTGCCTTCATCATCTTGCCCAGATTGCGCAAACTTGCAACCAGAATTGCTGAGATGGGGATGGACGATATGGACACTATGGACGATATGGACGACATGGACGATAAGCGCATTTCAGGTTAACTTGTCCATAAAGTCCATATCGTCCATTTCGCAAAAATGAAGCAATGTGGATAGCACCGGTCCTGTATATTCTTCTGACCAACCGTCATCAAACTGGAGCCCCCTTAACAAATGAAACTCACCATTATCGCCCTAACGGCCGCCCTGTTGCCCGCCGTGGCCCCCGCCGCCGCGCCATCCGTGTCCGATGCGCGCCAGACAATCCTGCAAACACCCCTCGCCTTCGAGCCGAACCAGGGCCAGGCTGATCCTGCTTACCGCTTCGTTTCCCGCGGCACCGGATTTTCCCTCGGTATCGGCGAGGGCGAACTGGCCATGCAACTCGATCGCTCCGTGGTCACGGATCCCACACTCACTCCGTTGGAACGCCGCCGGCAACTTGAAGAGGCTGCCAAAGCCGACGCTCCCACAATCAGACTTCAATTTCCCGGCACGACCAATGCCAACAAGCTTTCAGCAGAAGCGCCCCTGCCGGGCGTTTCCAACTACTTCACCTCGCCCGAGCCAGCCCAGTCTCCCACGTCGGTTCCCCACTACGGCAAAGTGCGCTGGTCCGAGGCCTATCCCGGCATCGACGTGGTTTATTATGCGAACCGCCGCCAGCTCGAATACGACTTCGTTGTTTCCCCCGGAGCCTCCGCCGATCCCATCGCCGTCTCCATGACCGGCATCGCCGCCATGGAGCTTCAACCCGATGGTTCCCTCAAGCTGCACCCGACCGCCGACGCAACCCAACCGGCTCTCACCATGCACAAGCCCGTGGCCTTTCAACTCGATGCCGCCGGAACGCGCGAAATTGTTGAGGCTCGCTACGTTGTGGACGCCGCCAACACGGTGCGCTTTGCCCTGGGCGAGTACGACCGCTCCCGCGAACTGGTCATCGACCCCGTGCTGCTGTACGCCACCTTCCTTGGTGGGTCCGGCAGCGATGAGATCTACGGCATGGCCGTTGACGGTTCCGGCTATATCTACGTAACCGGCGTGACCACCGGTTCCTTCCCCACCAAGACCGGATCTTACCGCACCCTCTATCGGGGCGGCTCATCCGATGCGTTTGTCACCAAAATCAACCCCGCCATCTCCGGATCTGCCGGTGTGGTTTACTCAACCTATCTCGGCGGAGACGACATCGACATCGCATCTGCCATCCGTGTCGATTCCAGCGGCAACGCCTACGTCGTGGGTGACACCGAATCGACCAACTTTCCCGCGACAAAGACCTTCGGCACTCAGGGGAACAGTGATGTCTTCATCACCAAGCTGAATTCCTCCGGCAGCGCGATTACCTATTCCGCCCTCATCGGAGGCCTCGGTGACGACATTGGACTGGCGTTGGCCATCGATTCCAGCAATCAGGTATATGCGACGGGTGTCACCTACTCCTCGAATTTCCCAACCCTGAACGCCGTTCAGGCAGTCAGTTACGGGGCAGGTGATGCCTTTGTCTTCCGCCTGAACTCGAGCGGCACCGGTGCGGGGATGAGCACTTATCTCGGGGGAAACTTCGAAGATGTCGCGATGGGAATTGCGGTCGATTCGACCAACAATCGCGTCCTGATTTGCGGGCGCACCGCATCGACAAATTTCCCCCTGAAGAATGCGTTGCAAGGCACTAACTTCGGCGGAGTCTCTGACGCCTTCCTGACAATCCTCAGCAACTCCGGAACCGGGACCAGCTTCTCTTCCTATTTCGGAGGGGCTATTGCCAGTGCAGGCGGTTTGGCGGC
>PHCB01000028.1 GCA_002842095.1 candidate division BRC1 bacterium HGW-BRC1-1
TATTCTTCGCCGACGACTGCAGCGGAGTTGTCCTTGAGGAATCCGGCGGCGTCGCGGGGTACGGGGGCCAGGAGAAGGGCTTCTTCCATGCCGGGGGCGGAGACGCGAACGAGGGGATACTCGTAGAAATTGCAGCGCACGGTTACTTCCCCGCCGATGAGGTTGGGGTTGGTGACTCGGTAGGTTTCCGGCGTGGTGGGCGTGCCGTCGGATGCGGTGCGGAAATCAGGGCGATAAGATAGTGTGCCGTCAGACCGCACGCGCCGGGTTGCGGGGGCGACGACTGCGAGTTCGCGGTAGAGATCCCATGACGGCATTTCGCGCAGCACGTCGGGAGTTATCCAGGCGTTCCACGCATCGAAGCGGGGTAGCTTGTGACGGGTGTGGGCGCGGGCTGTCTGGTACTGAATCGAAGCGTCCAAAGCCCAGGCATTTAACTGGTCGAGGGACGTGGCGCGGTTGGTGCCTTGCAATCGGGATTCGAAATAACATTCGACCTTGTACATCATGCCTTCCACACTCCCCTTTGCGCGGGGGTTTCCGGGCACGTGGGTGATGTGACGGACGCCGAGAGAATCGAGCATTCTGCCGGTGAGGTCGGATTCGAGGGAGGAGCCTTTGTCGGTAAGGAGGATTTGCGGGACGCCGCGAAAGGGGAACTGGGCGTCGAGATCGACGTTGTTCAGGAGGGCGGCGGTGCCGGGGGAAACGTCGGCGATTTGAGACTTGCGGGCCCAGGCGAGATAGAAAAAATTGAGAAGATCGGGGGTCGCTTCCGAGTGGGCATACCAGAGGAAGAACGCGCCGGTGTGGTGGTCCACGAGCAGGTGGCGCAGAAGTTTCGGGCGACTGCTGCCGGCCTTGTTTTTGTAGACTTCGAATCCACGGCGCTGGTGATGGAGGGAGCCGTCGGAGTGGAGGTACCATTGAGCGCAAACGGAGGAATCAAACTGGTGGAGATGGTTGGGGTGGAGGGACCGCATATTAACAGAGGGGGCTGTGCGGAGGGCGTCGGTTTTGGAGATTGCGCGTTCGCGCATCCAGCGATTGAGATAAGCGGGGGTAACGGAGCCGGCGGGAATGATGCCCTGTGTTTCGGCGAGGAAGATGGCGGTGTCGGCGGCCAGGGGGATTCGGTTTTTTTCGGTGTGGGTGTTGTGGATCATGCCTGCGAGAACGGCGAGGTGTGAATCGGGGACGGCCTTGCGGCGGCGTCCGATATCGGAGCGCGTGGTGCGTCCGGAGGTGAAACCTCCACGCGAGGCGGCGTTGTAGACCGCCTGCGTGGAGCAATTGTAGAGGAGGGCCGCGCGCGCAACAATGCGAGAGCGTTCAGCGGGAGAAGTGACTGAGGCGAGCTCACGCGCGAGCTTGCTTTCGTCTTCGATTTGGAATTTGGCCACGGGAAGGCGCTCCTCTACAAAACTGTTTGGTTAGTGGATGTCGGCGATGTTTGCGGCGGGTGCGGAATCGGCGATGGTAGCGTCGAGGGATCGGCGCACGTCGCGATGGACGGATGCGGGGGTGTCGTCGTAGGCGTCGGGGTAGGACTCGGCGAGGAAATCGATGGCGGAGTCGATGCAGTGGAGGACGCCTTCGCGGAACCGGTGAATGGATGCGATATCTTCGGGGGAGAGTGTTTGCCCCTGGGGAAGGGTCTTTCGGAATTTTGATCCGGACGCGGCGATTTCGCTGAAGCAGTCGTCGCATCGTCGGGCGACAGCGCCGGGTTTGACTTCGCGGAGATAGCGAAGTTTGCCGTCGAGGTCGTTGATTTTTTCCGACTTCTTTTGGAGCTGGTCTCGGCCGTCATCGATGGACTTTTTGAGTCGGTTGATTTCGTCTCGGAGCTGGGTGCGGGACATGGCGTCGAACTGGTCGATGTCGCGTCCGTCGATGGTTCCGAGGTCTGCGAGTTCGTCAGAGTACTCGGGGGCGATTTCGCCCAGGAGGAGGACCTTGCGTTGGTCCATGGCAGCGAGTTTGACGAGATCAATGGAGCCCTTGGCGGTAGTGCTGATGGCTACGACTACGCGCGCGAAGGCCATGAGTTGGGAGCAGTATTTGGGAGAGAAATGCAGCTTGTCGGTGATGAACTCGACGAAGTTCCCGTGGCCGGCCTTTTCTTTGTAGACGATGAGGCGGCGTCCGAGATCGAAGGCGCTCATGGCGTGTTGTTGAGCAAAAAAGATTAGCTCGGATTCGTAGGCAGCGCGGTCGAAGGGCCGGCCGTCGAGGAAGAGTGTGACGGATTTGTCGGCGTCCAGAGACGCGACAACGATTTCAGCGGGTAGTGCTTTCATAGAGATTCCCTTTCGAGGGATGTTGTGATGTCGGCAACTTGTCGCCGAAGATGTTCTGCTCGCTCGTTGAGGTGGCGGACGTAGGCAGCGGCGGCGCGCGTGAAAGCAGCGCCGAGGAAATAGCGTCCGTCGGGCGTGGCGTCTACGTATCCGACCTGCACGAGGGTTTGCAGTTGTTCGTAGAGTTTGGTGGTTCCCCAGGTCTGTCCGGCGGCTTTGAGATCGGTGGCGATTTCGGCCATGCGGCGGGGTTCAAAGTTTCGCGCCAGTTCGTCGAGAAGCGCGCAGGCGGAGGTGACGGATTCGATGGGCTTAGTCGCCATTGTACGCGGCCTCCCGGCAGAATTCCACGAAGGCGGCGATGACGATGGCGATGGGATGGAGCACCAGATAGAAGGGTGGGCGGTGGTTGCAGCGCACGTAATTGCCGGAGAGCGTGCGTCGATTTCCGGCGATGCAGTGAGGGCAGGGGCGGTTCATTTTATGTCACCTTTCAATTTGTTATTGCATTCTGCTTTGGAACTGGGCGTGAGTTTTCCAAGAAACGTTCCCCGCCCCCGTTACGCTGCTATTTGTTGCCTATGCCCGAAGAGGGTGGTAACAGGTACTCCCGTTGACTCAGCGATTGCATCTTCGATGCGACGACTCCGGCTTTGACCATATAGCACACGAGTGACGGCCTGTGGGCTTATGCCCAGTTTTTTTGCAATGGACGTTTGTCCGATTCCCATTTCGATGAGGCGCGCTTTGATAAATTTCGGTTCCATGATTGTCCTCGGTTTATTTTTCAACGACGCGGTAAGTACATACACCGATATAGCCGTTTGCAATGGAAAAAGAAGTCAAAATTGAATCTTTCTCTTGAGGCTATAGGAGAGCGCTTGAAGGCGTACCGAGTTGCGCGCGGGTGGACTCAGGACGAAATGGCAGAGCGGCTCGGCCTTAGCCAAAGTGATGTGAGCAATGTCGAGGGCGCGCGGCGGAAGCCGTCGCGGAACATGCTGGAAGCGTTGCGTGGTCGGTTGGGAATCAGCACGGACTGGATGCTTTACGGCGAGGGGGATGGACCGCTTGAGGATACTGGAAAAGACCAAGTGAAGCGGGGGAAGATTGACGGGATGTTGGGGTTGGGTGGTGGTGGGAATTATGGGAGGCATGGGAATTATGGTGGGGGCGGCGTGATGCGGGACCGGGGGCCGCAGACGTATGGACCGCCGAAGAAGTTAGTGGCGAAGACGGGGTGGGGGTATGCGGATCGGAAGACGCCGGAGGAAGTCCGCCTGCGGGCGGCGGTGGATTCCGGGCTGCGTGGAACGAGCCTTGAAAAGCTGGTAATCGAGGATGCTAATTGGGAGCTCATTCAACCGCTGACAGGAGCGGAGATGGAATACCTGAGGGCGTACTGCGAGGCGGCGGGAGATCCGCCGATGCTGCATTACGTAGTGGCTCTGGAGTTTTTGCGGCGGGTTATTTTGTCCGCAGATGACGCGGAAGAACGCAGATAGAAGCGGGGGGAGGATGGACGATATGGACGATATGGACACTATGGACGAGATGGACAAAAAGGGGAACGCGATGAAGAGTGAGCGCCATTGGTTGCCTGGGGATTTTTGGGTGTGTTTTGTTTTTGCGTGCTGGGTTGTTTGCCTGCTGGCGGCGTCGAGATGACGGCGGGCATGTCGGGAGTGGTAACGCGGTATAAAAGTACGTCCGGCGGACATTTGGCAGAGGCGGATAGATTGGAAGGGAGGGTTTTGTGATGGGTGAGAAGTCGAGTGTTGAACAGGGTTTCGGGCAGGCGGCTGGGTGCGCGTTGTTCCTGGTGTTTCTGGTGGTTTTGTTTGTTGGAGCGACCTCTTTAGGGCCGCCGAAGAAGGTTCCTGCGCCGAAGCGGGTGGCGACCGTGCCGGAGTTGATCGACAAGGCGGGTGCCGAAATTGATTCGACGGTGAATAGGTTCCTTGCGCTTAGCCGGGCGGCAAAGGCCACGGGGTGGATCCCGGGCGAGGAGTTGCTGCAATTGACGTCTTTCGATGGGTTATACGAAGGGGCGTCTATGAGGCAAGTGACGGATAAATATGGCAAGCCGTTGTGGTCTGGTCGGTCGGAAGATAACCCGGTGATGGCGGCTGTTTGTCCGGGAGCTGAGTATGGTTCTTACGCGAGCGGGCCGACAACGTTTTTTTTCGTGGACAGACGGCTGAAGATGGTCGTGGTGGGGTTGAGACCGGAGCGGTAAAAGCGGTGGTGGTTGGGGGGTGAAGTGTGGGTGTGGCGTAAGGGGGCAGGAATGCCCCCTCTCCTGTAAAAGCGGTTAGATTGGGGTGGTTAGTTGGACGAACTTTTGGTTGTTGGTTCGGGCTGATTTTTTGTAGTGTGCGGTGGTGGCGTTGCAGATGGTCGGGAAGTGTTCGGGGGGGTAGGGCCCGAGGGTTTGGGGCGGGGCGATGGTGTGTCCGTGGTGGTCTTGGAGTGTGATGGTGATGGTGTTGGTGGTGGTGTCGAGGGTTAGTTTGAGGGTTTGTTTTGGGGTGGGTGGTGGCATGGTGGGGGGTTGCTCCTTTAGAGGCATGGGAATGATGGGAAGAATGGGAGTGATGGGAAACTATGCTGGCCAGATTCTGAGGGGTGAGACGTTGAGGGCTGCGGCTATGGCGGTGGCGGTGGTGTAGCGGGGGGCGCGACCTGCTAAGAGTTTGTCGATGGTGGAGGCGGATACGCCAGAATTGTGGGCGAGATCGACGCGCGTTAGTGAGCGCTCGCGCATGATGTCGGCGAGGTTTCCGGCGGCTTCGAGGGGGCGGCCACGGCGGGCGGCATCGGCGGCCAGGGGGTCGTCGACATAGCAGGTGACTTTGGCGTTGGGTACGACGTCGCGAACGGCGGCGGTGATGGCTCGCTTGGCGGTGCGTTTGTCGGGGTTGGAGTGGGCGATAAAAATTGAGGGGCGATCGCCTTTGGCGGTGCCTTGCAGATCGGTGCGGTGTACGGTTGGTTCGACGGCGATGGCGGCGGTGAGGATGGCGGGCTGAAGGGCGGTGAATTCTTTGCGTTTCATGGTGGTGCTCCTTTTCTGATTTGTTGAAAGTAATTATTTCCGGTAGCGGTAACAATTCAAGGAAAAACGACAGGGGTGTTCGATTTGTTTTTTGGGGGGTAAAAAGCGATGGGAGGAATGGGGGGGATGGGAGTTATGGGGGAAGGCGGCAGCATGGCTGCCGCAGTCCAAAGTTTGGGGGGAATTTGATTTCGTGACAGAGTGGGACAAGTTGGGGTGGTGGTGGTGGGGGTGTTGTTGTAGGTGTGATTTCGGAAGGCGCGCAGGCGCTAATTTTCGTGGCCGGCCCGGGCTGCACCCCGACCCCCCGGAGGCCCGGGCTGGCCGCGAAAAACATTTCTGGTTTGTTTGCCGGGCGGGCAAACAGGGCGGATGGGCGAAGGTGCCGTGACGGCGCTTTCGCCCGTTTTTTTTTGTGTGGGTGATGTTCAAAAAAAGTGAGGTGATTGATATGGGCAAGACGAAGTTGGAGGACGTTTTCACGATTCAGAATATCGCGATGCTCGTGGTGCTGGTTGGCCAGGCGTTGGCGAAGTATGGAACGGACGCATTTTCGTGGAACGCTTTTGTGGCTACGATGGTGCTGACTGTGCTGGGGTGGTTCGGGCTGAATTTACAGTCGGGCTATGTAACGGGTCGGCTGGCACAGGAGGAGCGTCGGTTGCAGTTGGACGCTGAGATGTTCGACCAGGACACGAAGATGATGAATGATATCACTAACGAGGCGGAAGAGGGCGCAGGCGAGAAGGTGCGCCGGTTTTGACTGGCTAGCCAGGGGAAGCGCGCAAGGCCCTGGACCTTGTTAATGGGCGCAAGTCCCGAGGTGCCTCACCTAATTGAAATGCACGAAACAGAAAGGTGAGGCGCCTTTCTTTTTTTTGAAAAGCTCTGACGCAAAGACGCAAAGGCGCAAAGAAAAGCAGAAGAAGAACTCTGACACGAAGGCACGAAGCCACGAAGAAAAGCAGAAGAAAAGAAGAAGCGAAAAGCTCTGACACGAAGGCACGAAGACACGAAGAAAAGCTAAGCGATGGGAAGAATGGGAGGCATGGGAAGGATGGGGGGAATGCCTTAGAGCCAAAAGCTGAACCACTAATTTACGCGAATGAAAACTGGGTTAGGTTGGGATTATGGAAGTCGGGATTGGGAGTTCGGCTCGGGGGTTTTTGGTGGCGGGGTTGCAGGGGGAGATGGGTGTCAAGGCTGATGGAATTTACGGTCCGATGACGGTGGCGGCGGTTCGGGCTTTGCAGGATAAGTTTAAGATGCAGAGGACGGGTCGGATTACGCAGGGGCTTTGTGCGGTGGCGGGGTTGACGTGGCCTTCGGTTTTTTTGCGGTGTCTGAATCTGACGAGCCAGTTCGAGGGGACGGGGTATGACCGGGCGGTGGGGCCGGCGGACACGGGGGATTCGGCGGGGGTGACGTTTGGCATTGTAGGGTTCACCTCGTATAACGGCGAGTTGCAGCGGCTGTTGAGGATTTACGCAGGGTCGAACCCGATGACTTTTGAGGCCGAGGTTGGCCGGGCTTTTGGGGCGGGTGGTGGCGCTGCATTTCGGGCGACGCTGGAGGGCGGGGACAACAAGGCGCTGGGGGCTTTCGGGTTGGACTCGGGCGGGCGCGTGAAGGGCGCGGTGGCACTTTTCTTTCAGCGACTTGGGGGGATGCTGACGTTCCAGGCGTTGCAGGTTCATGAGGCGCGGCGTCGGTACTGGTTGCTGGCGGACGGGCAGGCGCGGCAGTTGTGGGCGGATCCGACGCCGAGGGAATTTGCGTTGATGTTCGATGTGGCGGTGCAGAACGGGGGGCTGAAGGAGCTGGAGATTTCGGATTTCCTGGCTGCGAGCGACGAGCACGACGTGGTGGGCGAAATGGCGTGGCGGGTGGTGAAGGCGCTGCATGTTAGGCTGACGAAGAAGCGGCGGCCGGCGGGGATTATTAACGATTGCCTGGGGCGGAAGCGTGCTATTGTGGCGGGGCATGGTATGGTGCATGGGCGGGAGTGGTGGGTGGATTCGTTTGGGGTGTAGGAAAAGCTCTGACACGAAGGCACGAAGACACTAAGAAAAGCAGAAGAAAAGAAGAAGAAAAGCTAAGCGAAAAGCTCTGACGCAAAGACGCAAAGGACGCAAAGAAGAGCAGGAGAAAAGCTAAAAGCTAAGGCTGGGGGAAAGCTAAAAGCTAAGGCTGGGAGGGATGGGAATTATGGGGAGAATGGGAGAGATGGGAGGGATGGATGTGATTGAACTTAAAGATGCGGGATGGGTGGCGATCGGGGCTGTTTTGGTGGCTGGAATTAAAAGCGCGGTGGTGTTTCTGAGGGGGCGGAAGCGCGACGAAGACTCGCTCGAGCTGCGGTGGCGGGAGCAGTTGTTGGGGGAACACAAGGCGTTGCGGGATAATCTGAACGATCAGATGAAGGGCCTGAAAGATGATCTGGATCGGGCGTGGTCGAGGGTGCGGGATCTGGAGGGCAAGGTTGGTCAGCAGAGTATCGAGATCATTAATCTCAGGGTGGAGAATCAGGAGTTGAAGCGGAAGCTGGACGCGGCGAATTCGCGTGTGGCTGAGCTGGAGCGCAAGGGGAAGATTGCTGGTGGTGACGTGCAGGCACCGCCACTTGTGATGAAGTCGATGGGATGAATGGGAGGGATGGGAATTATGGGAAAGATGGTTGATGATGAGGATGATGGTGGGGGGAAGCGAGAGAGTTATGCTCGGAATCCGGAGTTTTTGGGGCAGGCTTTTTCGTTGTTTTGTAAGGGGCTTGGGTGTGGGAAGATTGCCGAGGCGTTGAGTGTTGAGTGGCCTGGGGCGGTGGAGCGGACGGTGAGGCGCGCGGCTACGGCGCATGGGTGGGATCTGGCGCGGGCGCAATATTTGGGGCTGCTGGCGGAGGCGCAGAAGTCGGTGGAGGGGCTGGTGCCGGAGGTTATTTTGCAGTTGGGGCGGTTGCGGATTATTTTGGAGGGGCGGCTGGCTACGCTGAACGCCATGGAGATGTCGCAGTACAGGGGTGTTCTGGACGATCTGCTGGTTTATACGGGGAAGCATCCGAAGCTGAGGGAGAGTACGCCGATCGCGGTGGGGACGGATCTGGAACTGAAGGCGTTTCTGGAGGTGTTGCAGGGTGATGAGGTGGTGGGTCCGGCGCTGAAGAAGAGGCGGGTACAGATTGAGAGGGAGTGGAAGAAGCGGGTGGAGGGGGCGGGTGCAAAAAGCTTAGACGCAAAGACGCAAAGGGCGCAGAGGGGCGCAAAGAAAAGCGGGGCAGAAACTTTGACACAAAGACACAAAGACAAAACTTTGACACAAAGACACAAAGACACAAAGAAAAGCGGAAGCATTGGGAAAAGCGAAAGCGAAAGCCAAGAGCATGGGAAGGATGGGGGGAATGGGAAGAATGGAAAACGTCGCGTAGGGGGTGGGCGATGAGTGAGAGGCGGCGGTTGTTGGAGGGGTTTTTTGGGGGGGCGGGGGTTGGGAAGTTGGAGAGTTATCGGGGGCGGGAGATTGATTTTTTCCGGGAGCGGGGGCGGTTGTATCCGGAGAAATTGGAGGCGTTTTTTAAGGCTATTGTGGCGGGGGGAAAGACGGTGGTGGGGATTGGTCCGCGTGGCGGGGGCAAGACGATGGCCGTGGCTGATGGCTCGCAGGCAAGATTTTTGTGGTATGAAGATGACGTTTACCATTTGGGCGGATCGTTGAAGCAGGCGCGGGAGGGGTTCCGGTATGTGCGTCAGATTCTGGCGGCTACCGAGGAGCTTGAGGATTCGCTGGAAGAGAATTTGAAAGAAGCGGCGACGGGGGCGAAGGGGAACTGGTATCGGATCGCGGCTTCGTCGTCGAAACAGGCGCGTGGTCAGCACCCTGGCGACCCACATCCGGCTATGGGTTGGAAGGCACACGGCGGGGTTCTGGTGTTGGACGAACGCGACGAGATGGACGATGAGATTGCCGACGCGGCGTCTTTCTCCATGAGCGTAGCGTCACCTGGAACTTTGATTGTCACGTCGACAGCGCATCGTGAGGATGGCGGCGGTATTGCGCGGATCGAGGAGCAGGCGGAAGCCACGGGCGCCGAAGTGCATAAGTGGGATTGCATGGACGTGAACGAAATTTGTACGCACGATTGCGCGGCATGTCCGGGAGGAATGCCTTTCGCGGGGGCGTTGTTTGGTGGGAAGACAGCGAAGGGGAAGACGACGATTACGGCGGCGAGTGCGGCGGCCTGGGAAGACTACGCGGCGGCGTGTAACTGGCCGGCGGGGGAAGCTGCATATTGCGTGGGCCGGGCGAAAGAGCACCGGCAGGGGCACATGCGCATGGAGAGAATCTTTGCCATGTATCGCGGCGCTCGGAACAAGGAAATTTTCGAAGTTGAGATGCTGTGTCGGAAGCGGCGTGGCAGTCGGTTGGTGTTGGATCCGGCGGGGATGGATCGGGCGCTGGACCCGACGGCGGGATGGGCGGCGGGGTACGAGGCGGCCATCACAATCGACTGGGGCTTGCGCGGGTGGTGCGTGGTGAATCTGGTGCAGAGCCAGGCAATGGGGCGGATCGTGGTGTGCGATTCGAAGTATTTCCACCAGGCGGCGGTGGGTGTGGTGATTGAGCACCTGAACCATTTGCGGGAGTGGACGGGCTGCACGGAGGTCTATGCCGATGCGTCGCACCCATACGAAAACCTTGAAGTGGCCTCGGCTGGTTTCGACGTGACGGAATGCAAGTTTGCCGTGATGAAAGAGTTGGCGGCGGGCTGGCTGAAGGGTTTGGTGGAAAAGGGCCTGCTGGTTTTGCCAGGGGAAGTGGTGCGGGGGAAGGACCACGCGGGGAATGCGCAGTGGGAATATCGTTTTGCGAGCGAGGACGTTCGCGAGTTGTGGCGTCAGTGCAAAAAATGGCGTCGCGACAAGAACGGGAAGATCGTGAAAGAGGACGACCACGGCCCGGACTCGCTGAGTTGCGCGGCGTTGAAGTTTGCCGATGGTGGCGGGGTGGCGGATTTTGAAACCGAGGGCACCGGAGAACGCGCTACAACGGGTTTATGGTCGTTGGGGCTACGAAGAGACGGGTAAGGGGCTGGAACACGATTTAAGACACGTTTTGTACAGGGTGCTGACCCTGAGGGAGAGAGTGAGAGAGATGGCAAACGCGACGGGATTTGATAAACGGGGTGGTTTGGCAGGAATTTGGGCGCGGGTGACGGGTCGGAAGGATTTCGCGGCGGAAGTTGCGCCGGCGGGATTAGACGAAGAGCTTGCCCGGGTGGTGCGTGATCTGTCGCTGAAGCCGTTTATTAACCAGGACGGAATTCTGAAGCAGAATTTCGAGTTGGTGAAGGAGATCGCGAGCAAGGCGGGGGAAGGCGAGGTTGCGGATTACTATGCCTTGTACAAGCGGATGCGCACGACGGACTTGAAATTTAAGAGTCTGGTGCAGGTGCGGAAGAATGGGGTGCTGTCGCGTGAGGTGTCGGTGACGCCGAACCTGAGTGACGGTGACGTGGCCAGGGCCGAGGCGGTGGCGGAGCTGGTTCGGGCTGCGTTTGATAACGTGACGGATTTCCGCGACGATCTTCGACAGTTGCTGGACGCTATCCCGATCGGTTTCGCAGTGAGCGAGGTGGTTTGGGAACAGGCGCAGGTGACAGTGGGGGGCGTGGCGCGGACGGCATGGATCCCGGCGCGGCTGTTGCAGCGGAGGAACGGTAGGTTTGCCTTTAAGGCCGACGGCACGATTCAATACTGCCCCGACAAGGACAAGTACGAGGACGTTCCGGCGTACAAGTTTCTGGTGTTGCGGCATTCGCCAGAGTGTGAAGATCCGGCCGGCATGAGCGAGGCGGGGGAAATCGTTTGGTGGTGGCTGTTCAAGCATCTGGCCATGCGTTGGTGGATGATTTATACGGAAAAATTTGGAATGCCGACGGCGGTTGGCAAGCACAAGGCTGGGGCGACGCCGGACCAACGCGCGGCGCTGTTGACGGCGTTGAAGAGGATCCAGAGTGAGTATGGTGTGGTGTTGCCCGACTCGATGGAGATCTCGTTGCTGGAAGCACAGCGCACGGGCAGCATTGATACGTTCGACAAGTTGATCGCTTACTGCGATATGCAGATGAGCGAGGCGCTGACGGGTCAGAGCCTGGCGACGTCGCAGGGTTCGATGGGGACGGGGAGCTATGCCCAGGCGGAAGTTCACCAGGGCGTGCGGCAGGAGTTTATCGAGGCGGACGCGCTGGAGCTGATGGGGTGCGTGAATTCGCAGTTGGTGCGATGGATTGTTGATCTGAATTTCGGGGTGGATGTTCCGGCGCCGAAATGGCAGATCGCTTATGAGTCGGTGGATCTGGGTGCGGATCTGACGATGGATACGGCGCTGGTGGGGCTGGGTGTTGAGCTGGCGGTGGATTATTTCTATGAGAAGTATAAGAGGCCGCGACCGGAAGAGGGGGCGGTGGTGGTTAAGCGTCCGGCGTCGGCGGCGGGTGGTGGGTATTATCCGCAGATGTCGCAGATGGACGCAGATAAAAGCGAAGCGGAAAACTTAGACGCAAAGGCGCAGAGGGCGCAGATGGACGCAGAGAAAAGCGATTTAGAAACTTTGACACAAAGACACAAAGACACAAAGAAAAGCGCAGAGCTGCGGCTGATGGCGGAAAAGGGGAAGAGGGGGAAAAGCCAGGGGGAGGCTTTGAGGTT
>PHCB01000029.1 GCA_002842095.1 candidate division BRC1 bacterium HGW-BRC1-1
CCTACAACAAGAGCGCCGCTCCCTTTGAATGGACAAAGAAAGAGGTCGGACCTAAAATGCTTAAGGATACTTACGGCTGAAAGCGCAAGGGAGTACTAGTTATGCAATCGTCTCCGCATCTTATAGCTCCATAAACACCCTCAACAGGGGGAGAGGGCGGGCAAACACATGGTGCTTTCGTTGGGACGGGCGGTGGCGTCGGCACAGGCGGTGGCGTCGGGTCAGGGCCAGTGGCCAAGAGAAAATTAGGTTTATGTTCCGCTTCCCAATCTATCAAGGAGCCGGAGGCCGCGTTACCTGAGGATGGATCGGGGCTCATTGTTTTACGCATGGCACCGAGGCTGAAGATGCAGATCATTCCGAGAAACAGGATATTAAGCCAAGTACGATTCATTTAGATGATACCTCCACAAGGTTCATGCGTAGGATTTGCCCGTTTGCCGGGCCGTATGGGGCGGCGGGATTGGCTTGAAGAAACTGAACCGCGTCGACTCAGGGAACGTAGAGCTTCAGGCGCGGATGGTTCGGGAAACGCTGCCGCATCTCGTTCTCGATTCTGGCGATGGTGGCCGGGGGTTGGTTCAGCACCTGGGCTCCAACGAGAAGGCATGTATAAGCCTTCCACGGCGGATCGCAACTGGGATTACCCCAGATGGGCGTGCCCCGTTCTTCCATGAGAGCAAGGGCCTTGGCCGATGCCTGTTCGACACGTGAGAAGTCCTTTTTCACGATCCAAGCGTAGGCAACGTGCGTATATGCTTCCGCCATCTCTCCCTTGCAATCCGGATACTCGGAATACCGTGCGAGTATGACGTCGTCGAGTTCCAGCACCTCATCCCACCGTTCTTGAAACATCCTGATCTCCGCGAGCATCAGCGCCAGCCGCACGCTTGTGCGTCGCACCGTTTCCACAACCGTGGAGGTTGATTTGTCCATTGCCTTCTCGAGGGCGGTATTCTCCATCCAAAGCCCGGCCAGATAAGGATAAAGTTGGTCGAGGTCCAAGCGATTTTCCTTGGTAATCTCGAACGAAGCCGCGCCAATCTGCAATCTCAATTCCGCTGCCGCAACCACGTCGCCGTCGTCAAGGGCCTCAGACAGCAACTGGCGGTAGCCGCGCTGCGCCGCGACCTTGTCACGATCGTAATAGTGGAGGATATGGCAGAGGCTGCGGCGCGCCGCCGTCACGCTAGTTTCCTCAGCAGGAATTCGCCCGTCTGCCACCGCCGCAAGTCCCCGCTTGAGATCCTTCCAGTGCGCAGGACGGGGACTCCCCACGGGGGACGCTTTCATAGTTCTGTGTGTCGCCCTTAGGATGATGTCCGCCTTGCCGGGATCAGCATCGCCCAAGTCGAGTAGCACGTCGCGCATAACCAAATTGTATTGGGGCGCTGTCGTGGGAGTGGCGTTCACCGCGTGCAGAAGCGCAGTCGCGCGCGAGTCCGCACCGGGGGCCGGGCGCTTGGCTGCGGCTGCCACTCGAGTAGCCTTGGCGAATAGCGGTTTTGCATCGGCACCGTTGGCCGCTTCGCGCATCAGGGTGCAACTCAGTTCCTTGTCATGGCGGACGAGACCGGGAACATCGCTCTTTTTATACGTTTCAACCGCCGCCTCTGCGTCAGTTCGTTCCGCAAAACCAGGAACAATGACGCGGTACATCGTCGTTCCGGCGTCCGTGGCCACCTCGGCGACAACGGCCTCACTCTGAACAACGCGGATTACTTCTGCGCTACGAGCTTGCGCTTCGGCAATTGAAGGGAATGCCCCAATCTGCACATGATATCCATCCTGCGCAAATAGCCGTTGCCCCCCTATGATGAAAAAACCCGCAAAGGCAAAAACAGACATTCGAGTTAAAGTTGAATTAATGCTCAATTTCAAAACCTCCACTGGTTTTTCATCACTGCGATTGGGAGAAGAGAACGGAGTTTGACCAAAAAGGATCGAGCGTCTCCACATCAACTCACAAGCCGTAATTGATTAATCGGAATCCCCCCCCCCGATAAGATCGCTTCGTCAAGAACAAAAGCCACGCCGGCCCACCAAGATTTTCTGTTTTGCGACGATGGGTGTCTGACTGATGTTTTTTTCAGCCATGGGTCGAATGTTAACACGGTGAATCAGGAGATGATGGGTGCCATTCATCGAGAGGAGAAAGCGACCCCCACCAGGGGCGCAGAGACCCGGAGGAATGGAATATCAAGTTCGCTTTGGTGGGGAGGTTTGAGGGCTTGCACACCGGTTGCACACCGGTTGCACGCCGGTTGCACGCCGGTTACAATTCGAGGAAGCAGTAGGGCGAGGGGGCGACCTGGAGAGGAAAAAGGACTGCTTAAGAATCCACCGCCGGTTCGGGCATGATGTTTGCAATCGTTGGGACCTATACGTTCTTGACGTAGATCCAGTTGGAAGGTATGGTCGGGGTGGCAGGACTTGAACCTGCGGCCTCGACGTCCCGAACGTCGCGCGCTACCACCTGCGCTACACCCCGACAAATTGGACAGTGGTGTTGTATAGCCACGCCATTTTAGGCTTACCGCATGGCTTTATTCATGCACGTTTGCGCTGGATTCGTTGGGTTGGTTCTGCGTCGATGCGCGTGTGAACCTTGAACTGGTGTCGAATCCCGACGAAAAACATTTGCTGCCCGGATGGGCCCGCGTGGCGGCGCGCGCGCGGGGTGATCTGGCGGCGGCGTTACTGTTTATGTTGGTGCTTGTTGTGCCGTTGTTTCGGTCTTCGTCGCTGGAAGATTCGTTCAACACGCCCAAGATAACGCTGGCCGCGGTGCTGGTGGTTTGTGCAGCGGCGGCGTGGCTGGTGTCGCGGTTTGAGACGCGCGGCGGCATCGGCGCGAAGGGTTTGCGCCCCTGCCCTGTCGGTGCGGTGTCGCTGGCGGTGCTGGGTTTGTGGGCCGTGCATATGGTCTCGTTTGCGTGGGCGGATTCGCGCGGGCTGGCGCTACAGGCGGCGGCTTACTGGTGCGTTTTCGTGCTGCTGCATTTCACCTTCGCGGCGGTTTTGTCGGGGGCTGAGGACGTGTGGATAGTGCTGCGTCTGGGAATAGCGGCGGCGGTGGCCACGGCGGCGTGGACCATCTTCGAGGACGCCACTCGCAAGCTGGGACTGACCCATGTGGTGGCGCGTCTGCCGGACTGGCGCGGGTATTTATCGGCGGGGTTGGGCAACAGCGGACACATTGCCGGGTTCATTGGGATATTTCTGCCGGCCGCGATCATTGATTTTCTGCAACGCCGCCGTTTCTCGGTGCCGATGTTCCTCGCGATCGCGGTGATGTTCGCCGCGCTGATTGTGACCTGGTCGGTGGGGTCCACGGGCGCGACGGTGTTGTCGCTGCTGGTGTGGGGCATTGTTGCAACCGTGGTGATGCGAGGCGGGGCGACGAGGTTGCAGTGGAAGCGGCTGGGCTGGCTGATTGCGGGGGGGCTTGCCCTCACGACGTTTTATCTGTTGCCGCATCCGCTTAATCCTCACGCGGCGGGATTGTGGCACGAAGCCTTCGGCAGCCAGCGGTGGGAGGAGGGCTGGCCGACGCGGGTGGCTATCTGGATGACGACGAACGAGATGATTTCCAACCATCCGGTGTGGGGTGTGGGGCTGGGGAATTTCACGTATGCTTATGTGCAGCAAGTCGTGCCGGGTTTGTTGGCGGACCCCAACCTGCGCATGTGGGCCGGGCTTTATACGAACGATGCGCATAACGAGTTTCTACAGGTGCAGGCCGAAACGGGCATTCTGGGCAGCGTGGCTTTGCTGGCGGTGATCATCACGTTTTTCAGCTCGGTGGTTGCCGGCTTGCGGCGCAAAGAAAGCGGGGCCGCAGAACGACTGGCGCTCGTTGCGGCCGGGGCGGGGGTGACCACGATTCTGTTGGATTCGCTGATGTCGTTTCCGCTGCGGCTTCCGGCACATCTGGCGGCGCTGATGTTTTGCCTGGCGGTGCCGTCGATTGTAGCCAAGCGCGCGAGGGAGGCTCAACGCTCTGAGGGCCATTCATCATTTCAGCTGTCACTGCGGGTGTGCGTCATGGCGTTGCTCGTGCCGGGATTGCTTGCGCTGGGATGGCAGGGGCGTCGGACGCTGGCCGAAAACGTATTCAAGCGGGGGCGCAATCTGGCGGAGGAACTCGCCGTCAGCACGCCGGAGGGGCTGACGTCTGCGTGGCGCGCGGCGGAGACCGCTTCCAATGGCGCGCTGATGAATCTGGCGATGGGAAATGAGGTTGGGATGACCCAGGCGCTCACGGCGGCGCGGGTGTTCGCGACCACCGAGGGAATGGACGAAGTGGCGGCGGCGTACGATCGCGCTGTGGCTATCGATGGGCGGTATACAAACGCGTCCAGCCGACGCGGTGCGTTGCTTCTCATGGAGGGGCGTTTGCCCGAGGGAATCGAGCAGTTGCGCCTCACGCTCCGCGATTTGCAGGCGCCTGAAATTCATGAGCGTCTGGCGATGGCGCTCATGCTGAGCAATCGAAAAGCGGAGGCTGCACCGCATTGGAAGATCCTCTCGCAACGACAGCCGAATAAGCGTGCCATGTATGAGGCATTGTTCCAGAAGTGCAAACCATGACGCCCGACGCCGACCCAACTTCCGACACGCAACCTGAACCGGTGACAGCGCCCTCCCCCACCGAGGCGGGACCTTCGCGCTGGTGGCAACGGATTGGGTGGAAGATTCTGATACTGGTGGCCGTGGGTGCGGCGTTGCGCATGGTGCGGCTCGATTCGCTGCCCCCCGCGCTGTTTCGCGACGAAGCGGAAAAGCTGATGAACGGGTGGAGTTTGCTGGAGACGGGGCGTGATCTGTCGAAGCATTGGATGCCGCTCTTCATACAGGTTTTCGGGGTCACAACCTCGGCGATTTATCAATATTGTACGGTGCCGTTCATCTGGCTTTTCGGCGTGAACGAATGGAGCGCACGCCTGCCTGCGGCTACAGTGGGCACGCTTACGCTGGCGGTTAACTACGCCTACATGAAACGCGAACGGGGGCGCGATGTGGCCTTTTGGGCAACAGCGTTTTTGCTGATTTCGCCCTGGCACATTACGTTCAGTCGGTGGGCACAGCAGGGGATTTTTCTGCCGCTGGCTCTGGCGTCAGGAATGCTCTGTTGGCGTCAGTTCCTCAACGGGCGACGATGGGCGCTGCCCGCCGCGGCAGTTTGTTTCGGGGTGGGGATTTATGCCTACGATGTAGCCCGCGTGTTTTTCCCACTGTTTATGCTGGTGCTCGTGGCGCTTTACCCACGCGAGCTGTGGCGCCGCTGGCGCGAGACGCTTGTCGCCGCAGTGGTTTTTGCTGTCACCATCTCGCCCGTTGCCATGCTGATGTTGAACGAATCAGCCGCAGCGCAGGCGCGGTTTAACGCCATTTCGATTTTCCAACCGGGAGCGTCACCGGGGGCAGTTTGCAGTGTGTTCCTCCACAACTATTTCTCCCATCTCATTCCGCCGTTCCTTTTGATATTTGGTGATGCCGAGCTTCGCCACGGCAGCGGCGTGGGCGTGGTCACCATTGCGGAATTCATCTCCATGGGTGCCTGGGCATATTACGCGGTTAAGCGGCGACGGCGCGAGGATGCGGTGTGGCTTGCGTGGTTCCTGCTGTTTCCCGTGGCGGCCAGTCTCACCCGCGAGGGCGTGCCCCACGCACTGCGTGCCATCGTTGCGATCCCTCTCATTCAGAACATGGCCGGCGTGGGACTTCACCAGTTCATCCAACGCTTCCAGAAAGACGTGTTTGCCGAGGCATCGCGTCACACGGCGATGCTGTTTATCATCATTTTCTTCATCCCGTTTGCGTCCAGCTACTTCATTTTTTATGCATCGAAGTCGGCCTTCAATTGGCAGTATGGTGTGAAACAAGCACTCGAGGAAATCGCGCCATTCTCGGGCTCGGTTGATCAGGTGAGTTTCTATAAAGTGTTGGGGGCGGAATATCTCGTTTCTGCGTACGAGAAAATCCCGCCCAGCCAGATCCAGCGCTCGGGTTTGCAGGAAACAAAATATCGTATGCTCCCCTTCGACACTCCTCCGGATGAAGTTTTCGCGACGCTGCCACCGGGCAGTGCGGTGATTTCGCCGGTCATGCTGAAAACTCCGCCGGGAGGTTTGTCGAAGATCATATATCCCCACCGGGGCAATCAGCCCATGATGACCCTTTATCTGGATGCGGTGGTGGCTAAGCGTTTGAACGAAGCATCGGCGCAGTGACCGAAAGGCGAGACACGCGCCTGCCAGCCGCCTGGTTTGAAAGATCGGCTCAGGAAGTTGCGAAGGAATTACTCGGTTGCTATCTCGTGCACGAGACTGCCGAGGGACGGGTAGCCGGACGGATCGTGGAAACCGAGGCATATCTGGGCACTATCGACCGCGCCTCTCACTCTTTTTCAGGGGTGCCCACCGAACGAACCCGCGCGATGTTCGGGGAAAAGGGCCGGGCTTATGTGTATCGGATTTATGGTTTGCACTGGTGCCTGAACGTGGTGTGCGGTCAGGTGGGGACGCCGCAGGCGGTGTTGATCCGGGCGCTGGAACCCATTGAGGGAATCGCGCAGATGCGTGCACGGCAACCGGATTGTCCTGCGAACCGTTTGGAGAATGCTCTCTGCCGCGGTCCCGGTAAGTTGTGCCGGGCCATGGATATAACGGCGGCCCGGTATGACGCTGACTTGCGCGGCAATGAACTGTTTCTCACGCCGGGGAAGCTGGCGGCATCTGAAAGAATAGCGGCCACCGCGCGCATCGGGGTGGATTACGCAGGCGACGATGCCCTGAAAATCTGGCGATTCTTTATCGCGGGGAACCCGTGTGTGAGCGGGACGAAGAAGCTGAATGCTTCGGGCGAAGAAGCAACAATCCGCCGGTCAAAGAAAGCATAAAACCCAGACCGAAGGTGAGCAACGACAACCCGGTGGCGGCCTCGGGAGAGACGCCCGCCGACCCCATGAGGAGCAGGTAGAGTGCTTCGCGAAGTCCGAGTCCGTTCAATGTAATGGGGATCAACTGGGCAAGGGTGATGAGCGGAACGCAGACCAGATAGAAGGTGAAAGGAAGCTCGATGCCCAGGCCGAGACCGACGCAATAGGCGATCACGCAATCGAGCAATTGCGTAACCACCGACAGCACCAGAGCTGATTTCAAGGTGGCACGAAACAAAAGCAAAGAGGCGTGGAGGCGCTGCACTTTCTCTGCCAGGCGATGACGCAGTCGGGGGGAGCCGCCCTCGGGGCGGGCGAGATATTTCCATAGCCGGGCATAGGTTCTGCGGCTCAACATGAGCGCGTTGATGGCTACGTAACCGGCGGCGGCGACAGCGAACCAGGTAGCCATGTTGTTGAGTGCGAGGAAAGGCATCGGAAAAAAAGACAATCGGACCGGATGGATAAGGGCCACGGGCAATCCCAGCAGAAGCAGACCGGCCACTCCGGTATTGCGCTGCATAAAGATGGAGGCAGCGGCGCGGGCACGGCCGGCGGTGTGGGCCTGGACGAGCATCAACTTCGCAACGTCTCCTCCCACGCTGCCGGGCAGGAAGTTATTGTAGAACAGTCCGATGAACGAGGCCCGCACCAGCAGCCAGAAACCGACGTGGGACCCGGCACCACGCAACAGCAATTTCCATTTCCAGATGCTGAGAGCCTGTCCCGCTATCAGGAGAGCAAATGCTGCTGCCAACCATCCAATATGAGTGCGGGCCATGAGGCGGAGAGTCTCGCCCAGTTCGGCCTTCATGGTGAAAATAATGATGAGCAACAACGCCGCGATGAGAAGTCGCAGCACCAGCGATCGTCTGTCCGCAGGCGGGCGCGATGAACTTTGAGTGTTAGTCATACGAAAAATGTGCCATCGCAATCAGGCAAGGTTGCCTTTCCACAGGAAAGCGACGCACAGGGGGCGAGATGATCAATCCGGGGTTGAACTTTGACAATGGGCTTCTTCACGCTCGATTCATATGGGATCAAGTTTCGCTTGTGCAACAGGCGATGAGGCCCAAGTAACGGAGGAAGATGACGTGATTAGGGTAGGATTGATTGGCGCGGGTGGCATCTCTGCGGAGCACGTAAACGGAATCAAAAAGTCGGGCCTGGCTGAAATCAAAATGGTGTACGCTCCTGACGAAACCGCGAAGAAATTAGCGGAGAAGTGCGGTGCCACAACTGTTGCGTCGGCGGAGGCATTGATCCAGTCGCCCGACATCGATGCGGTTTTCATCCTCTCGCCCACCAACAGTCATGCTGATTATCTGCGTCAGGTGCATGCGGCGGGCAAACATGTGTTGTGCGAAAAGCCGTTGGTACGCACTGCGGCAGAAGCCGACGAGATCGAAAAGCTTTTTGAGGGCTATGCGCCGGTGGCGATGGCGGGAATGGTGATGCACTTCTGGCCGGAATACCTGCAAGTGCGCGACATGATCAAGAAGGGCGATATCGGTCGCCTCGGAACCGTGCGCATGTATCGCGGCGCCGGCTGCCCCACCGAAAACGACAAGTGGCGCGGTGATTTCAAAGCCAGTGGCGGAGTCATTCTCGACATGGGCATTCATGACATCGACTTTGTGGACTGGGCATTAGGTCCGCTTACGCGCATCTTTACGATGCGTTCGAAGCCCAACGAGAAGGGCCAGCACGACTATGCGCTGATGGTCGCCCGCACGGCTGACGGAGCCATCGTCCATTTCGAGGAAAGCTGGAACGAGGCTCCTCACGCGTTCTATTACGGTTTTGAGATCACGGGTTCCGGCGGCTTGCTGGAACTGGACAGCCGCATCGAAGCGCAGCTAACTGTGCGTCCGGTCGAAAATGCCGGTACCGGCATGAAAACGACAAATCCTGCGGCTGTGTCGCCCCACGATGCGATGATTTCTGCATTCCTCGGAGCAGTGGCAGAAGGCAAGAAATCGCCGGTCACTATCGCCGAGGGACTTCGCGCGGTGCGGCTTGCGCTGGCTGCCATTGAGAGCGCTGAAAAGAACGCACCGATCGAACTGTAACTGGTCAAACGTCCTCTGTCTGGCGGCGAGATTTCATCTAGGATCGTCGCCGCCATACCAGGGGGGGCGCTGGCGTTCGGCCTCGCGCATCTCCTCGTTTTTCCATCCCTCCCCGTCGTCTTCCTCGGGGGCGAGGTCATCTTCGTTGCGTCCCCAGATGCTTTCCTCTTCGTCCCGCAGAACCGCCAGAACGCGATCCTCCTCCTCCCATTGCGCACGTAGTTTGCGCCCGCGAGCCCGCCGAACGAAGTATGCAACGACGAGCAGCATGGCCGCCGCCCCCCAGAACAGCGAGCTGTCCATGGCCAACAAGGGCCAGTTGTTTCGCAGACGCAATGTATCGCGCCACCGGGCTTCAAGGGAATCCCGCGTCACTGGATTCCAATATTGTTCGACCTGGTGCGCCCCCTCCTCACCCTGAATGGATCGCAGAAATAGAGGAAGCGATCCGGAGAACGACGTTTTCAGAATGTTGCGAAGCATGGCGTGGGACTGTCGGTACGCCAGCCTCTGGCGGTCTGCCTGCACGGGGAAAGATGACTCCAGTTCGCGCATGGGAATCATTCCATTTACGGCGTGAGCCAGCACGAGGGACGCATGCTCTTCAAGCCCGCCCTGCCCCTCGACATCCATGGCGATGCCCTCATCCAGCCACCGAGGCACAGGTCTGTCCGTTCGCACACCCACGTATAAATGCGATAACTCGTGTACGAGCGTAGAGCCCAGATTCGTGGGAGCGCCCTTGCGCAGTTGCTCGCCGTTCAGCACCACCTGCCGAGCGCGAGGTATGGCGACGGCGATACTGTTCTCGGCCCACCCGCCCACCAACTCCACAAACTTTGCCTGGTCGGGCACGATGGTCATGGTTACTCTGACAAGAAACGCATCGTGGGTGGCGCGGGCCAATACGCGGCGGGCCGCGTCGGCACGGCCGATAATTTCGCGGGACCATTTCTCGTCCGCCGCCAGATATTCCACGTCGAAATTGAGGGCGGAGGTTGTCCAAACTTCCGAAGCCTGCGGGTAGATCGACCTCAAGGAGAGGGTTTGTGTCGAAACGCGCTCAGCCGCACCTGCGGTGGCCGGCAATGCGAACATCGTCCATATTAACATGAGAAGCAACATGGTCCGCGACCCCACGCATCGAGCGCCTGCGTGGAATGTCGGTTGCATGAGATGGATGGATGAGAGTTTTTGCATTGGTTTCAAAACAAGGAGACAACGGTTTGCCAACCCTATGCCTTAAAACAGGCGCAATCTCGGCGACCACTCCGGAAATTTCTGACGAATGCAACCGATCCTGAAACTTGAGAATATCACCGTTGAACGACAGGGCCGACAAATCCTTCGGGTGGACGACTGGAGACTGGAGGCCGGACAGAACTGGGTGTTGTTTGGGCCGAACGGAGCGGGCAAAACCACGCTGCTGACTTTGCTGACGGGTTACCTCTGGCCATCCACCGGCACGGTAGATGTTCTGGGCAAACGCCTTGGCGAGGTGGACCTGAGCGAATTGCGTCGGCAAATCGCCATCGTCAGCGATCCTCTGCGCCGGATGATTCGCGGAGAGCTGGACGGCCTGAGCGTGCTGGTGACCGGAGCCCGCGCTCACCTTAATCTGTTCGGACCGCCCACCCCGGAAGAATTCCAACTGGCAATGGAGACCGCCGAAATGACTGATACCACGGCACTCCTGGGTCGATCATTTGAGGTGATGAGCACGGGCGAACGGCAACGGTTGATGATTGCCCGGGCCCTCATGATTCAGCCGCAAATCCTGATTCTGGACGAGCCTGCCGCGGGTCTGGATATTGCCGCACGGGAGTTTGTTCTTCAAACCGTGGACCACATCGCCCGAACGAAGCGACCACCGGTCATCGTTTTAACAACTCATCATGTGGAAGAGATAACACCTACTTTTTCGCACGCTCTCCTTCTTGAAAAAGGGACGATGTTTGGTTGTGGATCGGTTAGCGAAATGTTCACTTCGTCCAGGATTTCGACCCTCTTCGATCTTCCCATTCGGGTGACACGACGGCATGACAGGTTCCAATCCACAATTCTGCGCAAACCCCAAACCCACTGAATGATCCTGACGGCGGTTCCGCTGATGTTTGCGTTTTTGTCCGAAGAACAACTAAAGTCTGTTTCAGTGCATGTTCTCCCTTGACCCGGCGTCCGGGAGGGGACGGATATCGCCTTAGTTTGAACTCGTATTTAACAATGAGAGGATCTCATGGCTAAGATTAACGTGGGTGTTATTGGTGTCGGTTCTATCGGGAATGCTCACCTCCAAGGTTTTGAAATGGTAAGCGACAAGGTCAACATTCAGGCCCTGTGCGACGTCAACCCGGTCCGCCTGAAGGAAATGGGAAAGGCCTGGAATGTTGCTCCCGAGCACCTTTACACCGACCGTGCAGAGATGCTGAAGAACGAAAAGCTGGATGCCGTAACCATTGGTACGCCCAACCTCTATCATGCCGAAGTGGCCCTCGATACCATCAAGCAGGGTATCGCCACGATGATCGAGAAGCCGATGGTTGTTGATATGAAGCAGGCCGCAGCTGTGAAGCGCGCTCAGGAGAAAAGCCAGGCGAAGGTTATGGTCGCTTTTTCCCACCGCTTCAATCCCCTAAACATCGCCGCCAAGAAGCTTCTCAAGAAGGGCGTTATTGGCAAACCCTACATGATCCGTGTGCGCTTCGCGCACGGTGGCCCGTATCCGGGCTGGGCCCAAAGCGATTGGTTCTACAAGAAAGACATCGCAATCGGCGGAGCGAGCCTCGACATGGGTATCCACGCCATCGACATCTGCCAGTACCACATCGGCCCGATCAAATCTGTGGCTGCGGAAGTGCGCACGCTGCTCGGTTATATCGAAGTTGGTTGGACGAGTTGCGCCGGTTTCTCCGGAACTGAAATCATGGGCGATAAAGGCTGCATGTTGATCGATATGGAAAACGGCCTGTCGGTTACCACCGGTACAACCACGCCGGATGGCACACGCAAGCTGAAGACCGAAAAAGTTGACGTGGACATGAGTGCTTCGCACTGGGCCCATCAGATTCGAGAATTTGTGAACTTTGCCATGGGCAAAAAAACCGGCACGGGAATACCCGGAATCGAAGAAGGCATTTCCAGTCTCAAGGTTGGTCTGGGTGCCATGGAATCGAGCAAGACCGGCAAGCGCGTGGTGATCAAGTAACGCGTTTTTCCTGCAATAAAAAATGAAAGCGGCGGCAGCCGGGAATCGTCCGGTTGCCGCCGCATTTTTATACCAGGTTGAAAATCGGCGGGAGCTGTTCGTCTGTGAAAAAAAGTTCGCACCCTATCGCGTTCGATCTGAACGACATCCTGCCCAGTGGGCCAACGAAGTCGATATTAATGAATGATCTCTCTTGACCCAACAACGGAGAGGGAACGGAGATCGCATAAGTTTGAACCTGTATTTAACAACGAGAGGATATCATGGCTAAGATTAACGTGGGTGTTATTGGTGTCGGTGCCATCGGCAATGCACACCTCCAAGGTTTTGAATTGGTAAAAGACAAGGTCAACATTCAGGCTCTGTGCGACATCAACCCGGTTCGCCTGAAGGAAATGGGCAAGACCTGGAACGTCGCTCCCGAGCACCTTTACACCGACCGTGCGGAGATGCTGAAAAAAGAAAAGTTGGATGTCGTAACCATAGGCACACCCAATCTCTACCATGCCGAAGTGGCCCTCGATACCATCAAGCGTGGCATTACCACGATGATCGAGAAGCCGATGGTTGTTGACATGAAGCAGGCCGCAGCCGTGAAGCGCGCTCAGGAGAAAAGCCAGGCGAAGGTTATGGTCGCCTTTTCCCATCGCTTCAATCCCCAGAACATCGCCGCCAAGAAACTCCTAAAAAAGGGTGTAATTGGGAAACCCTTTATGACCCGCGTACGCCTTGCCCACAACGGGCCGTACCCGGGTTGGGCCCAAAGCGATTGGTTCTATAAGAAAGACATCGCGGTCGGCGGAGCGAGCCTCGACATGGGTATCCACGCCATCGACATCTGCCAGTACCACATCGGCCCGATCAAATCTGTGGCTGCGGAAGTGCGCACGCTGC
>PHCB01000030.1 GCA_002842095.1 candidate division BRC1 bacterium HGW-BRC1-1
CCACCGCCAACACCGCCGTGGTCGATTCGACCACGACGGAAACCGACCCGACCGACAACACGACAACCCCGCCGGTAACGGTGGACGTGGTGCCGGCTGCCAACCTGACCATCACCAAGACCGCCTCGGTCTCCGAGATCGCTCTGGGTGAGACCTTCACCTACACCATCGTGGTGACGAACAACGGCCCGAGCGTGGCGGAGGACGTCTTCACGACGGACACGCTGCCCTCCGGCATCACCTTCCTCAGCGCAACACCGGCCTCGGTCACCGAAGCTGGCGGCGTGGTGGTGGGTGACCTCGGCGACATCGCAGCAGGCGGCTCGGTGACGATTGTCATCACCGTGCGCGCGGATGCGGTTGGCCCGACGGTCAACACGGCCGTGGTGGATTCGTCCACGACGGACATCGACACCACAGACAACACAACGGATCCGCCGACCTCGGTCGACGTGATCCCGGCTGCCGAACTCAGCATCACGAAGTCGGCATCCACCAGCGTTGCTCCGCTCGGTACGCAGTTCGACTACACCCTCACGGTGACGAACAACGGTCCGAGCACGGCGCAGGCTGTCCAGGTGGTTGACACACTGCCGGCAGGCGTGGCGTGGGTGAGTGGTTCCGCATCGCAGGGCTCGGTCAGTGAGACGGGCGGCGTGGTGACGGCTCTCCTCGGCGACATGCTCGCGGGTGGCTCTGCCACCATCACCATCACGGTGGAAGCCGTGACGGTGGGCGTTGTCTCCAACACGGCGGCGGTTGATTCGACCACCTCCGACACCAACACAATCAACAACGACGCCGACCCTGTGGACGTGGACGTGATTCCGGCGGCTGATCTCGCGATCACCAAGACGGCATCCACCGACATCGCTCCGCTGGGAACGCAGTTCGACTACACCATCACGGTGGCGAACAACGGCCCAAGCACGGCGGAGGACGTCTACACGACGGACACGCTGCCCGCTGGCACCGCGTTCGTCTCCGGAAGCGCAACGCAGGGCTCGGTCAGCGAGTCGGGTGGCGTCGTGATCGGCGACCTGGGCGACATCGCCCCGGCCACCTCGGTCACGGTAACCATCACGGTGGAAACCGTGGCGGAAGGCCCGACCAGCAACACGGCCGTAGTCGACTCGTCGACGACGGACATCGACACGACCGACAACACGACCACACCGCCGGTAACGGTGGACGTGGTGCCCGGTGCCGACCTGCAGGTGACGAAGACGGCCTCAACCAACTTCATCGCTCAGGGTCAGCAGGTAACCTATCAGGTAGTTGTGACGAACGCCGGACCGAGCACGGCCGACAACGTGGTAGTGACTGACACCCTGGCCTCCGGGCTGGACTTCGTCGGTGCCTCCACCACGTCGGGCACCGTGTCGCAGTCTGGCGGAGTCGTGACGGCTCTCATCGGCGATCTGCCCGCTGGTTCCTCGGCAACCGTGACCATCACGGTGGCCGGTGGCGACGCGGGTCTGTGGCCCAACGTAGCAGTGGCCGATACGGCTACCAGCGAAACCGCACCGGGCGACAACATCTCGTCGCCGCCGGTCACGGTCACGGTGGTGCCCAATGCCGATCTCTCCATCACCAAGACGGCGTCGGCGACCAACGTACCCATCGGAGTGGACTTCACATACACGATCCGGGTTACGAACAACGGCCAGAGCGCGGCAGAAGATGTGCTCGTGACCGATGTTCTCCCGGCGGGCGTGACGTATCAGTCCTCGACCGCAACGCAGGGCTTTGTGGGAGTCAGCGGCCAGACGGTGCAAGCCGATCTCGGCACGGTGGCCTCCGGAGCAACAGTGGTCATCACCATCACCGTCCGCGGCAGCGTGGAAGGTACTGTGTTCAACTCGGCATCGGTGGACAGCAACACCAGCGACACCACGCCGGGCAACAACGTGGTTGCGGTACCTGTGGAGGTAACTCTGGAGCCATCCAGTGATCTCATGCTCTTCAAGGTTGGCGACCCGAACCCGGTCATCTCCGGCGGCGAAGTGACCTACTTCATCATGGTCGCCAACGCCGGTCCGAGCGACGCCACGAACGTGACGATGGTCGACACTCTGCCCACGGTCTGCGTCGAGTTCATCTCGGCCAGCACGATCCAGGGCACGGTCTCTCATTCGAGCGGCATCGTGACGGCAAACCTCGGCACACTGCCTGCGGGTGAATCCACCCTGGTGCAGGTTGTGATCCGCGCCTCGGGCGACACCACGCTGGTCAACGCCGCCGCGGTGACGGGCGACGAGTTCGATGCGAACCTCTCCAACAACAACGACACGGAAAACACGGACCTGTACTCGTCATTCGACGCCATCGTAACCGATGACATTACCACGGACACGGGCTGGTTCGCTTACAGGCCTGACGAGCCGGGCTTCCATGGAACCGAGTGGGATCCCACCGAGGAGTCGCTGAAGGCCTATGTGTATGCTGATCCGGTCAAGAAGCGGACCCGCCAGACGGGTTACTTCGCCACCGAGTCACTGTACGTGCCTTACGCCTCGGTCGGTTCGGAGAACTACGTACGTGGCAAGTTCTATATCTACACGGGCGATCAGCCGGCCGCAAATCCGCTGCTCACCATCCCGCCCATGCGCTTGAGGCTGGCTTCGAGGTTCGCAGTCAACTCGATGCTCGAGGTCTTCCCCTCGCTCAACGTGGATCCGGGTGCAGCCCCCGTGTCGCTGGAGTTCCGCCCCAGCACCGACCCGACCAAGCCGTCGATCTACCGTGTCGATTTCGATCCGGTCGACGTGCCTTATCTCAAGGGCAACCCCACCACCGAAGGCGTGATGAGCGGCTTCGAGGTATTCGCCATCGATCCGCAAAGCGAGGGCTTCATCGCCCTGGCCCAGATCGAGATCGGCGTGTACCCGGTTGGTTTACTCTCCACCGATTGCAAACCGATTACGAAGATCTTTGCCCCGACGGCCACGGACGCTGGCGATTTCCGCCTCGACCTGCCCGAGGCAGAGCTGGCTTCGTACAACCTGCTGCCGGTGGTCGAGGAAGGCTACACGACGGTGTCCGTGACCGACCCGCCGAGCATCAAGCCGGTGTATGCGGAAGGCAGCTTCGGTGTCACGCTTGACACCAAGCAGGTGCCGTCCAACCGCATCGGCATCATCTCGCGCAACTTCAGCGGCGGCACCGACGTGACCGCACCTGATTACCTGCGCGTGAGCGAGAACAAGCAGTACCTCGTGCGCTACCACCTCACCAGCACGCAACGCAGCGACAGGAACAGCCAGATCCGCCTGCGTGGTCGTGCGGTCCGGTTCACCTGGAGCCAGAAGTACGAGCTGGGTGGTGCGTGGGCACTTGGTGGCTTCGGTTCGCCGAACAACACCATCGCCCAACAGGCGCTGCCGGGCATCGGATGCTTGAACCCGGACAACGCCGGCACGACCAACGGCGGCTGGTACACGATGCTGATGCACTCGCCGATGAACGTGGACATCCGTCCCGAGTTCCCGACGGGTACACCGCTGGCGACTCGCATGCCGCAGCTGGTCGCTCAACCGGGTCCGGGCGTCAATGCACCGTCGCTGCGCGATCTGCGCTTCGGCCTCGACATCGTCGACACGATCACCTTCAACGCTCAGAGTTCGTTTGAGCAGGGCAACGTGACCGTCGATCGCATCGAAGTGACCGAGTTCCCGCTCGTTCAGGACTAACAACCCGGCAACACACAGAAACGCCCGGCCCGCGGTGGAGGAGAGAACCCCTCCACGGCGGGCCGGTTTTTTTTGAGCGGGAGGGATGGACGATATGGACTGAATGGACTGAATGGACTGAATGGACTGAATGGACTGAATGGACTGAATGGACTGTAACACATTTCTCCCATTCCTCCCATGCTTCCCATCCGCTTTTGAGAAGTTAAACGTGCGCTTGCATGACGCACGTTCCTGCGCTGTATGATCTCACCATGGAAACCATGGATCCCGCACCTGTGAAACCGGTTGTGCGAGGGGTGCAGGTGGGCAATGTCACCTTCGGTGGCGACTCACCCATCGCCCTCATCGCCGGCCCCTGCGTTATTGAAAGTCGCGATCACACGCTGCGCCTCGCCGAGGAATTGATCAAAATCACCACCGCCGCGAAAATGCCGTTTATCTTCAAGGCCAGCTTCGACAAGGCCAATCGCTCCAGCGTGAAATCCTATCGCGGCCCGGGCCTGCATGACGGACTTCGCATTCTGGAGGAAGTGAAAACGACCTTCGGCATACCGGTGCTCACGGATATCCACGCTCCCGAGCAGGCCGCAGCCGCAGCCCAGGTGGTGGATGTGCTGCAGATACCGGCGTTCCTCTGCCGCCAGACTGATTTGCTGATGGCGGCCGCCGCCACAGGACGCGTGGTGAACGTGAAGAAGGGCCAGTTTCTCGCGCCCTGGGATATGAAAAACGTCGTGGAGAAACTCGCCACCACGGGCAATCAGGGCGTCATCCTCACGGACCGCGGATCAAGTTTCGGTTACAATAATCTGGTCAGCGACATGCGTGGCCTCGGCGTGATGCGCAGCTTTGGGTGCCCCGTGGTGTTCGACGCAACCCACAGCGTGCAGTTGCCCGGCGGTCAGGGGACAACCAGCGGTGGCCAGCGCGAGTTCATCATGCCACTCTCGCGGGCGGCGGCGGCGGCGGGCATCGACGGGCTGTTTGTCGAGACCCACAACGACCCACCACGCGCATTGAGCGACGGCGCAAACGCGCTGCCGCTGGAGTGGCTGCCCGCGCTTCTGCGTCAGGTGAAGGCCATCGATGCGGTGCTCAAGGCGGAGATGTGAGCGGCGGGTCGGCACCGGCTGGCGGTGACGTGCAAGCGCGTCCGCTGCGGTTGCTGCTGGGAATCACCGGTGCCAGCGGCACGGTTATCGCCCGCGCGTTGCTGCGCGAGTTGCTGCAACTGGATGTGGATTTGCACCTCATCGTCAGCGCGTCGGCCCACCTGGTCATGCGCGAGGAAACGGGGATCGAATTCCCCCAAGGTCGGTTTGATCTGGAAACGTTTCTGGGTGAGGTTCCGCCTGTCGGGCGCAGCGTGACGATGCACAGCGACACCGATCTGGCGGCGGCCCCGGCCAGCGGCACGTTTCGCGCCCACGCTATGATCATCTGTCCGTGCAGCATGAAAACCATCGGCGCGCTGGCCTCGTGCACGGGCGCGAATTTGATCGCCCGCGCGGCGGATGCCTGCATGAAGGAGCGGCGGCGCCTGGTGGTGGTGCCGCGCGAAACGCCTCTGAATCTCGTGCACCTGCGCAACATGGTAACGCTCACCGAGGCGGGGGCGGTGGTTCTGCCCGCCATGCCGGGCTATTACCACCAGCCGCGCACAATCGACGATCTGCTGCGACACTTGGTCCTGAAAATCCTCGATGCAGCCAACGTGGAGCACAACATCGCGATGCGGTGGAAGGAAAATACGGAGTAATAAAAGCTAAGCTTTGACGCAATGGCGCAAAGAGAAGCAACACAGACGAAAAACTTGAGTCAGGGCGTTAGTTCGATGATCGCATAGCGGGGCACGTCGGGGATTTGCAGGGTGAGACGTCCGGCTTGCCATTGGTGGGAGCAATCGATTGGGGCGTCGATGCCGACCTGGTGTAGCTGCGGCGGGTTTGCGGGCGGTTGGGGAAATTCCAGTTCGATGGTCAGGCCGCTGGCGGATTGGCTGATCAGCGTTTGGCTTGTAGCTATATCTGCCGCGCCCTTGCCACCGTCACCTTCCGGTCTGTCCATACCGTCCATCTCGTCCATAGCGTCCATCAACCCGCTCGTGTTCACCAAGTGCACCGTCACCAGCCCCGTACCATCCCGCAACACGTTGGCGGCCACGCTGCCCTCTTTGCACGTCACCCGCCAGAGGTTGCTTGCGCTGAACTGCTCAATAACCGCCAGAATCTGTCGACGCGCTTCCTTATCAGGTTGAGGCGGCACCGGCTGGTCATTGCGCAGATAATGGCGCAGGGCCGCTGCGCCGGGGCTTTGTGGCATGTGCAGGTCAAGCAGGGCCACAAATGCCTTCTGCTGTTTCTCGTCGCGTAGCGCACCCGTTTCGTCGAGGGTGGCGGTTTCTCCGCACGCGACCACGGCGCCCCCTGCGTCGCGGAACCGCGTGATGGTTCCCATGGCGGCGTCAGACAGGCAGGCCGTGTCGGGCATCAGCAACAACGTGGCACCGTCCAGCGCGCCTTCGCTCAGGTGCACATCAAGCACCACACGGAAGCCGACGTTGGCCTCCAGCAGCGTGGTGGCCCAACCTGCCCACGGGTCAATGTAAGCGCTGTTATCCATGGGCGAGATCATATCGCGCGTGGCTTTGCTGAAAAGCAGGGCGATGCGCGTGTGCGGCTCGGCCCGGCGAAAGAGTTGCGGCCGCGCGCTTTGCCAGATGAAATCCGGTGTCGAGCGGGCGTTGGCCAGTGCGCCGTGTTCACCGCCCATGGATCCGGCGGGTTTTCCAAACCAGCTCCATAAACCGTGTCCGCGCGACGCAGCAAGTGCCCAGCAGAAGTCGGCTTCGGGTTGGGACTTTGGATAAAACAGTGTGAACGGTGGCAGCGTTTTTCTGTGGGCGCAGGCGAGGTACACGGCCTCCTCGGCGGCGTGGCGTGGCCACGAACGGGCGGCCTGCCCGGCGCGAATGTAGGCTTCGTAAAAGATTAAATCGAGGGGCCGTGAGAGGGCAATTTTATCGATGCCCCAATATTGCGCCGACCATACATCCACAATGTTGGCGTGGCAGGCGGTGAGTATGCTGTCGGGCCGGATATCGTTGAGGCGCTGGCGCACCGCAGCGAAAAAATCCGCCAAGGCGGTCATGCGCCAGGCGATGAAGGCGCGGCGCAGGGGATCGCTGAAATCGTCCCAGCGGGCGGCTGCGGCGGGGTCGGGCAGTGTCAGTCCGGTGGTGGCGTGAAACGCAGCGCGGCAATGCACGCAGCCGCAGGAGAACCAATCCGGGAGAAACTCCACTTCATCGATCATCCAACCGTCCACGTCGGTGGCGAGGGTTATTTCGGTCAGCGCGTCGAGGAAGGCGTGGCGAAAGTCGGGGTTGGTGGGGCAGAAGAGATGCACGCCGCCATAATCGCCGAAATACAGCGGCTTGTCGGGGTCGCGCAGGTCGCGCTGGGTCCAGTCGGGGTGTAGCGCGGCGAGGTCGGCGGATGCGTAGCAGCTCGTCACGTGGTGGATCACCTTCAGCCCCGCGTCGTGCATGGCTCGGGTGACCACGGCGGTGGAAGCGATGATGTCGCGCCGATGGGTGGCGACGAAATGGAAGTGCGGAACGGGGGTGCCGGGGCGTGGGTTATAGAGAATGTAGCGATTGTTTTCGGTGAGCAACAGGTTCACGCCGGCGGCGGCAAGAGCCCGGGCTTTCGCAACAGCGGCTTCAGGGGTCACATCTGGGGTATATCCCCAGGATGTTGCGCGGATGGTGGAAGCGGGGGTGATCATGGGGATGGTTTTGAAACCGGGAATGATGAGTGCCAACGATAAAATGGGCGGGGGCGAAACTTTGACAGAAAGACGCATCAAGAACCCGGAGGGCTCGAAGTAGCGACACCAGCGGATCACTTCTTTCCCGGTGTGCAAGCCCCGTCCGCCTTGGTGGACTGAGCAGGGTTAGGTGTCCGCAAGACCTCAGCGCGTAAAGGCGGAAACCATGCGAAGATCCCGAGATT
The DNA here is from genome assembly GCA_002842095.1 of candidate division BRC1 bacterium HGW-BRC1-1. Taxonomy (GTDB): domain Bacteria; phylum Sumerlaeota; class Sumerlaeia; order Sumerlaeales; family Sumerlaeaceae; genus HGW-BRC1-1. The sequence continues at coordinate 7,712 of PHCB01000030.1, forward strand.
TTGATAATTTTGCCAGCACAAACAGAACCAAATAGGGTCTGTTTAGTTCTTGCATGTCGAGGGATAAGGCCTGATTTATCTGCCTTGATGGAAAGAATTGTGCAGCTGCGTCACAAAGGATTCTTTAAGTTCAACATTTTTCGCTGGACACAAACAGGACCAATTTGTAAGTGGTTGTCCGCTCTGGCGCTTGCGCGTGGTTTAACCATCAGTTGCAGTGGATGACCCAGAGGTATTTGGTTCGTTTGCAGCACCCAAGGCTTGCCCCATAGGGAAAGCTGATTCCGCAAATCCTTACGGGCGGGCTCAGTTTGCCAGATTGGTCTGGTGATGTAGTTCTATTACCTTTTTTGCGCCTTGGAGAGCACCCATGTTATCATCCATTCACCATCATCGTCATTCCTCCTCTCGGGAGGATCGACATCCATGGCTTGGTGCTGCCCAAACGCAGACCCGTCTCGCCCCTGTTAAACAAATCAACCATGACAACTTGCACCGTTCGGAGGGTGCCCAAATGAATCCTGACCTTATCGTATCCAAGAGCAACTCGCTTGCTCGCAGCGCGCGTCGTATTGCCACATCACTGCTGGCCCTGACCGGGCTGGGTTTGGCGCTGCCAGGCACCGTCCAAGCAGACACCGTGGTCTCACGCGGCTTCGCCGAGTACTATATCTTGGGCGACGAGGCGGATATTATCACCACCTTCAAATCCATTCCCGGCGGCGGCGTGCCAATCGGCGCCACAGCGTCCAACGTCCAGTCGCGAGTCAGCATCGCTGCCAGCTCCAGCGGTGTCGGCGTCTATCTCGATGAGTGGGAAAACGGTTACGGGTTTGATCCGAACAATCCTGCCGCCACTTCGGACGCCCGTTGGGATAATGGCGCGGCCGGCCCAAACCAGCAGGGCCCTGCGCTCAACATCGGCGAAGTGCTTCTTCTGACCAACACAAACACCTACGTCCCTGGCAGCGAGGGTGTGGACGGTAGTGATCGTCTCTACATCACGGGCGCACCGGTGTCCATCGTGCGCACGGTTTTCCCGGTTACACCCGGCACTTATATGTCGGGCACCTGGCTGCTTTACCCGAACCGTTATTGGGATAGTAGTTACGAAATCCCCATCGGTGAGAACGCAGTGTTTGGCGGGACACCTTTTGTGGTGTGCGACGTGCATGCAACGGCGCAGGACGACAACACGAGCCTCGTGCTGACTGACTCGGCCGGCACGACGATCAGCACCCAACTGGCCAACCGCGGCCAGAATAAGTCGTTTGCCTCGGTAAACATTGGCTCGAGGATTTCGGGTTATAATGCCACCACGGGCGCGCCGGCGAACATCCAGGCTGGTCTTCAAACCAGCTCGGGTAACAGCAATGCGCGCTGCTACGCTCTGGTACCCGATCGCTTCCTCGGGTCAGACTACGTGCTTCCCGTACCCACTCAAACCTACCCCTCCACTGAGGGAGGCTACGCGAACCAGGCCATTCCTGCAGCCGTGTACGTGCACGCGGCTGACAATGGCACGACGGTCGCATTCGAAACGGCCACCGGGACCGTGACCCAGGTAATTAATAATAACCAGGTGGCGCGCTTCGTTATGCCGCAGGTTGCTTCCGGAGCCACCATTACGAATGCCGGCGCCCGCGTGCACACCCTTGGTTCCAACCGCAGGGTCAGTGTGATCGTGGCCGTGGATGATCAGGGAGACAATGTCGACTGGGGATACACGGGTATTCCCAATTCCGTGCTGACCCGCCTGACGAACAATTCGTTCCTGCCTCTTGCGCCGGTGAACCCCGTCTATGTGACGCCGGTCAATGACCGTACCACCATCAAGGTCGACTGGCAGAATGATGGCGTGGCCGAGGCGACATTCGTCCTCGATCGCTTTCAAACGGCCCGCGTGGCCGACCCCGATTTTAATGCCTCTGGCGCCCGTATTTATGGCGACGGACCTTTCATGCTTGTGTGGGGCCAGGATAACACCGAGGACTCGCCCGGCGAGCCTTCCCCCGACTATGACCAGGGCTACCCCGTGCTGCCCCTCGGGTTGTTCGACGAGGCCTTCCGCCTTGAGAAAACCGCGTCGCCGGTGGGCCTGCCCAACAGTCTCGGCCAGGTGCAGTTCACCCTTCAGGCCGACGCCGTTGGCACTGCCCCGTTATACAATATTAATTTCACCGATACACTGCCAGCGAGCTGGAGCTACGTGGGCGGTTCGAGCCTCATCAACTTCAGCAATGGCAACCCCGCCGTGGCTCTCGAGCCGACCGGCGCTCCCGGCCCCGTGCTGAACTGGGCCAGCGATATCGACCTGGCAGGTGGCCAGGGTGCCACCCTCACCTTCCTCGCGCAAGCCAACCCCGGCGCGCCTGTGGGTGAAAACGTGAATACCGGCGGCGCCAGCGGCACCACCAGGTCCAACGCTAATGACCCTGCCTCTGTGTCCCTGAACCCCACCGACGAGGCCAGCGTGTTTATAAGCGCGCCGGCCCAAACCACACTCGCCGTGGCGAAGACCTCCGACGCAGGATCTCAGGCAAGCGCCAGCGACCCCATCACCTACACGGTCACTGTGACTAACACTGGCGGGGTGGCGACCACCGATGTCAGCATTTACGACGCCGTTCCGCCGGGAACAACCTCAATCCCCGGCACGACGGTTATCACCGCGCCCAAGACCGTTACCCAGACTTTCCGCGATGGTTTCGCCTCGGTGGCGTACAACCTCAACGAGGGAACGCTGAATTTCTCCACAAACTGGATTGAGACCGGCGATGGCAGCGGCGTGGCCACGGGTGGGGACATTCAAGTGCTGAGTGACCTTGGCAGCAATCGCTTGCGCCTGGCTAATGGTAGCGTGTCCATTCGGCGTTCCGCCAATCTGAGCGGATATTCGGCTGCGACCCTCACATTTGACTACCGCCGCGCCGGGTTGGACAATGCCAACGATGGCGTCCAGGTGCAGGCAGCTACCAGCACCGCCGGCCCATGGACGACGTTGGCCACCTACAACGGTGGCGGCAACGACGCGTCTTATCAGCCAGCATCGCTGAATCTCACGCCCTATATCTCCGCGAACACGACCATACGGCTCCTCACTCTGGCGAACACGGGCAGCAATGATTTCGTCTACTTCGACGACATCACCATTTCAGCGTCGAGTCGTGTCCCGGCAGTAATTTTTGCCGGTGGCGAGCCCGCCAATCTGGCTGGAGCCTATGATCTGCGCCCGGGCGAGTCGATGACCGCCACCTTCCAGGTGCTGCTTGATCAGCCCATGCTGCCCGCCAGCGCGGACCTGACGAACACCGCCACCGTCACCTCGCTGCTCAGCAACCCCGTGATGGCCGACGTGATCGACACACTGGCGAGTATTTCTGGCACAGTGTTTAGCGATCTGAATGGCAACGGTGTACAGGACTTTGGTGAGCCCGGCTTGCCTGGCATTACCATGTTGCTTCTTGGCGCTGGCGACGACGGCATCTTTGGCACCGGCGACGACATCGTTTATCCGTCGCAGGTTTCCCTTGCCGACGGCAGCTATGCCCACGTGGGTCTGGCGCCCGGCGATTACCGCGTTACCGCCGATCCCACCAGCTTTGCCCCGAACACCGTGGTAACCACCGGTAACAGCCCGTCCGATCTCTCCCTCGCTGCCGGTGAGGCGGTCGATCTCGATGTGGGCCTGACCCAGCCTGGACCCAACCTGGCCATCACCAAAACGGCCTCGGTTGACGAAGTCGCCCTTGGCGAGCAGTTCAGTTACGAGATCGTTGTGACCAACAACGGACCGAGCACGGCTGAGAACGTTATGACTTCGGACACGCTGCCCTCTGGCGTGACCTTCGTGAACGGCGTCTCGACGTCGGGCACGGTTACTGAATTGGGCGGCGTAGTTACAGCCGACATCGGCGAC
>PHCB01000013.1 GCA_002842095.1 candidate division BRC1 bacterium HGW-BRC1-1
CACAATTCGACACCCCACCGCACCAAGAGTCTGTAATCCTTTGAATCGAAAACGCTCTGAAAGCGGGCCTGCTTGAAAAACGGTTTGGCCGGGGGAGAACGTCTGGCGGCGACCGGCGGGGGCGCCGGTCCCACATTGGGTGGGTCTGATTTAGGGGGGGTGAGGGTGAGAGCGGGCGGGCTGAAAAACCCAGGTTGGAGCCTGTCTCACGAGGGTATCGTGAGACAGACTCCACTGATCAGACGATACCCTGGGCGATCATGGCGTTGGCTACTTTGGTGAAGCCGGCTATGTTGGCGCCGAGGACGTAATTGTCGGGGCTGCCGTATTCGGCGGCGGTGAAGCGGACGTTGTTGTGGATGGTTTGCATGATCTGGCGGAGGCGGTTGTCGACTTCTTCGCGGGTCCAGGAGATGTGCTGGGCGTTCTGGGCCATTTCGAGGCCGGAGACGGCGACGCCGCCGGCGTTGGCTGCCTTGCCGGGGCCGTAGAGGATGTTGTTGGCGAGGAAGTAGTCGACGGCGTCGGGCTGGGTGGGCATGTTGGCACCCTCGGCCACGAGGGTGCAGCCGTTGGCCACGAGGGCTTTGGCGTCGTCGAGGTCGATCTCGTTCTGGGTGGCGCAGGGAAGGGCGCAGTCGCACGGGATGCCCCAGGGGCGCTTGCCTTCGAAGTATTCGGAACCCGGGAATTGGGCGGCGTATTCGGCGATGCGTCCGCGGCGTTCGTTTTTGAGCTCCATGACGTAGGCGAGCTTCTCGGCGTCGATGCCGTCGCGGTCGAGGATGGTGCCGCCGCTGTCGCTGAGGGTGATGCACTTGCCGCCGAACTCGTTGACGCGCTCGACGGTGTATTGGGCCACGTTGCCGGAGCCGGAGACGGTGCAGGTTTTACCTTCGATGCTTTCGCCACGGGTGGCGAGCATTTCCTCGGTGAAGTAAGTGAGCCCATAGCCGGTGGCTTCGGGGCGTATGAGGGAACCGCCCCAGCCAAAGCCCTTGCCGGTCATGGTTCCGGTAAACTCGTTGGCAAGGCGCTTGTACTGGCCGAAGAGGTAGCCGATTTCGCGTCCGCCCACGCCGATGTCGCCGGCGGGAACGTCGGTGTCTGGGCCGATGTGGCGTACGAGTTCGATCATGAAGCTCTGGCAGAAGCGCATGACTTCGTTGTCGCTTTTGCCCTTGGGGTCAAAGTCGGATCCGCCCTTGGCGCCGCCCATGGGGAGGGTGGTGAGGGCGTTTTTGAAGATTTGCTCGAAGGCGAGGAACTTGAGGAGGCCAAGGTAGACCGTGGGGTGGAAACGCAGGCCGCCCTTGTAGGCACCAATGGCGTTGTTGAACTGGATGCGGAAGCCGCGGTTGACCTGGTAGTCGCCCTTGTCGTCGATCCAGCCGACGCGGAAGATGATCATGCGGTCGGGTTCGACGAGGCGCTCGAGGACGGCGTTGTGGCGGTATTTGGGGAAGCGGTCAAGGCAGGGCTGCAGGCTGTGAAAGACTTCGCTGAGGGCCTGATGGAACTCGGGTTGATGGCCCGTCTTGGCGCGGACTTCGGAGATAAAATGTTCAACGTCATAGGTCATGCGGATATGTCCTTCTTTATTAGGTTAAAATATCTGGTAATGCCCCGCGCCCCGGGAGACTAACGGTGGTGTATGGCCCGCCATGTGAGCAGCACACCCCTCGGAAAAGCAAACGCAGCGCAGGGAAAAGTATTTCGCCTTCTTAAAAAGAGGAAACGCGGTCAGAACAAAATGGTGTCAAACCAAATCGCGGATGGTTCTTTTTGCGCGGTTTGTTCCAAATCAAACCCTGCCGGTTTCCAACCGCTCATGAACGCGGATGAGCCCGAATATGAAAGCGGGACAAAATGCCCGGCACATCGAAGAAAAAATCGGGGTCGGGGCTCATGCCGGGATAGAGAAAAGGGCTTCCGAGGGGGAAAGAAAAGAAAGGCGTGAACCGTGGATAAGTTCGCAATTCTCATTGACGCTTATTTCGCGCAACCGTTAGGTTTTCCGTTAACTCGCGGTGAGGTTTTATCAGCGGGGACGCCCCTCAGGCTTTTGCCGGGGTGAAAATCCATACCGTTACAGGGAGAGAACGACTCTTGAAGCGTCTCTTGGTGGCACTGGCCCTGGGGGCCCTGACTGTTTCATCGACGCCGGTAATCGGCGCAAATATGACCCGCAGTTTGGCGGGTGGTGCGGGGCAGGAAGCTCCCGCGCCGGGCGGCGCGATGCCGGGATTGAGTGCGGTGAATGAAGCCGCACCAACGGGCTCCGGCGGATGGCGTGTTCTCGTGGCCACGGGCATTGACGAGGGTGCGGCGCAGCGGTTTGCGGGGTCATTGAGGCTGGATGGTTACTCTCCCGTTACCGTGGAAACCGATGCCAGCGGTGGCAAAGCTGTGTATGTGGGCGACATGCCCAACGAGCCGGCGGCGCGGGCGCTGATGGATGATCTGGTGCGCGACAAGGGTTATTCGGCGGTGGGAGTGGAAGGTCCGGGCCAGGCGACGGCGCCCGTGGAGCAGAGCACTCTGCCCGCAGCGACAGCCACGACGAAAGTGTTTCGTGTGATGGTGGATGAGTTTCCGGGAGGAAGCCAACAAGCCGCCGACAGCCTGAAAAAAGCGCTGCTGGATGACGATTATCTGAACGTGGAAGTGGTGACGCAGCCCGACGGAAACATGCGTGTTATGATGGGTTCCTTCCCCGCGGAAGCAGACGCACAAAAACTTTCGTCTCTGCTGAACAGCGAGGGTTATGCGCGGGCGTCGGTGGTGACGGGGCAGTCTGCACCCGTCGTTGCAGCGGGCGAGGCGATGCCGCAGTTGTCCAACGACGCACTCGCGGGGCTGACGCCTCAGCAGCAGCAGGAAATGTTGAAGCTGCTGCGCGAACTGAGCGCGGCCCAGGCGGGCCAGGCCATGAGTCTTCAAGAAACCGAAGATCTGCGGGCGCGTGTGAAACAAGCCCAGAGCGGAACAGGCGGCAACATCCTGAGCACAGCGCGCCAGAGCCAGCAGGATTTAGTAGAAAAGAAGAAACAGATAGACACGTTATACGCTGCCTCGCGCGAGGCGATGATGTCTCAGAAGTGGGACGATGCGCAGGCGAAGCTGGATGAAGTGAGAGCGATTGCTCCCGACGATGTTCTGCTGACCTCGAAGCAAATGCGGCTGGATAACCAGCGCAAGAGTGGGGCAACGGCTGATTCTCCGTCGGGAAATCTGGATGAGTTGCGTCGCCTGGCCAATGAGGCCTTTGAAAAGGGTGATCTGAAAGGCGCATTGCCACGCTATCAAACACTGCTGGCGAACAACCCAAGCGACGGCGAGCTGGCCAATCGGATCGGCGAAATAAACAACCGCCTGGAACCTCGCAAAGAAGCCGAAGGCGAGGCGGCGGCAAGCACCATGAGTTCGCTGCCGCCGTGGGTCATGTGGGGTGGAGGCGCCCTGCTGTTGGTGGTGTTGATTCTGGCGGTGATGCAGTTCATCAACATGCGTCGGGAAAAAGAACTGATCAATGAAGTCAAAGGGATGTCGGCGTCATCGGCGAAGCAACGAGCCGCCGCCGCCGAGCCTAAAAACAAACGCGCAGGTAGAGGCTCGATCACCGGCGCGGCAGCCGGTGGCCTGAGCGGCACCAGCACCTTAAGCGGTATGGATGCATTCGACCCCATGCCCGATCCGGTTGACATGAACGCCGACGAACAGCCCCAACCCGAAGTTCAGGAAGAATTCGTTTCAGACCAAACCAAGGCTCCGCGCTTTCAAGATGCACCGATGGGTGAGCCGGATATGTTGGTTCTGCCCGATCTGAACTTAACGCCTCCGGAAGGCGTTATCTCACGGACGCCCCCTCCGGCTCCGATACCCGAACCACCCGCCCCGGAACCAGTCGAAGAAGCACCAGTGGCCATGGGTGACTCGGTTGATTTGTCGAACTTCGATTTTTCGTCCCTCTCGTCTCCATCGGAAACGCCCGCAGCGCCCGCAAGCGCACCAGCGGATGATTCGCCGTTTGGGCCGGGCGGGTTGAATCTCGACGATTTGATGGGCGCGTCCTCATCACCAGCAGGTGTGCCGGTGCCCGAGGGAATGGAATTGCCTGATCTGGGAATTCCGCCCATGCCAACTCCATCTGAGGGGATGGGATCGTTGTCCCTGCCAGAAGATCTGGTGCCGGCCAACCCCGGACCGCCCGATCCTCTGCCCGCCGGTTTTGAGGAAACTGCGAAACTCGACAGTGTGCCCGGTTCGGACCTGCCGCCCACCGTTGATCCCGGCGAGACCCATCCGAAAGCGCCGGCTGCGGCACAAGAAGAAGCTCCCAAGGTGGAAGCACCTGCGGCTCCCGTAGCTCCGGCCGGACCGGAAATCTTCTTCAAGCAAGATCTGACCGAGGTGGCAGTGGGCCAGAAACCCGCCGAGTGGCAGGGCGAGTATGATTACGCCTCGCTGTTGGTTTCCGAAGAAAATCCGCCGAATGGTGCGGGCAAGTACCTCAAGTTCGAAAAGCGCACGGGTGCCGGCAGCGCGAACTTCACGCTCCGCTTCCCCAATGCGGCGGGCCGCGTGATGGTGGATTTTGATCTGCGCTGCGACGATAAAAACAAGTACCTGCTGGGCTTCTATGTGGAGAAGGACGAGGATTTCAAGCAGTCGGTCCACACGATCGTGCACCGCATTGATTCCAAAACCCCGCCCACATTGCGCATTCAGGGCGAGCCGATCGCCTATGAACTGGGCGCGTGGCGTCACATCCGCTTCGAGATGAATCTGTTGTCGGGCACCGTGACGGCACTGGTGGACGGCAAACAGGTGGTGCGCGATGCAAAGCTTCCCAGCAATCCGGCGTTTGTGAACACACTCTCCATCCGCGACAACCTGGCCACCACGGGCGTATTGTGTCTGGCCAATATTCAGGTGACAGGCGTTTAGCGGAGAGGGTTAACTCTCTGGCATTTGATCGGGATTTGCACCTTGCAACACCACCATGGTGAGATCTGATCGCAACGAGTCGAAGCATGGTTGAGGATTTATGGACACTGCCGTAGCCACAGGTTTTCAGCAGGAGGTTAACCAGCGCATTGATGCGGTGGAGCTGATCAACCATATTGGCTATGCCGTGGACAAAGTGCAGGTTGTCGGCGAGTCGATCAAATGCTTCTGCCCCATCCATAAGGATGCGCGGTTTCGGTCGCTTCTTGTGGACACAACCCGCCGCACCTTCAAATGCACGATCAAGACATGCCCGGGAGTGAGTGGTGGCTCTCTGGTAGATTTGGCCGCTCTGGCCTTGAACCTGCCACGTTTGGACGCGGCCGCTCGCGTGGCCCACGCGCTGAAGTTGCCGCTGGACCCGGAATGGTACGACAAGCTGGCGTCGTTCGCGTTGGATGAGGCCAGGGTTGCCGCGGAAGCTGGTAACGCGGAAGGGCGCGAGGCAGCCATTCGCAAGGCCATCGCATGGCATCCGTCTGCGGCGGCACCACGGATGATGCTGGCGCAAATGCTGGCCGAGGCGGGTAATCTGGTGGCGGCCCGCGATGAGTACTGCCAGGCTGCGGAAGTGGCGCTGGAAGCGGGCAATCACGAAACGGCAAACGAAGTGCTGACGGCCGCCACGGCGCTGTTACCCGAGGATGAAGACATTCTGTTCATGCGCATCCACGGGGCGGAACTTCGCAACGACACGGCGATGCTGGCGGCGCTGCTGGACCAGATGGCATCCATCCGCGAAGTGGCGGGCCGGCAGGCCGACAACGTGGGGGTGCTGACCCAACTGGCCGAGTTGACGCCCGACGACGCTCAACTACATTTGCGCCTGGCTAACGCCCATGAGTTGCGCCATGATATCAACAACGCCGCCACGGCCCTGGAGAAAGCGGCCGAGTTGCTGACAGCCGAGGGCAAGGGCGACGAAGCGGTGCTACTTCTGGAGAAGATTCTCCAATTCGATCCGGGCCGCCTGAAAATGCGCGCGCGCATTGCCGACCACTTGCTTCAGGATGGCGAGTATGACCGGGCGAAGGCGCACATTTTTGAGAGCGTGAATCTGATGATGGAGCGCGGCGACCTCGTGTTGGCCGCCGAAACCGTGCGCAAGTGGTTCAGCGTGGAGCCCGAAAGTGTGGAGGCCCACGAGAGTCTGGCGCGCATCGCCACAGACATGGGTGACCCGGCAGAGGCCGCGCGGGAGCTGAGGGCTTGCGCCGAAATTTTTCGAGCGAAAAACGACCACGCAACAACGCTTGAATACCTGTACCGGATCAAATTTCAAACCCCCGACGATGTTGCGTTGCGTCGCGATATCGTGGACGAACTTCGCAAATCCGACAAGAACCAACCGGCGGCGCTGGAATGTCTGGACCTGGCGGAAGTGCATCATGCGCGCAGCGAGCCCGACGAAGACACTGCGGCACTTCGCGAAGCAGCATCTCTGGACCCGACTCCCTCCTTCCGTCTGATGGTGGCCGATATTCTGGCGGACCGGGGTCGTGCCGATGATGCGGCCGATATGGCGCTGGCTGCGGCGGACGCTGCGGAAAGTTTGGGCGATACGCAAACCGCGCTGGAATGCATCGGCCGGTTTTTGCAGTCGAAACCTGATGACGTGGAAACAATCCATCGGCGCGTTCGCCTGCTATGGAAAGCTGACGAAGAACGCGAGGCCATGGCCGCATCAGCGGATCTGGCACCGCATCTCATGGGTCCGGAGAAGGTCGCCGAGGCCCGCGAGTTGCTTGCCGAGGCCGCCGCCCACGCTTCGCTGGCGAATGGCGGGCAGGCGCTGGCACTGTATCGGTTGGCGTCTCAAGCCGGGACCGCCCACGAAGCCATGGCTTTTTATGGCGCAGCGGTGCATGAGCTGACGACCGGCGATGATTTCAGCGAGGCGCTGAGTATCGCGCTGGCAGGGCTGGAACTCGTGCCCGAAGAAGGCCGGCTGCTGACAGACGCTGCAAGGTTTGCGGGCGAAGTGGGGCTGCACACGGATCGCGCAGGTTACCTCGTACGGTTGGCGAATCAACTGAATGAGGCCGGAGAAGCGCACAAGGCGATCGAAGCGCTCGGACAGGCTCTGGATTCGACCCCCGATGAAGAACCATTGCGCCGGCGTTTGGCTGACCTTCAGTTGCAGACCTCGCAGCGCGATGAGGCTCAGGCCACATGGCGCGATTTACTCGCGCGGCAGGAGGCTCTGGCCCCCGATGATCTGGACGCACTGCTTGCCCTCAATCACGAGTATCTGGCATTGTTCCCCGAAGACCAGATGACCCGTCGTTCCCTTGCCGAGCATCTGGCCGGGGCAGGGCGTCTCGCCGAGGCGAACCGCCAATTCTCGGTGTTGTTGCATGCGGCCGAAAAGGCCGGAGATATCCCTACTGAGTTGGATGTACGCCAACGGCTGGTGCAGTTGGAGCCGGACAACAGTCGGTTGCGAATCGAGCTGGCTCAAGCCTGCGAACGCGCCGGCGATACGCCCGGTGCGGTGCAGATGCTGCGCGAAATTGCCCACGATTGTTCCGGTGCAGACAAACCGGAGGAAGCCGCCGAGGCGCTGCGTCAGGCGGTGTTGCTGGAACCGGAAGACCCAGTGTTAACGCTCACGCTGGCGAACGCCGAACGGACGGCCGGCAACATGGCCGCCTTCAAGGCAACGTTGGAACGTCTTCTGGAGCTGGGCGAAGCCGGTCCGGGGTCCGAGTTTTATCGCGAGGAAAGCCGTCGTTCACTGGAGCAAAAGCGGCTGAAGGACGCGCGGGACGAAACGCAGCGGTGGCTGCAATTCTCACCCGAAGATTTGGATGCACGCGAGCAGTTGGCGACCATCCACATTCGGCAGAAGCATCCGCGTCTGGCAGTTGAAAACTGGCTTGCGGTGGCCGAAGCGTCGCGCGCAACCGACCCCGAACGGGCAGCGCGGGCTCTGCGCAATGTTGTGGAAACCGATCCGGAAAATACGCAGGCGCGCCAGAGTCTGAGCCAGGTACTGCTGGAGTCGGGTCAGGAGCAGGAAGCGCTGGAACAGATGCGGCAGCTTGCCGACAGTCTGATCGACCGCAGGGCTTACAAGGAGGCTTCCACGCTTCTTGCGCGCATTCTGGAGTACGACACCCAATCGGTGGATACGCTCCGGCGTCTGGCTTCGCTGGTGCATGAACATGAAGGTTTCGAGAAGGCCGCCCCGAACATCCGCAAGTTGCTGGCGGTTATGCGCGAGTCTTCCGCGCCCGACGACGTGGCCGCGCAGTATGAGTCCATCGTCAAACTCCAGGGTGCGGATCTCAGTTTCCGTTCGGAATTTGCCGATTACCTGACTGAACTCGGGCGAACCGCCGAGGCAAAGTCTCAGATGCTTCAATTGGCTCAAGTTTATCGCGATGAGTTCAACGATCCGGTTCGAGCCATTCAGTTGTTCGGTCGCGCCACATCGCAGTTTCCGGAGCCCGCCGACGCTCGCATTTTTGAGGAGGTCGCATCGCTGCATCTGGCTTTGAACGTGCCGGAGTTTGCTGCGGAAGCGTTTCGTGAAGCCGCGCGTTTGTTCCTGCAACAGGACGACCTGGCCGGTGCCGAAAGCGTGATGCTTCGTTTAATCGATCTGCCGGCATCGCTCCCCGCAGACCTTGCCCGACTGGGACGTATCCAGCACATGCAGGGTCGCGAAGAGGAAGCGGCTGCGAACCTCCGCCGTGCGTTGGACGAGGGAGATGCAGCTGCATCGCTGAGCCCCGGCGAACGGCGCGAGATGTGCGATCTGCTTCTTGAAGCCGATCCGCACGACGTAAAAGCCATCATCATGTTGCTCGACTCACTGTCGGTCGAGGAAGCATCGTCGCGCTCCCATGAGATTCAGGCGCGGCTTGCCCTGGATGGGAAAACGGCGGAACGTACCGCGGTGCTGCGCCACGCGGTGACGCTGTCGCCCGACGATATTGGCCTTCATCGCCATCTGGCCGGTGCATTACGGGAGGAGGGAGAACAGACCCTTCTGGCCCACGAACTGACCATCCTCTGCCGCCATGCCATCGAGATGAATCTGCCCGATGACGCCAGCACGTTGCTTGACGAACTGACGGACCTGCCGCTGGATGCCGAGGCAACGCTGGCTGTGGGCGATTTGCTGAACAGCGCCGGTCACACCGAGAAAGCGGTGCACCGCTACTGCGAGGCAGCGCAGGCTTTTGCCGATGCGGACGACGAAACCCATGCGGCATCGGCATTGCGAAATGCGGCCGAGCTTAGCTCGTCTTCACTGCCCAGCAGTTCCGTGGCGGCAATTTTCCGGCGTACGCGGGGCGACCGCATGTTGGTGCCCGTGGTGCGCGATCTGCTGGACAAAGCGCTGAAGGCGCGCAATCGGACGCCTTCGCTTCTCATCGGCACGGCCCTCCTTGAAACATGTACGCCGAAAGAAGTGGACGAGCTTCTGCGCCACATCGATAAAACGGCAGGAAGCGGTTTCCTCGCCACCATTGGTGGGGCCCACACCGACTGGCTGTTGGCGCGTGACCAGACCACCGAGGCCCTGCGCATCATTCGATTGATCACTGAAACAGCCCCTGATACGCCCGAGTCGTGGTGGCTCGCCTCGCAGATTTATCGCAAGGTCGAGAACATGTCCGCCGCCGGCGAAGCCTCCTTAAAAGCGGCCCAGTTGTTCTCACAGGCAGGCGCGGTGACCGAGGAGGAGACATGTTATCGCGAAGCCCTTGAAGAGCTTCCTGATGACATTGGCGTTCTGGAAACGCTGGCTCATTTTTACGAGCGTGAGCGCCGGTTGCAGGAATCCGTGGAAATGATGCACCGCATCGTGAGCATGGCGGAGCGCGAGGACGACGCAGAAACAACGCTGCGCTGGTTGAGCCGCATAGTTGAGGTGCTGCCCGGCGATGCAGTCGCCCGCGAACATATCGTGCAAAACCTGCTGAAGGAAAACCGCACGGGCGAGGCAGTTACGCATCTGATGAAGCTGGCCGGCGACCACGTGAACGCCGGACGTATCGAAGAGGCGATTGCAACCTACGAGCAGGCCCATGTGCAGCAGCCAAACAATGCGGAGATTCTGACCTGTCTGGTGGATCTGGTAACGGAGAACAATCAGCCCGAGCGTTTCGACAAGTTCAGCATCGCTCTCGCCGAGGTACACGCCGCTAACAGCGACCTGAAACTGGCCGGTCTCATCCTGAACACCCTTCTTCAGACGCACCCCGACAATCTCGCGGCGATGACGCGGCTGGCGGAGTTTTCCCGGCAAGCCGACGATACGCGCACCGAAATTCGCACGCTCAATCGACTGGGTCACAAGCAGGCAAAAGCGCGCAACTACGAGGCTGCGGTGGCCGCATTTGAACGGTTGCACGAAATCCAGCCCGATGACACCGACACGATGGAAATGCTGGTCGATTGTTGCGTGGCCGGCTCGATGACGGACAAAGCAGCGTTGTACGCAGTGCGTCAGCTTGATCTGGCGCGATTGAATAACGACCCGGTCTTGCTGCAAAAGGCGGCTGGCAAGGTTCTGATCATCGACGCAGATAACCCCGTGGCTCTCGACGCCATGGGCAACTGTCTGGCGGAAGAAACACCCACCGACGCCGCAAAATATCTGCACCGCGCGGCCAAACAATTTGAGGCCCTGGGCGATGTCAGCGGGGCGGCTCTCTCACTTCAGAAGGCCCTGGAACTGGCCCCCGACGATGCCGGAGGCTGGGCAACCCTCGCACGACATCATAAAACCCTCAATGATCTTCCGGCACAAAACCAGGCCCTGATGATGCAGGCGAATGTTCTGGCGGGCAAGGGAGAGAAGGCTGCCGCTGCCAAGATTGTGAAAAGCGTTCTGGCGGGCAAGGATGTTGAAACGGAGATTCATGAGAAAGCCCTTCTCATCTGGAAAACCATCGATGATACCAAGGCCGCCATGGTCGAGCGCATTCACCTGGCCGGGCATTACATCAAGGAAGGCAACTATGCCGCAGCGGAAGAAACCATCGAGCGCGGCCTGACAGCAGAACCCGAGAATCTTGAGCTTCAGGAGCAGCGTATTGCTTTGTTGAAATCCTCGGGGCGTCCTGAAGAGACAACATTTCACATGCGTGGATTGGCGGAGCGTCTGCTGGCGGCGGGCGAACTTCGCCGGGCGGCAGACCTGTACTCAGAACTGCTGACTTTAACACCCCACCTCATTGATGTGCGTCGTCAACTTGCCGACCTCTGGCGCGAGTTGGGCGATAATGAGCGGGCCGACGAAGAAACCGTGGAAGCCATGCGGTTAATGCTGAAGGACGATGAACACGAAAGCGCACGGGAACTGGCCGATGAACTGCTGGCAAAGCGCCCCGGCGATGTGGATATCCGGCACCAAGTCGCTTCGGTTTTCCTTGGCGAGGGCCGCCCGGAGGTTGCATCGCGCTGGTTCGTCCAGGCCGCCTCGATGGCGCTCCAGGCTGGCGATCAAAAGCGCCAGATGGAACTGCTCCGCATGGCTGTCACTGCCCGCCCGGGCGCGCCCGAATATCTCGAACAACTTGCCGAAGCCTGTGTGGCGGCGGGCGAAAACACGCAAGCAGCCGACGCCTATCACCGCCTTGTGGAGCGGCACATAGAACAGCATCGCTTTAATGACGCGGTGAACGCTGGCAAAAGTTTGCGTGCTCTTGCTCCGCAAGACCCCAAGGCACGCCGGACACTAATTGACCTGTATGAGAAGATGGGCGCGCGCGAGGAGCGGATTGCCGAGATGCAGGATCTTGCAGCTCTCGAACGCTCGCTGGGCAACGTCGAGGAAGCTGTGGATGTGTATCGCAAACTGACTCAGCTCAAACCCGACGATGTGCCCCTGTTGCAGCGCTACATTGAACTCTTCGAGCAGGTGGGCAACGAAGTTGAACTGCTGGATGATTATCTCCGCCTTGCCGACGCCCAGGTGCGACAGGGGCAATTTGTGGAAGCCACGAAGACCTACGAAAAATTAATGGCGGTCAATCGCCGCAGCACATTGGGGCGCGAACGATTCATCCAGTTCCTGCAAACCCTCGGGCAAAAATCTCGTGCCGTTGCGGAAATGACCAAGCTGGCGGAAATATACACCACCTCCAATCGCCATGAGGAGGCGACCCGCACGCTCCAGGTGGCCTTTGGTCTCAACCCGGAAAATTATGAGCTGGCTGATATGCTGGCGGAATCTGCGGAGAAAGCCGGCGATGTCGGTGAAGCCGTTGCCGCATGTGACACTGTGGCGGCCAGGTTGGAAAAGAACGATCCTCAGAAAGCAGCGGCCCTTCTGAAGAAGTTGTTAAACCTCTCCCCCGAGCGACGTGACGTCCGTGAACGACTTGTGGCGCTATTGGAGCGTCTGAGTGACAAAGCTGGGATGGTGGTTCAATTACGCCGTTTGGCAGAACAGTTGGAGAGCGAGGGATCCGCGGCACAGGCAGAACCTCTGCGGGCCCGCGCAACAACGCTGGCGGGTGAAGCCCGGGCAGAATTGGAGAAACGTGCCGACGACCATTCCGCCCCCCCATCCCGACGCTATGACGATCTGGTGACCCTCGGTGATTTGCAGACCGAAAGTGGCGATGTGGACGAAGCATTGGCAGCTTATAATCAGGCACGAAAGATACGCGATGACAACCCCGTCCTCATCCGGAAGGTAATCGATTGTCGGCTCATGGTGGCCCCGGAGCATGAAGCCCTGCCCGATATGCTGGCCTTGGCAGCCTGCCACGCTCACTTCGGTGATGCGCGAAAGGCGCAAGAAGTCTACGAACAGGTTCTGGGCATTGATCCGCGCAACAAAAAAGCGCGCACGGCCCTCGGCATGATCTGAAGCACTTATCGTTTCACTGATCAGCGCATGGGCATGCGACAGCGCCGCATAAAAAAACCGTCTGGCTCCACGCATTCATGCGGAAACCAGACGGACATTTTTTTCTTCTGCCGCCGTCAAACCACCTTTTTCGGTGGCTCGGGCGGAGAGGTCTTATTCTGCGGAAGCTTCGGCTGAGCCCGACCCGGCACTCTTGGTCTTGCGGGTCTTCGCCTTGGTGGGCTTCTCTTCAGGAGCATCCACCTCGGGGATCGCCACAATACGATCGACTAACTCGATGTAGGCCATGGGCGCGCCGTCGCCATAGCGGCGGCCGTCCTTGACAACACGCGTGTAGCCGCCGGTGCGCGAGGCCGCCCGGGGGGCGATTTCGCTGAACAGCTTCTTCACGGCTTCTTTGTTATTCAGGTGAGAAAACGCCAGACGGCGCTTGGCCAGGGTAACGCCGGAGTTGTCGTCCGCAATCAATCCCACCTTGGCGATGGTAATGACCCGTTCAACAAACTGGCGAAGCTGTTTGGCCTTCACCTCGGTCGTGCGAATCATCTCGTGTTCGATGAGCGCAGCTGCGAGATTCCGCATCAATGCGGCGCGGTGCTCGGTGGTCCGGTTAAGGCGCGACTTGTGGCGCTGATGGCGCATTTCGATTTATCCTCAAGCTTAGGTTAAAGAGTGTTATGTTACAGTGACTCGGGAAGCTGGGTGTTGGGGTCGATCGTGAGACCGAAGCGCAGGCCCATTTCCTTCAGGATGTTTTTGATTTCGTTGAGTGACTTGCGTCCGAAGTTGCGGTACTTAAGCATTTCGCTCTCGGTCTTCTGAACGAGGTCGCGGATGGTTTTGATACCCGCGGCTTCCAGACAGTTGAACGAACGAACGCTCAGTTCCAGCTCCTCGATGCTCTTGTCCAGCTTGTCTTGCAGAGCCTGAGTCGCATCGGCTGCCAGTTGACGCTCTTCTTCGGCGGCCAATTCCTCGGCCTGGTCACGCATCGAGATGAAGATTCTCATCTGATCGCTGAGCACCTTGGCGGAGTAGCTGACGGCTTCTTCGGGACCAATGCTGCCATCGGTCATGACCTCGAGAACAAGGCGGTCAAAGTCGGTGCGCTGACCGGCACGGGCAGCTTCGACCGTGTACTTGACGTTGACGATGGGTGAGAAGGCGGCGTCGAGGAAGATGACACCGAACGAGTCGGACAACCCCGATTGTTCCTTCACCTGGGCTGCCGGCATGTAGCCGCGTCCAGTTTGCACCGTGCATTCCATGTTCAACACGCCGTCTTTTGACAGGTGGGCGATGGTCTGATCGGGATTGAGAATCTCGATCGAGTCGTTGAGTTGGAAGTCTGCCGCAGTCACGGTCTTCGGGCCTTCGACGTTCAATGAGATCGTCGTCTCGCCCTTGTTACCGTGGAGCTTGATTTGCAGGCTTTTGAGGTTCAGGATGACATCCAGCAAATCTTCGCGCATACCCTCGATGGTGTCGAACTCGTGGGTTTTTCCTTCGATGCGCATTGACGTGATGGCAGCACCTTGAACGGAGCTGAGCATAATACGACGCAGCGAATTTCCGATAGTGGTTCCGTATCCGCGGTCGAAAGGCTCTGCAGTGAAGCGCCCGTAAACGGCAGACAACGATTCTTTGTCTGTGATGAGTTCGCGAGGCGTTCTGACGCTTTTAAATTCCATACATTCTCTCCTGGATTCAAACCCGGGTGTCGAACTGATAAAGACCCATGCGGCGACCGGGCGGCCACCGCACAGGCTGCGGTTTATTTCGAGTAAAGCTCGACGATCAACTGCTCATTGACCTCGGTGGGGATGTCTTCACGCGAGGGGATGCTGAGCATCTTGCCTGAAAACGTCTCCGGATTCCAGTCGAGCCAGGCCAGGCGGCCACGACTCTTGGCATCTTCGAGGTTTGCGATGATCATTTGATTTACGCGCGAACCTTCCGCAAGCACGATCTCATCGCCGGGCTTGGCCAGGAACGACGGGATGTTAACCCGGCGGCCATTAACGAACACATGGCCGTGGTTGACAAACTGGCGGGCCTGAGCGCGCGAGGCGCCGATGCCGAGACGGTAGACAATATTGTCGAGACGACGTTCGAGCATTTGCAGCAGCACAGTACCCGTCACACCCCGATACGAATCGGCCATGGCGAAATACCGACGGAACTGGCGCTCGAGAATGCCGTACGTGCGCTTGGCCTTCTGCTTCTCACGAAGTTGCTGGCCGTAGGTGGTAATCTTAGTCCGCGCCTGACCGTGCTGGCCGGGCGGATAATTTTGGCGCTCGATGGCGCACTTTGAAGAAAAACAGCGGGTGCCTTTGAGGAAGAGCTTCATTCCCTCACGCCGGCAAAGCCGGCATTTGGCGTCAACGTAACGAGCCACGGATCGTGTGATGCCTCCTGATATAATCCGCCATCGGGGATAATGTTTCCGATGATGGTTGCAACCGGCCCCTTTTACGAGACCTGCCACGCGTCCGGTTTACAATGCGGCCCGATCCGCCAACCCAGATTCTGGGGGGTTGACAGCCCGAAGGCTCTTTTCTCAGAGGAGCATTTTCCTCCCGGACGAGAAACTTTTGTGAAGCGGTCCTGCCAAATCTGTGTCTTTACTGAGGATCTGAATCGCGATTGTTGCGCCGCAGCACCAGTATCCCGGTCCCCAGCACCACAACCGCAGCCAACGCCGCAGCAGCATGAGTTGCTTCCAGTTCCCCTTTAATTGCGGGGGGAATCACAATCAACCCGACAACAACGACCAGCAGAACGACACGTCCGGCAGTGCCCAGAGGGTTCCGCCGAAACCAGACTCGTGAGGCGATGACCAAGATCAAAGCCAGTCCAAAGACCCAGTATATTCCGATGTCAGTCATTTGTTCAGGACAAAGAGAAGGGGCCGCACCGGATACCGGCACAGCCCCTCTCCAATCTTAAAAGGTCAGACGCGACGACGCTTGGGCGGACGGCATCCGTTGTGCGGAATCGGGGTGACGTCGCGGATGAGCGCGATTTCCAGCCCGACATTCTGCAAGCTGCGGATCGCAGCCTCGCGGCCACTGCCGGGTCCGTTCACGTAGATTTCCACGGCGCGAAGTCCATGCTCCATGGCCTTGCGGGCAGCCTGCTCGGCAGCCAACTGGGCGGCGAAGGGAGTGCTCTTGCGAGAACCCTTGAAGCCGGCCGTGCCACTGGAACCCCAGGAAATGGTGTTTCCGGATTTGTCGGCGATGGTAATGATCGTATTATTGAAAGAGGCGAAAATGTGAACGATGCCCGACGCGATATTTTTACGCGCCTTCTTCTTCACTTTGGACGCTGCTGCCGCCCCTTTGGTCTTCTTGTCAGCCATTATTATTTAGTATCCTTCTTGCGGGCGCCGACGGTCTTGCGCGGGCCTTTGCGGGTACGTGCGTTGGTACGGGTGCGCTGGCCGCGGGCGGGAAGTCCGCGCCGGTGGCGCAGGCCACGGTAGCAACCGATGTCCATGAGGCGCTTGATGGATGCGCTCACTTCACGGCGAAGATCGCCCTCTACCATCACTTCGTTGGTAATGAGCGTATTGAGCCGGCCAACTTCAGCCTCGTCCAGATCGCGAACGCGCTTGATCGGGTCGATATTGACCTGAGCCAGAATCTTGCGGGCCGTTGTGGGACCGATTCCATAAATATAGGTAAGGCTTGTCTCAACGCGCTTGTCGCGCGGAAGATCCACACCTGCGATGCGTGCCATAGTTCTCTCTTACCCCTGACGCTGCTTATGCTTGGGATTCTCGCAGATTACCCGGAGGATGCCCTTGCGCTTAATGATCTTGCACTTGTTGCAAATCGGTTTGACCGACGCTCTAACCTTCATAATCAACACTCATTGTCTTCGTCGCCACTGTCCCGCGCAAGGCGCTACAGGCCGACGTTCGTTTTACTTAAACCGGTAGGTAATTCGTCCGCGATTGAGGTCATACGGCGACAACTCAATCATCACCCGGTCACCCGGTAGAATGCGAATGAAATTCATGCGCATCTTGCCCGAGATATGGGCGAGGATCACCATGCCATTTTGCAGTTCAACGCGAAACATGCAGTTCGGAAGAGGTTCGACAACCCGACCTTCGAGCTCGATACCCTTTTCTTTACTGCTCTGGCGCGCCGGCCTTGGGCCGCCGGACAGTTGTGCTTTCATTTGGCTGCGTTTAGTTGGCAAAGTGCAAATTAACCCCGCGTAGGCTACAGAGACTATTCCGGTTCATTCACACCGGTAAGCCCCCCGGAGCGGATTTCCGGCAGGCAGATGTTAACAAACGCCGCGACGCCATGAAAATTCGAGATTTCCTGATAAAGGAAAATTTTCGCGGCGCTTTTAATCACCCAAGCGGCGGCTGTAAGGCAGGGCTTGTTAATACTCGAAGTCGAAGCGGCCCTTGTTCTCCACGGTTGAGGTGAGTTTATCCAGTGCGGATAACGATGCGCTCACGTAGGAATCGTCGACTGTGAAGAAACTGGTAAGAATTCCCCGCTGCAAACGCAACAGGCGCAATCTTTCCTGACGCCCCTGCTCCTCCGTCATCGTCTCGCCGCCCATACCGTAGCGGGTTTTATCGACAAGATCCTTGCGTTCGCGGGCAAAGATTTCGGTCTGGCGTATGAGGCGTTGCGCGAGAGGCAGATGGGCCGGCGCCACCTGGTCGGGCCCCGGCGTGGGTTCGGGCGTTGGTGTGGGCTCAGGGATGGGGGTTGGTGTGGGAATAAGGATGACGGGGATGCCCGGCGACACATGCAGGTGCCACCTCCGCCGCTCCATATACTCCCGCGCCGACCGCTTCCCCGCCAGCGTGGCAGAGGTGCGCTCCATGTCAGCAATCTGGTGATAACCCTGCCGGCCGTCGAGCAGCCGATAGCGATCGAAACCGTAGTCGTAGGAAAAACTATCGGAACGATAAAGCACCCGCACAGCATTGCCGCCGGTGGATGAGTTCTCGGGTGTGACTACCGTCACATTGAAGAGGGCCAGTCCGTTGGCATCCAGGGCGTGATCGGCCTGTGCGGTGCGCAAGCCCCCGGCAAGAATCAGGCAGACCAAGAACACCGACGCTCCCGCCAGCCACCGCAGGTTACGGCGGGCATGCTTTGTTACCGATTCCGCTTTCATGCGGGACACGCTCCTCGTTGGTGCTTCCGGACAGAGTTCATAAGGTTATGACGACAGTTTTGGTGCAAACCGTCAACCAATTCATATTTTTCCCGCTGTTGGATTGAGAATGTCAGAAGCCTGATGGAAATTCATTTCTGCAAGCTACTGAATGGTGGGACAAAGAATATGGAACCAATCTTTGAGCCATCAGATCCTCGCGCATTTTCCGCGCTTGCCAATGCCGCCGGATGTTCGTAGCTCACACTCCTCATGAAAAGAATCAGAATATGGATCAACCTGGCCCTCGTGCTGCTGGTGGCCTTTGCGTTGCGGCGCTGGGGGCTTGCGGCGGAGTCACCCGGGCTCGAAGAAATCATGGGGCTCTCCCTCGCCCATGGCGGTTTGCGTGCCCACCTTCACTCTCAGTTTCCTGATTTTGCCCCACCCGCCTATCTCATTTTTCTGAGCTTGATGACGTCCATCGGTGGGAAATTGTGGGCGGCGAGGTTCTTGTCGCTTCTGGCGGGAGTGGCTGCACCGGCATTGCTTTATCTGATGGGCCGCCGACGGCTGCCAAGCCATGCTGCGGGGATCGCCGCGCTGATGCTGGCGGTCAATGCGCTGCACATCTTTTTCTCTCAGGAAGCGCAACCCACCGCGCTTTTCAATCTGATGACGGTGGCCGGACTCATCCTTCTCATCCGCAGCGCAGAGAACAACAAGCTGCGCGACTGGCTTCTTTATAACGCCGTGGCGGTGGCCATGGTGCAAACCCACCGCAACGGAATTTTCGTGGTGGCGGCGTTCGCGCTGGTTCATTTTATCAAACCATTTCTCCCACCCGAACCCCATGTGGTGGGTAGTGTGCGTCCGGGCCGGGCGGTCGCCAGGGCCGCCATAAACTACGGCATCATCCTCGCCATATCGCTGCCATGGCTGGTTATTTCCATGCCGGTTGATCCTCCCTATCTTGTCACTTCTGTCACGGCTCTGGATTTCCTGGCCGTGTTCAACCGCAACTTTTGGTTCGGAGTTTCAACGCTCATTCCATTTCATCTCGTTTTTCTGGCAGGGGCGTTTTACGTACTTCTATTGCCGCCCATTATCCGCGCCGTTCGATCGATGGAGTTTCGAATCATCGCACCGTTGATCGCATTTATCGCAGCCCTGCTGCTCATGTTCGGAGTGAATCATATTCCCTCGGAGCGCCCCATTTCCGCGGCCGAAGCGGCATCCATCACCACGCCACTTTTTGCGGTGAGCGTGGGCATCCTGCTGGCATTGTGTAACCTTTATGTGCGCCTGTCCCTTGTGGCGCTGGCACTGGCACTGGCGCTGACCGGCACCGTACGTCAGCGCCAGAATGAAGATAAAGTTCCGTGGAACAAGCTGGCCGTTGAAGTGCGGCGCGTCGCTGACCCGAAGGATCTTATCGTTTTCTGGCCCGATTTCACCACCACGCTCGGCCATTACTTTCTCAACGAAGATTACCAGATTGCCTCCGCTGGCGAGTTGTTTGAAAAGTGGGCCGGGCAACCGGAGAATCCCAACGTGTTTTTCGTGCTGACCCAATACCCCATGGAGGGCTACCACGCGAATACGTTTCCCGGCGCTCTGAGCCAGTACGCCCGCACGCAAAAAGTGTGGGGCGACAGGATGAACCAAATCCTGCAGGCGAACACCCTCGACATGGCCACGCTGCGGCAATGGTACCAGGAGCCGAAGTCGCTTAACATCATCGACGCCCACACTTCCGCCACCCAGTTCATTTTCACCCCGGCAGATGCGGCGTTCAAAGACGAAAAGCAATTCCACTACAAACGCCCCGACCTGAACTACGATTATGAAGACGGGCGCAGGGCCGTGTGGACGGCGAAAAAAGATGTGGAGTTGATTCTGCCCGTTACCCTGGCTCCGGGGTCGTATGTGCTGAAGGTGCATTGCGCGCCGGACTACTATCAGGCCTCCACGGGCGTGGAACATGATCGCGAAGTGACCGTGGAAATTCGCACGGGCGAGGAGCGTCGCACCGCCACGATCACCGCAGAAACCACGCTACAACGGAGCTTCACAACGGAGACAGAAATGAAGACCCTGAAGGTACATATCACCGCCTCGCCCATGCTGAAACTGGGGCGGCCGGAGAATGCGCAACTGGGGCTGAAAATTTACTCCATCAGCATCGATTCGCTTGAGGGCGACAACGCCTTCTGAGGCGTTTAAACCGAGGTGCGGGGATCGTCGGCGGGGGGGCTTTCCGTTTCCCGCTGGAGCAACACAGAGGGTGGCGCAAGCTGAATGGTGAACGTCGTTCCCTCCCCTTCGGTGCTGTCCACCGATATGCTTCCGCCCATGTCCTCGATGTATCGACGCGTCATGGAGAGGCCCAGCCCCGTACCCCGCGAACCTTTCGTGGTGAAGAAGGGCTGGAAAATTTTCGCCAGTTTCTGACGCGATATGCCCTTGCCGTCGTCCTTCACCCGCACCGCGACGTTGTGACCTTCGAGACTGGTGGATATGGTAATGTTGCCCTCACGCCCATCGAACGCGTCCACCGAATTGGATAGCATATTCAGCAATGCTTTTTGCAGGCCATCCGGGTCGATGTATCGGGTGGGCAAATCGTTGGCCAGTTCCACGTTCAGCTTCACTTCGTTTTCGCTATCCTCGGCATGGAACAACGCCACGGTGTCGCGCACCACATCGTTCACGGCCGCCTCCACCAGCTTGGGAAGCGTTTGCCGCGAGTAGGCCAGCATCTCCTGGGTGAGAGCCTGCATGCGGTCGATGCCCCGCCGCACCACCGGCCAGTAACTTTCAATTTCATCGAGGTTCTTGCGCGTGAGGGCGATGTCCATCAACTCGATGCCGCCCTTGGCAAGCTGGAGAATGTTTTTAATATTATGCGCCATGCCCGCGATGGTCTGGCCAATGCCGGCCAGCCGCTCGCGGTGGAGGTTTGCCTGCTGCAACATTTGCATTTCGAGCGTGACGGCGAGGTCATTGCCGACCGACGAGAGGAACGCGAGGTCGTCTTCGTTGAAGGCATGTTCCACCTCGCGGGTGTCGACAAACAACACGCCCATGAGGCGCACCTTGGAGACCAGCGGAACGCACATGGCCGAGCGAATGTCGCTGATCATGAGCGACTCGCTGGAGTTGAAGCGCGAGTCCATGCGGGTATTGCGGCTGAGAATAGCCACACGCTCGTCGACCACGCGCTGCACGATGGTCCGGCTGATTCCCATGTCCGGCTGTTTGCCAGGGTTACGAAATTTTACCTGACGCGCCTGCAGAGAGTCGTCCATGTTATCGAGTGTGAGGATCACGCCCCGATCCGCCGGAAGGCTCTCGAACACAAGATCGAGAACATCCTGAAACATGGTCTCTACGGTGGGCGCATCACGAATAACCTCGGTCAGGCGGTACAGCGCCAGCAGGCGCTCGTTGGCCTGCTGCAGGGCGTCGAGATCGGGTGCCTGCCCCTCCGGCCCACGCATCGATATCGGCGTTGCCTCACCCTGTATTCTGGTGGAAAGGATGACAGCCGCGGCCTGCTCGTCATCGCCCACCAGGCTGACGCTGCTGGTATGCTGATGGGGGCGGGGCGGGGCCGCGTGGGGACTGTCGAGCAGGGCGCGCCGCTCAACCGGGGTGAGGAATGAAAAGGTGAAATCCGACCTGCCCAGCGTGATGACATCCCCCTCAACGATCGTGCGTGGGCTGGTCACCCGCTCGCCGTTGAGGAAGGTGCCGTTGCTCGACTGCAAGTCCGTGAGCAACCACGCAGTACCACGTTTTTCGAGACGCGCGTGAAAGCGCGAGATGGAATCCAGCAGCAACGGAATAAAATTCGACGGGTGCCGCCCGATGGTTATGGGCGATGTGCGCAACTCAAATACTGACTGGGTCATCCCCAGTTCGGCGGCTGGATAGAAATAAGGGGTCGTCATGCAAAAAATCTCACAGACACGTTAGATTGTATGCAGCCACAGACGCAACAGGGATTTTGAGAATCCTAAAGAAGGTAATGGGACTGCTTAATTTTCTGCTTCTGCAACGATATGCGTCCTGTTGACGGTTTTTCAAGCGCGATATGGGGTAACGCACTGCCATTTGAGGTGATGGGGCATTGCGGATAACCAACAATCCGAAGCAAACATAATGCTCGGAGCAGCAGTGGGTTTTTCAGCAGTCCTGCTTCCTTTCCAAGTCAGCGTCGCGCCCCACTTTTTGGTCGAATTGCGACCGGTGTGCAACCGGTGTGCAAGCGGTGTGCAAGCCCCCAAAACCCCCACCCTGAGATTGCATTCCTCCGAGTCTCTGGGCCTCTATGGTGATATTCTGTTTTCGCTTTTGCCTCTCCCTTGCCACCACTTTTCTAACCCCTGCTTCCTCTCCACCTCGCTCTTGGGCGGCGCCGCCAGAAAACTCGTGAAAAGATCACGGGCCTTAAGACTGCACGGCACCGTGGAGCCAGGCGCAGAACTCATTCCATGTGGTGAAGAGATGTTGCGCCCCGGCTTCGCGCAGCTCATCGGGGTTGGCGGTGGCAGCCCACGCCGCGCCGACAGCCACCACGCCGCAGGCAAGCGTGGCGCGCATGTCGCCGGGCGCATCGCCAATGTAGGCGCATTCGTTGGGGGCCACGCCCGCCTCGGCCATCACCTCGGCAATGTGTTGCTGTTTGCGACACCCCTCCGGCTCGCCCATGCGCACATAGTCAAACTCGCCCAGCAGGTCGAGGCGGGCCAGCGAGATAGCGCTGGTGCCGGGACCCTTGCCGGTGATGAGAGCCACGCCCACCTGCGCTTCGTGAAGCTCCGCCAGCAATTCCGGCACCCCCTCGAAGAGGGCCGGCAGCATGGCGTCGTGGGCCGCTTCATATTCGGCAAGGTAAACAAGCAACGCCTCCTCCCACCGGTCGGGCAGGTGGCGCTGCAAGATGCCATCCTCCGACGGACCAAACATGCCGCGTACCTCGCCCTCGGTGGGGACAGGCAACCCCAGACGCTCGTGCATGCGCTGAAACGCCGCGACAACCAGCGGGATGGAATCGGCAAGCGTGCCATCGAAATCGAACATAACCAGACGCAGAGGCGCTTTCGGAGAAGGAGAAGTGGACATGCCCCCCAACAAGGTGGGACCGGCCAGGGAGTTCAAGGGGGAAATGGCGTACCCATCCAACCCCGCTCCACCCTGGTTCTGCACCCCATCCCTCCCATGCCTCCCATACTTCCCATTTTCAATAATTACCGGTCCCGTTCTCTTTCCGGTTTACTGTTTATCTGCCGGGCTGAATCCCTTCTTAAAATCCAAACACCTCTCATGAAAGATTGGAACTAACGTTGAAACCCTTCTATTTAATTCTCCTCGCACTCCTTGCGGGCACCTCGCCCTCCCCCGCCGCCGATCCGTTTGAAGTCGACGTCCTCATTGTTGGCGGTGGCACCGGAAGCGTTCCGGCGGCTCTGGCGGCTACGCGCAACGGGCGCAGCGTGGTCATTCTGGAGGAGACGCCGTGGATAGGCGGGCAGTTGACGTCGCAGGGGTTGTCTTGCCCGGACGAGCATGGCCAAATTGAGACCGTATCCACCTCATCCTACAGCGCCTATCGCCGCCTGGTGCGCGATTACTACACGCTGGGCTATCGCCTCTCAGAGGCCGGCCGCGACCAAAAGTTCTTCAACCCGGGCGATGCCTGGGTGAGTCGTTTAGCCCACGAGCCGCGCGCTGCGCTGGCTGCCATCAACCAGCTTCTCAGACCCGCCACCGACGCGGGCACTTTGCGCGTCTACACGAACACCGTGGTCACCCGCGTCACCGCTTCGGCGGGCGTGGTGTCTGAGGTCACCGCCGAGCGCGTCATCGCCACCGACCCGCTCACGAAAGAGTTGCTCGTCATCCGCCCCCGCTACGTGATTGAAGCCACCCTGCTGGGCGATTTCCTCGAGATGGCGGGCGTGCCGTTCAGCGTGGGGCTGGAATCTCAGGCGCAAACCGGCGAGCCCCACGCCTACCCCGGAGAGCCCGATCCGCGCGGCGTGCAGGGATTCACGCAATGTTTCGCGGTGGAGTTTCGCCCGGGCGAAAGCCACGTCATCGCCAAGCCCGCGATGTATGAATCCTTCCTGAAGCAAAAGCGCTATTCCCTGAACGGCTTTCCGTTTTTCAGTGTCCCCGGCGCCAAAAATCCCCCCTTCTGGACCTACCGTCGGATGATTTCGACCGCCCTTTTCGATGACGCCCGCCTGCCCAACGACGTGGTCGTGATGAATTGGGGCAGCAACGACTACCACGACCGCGACCTGATCGGTGCCACGCCCGCCGAGCGCCTCGAAATTCTCGACGAGGCAAAGCAACTCTCCCTCGGGTTTCTCTATTGGCTGCAAACCGAATGCCCCCGCGACGAGGGGGGCAAGGGCTACCCCGAACTGATGCTGCGCCCCGACGTAATGGGCACCACCGACGGCGTGGCCATGATGCCCTACATCCGCGAGTCGCGCCGCATCAAAGCGCGCACCACCGTGGTGGAGCAGGACCTCCACAACACCAGCCCCCTGGTGCGCGCGCGGCTGTTTGATGACTCCGTTGGCATCGGGGAATACTACGTGATTGACCTCCACCAGATCGTGGGCGAACCCCGCCCGCTAACCGTGAGACCCAAAGGCGCCTTCACCGCGAAACCGTTTCAGATTCCCCTCGGCGCGCTCATCCCCGCTGGCGGGGGCAACGTGCTGGCGGGCCAGAAAAATCTCGGCGTGACCCACGTCGCAAACGGCGCCTACCGCATGCACCCCACCGAATGGAACACCGGCGAGGCCGCCGGCACCCTCGCCGCCTTCTGCCTGGAGAACAGCGTCACACCCACCGAGGTGCACCAGAGCAAACCGTTAACCCGCCAACTGCAAAAGCGCTTGGTGAAACAAGGCGTCCCGATCTTCTGGTACGCCGACCTCAACCCCGCCACCCCCGAATTCGCCGGCGCGCAGATGCTCGCCATGGAACAAGGCCCCATAAACCCCAAAAGTATCAGCTTCTCCGCCGGAGCAAAACTAACCCCAGCCGACCGTAACCTCCTCGGCCCCCAAGCCAAAGACCTCCCCACCACCGCCACCCGGCGGGATGCGGCAAAGAAGTTTGAAGAGATGGGCGGGGTGAAATAAAAACCCGTTAGAAGCTTGACCCACCCCCTGTGGTAAATCTTCACCCGCCCTTCCATATCACGGTTGCGAAACTTGCTTCGCCGTGCCACGCAAGCCTTCATGTTCGAACAAGCCTTCAGAAATATTGACGATATTCTCCGCAAAGAGGCGGGTTGCACCACCGAGCTCGACTACACCGAGCAATCATCCTGGCTCCTGTTCCTGAAATATCTCGATGGGTTCGAGCAGGACAAGGCGATGGAAGCCGGTCTCGCGGGCAAGGAGTACGACTTCATCCTTTCCCGGCCCTACCACTGGGAAGTCTGGGCCGCGCCCAAGGGCCGGGATGGTAAGCTCGACCATAACAAGGCGAAGACCGGCGACGACCTGCGCGATTTCGTGAACCAGAAGCTCTTCCCCTACCTTCACGGCTTCCGTCAGCGCGCCACCGGTGCCAACACCATCGAGTATAAGATCGGCGAGATCTTCGGCGAGATCAAAAACGAGATACAGAGCGGCTACAACCTCCGCGAGATCATCGACCACATCGACGAGTTGCGCTTTCGCTCGCAGACCGAGAAGCACGAACTTTCCCACCTCTACGAGGCGAAGATCCGCAACATGGGCAACGCCGGTCGCAACGGCGGCGAGTACTACACCCCGCGCCCCCTCATCCGCGCCATGGTCAGCGTCGTCGCCCCCCAGATCGGCGAGCGCATCTACGACGGTGCCGTCGGCTCCGCTGGCTTCCTCTGCGAGGCGTTCGACTACCTCCAGAAAGCCAACCCCCATCGCACCACCGCACAGAACAAGGCGCTGCAAACCTCCACCTTCCACGGCAAGGAGAAGAAGTCCCTCGCTTACGTCATCGCCATCATGAACATGATCCTCCACGGCATCGAAGCGCCCAACATCATCCACACCAACACGCTCACCGAGAACCTCGCCGACATTCAGGAGCGCGACCGCTTCGATGTCATCCTCGCCAATCCCCCCTTCGGCGGCAAGGAGCGCAAAGAGATCCAGCAGAACTTCCCCATCCGCACCGGCGAGACAGCTTATCTATTTCTCCAGCACTTCATCAAGATGCTCAAGGCCGGTGGCAGGGCGGGCGTCGTCATCAAGAACACCTTCCTGTCCAACACCGACCATGCCTCCATCAGCCTGCGCAAGCTACTGCTGGAAAGTTGCAAGCTCCACACAGTGCTCGACTGTCCCAGCGGCACCTTTCAAGGGGCGGGGGTGAAGACCGTCGTGCTCTTCTTCGAGAAGGGCGCGCCCACACGAAAGATCTGGTACTACCAACTCGACCCCGGTCGCAACCTCGGCAAGACCAACCCGCTTAACGACGACGACATTGCCGAATTCGTGAAGTTGCAAAAGTCAAACGCCGACTCGCTCAAAAGCTGGAGCGTGGACGCCAAGACGGTTGATGCCGCCAACTACGACCTCTCTGTGAAAAACCCAAACGGCGGCGAGGAAGTGGCCCACCGCAGTCCGCAGGCCATCATGAAAGAAATCGCCGCACTGGACGCCGAGAGTGCAAAACTACTGGCAAGCATCAAGGCGTTGCTATGAAGGAGGGGTGGCAAAAGAAGAGGCTAGGCGAGCTCGCCGACATTGAGTTGGGAAAAACACCAGCAAGGGCAAACGCATCGCTTTGGGATGGGAAGCGTGAAACGGGTAACGTCTGGCTTTCCATCGCTGACCTCCTTAGCGCCGAGGACAATGTTGTCGTTGATAGCAGGGAATACGTCTCCGACAGAGGCGCAGCAATGTGCAAGCTAGTTCCAAAAGGCACGCTTCTTGTTAGTTTCAAACTTACGCTCGGACGCTTGGCATTTGCTGGTCGCGATCTTCACACCAACGAAGCAATTGCCGCGCTGACGCTCTTCGACGAACGCGAACTATCGAAGGAATTCTTGTTCTGGTTCTTGCAGTTCTTCGATTGGGTGAAGGCCGCTGAGAACGATGTGAAGCTCAAGGGAATGACTCTCAACAAGGCGAAGTTGAAACAGATGAATGTGCATTTCCCGAAGTCGCTGACCCAGCAGCGCCGCATCGTCGGCATCCTCGACGAAGCGTTTGACGGCATCGCCACCGCCAAAGCCAACGCCGAAAAGAACCTCCAAAACGCCCGCGCCATCTTCGAAAGCCACCTCCAATCCGTCTTCAGGAATAAAAAGTGGAAATGGAAGGCCTTGGGTGACCTATGCGATCGCGTTGAATACGGTTCCTCTGCAAAGTCAAAAAATGAGGGAAGAGTTCCGGTGCTCCGCATGGGCAACATCCAAGACGGGAAGCTGGATTGGGGGAACTTAGTCTACACGAACGATAAGGATGAGATAGCGAAGTATCTTCTCAAGCACAACGACGTGCTTTTCAACAGAACAAACAGTCCTGAGTTGGTGGGAAAAACTGCTATATATAAGAGCGAGATTCCAGCTATCTTTGCAGGCTACCTTATTCGGATTCACCGCAAGGAAGCCTTGTTGGATGGTGACTACTTGAATTACTTCCTTAATAGCCAAATCGCTTTCGACTATGGCAAGACGGTCGTCATATCGAGCGTCAACCAAGCTAACATAAACGGTTCCAAATTGAAAGAATACCCAATTCCAGCCCCATCTCTGGTGGAACAACGACAAATCGTCGAGAAGTTTGACGCCCTCGCGGCCGAAACCCAACGCCTCGAAAGCCTCTACCAGCAAAAGCTCGCCGCGCTGGAGGCGCTAAAGAAGTCGCTGCTCCACCAAGCATTCACCGGGGAACTCTAAACAGTGTCCAAGAGCATCAATCCGGAGAAGGCGCTCATCTTTCGGATCGTGCATCTGCGTAATGTGGAGTGGATATTCCAGCACGGGTTGTACTGCCGCAACTCCGAAACCCATGACCCGAACTATGTAAACATCGGCAACATTGACCTCATCGACAAGCGCGCCAAGAGACTAGTTCCGATTCCACCCGGCGGCACGCTCAGTGATTATGTGCCGTTCTATTTCACGCCATTTTCGATTATGATGTACAATATCAAGACCGGGTACGGAGGCATCACGAAGCGCGAGAACTGCGACATTGTCATCTTTGTGTCGTCGATCCAACGTCTCAGAGAACTGGGGCTGCCGTTCCTGTTCACAAACCAACACGCCTATTTGGTGGATACGGAGTTCATGGGCCGCGACGGGGACCTTGGCGCCATAGACTGGGCGCTCCTGCAAAACCGCGATTTCGAGACCGATTACCATGACCCCGGTAAGCAGGCACGCTATCAGGCGGAGGCACTGGTGCATAACCACGTACCTCTCGAAGCACTACTCGGGATCGGTTGCCATGATGATAAAGCCAGGGAAGAACTCGAGATGCTCGTGCGCGCGAGCTGTAAGGAATTGACAGTGAAGGTCACGCCGGGGTGGTATTTTTAGTTATGATCCGTTTCGTCAAAGGGAACCTTCTGGAAGCGCCCGTCGAGGCCGTCGTCAACACCGTCAATACGGTGGGGGTGATGGGTCGTGGAATCGCGCTCATGTTTCGGGAGCGGTTTCCGGAGAACACGCGCGCCTATCAGATCGCCTGCAAGGCGGGGCAGGTTCGGGTCGGTGCGATGTTTGTGACCGAGAACGCTGAGTTGACCGGTCTCAAGTGGATCATCAACTTCCCCACGAAAGAGCATTGGCGCAATCCCTCGCGCATTGAGTGGATCCAATCGGGGTTGGTCGCGCTGAAGGATGTTGTGCGAGAGAATGACATTCGATCCATCGCCATCCCGCCGCTTGGCTGCGGCAACGGCGGACTGGATTGGGGCGAAGTGCGGCAGCTTATCGAGTCCACCTTCGCCGACATGGATAGCGTGGATATCATTGTTTACGAGCCAACGGCAAAGTACCAGAATGTCGCCAAGCAGACCGGGGTGGAGGAACTGACACCCGCCCGCGCACTGATTGCCGAGATGGTGCGGCGTTACTGGGTGCTGGGCATCGAATGCACCCTGCTCGAAACCCAGAAACTCGCATGGTTTCTCGAGCGCACGATCTCGCGACTGGGGCTGGAGGACCCGCTTAACTTACAATTCAAGGCCAACCGCTTCGGCCCCTTTGCGTACAGGCTGACGCACCTTCTCAACGGACTCGATGGAAGCTTTTTACACTGCAACAAACGCATAGCCGATGCTACGGCGTTTGACACGATCTGGTTCGAGGATTCGAAGCGCGATCTGGTGGAGCACTACTTAAAGACCGGAGAAGCCAAGAAATATCTTCCCGCGCTCGAAGCCGCTGATCAACTCATTGACGGGTTCCAGTCTCCACTCGGGATGGAAGCACTGGCCACTGTGGACTGGTTGCTGAAGCGCGAGGGCGCGGAGCCCACGCTGGAGGGCATTCTCGAGGGCCTGAGCCGGTGGCCGGCTGGTCTTCCGGCCATACGACGAAAGCAAAAAATCTTCAGTGACAGCCTCCTGACGTTGGCCTTGGAGCGCATCGAGACCTGCGCGGCGTGAGGTTTTCTTTTAACGCAAACCCATCCGGCAGACCCGGCCACAGCCCAAGCCTTTTATTTTCAGCACTATGCTTGCTTAAACGCAAAACCCCATGAACGAAGCCGAGACCAGAGCCGAGTACATCGACCCCGCGCTTGCGGCGGCGGGCTGGGGCATCGTCGAGGGTAGCCGCATTCGCCGCGAGTATCCCATCACGCCGGGACGCATCGAGGGCCACGGGCACCGGGGGAAGGCGCTGAAGGCCGACTATGTGCTGGAGTACCGGAACACGAAGCTGGCCGTGGTGGAGGCCAAGGCGTGGAACGAGGAACTGACCGAGGGCGTGGGGCAGGCGAAGGACTACGCGGGGAAACTGGCGGTGCGCTTCACCTATGCCACCAACGGCAAAGGTATCTACGGCATCGACATGGAATCCGGCGGCGAGGGTGAACTGGACGCTTACCCCTCGCCCGAGGAACTGTGGAACCGGACCTTCGCCAAGGCCAACGCATGGCGGGATCGGTTCGCGGTGGTGCCCTTCGAGGACAAGGGCGGATCGCACCCGACCCGCTACTACCAGGACACCGCTGTCGCCCGCGTGATGGAGGCGATTGCCGCCGGGCAGGACCGCATCCTGCTGACGCTGGCCACGGGCACGGGCAAGACCTTCATCGCCTTTCAGGTGGCGTGGAAGCTGTTCTACAGCCGCTGGAACCTGAGCCGCGAGCCAACGCGCCGCCCCCGCATCCTGTTCCTTGCCGACCGCAACCTCCTCGCCAATCAGGCGTATAACGCCTTCGCGGCCTTCCCCGAGGACGCAATGGTGCGCATCGCGCCCGGCGAGATTAAGAAGAAGGGAAGGGTGCCCAAGAACGGCAGCATCTTCTTCACGATCTTCCAGACGTTCATGGCTTCGGGAAACTCAACCATCGAAACCGAATACTCCACCAGCGAACAGGGCACCGACGCCGAACCCATCAAAGGCTATTTTGGGGAGTATCCGCCGGACTTCTTCGACTTCATCGTGATTGACGAGTGCCACCGTGGCGGGGCGAACGACGAGAGCACATGGCGCGAAATTTTGGAGTATTTCTCCCCCGCCGTGCAACTCGGACTTACCGCCACACCCAAGCGACAGGACAACGCCGACACCTACGCCTACTTCGGCGAGCCGGTTTACATCTACTCCCTGAAGGAGGGCATCAACGACGGCTTCCTGACGCCCTTCCGGGTGAAGCAGATCGCCACCACGATCGACTACTATGTTTACACGTCCGACGACACCGTGATGGAGGGCGAGATCGAGGACGGGAAGGTCTACGAGGAAAACGACTTCAACAAATCCATTGAGATCCGCGACCGTGAGAAGAAGCGCGTGGAGATTTTCATGGAGCAGATTAACCAGAACGAAAAGACGATCGTGTTCTGTGCGACACAGAAACACGCACTGCTGGTGCGCGATCTGGTAAACCAACTGAAGGCGAGCGGCGACGCGAATTACTGTCATCGGGTGACAGCCGACGACGGCGAGATTGGCGAGCAGCATCTGCGCGACTTTCAGGACAACGAGAAAACGATCCCCACCATCCTGACGACCTCGCAGAAACTCGCGACGGGGGTGGATGCGCGGAACATCCGCAACATTGTCCTGATGCGCCCGATCAACTCTATCATCGAGTTCAAGCAGATCATCGGCCGGGGCACGCGGCTCTACGACGGCAAGGACTATTTCACAATTTACGATTTCGTGAAGGCCCACCTGCACTTCAACGACCCCGAATGGGACGGCGAACCGGAGGAGCCGGAAGGCCCCGTAACCCCAAAACCTCGAACTCCTCCCGCTCATCCGGCCCCCCCCGGACCGGGCGACGGCCCCGGATCACCTCCAAAAAGAATCAAAGTGAAGCTGGCGGACGGTAAAGCACGCAATATCCAGCACATGATGATCACCACCTTCTGGCATCCCGACCGCACGCCCATGTCGGCCCGACAGTTCATAGAATTGATGTTCGGGGAATTACCCGAGTTTTTCAGCAACGAAGATGAACTGCGCGCTTTATGGAGCGTTCCGGAAACACGCGCAAAGCTGCTACAGGGACTCGCCGAGAAGGGATTCGGCCGGGACCAGATGGCCGAGATGCAACGGATCATCGACGCCGAGAAGAGCGATCTGTTCGATGTGCTGGCGCATGTGGCCTACGCCCTGCCCCCCCTAACCCGCGAGGAGCGTGCCGCAATGGCCCGCGTCGAAATCACCGCACGGTTCAGCGAGAAACAACGAGCGTTCCTCGATTTTGTTCTGGGGCACTATGTGAATGTCGGCTTCGAAGAACTGGACCCGGCGAAGCTCAGTCCTCTGTTGAACCTCCGCTACCACAATTCCATTGCCGACGCCGTAGCCGACCTCGGCCCGCCCGTCCAAATCGGCAAGGTGTTCAAAGGCTTTCAAAGGTATCTGTACCAGCAAACCGGGGCGTAGACACGAGGCGCTCGTTTCAAGAAGCGCACAAACCAAGTCCGGACAATCCATGAAATGAAATGGCTGGCGTGCTAGGATTTGAACCTAGAACCCTCTGATTCAGAGTCAGATGCGCTGCCAATTGCGCCACACGCCAGCAGGGGGCCTTGGGGCGCTTGGGGCGCACCGGGGCATTGGTGGTTTACCGCGGTGGCAAAGGGGTTATTCTTTGCCGATTTGGTTCAAACCTGGCCCGCCGCTGCCCGGCGTGGGGGCTGTATCCGGCTGCCCCACCGGCGCGGCCTCGAGCCGGGCGGGCAGGCGCAGGACACGGCTTGACCAGCCAAAGGTGTTCTCCTCGGTGACGGTGAAGGAGTGCAGCCTTATGTGGGAGTCGTAAATATGGGTCAGGTCGTTGGCGTCCATCAGCCCGATGCTGATGTAATACGTCTCGCCGTGGAGCGGCACCGAGGGGATGCGCCAGCGCAGGACGGAGGGGCCCTCGGGCAGATCGAAGGCGCGGCCGTGTTCGCTGGAGTACATCTCGGACACGGCCTGTCCGGCGGTGTGGACGACGATGCAGAGGGTTACGTTTTCCACCGCGCTTTTCGCGACTACGCTGACTTCGATTTCCATGGGACCGCCGGACTGGAACACCAGTGTCTCGCGGGCCTCGGCGTCGAGAAAGCGGATTTTGGATAGCACAACCTTGCCCGTGCCGGCGCGGTAGGCCGAGAGCAACGCCCCGAGGCGCGGGTTGAAGGCGATGGGATCGAACTCGGTAACGGCGCGGTGGACGAAGGGCTGGTACTCACCCAGCACATCGGTGACGGTGCCGGTGGCGCGCACGACGCCGTCGTCGAGCCAGATGGCGTGGCTGCACATGGCTTCGGCCAGGCCCGGCAGGTGGGTAACAAAAACGATGGTTTTGCCGGCAGCCTTCATCTTTTCAATTTCGCGCATGCACTTCCACTGGAAGTAGCCGTCGCCCACGGCCAGAACTTCGTCGATGAGCATCACGTCGGGGTCGCACCGCAGGGTGATGGCGAAGGCCAACCGCATGAGCATGCCCCAGGAGTAGTGGCGCACGGGGGTGTGGATGAAGGGGGCCAACTCGGCGAAGGCGATGATGTCATCGAGGCGGGCGGTTATCTCGCTGCGGGGGATGCCGATGAGGGCGCCCTGGAGATAGATGTTCTCGATGCCGTTGAGATCGAGATGAAGCCCGGCGGTGAGATCGAGCAGTCCGCCCACGCGGCCGGCCACGCGCACGCTGCCGCGCGAGGGGGGCGTGATGCCGTTGATGAGACGCAGGAGCGTGCTTTTGCCGCTGCCGTTGATGCCGAGGAGCGCGACTGACTGGCCCTCGGGGATGTGCAGGTTGACGTCGCGCAGGGCCCAATGGATGGGCAGGCGGTGGCGCAGACGCTGGAGAAGCGCGGAAGCGCCCTGGGGCTTGAGCACGTAATGCTTGGCCACGTGGTCGAGATGGATCATGCGCGGCGCTCGGCGGGGTTCATTCGCTGAGTTGGAAAGCCCATAGATCCTGATGGTTATCCCAGCCGCGGGTGGCATGCGAGATAAACCGCAGAGGGGCGTGGGCGGGGTCGGGGGTGGTCAGGGCCCTGCGGAATTGATCGGCGTTGTAAACCGCGATGCCATAGCCGGGATGGGCGGGGTCGTAGTCGGCATAGGCCGAGCCGCCCTCGGCAATCTGCCGGCGGTAGTCGCCTTCCAGATTTGCGAACATGGGGCCGTAGAGAGCGAGGTGGTCGAGACAGCTCAAGCCCTGCGTGCTGAACAACAGCAGCCCGCCGGGGCGAAGCTGGGCGGTGAGAAGATCGAGGAGAAAACGCCCCTGGGCGGCAGGCAGGTGGGTGAAGAGGGAACCGGCCCAGATGACTTCGTATTTCGCGGGGAAAGTGATGTGAGCGAAGTCGTCCGTGGAGAGGAGGGGGCGGGCGCCAAATTCCTGCGCAAGGAAGCGCACGGCTTCGGGGTCGATGTCGCAAGCGGTGATGCGGCGGGGGTCCATACGCTTGGCAAGCTGGCGGAAGACGCGACCGAACCCGCTGCCCATGTCGAGAAGGGCGGTCACATCGGTCCAGTTTCGGTGGGTGGTTTTGAGGGCGGTCTCGATCCAGTCGGCGGCCTCGGCGCCCACGGCGATGTAATGGCGGATGTGTTTGTGGGATTCGGAAACGAGCATGGTGTCGTGGATGTGAACGCGGCCGGGCACGCCGGGATAGGTGAGCGAAAAGAGGCGCGGACCCAGGAGTTTGCCGAAGCGGATCTGCCAGGCATGGCGGCGCGGGTGGGCGTTGCCGTGGGGACCCATTTCCACGCGGGTAAATGCGAAGAGGTCAGGCTTCGCGAGGATGCCGG
This sequence comes from candidate division BRC1 bacterium HGW-BRC1-1, assembly GCA_002842095.1. Classification (GTDB taxonomy): domain Bacteria; phylum Sumerlaeota; class Sumerlaeia; order Sumerlaeales; family Sumerlaeaceae; genus HGW-BRC1-1. Next base: position 34,452 of record PHCB01000013.1, read on the forward strand.
AGATGAGGCGCTGTTGGAGAGATATCCATTGAGACATGGTGGCTCCCAATGGCGTGAGGCGAGGAGGGGTGCGGGGTCAAGGGAGAAAGGTGACGGAGCGACCGGTCCCATATATTCGACATAATCCTTGGGGACAACCTTTGGCGTTGCAACTCTCGCCTTCGCATTTTCGAATCAGCGTTTAAATGGTCGAGGATCGAGGCCTTTGCGCGGCGATCACCGGCAAATAATCACCAAGGTGGCATTTCTCCATGGATGGCATGAGTGTTGTCGACTTGTCGCGTGCGCAGTTTGCGCTGACCATCATGTTCCATTACTTATACCCGCCGCTTACCATCGGGCTGGGTCTGATCATGGTTGTTATGGAGGCCTTTTACCTTAAGACCCGCGACCACCACTATGAGCAAATGGCGCGTTTCTGGACCCGGATTTTCGCGGTGACTTTCGCCATGGGTGTGGCCACGGGCATCGTGATGGAATTCCAATTCGGCACGAACTGGTCGGTTTACTCGCGCTTCGTGGGCGACGTGTTCGGCAGCGCACTGGCCGCCGAGGGTATTTTCGCCTTCTTCCTGGAATCGGGTTTTCTGGCTATTGTGGTGTTTGGGTGGGATCGCGTTTCGCCGAAGGTCCACTTTTTCTCAACGCTCATGGTCAGCCTTGGTTCGATTTTTTCTGCGGTGTGGATTGTCGTGGCAAACTCGTGGCAGCAGACCCCTGCGGGGCATCACATCGTGCAGGGGCCCAGCGGCATGCGGGCGGAAATTGTTGATTTCTGGGCGATGGTTTTTAATCCGTCCAGCGTGCAGCGCCTCACGCACACGCTCACGGGCGCTTTCATCCTCGGCGCGTTTTTCGTGATGAGCATTTCCGCGTTTTATATTTTGCGCCGACGCCACCTCGTGTTTGCGCGACGCTCGTTTACCATTGCGCTCATCATGGGGTTCATCGTTTCCGTCAGCCAGTTGCTTCTGGGCCATGCCCACGCGGTGCAGGTTGCCGCAACCCAGCCGGCGAAGATGGCTGCCTTCGAGGGCCTGTTCACCAGCAGCGAGGGCGGCACCCGCCTGAGCCTGTTCGGCATCCCGGATGAAAAAAACAACGTGCTGCACATGGACATCGGCATACCGAAAATGCTGAGTTTTCTCGTCCATTTCGATTTCAACAAACCCGTGCCGGGGTTGGACAAATTCGCCCCGGAAGACCGTCCGCCGGTTACCATTCCCTTCATCTCGTACCACATGATGATCGGGCTGGGGATGTTCTTCATCGGCATCACGACGTTGGGAGTGTTCCTGTTATGGCGCGGGAAGTTGTTCGAGACGCGCTGGCTCATGTGGATTTTCGTTTTGGCGGTGGCCGGTCCTTACATTGCCAACCAGGCGGGCTGGGTGTCCGCCGAGGTGGGGCGCCAACCGTGGATCGTGTATGGTTTGCTGCGCACCAAAGACGCCGCCTCGCCATCCATTGACGCGTGGGAGGTGTGGGTTTCCATCATCATGTTCACCACGATTTATCTGATGCTTTTTGCGGTGTGGATTTTTGTGTTGAACGACAAAATCCAGCACGGGCCGGACGAGCCGACCAACACCAAGCCGCCGCGCACCACCGGCGGTGGACTGCTGGACGCCGCCGCTGCGCTGGAATCCCACGACGTCTCATTGACCGACGCCAAAGACCAACCAGCGCCGGCGAAAGGGTGATATGATGACCATCGACTACAACCTGCTGTGGTTCTTTCTGGTGGGCGTGCTGCTGACCGGATACGCCATTCTCGACGGCTTTGATTTGGGTGTGGGGTCGCTGCATCTTTTTACGCGCAACGACCACGACCGTCGCATTCTGATGAACTCCATCGGCCCGGTGTGGGACGGCAACGAAGTGTGGCTGGTTACGGGCGGCGGGGCGCTGTTCGCCGCGTTCCCCGAGGCTTACGCCACGGCTTTCTCCGGTTTTTATCTGGCGTTCATGCTGGTGCTTTTCGCGCTGATCTTCCGTGCGGTGGCGCTTGAGTTTCGCAGCAAACGCCCCGAGCGCCTCTGGCGCGGATTCTGGGATGTCTCCTTCAGCGTCGCCAGCACGCTGGCCGCCCTGCTCTTCGGCGTGGCCGTGGGCAACATGATCCAGGGCGTACCCGTGGGGGCGGACCGCGAATTCGTCGGGAACCTTCTCACGCTGCTGACGCCCTATCCGCTGCTGGTGGGTGTGCTGACGGTGGCGATGTTCACCATGCACGGTGGCATTTTTCTGCTGCACAAAACCGAGGGGGAACTTCACCAGTCGGTGCGCATGTGGTGCTGGCGCGCCTTCGGGACCTTTCTGGCCCTTTACATGATCACGACCATCGTCACGCTGATCCTGGTGCCCAATGCCACGCGCAACTTTGCCGATTTCCCCTGGGTCTGGATCGTGGTGGCACTTACGGTGCTGGCCATAGCCAACATCCCGCGGGCACTCTTTCACGATCTGCCGTTGCGCGCTTTTGTTTCCTCCGCTGCAACCATTGCCGGGCTGATCTTCCTCTTCGGCATAGCGATGTACCCGAACCTGATCGTGTCGAGCCTCGGCCCGGAATTCAACCTGACGGCGGACAACGCAGCGTCCAGCCAGACCACGCTGAAGATCATGGCTATTATTGCGGCCATCGGCATGCCCTTCGTGATGACATATACGATCGTGATTTACTGGATCTTCCGAGGTAAAACCCAGATCGCCCCCACGAGCTATTAACCGATGAAGGTTGTGCTTCAGCGGGTGAGCGAGGCCAGCGTAACCGTGGGCGAACAAACCACGGGGACCATCGGCCACGGACTGGTGGCGCTGGTGGGAATCGCTCACGGCGACGATGATTTCACGCTTACCACGATGGCAACGAAGGTGACCAACCTGCGCATCTTCGAGGACGACGATGGAAAGATGAACCGGTCGATCATGGACGTGGGTGGCGCCATTCTGGCGGTGAGCCAGTTCACCCTGTTTGCGGACTGCCGCAAGGGTCGCCGACCCAGTTTCCTCGGGGCCGCGCCACCCGGGGACGCCTCGGTGCTTTTCGATTGTTTTGTGGAGAAACTTCGGGCCACCGGCACGATCGTGGAAACCGGTATCTTTCAAGCCATGATGGATGTGCGGCTGACAAACCACGGGCCTGTCACCATCATCCTCGACAGCAACGATTGGCCGCGCTCCTAAGATTTTTATCACGTATTTGTGGGGCTTGATTTTGCGGACGAAACAACATTGTGTGGTGCAATGTAAGGCTCGCGGGGAAACCATGCACCGCCTTGAACCCCATCAGCACAATCAGGAGAAACACCCATGACAGAGAATCGAAAAATCTGGCTCGACGGTCAGATCGTGGACGAAGCCGATGCGAAGATCAGCGTGTTCGACCACTGTGTTCTTTACGGCGATGGGGTCTTCGAGGGCATCCGCATTTACGATGGCTGTGTTTTCCGACTGCGCGAACACATCGAGCGGCTCTGGTCCAGCGCCAAGTATATCATGCTCGAAGTGCCCATGAGCCGTGACGAAATGGTGGACGCGGTGGCTCAAACCGTGCGGGCCAACGGGTTGCGCAATGGCTACATTCGTCTTGTGGTCACGCGCGGAGTGGGCGACCTGGGGCTGAGTCCGGCCAACTGCGGGCGAGGATCGGTGTTTATCATCGCGGCAAACATCCGGCTGTATCCCGAGGAAGATTACCAAAACGGCATGGAGATTGTAACCGTGCCCACGCGTCGTTACAATGTCGGCTCGTGGAACGGGCGTGTAAAAAGCTGCAACTACCTCAATAACATCATGGCCAAAATCGAAGGGCAGATTGCGGGCGCCCGCGAGGCCTTGATGCTCGACCACAACGGTATGGTGGTGGAGTGCACCGGGGATAATATTTTTATCGTGAAGAACGGGGTGGTGAACACGCCCCCGGTTTACCTTGGCGCGCTGCGGGGTGTGACCCGCGATGCCATAATGGATATTGCCGAAGAGCGGGGCATGGAAGTTCGCGAGGATCCCTTCACGCGGTTTGAAATTTTCGATGCCGACGAATGCTTCCTCACCGGCACCGCGGCGGAGGTGATCCCGGTGACGCGGCTCGACGGGCGAAGCATTGCCGATGGCTGTCCGGGCCCGGTGACGTTGGAACTGTTGGAAGCCTTCCGCGAATTGGTAAAGTGCGACGGCGTGCAGGTTTACGAAAAGTAGCGACTGCTTTTCAGGGGCGCGTGGATGGCTTGCGCGCGATGCACAGCAGCGACAAACCAAACGGCAGATCATGATGCCTCAGCCAGCGGGCCTCGGCGCGCATCATGCCCAGCAATGTTGCGTTCATCCATCGCGGCAGCGGGAATTCATCCGTGCGCGGCTCGGCGGCGTCGCTACCGATCCAGCGCTTCACGCGACGGAAAACGGCTGCGGGCATATACGCTGTGGCCACCGTGGGCGTAAATCGCACGACTTCGAATCCGGCGTTCTTCACAAGCCCCTCAAACCCCGCCCGCGTGTAGCGGCGATAATGATGCAGGGCCACGTCGTGGCTGCTCCACAGCGACGGGTGGGCGGGCACTGTCATTACCGCCAGCCCACCGGGGCGCAGGACGCGGAAGAATTCGCTCATCACGCGCACATCATCGGGCACATGCTCCACCACATCCAGCGAGGCCACGACATCCACGCAGCTATCCGCCAGAGGCATCCGTTGGGCATCAGCGCGACCGAGGCGGGTCAGGCCTCGTTGGCGGCTGTATTGCAGCGCGAGGGGCGAGAAATCGATTCCCGTGGCGCGGCCAAAACGGGCCAGATCATCCAGCAGCATCCCCGTGCCACAACCGGCGTCGAGTAATCTCAGGGGTTCTCCCCCCTTATTCAGCATCCCCTCGGAGGCCAGGGCCTGTTCCAGCACACCGAAAATGGTCAAGCGCCGCCCCTGGAACCACCAGTAGTTCTGCTCCAGGGCGTGCATTTTATGATATTCGTTTATGTTCAAAGGATATAAGAAACCATGATGCTTGTTTGTTGCACCTGTGCAGTCTACGGTTGCAGTTGATTTAGATACGAGTCAGGACAAAACCAACAAACTTGGATTGCTCGACAGCCTCAGGCGCGTCGGGATGGGTTTGGGTTGCACCTTTGCAATTCGCCGGAGTCGGACGGGGCTACGTCCTGCTGCGGGGGGATGCAAGGAAATTGCCTGCTTGAAACTTTTTGACGCCGACCGATCCGACTTAGCATATACTCCAACCAGACGACATGAACCTCAGAGGCCATAATAGACGCGGCAGCACCTTCTTATTGGTGCTGGCTATGCTGTCACTGTTCGCTTTGGCGGTAATTTCGTTCTCGTTCGGGGCTCGACTTGAGACGCTGTCAGGAGCGAATTTCGCTCTTCAGACACAAGCACGCCTGACAAGCACTTCATCGTTCGCCTCGGCGCTTCCGCTTCTGTCGGAGGCCACGAGCGTCACCACCACGCTGCAACCCTGGAATCAGGCGCTGGCGGTTACCTCGGCACCCACACGGCGGGCACAGTCGGCAAGCCGTTCCGGCCGCAGCATGGATCTCCCCGGCACTCAGGCGGTTATCGAAGTCAATGACCTGTCCAGCCGCGTGAATCTCAACACCATCCGCAACCGGCGTTCGCTGGAGCGGTACCTCGACGCCGTCTTTGCTTCTGCCAAGGAATCATCCGGCGGCGGCAACGCAGCCCAGCGCGCACGGACTTTGTTTGCCCTGCGCGATGGTCGCTCCGCGGTTGATATGCTGACCACGCAAACCATGCAACCCGACCTGCGCATGAAGCCCGTGGCGGGTAGCGGTCGGTTCGACACCTTTGCCGATCTGCAAAAGGGCAAAACCGGTTTGTCCGCAAGCATGTTTACCCCCGAGGAATTGCAAACCCTCGCGCCCCATTTGACCTTATTTTCTCAGAACCCCGAAACTTACACAACGGAGGATGGTGCCAGCCATTCGCGTAAGGCCATCACCGAGGAAATGTCGGCGGACGAAATCCATGAGGCTCTGCGGGAACTTTTCCCCGGCCACGACAATCGCCTGCTGCTGCAGTTCGCGGCCAATCTTGCCGACTTTGTCGACACCGACAACGTTCCCACGGTGCTCACCGATCCCAATCATCCCCAGCCCTGGAATGCTCTCATCGGTTTGGAGAAAGCGCCTTTCATCACCGAAGTCTACCCCGACTCATTAAGTGAGGAAACCGACGCCGGGCAGTTTGTGGAGATCGCCAACCCGTGGAACGAACCGATTAATCTCGTCAACTGGCGCCTCGCCATTGGCGGCGGGATGAGCGTCGGATCGCCGGGCAGCGTGGTTACCATCAACACGGTGCTTCCCGCCGGTGGAACACTCGTCCTGACCGACAATTATGAAACGCCGGCCATTAACGCCCCCCCGGGGACCGGTTCGCTGGTTTCCATCTTTGGCCAGCGCGCCGATGGTGTCCGTAAAAAGATCGTTGAATCGAGGCAGGTTCAACTTCCCGACAAAAACTCGTTCGTCGTGCTGGCGGATGCCGCCGGCCGTCCCGTGGACGTTTTCAGTTATACGGAAACGGCGGGGCGCGACACGCGTTCCTCCTACCAACGCAACGACCCGCGCGTGCGTTCCTTCGCAGTGGGTGAGTCGACGCCTTTCGAACGCGCTCCCGCTGGCATTTACACCGGCACCCCTGAAGACGAGGCGACGTTACGGTCGTCGGTGTCGGGCGCAAACGCCCCCCTGCAAAGCTCGGTTGATCTGCTGCGCATCTCCACAGCGTATGTCGGCTTGAGTGGGGCTGAAAATGCGCCGGCTCTTCGGCCGCACCCGTGGCAGATATCCCTGTTGGAAAAACCTCAACAGGCAGGCGAGCAGACCGTCACCAACCTTGATCTGCGACTCGTGGACATGTTCCTCGTGCCCCAGGTCTGGCCCGAAACAGCCGCCCTTGCAGACTACACCACGGCCACGCTCGCCGACCAGCGCACCGCCGATGACGATCTGAAAACAACAATAACCGAGCGCGATGGGACCTATTATTCCTACGGCAAACTGAACCTGAACACCTGCGCGAAGGAGGCGCTGTACAGCCTCGACCTCGCGGTGGACGGGCGGGATTTCATGTCGGACGACGTGATTGAGCGCTTCGCGGCCTTCCGCGATACCAGGCTTGCGGCCCGCCAGACGCCTTTCCGCAATCCCAGCGATTTGCTGATTGCACTCTTCCCGCCGGGAAGTGAGGTTAATCCGGCTGTACTGGGCAAGCTTCTCGATCAAACCACCGTCGGATCCAGCGCGTTTGAAGTCGTCACTTCAAACCGCAACCTGCCCGGCGAAGCGAACGGTAAATCCGGCTCAGGGCAAAGTAACCGCTCCCCTGCCAAGGCGAGCATGCAATGGGCCGTGGCACTTGACAGACAACCTTGCAGCCTGCTTGGTGTGCGGAGTCTGCCGTGAGGTTTTTTTCAACTTCGCCCGCGCGGTACGGCGGGCATTGCACCAGAATCATTGTTTTGAGCTTTTTCAGAGCGTCAGTTGACAAATTGACGTGAGGGACATATACAAACGGCGGAAGATAACATGATGAAAGCCAACATCCATAGGACCCACCGGACCGGCCGTGGGGGTTTCACGTTGATCGAAATGCTCATCGTGGCAGCCCTCATCTCGCTGTTCTCCGGTCTTGCGGTCATCAACATCTCCCAACAATTAAAATTGAACCAGCAGAAAGCGGCGGTGGCCGAATGCCGCCAGATCGCCACGTCGATGAGCTTTGCCTACGACGACATGGGCGTGTTCCCCAAGCTGTGCTTCCTGAAGTTCAACGGGCCGAATCTGGCCGACATGCTGCAGGGCACTCCGGTGGTGAACAACCCGGTTTTCGAAGTATACGACAATCAAGTCGGCAACCTCGGGCAGCGCCTGAACGGCCAGTGGAAGGGCGGCTATATGTCCTTCAACAGTGACCGCCTGGTTAAGATGAATGTTCCCGTCGCAAATCGCGATTACGACTGGCCCGCGGACCCTTGGGGCAACCCTTACGTGGCGTACATGCTTTACAGCGACCCGACTGAGGTAGACCCTGCCTCCCGTGAGAAGTTTATCGACACGGCAGGAAAGTCCCCCAATTTTCTGGCAGCCGTTGTGAGCTACGGACGCAACCGTGTTCCAGGGCTTGGCGAGAACCCCGGCCCCGAGGAAGCTGCCCGCAAAAACTTGCGGCTGTACACCGATGATCCGGGTGGCGATCCCCGCCGCTTTGTTCTTCTTGATGAAGCACAACTTAACGGGGCCAACCGCGCCGAGAGAATCGACATGGTTCGCATAGCCCCCCGCGCGGGTCAGACCGATGACCCCAACAGCCCCCGCGTCCGCCAGACTGGTGCCGACGACCGGATTTACGAATTCTGACAAGGACCACCTTCGAGAGAAAGAAACGACCACACACCATGGCACGGAGAATACATAGCATGAGAGCAAAGGCGAGTCGTCACAGCCGACAGGGCGGTTTTACCGCAATCGAGGTGGCAATGGTGGCTACGGTCATCGCGATCCTCGCCCTCATCGTATTGCCGCTGTTCCGCAATCGCGTTGAGGAAGCTAAACTTGCGGCCGCCAAGGGCGACCTTGCCAGCCTGATGAAGGCGGAGATGGTCGCCAAGGCCGATACGGGCTATTACTGGCGTCTCGAAGATTTGGACAACGTCCAGGCCGCCCATTCCACGGCGACACCCCTCGCCCCGCCGGCCAACGGCATCACGGTGGAAACACCGCCCCTTTACTTCACCCCCCTGGGTGGCGGCAGCACGGTGGAAAATCCGCGCGCCATCACCATCCCCGAGTGGCAGGCGCTGGCAGGCACGGAAACCGAACCCAAGTTCAAGGGGCCCTATGCCTCCTTTAACCGCTCTATCTCGTATCAGGATCTTCGCAATGCCCCCATCGGGACTCTCGTCCTTCGTTCCCTTACCGGTGGCAACTATGCCGCCATCCGCGACATTCAGAATGCGGGCACGGGTCTTTACGATGCGCTGGAAAACCGCCACCCCGTGGACCCCTGGGGAAACCCGTATTTGTTCTTCCCTCCATCGAAGACGTACGGCAGCTATAACTACTCGCTGATCGTCTCGCTGGGCCCCGACGGGCTTCCCGCAGATGACACCATTCGCGGTGGCACGGGACTTAATGCGTCTCATTATACCCGAGAAGGCAACAACACCACCGACCCCGCCGATGATTGGCTGGGGCGTGGCGACGACATTGAGGTGCGCTTCTGATGAAAACATACACGAACTTATCTGAAATGGGACACCGCTCCTCCCGCGGCTTCACGATTGTGGAACTGCTGATTGCGGTCGTCATCATTGGCGTACTCACCGCCATCATTCTTCCCGTTTACGTCAGTCGGGCGGAAGAGGCTCGTCTCACGGCGGCCCGGGCGGATCTGGAATCCATCGCCACGGCCCAACAGCAGGCGGCCATCGATACGGGTTACTTCTTCCGTTTGTTTGTTCTTGATGACGTTACGGGCGGCGACGGCCTCGCCGCCGACGATCTGGTTAACGATCGCATCGACGGTATAGCCGACGAGATTCTTCGCGGTGACGCGCTGAACATGCCTCAAATCTTTGTGGATACCAAGCTGGGCACGGTCGTGACTCCGGCACTGATCGTCTACAACCGCCTTCTGGTTGGTGATGAGATGCTCGCCTGGAAAGGCCCTTACATCAACATCAGCCGCAAGGTGGGGCAAAAGTATACGATCCCGAATACGCCGGTCTCCACCCCGGTGGACCCCTGGGGTTCGCAATATCTTTTCTTCACAAGAGTGGGCGTTATGCAGGAGCCGGCCGGCATTATCCAGCTCAACTGGGCCGATTCGGTTAGTGGTGGCAACTACATCGCCAATATTTTCGACCGACCCACGGTTCTGAGTCTGGGTCCCAACAAGTTACCGGGTGACGGTATCAGTTCGGCATTCGGCACCGACGACGATCTTATTCGTCAATTCTGAACGAGTCTCAACGGAAAGGCACCCCTGAAAGGGAGAACAAGTCATGAAGCGATTCTCACATAATAACCGGCGGGGACTCACCCTCACCGAACTCCTCGTGGTGATGCTCATCATTGGGCTTCTGGCCACTATCGCAGTCCCCGTTTACGTGACTCGCATGGAGGATGCACGCGTGCGCGTGGCCCGTGGCGAGTGCCGCGAGATTGCCATGGCTGAAGAACAATGCGCGCTTATCCATGGCTACTATGTTCCTTTTCAGGTTCTTGACGACAAAGCCGAAATTGATGGAATCACCTCCACCGGCGACGCCATTGATCTTGAACCCTTCAGCAATATCTATCTCATCAACCCGCTCATTCCTCCGCTGTTTCAGTTCGGCAGCCAAAGCCTGCTGAGCGACAACAACCAACGGATTCGGAATATCCGCGAACATTGGCAGGGACCATTCCTCAACCCTCAGCGCGTATACACCAGTAACGCTGATGCAAAGGATCCCAACTTCGAGAACAACCCGTTGGTGCGCCTCGACTTCCCCCTCGATCCCTGGGGTGAGGCCTATCGGTTCTACTCGCCTCTGGGCCTCATCGGTTCTTCGTCGTCGCAGCGGACGGACATCGGTCTGAATATCAACTTCAGCGATGGTTTGTTGACCAACAACGACGACCGCAATTTCCCCCGCTACGCGGTTGTCAGCTGGGGCCGCGACAACACCAGCGAACTCGTGGTGGGTATTTTCAACCGTGACGACGTTGTTTATCTCTTCGGCACGCCCGGCGTGGAGTCCACGTTCGGCCTGCGCGACTATTAAAAATTAACTCGCATCCGGCTCACGCCGGCATGCCACCCAAAAAGGCGCTGATCGCATGAAGAACAAAAAAGCATTCACACTCGTGGAACTCCTGGTGGTCGTTCTCATCCTCGGGCTTTTGAGCAGTCTTGCCGTGGGTGTGTTCACCACGCAGGTCGAACGTGCCCGACGCGCGGCCGCCCGCTCCGACATCGCAACCTTCGCTTTGGGAGTGGATCGCTACCAGATCGACATCGGGGCCTACCCGCCCAGCGGCAGCAGGATTGCAGGCAATGGTCAGGCGCAGGCTCGCGGGTGTGGCTACATGCAACTGGCTCTCATGCACAGCATGAGCGGTAACTCTCAGAATACCTCCGGCTCCCTTTGGAAGGGTCCCTATGTCACGGTGCGCAAAGAGAAGCTGGGCGACATCAACGGTACTGTGCTCGAAGAGTTGGGAACCACGATCGACATCGCCGACGTGCAAATCCTCGACCCCTGGCACCAACCCTATCGTTTCGTGCGCACAGGGCCTGCCCCCGACAATTATGCCTTCAGCAATCAGGGAACAGAGTTGCCCCCCACGCACCCCTTCTTCGCCACGGAAAGATGGTACAACCCCAGTTCTTTCCAGATTGTCAGCACGGGAAATGACAATGCCACATTGGCTGCACCCAACTACGGTACGCAACCGGACGACGTAACGAACTTCGGTCAGTAATTCCATCTTGGGGGCGCAATGCCCGCCATAAAAAACAATAGCCCGGTGCTCTCTCCCACAGGAGACGGCACCGGGCTTTACTTTTGTTGAGTGGGTCAGGTTACAGGAAAGGGTTTTATGGGAGCCATGGGAAGCATGGGACCGATGAAACCACTTTCGACTATCAGAGGTCTTCGTCGTCCACCATGGCGTCGGGGTCAGATGATTCTTCTGCGCCGTCCAGGCCGGACTCTTCGTCTTCAGCGTCGTCCAGACCGCCCATTTCTTCTGTCATCAGACCGCTTTCGCCTTCACGAAGGGCTTCGAGGGCCATTTCCTGAGCGTCGCGGGCTTCGATCAATTCTTTCTGGGCCTCGCGCACCACTTCGAATTCGTCGCGTGTGACGACCTGAAGTTGATCCTCAATGAATTCCTGAGTGGCGACACTAATGGAATCCTTCGCTCCGTTGGGAGGGTAAGAATAGATACGCTCGCTGGGTGATTGCAACGCGCGCACACGCCGAGCCAGGGCATTCACAACGAGGTAAATGCCACGGTTCTCGGCCATCAAGTCACGCACGGGAACTTCAAGAATGTTCTTAGGGAGTACTGGCTTCGCCATGTTTCAGAGGCCTCCGGAGATGTTGCAAAGGGTAGGGTGTTTCGACTTCTTCCCAAGTACGAGGGGTACACGGAGACAGGCTCCTTGTTCATCCCATTGATCGCGAACCCATGCCCCCAAGGCCAGCCCGCGACCGGGCTCATCCAGCAGAATCGTTTTCCCGTTGCCAATACGAACCGTTGAGACAGGATGGTTAATATGGCCAGTTTGCGATTTCTTCAATTTTCCGACCTCCATCTGGACAGTGCATTTTCCGGGGCCCGACTCAATCTGCCGCCTGCAAAGCGCGATCAATTGCGACGTGATGCCCAGACTGCTCTGACAAAAGCCATGGCTGTGGCCGTGGAGCGCGAGGTGGACGTAATCCTCTGCCCGGGCGATTTGTGGGACGATGAATCGGTTTCTCTGGAAGCGGCGTCGCATCTTTATGATGAATTCGCCCGCGTGGCACCGGTGCCGGTTCTCATCACGCCCGGCAACCACGACCCCGGCCATTCGCTGAGTTACCACGACCGGGACTATTACCAGTCGCGGGTTGGCCGCCCCCACCCGCCCAATGTTCACGTTTTTCCCGCGGGTGGTTTGCAGCACTTTCAACATCCCTCGCTGGAGGATGTCGATTTTTTCGGGCTGGCCTTCAGTGGCAATGTTCCCCGCACGCAGCGGGCGCTTGCCGATATTCGCTCCAACCCCACCACGCCCGATCACCTGTGCGTGTTTCTGATGCATGGGTCGCGCGACGATGTTGTCCCCCCTGCGGGCGACGGTGCGCGTCCGATCACGGCTCCCTTCTCGGCCGCAGAACTTCTCGCCACGAATTTCGACTATACCGCAGTGGGGCACTACCACAGATATTCAGTCATTACAGACCCTGAGACCGGCCTTGTACGCTCCGCCTATGCTGGGTGCACGGCAGCCCGGGGGCTGGATGAGACAGGCCTCCATGGGGTGTTGATCGGTGAGATTGACCATGGTGGGGTGATCGCTTCCTCTCTGGAACTCATCGAGGTGGAACCGCGGCGTTTTTTACGGGTGTCGGTGGAAATTTCAGCCGAAGTGACCAACGCTGCCGCGCTCCAGATGCGTGTGGAATCTGCTCTGAACCAGGCAGGCTGCCGCGCAGAGGACGTCGCATTTGTGAAACTTATGGGCTACCTTCATCCCGACCTGACTCAGATACCCATGCCCTCGCCGGAATGGATGGAACGAATCGCGTTCCATGTTGCCTTCGACGACTCGGCTCTTGAACCCGAGCACGACCCCGATGCGCTTTCTCCCGACCGTCTCGACGGTGCTTTTGCGCTGAAGATGAAAGAGTTGATGGCCCAGGAAACCGATCCCGTGAAATGCGCACGTTTGCGAAAGGCTCTCTTTATTGGTCTGGATGCCCTGAATAACCGCCCCATAAGGCCGCGCGATGCACATTAACCAAATCCACGTGCGGGGCTTCGGGCCTCTGATAAACCGCAAAATTGATTTTGCCGAGAACCGCGTAACGGTAATCTGCGAGCCGAACGAAGCGGGGAAAAGTTCACTGGTGGATGCCATGGTGCATTCGTTCTTTTCGTTTGGTGGAGACCGCCGGAAACGGGGATTTCTGCGTTCGGTGGACAAGTACCTGCCCTGGCCATCTCCAGACGGCGATGGTTCCTACGGGGTGGAAATGACGGTCGTGATGGACGACGGCCGGCGCTTGCGCCTGACGAACGATTTCACCCGGTCTCAACCGCTGGAAATTCTGGATATGGACCGGGGCCAGACGGTGGAGCAAAACGGCCAGGCCTTTGGTGAAAGATTTTTCCGGATGTCGCTGGATTGTTTCACCAGCACGTACGTGCTGCGCCAGAAGGAGGGAGAAGGGAACGCATCGGACCTGCCCGCTCTGGTGGAAAGGGCGGCCGCAAGCACCGGTAGCAAGGATAACATGATAACCGCTCAAAAAGCTCTGAGCGATCTGGCCAATGTCAGCCTGTCCTATCCTTCGCTGGCACAAGGCTTGATCAAGCCCGACACGCTTCTGGACCGACTGGAGGGTGCCCTGAGGGGGGCGGAAGAGGACCTGACTGACGCCGCAGCACGATGGGAACGGCATGCGGAGGAAATGAAGGCTTCCGCTGCCATGGACGAAGAACTTGCAAAGTTAACCCACACCCGCAACGAACTCGAACGCCGCCTCACCAAAGCCGAGTTGCACGAGGTTCGTGAGCATCTGAAAAGTCTGAAGGAGAGCGACGAGCGCGGACGCCGCCACGCGGAGTTGACGGCAGACCTGGAGCCCTTCGCCCGCTTTTCAACGGTTGATCGCGCGCTTGCGCGCTCGCTCGCGGATGAAGCCCGGGCGGCGCAATTGCGCCTCGATCGCGCCCGCCAGAGCCCTGCTTCCCGCGAGGAAGAACGCCTTGAAAATCTCGAGGAAGAACTGGCGGCATTCCCTCCCTCGATGGCCGCAGTGACCCAGACGGATGCGGATAATTTGCGCTGGATGGCCCGGGAACTCCCCGAAAGTAATACCGGGCTAAAATCGCTCGATGCTCAAATTGAAACGGCCCGTCGCGAAGCCCGCGAAGCGGGGGTGCCCGTGGAAAATTTCGAGGCAATGCGGGAGAAGCTGTCCGGCATCCCAACTGACGATTTGCGGATGTTGATGGATCAGGAATCCCGCCGTCGTGGCGCGGAGACAGAAACCGCCACGGCCGCCGCGACCCTTGCGGAGGCAGAGAACCAAACGGCAGCGACCCAAACCGCTCGTGCCGCACGGCGCTGGAAAGCAAGCGCCGCGCTGATCACTTTCCTGACCATCGGGATTCTGGCATTTGTGATAGCCCTGATTGGCTTTCCGAAGTCCGCTCTGGCGGCGGCGCTGGGATGTTTGATTGCCGGTGCATTTGGCATGTGGCAAATGCATCTGGCACAGGTGGAGTCGGCCCGGGATCTGGAACCGGCCCTTGCACGGGAAATTACTGCAAAGGGCGAGCTGGGGCGCATCAAAGAACGTCGCGATGCCGACGAGAGCACGCTGCTCCGGACCATGGCGCGGCTTCAACTCGATGAAGAAACGCTGCAAATCATCCGTCAGATGTCGCAATGGTCCATCCAACTAACGCCCTATCACGCATTGATGAAATTACGGGATGCACGCACCAACTCACGGGAGAATCTTCTGAGTGACGCTTCGATAATCCTCGGCAACGTCATGCCCGATGTTCGGCGCGATGAGGTGGACGAAGCCCTTCTGGAGCGGGCCGTGTTGAAGGTGGGCGATTACCTGCAGAAGTGTCGGTTGAAGGAGCAGATGGGTGCGACCACCGGAGAGCGACGCCGGGAAATGGAAGCCGCAGCGACACAACTGGCGGAGGCGGACGGCCGCCTCACGGCGATTCTGGACGAACTGCTGGTGCCGCCGGGCACGCGCGAGGAACGCACCGCCGTGCTGGAGGATGGTTGCGAAAAGGCGCGTCGATTCAACGAATTGGGGGCGGCCCCCTACGCACCCAGCGAACAGGAAATATCGACGGCGGAAAACAGACTCGCTCAGCTGGAAACCCGCGCCGCCAAGGATGCCCTCACAGCAACCGCGTCGGATGCGGTGGCAGCGCAAGGGCACGACAACCTGAGCGCACCCGCTGTGTTGCGCGATGAGTTGAACCATCTGGCCCACCGGCGCGAGCAAGTGCGCGAGGATCGCGCCCGACTCTTCAGCGAATGCAGTCGGGCCGCAGACGAGTGGCGGCAGACGCAACCGCTCCTGCAGGAAAAAGTTGATCGTTTAAAAATGGAAACGACCCGCCAGCGGGAATTCCTCGAAGCGCTCACCACAACCCGGGAAATTATGGCGAGCCTCGCCGATGAGATCCATGCCAACTGGGCGGGCGGTTTGAACCAGCGGGTGAATGAGCTTCTGGCCCTGATCAACGACGATTACTTCGAGATGGAACTGAACGAAAAGCTGGAGATAAGCGTCAAAGCCAGAAGCACGGGCCGGCGCATGAAGGGTGCCGAGCTTCAACACCTCAGTCGCGGGGCTTACGATCAACTGAAGCTGGTGATGCGCACCGCCATCGCGGAATTCGTTGCGGAGGGAAGCGAGCCTCTGCCGTTGATTTTGGATGAACCATTCGCCCATTGGGATGATGAACGCTTCGTGAACGCAATGCAGATGCTGAATCAACTGGCCGAGCGCCATCAGATCATTGTGCTCACGTGCCATGCATGGCGCTTTGATAGATTAGCGCAGGAGCACCCCGCCCTCGCGGCAACCCTGAACCGCTGCAGCCTGAACCCAACCGCGCAAAATTGAGTTTCCCGGTCTGCGTGGGGGGCTGAAAGTCTTTCGGGTCAATTGCCGCCTGTTGTTGCATAATTGAAACAAGCGGTTCAGCTTGTTTGAAGTTACTGGAAATCGCATTCGCGATGTGGCAGTGTAAGCTCTGAAGATCAACCGTCATGAATCTCGTTTCCTTATTCTATATTCTGGTCATCGCCGGGCTTGTTTACTGGGTGGTAACTCTGCGCCGCGGCCTCACTGCAAGCGAGGAATCGCTGGAGTTGAACCAGCGTGAGAAGAAAACTATTTTCATGTTCCTCGACCGTTTGGGCGACCGGTTAACGACCGCAAATCTGGCCCTCGACCCCACTCTGGAAATTATCACGGAATACATCCTCGAAGTGACCGATGCCGAAAGCGGTGCGGCCTTCGTGGTGGACCCGGCCGACAACCAACTGGTGGCCAAGGCGGTGTTGGGGATGTTCCCTCCGCTGATCCCAACGACGGGTTACGTGTTGACGAAACAGAAATATCTGAGCGAGCGGGTGAAGCGCGAGCGCATCCCCATGGGTCAGGGCGTGCTGGGCATGGCGGCCCTCACGAATCAGGCGATCCTCATAGCGGATGCAGCCCACGATGAACGGGTGCCCAAGGAAGCTCTTGATCACATGCCGATTCGCACCATCATGGTCGCGCCTTTGCGTTCCGGTGGCAAGGTTGTGGGCGTGGTGGCCGTGGTAAACAAGCGGGGGGCCGGACCCTTCACGGAGGAGGATTTGCATCTGCTTCTGCCCCTCTCGGACCAGGCCGCCAACACGGTGGCGTTGGTAAATCTGTATGCCGAGCTTGCCGCGAAGCAGCGCATCGAGCAGGAACTGCGCGTGGCCCACGATTTCCAGCAGATGCTGCTGCCCAAGAAATGTCCTGATATTCCCGGCTTTGAAATCAGCGCGTTCAGTATGCCCGCCCTCGAAGTCGGCGGCGATTATTACGACTTCTTTTTCGTGGATAATGAACACCGTTATCTTGGCGTGGTCATCGCCGATGTATCGGGCAAGGGCATCCCCGGTGCTCTCATCATGTCGCTGGTGCGCAGTACCATCCGCGCCGAGGCACGCCATAATCTCAGCCCGCGCGACGTGCTGATGAACGCCAATGGGCGCACTTATCAGGACACCAAGGAAAACGTTTTTGTAACCATCACGTATGGCATCCTGGATTCCGTTGAACGAAAATTCCGTTTCGTTCGTGCGGGGCACGAGCCGCTGATCAAGTTCCGCGCCGACTCCCCCAACGCCCAGCTCATATCGCCCGATGGCATCGCCATGGGCATGGTGGAGAATGACCTTTTTTCGATGACCGAGGAAGCCGTGGTGGATCTCGATGGGGGGGATCTGGTGTTGCTATACACGGACGGAGTGGTGGAGGCGATGGACCCCGAGGAGGAAGAGTATGGTCAGAAACGATTCTTTGATTTCCTTTCCATCAACCGTTCCGAGCCTCCAAAGGAAATCATTGAAAAGAGTCTCGAAGACATTAGAGAGTTTACCAGAGGTCATGCACAGCATGATGATATTACCATGATTGCCATCAGTGTGCTGGACCGCGACGCCCAACGAGAATTGCCGGGGTTGGAAACATCCATCGGCAGGAGTACAGGACTCGAAGAACAGGGATAATGAAGGCATTTAACTACGAAAGCCGAGAATCGGCATGGAACCCCGGCTGCATCATATTCCTGCTGCGCGGATACATCGACGCGCACACGGTGATCGAATTTGAAAAAGCCGTAAACTCCGCCATTGATGAAGGCGTGAAACAGGTTGTTCTCGACATCAGCGGTCTGAGCTACATTTCAAGCGCCGGTATCGGGGCCATGATGGGCTTGACCCGGAAATTAACTCAAAACGGCGGCGATCTTATCCTGCTGTCGCCAACCCCGAAAGTGATGGCCATTCTGGAGGGTTTGGGGTTCACGAAGATTTTCAAAATAGCCAATACCGAGGAGGAAGCCCGGGAGAAACTGAGCGACACCTCAACCTCTCCCTGAGGCTAACCCAATCATGGTCGACGAGCCGGCCAATCAGAAGAACGCCTCGCCGCAAATCGAATTGCGGTGTACGGTTGATCGGGCCATGCTCGGTCCATTGCGCGCGTTTGTCTGCAATGTCGCAAGGGAACTGGAGTTCACCGAGAAACAGGTGAACGAAATCGAAATCTGCGTGGACGAAGTCTGCGCGAACTGCATGGAGCATGCATACTCCAAAACGTTCGAGCGGGAATTTCCCAACACCTCCCGCGACCTTTTCATGGAAGTCCATTACCGCGGCGATGAAATGACTGTACGCATCATCGACCACGGCATTGGCACCGACGCCAAAGGCCTGCCGCGTATCGCGCACATCGAGGATTATCTCGAACGGGGCCGCGAAAACTTCCGCGGACTGGGCCTTTACCTTATCAGGAAGTTCATGGACCGTGTGGATTTTCATTCCGCCCCGGGCAAGGGAACCACCGTCGAGATGACCAAGTACCGCCGGTGAGTAACTCCTCCGACCCACAGGAAGTTGAACGCTACCAGCAGGAGCTGAATCTGCTGGAGCAGGTTCACGTGGCTCTGGGAACAGCATCGAAACTCGATGACTTTTACCTGATCACGGCGAGTCTGCTCGTTGACCCAAACGCCTTTGGTTATTCCCGCGCCTTCATTCTTCGATGCGACGAAAGGTGCAACACGTTCATTGGTCGCGTGGCGCTGGGCCTCAAAACAGCCGAGGAAGATAAAGAATTTCGCAACAGCCTGATGGAGGAAACCCTCCACTTGCAGGAGCTGGTAAAGGCCATCGAAACAGACTCCGGTGAAGCCCACGCCATTCAGCCCCTTTATGACCTGCGGTACCATACGTTGTGGATCGAGATGTTGCAGGCCGACAGCAAATGCGAAGATTTCAACCTGGCCTTTCGCGATGTATCGCTCCATCGAGACGGGCTCCCCTCGAACCATCTGCTGGAGATAGCCGCCACGTCCACCCGCGCTAGCCTGATTGAAGGCGACGGAGCACTTGACGGACTCGAGGATTTCATCTCCACGCCCTGCGTGGCCGGCCGTCTGATCACCCGACGCGGTTTGCACGGCATCGTGATTGCCGATTGCTCCTTTGAATCTGATGGCATGGATGAAGAGCGACTGTATCATTTCCAGTGGCTGCTCAACCATGCCTCCGTCACGTTGGAAAATGTGGAATTGGTGGAAGACCTGACCGCCACCACCATCCGCCTGCAAGAGATGGATCGGTTGAAAACCAATTTTCTGTCCATCGTCTCTCACGAATTGCGCACGCCCCTCACGTCCATCATCGGCTTTGTGCATTTGCTGTTGAACGAAAAGATGGGTGCCCTCACGCGCCCCCAACTCGATCTCTTGAAGCGTGTCTCGCAACACTCCTCCCACCTTCAGAGCATGGTGAACGACATCCTCGAGATTGCCGAAGTCGAGGGCGGTGGCATGGTGAACGTGATGCTGGAGCACGTCGACCCGCTGGAAGCATTCCTCAGTGTGCTGCCGAGGGTGGAGAATCGCCGGGGGTCGCGGAACATCGTCATCGAGCCCGTGCTTCAGGATACGGTGCCGCTGGTCTGGGCCGACCAGAATGCGCTTGAGCGGGTGTATTACCATTTGCTCGAAAATGCCGTGAAGTTCATCCCCACCGAAGGGCGTGTGACCCTTGAATTCAACGAGCACGAGGGGATGCTCGACATAGCCATTCAAGATACCGGCATCGGTATTTCGGAAGAGAATCTGAAAAAAATCTTCGACCATTTCTATCAGGTCGATTTCCGCCTTGAGCGTGTCTACGGGGGCATGGGCATAGGGCTCACGGTGGTAAAACTACTGCTTGATGCCATGAAGGGGCGCATACGGGTTGAGTCCACCGAGGGGCAGGGCTCACGCTTCATACTCTCTTTTCCCGTTGTCCCCACAGGTCGGCGTGGGTAACAGGTACCAATCACAATCACGCGGTGATCCCGTGGAACACCCGGAGTCTCCCCCTACCTGACCCATGACCACGCAGAGCAAAATAGAAATAGAAGCCTTGGAAACAAGCCTGGCTGAAGACCCCACCCAAGCGGAAACCTTGAGCCGCCTGGCAGTCCTTTATCACGCCCAGGGTTGCTTCGATGCGCGGGCGATGGAAATATATGAGCGCGCCCGCGAAGCCCATCCCAAAGACGCCGTAATTGGCGATGCACTGAACATTGCGCATTACCTTAAGCAACTCCGCCGGTTTACCATCGGGACCCATCAGGCTGATTTGCTGGATCTGCAAGGGTTGCAGGAGTCCATTGATCTGTTGCGCGGCTACCTGCGGGAACTCGACACTTCACCGGATCTGTTCGCCGCCCTGGGCGATCTTTATCTGGTGAAGGGGCAGGTCCTCCCCGCCATCGGGGCCTATGAAAATGCCCAGCGTCACGGTTACAAAAACCTCCACGCGATTCTGCAAAGTTATGAATTTGCCGAGAACATCCACACGTTTCAACCCTCCGAGCACTCCTACTTTGCAAACCTCTATCTGCTGACAGGCCGCAGTGAACGTGCTCTGGAAATATATCGGCAGGCCGTAAGCGAGGGCTTTCACGACCCGGCGGTGGTGGGTGAACTCGTCCGATTGATGGAAGAGCAGTCACAGCACGAAACGAACCGTCACGTGCTGAACAATATCGCCATGGATATCACCGAACTGCATCTGAAAATGGGCAACATGGATGCGGCCCTCACACAGTTTGCGAAGGTGGAATTCCCCATCACGCAACGTTACGAGCTTGTGACTCAAATCGCCGCAGCCCTGACCGAACGCCAGGACTACCGGGGTGCTTTTGACTATCTCTCGCGCATCCCCGTGGACGACGACAACAAACAACTGCTCAATAAGATTGCCGTGGAACTTGAAAAAATAGGCGACCTTGATACGACCGAATATCTGCTGCGATTCATCAACGAAAACGATCTCCTGATCCGCGAAGCTAACACGCTGCGCGAAAAGGAAATCGAGATTCACACCGAGCTTGGTCTGGCCGACTACAACGCCTCCAACAGACGCCACGACCAGGCCATGCGGAACTTCACGAATGTGTTACGTCTCGGTTACAAACAGGACGTTTTCGTTTTGTCGCGCATCGTGGAATTGTTGCCCCTGTTGAAACAGGGCCATACGGACGACTTCGGTTTCATCGGACGCTATTATCTCAAACGGGGCGATTATTACCGGGCCGCCCAGTTTTTTGATCTGGTGCTGGAACACCGGCAGGACGACGAAGACGCCCGCCAGAAACTTCGGTTCATCTACTCAGCTATTTTGGAGAAAAACCCCAACCTTCCGGAACTGCGTCTGCGTAGTGGCCACCTCTACATGAACTCCGAACAAACGGAAGCCGCCATCGAGGAATATCGTTATGCGGCCCAGTTTCCCGAAACAAACATCGAGGCAACCCGGCGTATGGGGATAGCCCACATGAAATTGAAACAATACACCGAGGCCATGGAAGCCTTCCTGCAAATGCCCATAGGAGAAAACGACCTCGAGAACCTGTATCAGTTGCACGTCGTGATGGATGAGAAGAACCGAACGGGAGACGCCGTGAGTCTTCTGACGCTCATCGGGGAGGTCGATGGCACCTACCGCGACACCGCAGAACGGCTGTCCCTGTTGAAAACAAAACTCGCACCGGGAGAAGTGCGCCCCACCTCGGATAACCGTATGCGCGAACTGATCGGCGACATGGCAACCGGCCGCTACCGTTACATGGAGAAAATCGGCAGCGGCGGCATGGGAATCGTGCACAAAGTTTTCGATTTGAAACTCAACAAAGTCGTGGCCATGAAGATTTTACGCGACGGCCTCTCCAGTAGCAGCAAAGCTGTGGATCGTTTTTTTCGCGAAGCCCGCATCGCCGCGATTCTCAACCACCCCAACATCGTCAATATCTTTGATTATAATATTAACAACGTAACGCATCAAAGTTACATCGCGATGGAATATGTCGATGGCCCCTCGTTGCGCGACATCTTCGAGGAGTATTTTCTGGACGAGCTTCCCCCCACGGACGTTCGAACGGCAGAAGCATTGGTCTACATGGCCCAGGTATGCGACGCTCTGCGCGTGACGCACTCGAAGGGCATCATCCACCGCGATATCAAGCCCGACAACATTCTCATCAGTTCCTCCAAAGTTGCAAAAATTACCGACTTCGGCATCGTCCACGTGGAGGAGGCGACGTTCACCCCCACGGGAGCGTTGATCGGAACACCCCGCTATATGTCGCCCGAGCAGGTACAGGGAGCACGCATTGATGGCAGGGCCGACCTTTATAGCATGGGGATCATTTTATATGAGTGGCTCACAGGCACTCCGCCCTTTGTTACGGGCGATGTGGCATACCAGCAGGTAAACGTCACGCCTGCGGCTGTGTCGGATCTCAACACGGAGGTGCCGGCACCGATGAACAACCTCATTATGAAATGCCTCGAGAAAAATCCGGCAGGTCGTTTCCAGACAGCCCGCGATTTGAAAGCCGAGATGGAAAACGTATTGAAGATGCTCTGGCCCGAGGGCCCGCCCTCCACCACGGGAGGTGGAGGCCAGCGCGAAGAAGACAACGATCTGGACACGGTTTGATAATCGGCACTCCCCCCTGCTTTTGAAAATCGATGACTCCAGCCCCGGTGCGGTACTTTTCCGCATGAACACCTTTAACCCTTCCACGCTCTCGAAAAACCCGCTCACGCTCACCACTGCCATCTTCCTGTCCTGCGCCACACTACTCCCCATCCCCGCCTTTGCAGCCGGAGTGGAGGGCGGCTATGGCAAAACCCCAAACGCAACCGAGGGAACCGTCTCTTCCTGGCCGACGGGAAAAAAACTGATCGCGCTGACTTACGACGATGGCCCGAACACAAAGGTCACCCAACCTCTCATGGACCTGCTGGAATCAGAGGGGGTCCCGGCCACTTTTTATCTGCTGGGACAAACGGCCAAGGCGAACCCCAAACTGACCGCAGAAATCCAGCGGCGCGGCTTCGAGGTGGGCAACCACAGTTGGTCGCACCCACAGCTTACCAAGCTGGGCGTTGACGGCATTAAAAGCCAGCTGCAACGCGCGAACGATGCGATGACCGCACCGCGCCCCGTTACCACCATGCGCCCCCCTTATGGCGCTCATAATGCCACGGTGCGGCGTGTGTGCTCCGACATGGGTTTCTCTGTCATCCTGTGGGATGTGGACACCAACGACTGGCGAAAAGGAACCACCGCCGAGAAGATCGTAAAGACGGTTCTGGAAGAGGCGAAAGATGGATCGATCATCCTGATGCACGACCGCCTTCCGACCACGGTGCCCGCCACGCGGCAGATTATAGCTGAGTTGAAAAAGCGCGGATACACGTTTGTGACCGTGTCGCAGCTTCTGGCGCAGCCACGTTTGTCGGCAAAGAAGCCTTAGTGGGGGGGATGGGAAGTATGGGAAATATGGGAAGGATGAAAAGCAGGGGTGTTAGCAGTTTTTATTGCTCCCATTATTCCCATTATTCTCATTCCTCCCATCCCTCACCTATGCTAAAAAAAGATTGCAGGAGAACCCCCCGGACCTTGTAACTTGAAGCCAAGGTGGCCTGTTATCGGGAGGGGTCATGCATTCGCGAGTTTTGAAAGTTCAGCGAATTGAACGACTAATGCCTCTTTGCGGTGACGATCGCTTCGCTTGTGCTCCATAATATCCATGATGTTGATTCCGAATTGAAGAAGCTGATGTTCAAACGAAAAAAAACGCCACCGCCTCAAACCTCTCAACGTTCATCCTCTCCGGCCACGCCCACGTCGCCGACAACGGGTGCTATTTCCGCTGACGAGCAACGCTTTCTCGAGGGCTTTGAGAAAATGGTGAAGGAATCCAAGCCGGAGGTGGATGCGGCCACGGAACTGCGCCAGGAGCGCCGTGCGGATTACGACAAAATTGAGGGCAATTTCAAGCCGGCTACCTCGCTTTATGACAGGCGCAAACCGCGCACCGGCGGCGGCTTTACCCCCGACCCGCCTTCGAACCCCAACAGTACTTCGCCGCGCGACGATCCGCGTTATCGCTCATTCTATCAGGGGCGCGACCAACGCACGGGTTCTTCTGCTCCGGCTGCAACGCCAACCAGTCCTGCCCGGGCACAAGCAAATTCAACGGACGTAGCTCCCGGCGCCATTGTGCAATTCGACGACAACAGTATCGCCATCTTCAAAGACGCCGTGTCTGGCAAGGACTACGCCCTCTTCTATTTCCTGGAGCCGGACATGACTCTGGCTCCCCGCGGCATTTTTCTGGAGCAGTATGAGATGAGCGTCATTGGCAATCTTTCTGCCGACGCCATGGGCGAGATGACCAGTGCGCGCCAATGGGACCGCGACCAGATAATTTTCCATCTCGCAAAGTTTGAGTACGCCCAGGCCATACGCCAACTTCTGTTGGGAAATGCGGGACACGGACCTTCGGCCATAGCCGGGGCTCCACCCCAACCAAAATCGCCCCAAGCTCAACCCGCACCGGCGACATCTCAACCGCCAGGCTCTTCCTCGACGCCTCCCGCAGGCGTGCCGCAGCAGCCCCAGTTCCAAACCGGCGACTCCGCCGACATGCTGGAGCGTGGTCGCCAGTTGCGTATCAACGTAGGCGGGCGCATGTGGGAATCGATTTACTGGACCAGCGACGAGATCGGGCCCATTGTGGCGCATAACACCAACCGCGAGTGGGCACTGATGCACCTCGACCTGGCGCGATTCAAAGACGCCATCGAATATGGCAGCGTACTGCCCGAAGCGGATCTTCGTGCCATTGCCGAATCGGTTGCCCGGTCGGGCAAATGAAGATCGCCCTCGCTTGCGATCACGCCGGTTTCGCCCTCAAGGATCATCTTGCCAGGCGTCTCACCGCTGCCGGCCACGACGTTCAAGACTTCGGCACGCGCAATGAAGATTCTGTCGATTTCGTAGATCACGTTTATCCCGCGACCCTTGCCTTGAGTGAGGCCCGGGTCGATCGCGCCATTCTCGTTGATGGTGCCGGGTATCCCTCCGGCATTGTGGCGAACATGTTGCCCGGAGTATTTGCCGCCGTAGCAAACGATCCCGTTTCGGCCCGACTGGCCCGCGAACACAGCAACACCAACGCCCTCTGCATCGGGGGGCGCATCGTGGGCAGCGTCATGGCCGATCAGATTGTCGACACCTGGCTGGCCACCGATTTCCTTGGCGGGAAATACGCCGTGCGCGTGGACAAGGTGCGCGCCCTGGACGCCAAACACCGCCGCAGCGCAAGCGAACAGGCTCGCAAGGTAGTCACCGTTAATGATGTGCGCGATGCCCTGCGCCACAAACGTTCGCTGCTATTGGACGACGACACCATCCTGACCCCCAGCGTGAAAGATTTGCTGGGCGAAGGAACCGTGGGTTAACCGTTTCTCAAACCCACGCGTCGCATTTTCGATTTGCACAAAATGAATCTTCTCCAGAGATTCCCTTCGTGACATTTTCATTTCGCTCGCTGAGGAATTTCGCTCATGTATGATCTTTCCGGTCGGTCCGTTCTCATAACCGGTGCCTCGCGCGGCATAGGGCGCGCTCTGGCTCAGGCCCTCGCAGAGGAGGGCGCAAACACCGCACTGCTCGCCCGCTCCGGCGACGAGGTTCATGC
The DNA here is from genome assembly GCA_002842095.1 of candidate division BRC1 bacterium HGW-BRC1-1. Taxonomy (GTDB): domain Bacteria; phylum Sumerlaeota; class Sumerlaeia; order Sumerlaeales; family Sumerlaeaceae; genus HGW-BRC1-1. The sequence continues at coordinate 60,563 of PHCB01000013.1, forward strand.
GCTGGCACTTAATCTGAAAAAGAAATTTGGCGTGGACGCCATCGGACGCGCCTGCGACGTGACCGATGCAGGCCGGGTGGCCGCGATGATTGACGAGACCGCTTCGCGGTTCGGTGGTCTTGACCTGGTGATCTGCAACGCCGGCATCCTCGGTGCCAAAACCACGCTCGCGGAATACGACCCCCAAGCCTGGGCCCATGCCATGGACGTGAACGTGAACGGATGTTTTTATCCCGCGCACTTTGCAATGAAGCGGATGAAAATCCGGGGCAAGGGTGGCAGGATTCTCTTCGTGTCGTCGAGCGTTGGACGGAATGTTCGGGCGGGTTGGGGAGCTTACAGTATTTCCAAGTATGCTGTGGAGGGACTGTCTCAGTTGCTGGCCGAGGAAGGACCTCTGCTGGGCATCACATCGTTCTGTGTTAATCCCGGCGGAACGGCCACCGCCATGCGCGCGGCCGCCTTCCCGCAGGAAGACCCGGCCACGCTGCCCACTCCCGATTCGATAGCAGGGGCATTCCTGCGCATCCTTCGCAAGAACGACAAGGAACTTAACGGGCAGACCTTCGACGCTGCCGACTATCTCTGATCCGAGCGCAGCGCTTTCAGCCGTTGCCGCGCCTGTTCAGGAGTTACGCCAGCCTGGCGCCATTGCGCGATGGTCTGCGATCTGTCGCGCTTGCTCATGCGATTTCCCTCTTCATCCAGAACCAGAGGCACGTGACTGTATAGAGGCGGTGTCCACCCCAGGGCTCGCATCAGTGCAACCTGCCGTGGAGCGCTGGTAAGAAGGTCTGCACCACGCACCACGCGGGTTACGCCCATCAGGGCGTCATCCACGGCGCACACAAATTGATAAGCCCATAAGCCATCGCGACGTCGGATGACGAAATCTCCACACAGGGCGCGGAGGTCGAATTCGTGGGTTCCCATCGTCTCATCTTCGATTTGCACGAGAGGGTCTCGATCGACCCGAAATCTCAGAGCCGCTCCGGTTGGCAGGGGGCCGTTCAGCTTCATGGTGCTTTCGGAGCAGGTTCCGGGATAGATGGGTCCCTCCGGGCCATGGGGGGCTGCGGCATCTCCCTGCAAATCGCGCCGGCTGCACGTGCAGGGATAGACGAGTCCGTCCTCAATCAAGGCGCGCAGGGCGGCCAGATAAATATCGTTACGCTCGCTCTGGCGATAGGGACCCGCGGGTCCGCCAACATCTGGCCCTTCGTCCCAATCGATGCCCAGCCAGCACAAATCATCGAGGATGCGTTCCTCCGAACCGGCCACGTTGCGGGGTCCGTCGATGTCTTCAATCCGCATAATGAAAACACCATTCCTTGCCCGGCAATCTTCCCATGCAGCGCATGCGGTGCTCAAGTTACCAAGATGAAGGTCGCCCGTGGGGCTGGGGGCATAGCGGCCCACCGCGCTCGTGCGCGAAACAGGTGTGAGGAACCGACCGTCGTGCTTATCGGAACTCATGCCGATGGGGTTGGAGAAGGCGGGTCGGGCTCGGCAGAAGGATTCTCAGCGTCCGGTGAAATCTTATCTGCCGAATCCATTGCAGGTTTAACGCCAAGTCTCTCATCGAGCTGTTTCGTGAAAATCGCCAGAATGAGAAACCAACCAATTCCAATGCAGATCGCTGCGTCAGCAACGTTGAACGTGGCAAAATACCAAGTGCCCCGGTGGAAGTGGATGAAGTCGATGACATACTGGAAGCTGATACGGTCATAGAGATTCCCGACCGCACCGCCCAGGATGAGTCCGGTGGCCACGCGCGCCATGAGCGCAGTTTTGGGCAGACGCCACGCCCACACGAAGAAGATGGCAATCACGAGAATACTGAAGCCGGTTACCACCATGGGATAATCGGCACCAAGGGAGAAGGCGCCCCCGGTGTTATGCTGGAGGAAAAAGTCCAGCAGGCCGGGGATGACTTCCATGCGCCCGAAGGGCCTCTGCATCAATCCGTGAGTTGCGTAGTATTTCGTGGCGCGGTCCACAACAAAGACCGCGAACAATGGGATCCAGAACCACATGGGCTACGGTTTTTTTGTCTCCCGTGAACGGAGATAACTCACCGAGTATCGAGCCCAGGGCTTGATGCGCAGTCGCTCAATTTCGATGGGTTTTCCGGTGCCAAGGCAATATCCATACTCACCGCGATCCATCGATCGCAAAGCTTCATCGATATCCTTCAGGGTCTCGGCTTCAATGGACCGAATCCCGAGGGCGATCTCAATATCCGTGTTTTCGGATGCGGAGTCGGCTAACTGTTGCGAGAAACCCGGCTGGTTGGTAACGCCGTCGTCGTTGTTGTCGCTGAAGGTGCGCTGTTCCAGATTACGAAGTTCACCGATAATTCGAGTGCGCTCGTTTATGAGGGCATCGCGCAGTTCCTTCATGATCTTCGCCGGAAAAGGTGGCTTTCGTGGACTGACAACCCTGTTGCTATCCGAGGTCTCATCCCCCGACGAATGGTTCTGATCGGGCTCCTTCAGTTCCTTCTCGCGACGTGCAGGCACAGGCAACACCTGCGCCGGGGAGACAACCAGTGTTGGTTTGGTGGGAGTGGACTTTGCCTTCTTTTTAGAAGAATCCGGTCCGGATTTGGGAGCCATCTTCCTCGCCAGACCATCTGGCAAATGAGACGCCACCTCCTTCACAATCCCCTTGGGTAATTTTTTAGTTACAGACTGCACCATCTCTTCGGGCACAGATTCAGCGATCTTGTCCACGAGCGAAGTCAGCGCCTTCTTGCCCTGCTTCAACACCTTTTCTTTTATCCCACCTTTGGCGGGAGCGGAGGTCTTCTTTGAGGTTTTGGGTTTGGCCGCCTTGGCTGGTGTGGCCTTGGCTGGTGCCTTCTTCACGGGTTTGGCCGGGGCCTTCTTTGCAACCTTTGCCGGAGCCTTCTTCGTGACCTTCGCCGGAGCTTTCTTTACGGCTTTAGCCGGAGCTCTCTTCGCAGGGACCTTCTTCGCGGCTTTCGCCGGTGCTTTTACCGCCGCTTTTTTCACAGGCTTTGCCGACGCTTTGGCCGGAGCCTTCTTTACGGCCTTCGCCGGAACCTTCTTCACGGCTTTAGCCGGAGCCTTTTTCGTAGTTTTGGCCACAGCTTTGGCCGGTGCTTTCTTCGCGGCCTTGGCCGGAGCTTTGGCGACAGCTTTCTTCGCGGGCTTGGCCGGTGCAGCCTTCACGGGCTTGGGCGTAGCCTTGCCGGGCGATTTCTTAGCGGGTTTGACCGGTGCTTTGGCTGGAGCCTTTTTCACGGGCTTCTTAGATGCCTTGGCGGCTGTCTTCTTCACCGGTTTGGAAGTCGCTTTAGCGGGCGTCTTCTTCTCCACTTTCGCTGCTTTTTTCTTCGGGGTCTGCTTACTCATGTCAGTAGTACCTCCTCAAGACATCGGCACAACGATTGCAAAGGCCCTTATGGGCTTCATCCTTCCCCACACTGGGGGAATATTTCCAACAACGTTGACACTTTTCACCCTCGGCCTTAAGCACGGTGACATGCACCTGATTGCCCTGGAGGGAGCAGATGCCTTCCTCCGCGGGCGGCTCGTCGGCCACTTCCGCCTGTGAGGTGATGAAAAGGTCCGCGAGACCGGCCTGCCTGGGATCGAGCAGAGCACGCAACCTCGGTTCCTTTACAGCCACCACCACACGAGCTTCCAAAGACTGTCCGATGGCTTTTCGAACCTGTCGGGCCTCTTCCAGCGCCCGCAGGACATCGGTCCGCACATCGAGCAATCCCTTCCACTCAGCCGCCAGAACGGGCTGTCGCCACACTTCCAATGGTTTAGTGAATGCGGCAAGGTGGATACTCTCCGCCTCGCTGTCAAGGTAATGATATGCCTCATCCGCCGTAAAAACCAAAATAGGTGCGGACAGGCGAAGAAGCGTGTGCGCCACCGCGTGTTGGGCGGTTTGCGCGGCCCGCCGCAGGGGGCTGTCAGGGCCCGAACAATATACGCGATCCTTCAGCATATCGAGGTAGATGCTGCTCAACTGGACGACGCAAAACTGCTGGAGCCAGTGATAGATTTTGTGGAATTCGAACTCGTTGTACGCCCGCTGCACGTTGGTGCTCAGCTCGTATAGCTCATTGAGAATCCAGCGGTCCGCCTCCGGCAGTTCCTCGTAAGGAACGGCGTTGGTTTTCGCGTCGAAATCTGAGAGATTCCCCAGCAGATAGCGCAGCGTGTTACGAATACGGCGATAGCCCTCGGCCACGCGATCCATAATCTCGTTCGACATTTTCAGGTCGGCCCGATAATCCTCGCTGGCCACCCACAAGCGCAGCACGTCGGCGCCGTATTTCTTTACGATTTCCTCGGGAGCGGTGACGTTGCCCTTGCTCTTGCTCATGGCCTCGCCCTTGCCGTCCAGCACAAACCCGTGGGTCAGCACAGCGCGGTAGGGTGGCGCCTGACGCGTTCCCATGGCGGTGATGAGGGAACTTTGGAACCAGCCGCGATGCTGGTCGCTTCCCTCAAGGTAAAGGTCCGCGGGCCAGGATAGCTCGGGGCGCTGCTCCAGTACGGCGATGTGCGTGGAACCGGAATCGAACCACACATCGAGAATGTTGAATTCCTTCTCGAAGTTGCGCCCGCCGCTGTAGGGGCTGACGAAGTCCTCAGGGATGAACGCCTCGACGGGCAGATCATACCATGCGTTGGTACCCTGCTCGGCGACGACCTTGATGAACTTGTCGATGATGTCCGTGGAAAGGATGGCCTTTCCGCTGTCGCGACATACCACCGCGGGGATGGGCACGCCCCACACGCGCTGTCGCGAGAGGCACCAGTCGGGCCGGGACTGCATCATGTTGTAGATGCGGTCGTGCCCCCAGGTGGGGATAAACTGGATGCCGTTGTTGATGCGCTCCAAAGCCGCTTCGCGCAGGCCCTTGTGGTCCACGTTCATGAACCACTGTTCCGTGGCACGATAAATGATGGGTTTGTGGCAGCGCCAGCAGTGGGGGTAGCTGTGGTTGAAGTCGGATGCGTGGACGAGAATGTCCTTCTCATCCAGATAGCGAATTATGGGCTTGTTGGCCTCCCACACGCCCATGCCTTCCATCAGCGAGAACTCGCTGGTGAAACGGCCGGCTCCGTCCACGGGCACGACTGTGGGGATGTCATACTCGCGACAGACGATGAAATCTTCGATGCCGTGGCCGGGTGCGGTGTGCACCGCACCGGTGCCCTGTTCCAGAGTAACGTGGGTGCCAAGAACGATCTGCGATGTGCGGTCGGGCTGCACGGGATGCGCCATGCGCATGTGCTCGAGATCTTTCGCGGCAATTTCGCGGATGATCTCGACCGGTCCTGTGCCTGCAGCCGTGGTGAAAGCCTCCACCATGTCGCGGGCGACGATATAATCCTCGTCGCGCGGTGCGCCGGAATGCTGAGCCTTCACGCGGATCGCCACGTACTTGAAGTCGGGATGAAGCGACACGGCGAGGTTGGCAGGCAGCGTCCAGGGGGTGGTGGTCCAGATGACCACCGACGGGTACAGCAGCCCTTCTGTGGCAGGGTTCTTCTCCGCCTCAAGCAAGGGAAACTTTACGTAGATTGAGGCCGAAACGTGATCGGCATATTCCACCTCGGCGTCGGCCAGGGCGGTCTGGCAGCTTGCGCACCAGAAAACGGGCTTCATGCCCTTGTAAACATAACCCTGCGCCACGAGATCGCGCAGCGTGGAGAGGATGCCGACCTCAACCTTGGGGTCGAGGGTCAGGTATGGTTTTTCCCACTCACCGCCAATGCCGAGACGCTGGAACTCGGCGCTCTGGGTCTTCACCCATTTGCGGGCGTACTCCTCGCACTTGTGGCGCACCTGCAGCGCGGTCATTTGCGCCCGCTTGGGGCCGAGGTCCGAGGCAACTTTCTGCTCGATGGGCAGGCCGTGGCAGTCCCAACCGGGCACGTAAACGGCGCGCTTGCCGTTCATGGACTGATGGCGAACCACCATGTCCTTCAAAATTTTGTTGAGCGCATGGCCAATGTGGATATGGCCGTTGGCGTAGGGCGGGCCGTCGTGGAGAACGTAATCGCCTGCGGGAGCGGGGCGCTCGATCAGCTTCTCGCGAAGCCCCATCTCGCTCCAGCGCTTGAGCATTTCCGGCTCGCGCTGCGGCAGGTTGGCCCGCATCGGAAACCCCGTGCTGGGCATGCAAAGTGTGGCTTTGTAATCAGTTTTTTCAGTGTCATTGGTCATGGAAAAGGCCTCGAATCACGCCGCTATACAATAGCACGGCTAAAATGTGCGCTGGAATACGGCCCCGATTGCCACTGCGTGCGTCTTGACTTCGACTTCAAGCCCAATCATTGCATCATTCCTTGATGATCCAATCTCCCGCCACTTCTCCCCCTTCGCGCCGCGCCAATGTGTTGGTCGCTCTTGCAGTACTTATTTCTCAGGGGCCCTCCCTTGCGCGCAATTTTATCTGGGATGATGTCATCACGCTGGATACCCTCCGGCTGCGCGGACTTCAAAACCCTTTTGGTCCTGACACTTTTAACTTCTTCCGCCCGGGCAAGATGGCTCTTTTCGAGCTGCAATATCTTCTCTTTGGTGCACAAAACCCGCTACCATGGCAGGCCGTTACCTTGATAGCGGCATTGCTGGCATCGTTACTTTGCCTGCGACTGCTGACCAAACTGATCGGCCCGGGGGCGGCTCTGGCAGGCGCCTTGATGGTAGCGGTCCACCCGATGCATGTGGAGGCCACCGGCTGGATTTCAGCCAGTAACGGCACATGGATGATGTGCGCAATGCTGGGTTACTTCCTGCTCATGCTGCGGGTGGCGGAGACTCCATCGCCACCGCGCTCTGTGGCATTAGGCGCGGTTGGATTATTAATTACCGCATTACTGATGAAAGAAGAAGCAGTAATGGCCCCCGTACTGGCGGTCGTCTTACTGTGGTTTGCTGGCTTTCTGTCACGGCGCGTAACACCCCATCTCGTCGGGCATCTTCTGGTCTGCGCAACATTCGCGGTGTTGACCCACCTGATTGCCAGTAAAGCGGGTCAAAGTTTGGAACCGATGCATTATGCAACATGGGTAATCTCGCTTCAAGCTCCCGGACGTATCTTTGCTCACATGGCTGGATTTTTTGTGCCGTTTGGGTGGCCTTATTATTTAGATTTTCCGATGCGGGTTTCGTATTATTTCACCATTCTCTCGACTGGAATCGTGGGAGTATTAGCTCTCGGTATTTTCGCATGGAAAAAACGTAAGGCACCCAGCCCAGCACTGGCGGGATTAATCTTTGCGACGTTAGCCTTGTTGCCGACCAGTAACCTGATCCCCGTTGGAAACACCACTTGGGGTATTCGCTATATGATACCCGCAAGCCTGGGATTGGCCATGGCGGGTGGGTGGTTATGGATTCGTCTTCGCGAGAATAACCGGCAAAGGCGGTTGCTGCTTAATGGTGTCGCAGCTCTGTGGTTATTAGCCGCAACCTTAACCACGTGGTGGGGCCACTACAACTGGCGTAACACGGCCAGCATTATGGAGAAATTATCCACCGTTTCTGACAATCCAGTTTGGTTGTTAATGACAGGAAGAGAGCAATTCAAGAGCCGCCAGTATGAGGCTGCACTCGCCACTTCGGAAAAGGCCATAATTGCCGCCAATGCCTGGCAGGACTTTTGGGATGGTAACAATCAGCAACTTTCCGATCTCGGGCTGTCTTCGCTGGATTCCAAAACCACCGAACCATATCTGGTGCAAGCACTGACCAATCGCGTGTTCGCATTGGAACAACTTGGCCGAGTTGACGAAGCTTGGAAAACCGTTCAAGAGGGAATCGCAATGGATCCCAATCTCGCCCCTCTGATCCTTCGTGTCGCAGATCACTTTCACGAAAAGTATAAGATCAGCCGCTCCCAAGCCGATCTGTCGGAATCTGAGCGCAATTACCAGAAGGCTGCGAAATCAACCCCGGAGACGGCCGAGACGGCCTGGGCTAATCTGGGGCTACTTTATGTGGATGCAGGCCACGAGGATCTTGCGATTAAAGTGTGGCAGCAGGGCCTTCAGCTTATGCCGGGATCAGCCACGATGCGGCACAATCTCGGGATCGCGTTGAAGAACAAAGCTGCCAAAACATCCGGCACAATTACTACGCTGCCCCAGCCTTGACATGACCTCATGGCGAGGCAGACTCCCTCGTCATGAACCCTTCTACCCCACCGCTTTCACCCGAGTTTCCCGTGTTGCCTCACGATGCTGACAGCGGCGTAATTCGTCGTGCGTCCACTCCGCCGAACCTCGATGCGCTGGCCGGTGAGGGGATCTGGGCGGAGTCGGAAGTTTTTGCCATCGACCAATATCATCCAGATGGATCGGACCATCACCCTCGCGCCACTGCGCGGGCCCTCTATGATGATGAGGCGCTGTATCTGCAATTTTCCGTCGAGGATCGCTACGTGCGCGCAGTTCAGACGGAGTATCAGGCGTCCGTATGCACCGATAGCTGCGTGGAGTTCTTCTTCTGGGCCTCACCCGCCGCCGGCTATTTTAACGTGGAGATGAACTGCGGGGCTGCCATGCTGTGGCAGTATTATCCGGATGTAGCGCCACCGCCTCCGGGCGAATGGCGCAAGAAGGTGCAGCCCTCGGCGGAAGAGGCTGGTGCGTTGGAGCGCTGGGCGCAGCTTTCCTTGCCGATTGAACCGGAAGTATCCGGCCCTTTAGATTGGAGACTGGCCATGCGGTTGCCTTTTGCTGCGCTGAAACCGTACGTCGGGGCCGGGGTGGCGCATCCAAAACCAGGTACGGTGTGGCGGGCGAATTTTTATAAATGCGGCGACCACACCTCGCATCCCCATTGGGGCGCATGGTCGAGCATCGGACCGGAGTTGAGCTTCCACCAGCCGACCCGTTTCGGGCAGTTGGTGTTTGGATAAGAACGCGAAGGTCAATCTTCGCAATTATCCGAATTAAACCGATTACATCTTCCCCTGACCGCGCGGGAAGCGGCCCATCAGGTCGATGATCTCTCGCGGTGGCGTATCTCTGGAAATACGGCTGAGAGCCAGGGCGATCTTCTCCGCAAGGTCGGGGTCGTCGCATTCATCGAGCAGGCAGATGAGCGGTAATATCGCGGCTTCGTCGCGGATGCGTCCGAGCGCTTCGATGGTGTGCATGAGCGCCCGGCGGTCGAGGCGTTGCAGATTCGTCAGCAGCGCATGAAGGCTGGTGAAATCGCCAATGCGTCCGAGGGCGCGGGCCACCGGCGATTGGATGTCGAGGGTGTGATCCGTGAGCACACGGGCGAGGGATTCAGCGGCATCGGTGGTGCCGATGCGCCCCAGGGCCTGAGCCGATGCTTCACGCACGGTATGACTTTCGTCAAACAGCGAGGGAATGAGCGCCGAAATGGCCAGCGGTGCACGCATCTCGCCTAATCGCCGCGCAGCGCGCACGCGTGCTACCTCGCTGCGGGCGGCCCGAAGACGAAACATGTGCCAGTTGAGAAGAGGAAGATTAACCTTATAAAGCTGCTTGAGCATGACCCTCATGGGAATCATTCGGGCTGAGGGCAGTGTTTTGGCGAGGTGAAATGCACCGAAGCGTCCAATGATAGAAACCACAAACATGAGGTGATAGGCGTTGAAGGCATAGATGCCAATCGCCCAGACCCAACCCTCCATGGCGCTGATGATGCGTCCGCTAAGAACCGGCGCCACAGCCCCGGCGATTCCAATGCAGAGAAAGTTAACCGTGCCGATGTACATGGCGCGGTTGCGCCGTGGGCTGGCCTGGAACATAATCCCCTGCCAGGCGAGGTTGAGGGCGCCGTTCAGTGTGCCATCGAGAAACAGGACGATGGTCAAGCAGGGCACGTACCATTCGGGTTGGGGAGGTGTGAGCACAATGCCCATCAGCGTGATGCTTTTCAATACGAGGACCAACCGCATGATGACCCGGTAACCGTACGTATCCATCATGGCGGCCCAGAATCCGGATGTGAGCACCACTCCAAGATACGCGGAAACGTTCAGCATCTGCGCCGTGAAGACCGGCATCTGAAGGGACTTCACGAAATAGATCATGAAGAACGGGCCGGCCAGCATCATGGTGAAGAACCAGACGAATCCCCATACCACGAACGGCCTGTAACTGGGATCGCGCAGGGGTTGTGCGATGGCTGTCCACAGAGATTCGCCCTGGTGAGGCGTTGCTGGCGGCTCGGGGATGCGTGCGAACAGGACAAGGTCGATAATCCCGGCAATGATGCCGACAGCAGCAATGACCGTGAAGCCGAGTATGACCTGTCCACGGGTTTCAAAATAGCCCATGAGCAACGCCGCGCCCACGGCCGCGATGATGGTGGAAACAGTGATGGCACGCTGGCGTTGGGCCCACCGTCGGTTCATCTGTTCCGTCGGTACAAGGTCCGCCATCCACGACAACCAGAGGGGGCCGCTCATCTGGTTCATTGCATCGTGAATGAAGAGGACGCCGATAATCCACCAGATGCGGGTTTGATCGCCACTGAAGAGCAACGGTGTGGCCACAACGAGGGAAAAGAGCAGACGATGACCAAGGGCCAGACCCCACCACAACGGCTTGCGATGTTTGATGCGGTTGGCAAGGAAGCCACTGATGACCTGAAACACAACCGCAAGGGAGCCCAAACCCGCCACCAGCCCAAAATCAAAGGCGGAGAACTTAAGCTCGGTGAGAAAGCGGATGCGGGGCACCTCGGTGATACACAGCACGAAATAGACAATGCCAATCATGCTGGCGGTCACGCCACGGCGCCAGTAGTGGTCCAGTTCCGGAGGGGATAAGGGAAATTTAGGTGAGGGCCGCGGCGTCATCTGCCGCGGCCGCTGAACTTAAACCCGATTAATAAAATTAAAGGCATGGGGAAGTTGAAAGGCACTCGATGAAAAGAAATTGGCTACGTCAAGCGAGGCAAAGGGTAACAATCTTTTTTGGTCCGGCAGTCACTGTTGCCACGCCGTTTTCGATGGACACGCGCTCGTCGGGTTTTTCTTCGAGAGACATCAGGCGCCCTTTCTCGGCTCCGGTGCCAATGGCCACCTCGAAGTTACATGGCTCATCCAGCGGGTTCCAAACACGCACCACGAGGCCCTTCCCATTGTCGCCCTGTTTAACGGCGCTGAAGGCCAGTTCCTGACTGCCCACGGCAAGGAAGGTGAATTCTGCGGGTCGGTCGCCGCGCGTGGGAGCCGACTCAATGGCCTGCAACGGGGTGATGAACTCGCGGGTGTGGCGCACTACCTCACCCTGCGCCCAACCGCCCGTGTGCGGGAGCAGCGCGAAACGATAGGTGTGCTCACCCAGGCACTGGCTGCCCGGCGTGGGGCGACCAAACACGAAGGTACCGAAGGTCCGCATGAGCGTAACCGCCACGGTGCGCGGCGCGTCGTCCACAACCTCATATTCGGTGAGGCCATCGTTGAGGACCGCGAGGCCGTGGGTGCCATCGGACGTGCCGCAGAAATTCCACATGGGGTGGGTGGGATAGGGCGGCTCCTTAAAGCCGGTCGCATCCGGCAGCGCGATGTCGCGCTCCAGCACGTCGAATTGTCCCTCCGCGTAGCTGCGCGTCGCCTTCGGCAAGTCAGACGGGAACATGATGCGCAGGCGGTGGTTCTTGGCCTGATTGTTCAGGTGCACGGTGACTTCAGCGAGGGGCGAGTCTTTTTTCAGCGTCACCACGAGAGCCACCGGCAAGGCGATGGTCTCTTTCGTGCGCTGGCCATCGTCGGTTTTGCCGGCAGGGATATCAAATTGCAGCGTAACCTTGAGGGCCGCCTCCAGCGCGCCATGGTGGAGAGGCTCGACCCTGGCGACAGCTTCACGACTCGTAAAAGGAGCGTCGTTTTCGGGGGTCTTGCGGTTCCACGGATCGCCAAACTCGGCGGTGTCTTCAAACCAACCGAGGTTGTCCATCACACGGCCATCGGCTTTTGATTCCATGCGAAGGGTGCCGTTGTCATTGACCACCATACGCACGTGTTCGTTCTCCAGCGTGTGCGGGTCGCGGAGAATATCAGCGTTGGTTGCAGCGGGTGAAATCGAAGCACCGCGTCGAATCCGCAACGCACGATAACCCAGCCCCGCCAGCGGGCGCACCTGCGCGCGCACATCAAAACGCTCCACAGCGAAGGGCATGTTCAGGTCGAACCCGCCCTCCATGGTCGGGTCGTACGCCTCACGACTGACCACCTGCAACGGCACAGATGTTCCGTCCACCTCTTCCAGCACGAATTCCTCACCGGGCTGTGCCGCCGGCAGATCAATGCTGAATTGCGCAACGCCGCCACGGGCGAAGGGCACCGTGTTGAAAACCGTGAGTTGCAGATCCGCCGGATCAATGGCTGAGCCATCCACCCGGGCCGCCACGTCGCGCATGCTGCGGCGGCATATTTCGTCGGCGATGGTGTCCACCTCGCTCCACCGCGCCTGCATTTCGAAATGCACCTTGTCCACGCTGCACCCGCCGATGGCGTCGTGGGCCTGGTTCATGAGCAGCTTGCGCCAGGCGATATCCAGAAACTGCGCGGGATACTCCGCACCCCAGGCCCATGCCGCCGCGGCCAGAGGCTCGGCCCCGGTGAGCACCTTTGCGTTCACGCGGGCGTTTTCCTGTTTCAGATAAAGGCGGCAACTGAGGATGCGACCCATGAGCGTGGTCCACAGGCCCTCCTTCAGCGTGTGGCGCATTTCGCCGTGCAGCACCTGAAGGTCGGTCTTCTCCGCCTCGCGGCGAAACGCTTCCATGTAATCCGTCAGCGCACTGAAAATCACGCGGTCGCCCTTGCGTCCCTCGGCGTGTTGCAACGCCGCCACCAGATCCGCTTCTTCTTCTGCGGCGAAGCTGTGGTCGTGGCCCATCATGTACAGAAGTTCGGAAGTGGTGGCGTCGGCGCCCGTATAGCGGCGCGCATCTTCGAGGGATTCGTCCAGCAGTTCCTCATGCACCTTCAGCTTCAGGTTCATGGCGCCGTACTGGCGGTCCTGCGACTGGGGCACCGCGACCCGTAGTAATTGTAGCGCGCGTAGTCGCCGAAACGGAAACCAAACACACGGCTGCCGTCGGGTCCCTCCCAGATGAATTCGCTCTTGGCCACGTGCTTGCCGATGCCGCGATAGAACATAATGCTGTCCATGCCGAAGCCCTGATAAAGCTGCGGGACCTGCGAAATCTGACCGTTGGAAAACGGCGTGTAACCAACCTTCGTCACGCGCCCGAAACGCGCCGCGCCTCGGTGGCCCATGAGGAGATTGCGCACCAGTGCCTCGCCGGGACATCCCCACATATCGGGCAGCGTATACCACGGGCCGATCTGCAGGCGATCCTCTTTCACCAGAGCGGCAATGCGCGGCTCGTTCTCGGGGCGAATTTCGAGGTAGTCGTCGAGGAGCACCGTCTGGCTGTCGAGGAAGAAGGAGCGATAATCCGGGCGGGTTTCCAGCACCTCAAGCAGGCTGTCCATCATCACCACCAGATCCATGCGATAGCTCTGGAAGGGATAGCGCCATTCGCGATCCCAGTGGGTGTTGGAAATAACGTGGCAATTGTAACGACGGGGGTCGGCGGGGTCGTGAGTCATGATCGAAGGATTTCCGGTGTTTGTAATGGATTGAAGTCAGAGCGCGGGGTGCAAAACGCAATTATCCTTAGGGCGGGGGAAAAATCGCCGACAACTGATCAGAAGCGGCAAATTGCCGAGCCGGATAAAAAAGAAGCGTGCGCAAGACGGGGTGGGCCGTCTTGCCGCGCGCTCTGAAACGCGGCATCAGGCGCGTCATGATCCAGATGACCATGGGGGTGCTGCCCTACAATCTCACCCTCGCCACAGATCTGCTAGAGCGTTTTCGATTCTAATGATTACAGACTCGTGGAGCGCTGGGATGTCGAATTGTGACCGTCCATCCATGTGGTAGCTGGCTACCACAGCCTCGGCGGCCGGGCGCCCGATTCTACCGCCTCCCACTTGCCCACTTGCTGGCGGATGGCAACCCCGGTGCGACCTGCGTTCAACCGGTGTGCAACCGGTGTGCAACCGGTGTGCAAGCGGTGTGCAAGCGGTGTGCAAGCGCTGCAACTGGCACGCAATCGGCAAGCCATTATCCGCACAGAGATCTATCTCAGGCCTCCACACGGCCTCCGGATTTCCTGTACGCACAGTCGCCCCAAACCCAATGCTCCAACTATTTCGAGATTGCAGGATATGTTAACACTTACATCAGAACCGCTCTAAGGGGCAGGTGCGCCTGAACGACGGCAAGACCCAGAAAACCACCACGAAAGCACCCAAACACGCGCCACGCCCACCAGCCAAAGCCCCACAAACCGCAGCCAGGCCGACTCACGACCCGCCGACGCCGCCTAAGACCCCAAGGAACCGCAGTCGATCACACCGACTTTACGCTGCAAACCTGCCACTTCCCCTTGACAACCACGACGGACCATCCAAAAATATAACGAAGAACACAAAGTTCTGAGGTTCCATCTAATTCCCGAAGGCCAAACGTGCGAGCCATGATCAACGCATGCATTAACAGACGGTGGCAGCTTGCTCTTATGCTCCTATTCGTCCTTATACGGATGAGTCAGGGGCAGTGTATTGATCCGGGGATGGCTCTATTCGGCAAGGCCACGATGACGGGAGAGGCGACTCAGACGCTTTTTTTGAAGCATCTGCGTAATAGCGATCGCGAGATCTCGTCGGGGACGGAAGCGCTTGTTGTCGACCTGATCACGACCTCGCCGGAGAACGCGATGGCCTGGGCCATGGATATTTCGGCCCGAGAAGATTGCACTTCGCCCACGCTTCATGGTCTGATTGCCACGGTTGTGCTGAAAATGGGATTCAAGCAATGCGATTCAAACCAAATGCTCCTTCACGATTACACCTGGATTCTGATGGGAATGACCTTGTATCACGCACAGATTCCCTTCACCCCCCCGAAGCCAGGAACGCTGGATCATCGGCACGGAATGGTATTTCTTCAGCAGCCGTCCGACGAAATCCTGAACGAGTTGGAAGAGCGGATTAGAAAGGCTGTTCTCCGCCCGGAAGAGGTGGATGACCGTGAACGCAGGATGAGCTGGTTTCTGTTGAAAGGCTATTTAAACAGGCGTCCTGACGCCGCTCTGATTCAGGATTTGTGGACCTCTTCGCCAGCGTATCAAAAGGAAGGTCTGCTTCTGATGCTCCGAGGAGCCCGTTGTGTGGAACTTGCAGATGTGGCGACAAGCCTTGCCATTAATCTTCTGGAGACACCGGAGCTACTATATACACCGACGCTTGTACTTCCGACGGATGGCAATAACCCTCCCGAAGGAATCTCGAAAAGGATTCCTGTCCGGATACTTGCAGAATTTGCCGATCGGCCGGTTGCCCGTGATTACATCTTCCGCGAACTGGACCGCAACCCTTTCGCCTTCTTTCCAGACGAGGAGGTTATTCTGCGGAGAGTAACACAGGACTTCGAACTCGAAGTGCACGAGAAAGTCGTTCTCTCGTACCTTAAGCAGTTGCTCGCTCGAGATCTTTGTCTTTTGCAGAAAATTGAATCTCGCCGAGTCAAATTCGATAGGTAACTTCGTGTTGCCGATTACCGGCTGGGCGGCTTGGTGTACAGTTCCATTTCCGGCAGAGGGGCCTGAACTCCGCCCACGCCGAAGATCACGATTCCGCTGCCGCGTTCGGCGGAAGTGAATCGCACGCTCTTCAGTTCCTTCTCCGGATTCGGATTGCGCCACACATAGGCGTGAATGATGCGCTGAGGCAGACCCGCCTGCGCGGGGGCTTTCCACACGATGGGGCTTTCCGGCCTGACCCGCGTGTCGTTGAATGCAAACACGCGCTCGCCAAGTTCCAGCGAAACCGTTTCTGCGGTGTCATCGGCGTATTGGAACCGAACCATCCCGATTGGCGAGAAGGGCTGCCCGGCGTGGGTGGCCGCGAGCAGACTGTACACTGCGGTGGCCTTGGTGCCCACAGCAACGTCAAGCTGCGTGGGCCACATCCCTTTGGGGTTGAGTGAAGCTGCCAGCAACACGCCACGCATGGGGCCCTCGGCACCCGCCGGACGAGCCCGGAATCGCCCGAGGAATTCTCCGGTCGGGGCGGTCACGTCGGCCGTTTTGCCGGTCACCTCATATCCCAGCCACTGCTTATCGGTGGCAGATGGCACCATGTTGAAGTTGGCCTGAGCAGACAGGTCCGCAAACCAACCAGCCATCGGTTCGCGGGGCAAACGGTTGCCGTACCAGATGCGATCGAACTCCTCGCGGAAATTGAACGGCACAGCGTCGGCATCTTCGAGACCACCTGTCCACGCAGCTTCTGCCGCCAGAACGTAGGCGCCGTACTGATTGGGAGCCTCCCAGAACGAAAAATGCCCGAAGCTGTAACCGGCCCACGTGGTCTGCAGGGTGCCCATGGTGGTGCCGCCCTTGCCACGTTTCCCGGCAGCCTCTCGCGCCGCCACCGCCGCCTTCGAGAAGCGCAGTATGTTGGTGGGCGAGTTCCACGGCGCCGCGATGGTGTCGAAACCCTCGCGGTTGAAAATATCCAGACTGCGATACCTCTCCACCGGGGCCGGGGCGTAATGCCAGTCGGTGATGATGATGTCTTTCGAAAGCTTCGAGCGGAGCATCTTTGCTTCCTCCAGGCTTCCGGCGTTTGTGGCGTCGGGCGCTTCGTCGCCATGCAGGAACATGTCGCCCCACATCATGGTGCGGATGCCGCGATCCTTGAGGAACTTGTGGTAGTGGGCGATGTCGTCCAGTATCAGTTTCTGCGCTCCCACCTTGCGGTTGGCTTCCTTCATGGGGAAGCCCGGTGCCATAATTTCATCCTTGCCGATGTGGAAATAGCGCGGCTGGAAAAGCCGGATCGCTTCGTCGTAAATCTCTTCCGATATGCGGATAGGTTCGCTGGTTGAGGGATCATAAGCATAAGGCACCTCGGGGTTATCCGCCAGGTGGCGATACACATCGTTGTCGATCAGCCACTCGCTGTGCCCGAACGTGTTGATGAGCGGGATGGTCTCGATGAAACGGCTTTTCGCTTCGCTGATCACGTCGCGAGCGTCGGCCATTTCCATGCCCCAGGTCGTGTGTTGGATCTCGGGGTGGGTCTCCCACTTGATGTACTCGCACTGATACACCAGGGCATTCAGTTTCAACCCACCGAGTACGTCCTGAAGCATTTTCACCTGAATGTCGCGTCCGTCTTTTCCGGTGTAGAAATGAATTCCGCGAAAAGGCAGCGCGGGCCAGTCGCGCATCTGAACTCCACGCACGGCACCGTGGCCCTGCTCTTCACGCATGAGCTGACGCAGCGTGGCGGCGGCATTCACCAGACCCTCCGTGGTGGCCGCTTCAAGCACCGCAGTGTCGCCGACCTGGATTGAATATTCCTCGGGGCGCTTCGTGGCGCCGGCGGTGAGACGGAATTCGATGTTCGACTTCCCGGCCTCGCCTTCCTTTAACGTGAGTCCCCCCTTGCGCTCGATGTCCTGAATCAAGGTGGAGAGAACACGTTGGGCAAATTCGCGATCCAACCCATCGCCCGACATGGAGACCGTGGGCTCCACCGGAAGCAGAAGATTCTTATCGAGCCACGTGATCTGCTTGGGCGTGGGAATGATGAGATCGCGCGCCGGTTCAGACCGCACAACCTGTTGTGCCGACGTGGGCTTGTCTGTCGCCTGCAAGGGCGGGCGCACCGACACATTACTCGCGGGTGAACCGAACTGCCACGTCATTTCATACTGGCGGGGTTTCTCCGGTGTGATGCTGCCGTCCGCAACGCCAACCCAGAACTGGTTGCGTTCGTCTCCCCAGAGGTTGCGGCGATAATCGAGGAACTGCCAGTCAGCCGACGCGCTGGTCTTCATGGTAACGGTTCCACGGCGGGTGTTGAATTTCAGACCCGAAAAATCGCGCGCTATGGTTGCGCCCTCTTGATCCGTGAGCTTCGCCTCCACGGGCATCATGACTTTTTTCACGCCGCCCTTGGCAGAGGTAACCTCAACTTCGCGTCCTGCCAGCCATCCGGGTTCGATGGAACCAAAACAATTTTCGAAGTTGGCCTCCACGTCTGTGGTCAGGCGGGCGTCCACAGCGATGCGCAGTGTGCGGTCGGGCAACAATTCAACGACCTGCGTACCGGTTACTTCGCCATTCTTCGACGCCAGTGGAATCTTCACGCGAAACTCGCCGGTCTGTTTCACTTTCTCGACGAGCTTGGGATCGTCCTCATAGCCGAAGTAGCGCACGGCCCAGTTTGGTTTGACCACATACAGCGTGTGGTTTGTGCTGAAGGGTGTGCCGTCCACCTCCACGGACACCCAGCGGGGCGGGGCGATGGTTACCTTCACGCCATCGCGCTCGAGCACGATGGGTTCCGCCCCGAAGGCAGCGGTAGTGGCAATCAATGCGGCAAGCAAAACAAACGCGGCGCGAAGTCTCATGGGACGTCCTCGGTTTAGGAAAGTGTATGGTCCCCAGCAAAAGGACCAAGGGGGATGAAGCAACAAGATTCGGGCTGACAATGGTGGTTGTTCCACAACCTGCGAATCAGTCCGGCATGGCTCCCATGATTTCCGCGATGAGGTAAGGCGGAGGTGCCACGGCGGTCATCACCAGATGCCCGGCGGTCATGTCGTACATATCGCCGGAATGCAGCAGAATGCCGTGGTCGCGAACAAGACGCAGAACACCCCGGCGCGTGTCCGCCTCGCCCAGATCAATGGTGAGATACGGGCCAGCTTCGGGCATGACAACTCCCGCCCCCACGGAACCACCATCGGACTGCCAGGCGGTCGTGAGCGACTTCATCCGCGAGGTATAGAGCGCTGCAAAGCGACGCGTCTCGTCTGCCCCCTCGCGCAACAGGCGCGGCATTGCCGCCTGTGTGATCTCGCTGACGGGGAGAAATGTATCCGCTAAATAATCGAGCGAACGCAGGAAAGGGCGTGTCAGCTCCGGCTCGCCCTCCACCGCCATCCATGCGCCCTTGAGCCCGGGCAGAGAAAGCATTTTGGAGAGCCCGTTGAGGGTGATAACCAGAGGCGCACCGAACTCCGCCGGGCGGCTCACGACCGCTTCGGGGCGATGCACGAACTCTCGGAAAACCTCATCGAAGATGACCGCCAGCTTGTGACGCCGCGCCAGACGCCCCACGGTCATCAGGTCGTCCATGTTGGCGACGCTCCCGGTGGGATTGTGAGGCGAAACCAACGCAATGGCGCGGGTGCGGGGCGTTATCTGAAAAGCCAGTTCCTCGGGATCAACCACCCAACGCGGCCCCTGCCGGTATAAATGGTATCGGCGAACAGACAGCCCGGCGAGGCGCGCCAGATCATCAAACAGTGGATATGTGGGCGACGGGCACAGCACCTCTCCCCCGGCCAGGTCCGCCAGCAACCGAAACGCGGCCCAATAACCAAAGCTGGTGCCCGGCGTGAGAACCACCTGATCCGCTGTCAATCCATCGCCATGATATGCGGCCACGGCTTCGCGGGCGGTGACACGCCCCGACGAATCGGGTGCATAAACACGAGCCTCGCGCGCGGCCTCCGCGAGAATGTCGGCAAGCAGCGCCTCATCGAACGCGAAACCATGAAGCTGTGGATTCGCTGTCACGAAGTCGCGCAGGGGTTTCCCCTCTGCGGCAGCCTGCTTTGTCGCGTCGGACAAATCTGACGACTCGGGGTTGCCCCAATCTTCGAGAAGTGAAATGTTGGCGGATGAAAATGTCATGGGGATCGACTCTGGTTTGCTGGCGTATTTCCGGCAAGGGCTTTTGAAGATTACCGGCCACTGGCCTCAAGCTGAGGGTTGACCTTCCCGAATCCATGCACCATTCTGATACTCAACTATGCACCCCGTCTGCCCGCGCTGCGATGAAGCTCTGATTGCCATGATATTCCGTGGCATCGAAATTGACACGTGTGCGACCTGCCATGGTATGTGGATGGATGCCGGGGAGCTTGAGGACCTGCTGGATAATACGCAGGTGGCGCACTATGCTGCGGGCTTGAAGTTCAACGTGACCACGCCCCTCTCTCCGCGCAAGGCCTGCCTTTGCCCGCGCTGCGATACTCCCCTGCAGCAGGTGACACCCGAGGCCCGGGGCCCAAAGCCCCTGGAACTGGACTCCTGCCCGCGCGGCCACGGGCTGTGGTTTGATCGCCGCGAGTTGTGTCAGTTGCTGGAAACGTTTCCGCCTGAAACCGGCGCGCCCGCAGCCATCCTGTTTCTCGATGATTTTTTTGGGGAGACGCCCCGCGGCTCCACCCCCGATCCCGCACAGGATGTGTCGGTTTAATTTGCCTTTGCCCCGCCATTGAAATCCGATGGCGGTGCCAGTAAGACTCCCCTTGGGGGACAGTGATACGATGATGGAAGGAGACTGATTATGGGCGTAGGAATCGCGCTTCTCGTAATACTCGGCTTGGCCGTGGTTGTTCTGCTGTGGGCCGTGGGGATTTACAACTCCCTCGTGCGTTTGAAAAACGAGGTGGATAACGGATGGGCGCAGATCGACGTGCAGCTCAAACGCCGCTACGATCTCATTCCGAATCTCGTGGAGACCGTGAAGGGTTACGCCTCCCACGAACGCGAAACGCTGGAAAAGGTCATCCAGGCGCGTAACATGGCCATGAGTGCCGCCGGTCCGGCCGAGCAGGCCGCCGCGGAAAACATGCTGACAAACACGCTTAAATCGCTGTTCGCTTTGTCCGAGGCGTACCCCGACCTGAAGGCCAACACCAACTTCCTCGCGCTGCAGGAAGAACTGGTCGCAACGGAAAACAAGATCAGTTTCTCGCGCCAGTTCTATAACGACCGCGTCATGATGTTCAACACGGCCATCGAAGTGTTTCCGGCCAACATGGTCGCTAACTTTTTTCCCGGCAAATTCACCAAGCGTGAGTTCTTTGAGACGACCGAAGCTGCCGAGCGTGAAGCGGTGCAGGTGAAGTTCTGATCTGCCTGCAAACAACAACGCCCCCAACGCACCGGCGCAATCAAACGCCGCTGAGGTAGCACGCCCATGTGGGAGCAGATAAGAGCCAACCAACGGCGCTCGGTGGTGCTCATCACCGGCCTCGCCATGATCCTCGTGGTGATGGGTCTGGTGATCGGTTACGCCTTCGGCGGCCCGGAGGGCGGAGTCATCGGCGTATTGGTGGCCACGCTCATCTGGGTGGTTCAACTATTCGCGGCATTCGCGGGCGGCGAGAAACTGCTGATTTCCAGCCTCAACGCCCGCGAGCTTGCCCGCGACGACAGCCCGCGCCTCTTCAACATTGTGGAGGAAATGGTCATCGCATCCGGGCTGGGCTACATGCCCCGCATCCTCCTCATTGATGAGCAGGCACCCAACGCCTTCGCCATCGGCACGAAACCGGAAACCTCCGCCATTGCCGTGACCAGCGGCCTCATGGTGCGGCTGAACCGCGATGAGCTTCAGGGTGTTATCGCCCACGAAGTGGGGCATCTGATGAACCGCGATGTGCGTTTCATGACCATTGCCGCCGTGATGCTGGGAACCATTATTATCCTGAGCGAAATCATGTGGCAGACCGTGCGCTTTGGCGGACGCATCAACACGCGCAGCAGTTCGCGCGACAGCGGTGCCGCTCAGTTTCAGGTGGTCATGCTTTTGCTGGCGGTGACGGTGGGCATCCTCGGCCCGTTTCTGGCGCGCATCCTGTACTTCGCCGCCAGTCGTGAACGCGAGTATCTGGCCGACGCATGCAGCGCGCAATACACGCGCTACCCCGAAGGGCTGGCCTCGGCTTTGGAAAAAATCTCACGGGGCGCGAAGTCTCTCACGGTGAGCCGCGCCATCGCGCCCATGTTCATCGTGAATCCACGAGCCGCAGCCACCGATGACGAGCCGTCGGACAACATGTTCAGCTCCCACCCGGCCACGGTGAAACGCGTGCGCGTGCTGCGCGCCATGGGCGGCGGCGCCGGACTGGCAGCGTATGAAGAAGCGTACCGCAAAACCCTCAACAAGGGCTTGTTCGGGTCGCGTTCTCTGGCCGAAGCACCCGCTGTCGAAGTCCGCCAGGGAAGCGACGAAGGGCCCATTGAATCGCGACAGGAGGCCAAGGCCACGGTGCAGCGCAAGGCTGGCTATCTCGCGGTGCATTGCGACTGCGGCATGGAAATGCGCGTTCCGCCCGTGTTCGAAAACGAAGAGGTGGTTTGTATCCGCTGCGGAAGCAAAATCCCCCTGCCCCCCCTGGCCGAACGCTATAAGCAACACCTGGCCGAGTATGGCGTGGACCCGAATGGCTCGCCGGCCGATGATCCGGCAAACATGGAACCTCTGCAATATGCACGCCAGGGTGGCGGGTGGGAAACCGTGGCTTGCTCGTGTGGCAACCATATCCAGTTGGGTCCCGCGTTTCGCGCACCACGCCTGCGATGTCCGAAATGCAAACGCAAGATTCAGGTGAACCAACCGGCAGGAAGGTGAAAGGTTGCGCGGGTGAATCCGCCGGAGACCGCTCTGTTTACCGCACCGGATAAAGGTGGTAGAGCATCACGTAGATCACCACGCCTGTCACCGAAACGTATAACCAGATGGGCATGGTGATCCGGGCGAGACGTCGGTGTTTCGCAATGCGACCGTGGGCTATCTGCCACACAACGGCGATCACGAGGGGCAGCGTGACTGCGGCCAGCACCGTGTGGGTGAGCAGGATGGTGAGGTAAATCCCCCGCACCACAGGCACGGGAGGAAAAACAGTGGCACCGTGGTTGAAGTGATAGGTTAAATATCCCGCGAGGAAAAAGCAGGAACTGACCAGCGCCGCCACCATGCAGTTGCGGTGACGACTGATTTGACCGTGGCGAACAAACCACCATCCGGCCAGCAGCAGCAATGCCGTGAGCGTGTTGAACCCCGCGTTGGCATGGGGAAGAGAGGCGATGAAAGATTCCATGGCAGACCCGCTCCGTTAGCGCTTTTCTGTGAACGATTGTTCGTTGATCACCAACGGCAACTCGCTGCGCAGACGCACCAGATCATCGGGGTCGAGCCCGGTGTAATATCCGCGAATGTTGCCCTTTGCGTCCACCAGCACGAAACGGTTGCTGTGGATGATCGGTTCCTCGGGGCTGAATGTGCCACTCACCGGCTCATCATCAACGCCCAGCTTGAACCCCTCACGGATGAGCTTGTAAATTTCGTCGCGGTCTCCCGTCAGAAACTGCCATCGGTCGGAGTCGGCCTCAAATTTCTGCGCGAACTGAGCCATTACAGTCGTGGTGTCGTAATCCGAATCGACCGACACGCTGACAAGTTTCACCTTATCCAGGCCGTCCACCGTCAGCCAGTCTTGTACGCTCTTCATGCGGTGGGTCATGATGGGGCATTGCCCCGCGCATCGGGTGAAAATAAAATCGATGATATACGGATTCCCTGCCAGAGTTTCGTTGCTCACCATCCCCCCCCATGCGCTCTGCAGCGAAAAAGGAGTCACAGCACCGTACACCTGCAACGTTTCAGGGCGGGTTGCCTTGCGCACCGTTTGATAGATCGCAGACACTCCGATGGCAAATGCCATGAGACCAAACAATACATAGGCGGCCACGTGGGCCGGATTGAAGTTGCGGCCTACAGGGGCCGGCTGATTTTGCGACATGCGAGATACCACGCGAGTAGATATGTTGTTGAAGCAAACAAAAGGGTGATGACCAGCGGCAGCACAAAACCCGCTGCAGCATGGCCGTGAGGTGTGCCGCCATAGAAGAACCCACGAATGAGTTGCAGGTTATAGGTGAGCGGGTTGACCCGCATGATCCACTGCAAAACAGGGGATGCACCGGAGCCGGGAAACAAAGCACCGGAGAGCAACCATAAGGGCATGAGGAAAAGATTCATCACGGCATGAAAACCCTGGGTGCTTTCCATGGGCCATGCAATCATGAAACCCAACCCGGTGAGGCCCAAGGCGACAAGAAACATGACCGCTAATAAAGCCAGGGCAGACAACGGCGCAAGGTGAAGCCCGGCCAACGGCGCCAGGGCGAGGAACACAGCGCCCTGCAGCGTGGCGAGGGTGGCCCCGCCGAGCAACTTGCCCAACACAATGGCCCCGCGCGAAACCGGTGCTGCCAGCACCCCCTGAAGGAAGCCTTCGCGCCGGTCTTCGATGATGGAGATGGTCGAAAAGATTGCCGTGAAAAGCAGGATGAGCAGCAATGTGCCCGGATAGAAATACTGGAGATAGTTCCCCGCGCCGGGGGCATCGTCGGATTTGAAAGACCGCCCGATACCCGCGCCTATGACCAGCCAGAACATGAGCGGCGTGCCCAGGGCACCCACCACGCGGCTGCGTTGGCGGAGGAAGCGCACGATCTCGCGACGCCATAGGGTGCCCGCCGCCAAGCAGAATCGGCGCACGCCGGATGCCACCACCAAGCCAGGGGCAGCCGGTGTGATCACTTGAGCAATACCTTGGCCACCGCAGCGTTGCCTTCACGATCCGTTACGCTGAACGCAACGCTGTGCTCGATGGCGGGTTCCTCCGGCTTCACGCGGAAACGGAACGTCTCCTCCGTGAAATCGAAAATGCCATCCTCGGGAGAAACCGCCCGAGGTTCGCTCTGAGCGTCAACGTTGTACGTCGCATCCGTAATGATGGAGAGCGCATCCTTCGCACGAGCGCTCACCTCCCACTCGCCCTCGGCGACTCGTTTGGCGGTCAACGCCTCAATCACCGGCGGTGTGTTATCCACCAGGAAAACGTCGCTCGTGCGCGAGGCGGTCGAGACCGCATCGTCGGCATTAGCGCGCGCATCGCTGGCCTCCACCTTCAGGCGATAGCGGCCGTCGGCCATGTCGCTGGTCGCCAAGGCGGCACGTGGTATCTCCACATTTTCATCAGCGAGTTTCCACACCGCTTCGTCCTCGCCCTTCAGAAAGAGGCGATAAACCAACTTGTCACCGTTCGGGTCGCGGGCGTCCCACGATACGCGGAACGTGCGTGAGTTGCGCTTGGCTCCGGCTGCATCAGGCGCACCGGCCTTGGCTGCACCAGCCGATGCCGCAGCAGCAGCGGCCTTGAGGCGCGCCTTCACCAAGGCGGCGTCGGAGCTGTCATCTTCTTCATCGTCCGACGTCGATTTCGCCAGCGCCGCTGCGGCCCGCGCAGCCGCTTCACCCGCGGCACCTGCGGCAGCACCACCAGAACCGGCGGGCACGCCCGCCTTCTCCACACGCACCTCGCGCAACACCGGCGTAGCATTCTGCTGCACATGATAAAATTGAACGCTGTCCACGCGAGGAATCGCTTCGCCGGCACCACGCAGAGTTAACCGATATTGCAGATAGCGCGCCACCGGTCCGGCCACCCGTGCCGTGTTCTCACCGGTGGGTTCTGCAACGGTCCAGCTGCTCCAGGACTGCTCGACCGGATCCTCGGTGTTGCCCGTGCGTGTCTCCACGGTGACGGTCGTGCCCGCAGGGGTCTCGCCTTCCATCATCAGATTGCCCCACTTGACGGTGGAACCGGCATCCAACGTACGGCTGGCAAATAGGCCATCGCCCGTTTTCTCGACCTGCAGTTCGTACAAAGCCGCACGATTTCCCGCGGCAAAATAAACCTTGTTCTTGAATGACGCCAAACCCAGCACCATCGGCTCTTCCACGTCGGCAATCAGCGACCAGTTCGTATCAGACAGCATCCGATACACCCGACCTTTGAGCCCCGCCGCCACAAAGATTCCCTCGCCCACGGGATCGGCCAACACACTTTGAATGGGCCCTTCGGGGGCCGACCAGAAATTAACCACAAACCCGCTGGGTTGAATCTGCACAATGCCGCCGCGCTGCGCACCGCCCGATGACGTGGCCGTGCCGGTCGTGCGTGAATCGCGCTCAAGTTGCTCCATGAGGCTTGTCACGCGCTGTCCGTTCACCGCCGCATAAATATTGCCGTCGCTGTCCACTGTCAGGGAGCGCACCTCGTCCTCCGCCGCCGCATGCAGCACGAAAGCCGAATCTTTTCCCGTCACCCGCAGCACGAAACCCTTGCCCTGCGTGCCCGCCAGAAGTCGTCCCTCGGAGTCGAAGGTGAGCGCCATGACGTTGGTGGCCGATGGGCTGTCGTAAAAAACCTCCCCGTTGTTCTCGCCACGGATGCGATAAATGCGCCCGTTCACCCCGGTGCCGGCATACAGAGTGCCGTCGCGATCGAACACCAGAGACCACACGTGCTGCTCCCCCGTATTGAACAGCAACTTGGGTTTGCCCGGCTCCACCACGCGATAAATTTTTCCGCCCGGCGAGGCACCGATGATCAATCCGCCCGTGGAATCCACCGCCAGACTCAGCGCCTCCACCTCGGTCAGGTCGGCCCACAGCTCGGGCTTTTTGCCCTGCTTCATGCCGTACACCCGCCCATTGTGACCCGTGGAAAAGAACACCACGCCGTCGAAGGGATCCACCGCAACGCTCCACGCCACGGCCTCATCCAGTTGCGCCAGGCGCTCGGCCCGGGGGCCGGGGATGAGCGCGCCGCGCGCCAGTAACTCCGTGCCGGTTGTCTCCCCCTTGTTGAAATCTGCAAATCCAGCGTCGCGCGTCACGCGCGTTTCCACCGCTGCCGCCACGCTTATCAATGCGGCCCACACCACCGCTGTAATTATTAATTGTCCAAAACGTCGCCCCATGGGTCGGCGAACCTCCACTTGCTTGACTGACTCCGCACTGCAGATGTACAACCCCACAGACGATTTCGCATCATTCATCGTCGAAAGCTGAGAAAGGCGCAAGGATACCGGATGTCGCGCACAAAAATAGTGGCAACCGCAGGCCCAGCATGCGCCTCGCCGGAAATGCTGAAAAAGCTGGCTCTGGCCGGGGTTGACGTATTCCGTCTCAACATGTCCCATGGCGCCCGCGACGAGCATAGCCGGGTCATTGCGGCCATCCGTAAGATCAGCGTCGAAACAGGCCGACCCATCGGAATCCTCTGCGATCTTTCGGGACCCAAGATCCGCGTGGACGTGATGGATAACGATGGCGTGGAGCTCATCGTGGGAGCGAAAATCACGCTGACCCCCGAGCCCGGCCACGGCACCGCAAGCCGCGCTACCATCAACCACGAGCATCTGGCAGATGACATCATCACGGGCCACCGCCTGCTGCTGGATGACGGCCTGCTTGAGTTGCAAACCGAAGCCATCGATGGCCGCGATGTGATCTGCCGCGTGGTGCGCGGAGGCATCTTGCGCAGCCACAAGGGGGTCAACGCACCCGACTCGCACCTGAGCGTGGAAAGCATGACCGACAAGGACCGCGACGACATGGCCTTCGGGTTGGAGGCCGATGTGGATATGTTCGCCGCCAGCTTCGTTCGAAACGCCGAAGACGTGAATGTGTTCCGCCGCCACATGGAAAGCCTCGGTGCGAATCTGCCGCTCATCTCAAAGGTGGAAATGAGCGAAGCCGTTGCCAATCTTGAAGCCATCGTGGAAGCGAGCGACGGCGCCATGGTCGCCCGCGGCGATCTCGGCGTTGAGATCGCCATCGAGCAGGTCCCGCTGGTGCAGAAGCGCCTGATCAGTTTGTGCAATCGCGCCGGAAAGCCCGTCATCACCGCCACCCAGATGCTCGACTCCATGATCCGTTCTCCACGCCCCACGCGGGCCGAGGCGACCGACGTAGCCAATGCCATCCTCGACGGCACCGACGCCGTGATGTTGAGCGGCGAAACCGCCGTGGGGGCGTATCCCCTGGAAACCGTTGAGACCATGAACCGCATCGCCGGCGCCGCGGAAAGCCTGCTGAAGGTCGAGCCCCCCTTCTCCATGCGCCGCGATCTTGCGCCCCTGGCCAACACCCCCGATGCCATCGCCCGCGCAACGGTGCTGGTGGCCCACGACCTGCACCTGCGCCATATTCTGTGCCTCACCTTTTCGGGGTCCACCGCGCGTCTTGTGGCCCGCAACCATCCTGATGCCATCGTGCTTGCCTATACGCCCGTGCCGCGCACCGCCCGCCAGTTGTGCCTCACCTGGGGCGTCGTCCCCATGTCGCCCCCCCACGGCAAAACCGACGCCGAGACCTTCGACGATCTTGTGGAGGAAGCGTTGCAGTTTTTCCGCGATAAAGCCATGCTCGACCCCAACGAAAAGATCGTAACCACCGGCGGTGTTCCCCTTGGGCGCACCGGCACGACGAACATGCTGAGGATTTCCGATGCGCCCTGAGAGCGCCCTCATCCTGGGTGGCGGCGTGGCGGGGTTGGCGGCCGCCTATCGCCTGTTGCAGCTCGCGCCCCAGTGCAAAGTGACCGTGCTGGAAGCGACCCCGCGCACCGGCGGTTTGGCCTCGTCGTGGAAGTGCGAAGATTTCACCGCCGACCTCGGCCCGCACCGCGTGTACACCGAGTTACCCGAGATCAAAGCACTGCTGCCCGAGCTAATCGCCAGCGAGCAGGCCATGACCGTGACGCGTCGCAGCGAATTGCTTCTCGACGGCCATTTCTATCGCTATCCGGTGCGCGCCACGGAGCTTCTACGCGTGATGGGCCCGCGCCGCATGGCCGCGCTGGGGTGGTCTGCTGTGGCCGCAAAAACTTCCGCCCCATTCAAAAACGCAACTACCTACGAAGAAGCCATGACGGCCGCCTTCGGCAAAGGCGCGTACCGGCTGATTCTCGAACCCTACACGCGCAAAGTTTGGAAAACTCCCCCCACCGAATTGCACCCCGAAATTGCCCGCGTGCGGGTGAGCGCCGGCGGTGCCATGCGCATGTTGAAAAGCATCCTGTCGCCCCGCAGCAAGGGGCAGGCGGCTCCCTCCGCGCTCAGCAGCTTCACCTACATTCGCGGCGGTGCCGAGGGGCTGGTGCTAAGCCTGCAACGCAAAGTGCGCGAACTGGGCGGTGTCATCGAAACCGACCGCGAGGTGGTGGGTTTTGAAACCACAAACGGCAGCGTGCGCGCTGTGCACATAAAGGGTGAACCCGAACCGCGAACCGCCGACCTGTTCATCTCAACCATCCCCATCACCGACCTCGTGCGCCAGTTATCCGAATGCCACCCGCAAGACACCGCCATTCGCGCTGCCGGGGGATTGCAATATCTGGGCCTGGTGCTGGCGGGCATCGCCCTGCGTCGCGAGGTCATGACGCCCAATTGCTGGCTCTATTTTCCCGGCGAAGAACTCATTTTCAACCGCGCCTATGAACCCCGCAATTTCGACCCATCCATGGCCCCGCCCGGACGCACGATGCCCGTGTTCGAGGTGACCGCCCGCTGGAACGACCCGCTGTGGCAGGCGTCCGCCGATGACACAGCAAAGGCCATGCTGGCCGACGCACTAAAGCTGAAGCTCTTTCGCGAGGACGAAGTGGAAGGCGTCTTTGCGCTCAAGGTCAAACATGCGTATCCGCTCTACACGCTCGACTATCAGCAGCGGCTGGCCGACATAAACGACTACCTGTCGGACTTCGACAACCTGCTGTCCACCGGCCGCCAGGGTTTGTTCAATCACAACAACATGGACCACTCCATGCTGGTCGGGATGCGCGCCGCCGAAACCGCGCTGGCATCAAAAGACAACGCAGCCCGCGAATGGTACGAAAGTCTGGACCAGTTCTCCCACTTCCGAATTGTGGACTGACCCTTAACTCACGCCTTGCCCAGCAACTCGGCCACCCTGCGCGCCTGCTCGCCTCTGCGGAAGGTGCGGATCAACTCCACGTCGGGACGGTAGGGAACCATGTCGTGGAACAGCTCGAACAGCCGCTCTTTCATCTGGAACACGTTGTCCGGCTCCACCACCACGCCCGCGCCAGACCTGCGCACGAGGTCTGACAGCGCCCCGCGCGGGGCCGCCGCCAGGATGGGTTTCCCCGCCGCCAGATACTCGAAGATTTTCTGCGTCAGCATAATCTCGGCGTTGGGCGCCTCGCCCTCCAGCACCAGCAACGCATCGGCGCTCATTTGCAGTTGCAGCGCCTCGCGATACGTTCCCATCCCCCAGTTAAAGATGACGTTTTCCAGCCCCATTTCGCGAATGGCCGCCTCGTGCTCGGGTTTGAACTGCGTGCGAAAGACCACCTGAAACTGGTCCGCCAGCCCGGGGTGATTATCCAGCAGCGCCCGCACCGCCGCGAAAAAACTCTCGGGCGATCGCTGCATGAAAAGCGTGCCCGTGTAGCCCAGCGTAAAGCGATCGAACTCCAGCGGCTCGATGTCGCGGAAGTCGTCGGGGTCATATCCGTTGGGAATCACATGCACCCGATCCCCGCCGCCGGCCTTGCGCAGATGCGCGGCAATGGGCTCGCTCACGGTCAGGATCAGGTCCGCCTCGCGTAGCACCGACCGCTCAAGCCGCGCATCCCACCAGCGATGCAGCGGCGTGGGATAGCGCGCGAAGTACGGGTTCTGGGTCCAGCCGTCGCGGAAGTCCGCAATCCACGTAACCTTGAAGCGGCGTTTCAGCCATCGCCCCACGAAGTGCGCCGAGTTGGGATAGGACGACGTGAGCACGTAGCGCACCGGCTGGCGTCGCAACATGCGCCACGCCGCCGCTTTTGCGAACGGCAGCCAACCCACGCGGTCGTCCGGCAACAGGAACCAGGGTGAGATCGCGCGCCACAGCCCGGCGGCGCGTGATGGTCGCTTGGCGGGCGACGCCACCGGTGCCTTGCTTGCGGGCGGCGGCTGCTTCGCGGTCTCGTCGAGCTTGCTCCACTCCCGGCGGAAAGCTTCCCGCAATTTTCGCCCCGCGCGGCGCACCTGATGCGCGTCCAGACTCGGCGTGCGGCAAACCGCGTAACCCGCCGCCTCCACCTGCGCCAGCGCCTCGGCGTCCGACGGCAACCCGTCGTCGGGCCGCGCCGCCAGCACCACCGGGTCCAGCCCGAACATCGGCAGAAATTTGGCGAACTTCACCACGCGTCTAACCCCCGCCAGGCCCGGCGGAAAGTCATAAGTGACCAGAAGGATTTTGTCGCGTTGCCTTGGTGTCATCGTCTTAAATCTGCGTCATCAATTGGTCACGCGCTCGCGGGCACGACGCAAGCGGGAACAGCCCAACTCCCCGCCCCACCGAGCCGCCCTGCCACGTGGAGAACTTACCGCCTCAGCTTTTGCGGCTACCCGGCTTGGTCAACGCGCTGCCGGCCGCGCACAGGGGACATTTGTCGGCCTCAAAAACCCGCACATCGGCCGAGGCAAACGCCACCATCGGCTCGGTCGGCGCAAACCGTCCGCTACCGCGATCCACAATCACCGCGTAGCCCACCACCTCGGCGCCCAGTTCGGCCACCAGACGCGCAACCTCGGTCACGCTGCCGCCCGTGGTCACCACGTTCTCGGCCAGCAGAACCCGCTCGCCGGGCTTCAGATCAAACCCGCGCCGCAGCTCGAAGGAACCCGACGGGCGCTCGGCAAACATGTTGCGCACACCCAACGTGCGCGCCAGTTCGTAACCAAACAGAATGCCCCCCAGCGCCGGGGAAACCACCACATCGGGCCGCCACTCATGGCACACCGGTGCCATCGCCAACGCAATGCGCGCCGCCACGACAGGCTGCTCCAGCAACTTCGCGCATTGAAAATACTCCGGACTATGCAACCCCGAACTAAGCTGGAAATGCCCATGCATAAGCGCCCCCGCACTACGCAAAGTAGCCAAAGCAACATCAGGAGAAACGGCAAGTTGAGCGATGGAAGTTTTCATGCAAAAATAACTGCCTCACCCCACAGCGGTGCGCAACGGTGAACTTGCGCGTCAACGCGCCTTAATCACTTTTGTCGTGGTGCCCGTTTACGGATTAGTATCTGCATGGTGTTTTCCTTTTGTATGTGTGATCAGTTCAATATCGAAGGTGGCGGCTAATCCTGCTTATTCTCAGGATGACGCCGATTGGAAACAAACTTCAGGCGATTTCTATGCCAAAACGCGGTAGCCCGGGACCGCGAGGCTCTGTACTCGCGCTTTATCCGTGTGGCGGGTTTGGTTAGTCAAAAGTGCGAGTACAGAGCCTCCCTGTCTCACACGTCAGTCCGGCCCCGTAACGCCTTCGAGAACCTTCGCTACGGTTGGATACAGGGCTTGTGCCTGTCGCTGCATCCCGATGTCAGTGTAGTGGACTCCGTCCACGGTGCCTTCGCCATCGGTGCCGATGAAGTCATTCGGCGGGACGAGGATCAGGTGCTTCACACCATCTTTTTTCAGGCTCTGGACGGCGAATTCCTGATCACGGGTTCTCTCGGTCGGGTGGGCGTCGGGGCGCATCATCGATTGGCCCATGAAAAAGATGGGCGTGGAGGGGTGCGCTTTGCGAATGGCTTGCACCAGCTTTGACACGTGCTCCAGAAACATCTCCCTGCCCGTTCCCATGTTCCACGTGCAGTCGATGACATAGGCAGCCCCGTCGATTTCGGCAAGCACCTCGCCGACGGGCGGCGCCATGTCGCCCGAGGCGGAGAAACCCAGATTAATCATGGGTCGATCGAGCATGCGTCCGAGAATGGATGTCCAAATCATCCCGGGCCGCGATGCGCATCCGCCTTGAGTGATCGAGGTTCCATAGACGACGACCGGCTTGCGGTGCCCTTCGAGACGCGCGGGCGGCTTCTCGATAAGGCCGCCGACAGGAACGCCGATTTCCAGCGACTTCGTGCCGTTGTACGCGGGCAGGTAGAGCAGACACTCGCGTGTGGTTTTGGCCCCCTGGGGGAATTCGATGGTGGACTCATTGCCGTCCTGTTTTCCCGGCCGACAATTGCCCATGAATTGCCATTCGCCCTTTGCAACGCGGGCATAAAGATCCAAGCCGCTGCATCCGGTGGCGGGCATGTGCGGCATATCAAGAGATGCCTTCGTGAGCGACCATCGCACGCTTACTGCGGCGGCATCGGTGGCAAATCGAATGCATATGCCGGCGCTGTCCTGGCTCTGGTTCCACGCCGTGGCATTTACCTTCGCTTGGGCGGAATCCGGAAGTCGGTCGAACGGCCCGGCGGTTTGGGCCCACCCCCTGCCCTCAACCTCAAACGACGCAGCATCGCGCCACTGAATCTCCTGCGCCGCAGCGTTGCCGGCGTGAACTACGAGGAGAAAGGCCCATCCAAAGCATTTCAAACGATTCATAATGTTACTCGTTTCTCATTGATGCGGCAGTGGTGAATCGATAAGCGGCACGTGGGCGGCTTGGCAATATGGGGGCGGAAAAAAAGACGGAAAGAAGACGCCGGATCTCCTCTGCGATTCCAACTGTTAATACATTTTAATCAGCCCCGAAACGCCTGTCGGCGACCGGCGAGGGCACCGGTCCCACAATTAGTGGCGGTCCCACGGTGGATGGTCTGATTTAATCAGAAATCACATCTCGTCATTCTCTTCTGCCTCCTCCGTTGAAGTTTCCCGTAGTTGACGGAGGAATTCGCACGCCTCCTCCTGCTCACTTTCGTGGACATAAACATGCACACTGCCAGTCGTTCCAAAAACTCCTGTTGTCGCTGAAGGAACGAACTCCACGTGAAATCCAGCGTCTCGAAGAATCTGACAAGTCAAGTTCGCTTCAGGAGGAGTCGGGGCGGAATATACAAGAGCCAATCCGCTCGGAGCGGTAGTCGAAAAAGACACTACATGGGGGTTGGTTGGAGTGCCTGTTAGAAGCCCAAAAGGGGCAAGCATCTTCTGGACCAGTGAGTGTGCTTTAGGCTTCTCGCGCTTCTCGCGCTTCTCGCGCTTCTCGCTCATTATCGCCTCCTATTTTGTGGCTTGTTCTGCGGTTTGTGGAGAGTCGGACGGGTCTGACTTGTCTGACTTTATCAGACTTTGAAGCAGTGGTGCATTTTTTTCTTAGTATACTTCCCACCCGACCACTCCTGCCGCGGGTAGTGCGTCGGCGCGAAAGTTGTCGAAGTATGCGCCTCGGCCGGTGGGGTAGCCGGTGAAGTGGCTGCTGTAGGCTACGCCGCTGGGGCCGGAGGGGTGGGCGGTGTCGGTTACGGTGGTCATCAGGGTGCCGTCGATGCGGAAGGTTATCTGGTCGCCATTCGCCTCGATGCTCAGGGTGTGCCAGCCGCTGGTGGGCATGTAGCGCGCCGTGGGTAGCAGGTCGGTGATGGTCGCCTCGCTGATGCGGGCGGCGCGCAGACGGCCGTCGTCGCTGTCGTAGGTGATGGCGTAGCAGTTGCCCCGCCCTTCGAAGGTCTGGTCCAGCCCGGCGAAGCCGTCGTCGCGGGCGAACAGGCCGTAGCGTTCGTAGCCGATGCCGGTGTCGCCCTTGTAGTTAAAGTAGCAATCGACCTGCGTGGAGTAATCGCGGTGGTCGACCCTGCCCACCATCACGCTCTCCATGACGCCGTCGCCGGAGTTGGTGGAGTCGGTCACAAACAGCGCCAGCCCATCGCCGCCGGTGGGGGCGGCGGTAGCGAAGGCGACCACTTCCGACCGGTTGAATTTCGCCCGACCGAACATCGACTTCCCTGCCACCGTGAAATTTTCCGTGATGGGGAATTCATTGTTGGGCCGCGCCGCGAGGTTGACCGCTGGGTTCACGATCTGCGGGTAAACCACCATGCGCGCCGTGGGTTGCACCCATCCCCAGGTGTTGGTGGCGCCGGGCACGGGGATGCGGTACCAGCCGCCCGATACCTGATCGGCCACGAAACGCCCGCCGCCATAGACGATGCTCCCCACCACGGCAGCGCCCGCACTGGCCGAGGCTCGCAGGGCCAGCGGCGCCGAAAGCGTGGTGGCGTGGACGTAGGTGCCGGCATCAGGCAGCGCCTGAATCACCGTTGCGCCCGTGAAAAGTTCCTCGGCGTCGGTTGCCCGCAGCCACGCGCCGCGGTTGGCCGGATCATTAGGGATGAACACGCGGTAGTAGCCATGCTGCCAGTAGGCCGCGAAATAGGTTTGCCCCGCGTGGGCGGTGGTCACCTGCGCGCTGGTGTCGTAACGGTCGGCCCGCAACGCTGTGGAGGCCGCCGTGACCCGCACCACATGGCCCACCTGGACCGATCCCGTGGGGTTGAACATGACCGGATACTTGTAAAGCGCCGAGTAGAACGGGCAGGCATAAGCGCCGGTGGGCCGAATGATCGCCTCGCTGTGGGAATGCTCCGAGGTGGAGTTGCCGGTGTTGTCGGAGTAACCGAGCAATTGGCCTGCGGTCACCTGTTGTCCCACCGTTACCACCACGTTCGGCAACATGTGGGCGGTGATATAATCGAGCGCCTGACCCTCGGGCGAGGTGCCGCTGTTCACGGCGATGCGCACGTAGTTGCCGTAACCGCCGGAGGAATGATTGCCTTCCGGCACGTTGGTGACCACGGTCGTCACCGTGCCCGCCGCCGTGGCATAAATGGGCGTGCCCGTTTGCAGCGCGAAGTCGGTGCCCGTGTGGTTGTTGTAAGCGTGGGGGGATGTCCACGACGAGCCGGTCCATCCCGACCAGTCGGCTATTTGTCCGGTGGTTTGCAGCAGATCGAAGTACGCCTCCAGAATGAACGCATCCTCGAACGGCAGCCACTCAAACGGCCCCGGCGCGGCCTGCGCGTTAGCGGGGCGCGGCGCGGCGACAAACGCCAGAAGTAGCGATGAAACCGCACAGCAAACAGTGCGACGGATTAGTGAACAAATCTTCATGAAAAGAGCCTCTCGGATTTCGGACAGAAAAGATCATGAAAGCCGCCACAAGCAGCCAAGCAAAAGGCTGTGGAGCAACGCCCAAGGTTGCAATATGAAAGCAACTGAATGCTGCCCCTCCCTGACAGATAGGGGTAGGGAAGGGCGTTTGTCGCCCTCCCCTCCCTCCGAACCGGACTTGCGGATCTCCCGCATCCGGCTCTCAGGTCGATGGTTCACCTGCAAGAGGACTGGATGATTAGCTCTCGGGCCCTTTGCCAGCGAGAAGAGTCGGAGGTTGTGTAAGTATACATTGGGCCAGCGTATCCAACCACGCCCCATGCTCACTCTGCTTTTCCTGGGAACGCCAATCTCCTGATTGGCACGCACACCATGTTTGCTCAAGAAAAACCGTTTTCCCGGCCGCACGCTTTTCTGCCACTGTCATGCCATGCTATCCACTTACGTAAAAAGCGCCAATCAGGAGATTGGCGTTCCCGGAAGAAGCATTCGAAGGAGCCGGTCATCATGCAATGCTATCCATTAACGCAGATGGCGTATAACGGCTGCTTTTCCCGGATAGGCGTGGGGGCATTCCTGCCCACGATAGATTCAGCGCGTGTCATCGCACCCCTTGACACCGCCTAATCCGGCCCTTTGCATTCCGTCCATTATGGCTTATTTTGCTCCCAATCAGGCGAAGTATAATTATCTGCGGCACCTTCAACTCGTGGGCGTGGCCCAGGGGAAACTGCCCACGGTTCAGGAGTTCTCGTATCAGGTGGCGCACTGCTCGCCGCGGGGCAAGGCGGACGGCTGGTTCTTCGACAGCTTTCTCGTGTACACGTCCACGACCCTTGGCAGTACGACTTACTTCCCCGACATCAACCTCGGCACGACGGCCTGCGGGCGGGGAGACTTCTTTGCCGTGCCGGTGCCGAACCCGGCCGGGGCCGACGACTGGCGACATTCGCTGGAGTTGAGCCTGTCGCGCGACGGCTTTGCGGGCCGCCTTGAGGAAACCATCGAGGCCCTCGTGCCCACCCTCGGCGCGCCCCCTCACAAGCGCAATCTCGTGCTCACCATCCCCTATCCGCACCCGACCAACACCCACTTCGGGCGCCTGACACCGGACGGCCCGAACCTCAATTTTCGCGCCCTCATGCAGAACACCGCCCAGGCCAGCGAGCAGCGGTTGGAGGCGTGCAAGTGGTACGTGAACGAGGCGATTCGCATCTTCAAGAAGGCCCGCTTCCGCCACGTAAACCTGCTGGGCTTTTACTGGCCCTTCGAGACGATGCACTATAGCTGGGACACCGATGACCACTGGGTGGTGAAGGAACTCTACAAGCACACTCAGGCGTGCAACAAGGCGCTCTTCTGGATTCCCTTCTACAGCACGCGGAACATCAACACGATGAGCGACAGCCGCGAGATGTACTTCGACTGCTCATTCCTTCAGCCGAACCACATGTTCTACGACCATCTGGACAGCGTGGGCCCGGCGGCCGAGGCGGCTCGCAAGCGGGGCGGCGGCATCGAACTGGAATATTACGTGACCATCGACGCGACCGTGGACATCGGCGAGAAGAAGTTCGAGCGGGGCCGCAACTACCTGAACGGCGGCATCGAATACGGCTACATGACCGAGTCGGCCTGTGCGTACTTTATCGGCTTCAACGACCTCGCGCTCATGGCCCGACACAAAGACCCTCGCGAGCGTGAGATGTATGACGATTTCTATCACTTCACGGTTGGTGATTACGAGCGCAAGTAACGCGGCGCGCCTGTGAACAGGTTTCCTTTGCCTTTCGCCGCCTGATCACGCGTGTTTTCGACAACAAACGCCGACGGCACCTGACGCGGCGGCGTTGCGGAAAGAAGAGGAATCGGCCGAACCGTGTCCCGCACCATCGCCATAGTGTTGAACTGGAACAAGCGCGCCACGCTGGAGGTGATGCTGGAAAGCCTGCTGGCGTCCGGTCCCCTCGAGTTCGATATCGTGGTGGTGGACAACGGGTCGACCGACGGCAGCGTGGAAATGCTGCGCGAACGTTACCCGTGGATTCACCAAATTGTGAACGCCACGAACCTTGGTGGCACGGGCGGGTTCAACCGCGGGATGCAATACGCCTTGTCGCACCCCAAGGGTTACGAATTCCTGTGGATGCTGGACAACGACGTGATCGTTGAGCCCGGCGCATATCGCGGGATACTGCAACCGTTCCTCGACGACCCCCGCGTGGGCATGGTGGGCAGCACGGTGCTGCTTTTGGACGACCCCAACTACGCGCAGGAAACGGGTGTGTGTATCGACCGGTCCACCGGCGCATTTATCCGCAACGGCGAGGGTCCGCTGGATCGCAACGCGCCACCACGCCTGTACGAGGCCGACTACTCGGCCGCCTGCTCGCTGATGACGCGAGCCACTGCGGTGCGCGAGGTGGGGCTGTGGGACCCGGCGTATTTCGTGAACTTCGAC
This sequence comes from candidate division BRC1 bacterium HGW-BRC1-1, assembly GCA_002842095.1. Classification (GTDB taxonomy): domain Bacteria; phylum Sumerlaeota; class Sumerlaeia; order Sumerlaeales; family Sumerlaeaceae; genus HGW-BRC1-1. The sequence goes on from PHCB01000013.1 coordinate 98,686, forward strand.
GACATCGAGTGGGGTCTGCGCTTCAACCGCAAGGGGTGGCGCGTGGTGGGCACCACGGGGAGCCTTGTGCGCCACGAAAGTTTCAACGACCGCCGCGCACAAAACCCGGTTTTCAACGGCTACATCTGCTCGCGAAACGCGCTTTACGGTTTTTGGCGATGGGCGCAACCGCCCCAAAGCTTCCGGCTGTTTTATCGCTTTTTCCGCGGTCTGCGTCTGGCAATCTCAGCCTATGAAGAAGAGGGTTGCTTCGACGAGGCCCGCGCGCTGCGCCTGGCCATACGAGATTTCGAGCGGGGCCGCATGGGTCCCCCACCCGATGATCTGCGCCTTCCCGCCGCCGAGCCGGACACACCACGAAACTCTTTGCCAAAGGGTTATACCCGGCCGCTGCGACGCATTGCGTTGCTGGCCCGCGACAACCCCGACAGCTGTCGCGCCATGCACGCCCGGCTGTGCGAGCATTTCCCCACGGCGTATGTGGAAACGGTGGTGCTGACGGGAAACCCTGAGTTGGATCGTTCCGATCTGCCGAACCGTCGCTCCATCGACATTACCACGCAGACACGACGCTTGATGCAGTCCGTTTTCTTTCCGCTGCATTACGATGCGGTGGCTTCGCCGCTGTCACTTTATCGCCACTTCTTCGAGCGACTCGTGCCCATCCATATCCGATACAATCAAGACCTCACCTGGTGGGTGGCTCGCCGCAGCGGGCTGGGGGCCACCGTGCGCCATCTGGGTCAGCGGGTGATCATCACCAGCACGTCACTCTGGCAAACGCTGCGCACCGTGGCGCGCAAGCCATGGGAAGTGGATTACCATCAGTTTGAGGAGCCGGACGATCTGCTCATTTTCGAAAGCCGCAATGGATCTCACTGGCACGAGCGGGGGAAGTTCGGTGCGCCTCCAAGCTCGGCGAGGCGCGTGGGGATGACGGTTCTTCACGCCCTGCTGCTGCCCTTCGCAGCGCTCACCGTGGCGGCGGTGGCGGTAACCATGCCTGTGCTGGCGTGGGTCGATCGCCGGCGGGGCCGACGCTGATTTTTCGCGCGGCTGCGTTACAAAAACAAGACACGGTGGCGAAGTGAACCGCGCAATCGCCCGAGGGTAAACCCGGCGCGATATACGGCTTCGTATAACCCCAGACGCCGTTCGTAGGGTGTTGTGCCAAAGATCAGCCAGCGGGACGCGTTCAACGGAGCCAGAGCGAGGCCGGCGAAATCGTGCCACTGCACGCTGACCCGGCGCCCGAAGCGGTGGCGGTGTTTGGCGAAAATCTGCGCGGCGCCGGTACCGTAATCCAGCGCCTGCGTGAACAGCCCCACGAAAGTGCTGCGATGCGCGTGGCGCACAAAAGCCCCGTGGGCATACGCGATGCAGCCGCCCTGATCCAACACGCGCCAGGCCAGATCGCTGTCTTCGCCCACGCGGAGAGTTTCGTCGAAACCGCCCACTTGCTCCAGAGCCGACCGCCGATAGGCCACATTACAGGTGGCGAAGAAGGGAGGAAATCCGAGCACGCCCGAGAAAAATTTGCGCTGATTCAACACCGACGCACGCTCTGCAAAAAGCTCCACACCCCGCACAACCGATAACGAATCGACTCGGCCACCCACGGCCAGCATGTCGGGGCGGACGAAAGGCGCTGTGAGGGCAGCCAACCAGCCGGGTTGGGCCGTGGCGTCGCTGTCGATCATGGCAATCACCTCGCCACTGGCCGCAGCGATCCCAGCGTTGCGGGCCGCTGCCGGGCCCGGCACCGCACACCGCACCACGCGCACCGGGTACTTCGCCAGTTCATCCAGCGTGCCATCTGTCGATCCGTTATCCACGGCTATCACTTCAAACGGGGCGTCGTCGGGCAGGCGCTGCGCCAACACCGATTCAAGACACGGCTGCACCTCCGAGCACCGGTTAAAAAAGGGAACGACCACGGAAACCGTTGGCTGCAAAGTGAGGCGTCTCCTTAAAAGATGGTGGCGGAATACCCGAAACCCAAATGCTACTGTGTGCAACAACCCCGAATGATCAGAGCCAGAGCAATGCTTCGCAAAGGAAATAATGACCTTGCAGCATGCAGAAGTAAATCCTTACCGATGGCTCCCTCTCCCACAGCGTTTAACGACATAATTCCCACGCCTGCGCTGCGCCTCGAATTTTTCGCCCGCACCAGGCTAACCACACACGGTCCCCCGACCCGGCGGTGCGACACACCCGACGCCCGGCTGAGTTGAGGGCTTATCTCTACGAAGGGTGGATTCATCCCCATGAGCATCACGAAGGAACGCAAGCAAGTCGTCATCGGCGAGCACAAGACCCACGACAAGGACACGGGTTCTCCCGAGGTTCAGGTGGCCATTCTCACCGATCGCATCAAGACCCTCACCGAGCATTTCAAGATTCACTCCAAGGATCACCACTCGCGTCGTGGTCTTCTGATGCTCGTCGGCCAGCGCAAGCGGCTGCTCACCTACCTGCGCAAGAGCGACATTGCCCGCTACCGCGCCCTCATCGAGAAACTGGGTCTGCGCAAGTAACAGCACCCGTTTTCCGAAACACAGTTTGAAATTCAACCCCGGCGAACCCCGCCGGGGTTTTTCTTTTGTAGGGCCGGTCCCACATCTGTTTGGCTGGGGTTACTGGTTGGATTGGAGACTGAAATCGGTGAGACAGCTGAAGAATTGTCCTCTGCTCCTCATCGTTTCGCCCGTGGCAACAACACCCGCACCGCGCCGGGGAGGGTCTCAAATTCCAATCGTTCCGAATGCTCCAACGTCACCGGTTCGCCATCGAGTTGCACGATCAACAACCTTTCGCCGGTCACACAAAACTGTTTAACTGCAATGGTGGGGGCTTCGCCGCTCCGCGACATCGACACTGCCGCCCATCTTGCCAGCGGCATCAGACCTTTCGGCCCAAACACCACCATTTCCATGTCACCCGAGTCCGGTCGTGCGCGCGAAAACAGGTTAACGCCCGCATAATTTTTCACGTTGCTCAGCACCAGCGAGTGGCCCTTCTGCTGCTCGAAACCAGCGCCCTCCACTTTGAATTGCACCAAGCGCGCCCGGCGACCCACGGCCCGCAAGGTGCAAAATGAAAACGCCAACCGACCGAGAAGTTTCTTCACTTTGCCCAGCGCCACATCGTGCACCACCGCCGCATCGAACCCCACGCTGGCAAAGCATAAAAACTGTCGGTCGTTCACGCGACCCACATCCATCGCCACCACCTGGGAATCGTTCAACAAAACCTTCACTGCGGCCATCGGACGCAGCGGGATTCCGAACGACCGGGCGAAGGCATTCACCGTGCCCATGGGCACCACACCCAGTGTGAACGCACCGGGCGTCATGACGTTCAGCACGCTGTGAATGGTGCCGTCACCGCCGCCGATGAAGAGCGTATCAAACCCCTCAGCCTCGGCACGTCTGAGCAGGTCGGGGCAGTCGCCCGGATCGTGGCATTCGACAATTTCCACCGACACCCCGGCCCCTTCGAACGCAGCACGGAATTCATTGAGCAGTGCCGGTGGCAGCGCCGAAGCGCGCCGCCCGACATTGATCATGAAGAAAACTTTCACAGGATCTCGTTTGCAGCGCGACGCACGGGAACACCGGCAGACTTGGCAGCGGCAGCCTCTTCAATGCGAGCGAACAGTAACGTGCCACCCACCACTGCCACGGGGATGAAAAGAAAGTTCACCAGCGGCACGAGGAAGATCAACGTGAGCGCCCATCCGAAACCAAAAGATGCGCGGGCGTGGCGACGCACGTACGCGAACTTCTCGCGCAACGCCCAGATGCCGCGGCGTTCCAGCGGATACGATAATTGATCCAGGGCAAAAAACGCCGCCGACACTCCGATCTGCGCAGGCAGGGTAAAGGCCGCCAGGAGAGGAATGAACGACAGGACAAACAACACGACGGTGATGAGCGCGTACACCATCAGCCGTCGAAATTCCATGATTGGTGTTCGCACGAAACTGCGCATCAAGCCTTTTGCGCTGAAGGGTTGCTCGTCGCTCCAACCCGTTATGGCGCGGTCGACCCGCTCGCTGAGAACATCATTGAACGGCGCGGAGGCCATGCTGCCCACCACCACAAACGCCACCAGTAGCAGGAACAACCGCAGCAAGAATGTGAGCAGCACAACAAACCCTCGCAGCACATCCGCAAGCCACGTGGTACCGGTGAAAGCATCTCCCAGCAGGCGCTCGGCAAAGCCCCCCGTCCACATCCACACTCCCACCACAACAGCCACGTTGATGACCAATGGTAGCACGCAGAGCGGCCAGACCGATGGGTGGCGCACGATGTAAGTCCATGCGCGCAGCGGCGTAAAGAATCCCTCAACAAACCCGATAGATTTCATAACATTAAAACCACCGCGACGCGCGGAAAAATTCCCTCTTTCCGCGCGTCGCTCATCTTCAGTCTGAACGTCACAGGTACTTGTCGTACCATCGCTTGTTGGCCTCGCGCATGGCCGGGGGCACTTCGTGTTTGCAGTTGGGGAACACGTTGTACTCCGTGGCCACGCCCTTCGGCACACGGTTCACCACCACCGCGCCACACGCGTAATGGCACACGGGGTCCGTGTCGCCCATGTTAACCTGAAGCGGGCATTTCACCAAACGGGCCAGATTGGCCCCATCCGTGTACGCCAGGCTCTTGCGGATCGCTGCGGCCTTTGCGGGCGTTTCCGCTTCTTCGATCATCGAACGAAAACTCGTGGCGAAACCCTTGAGGTTAAGTTTCATCCCCTCCGGGTAAGCGGAAAAAGCGGTAACGTTCGATGCTGCACATTTGATCCTCGGCTCGAAGGCCGCCGTCGCCACCGCGAAGTAACCGCCCTGGCTGCCGCCCTCAACACCCACGCGGTCGGTGTCGACCTCCTCGCGAGAGAACAGAAACTCGGCTCCGCGCAGGACGTCCAACACCGCCAGCTTGTAATAGTAATGCTCAGGGTCCTCGATATTATAAGCGAGATGCTCCACCGGGCTCTTCCAGAATTCGCGGCTGGGTCCGTGGTTGCGCGGGTTTACGCTCAGCGTGATGAAGCCGTCCTTCGTGCGATCCAGCGGTGGTTCCTCGCCGCCATAGCCGGGAGCGATCTGCACCGCCTTGTGCTTCTTCACCACTTTGCCGTCGGCGTCGAACGCCTCGCGGGGGATGTAGTACCAGCAGACGATGGTCGTCTCCTCCACCGTGGGCAGTTCGACGCGATATAGAAGTCCCGTGCTGGTGTCCTTCTCCTCCACCCGCGTTACCACCGGCTTCATGGGGACCGCCGCCAGTTCCTTGCGCGCGCGCTTCCAATAGGCTTCGAAGTCGTCGGGGGGAGTGAGTTCGTCTTTGATGCCCTTATAATCCGCGACGGTCTTGCCCTCGGGGCGCAGCAGCGTTCGCCACTGGAAGAGAGGGGGCACCTGATCAGGCATTGTTGTTACAGTGACGTCCACGAAGGTGTCGGAAGTAACCACCCCGAAATCCGTGAACAAGACTTCCTGACCGCTACCGGGACCATGGTGACCCGCCATGTATTTTGACGGCGACGACCCTACGTCTTTCAGCGTTATTATCGGAGTTTCCATCGATCCCATCGGGTCGATGGTAAGCGACATCTTCTTGTCGCCATGCACCGCCGGTTCCACGCTGAATTTCCATCCCGCGTCGTTCTTCACCGGAGCACCCATGGCAACCGCCGGAACCAGCCACAGGGCCGCGAGAACACCGCCCGTAAACCGCTTAAACTTGAACATGATATTTCCACCTTCCGCCTCAATGAACATTTCGTGGGCCGCCCGCAATTCGCGCAGACGGCACCGGACAGGCGGCATGCGCCCAGCCACTTCCCAAGCCATCCGATAGCTGTCGGGGCAATCAAGCAGAAATGATTGCTCGCGGCGCATTCCCGGCCGCCTGCGCGTTATTAATACAAAGTCCGCCCGCGCGGCCCGCCACAACTCATGACGACACCTCCACCACCCGATGCTCCATCTTCTCCCGCCGAAAACGAAACCGGCGATGGAGCCATGGACGCCATCCACTTCCTGACGGATTCATGCCGTGACCAACTGTCCAGCGTTGTCCAGCGCCATGGTGGCAACGAGGTTTTCAGCATCGGGGTCATCAGCGAGGACGGTCTCGTGGCAGAGATTGAGTCGATCGCCTTCGGCAACGACGCCGCCGTCCCGGCACCCGCGCAAGACGCCCACTGCGGGCAGGTGCTCATCCACAACCACCCGGGCGGCGACCTGACCCCGTCCGACGCCGACATAAACCTGGCCGCATTGTACGGCAAGTCGGGCATCGGTTTTTACATCGTCGACAACGATTGCAACCGCGTGCGCGTGGTGGTGCGGCCCTTCGTCGAGCGGCCCATTATTCCCGTCGACATGGAGATGGTCTCAGACCTCTTTGCGCCCGACGGAAAACTCGCGACTTCTCTCAGCGGCTACGAGCATCGCCCCCAGCAGATCCAGATGATGCGCCTCGTGGCCGATGCCTTCAACGGGCAGCACGTGGCCTTTGTGGAGGCAGGCACCGGCGTGGGAAAAAGTTTTGCGTACCTCACCCCCGCGCTGCTGTGGGCCGCCGCCAACGGACGCCACGTGGTCATCTCCACCAACACAATCAACCTGCAAGAGCAGCTCATGACGAAGGACATCCCCGAGTTGCGGCGGCGGCTGGATATCCAGTTCAAGGCGGTGCTGCTCAAGGGGCGCGGCAACTACATCAGCCTTCGCCGCCTGAAGTTCGCTTCAGCGGAAGCGGGGCTGTTTTCCACCAACCGCGACGAAGAACTACGCCGTCTCACCGATTGGGCTATCCGTTCCACCGATGGCTCGCGCAGCGATCTCGCGTTTGAAGTGAGCGATGACGTGTGGGATGCGGTGCAGAGCGACAAGGACGATTGCCAGCGCGCCCGCTGCCCCCACTTCAACGATTGCCATTACTACAACTCGCGGCGCGAGGCGGCCAGCGCGGACATCATTGTGGCCAACCATCATCTCGTGCTTGCCGACCTCGCCATCAAACGGCAAAACACCGGCAATGATTTTGTGGCCATCATTCCGCCCTACGACCACATCATCTTCGACGAAGCCCACAACCTCGAGGAAGTGGCCACCGACTACTTTGGCAGTCAAACATCACCGCTGGCGATCCGACGCCAGCTGCTCAAGCTGATCTCCCATCGCGACGGGCGCGGCGCATTGAAAACGCTTTTTTCCAATGTGCTCGCCGTGGACGGTCACGCCCGCCAGACGCATACTCAGAAGGTTATCGACCACCTCGACCAGATCATCCCCGACCTGGCTCTCGAAGCCGAACAGGCCATCGACCATCACTTCGACGAGATCTTCCATCGGGGGCTCACGTTTTTCAATATCCCCAAACTCGGTCCCCGCGAGCGGCGCGAGTTTCGCATCACCGCCAACGTAGCCGCGTCGCCCTATTGGAGCGATGCCGAGGAGGGCCTGGAAAAGGTCGGGGAATCGCTGGAAGCTCTCGTCAAGGCGCTGGCCCGGGTGCTGGAACTCCTGCGCGGTTATCGCGATGAAGATGCGGAGTCCATCGCCGACGCGCGTCTCAAGGTGCAATCCATCGCTCAGAAACTGACCGAGCATCTGGGGTCGCTGAACTTTTTCCGGCAGGCCCGCGAGGAGGAATCGTGCCGCTGGATCGAACTCGGATTTTTCCGCGACCGACCCGCCCCGCGGTTGTGTACCGCTCCGCTGAACGTGGGCCCGTCGATGCGCCAGTCGCTTTTCGAGCGCAAAAAAACCGTCGTGCTCACCTCCGCCACGCTCACCGTGGAGAAGCGTTTCGACTTCATCGCGCGCCAACTGGGGATTAACACCGCTGCAATTGAAGACGAGGACCCCAACATCGTCGCGCCGGTCAGCGCCGAGCCCGACCTTGCCCGCGTGGAAGCGCGCACGCGACTGCTGGCCCTCGGTTCGCCCTTCGACTATGCCAACAACTGTCTGCTTGGCGTGCCCACGGACATCACGCACCCGTCCGACCCCAGCTTCGAGGCCGCCGCACAGGAGGCTATCCTCGAGACACTGCGTCTGAGCGGCGGCAGCGCGTTCGTGCTGTTCACGTCCTACGCCATGCTTGAACGGATGCACCGCAACCTCGCCCCCATCCTCGCACGAGAAGCTATGCCTCCGCTGCGCCAGGGTTCCATGCCCCGCGACCGGCTGCTGGAAACTTTCCGCGTGACACCCCACGGCGTTTTGTTTGCCACGTCGTCGTTCTGGGAGGGCGTGGATGTGCAGGGCAAGGCGCTGCAATGCCTGGTGATCACCAAGCTACCGTTTCGCGTGCCCACCACGCCCATTCTCGAAGCGCGCACGGAGCGCATCGACCAGTTGGGCGGCAACAGTTTCGCAGAACTGGCGATTCCGCTGGCCGTCATCCGGTTCAAACAGGGCTTCGGGCGGCTCATCCGCAGCAAACGCGATCGCGGCGTGGTGCTGGTACTAGATCACCGTCTGGCGACCAAGAACTACGGACGGGCCTTTATGCGCAGCCTCCCCCCGGCGCGCGTGGTGGCCGACAACACACGCGCGGTGATGGAGGAGTTTGGCGAGTTTTTGCGGGTGGATTGAGGGGAATGGACGAGATGGACACTATGGACGTTATGGACACTATGGACATCGAGCTTTTAGAAGAGCGAAAGTCCATGTCGTCCATTTAGTCCATTCCGTCCATCAAACCGCCGCTTCGAGGATCTCCTCGATTTCCTTGCGGCCAATATCGCCATGCTCGCCCAGGGGCAGGCCGTGGCGTTCTCTGGCTGCGGCAATCTGCGCGACGTCGCTGGCGAGGATGTTATGTTCCGACAACCGCGTCTTCACACCCATCGCCCTGAAGAACTCCTCGGTCTTTGCAATGCCCGCCTCGATGCGCTCGTCCTCGCTGCCCGTGCGGATGCCCCACACGCGGTCGGCGTACTGAACCAGCTTCTCGCGCTTGGTGGCCTTTTGCTTCCGCAACAGCGACGGCAGCACCACGGCCAGCGTCACGGCGTGGTCCATTTCATATTTCGCAGTCAGCTCATGGCCGATCATGTGCGTGGCCCAATCCTGCGGCACTCCCACACCAATCAAGCCGTTCAGCGCCTGGGTGGCCGTCCACATGATGTTGGCGCGCACATTATAATCCTTGGGAGCGGCCAGGGCTTTCGGGCCTTCCTCGATCAGTGTTAGCAAAATCCCCTCGGCCTGCCGGTCCTGCAACGCCGCGCCCACGGGATACGTCAGGTACTGCTCCACAACATGCACAAATGCATCGACGACGCCGTTTGCCACCTGACGTTCGGGCAGGGTGAAGGTCGTTTCCGGATCGAGGATCGAGAACAGTGGCAGCACCTTCGGGCTGGCGAAATGCAATTTGTCCTGCGTAGCCCCGCGCGTCACAACCGAGGTCGAATTCATCTCCGACCCCGTGGCCGGCAGCGTAAGAACGACACCCAACGGCACCGCATCTTTCACCGAGGCGCCCGCGTCCAGCAGTATCTGCCAGGGGTCATTGCCCTCATAGCGCGCGGCAGCAGCGATAAACTTTGTGCCGTCCACCACCGACCCGCCACCCACTGCCAGCAGGAAATCGAGCTTCTTCGCTTTAACAACCTCGACCGCTTTCATCAGCGTTTCGAAGCGGGGGTTGGGTTCGATGCCGCTGAATTCCTCAACGGTTCGCTTTCCCAGCGCGGCCCGCACCTCATCGTACACACCATTCTTGCGAATGGACCCACCCCCGAAGGCGAACAACACGCGCGCATCCGCCGGCACAAGATCCTCCAACCGTGCGATGGTACCTTTGCCGAAAACGATACGGGTGGAATTTTGATATTCGAAATTTTGCATGATGAGCCTCCGGGCTGAGATGGGGATCAGCGCTTGATCCTTACTAAAATAGGCCCGGTCGCCCTGTCTGATTCCCAACTTTATCCTGACGAAGGTATCCGCTTGATAAAAAACTGCATCGCAATGGTGCGGTTTTCCGACAATCTTTGTCTCAATTAATGAAACATAAAAAAACTCCCCAGGAGAATCATCACCATGCGAACTATCACCACCTTGGCCAGCCTACTGCTGGCACTCCCCCTCGCGGCCACCGCTGCCAGCACCTATCAGGTAACGGGCACCGTGCTTGAGGTTAAACCCAAAGAAATCATCGTCCAGAAGGGCGAGGAGAAGTGGTCGGTGGAAACCACCGATGCGACCAAGTTCGTCGAGTCACCCGTGGCTGTTGGCCAGAAGGTAACCGTCAAGTACAAGGTCGTCGCGACCACCGTTGACGTCCGCGCCACTGCTGCGGCAGATCCTGCAGTTCCATCGCATTCAGGAAATGTCGTCACCACCACCGGCAAAGCCGCCGGCGATGTGGTGGAAGGAGCCGGCAACATTGTGGGCGGAACCCTCAACGCCGCGGGCAACGCGATCAAGGGCACAGGCAAGGCAATCGAAAACACTGCCGACAAAATCGTCACACCCAACAATCCCTGAGGTGGTTTCCTCAACTTCCTGATTCAATAGTTTCCCCCTAACCCCAGCCGTGGACCGATGCGCATTCCGAATGCGTGTTCGGTCCACGGTTTTTTTATGCGCTGCTTAAAAAAGACCACCCTCTGCGCAATTCTCACCATTTTTACAATACTATAAAAATGTGCTTGCATACCGAATACCTCTTCGCTCACCTGCTATAGTAAGTTCAAAGTTGTAGTTAGTCGCGGCTCAAGCAGCGTGTCTGGACCACACATGTTTCTGCCGTTTGTTTTACGCACAGACAATTTCCTCCCGCGAGGACTGTCGACGTGTCTCCCGCGCGATGACAGTCCTACGTCCCGCGAACCGGTTTTCCCTCATGCCTCGCGGCGTGCCCGGTTCGCGGGTTTCTTTTTTTGGCTTTGCCCGCGCACTAAATCGCACATTCGACTGGTGAGATGTGGCATTCCCCACGAATTTTTATGGGCGTAGCGTGTTTGGATAGTTTTGCGTCTGGAGCTTTGTGCCCTTGATGCACCGAAAATTTGTTATCTGGAAAGTCCCATGAAACGCACATTTCAACCCAGCATTCGCAAACGTCGCAACAAGCATGGATTCCGCGAGCGGATGTCCACGAAGGCAGGTCGCGCGGTTATCAAGCGCCGTCGTGCCAAGGGCCGCTATAAGCTCACGGTTTCGGATTCAGCATCGGCCAGGTAATCGGCAATCGGCGTTGAACCCGACAGGCGGATGACCAGCCCCCCCGAGCAACCACGCTTTTTTTTTCGCAAAGAGAATCGTGTGTTGCGACGAGCCGATTTTGTCGAAACTTACGCCAAGGGTGTTCGCATCCGGTTTGGTCTGGGTCAGCTGTTTATTATGCCACGGCCGGATCCGGCCCTTCCCACCCGGTTGGGAATAACCGTAACGCGCAAGGTTGGTGGCGCAGTGGTTCGCAATCGCCTCAAGCGCCTCACCCGCGAGTCGTTTCGTCTGGCACTGCCCTCCATGGCTCCCGGCCGCACGGTTATCGTCACGTGGTTCAAGAGTGCCGCGGAGGCGGATTCCCAAACCGCCCGCGAGTCACTGGAAAAAGCCTGGCACAAGGCCGGCCTGCGAAACCCGCTGCCATGACCGCATCCCTCGTGAGCCGTTTACGTCGCGTGCCGGCCCGAATACTCTCGGCTTTCGTGCGCCTTTATCAGGTAACTTTATCGCCCATTCTTCCCGCATCCTGCCGGTTTTATCCTTCTTGCTCGCAATATGCTCTTGAAGCGCTTCAGAAAAAGCCTTTGCTCACAGCAGTAAGAATGATCCTCTGGCGGTTGTTACGCTGCCAACCGTTTTGCAAGGGGGGTTACGATCCGGTGGAACCAGACACCGATCCGACACCGCCCGTCACTTCACCCGGAGAACGTGTTTAATTTTGAGAACGGAACGTCGCTGGCTCCTCTTCATTTTGATTTCTTTCGTGGTGATTCAGCTTTTCAGTCTGCTCATCACGCGCGAACAGAAAAAAGCGGCAGAAATGTCCGCCGATCTCCAAACCGAAACGACCGGCACAGCCGCTCTGGACCCGGGAACTTCCGCCACTCAAGTGGCGACGGCGACCACCACCGCCCCCCGCGAAGTTGCCCCTGCTCCCCCCGTGGCAGATGCGCAGCGTACCCTTACCGACACGACCGCCACCCTGGCATCGCACCCTGGTGACATCACCACGGCGACCACCTCCCGTTACCGCATCGGCTTCGACAATGTGGGCGCGGTGGTTCATAGCTGGCTCATTACCGATCCCGGCAGCGAGTCGCTTCGCAAGAGCGAGATGAGCAGCGGCGGCCTCGAGATGGTGCGACGCATTCCCTCGGCCCTGGCCGACGAAGCCCAAATTCCCCCGCAAACCTGGCCCCTCGAAGTTTCCTTCAAAGAAAGCAACGTCCGCAATTTCGAAGACCTGAACTACATCAATTGGCAAACAACGGGCTTTGAAACTAAAAACGGACGCGTGCGTGGGACCTTTCAATCGCCCACGGTGCGCGACATCCGCGTTACCAAAATGATCGATCTCGACGCCGACGGCTACTACGGCAATCTTTCCATCACCCTGCACAACGAATCCACCAACACCGTGGCCCTGTTCGACGACACGAACCGCGGGCTTATCGTGCGCTGGGGTCCCGGCCTGTTCGAGCGCGACTGGACCGAAAGCGTCGGCTTTGGTGCCGACTCCTACGACGGGGCTGTGTATCGCATGGGCGACAAGGTCAAATTCGCCTCACCCTCCGTGGGCAAAGACGCCATTGAAGCCGACGGACCCATGGATTTCGCAGGTGTGGAGAGCAAATTTTTCGCAGCCCTTTTGGTGCCCGAGCAGCCCGACAACGCTGCGGGTCGGCTCGCCTACAGTTTCCGCGCGCTGGTCCCCTCGTCTCACGACCCTGGCATTGAAGGCTTCAAACCGCCCCTGACCATGGAGCTTGCCACAGGCCGCGTGGACCTCGGCCCCGGAGCCAGTCGCACCTTCAACTTCGGTTTGTACATGGGCCCCAAAAAGTTCTCCATCCTCAAAGATTCGCACGACGGCTTGCAGTCCCTCATGTTCCACAACTCGTGGAGCTTCATGCGCGCCGTATATCTTTTCCTCACCGACCTGCTGAACTGGATTTACAAGTTCGTCGCCAACTACGGCATCGCCATCATCATCCTCACAGTTCTCGTACGGCTTGTGACCTTCCCCCTCACGCAACACAGCATTAAAATCCAGGCCAAAACCATGGCCGAACAAGCACGTGTGAAGCCCTACATCGAGGCCATCAACGAGAAGTATAAGAGCGACCCCCAGGAGAAAAACCGCCAGGTCTGGAAGGTCTATCAGGAGCACGGCATATCGCCCTTCGGCGCTTTGCGCGGTTGCGTGCCCATGCTGCTTCAGATGCCGGTGTTCATCGGCCTGTACCGCGTGTGTAACGACACCATCGATCTGCAGGGGGCCACGTTCCTGTGGATGAAGGACCTCTCGGTGGCCGATCACCTGATTCCGTTCGGCATGACGCTGCCCTTCCTCGGTGGTTACTTCAACATCCTTCCGGTGCTGATGGGACTGACCCAGGTTGTCGCCACGAAGGTGTCCATGACACGCGTAAAGACCATGGACCCGACCCAGAAGCAGATGATGTACATGATGCCGGTGGTGCTGACCGTGATGCTCTATCACATGCCCGCGGGACTGATGATCTACTGGAACGCGTCGAACGTCTGGCAGATTTTCCAGACCATCCTGACCAACAAACAGCTCGCCCGTGAAGAAGCCCGCCACGCCGCAGCAGGCACAGCGCAGCACCCGGTGATCATACCGGCACCCACGCCGGCGGCGGAGCCCAAAAAGAAGTCCTCGAAGAAGAAGTAACGCATGAAAATGTGAGGCCAAATTATGAGGCAGACATTCGTGTCTGCCTTTTTCTTTTCCCCAAGGCCCTGTGCAACAATGCAGACCAACTGTATTACCTGGGTTGGGGATTCCCCAGTGATTCTGCGTTGGTGGGGTAAATCACGTATCGCCCTTCGTGACCGGTAACGATTCGCAGGTCGATTGACCTTTCGTGGCTGGAACCCCTTCAGGGTTCGTTCCTAAATTTGAACAGTACCCCGGGTGGCGCGCTTCGCGCTGACCCGGGGCTAATGGATGTAAACCCTTCGGGGTAAGGGCGCCTTGCCTCACAACAGAAACTTAAAGTCCCAAAACGAAGAACAAAAAACCACAGGTCATTCCGTCCTCACCGCAGCACTACTTCGCCCAGATTCGTCTCTGCTCCGGCGGTTATTTTGGCTGCTTCCACCGTGGCCGTTTGCGGCGGGTTTCCCGGGGCGACAATTTCCACGCGCCACAAGCCGGTCCCCGGTGCGTCCACGCGAATCCGCCCTTCCTCGGGGGCCACGCGGCGCACCACTACGTCGTTGCCTATAAATACTACGATGATCTGCGGCGGCAAAGTCGCTCCTTTATCGCCAATGCTGATTCCAGCACTGACCTTGGGATTTATCATCCCGCCACCGCTTGATGAAGACGGTTCCGCCTCGGCAATTTTGTAATACCATTTTTCCGGAGTCACATCCACCTCGGCGTCGAGGGTCATCCCTTCCTCGGTTCGCATGACAAGGCGGTACCGTCCCGCTGTAAGGTAATCATTAGTCTGGAAGGTATTGTCGTCGCTGAATCTCAGCTTGATCGGCTTGCGATTTTCATCGCTCGAGGGAGGGTGCAGCGTGACGTGGTTTATCACCCGCTTGCCGCCGATGCGAAAAATGCTGGCGGTTCCCGGGCGCAGGTCGCACCCCGCAACGAGCAGCAAAAATCCCGCTGCCAAAGCCATGCAGAGGCAGTGCAAAATCAATCCGCTACGAGTTGCAAGTTTGCGTGTTGAGCCAGAAATGTGTAACATGTTCCGTCCTCCAACTGAAAAACCAGTTTGGCCCCGGGGCCTCGTCCGCTTATTCCGGTGATGATACCATCGCCGAGCACCGGATGGTGAACACGCGAGCCGGGCTGAAGCGCCCCCGCCCGCACTGGACGGTCGACAGGCTGCGGCAGCGTATCCAGAGAGGGGCGCCCGGGCGTCTCCCGACGCGGCGGTAGAGCAGCGCGCTCCGCACGCCCCGTCGTTTGCAACAGGCGGTTCAGTTCATCAAAATCGAAGTTATAAATATCTGACACAAATTCGACAACATCGTGTGGAAGCTCACCCAGAAACATGGAGGGATTTGTATAAACGACGTCTCCATAGAGCATGCGACTCTGGCACCGGGTCATGAAGAGCACCTCACGAGCGCGCGTGATGCCCACATAAAACAAGCGCCGTTCTTCCTCCACGCCGCCCCCCCCATGCAGCGAACCCGAGGCTTCGCGAATCGCCCGGGGGCTGGGGATGATGTTGTCGTCGAGCCCCACCATGAACACCACGCGAAACTCCAGACCCTTGGCCGAGTGCAACGTCAGCAGCGACGCCGCCGATTCATCCTCGCCCGGCTCGTCGGCGGGCACCGCCACCAGCGTCACATTCTCCAGATAGTCCTGCAGCGTGGCGTTTTCGTGGCGCTCCTCAAACTGGGCGACAGCGTTTACAAGCTCCTCAAGATTCTCGGTGCGCGAACGCACCTCGAGGTTTTCCGGATCGCCAAGGGAGGCGATGTATTTCGTCTCCTCCAGAACCAGTTGCAGAACATCACCCGGGCGGTGGGAGCGGGCGTACTTGCGCCAGCCGTCGATGCAGGCGGCGAATTCCATGAGCTTGGCCGAGGTGCCGCGCGGGAAGGCACCTTCTCCGGCAAGCTGGCGCAGCGCCTCAAAATCGCTGATTTTTTCCGTGCGCGCGCGATCAAGAATCGTCTGCAACGTTTTTGCGCCGATGCCCCGTCGCGGCGTGTTGATGATGCGCTGCAAGGCGATGGAGTTATCGGGGTTATCCACCACTTGCAGATAGGCCAGGATGTCCTTCACCTCGGCGCGGTCGTAAAATCGAATGCCGCCCACAACCCGATACGGAATGTTGCGCTCGCGCAGGGCATCTTCAAAGCCGCGACTCAAGGCGCCCACGCGATAAAAAACCGCCATGTCGCCCCATTGATAATCGTTCTCGCGCACGAGGCTCGCCATCATGTTGGCCACCATGGCGTTCTCCTCGCGGTCGCCCCGCAGCCCCACGAGATAGATGGGCGGTCCGTCGGCCCCATCCGTGAAAAGTGTCTTCTCGTGGCGACGGCTGTTGTTGGCGATGACCGCGCTGGCCGCATGCAGAATGTTTCCGGTGGAACGATAATTCTGCTCAAGCCGCACGATCCGCGCGCCGGGGAAAGTCTGCTCAAAATCCTGCACGTAGGATATGTCCGCCCCGCGCCAGGAGTAGATGCTCTGATCCTCGTCACCCACCACCACGAGGTTCTGATGTCCGCCGGCCAACAGACGCACCAGTTCAAATTGCGCCAGATTTATGTCCTGATATTCATCCACCAGCACATGGCGAAACCGGTCCTGATAGCGCGTCAGAACCTCGGGATTTTTCATCAGCATGTCGACCGTGCAGAGGATGAGGTCCTCAAAATCCAGCGCGCTGTTGGCCTTCAGATAATCACGGTAACCCTCGAAAATATCGGTGTATAACTGGGCATCCTGACTGACGATGGTTTCGAGATCGTCGGGACCCAGCATTCGGATTTTGCACTGGTTGATTTTGTTCATGGCATCCGACGGCTTGTGGATCTTGTCGTCGATGCCGAGGGTTTTCATCACATGACGCACGGCGGATTTCTGGTCGCGGTCGTCGCAAATGGTGAAGTTGGAACGCAGTCCAGCCGCCTCATGGTCGCGGCGTAAAATGCGCGCACACATGCTGTGGAACGTGGAAATATTGAACGTCGACGGCGCGTGATCGCCCAACATTTTTGCCACCCGGCTCTTCATTTCCTCGGCGGCCTTGTTGGTGAATGTGGCCGCGAAAACCGTGGAGGGAAACACACCCCGGTTGCGCACCAGATGCGCTATGCGACGGGTGATAACACGCGTCTTTCCGCTGCCGGCCCCGGCCACAATGAGCATTGGACCATCGGGGGCTGTAACAGCTTCAAGTTGGCGGGGATTGAGGTTGGCAAGAATGGGATCGGTCATCGCGAAGTCACCGCAGTTCACTACCCCGACGGCGGCAAGTTGGTGCATGGATTTTCTGAGGAAAGCAAACCGACGAAAAGAGGTGGGCCAACCCGGGCATTTTCATTACTCTGATTTTCTTTGCGCCTTGGCCCCGTTTGGTCATCTTTGATGATCCAGAATTCTGCATCACCAACAACCATGAATTCCCCGACACCCACAATTCCATCGCGCTATTCCCGCCTGACACGGTGCATGACGTTGCTGCTCCTTTTTGCGGCTACGCTCATCAGCGCGGTGGCGTATCCGCTGCGCCTGCCCGATGCGTTTCTCTCACGCCTCGACATTTGGGCCGCCAATCCCACCCCGCTCTCCCTGTTTTATCTGCAGCAGTTACGCCCCTTTTTCTCCTTCGAGCATTCGGTTCTGGTTCTAAAGGAAGACCTTCTCATGGGCTTCCTCATTGCTGCCTTCTGCATGGCTCTGGCCCATGCCTGGGTATCGCGGACCTCCAACTCAAACCGATCCGCACCCGGGACTCCCGTTGCCCGACTCCGCGCGCTCCTGCGCAAACCCTCCATTTATCTTCTCGCTGCCATCCTGCACGCCTGCCTCGGCGCTCTCACCTTAACGCCAGCGTTTTACACCGGCATGCGCACGGCGGCTCTGTTTTCGGCGGCGGTTCTGGGCGGGATGATACTTCTCACCCTGCGTCCCGGCTGGCGCACGAGGCGCTTCTTCATGGCCGCCATCATCCTCGTGGGCACCGTCATTTCCACAGTGGCCCTGCTCCAGCACATCGACCTGACGTCCGCGTTCCTTCCACGATTCGACGACCCTCGCAACCGCATCGGTTCCCTCATCGGCCACAACACCGGCATGAGTTCCTATCTCATGTTTCCCATCTTCTTTTGCTTGTATGGGGCCATGGGCGCTGTCCGCCGCACGGTCAGGGTTTGGTGCGTCGTGGCTCTTTTGCTGATGCTGTTCATTCTCATAGCCGCCCAAAGCCGCGCGATGTGGTTCATCGGCGGGGCGGGCCTGATTGTCGGGATTCCCGCCCTGGCCCATGCCCTGGGGAAACGGTTGGGGCTTCGCACCTATGCCGCCGCTGCGATTGCGGCCGCGGTCGTTTTCGCCGCCCAGACCGTCGCCCCTCACCATAACCCGCTGGCCCGCTACGATGTGTCGCTTGCCGAGCGCGTTGCCCGCGACCTCAACCCCGACCAGTTGCTAAAAGAAACCCGCCTGCGAATCCTCGTGGCGTCGACACCGCTGATAGCTCAGGCACCCCTGCTGGGTCATGGCTTCGGGTCGTTCCAATATGTTTATCCCAAGGCTCAGGGCGACTACTTCTTTGCCCACCCCGACACACGCATTGGTACGACCACCAAACGCACCGACCTCGCGCACAATGATTATCTGCAGATGCTTGTGGAGGGGGGCCTCACCGGTCTGCTGCTGGTCCTCATTCCGGTCGGACTGTTACTGGCTGCGGGCCGCCGCACACTCCTGCAGCTTCCCCGCGGACGCGAGCGCGCCCAACGCATGGCGCTGCTGCTGCCCCTGGGCACGGTGGCAGTTCACGCCCTGGTGGATTTCCCGTTTCACATCGCCCCCCTTGCCATGGTGGCCATAACTTCGCTGGTGCTGTGGGCCACACCCGGGGATGGCGTTGCGATTGTTCGTGGGGCGCTTGACCAGCTGCCCAACCGATGGCCCGTTCTGCGTCACCTCGCCCAGGCCACCACGGCCTTGTTGGTCCTGCTCATCTCCGCGATGCTGTTCACCTTCGTGGTGCGAGATTTTTGTTCCGACACCCTTTACGCGTCCGCCTCAAGCTGGCTGAGAACCGCCCGCGTCCAACCTGACTCGCGCATTGATCTGCAGCGCCAGTCCTTCGCCCTGGCTCGCGAACGCTTCCGCCAATCCACGCGCATCAATCCTTTTAACGGCAGCGCCTACGAGGGAATCGTCCAGGCCTTCACAAACCTCGCTTATCTCGACTATCGCGATTGGCAAAGTCTGGTGGCTGCCGGGCAAACCGAAGCTGCCGAAGCGGCGAAAATTTCCGGCATGGCCAACGCCGAACACGCTCTCACCTGGGCTGGCACGCAGGCCGAAGAAGTACGCGAGCTTCGCTACCATTACACCTATCATCAGTTCGGCGCGGCCTACCTCCAGCGCTGGCGTTTCGAACCCCACGAGATCCGCTGGTTGACCGCCGCCCGCGACGCCTTCGAGGCCGCCCTGCGCACCAACCCGGCTGACGCCGCCTCCCTCGCCGAGTTGGCCACCGTTTATGAAAACATGCCCACGCCCGAAACCCAAAAGGCCACCGCCCTGCGCAAACGCCTGTTTGTGGTCGACCCGATTTTTGCGGAACAAATGTTGATCACCCCCGCCATGACCGCCCTGGATCACGGCGATTTCAACCGCGCGGACCGAATTCTCCGCCGCGCCGAAACCCTCGCCCCGGCCGATGAATGGCGCCCCAAACTTGCTCGCGCGGAATTTGACCTGCGCCGGGCCGTGTGGCCTCCCCCCGCGCTGGATGGAGACACCACGTCCACCGAGGCGATGAACTGGTTTACCATGTACCATGACCTGGGCAGCAAGGTGATGGCCAGCCTCCCCCCCGAGGCGCTGGCGGACTTGCGCGCCCTCTCGCTGCAAATTCGCTACGCGGGCGCGGCGGGAAACTGGTCCGAGGCAAGTCGCATCGCCGATGAAAACGTGGAACGTCTCCTGAAAAACGGCGACCTGTTGATCCTGCGCGCCTTTGCCGCCTTCAAAACCGGCGGCTACCGCGGCCTCTGGCCCGGTGCCGAGGAAGAGGATTTCCTGAAGGTCACACTCCAACATTACAGACTTTATTACGCCCGGGATGACCGGGCCGATGCGGCCCACAAAGTGGCTGATCTGCTCAACGATGGAGTGAAGGTCGACATTGCGACCGGCCTGCGCGCCGCCGCTTACCTCACCGCCGCGGGCGACACCTCCGCAACGCTGTCCATCGCCCGGCACATGAAGCGCCTCCACCCTAACGATCCCACCGTGGAAAAACTTCCGTAACCAAAGAAAACAACCGCCTTAACATGATCGTTTTCTTTTTTCGTTGGACACCAGCGGCCTCACCCGCCATGTTTACCTTTCACCCCCGGGGTTTGGCGTTATCAAATGCTGGTTTGCCGCCTTTTCTCTGATTCTCAGCCCCCGGGAAGGACGCGTGCTTTTGCATCCCCGTCCGCTACTTCGCTTTCCGCCCCGAGGAGGAATTTTCACATGACGACATCCACCAGTGCCCCCGGCCCAAAACACGCGAATGTTTTGTTGCCCGAGATCAAAACGCCACTCCCCGGCCCACGCGGCAAGGCTTTGATCGATCGCGACAAAAAAGTCATGTCTGCCAGCTACACCCGCGACTATCCCTTCGTGATGGACCGCGGCGAGGGCTGCATCGCCTGGGACCCGGACGGCAACAGCTTCCTCGACCTGTGCGCCGGCATCGCCGTGTGCGCCACGGGCCACAGCCACCCGAAGGTGGTGGAAGCCATCACCGAACAGGCCGGCAGGTTCCTCCACATGAGCGGCACGGATTTTTATTATGACGTGCAGATTCGCCTCGCCGAGCGCCTCACGGCCGCTGCGCCGGTGAAAGGGCCCGGCCCCAATCGCGTCTTCTTCTCCAACTCCGGTGCGGAAAGCGTGGAGGGAGCCATCAAACTGGCCCGCCACTTCACCGGTGGGCACAACAACATCGCCTTCTACGGAGCCTTCCATGGCCGCACCATGGGCGCTCTTTCTCTCACGGCCAGCAGGAACGTGCAGCGCAAGGGCTTCTCGCCCTTCCTGCCGGGCATCAGCCATGCGACCTATGGTGAGCCCGTCGAGAATATCGAAATGATTCTCAAGCGAACCGTTGACCCGGAAAGCATCGGCGCACTCTTCGTGGAGTCCATCCAGGGCGAGGGGGGCTACATTATCCCCAAGGCCGAGTGGCTGCTGGGTCTGCGCGATATGTGCGACCGCTGGGGCATGTTGCTCGTCTCGGATGAAGTGCAAAGCGGCATGGGACGCACGGGCAAACTTTTTGCCTGCGAACATTTCGGCCTCAAGCCCGACATCATCTGCACCGCCAAGGGCCTTGCCAGTGGCCTGCCGCTGGGCTGCTTCATCGCCCGTGAGGAAGTGATGAGCTGGGGCCCCGGCCAACATGGCACCACCTTCGGCGGAAACCCCGTGGCCTGCGCCGCGGCCAACGCCACCATGGATCTGCTGGAAGAGTGGATGATGGAAAACGCCCGCGACACCGGTGCCTACTTCCTCGAAAAACTGAAAGAGCTTCAGGAGCGCGTACCGTCATTCAAGGGCGCTCGCGGTATCGGCCTCATGATCGCCATCGATTGCGTGGACTCCGACGGGAACTTCTCGCCCGACCTGCGCAACGCCATTGTGGACGAGGCTTACCTGCACGGCCTGCTCATTCTCGGTTGCGGCGCTCACGCCATTCGTTTCTGCCCCGCGCTGTGCATCGCCCGCGAGCAGGTCGATTGGGCAATCACCGCACTGGAAAAAACGGTCGCCGCGTTGAAGAAGTAACCACCGTTTATTGCATCGTCGCCGGGCGGTAGTCGGTAAGTGCGTTTTCGATTCAAATGATTACAGACTCGTGGTGCGCTGGGGTGTCGAATTGTGCCCCCCCAGCCCTGACGGTGGTGGCCATCACGGCCTCGCCCAGGCACCCGATGCGACCTCCTCCCACTTGCCCACTTGCTGGCGGATTGCAACCCTGGTGCGACCGGCGTGCAACCGGCGTGCAACCGGTGTGCAACCGGTGTGCAAGCAGTGCAACTGGCGCGCAATTGGCAAGCCATTATCCGCACAAAGGTCTGCCTCAGGCCTCCACGCGGCCCCCAGTTTGCCCTGCACGCACAGTCGCCCCGAACCCAATGCTCCAACTATTTCGAAATTGCTGGAGCTGTTAACACTTACGTCAAAACCGCTCTAGTACTCCCTTGCGCTTTCAGCCGTAAGTATCCTTAAGCATTTTAGGTCCGACCTCTTTCTTTGTCCATTCAAAGGGAGCGGCGCTCTTGTTGTAGG
>PHCB01000031.1 GCA_002842095.1 candidate division BRC1 bacterium HGW-BRC1-1
GCCAATCTCCTGATTGGCAGGCACAAGGCGGTTTAACGCAGGTGAAGCGGTTTTCGGGCGGGAGGGGGCCTGCTTTGGTTTTTAGGTTTTCTTTTACTTCTTCGTTTTTTTCCTTCGTTTCACCCGCCCGTATTCCCGCCGGGTTAAAAGCGCCAATCAGGAGATTGGCGTTCCCAGGGGGGGGATTGGTCCGATATTAAACACTGGATGGGCATGCTGTAGGCGTCTTTGCTTCTGGGTGCACTTGCCTTGCTATAAAAATGCCCGGCGATATCTACCCACTGGGGGGAGATGTCGCCGGGCTGGGTTCTTCTTGTTTGGTTGCTTTGCCGAACGCGTGGATTGCGAACGGCTTAGAACCTATTGACCACGGGGTGGTCCAAGTACTGGGTTAGTCGATGCTGAACGCGCTCACGTTGACGGGTACGGTTTCAGCCCACGTGGTGGAGACACGAACGCTGTCGACGATGATGCGCTGGGCGGCATTATACTGCCTTAGCGCGACGCTGCCGGGGTCGATGTCGGATTGTGCAGCGTCACTGATCGGCCCGATTGCGGGGCTGGCCGGTTCTGTGCCCGGGAATCCGCTCGAAAGCACGTGAAGGCTCACGCTGTCGTTAGCCGTGCCAGCCACGATATCGTAGCGCAGGACAACAAAGTACGTGGTGTTGAATGCGAGATTCAGACTGGTCTTGTTGGAAATCGTGTTCGACCCCATGGTCAAACCGAGTTCGTAGTCACCGGTTCCGTCTGTGGTGATGAAAACTTTTCCGCGGAAAGTGGTGTCAATTGGGTTTTTGCTCAGCATCAGGAAGTACCCCTCCGTGGCAGCCTGAGCATTCAACAGAAAGCCGACATACACCGGGCCGCTGGAGACAGCCGTAAAGGCCTTGTTCACGTCTTCGCCGGTGTTGTCGAGGTTGGCGGCGTTGCCAACGCCCGAGTACGGGTGACCCGTGTAGGTCAGGCCGGCTACGGTATCAACGGCCTGTGTGCCGGCGCCAGAATGGGCCGCCCAACCGTTGGCCGTGAGCAGTCCTGTGAAGCTGAAATCGTCAGCGATTACGGGTGCGGCCCACGTCGTGGCGGTGAGAGCAAGCACGAAACAGGTACTCAGAATTTTTCTAATCATGTTTCAATCCTTCCCTTATTATGGGTTTGTGATAATCCAAACGTCATTGATCTCGATGCTTTCTAAGCGCCTACCGCAAGCAGAAAAGGCCCACCGGGCTTTTTTGTGGGGGGGTGGGATGGACGCGATGGACTTTATGGACGGAATGGACTAAATGGACGGGGATCCGGCGGACGGGGCTGTTTGCGCTGCTGTGCGGGGGTCAGCTTATTTTGGTGTTGATGCGGGCTTTGCGTTCGATGTTGTCGTAGCCGTGGGGGTTGCAGGCGGCGCATTGGGGGTGGAGTTTGAGGCGCTTGAGGGAGCGGCGCAGGGCCTTATACTTCTCGTTGTTCCAGATGGTGTCGAAGTCGTCGGTCATGAGGTTGCCGAAGGGGGCGCCGTAGTAGAGGCAGGGGTGGATGTCGCCGTTGGGGGCGATTTGCACGGCGCTCCAGGGGGCTTCGCAGTAGGGCGAGAAGCGCCCGATGGGGGCGACGTTGGCCTCGGCCTCGCGGGTGGTGTCGCGGTCGGGGTCCAGGCGGGGGTCTTCCAGCGGCAGCAGCAGTTCGATGTTGTGGTCGTGGGCGTACTGTTTGGCGCGGATGAGGGAGGGCATGAGGGCCTCCCAGTCGTCGATGTTTTCGTTCAGTTCGGGGTTGATGGGCACGTAGCGGATGGCGGCCACGCGGTTGGCGGCGCACGATTGGGCGACTTCCATGAGCTGGAACAGTTCGAGGGCGGTGCTTTTCATGAGGACGGTGTTGAACTGGATGTCGGGGGTGCGCTGGCCGTCGGCGCGGCGCTGGCGCAGGCTGTCGCCCAGCATGGCCAGGTTGGTCATCAGTTTGTCCCAGCGGCCGTTTACGCGGATGCGCTCGAAGGTCTCGCGGGTGCCGCCGTCGATGGAGATGGAGATGGCACCGATGGCGGGGTTGTCGAGCAGCGAGTCGATGCGGCGGCGGGTGAAGAGGGTGCCGTTGGTGGTGAGGCCCATGGGGCAGGGGGAGGTGCGGATGATGTCGAGGATTTCGTCGAAGTTGCGCGCCATGAGGGGCTCGTACTCGCACGAGAGGGTGGCCCACTGGGCGTGGGGGAGGACCTGGGCGACGATCTTGCGCATGAGGTCGGAGTCCATGTCGAACTTGGGCTGGCCGACGGTGGCCGGGTAGTGGCACATCTTGCAGAGCAGGTTGCACTTGTTGGTGATGTCGATGCGCACGGCAAGGCGCGGGTCGCCGGGCGCATGGGCATAGCGCGAAAGGGGATCGAGAAGGTTCTCAAACATGGGTCATCCTGATGGATGGTTTACGCGCCCGGGGGAAAAATACTCTGACACAAAGACACAAAGTCACAAAGAAAGGCAAATCATGACGCAAAGACGCAAAGAGGCCAAAGAAAGACTAAAACTATGACACAAAGACACGAAGACACAAAGAAAAGATAGAACCTTTTAGTAAAAAACAAAAGATAAAAGGGAAACATGAGTTCGGGCTGGATGCTCTTGATTGATTCAAAGTCTGACCTTTCGGACATGTCTGACTGGTCTGAGCTTGTCTTCTTGTTGTCTGGTCTTTCTTTGCGTCCAGGTATTTTCCCTTTGCGTTCTTCGCGCCTTTGCGTCCATACTTTTCGGATTCTCACTTCAACGAGGTCTTGCAGCTATGAGTATTCTGAAGGAATTCAAAGAATTTGCAATAAAGGGCAACATGCTCGACATGGCCGTGGGCATCATCATCGGCGGTGCGTTTGGCGGGGTGGTGAAGTCGTTGGTCGAGGATATCTTCATGCCTCTGATTGGTGGCTTGATGGGAAATATCGACTTCTCTTCGAAGTTCATTAATCTCTCATCAACCGAGGCCGCGTCGCTGGCCGAGGCCAAGGAAAAGGGCCTCGCGGTAATCGGCTACGGGTCGTTGATCACGGTGGTGATTAATTTCCTCATCGTGGCCTGGGTGGTGTTTATGGTGGTGAAGGCATTCAACAAGATGAAGAAGAAGCCGGTCGAGGCCGATCCGACTACGAAGGATTGCCCGTTCTGTGCCTCGTCGATCCCGATCAAGGCCACGCGCTGTCCCCTGTGCACATCTGAACTGGGCGGCGTGAAAACGGCGTAATCGCTTCGCGGCCGCTGCCGTGGGCAATGCTTGGGTTCCGTCCGGTGTAGGTGAGGGGCATGACTCTCATCGATGTGATCATCATTGGCGGCGGGCCGGCGGGCATTGCCACGGCAGCAACGTTGCAGGCGGGCGGGCTGCGGCCCGTGATTTTTGAGAAGGGCGCGCTGGCCGATGCCATCGCGCGCTGGCCGTATTATCTGACCTTTTTCTCGACCGCGCCCAACGTGGAACTGGCGGGGTTTCCGCTGGTGATCACGGGCGAGAAGCCGACGCGTCAGGAGTATCTGGCGTATCTGCGACGGCTGGTGACGGACCGCGCGCTGGATGTGCGGACGTATCACGAGGTGACGGACGTGCGCCGCGAAGAAGGCGCGGGCGGCGGCGAGGCGTCGTTTGTGGTGACGGGTCACAATCTGCACGGCGAGCCGTTCACCCAGCGCGCGCGCTATGTGGTGCTGGCCACGGGGGCGTTTGATTTCGTGCGCCCGCTGAACGTGCCCGGCGAGGACCTGCCCCACGTGACGCATTACTTCACCGAGGTGCATCCGTATGCGGGGCACCAGGTGACGGTGGTGGGCGGCGGCACGAGCGCGGTGGAAACGGCGCTGCTGCTGTGGCGCGCCGGGGCCGAGGTGACGGTGGTGTGCCGGGCGCAGGAGTTCTGTGGGCTGAAATATTGGCAGGACCCCGACATGAAAAACCGCATCGAGAAGGGCGAGATTCGCGCGTTTTTCGGCGCGGAGTTGCAGGCCATCGAACCCCATGCCGTGGTGCTGGAGGTGGACGGAAAGACCGAGCGGGTGCCGACGGATTTTGTGCTGGCCATGACGGGGTATCAGCCCGATGTGAGTCTGCTGAAACGCATGGGCGTGGACGTGGACGAGGCGAACAAACGCCCCCACTTCAACCCGGAGACGCTGGAGACCAACGTGCCGGGGTTGTACGTCGCGGGCGTGGTGACGTCGGGCAACGTGGGCGGTCAGGTGTTTATCGAGAACGCGCGCGAACATGGCGAGATTATACTAAGGGCTATCAGAGACAAGGTCTAAAAGCAAAGGCTTTGACACAAAGACACTAAGACACAAAGAAAAATAAAGAAGAGCTTTGTAAAGAGATAGTGTTTGAATGGGGTGCATTGGTGGGGCGCTCTGGTGTTCGCAGGGACGAGAGTTTCAACATCTCATTTTGGGTTGACACCATCACCTTTGCGCTCGGCTGTAACTCTCAGATGAACAGGGAAATCTCATAAAAGCCCGTGCCACAGGGAAGTAGAGCATTCGCGTGGTTTCGTGACGCTTGGAGCGTGGCCTTGTTGCATCCGTGGCCCATTGCCGCCAAATGGGTTGCACGACTGATTCTGGTGTCCGTATCGGCGGTTGTGCTGGTGTCCGCAATCCTCTCCCAACCCCAGCGGCACGGCGTCTTCATGGACCAGATGACCTATCTGCTTCAGGCAGACAGCATCGCCCGGGACGGCGATCTGCGTTATACGCCGGATGACCGCGCCCGCTTTTTGAAGATGGGTTGGGGCAACCAGCCAAACGGAATGTTTTTGCGCCGATCGGGCGAATCTTACTTTTACGCCAAGCCCGCAGCTTATGCCATGTTCGCCGCTCCCCTGAGCCTGTTCGATCCGAACCGGGGCCCGCTCATCCTGAATGCATTGATGTGGGTGGCCACTTTGCTGATGACGTTTCAATGGTTGAGGAGAAGCCTCGACCCGGTTTCCGCCGCTCTGCTGTCCGTCGTCACGTGGGTTCTTTCCGCACCCATCTTCTATGTTTTTGTCATCCATCTCGATGTGTTTCTGTTCTTCCTGCTGGCGTCCGTCCTCCATCTTGGCTTGTCCCCCGTCAGGGAACAGGATGAGATTCCTGCGCCACCACACGATGCCCTTGAACCGAACCAGTTTGTTTCGGTGGCCCATATCCATTTTTGGCGCGCCGTGCTGCTGGGCGGCTGCGGGGGCTTGCTGGGTTATTCGAGGCCGCTGCTGCTTCCCTTTGTGGTTTCCATGCTGCTGCTCTGGTGGGTCCGGGGTGCGCGCCGCATGGTTCTTGTGGCGGCGTCGGTTACGGCGATTGTCTTCATCGCCATGACGGGGATTCATCTGATCGAGGATGGTCATTTTTCTGCCTACGCGGGAGAGCGGCTTTATGTTGGCGGCGCTGATCCGTTCACGTTAAAGGCCGGCCAGTCATTGAAGCCAACGGGCACCGGAATTTTCTTCTCGTCGAGTGAGATGTGGGCACGTCTCGTTGAGAAACCCGCGGGTTTCTTCAGTTACCTTCCACGGTTCTTTCTGGGTTTTTTTGCCGGAAGGCGGGCGGGCATGTTCCCCCACATGACCCCGTTTCTGTTGCTACTGATTGCGGCGCTTGTCGGCCTGGCGTTTCGGGGCGGACGCCGAGCCTTGTGGGTGCTTGCTCCCGCCCTGCTCTACGTCATGATTCTTTTTCGTTTCGCGCCGCACACCTGGCAGGGCGGTGGGACCGCGGCCGGCAGTCGTTATGCCGCCCAGATGGCGCCGGCTTTTATCTATGCCTTCGGTTGGGCCCGTCCCCGCTGGCGCACGGCCATGGCAATTTGCTTCGTGAGTGTCTTGTTCTTCCCGTATTTTCCGGGCCGCCAGCTTACCATACCCACGCCTGCCGTGCGGGATAACTTTAGCATTTTCCAATGGAACAAATACAGGTTCCTTCCCGTTGAACCCGAGTTACTGCTCCTTAATTGCGACAAATACGGTGCCAAGATTCCCGTCGGCACGGATACATTTATCTTCCGCTTTTCGGAACACGCGCCGGACCGCAAGGCGAAACCCGTAATCTCAATTGCCCGGGGCGAGACATGCAGGCTGGGTGTGTTGAGGCTCCATAAGCCGGGCGAGCCCATTCGCCTCCGCCTGTGGAACGCGGGGGAGCCGGTCAGTGGAACGATCGCGAGTGGCCCCCATGTGTCGACATTTGATCTGCCAACGTCAGCGTCAATCACGCTTCGCCCGGAAATGGCGGAACCGGTGGTCATGGATTTTGGACGCCCGCCAATGTACTATTGGCCGCTGGAGATCACGGCGAATGGCAACGATGTAGCTTCCAATGATCTGTCGACAACCGCGCCCGCGCTGTATGTCGAGTTATCGCATGTTGATGACCCTGCGACGACAAACGTAGCCCCTAAACCTCGATGACATGGAACCGTTTAGCGAAGGATCGTGTTTGCAAGGCCGCGTGATCACGAGTTTACTAGTAAATTTCCCAATCTTGCACCTGCGCGGGACTCACGCTCAATGATCGTCCCGCGAGAACCGAGGGATTCTCGGCTTGGGAGCCTGTAATCGGTCTGAAGATTTTGACCGTGCCACCGTTGGCCGGCTCATCGCCACCGCCGAGTGAGAAGATGGTCGCTCCCGTCTCGACTACCAGATCGTTCACGCTGGCAAGGTCGAGCAACACGCCTCCTCCCGCGCCACCTGTGCCAGGCGCGTAGAGCCACGGGCTATCGAAGTTGGCGCGAAGGCTATCGCCGCCCAGACCGCCGCTCATGCCATTCGGTTTTCCCATCTCTCCGAGCGAACCGTTCGCGAGGATTGCGCACCAAGCCGACATACGGAAGCCCTGTGAAGGAAACAGGCGGATCGTCCCACCGCCGCACCCGCCGCCGCTCCCTCCTGGGCCCCCAACGCCGGTAGCTGAGCAGAAAGCCCCAGTCCCCGCCACCCCACCGCAGCCGCTTCCCATTAGGGTCGAGCGGTCCATGGAGGTGTCGCCGTTTGTCTCTGGCGCCGCGTAGCCGCCACGATGCACTGTGTCGGTAGCCCCAGGAATGCCGCCAAAGGGGCCGTCGCCCCCGCCCCCGGAGCCTCCTGATCCAGAGCTGCAGCCCCATGTGGAAATACCTGCGTTGTAGACATACGCCGAGCCTCCTGAGGAGGCGGTGTCCGCGGCGCAGGCATACTGTGCGAGTCCTGGCCCACCACCGGTGAAGCCCCCCAAGACGATTATACCGAAACACGGCTGTATGCACCCGCCACCGCCACCGCCACCGCCGCCTCCGGTGAAGCCGGCGCCGGTGGCATCGAGTGCGCCGTCTATCTCGATGAGCAGCGCGTGCACTTCCAACATCCCTGTTGCGGTGTCCTGCCCGTCATAGGGACGTACGCTGAGAGCGCTCCCCGAAGTGACCCGAAAGGTGCCTATCCCTGTGTGCACACCCCAGATGATGTCGCCGTCCGCAGATACCACATCCGAACCCCCGTGGTCGGTGGGCGGCCAGTCTGCCGCGCTCGCATTCATCACGGTGGACGCAAGTGTCATCAAGGTCAGCAGCACCCTGGTCACTGTCCATCGGGTGTTATTGGCCAACCTTCCCATGATTGAGGGCCCTCTTTCTTGGTCAGACTTCAGCAGATCAGCCCGAAGAACGTCAAGCAGAATCGCCGACAAGTGTGCCTGTTATAGCGCTGCGTAAACTGTCGCGCGGCACATAAAGACATGCCCCATGCGGGAAGGTAAGGGGAAGTGGGCGCGGGCTGCTTTTTTGCGGCTACACACGGAAAAATCAGCAGCCTCAACAGATTAGTTTAATGCTTCGAGGCTAAGAGAGGCTCAAAGCTTCCTTAGAATTTAGACTCTTTGGCGGGCCCGGACGTCAGTGGGTTGGGGGCTATGGGTTTGGTGAAGTGTTCATAGGCGTAGTAGATGATAGCAGCGCCGATGATGAGGGTGATGAGGGCCATGATGCGGCTGCCGCGTTTTACACGCACGATGGGCAGCTCGGGGGCGTCTTCGTAGGCGCGCTTTTTAGTCATGGTGCCGGCTTCCATGGTTTCGCCGCCGCACACCGGGCAGATCGTGTCGGCATCCGTCAGCACTACGCCACAGGTCTTACTCTTGCATTGTCTCATGGTGTGTCTCCCTTTCGTTTTGTGCTGCGAGAACTGCATCGGCCCGCGGGGGGCGGGCTGGTCGTGAACTTAGTTTTGCCTCGATGAGGGGGGCGAGGGCATCCATCAGGGGGGCGGCGCCGTCGCGCACCACGTCTACCGTGGGCAGACCGGTTTCCTGCGCCAGTCGTGCGACGGTCGGGACCGCGGTTGCGTCGTCGAGGTCGAAGGTGTTCAGCGCCAGACCCACCACGCGGGGGGCTTTGTAGTCGGCCATGGTGTTTTCGTACAGGTCGATGATGCGCCGTAGCGACGGGATGCGCACGTCGTAGCCGGGGCGGTAGGTTTCGCGGCTGGGCAGGTGGGTGAGGATGAAACTGTCGGGCATGGCGCCCAGCATAAGGCTCAGCGTGACAGGACCAAACCCGGGGTGCAACAGCGCGCCCTGGCCTTCCACGAAGATCACGTCGTCGCCTGCTTCGTCGCGTTGCAGCACGAGGCGCTCCACTTCGCCGGGCATGAAGTCGCCGGGGATGGCGTCGAGCGGGGTGCCTTCGCCGAGGATGAGGATGCCGGTCTGGCCGGTGGCCACAAACCCCGCTTGCAGACCGCGGCGGCGCGCTTCTTTTTGCAGCTCGAAGGCGGTGGTCATTTTGCCGACGTTGCAGTCGCTGCCCACCATCAGGCAGACGTGGGCACGGGTGTGGAGGGTGTCGGCGCGGGCAACTTGAAGATCGGTCTGAGCGCGGCGCACGTCCCAAATGAGGCTGCCGTGCTGGAGGGCCATGTGGGCGAATTCTTCATCGTCGCCGAGGAAGTGGTGCAGTCCGCTCCAGACTTCGAGGCGGTTTTCGAGGGCGTCGAGGACGGCGCGGCGAAACTCCTGCGGGAGGCGTCCGCCGGTGGGGGCGATGCCCACCACCATCACCTCGGGGTTGAGGTGAAGCGTGTCGCCCACGTGGGCAACCACGGGGATGGATCCGCCCCAGCCGAGGACATCCTGCACGGTGCGTCCGGCGTTCATGCTGTCGACTACGGCCACCACATCGTGGGGCGAATAGCGCAAAACTCCGGTGGCGGTTTTAGCGGTGAGGGCCGTGAACTTGCCTTCGGCCAGAATGATGATACGTTTTTCGGGTGTCATATTGGCGGATGGTGGAGGGGGCGATCAGCGCGCGACGGCGCGCCCGCCGGGCACGAACTTGATGGCGACACCGCGTTGAAAGTAGAGCTTGGTTTCGCCCTGCATCACCGAGCGAAACGGTGTGCGCGGGTTGTTGATCCAGCCGTTTTTTATCGAGTTGAGGCGCTGGACCTGAATGACGGCATCGGCTCCGGCGGCGCGGCCCTTGGCTGCGAGGTCGGTCTTCTGGGCCTCGGTCTGCTCGGGCGTGGGCTTGCCGGGGATGGAGTAACTGTCGATGTTGGCGATCTCCACGTAGTCGCGGTCGCCGGGGAGTGGGCCCGCCATCACCGGGATGGTGCCCATGGTGGGCGCGCCGCCCGAGGGCAGGCAGGCGTGGTCGGTGCGGCGCACCGAGGGTTTCGCACCGCAATCGGCACACAAGGTGGAACAACCGGTCAACAGGATCGAGGCGGCGAGGGCCGCGCACAAAAGCATCGTGTCACGCATGGGGCAATGGTACTCCTTCTCTGGGCATCTATAAGATGGAACCCGCACAGGCATTGTCAACTGGTGCGTTGAGGGTGGGGCGAGTTGGGTGACGAAAGGGTTGGGTGGCTCTTTTCGCTTTTCTTTGGGGGTTATGGCGGGGTATGTTTGC